>CAWCDT010000021.1:0-52349 GCA_963794385.1 uncultured Gaiellaceae bacterium | reverse complement strand
CGACAACTGGGCGACCTTCGAGATCGCCGCGAACGAGGAGGTCATCTACTTCGAGTGCGCCATCGAGGAGGAGCCCAACGGCGAGCCCGGTCTGGGAGGAGTGCTTCAACCCGGCCCAGTACGTCGAGCTCGAGCCCGGCGACTACACCTTCCTGGTCCGCGCAGTCGACCTGGCGCTGAACACCGACCCGACGCCGGCGACCTACGCGTGGACGTACGAGCCGCCGGCGCCGGCACCCGATACGACGATTCACAGGGCGCCGACGAACCCGTCGACGAACGTGAACCCGATCTTCGAGTTCTCCGCGCTCGGTGCGGTGGAGTACGAGTGCTCGCTCGACGCCGAGCCGTTCGAGGGCTGCGAGACGCCGTACCTGATCGAGCAGATCGAGCCTGGCCTGCACGTCTTCCAGGTCCGCGGCATCGACCAGTTCGGCAACGTGGAGCCCGAGCCGGCGCGGCACGAGTGGCGTGTGATCGCGCCGCCGCTCGAGCCCACGATCACGGTGGCGCCGCCCGACCCGAGCCCGGGACCGGACCACACCTTCGAGTTCACCTCGACCGAGCCGAACGCGACCTTCGAGTGCCGCATCATCCCGAACCCGTTCTTCAACAACCTCTTCGAGCCGTGCTCGTCCCCGCACACGTACACGGGCCTGCCGGACGGCGACTACCTGTTCCAGGTCCGCGCGGTCAACGAGTTCGGCATCGCCGGCGAGATCCCGGCCGAGTGGGACTTCACCGTCTCGCTTGCGCCGGAGACCGCCATCCAGGCCGGCCCGACCGATCCGACGGCCCGCACGACGGCGGCGTTCGCGTTCACCTCGAACGAGCCCGGCTCCGTCTTCATCTGCTACCTCGACGGCGTCGAGCTCGGCGAGTGCCTCACCCCGGCCATGTTCCCCGACACCGAGCTCGGCTTCCCGTCGATCACGCTCGGCACGCACACGTTCGAGGTCGCCGCCGAGGATCTCGACGGCAACGTCGACCCGACGCCCGCGGCTGGACGTGGACGGTCATCGAGGGCACCGCGCCCGACACCGTCATCAGCGGCGGCCCGGACGACCCGACGACGGACACGAGCGCCAGCTTCGGCTTCTTCTCCACCGAGCAGAACTCGACGTTCCTCTGCCAGCTCGACGGCGCCGGCTTCGAGGTCTGCAGCTCGCCGGCGCAGTACACCGACCTCGCCGAGGGCGTCCACGAGTTCCAGGTCGTCGCCACCGACGAGGAGGGCGCGTCCGACCCGACGCCGGCGGTCTTCACCTGGACGATCGGCCCGCCCGACACGACGGCGCCCGTGACGCTGCTCGTGCACATGCCGGATGCGCGGACGCAGAGCACGAGCGCCGACTTCACGTTCACCTCCGAGGCCGGCGCGACGTTCGAGTGCGCGCTCGACGGCGGCCCGTTCGTCCAGTGCACGTCGCCGTGGCGCTACATCGGCCTCGCGGACGGCCCGCACACCTTCTCGGTGCGCGCGACCGACGCGTCCGACAACACCGAGGCCCCGGCCGTCACGTGGACGTGGACGATCGACCGCGAGCCGCCCGACACGACGCTCGCCGAGGCTCCGGCCGAGCTGACGAACAGCGGCACCGCCCGCTTCGTCTTCTCCTCCGAGGCCGGTGCGACCTTCCAGTGCTCGATCGACGCGGGCACCCTCGTGCCGTGCGCCTCGCCGCTCGATCTGTTCAACCTGCTCGACGGCCCGCACAGCCTCGTCGTCCGCGCCGTGGATGCGGCCGGCAACGCCGATCCTTCACCGGCGAGCCACAACTGGACGATCGAGCGCGTGGCGCCGGAGACGACCATCACGTCCGGTCCGGACTCGCTCACCCGCTCGACGAGCGCGTCGCTCGAGTTCACCTCCGAGCCCGGCGTCGAGTACGAGTGCAAGCTGGACGACGCGGCGTACGCGGACTGCACCTCGCCCGCCTCGTACTCCGGCCTCGCCGCCGGCGACCACACGTTCTCCGTCCGCTCGACCGACGCGGCCGGCAACGTCGACCCGTCGCCGGCGACGCAGGGCGTGGACGATCGACCTCGCGCCCGTCGCGACGATCGACGACGGCCCCGACAACCCGACGGCCCAGTCGCGGGCGATCCTGACCTTCTCGTCCAACGAGGCCGGCGCCTCCTTCGAGTGCTCGCTCGACGAGGCCGGGTTCAGCTCCTGCACCTCGCCCGCCGGACTACACGGGCCTCGCGACCGGGACGACGCACGACTTCCGCGTCCGCGCGGTGGACGGCCTCGGCGCCGGAGAGCCCGCGGTCCACACGTGGGAGATCCTGCCGGCGCCGGAGACGACGATCGATCCTCACCGGCCGGAGCCGTCAGACCGAGAGCACGAGCGCGACCTTCACCTTCCAGGCCAACCAGGCCGACGCCACCTTCGAGTGCGTGCTCGACGGGCTCGCGGCGGAGACGTGCTCCTCGCCGAAGACGTACAGCGGCCTCGCGCCCGGCCCGCACGAGCTCGAGATCACGGCGATCAGCGCCGGCGGCGCGCGCGAGCCGGTCGCGGCGACGTACGAGTGGGAGATCGGCGACCTCACGCCGCCGGTCGTGACCATCCAGACCGGCCCGACGGCCGCGTCCGGTGGCTCGACCGAGGCGAGGACTGCCGAGTTCACCTTCACGGTCGACGACCCCGATCCGCAGGTCACCCTCCTCTGCTCGCTCGACGGCTCCGTGCCGGCCGCGTGCACCTCGCCCACGGCGTACACGGAGCTCGACCTGATGGCGGAGACCGGCCAGGTGGCCGGCGAGCACACGTTCGAGATCACCGTGCTGAAGCCGAACCTCCTGGTCGAGGCCACTCCGGTGACCTGGACGTGGACGGTCATCGACGACACGCCGCCCGCTGGCCGCGACGATCGTCTCCGGCCCGACGGCGCCGATCTCGCAGGACACGCTCGCAACGTTCGTCTTCTCGAGCAACGAGCCGGACGCGTCGTTCGAGTGCTCGGTCGACGGTGCGGACTTCGCCGAGTGCGCTGCCCCGCCGGACAACGTCGCCGAGCTCGATGCCGAGGCCGGGCGAGCACACCCTGCTCGTGCGGGCCGTCGACCCGAGCGGCAACGTCGGCCCGGCCTCCGCGCCGTACGGCTGGATCGTCGTCGGCGCAGCCGATCACGACGATCACGGCCGACGTGCCGGCCGCCCCGGCCACGACGACGAGCACGAGCGCGACGTTCACGCTCACCGTCGGCCCGGAGCACACGGGCGTCACGTTCTCCTGCTTCCTCGATGGCATCGTCGTGCCCGACTGCGTGTCCCCGCGCACGCTGAACGGCCTGACCGAGGGCGAGCACGTGCTCGAGGTCGAGGCGACGAACTCCTTCGGCTTCGTCGAGGCCGCCCCCGCCACGTTCACGTGGATCGTCGCCATCCCGCCCGTGGCGACGATCGAGTCGGGCCCGCCCGCTTCGACGCTCCAGACGACGGCGAGCATCGTCTTCAGCGGCACCGACAACGACGACCCCGCCGGAGGAGCTGACGTTCGAGTGCTCGCTCGACAATGGCGCGACGTGGACGCCGTGCAGTCTCCGCACGAGATCACCGGCCTCGTGCCCGGTGAGCTACACCGTGCTCGTCCGCGCGATCGACGAGTTCGGCAACGTCGGCGAGCCGGACAGCCACAGCTGGACGGTGGAGGCGCCGCCTCCGCCGAACACGCCCGTGGGCAGCGCCGTCACGGTCGAGCTCGAACTGCCCGCCGCCCAGACCGCGACGGTGACCTTCGCCGGTGTCGGCACCGCTGGTAACACGACGGCCGCCGTCGTGCCCGGCGGGCCGACCCTGCCCACCGGCTACCTCGCCGACGGCGCGTCGTACTACGACATCAGCACGAACGCCGTGTACACGGCGCCCGTCACCGTCTGCCTCACCTACGTGCCGGGCTCCCTGGCCGAGCCGGTCCGGCTCCTGCACTGGGATGCGGACACGAGCACGTGGGTCGACATCACCACGTCGAGCGACCGGTCGCCGGCGAGGTCTGCGGTGAGACCGACACGCTGTCGCCGTTCGCGCTCGCGACCGGCACGACGCTCGTCGTCCCGCAGACGACGATCGAGTCCGGCCCGCCGGCGACCACGGCCAGCTGCAACCGCGACGTTCGTCTTCTCCACGGGCACCCCGAACGACCAGGGTGCGACGTATGAGTGCTCGCTCGACGGCGGCCTCACGTGGAGCGAGTGCGAGTCGCCGTACGTGCTCACGGGTCTCGTGCCCGGCAACTACGAGCTGCAGGTCAGGGCGACCAGCTCGACCGGCATCCTCGACACGACGCCGGCCAGCCGCAGCTGGACGGTCGTGGCGCCCGAGACGACGATCGACTCCGGCCCGGCCGCCTCGACGCTGCAGCACGGTCGCCGAGTTCCGCTTCTCCTCCACCGATCCGGAGGCGACGTTCGAGTGCTCCGTCGACGGCGGCACCCTGGGCTCCTGCGAGTCGCTCTACCTGCTCGAGGGCCTCGCGCTCGGCACGCACGAGCTGCTCGTCCGCGCGCTGAGCGAGGCCGGAACGCCCGACCCGACGCCGGCCGTGTACAGCTGGACGGTCGTCGCGCCGAACACGACGATCGACTCCGGGCCGGAGCAGCCGACCTGGTCGCTCGAAGGCACGTTCACGTTCTCCAGCGACGAGCAGACGGCGACGTTCGAGTGCTCGCTCGACGGCGAGCTCTACGAGAGCTGCGTCTCGCCGTACTCGGTCAGCGTCTCCGCGCCGGGCGTGTACACGCTCTCATGTCCGCGCCCTGAACATCGCGGGCGGCGCAGACCCGACGCCGGCGAGCCGCAAGTGGACTGTCTCGGCCCACCCGGATACGATCCTCGACCTGACGCCGCCCAACCCGTCCGAGAACGCGACGGCGACGTTCGAGTTCTCGTCCGACCAGGAGGGCGTCACCTTCGAGTGCGCGCTCGACGAGGCGGTCGACGAGCAGGTGTGGATCGAGTGCGAGTCGCCGAAGGTCTACACCGGCCTCATCTACGGCGAGCATGCCTTCGCCGTCAGGGCGATCGACGCCCTCGGTCACGCCGACCTCGAGCCGGCCGAGTACGAGTGGGACGTCGCCATCGCCGCGCCGCCGGTCGAGATCACGTCGAAGCCGGCCCTGCGCACGGACGAGACGAGCGCGACGTTCGTCTTCTCGGCCGACGCCATGAACCCGCCGTACGAGTGCTCGCTCGACGCGGGCGAGTGGTCGCCGTGCACGTCGCCGAAGACGTACAACGGCCTGCTGCTGGCGCCGCACACCTTCGAGGTGCGCGTGCTCGTGCCCGAGGAGCAGGAGGAGCCGCCGACCACGCTCTACGCGTGGACGGTCACCGAGCTCGACCCGCCCGAGACGACGATCGTCTTCGGCCCCGACCCGCTCGTCCCGAGCGTGAGCACGACCGCGACGTTCGCGATCCAGAGCGACGAGCCGCCCTCGACCTTCGAGTGCACCTCGACAACGCCGGCTTCACGCCGTGCCCGGATCCGACCGTCTTCACCGGCCTCGCGGACGGGCCGCACACGCTGGCAGCGCGGGCGACCGACGCGGCGGGCAACGTGGACGAGACGCCCGCGGAGTGGACGTGGACGGTGGCGGCCGACCGGACGGCGCCGGTGACGACGATCTGATCGGCCCGGATGCCGAGACCACGCTGGTCGACGCGAGCTTCACCTTCACCGCCAACGAGCCCGGCTCGACCTTCGAGTGCTCGCTCGACACCGAGCCGTTCGCGCCGTGCACCTCGCCGGTCGAGTACACCGGTCTGGCGCTCGGCGAGCACACGTTCCGCGTCCGCGCCACCGACATCTACGGCAACGTCGAGACGCCGGCGGCGAGCTACAGCTGGACGTCATCCTCGACACGGTCGCCGCCCGAGACGACGCTGCAGGGCCGGCCGGCCGACCCGACGACGGAGACGGTCGCGACGTTCAGCTTCTCGGCGAGCGAGCTCGACGCGACGTTCGAGTGCTCGCTCGACACGCGAGCCGTTCGCCGAGTGCGACTCGCCGATGGAGTACACGGACCTCGCGGTCGGCGAGCACACCTTCCAGGTGCGCGCGGTCGACCTCGCCGGCAACGCCGATCAGTCGCCCGAGAGCTACACCTGGACGGTCGAGGCGGCGCCCGACACCGAGGCGCCCGAGACGCGGATCCTGACGCAGCCGGGCGACCCGAGCCCGGCGATCGTCGCGGCGTTCACGTTCGCCTCCGAGGCCTTCGCCACCTTCGAGTGCTCGCTCGACGGTGAGCCGTTCGCCGAGTGCGAGTCGCCCGAGGAGTACGAGGTGGAGCCGGGCGAGCACGCGTTCGAGGTCCGGGCCACCGACGTCGCGGGGAACGTCGACCAGACGCCCGCCCGCTACGAGTGGACGGTGCTGGCACCGCCGGAGACGACGCTCGATCATCTGCCCGGCCGACCCGAGCGCGAGCGCGACGGCGACGTTCGAGTTCTCCTCCGACCAGACCGGCGTCGAGTTCTTCTGCGACCTCGACGGCCTCGGCTCCACGCTCTGCGCGTCGCCGAAGACGTACAACGGCCTGGAGGACGGCGAGCACACGTTCACCGTCGCCGCGAAGAACGACGTACGGCCTCGCCGACGAGACGCCGGTCGAGTACACGTGGACGGTGGCGGTGCCGCCGAACACGTCGATCCTCACGACGCCGCAGAGCACGACCTCGGCGACGACCGCGACGTTCACGTTCAGCGCGAACGAGGTCGACTCCGAGTTCGAGTGCTCGCTCGACGGCGCCGCGTTCGCGACCTGCGAGTCGCCGGCAGCATGTACGCGGGCCTCGCGGTCGGGCCGCACACCTTCGCGGTGCGGGCGATCGACGCCGCGGGCAACGTCGACGCGACGCCGGCGAGCTTCGCGTGGACGATCACCGACGGCACGGCGCCGGAGACGACCATCACCGAGCAAGCCCGCCGAACCCGAGCATGACCACGTCTGCGACGTTCACCTTCGGCGGCAGCGACAACTCCGACGCGGCCGGCGCAGCTCCGCTACGAGTGCCGCTTCGACGGCGACGGCGAGTTCACTGCGTGCATCGAGCCCGAAGACGTACAACGGCCTCGCCGTCGGCGCCCCGTACTCGTTCGAGGTCCGCGCGGTCGACCGGGCGGGCAACGTCGACGCGACGCCGGCGACTCTACACGTGGACGGTCGTGGCGCCGAACTGCAGCTCCGTGCAGACGGTGGGCGCGAACGCGGACGCGTGGATCGAGCAGAAGAACGGCTCGAACAACTACGCGCGCCGACTCGGTCCTGAAGGTGATGTCGAAGTCCGGCGAGAACACCCGCGCGCTCGTCCGCTTCCCGTCGCCGACGGTGCCGTCCGGCTGCGTCCTGCAGTCGGCGACGCTGCGCCTGTACGCAGGCGGCGCGGCCAGCGGCCGGACGCTCCAGGCGCTGCCGCTCGGCCGCGAGCTGGACGGAGGGCGGCGTCAACTGGAGCAACCAGCCCGCCACGACCGGTACGGCCGCCACGACCGGCTCCGGCACGGGCTATCGCGAGTGGAACGTCACGACGCAGGTGGCGGCGATGGGCGCGAACTCAACTACGGCTTCCTGATCCGCGACGCCGTCGAGAACAACGGCGGCTCCGAGCAGCAGTTCAACAGCAGGGAGAAGTCGGACAACCAGCCGCAGATGGTGTACCGCTTCGCCGCTCGCCGCGGGCGCGCCCGTGAACTGCGTCTCGCACGCAGACGCTCGGCGCCAACGCGGACGCCTGGATCGACCAGGCCGCGCCGGCCGCCAACAAGGGCTCGCGACCCGACCCTCAAGATCGTGTCCAAGGGTCCCGCGCACAACACCCGCGGCCTCGTCCGCTTCAACCTCCCGGCGCTGCCGGCGGGCTGCGCGGTCGAGTCGGCCACGCTGCGCCTGCACCTGAACGCGCTCGCGACCGACCGCGTCCTCGAGGCGTGGCAGGTCGGCGGCAGCTGGAGCGAGGGCGGCGTCACGTGGGACAACCAGCCGGCGACCGTCGGTGAGCCCGTCGACGACGATGTCCGGCCTCGGCGCCGGCGCGACGGCCGGCTGGCGCGAGTGGAACGTCTCGGCGCAGGTGGCCGCGATGTACGCGGGCGCGAACAACGGCTTCCTGATCAAGGACGCCGGCGACAACAACGGCGGCTCGGAGCAGCAGTTCGCCAGCCGCGAGAGCTCCGCTGAACCGGCCGGAGCTCGTGATCCGCTTCGCCGCGCCGGACACGAGGGCCGCCGGCGACGACCATCGACAGCGGCCCGTCCGGAACGGTGCCGAGCACCAGCGCGACGTTCACGTTCTCCTCGAACGAGCCGGCCGCGACCTTCGAGTGCTCGCTCGACAACGCGGCGTACGCCGCCTGCGCCTCGCCGAAGACGTACTCGAACCTGAGCCGTCGGCCCGCACACGCTGAGCGTCCGGGCGAAGGACGCCGCCGGCAACGTCGACGCAACGCCGGCGACCCGCTCGTGGACGGTCGAGCTGCGCTCCGGACCTGGCGCCGCCGGACACGGGCATCACCACCAAGCCGACCAACCCGAGCCCGACGCACTCGCCGAGCTTCACCTTCACCGGCACCGACGACTCGACGCCGGCGGCGCAGCTCACGTACGAGTGCAAGCTCGACGCGGCCGCGTTCGCTCCGTGCACGAGCCCGAAGAGCTACACGAACCTCGCGCACGGCTCGCACACGTTCCAGGTGCGCGCGACCGACCTCGCCGGCAGGGTGGATCCGAGCCCGGCGACGTACACCTGGCTGCTCGACCTCTTCCCGCCCGAGACGACGATCAACAACGGGCCGTCGGGGACGACGACGAGCACGACCGAGACGATCACGTTCTCGGCCGACGACGCGGGCGCGACGTTCGAGTGCTCGCTCGACAACGCCGCCTACGCCGCCTGCACCTCGCCGCGGCAACCTGACCGGGATCACGGCCGGGCCGCACACGTTCCGCGTCCGCGCGATCGACGCGGCCGGCAACGCCGACCCGACGCCCGCGACGAGCACGTGGACGGCGAACATCTCGACCTGCACCGCCACGACGATCACGGTCAACCCGGTCGCCGACAGCTGGGTGCTGCAGAGCGACGCGGCGAAGAACAACGGCAGCGACTCGGTCGCTGAAGGTCGACTCGAAGTCGGGCAGCAACGCCAGGGCGCTGTTCCGCTTCAACCTCCCGGCCATCCCGGCCGGCTGCGACGTCGTCAGGGCGACGCTCCGCCTGTACGCGGCGTCGTACAAGGACGGCCGCACGCTCCAGGCGATCCCGCTCGGCGCGACGTGGACGGAGACCGGCGTGACCTGGGGCAACCAGCCCGCCACCACCGGCACGGTCGCGACGACGACGTCGGGCTTCGGCTACCGCGACTGGACGGTCACGAGCCAGGTCCAGGCGATGTACACGCCGGGCACCAACCACGGCTTCCTGATCCGCGACGCCAGCGAGAACGGCGGCGGCTTCGACCAGGCCTTCAACAGCCGCGAGAAGGTCGGCGACAACCCGCCGCAGCTCGTCATCGACTTCGACTGAGTTGCTGGAGTCGCCCACCTCGGGGACCCCCACCGAGGCGAGGGGGCTCGCGTCGAGGGAGCCCCCTTCGGGCGTTCGGGGTGCTTTCAGGCGGCAGATAGGGTTCGGCCGCAGGTGAAGCTGATCTCGATCCTCGTCGCGACTGGCATCGGTCTGGCCGGCGTCGGCTGCGCGGGGGATGACGACGAGCTAGCAGGCGCTTCGGGCACGACGACGGCGGCTCCGGAGAGCCGGCCCGTTCCGAAGCTCGTGGCCGCGACCGCCGTCGAGGGCGGCTCGGCCGGCGAGAAGTCTCTCGTCCGCAGTGTCGTCGCGGGCATGGACAAGACGAGCGTGAAGGAGATCGCAATCAGTCCCGCAGGGGCGCGACGCGAGACCGCGGCGGGCAGGGTCGTCACGATTACGTTCACGACCATCCCGGCGGTAACGATTCGGCGGCGGTGGGACGAGTGGATCGTGGCCGGCGCGCTCAGCCGCCGCCTGCTCGCCGCCGGCCTCCCCGCCGAGGTCGACGCGCAAGACGGTCGCGGTGGGTTCACGGCACACCCGAGGCTGAAGGGAAAGCCCGATCCCAAGCCACTGCCGAAGAGTCGCGAGGCCGAGATCGTCAAGGCGCTGCGCAATTCAGCCAAGAAAGCCAAGGCCGAGGTCGTGACGCTCGAGATCCACCAACCATACGGCTCCGCCATCGCTCTCTCGGTCGCCCCGACGGACACCGTCAGCTTCCTGACGACGCAGCTCCGGTCGCTCCTCCAGACGCTCGACGCTCATCGTCCGCGGCTCGAGGGCGTCTACCTCTCCGTGCTCGACGAGGAGCGAAAGGTCGCCCTCGAGTGGGCCTCGTGGACACGGAACCCGGCCGGCCTGTACTGGGTTCGCCCCGACCTCGCGAACTGCAGCCCCATCAGGCAGAGCGGGCCGCCGGGCACCCAGCCGCCGCCCGACTGCCCCACGTAGACCCCTGCTGACCGCCGCTGCTCCCGCGGTCCGCCCGGGCGGTCACACGAAGTATGAAGAAACCCTCACCTGGGCTTCACGGCGCCTTCATCGCACCCGTGCACACTCGGGAGTAGCGGACGACACGTGCGTCCGGCGCGGGCCGGCGTGCCCCCACCCACCGGAACGTGAGAGCGGCCTGTGGCGAATCCCACCTTCCGCCCCGGGTCGCTCTCACCCCGCGCCGCAGCCGAGCGAGCATGATCGAGCGTGGGAACCCTGGCGCCTCGCCTTCCCAGTGCGCGTGCGCGGCTTGTCCACGCTCCAAACGACTACTGCCTCGTGTGAAGCTCGCCGTGAGGGACGGCCAAACCTCGCGTTAGGTGAGAGTTTCTCATGAGGCGTTTCTCAGCCGGTCCTGAGGCTCATCTCACACTCCCTGCCTACTGTCGGGACCTCCCGGCCCAGGCGGAAGTGAAGACCCGAAATGGATGCCATACCGAAATCGACGAAGTCGTCTGCTCCTTCGTCACTGCGCTGCGACTCGTGGGGAGTCGCTCGTCCGCACGCCTCCCTGAGACCGGCGCTGCCCGGCGCTCACGTGTCCGACGCCGGGGAGAGCCGTGGTCGTCGGTGGTGGGTGCCGAGCCTGGTGCTCGCTGCCGTCGCGACCGCACTGTTCGTTCTCGCCGCCACGTCCGTCCTCGACGCCGGCATGATCGCGACCGGCAGCGCGGGTTGGTGGCTGATCACCGTCGCCCTGCACACGCCACTGCTCGTGATCCTGAGCTTCCACGTCGGCGGCCTCATCGAGCGGGTCGGCTATTACTTCAGGGGGCGCGAAGCGGTGGCACCGGGACGGTTGCCGGCGAACCTGCCGACGGTGTGCGTCCAGCTGCCGATGTTCAACGAGCACGCCGTCTCCAGGCGCGTGATCGAGGCTGCGTGCGCGATGACATGGCCCGTCGAACGCTTCAGCGTGCAGGTGCTCGACGACTCCACCGACGAGGACACGCGCGCACTCGTGAACCGGGTATGCGCCGAAATGCGAGCGTCGCGCGGTGTCGATTGCCAGGTGCTGCGGCGCGTTGATCGTGTCGGCTACAAGGCCGGGGCGCTGGAGACCGGTCGCCGCCGGACCGACGCCGAATTCATCGCCATCTTCGACGCCGACTTCCTGCCGCCCGAGGATTACCTGCAGCGGACGATCCCGTACTTCTACGGTGCCGACACCACGCCGTGCCTCGGTCTCGCGCTGGTGCAGACGCAATGGGGCCACCTCAACGCCGACGAGTCGCCGCTCACACGCGCACAATCGCTCTGGGTCGACGACCATCACACGCTGCAGATGTCGTGGCGTGCGGCGATGTGGCAGTTCGTCAACTTCACCGGCACAGCCGGCGTGTGGCGAGCCTCGGCGATCGAGACCGCCGGCGGCTGGCGCGGCGCGAGCCTCGTCGAGGACTGCGAGTTGAGCTTTCGCCACCTCTTCGCCGGCTATCGGACGACGTTCGTCAAGGAGATCGTCGCACCCGCCGAGCTCCCCGCGACCTACACCGCGTACAAGGCTCAGCAGAAGCGCTGGACTCAGGGCTGGGTGCAGCTCCAGCGGCTGCACCTGCGGACACTTCTGTTCGGACACCGCTGCTCCAGGCTCCGGCGCCTCGCGTTCGTCTACCACATGTGCATCTCCTGGCAGTGGCCCGCTTGGGCGCTCTGGCTGACCATGCTGCCACTGCTGATCTTCACCGACCTGTGGTTCGGGGCGCTCGACGTCGGCGCAGGCGTCGCGTTGTACCTCTTGCCCACGGTGCTGTGGTTGCTGGCCTCCACCGCCATCGCATCGCTCGAAACCAAACACACGTACGTCGAACCGCTCAGCCTGGCGACCTTCCTACGACGCGTCGCACGCGTCGTGCCGTACGTCGTGATCAACACAGGCATGCTCCCGCACCAGTTCAGCGCCTTCACCGAGGGGCTCTTCGGCGACATGCACAGCGAGTTCGAGCGCACGCCGAAGGCCGCGTCGGTCACCGGAGCCGCCCGAACGTGAAACGACGCGACACCGTCAGGATCCACTGGCCCTACGTCATTGCGGAGACGTTCTTCGTCGCCTACCAGCTCGCCTGGACCGCGCTCTTCCTCGCCAACGGGCTCCTGTTCGCCGCGCTCGGGGCACTGTACGTCGGCGCCTGCGTCACCGGCCTGGCGTACTTCTACGGCGACCACGCCGGCAAGGTCTGCTTCGTCATCGACCGTGCCCGACGTCACAAGGGACGCCCGACCAGGCTGATGCAGGACTCCCCGGTCCGATATCGCGCCGCAATGACTCGACGTGCGGACGAGACACGCGTCGGCGCGCGGGAGCCCTCCGCCCCACCTCACCGGATCTGAGTGCCACCCGCGGCGATCCCACCTTTCCGCCACGGGCCGCTCTCATCACGCGCCGCAGCCGAGCAAGCATGATCGGGACGTGGGAACGTGGCGCCACGTGCGGGCGATCGGGCTCTGCCCGGGCACCGTCGCGGTCGCGGTACCGGCGCTGATCGTCTTGCGCACCTGGCCGACAAACGTCGGCTGGGGCCGGTCGGGCTGGCTCGCGGTCCTCCCCGTAATGGCCGGAGTCGCACTGATCGCGGCGGGCCTCGCGCTCGTCGCCTGGACGGTGAGGCTCTTCGCGACCGAGGGGCGGGGAACGCTCGCGCCGTGGGACGCGACCACGAGGCTCGTCGTGGAGGGGCCGTACCGCCACGTGCGCAACCCGATGATCAGCGGCGTCCTCGCCATCCTCCTCGGCGAGGCTGTCCTGTTCGGGTCGGTCGCGTTGCTGGCGTGGTTCGGGGTGGTGTTCGCCGTCAACGCGCTCTACTTCCCGCTCGTCGAGGAGCCCGGTCTCGAGCGCCGGTTCGGTGAGGAGTACCGCACTTTCCGGGCGCACGTGCCGCGCTGGCTCCCGCGTCTGCGGCCCTGGGAGCCGTCGTAGCTGGCCTCCTCGGCGGAGTCCTCCGGTTACGCCCGAATACTATTTGCGGTCGGGGCGGCGCCTGAGAGAGCGGCTCGGCTGACGGTGGGGTCACCTCGAGCCGCTCTCGTGTCCGACCGGAGAGCGCCGGCGTGCTGCGCAGACTCTTATCGGCCCGCTAGAAGCTGGCGCATTGATCCTCTTTGTTGCCACCGACGACGTTGCCGCCCCCGGTCGGCGCCGGCCGGTTTTCCTTGCACTGGAGGTTGCCCTTGACGGTGTTCCGGAAGATCTCCGCGGCCGCCGAGTTGCCGACTACCTGGATGCTGCCGCCGACCTTGTTGTCGTTCGCCTTCAGCATGCCGCGATTGGCGTCGTATTGGATGTCGCCGTTGACGCGGGAGGAGATGACGCTCGCCGCGCCGCCTTGCTTCACCTGGATGCTGCCGCCGATCCGCGAGGTCCCGTTGACCACCACGCTCGTGGAGTTCTCGGCCTGGATGTTGCCGACGACGCGGATGCCGCGAGCCACGAGCGTCGCCCTTCTGCCGACTTTGAGCGTGCCCTTGACGATCGTTCCGTTGAGCGTGCATGTCGCACCCTGCGGGACGCGGAGGTTGTCGACGGTCACGGCGCCGAGCGTGCCACGGCAGGCGCGCTCCTCCGCGAGCGCCGGCGTGGCCGCAATCGCCGCCGCCACGACCGCAAGAGCGACCATCCCGCCGTGTGGTGCAAACCGGATGCTGATCATTTTCACAACCCCTTCCAATGTCCGTTCGTTGTCGCTCTCGAGCCTGCCCACCGGCGATGAAGCCGTCGTGAAGTCCCCATGAGACTTCTCTCATCGGCCGGTCGGGGCGCGCGAACCGCGCCTCGGGTAGCTCGCAGTCCGTCGACGAGTAGCGGCGAAACCGAGTCTCCTCATCGCGAAGAGGAGGCCGAGGCGGGGCGTCCCTTGTTCGGGAGCCCGCCGATCGCTAGGGCTTCTTCTCCTGCCCGGGCGGGCCGCTGTGGGCGTTCTCGTCGCTGCCCGGCCCGGGACGCTCGCCGGGGCCTTCCCCGTCCCGGTCCTTCTCCTTGTCCTTGTCCTTCTCACGCCCGGGCGGGCCGCTGTGATCGTGGTTGTCGTCGCCGTGGCCGTGGCCCGGGCGGTCGTTGTCATCGGGGGGTGTCGGCTGCTCGGTCACCGGCGGCGGAACCGGCGTCGGATTGGGGTTGGGGGTCGGGTTAGGCGGGTTGGGAGTCGGGTTCGTCGGTGTCGGGTTCGGCGTCGGGTCGGGTTCGGCGTCGGTGTCGGGTTCGGGTTCGGCGTCGGATTCGGGTTCGGAGTCGGATTTGGAGTGGGCGTCGGATTCGGAGCCGGAGTCGGCGACGGGTTGGGCACAGGACGCGGCGCCGGCCTGGGCGGCGGGCTCGGCGCTGGAGTCGACTGCGGCGGCGGCGTCGGGGTGGGCTCCGGCGGGAGCGGCCTCGAGACCGGCTGCGCAGCGGGCGTCGCCGGCGTGACGTCGGGCGTCGACGGCGGCGCACCGGCCGCCGCCTCGTCGCTCGCGGGCGCGTCTCCGGCCGGCGAGGCCGCAGGGCCGGATGCCGGCGGCGGGGCCGCCGGGGGCGGCACGCGCCTGGGGCCCTCCGCGGGTGGCACCGCCGGGGCAGCCGGCACGGGAATCACGATCGGGGCCTCGTCGACCGCCGTCGAGCCGGGCACGACGATCCGCTCCACAGACCCGGGATCCTCGAGCGCGCCATGCCAGAAGTACCCGGCCGCGACGGCCGAGGCCACGAGTGAGGACACACGAACAGTCGCCCAGGGAAAGCGCACCTACGGAGTATCGTCAGGAAAGCGGATGTACGCCAGGCTGGACCACGTCGGCCTGGACAACCCTGTTCTTTCCCTCCGCCTTCGCACGGTACAGCGCCGCATCGGCCCGGCGAAGCAGCGATTCGGCCGGCTCGCCGCCCACCTGCTGGGCGACGCCGATGCTCGCCGTGAGAGTGATGTCACGCCCGCCGCGGACGAGAAGCGGTATCCGCGCCAGGGAGCGCTGGAGCCGCATCGCGACCGCTGCCGCCCCTGAGAGCGGCGTCTCGGGCAGGAGGACGGCGAACTCCTCCCCGCCGAGTCTGGCCGCGATGTCGACGTCGCGCACATGGTCGACGAGCGCACGGGCGAAGGCTTGCAGGGCCGCGTCTCCGACCGGGTGGCCGAAGCGATCGTTGACGCGCTTGAAGTCGTCGAGATCCGCCAGGATGATCGCCGGCGGGAGTGCGCGGGAAGCGCGGCCGAGCTCGTGCTCGAGTGCGGTCATGAACCGCCGCCGGTTGACGAGCCCGGTCAGCTCGTCCGTGACCGCCTGCCGTTGGACGACGTCGTGGAGGCGAGCGTTCTCGACGGCGACCGCAGCCTGGGCCGCGAGCCAGACGGCGAGACGCTGCGACTCGGGGTCGAAGCCGCCGGTTGGCGGGTAGAGCACCATCGTCGTCGGCCCCTCACCGGGCGCCGCGAGCTCCAGCGTGAGCGGCTCCGAGGAGCGCGGGATCGAGCCGACGCTCGCGACCTCGCGGCCTTCATCCACGAGCAGCCCCGCGGCGGCCCCGGTCGCCTCGGCGGTCGCGCGCAGAATGACCGGAAGCAGTGCGTGGGGATTGTGCGTCGCGGCGAGCGTGTCGCCGACGAGCGCGAGCGCGTCGCGAGGATCCCGCGCACCCCCGGGTGGATGACGCCGGTCGCGGCGACCGAGGGTCTTCGCCGGGCCCGCGAAGTCGGCGCGCACCGTGACGACGAGCAGCGCCAGTGTCGCGAGCGTGGCTGCGACCGCGAGGGCGAAGAACAGGTCTTGCCGCGACAACGCCGCAACCGTCGTCAGAGAGTCGAGCATCCGTGTCTCTCACTCGACCATAAAGGGCGCGTGACGGGAGTGCGGCCAAGATCGGTACGGTCGCGGGAATGAATCGCTGCGCCTGGGTACCGCTCGATGACCCGCTCTACGTCGCCTACCACGACGAGGAGTGGGGCTCGCCCGAGCGCGACGAGCGGCAGCTCTTCGAGCTCCTCAACCTCGAGGGCGCGCAGGCGGGGCTCTCGTGGTCGACGATCCTCCGCAAGCGCGAGGGTTACCGGCACGCGTTCGCGGAGTGGAACGTCGAGACGATCGCGCGCTTCGGCGAGCGGGATGTCGAGCGGCTGCTCGGCGACGCCGGCATCGTGCGTCACCGCGGCAAGATCGAGGCCGTGATCACGAACGCGCGCGCCACGCTCGACCTCGACCTGCCGCTGCCCGAGCTCCTCTGGTCCTTCGTCGACGGCGAGCCGCGCGTGCAACGACTGGCGCGACGTCTCCGAGATCCCGGCCGTCACGCCCGAGTCGACGGCGATGAGCAAGGAGCTGAAGCGGCGCGGCTTCCGCTTCGTCGGCCCGACGACCTGTTACGCCTTCATGCAGGCCGCCGGCCTCGTCGACGACCACACGCTCGACTGCTTCAGACGCGCCGCACGTCGCTAGGTCAGCGCTTCCTTGATCTTGTCGAGCGTCGCAGCCTCGGCCTTCTCGCCGCCGCCGGCCGCCCTGCTGACCCGCTCGGCCACCCCGAGCACGAACCCGCGATACGCCGCGAGCTCGTCGGGCGCCTTCTGCTGCAAGGTCGCCACCGACGAGCGGAGCGCCTCGAACGTCCCCGACTCGAGCTCCTCCTGGGAGGACCTCACGCCGAAGCCAGAACCGCGCTCGCCCGCGAGCTCGCGCACGAGCTGACTGTCGCCGGACTTTCCTCCGGCGAGGTGCTTGGCCAGCGACCCCGCCTCCTTGAAGCTGTCGAAGAAGCTGCGGTCGCTCGCGGAGACGAGCAGACCTGCACCGCGTCGCACCCTTGCGAAGCTGCTCCCACTCCTCCTCGGTGAAGTCGGCCTTCCCTGCCATCGAATCCTCCTCGTGATCGAGCTGCCGGAGTCTGCCCGGCATCTTGTCAACGAGTGAAGGACTCGAGCGGCAGCAAGTCGTCGAGCGTCAGCGCCGCCGGGGCGGGCAGCTGGTCGCCGACACAGGTCGCCTGGGCGAGTGCCTGCTCCTGCGCCTTCGCGAGCCACGTCTCGTAGGCGTGGACGCGAGCGAAGCGGTTCAGCGACGCCTCGATAGCGGGACGCGCCTCGACGAGGGGAATGGCACCGAGCGAGACGGTGTCCTCGAGCGGCCGCACCTCGATCCGCCCGTGCATCGTGCGCACGCGTCCGGGGCCGGCGAGGGAGAAGATCCGGGCGGGCGCGAACGTCTCGATCGCGAGGCCGCGCGTGCGCCCGCCGAGCCACGCAACGGGGCGCGTCGTCTCGACCAGGCGTGCCTGAAGGCCGGCGTACGTGGCGTGGAACTCCAGAAGCTGCGGTCCGGCCGGCCGCGCCGGCGAGAAGCGGCCCCGTACGGCCTCCCGCCGGAGCTCGTCCAAGAGGAGGCCCCTCGCCGCAGTCTGCGTCAGCCTGATCCGCCTCAGGGCTGCGAGGTAGGACGTGAAGCTGCCGCGGAAGTGGTCGTCGACGAACGCCCGCTCCGCGATCAGCACCGCCTGCGGGTCGAGTCGAACCTCTTTCTGCAGGATGAGCCGCTCGAGTACGACGCTCTCGGCGACGTCCTGGTCGCCGATCGCCCGCGTCAACGGCGCGACGACGCTCGACCGGATCGTGCCGGCCGGAAGCGTGCAGACAACACCGGCAGGCAGCTCGAGCTGTCCCACCGTCAGAGAGGCGTCGAAGGCGGGCCCGGCCGCACCGGGGCCGCTGCACAACCCCGGGTCGCGAACCCAGAGGTACACGCACACGGCCTCGCTCTTGTCCTCGTCGATCCCGGCCTGGCTGAACGTGGCCCAGCCCCACGACCAGATGGAGTGCGTCTTGAGCTCCCTCGTCACCTGACGGGCCGCAAGCGTCTCGAGCTTTACGATCTCGAGCCACTTCGAGCGCGGCTGCAGACCTTCTCGCCCGCCCGTGCCCGGCGCCGAGTGGAATTGCAGCTCGAGCGCCACCCGGCTCGCGGGGATCCCGATGTCGGTGAACTTGCGCACGAGTGCCCGCATGCCGCTACGCATCGAGCGGCTGGCCCGGTGCGGCCCGAGCGCATGCAGCTGCGGCACGTTCGGCGACGTGAAGAAGACCTGCCGGATCAGCAGCGCCGACGCCGCGAGGTCACGCCACCATTGCGCCGCCTCGCCGCCGGTGTAGGGCGGGTTCGCGATCGTCATCGCCGGAAAGGCTCCACGCTCCTTCAGCCGCCGGACGAGCGCGAGGGTGTTCGCCCGGTACTGCGCCGTCGTCGTCGTCCACGGAGTCGGCGTCTGGGCTCCGAAGAGCTCGTTGAGGGCGATCCACGGCGTCTGGCAGCCGGTCACCGAGACCGCGAAGTCGTAGAGGCGGTCGGCCCGGTCGGCGATCGTCGCAGGATCCGTCGGAACGGTCGGCGTGCCGACGCGCCGGTTGAAGTTGAGGTCGAAGAGGACGGTTGCCGAGCCGGCGGCCCGCGCGGCGGCGGGCTTCTCCGTCCCGGACGAGAAGGCGAGCGTCAGCCCGGGCTTGTGGGGCATCGGCGAGTCGTGACCGGCATAGTCGACCCAGAGCGGGTTCGAGTCGGTGATGCCGCACTCGCGCGCGAGCGCCGTCCCCGGCATCAGCAGCGCGGCGACTGCAGCGATCGCTACGGCGAGGCGCACGCCTTAGTTGTAGCGGGCGCCCCGGGCGTTTACCTCCCCAGATTGCGGCGCCAGAGCACGAAGCCGACGGGGACGAACGCGGCCAGCGCGAGCCACGGTGCGAGCTCGGTCCGCGAGCGTCCCTGCCAGCGGGGCCGGCGCGTGCCCTCGCCGAGCTGCTCCCGCAGCGCGGCGCGCGCCGGCCCGAGCTCCGCCTCGCCGAACGCGTCCGCGCCGGCACCCGCCGAGAGCCTCGCCATGGTGCCGGTGCTCGCCGGATCGGGCCGCCAGCCCGCGTCGCCGAGCCCGCCGAAGATCCGCTCCTCCTCGTTCCAGACGTGCACGAGAAGGAGCTCGATGCGTTGGCGGCGCAGGCGCGCACCGAGCTGCGCGGCCGCGAACGGCTCCGCCTCGAAGTCGCTCAGAACGACGACGATCCGCCGCTCCGGAGTCGGCGGGAAGAACCCCCGTGTGCCGAGGTCGTTGAGCGCCGAGAGGATGGTCGTATTGCGCCGGCGTCGGGTCGGAGGCGGCCGCTCGATCCCGATCGAGTGCCGCAGCGTCGCCGCGAAGACCTTCTCGTCGAACGTCGGAAAGAGGTGCGGCAGGACCCGATCGGTGAGCGATGCCACGCCGACCCTCAGCTCGGGCACGGCCGCGCGCAGCTCCACCGCGAGCTCGCGGGCGCGCACGAGCCGGTTCGCCCCACCGGCGCGCGGAGCGGCGAGCATCGAGCGCGTCTCGTCGACCACAACCCAGGCGTTCACGTCGGTGCGCTCGTACCGCGTCGAGCCTCGCTCCAAGACCGGCTCCGCCGCCGCCGCCCCGACGAGCAGGCCGGCGGAGACGACCGAGAGCACGAGCAGGACCGTGACCAACCGCCCGGGCGCGCCGAGCCCGAGCACAGCACGGACACGCCGCGCCCGCAGCTCCGACAGCAGGAGCGCCGCGAGTGGAACGATCGCCACGAGCGCGACGGCCGCCCCGGCCGGGCTCAGAAACGAGAGCTCCATCAGTAGCCGCTGCCCCGGTTGCTCGCCGCCGCCCCGCCGTACTCCCTCGGGCTTCCACTCGTCGACGAGCCGCCGCCCCCGCCCCGGCTCCGCCGCTGACCGGTCAGCAGGACCGATTCGAGGTTGTGCTTGGCGTCCTCGTTCGTCGGGTCGAAGGCGATCGCCCTGCGGAAGGCAGCGGCCGCGGCACTCAGGACCTGGGACAGCTCGGCTTCCTCGGGCGGCGTCAGCAAGGCGAGCACGCCCAGCAGCGTCGCCGTCTGGGAGGCGGCGGGCCCGCCGCCCGCGTCCGTCTCGGCGAGCGCCGCCTGCGCCTGAGCCCGCTCGGCGAGCCGCGTCGGCGTCGGCGGGGTGATGTCGCGCGGGTGGGCGCGCCAGAAGAGCTGCACGGCGCGACGCCGCTCGACATCGTCCTGCAGGCCCAGCACCCGGCGGCCGAGATCGAGCGGGAGCAGCCCGCTCGACTCCCAGTAACCCGGCACTCGCGGTTGCGCGAGGAAACGAGTGTCGTCGCGCTCGAGCTCGCGCTCCGCCCGGGCGATGTCGAGCGCGAGCAGGAGCAGCGCGAGACCCGCCACGAAGCCGGCGACGACGAGCGTCACGGGCAGGTAGCGCCTCACGCCGCCTCCCTGGCCTTCGGCAGGTCGAGGCGGCGGCAGAGCAGCTCGTTCAACCCCAGCGCCAGGAGCAGCAGCGCGCCCGCGAGCACGAGGGCGAGCGACGGCCCGCTGTCGGGCACCTCGAAGCGGGCCGTGACCCCGCCCGCGTCGATGAACCGCTTCCAGTCCGCGAACGCGTCGCGCCCCACTTCGTTCGCGAAGTAGGCGCGGTTCTCCGCCAGCGGGTAGATCGGGACGATGCGCATGGGAATCCTCGCCTCCCGGAGGCGACGCAGCGCGGTGTCGAGCGGGCCGTTGTCGACGTCGCCCGTGTCCAGGTCGCTGATCAGCAGGATCGAGCCGGCGCCGCCCTCCTGCAGGATCATCCGGCGCGCGATCTCGATTCCACCCGAGATCCGCGTTCCCCCGCGGAACCCGTTCGACCACGGATCGATGGGATAGACCGGCCCGCCCGTCTGCTCGTTGATCACGCCCGGGACCGGCGTGAGGTACTGGATCACAGGTTTCAGCTCGGCCGCGGGCGAGCCCGCCGGCAGAACCTCGTAGGCGGTGTCCGAGAAGATGACGAGCCCGACCCGTACGTCGCTGTCGGCCAGCACCCTCATGGAATTTCGCATGCGCGTGTACGCGGCCTCGGGAATGCTCACCGAGAGGTCGAGGACGAGGACCACGCTGTCTCCCGCAGCGAGCAGGGTCGGCCGTTCCGGCTCGCCGCCGCGGGCTGCGACGTTGAAGGCAAGCGCCGCCGCGCCGACGACGATCGCCAGGACCGACGACACGATCGCGGTCCGCCGCACAACGCGACTGAGGGCCGCTCCTCCGACCGGAATCGCCTTCACCGCGGCCCCTTCGCGAGCGCCGCGAGCTCCGCCGCGTCGTCCGCCGACGGCGATGACTGCGACCAGGCGAGCTGTCGCGCGGGCTGCGCCAACGTCTCGACCTCGCCGTCGAGCGCGAGGGCGAGGGCCTCGAGCGCGGCACGACGCTCCTCGTCGGTACGCGCCGCCCGCAGGAGCGCGAACGCGCGATCGAGCGGCGAGACGACGCGCTCGCGCAGGAGCCGCCCGCGTCGAAGCAGCAGGAACCCGGCGGCGGCAGATCCGGCCAGTAGGATCGCGCCGGCGATGCCCACCCCCCAAGCGAGCAGGGACGGCCTGACCCGGTAGTCGGGCTCGGGCACGCTCACGGCCGCGCGCCACGCCGGCGGCCACGACTCTCCCTCTTCGCCCGTTCCCTCGGGCGCCTCGCTCTGCTCGCTCAGGCGCGTGGCGACGTGGAACTGCGGCCACTCGATCTCCCGGACCGGCCCGCTCCCGGTCGAGATCCGGGTGATCGGAAAGCGCCACGGGCCGCTCGGCGGCAGGCAGTAGCTGGTCAGACACTCGAGCTTGATCGTGTACGTGAGCGCGGTCAGGTTGCCGTCGTCGACCCGCTCGACCGTCGTGCGGTCGCGGTAGGGGAGGAACCGGTGGAGCAGCCGCACCTGCTCGGGATCGACGCGCCGGCGGTCGAAGAGGAGGCGCAGCTCGGCAGTGAGCGTGTCGCCGAAGGCGCTCGTTCGCGGTGAGAGCGAGTTCGTGACGACGAAGTGCTGGCCCGGCGGTAGAGCCAGCTCCTCGTCCGCGGCTCCGCCGCAGCCCGCCGCGAGCACCAGGACACAGAGTGCGAGCGCCCGTCTCACCACCGGCGCCCCCGCTCGGTCAGGCGCCGCTCTGCCCAGTCGATGAACGTGGCGTGGACGCCGGCGGCGTCGCTGCGCTCGAGCAGCACCGGCTCGAGGCCGAGCTGCTCGAACTGCTCCAGCAGCCCGCGGTGCCGGGCCTCGTTCGCCTCCCGCCGGACCGCGGCCTCCCGGCGGCTGAGCCGTGCCCGCCCCGTCTCCCCCGCGTTCACGTCGGCGAACGGAATCGCGATCCCGCTCACGTCGGGGAAGCTCTGCTCCCAGGTCGGGTCCTGGATGACGACGGGAATCACGTCCCAGCCGCGCTCGATCGCCTCCAGCCACGACTCCCGCGGCGGCGGTGCGAGGAAGTCCGAGAGCACGAAGACGAAGGTGCCGAGCGGCAGCGGCGGGCGGTGGATGGTCAGCTCCTCGAGGCCCCGCGCGATCGTGTCCTCCGCGGCGGTGAACGACCGCTGCTCGTGCCCCGCCCAGAGGTCGCGCTTCGCGCGGGGGGCGCGCCAGTACACCTCCTCGTCCGCCAGATCGACGTAGGCCGGCAGGCTTCTCGCCGCGAGCGCGCTCCGCAGGACGATGTCCACCGCCTGCTCGAGCGCCTCGAACTTCCGCAGCCACGGGAACGGATCGTCGTACAGGGCCATCGACGGCCGCCGGTCGGCCAGGACGACCACCCACGGCGCCTCTTCCGCGAAGCGCTCGCGCACGATGAACTCGTCGAGCCCGGTGGCGGCCGACAGCTTCGCGGAGGCAGCCCAGTCGATTGTGTCCACATTGTCGCCGAGGCGGTACGCGCGCGAGCCCGCGACGTCGGTGCCGACGCCGCGGCGCGCGCTCCGCATCGCCGCATAGGACATGCCGAGCAGTGGACGGCGCGGGACGAGCGGGAAGGTCTGCTCGACGGCCGACACGGCTAGTGCACTCCCTTACCGTCCCGGCGGGGGCGCGGCCGCCAGGCACTGCTCCTGCACCTGCGCGGCCGCAGCGGGCCAACCGGACCGGCGTACCTCGGCGAGGAAGGTCGGCCGGAAGACGATCCGGTGCATCACGACGGGCGTGAAGAGCAGCTCGACGTCAGCGGGGACGACGTAGCTGCGCCCCTGCAGCAAGGCCCAGGCGCGCGCCGCCGACTCGAGCGCGAGGCTGCCGCGAACGGAGCTGCCGATCGCGACGGCCTCGAGCTCCCGCGTCGAGCGGACGAGCGAGACGATCCAGCGCCGGAGCAGGTCGTCGACGTAAACCGACTGAGCCGCGACGCGCAGTTCGTGGATGTCGGCGAGGTCGAGGACGGGCTCGAGCAGGTCGATCGGATGCCCGGTGCGCTGCTCCTCGACGATCCGCAGCTCGTCGTCGAGGCCGGGATAGCCGAGCGTCGTGCGCAAGAAGAAGCGGTCGAGCTGCGCCTCCGGGAGCGGGAACGTTCCCTCGAACTCGATCGGGTTCTCGGTCGCGAGTAGCAGGAACGGCTGCGGCACAGGCCTCGTCGCACCGTCGACCGTGACCTGACCCTCGGCCATCGCCTCGAGCAGGGCCGACTGCGTCTTGGGCATCGCGCGGTTGATCTCGTCGACAAGGACGACGTTCGCGAAGATCGGGCCCGGCCGGAACTCGAAGTCGCGCTCGCGCTGGTTGTAGATCGACAGGCCGGTGACGTCGGTCGGCTGCAGGTCCGGCGTGCACTGAATGCGTGTCGACTCGACGCCGTCGATCGACTGCGCGATCGCGCGCGCCAGGATCGTCTTGGCCGTGCCGGGGACGTCCTCGAGCAGCACGTGGCCGCCACACAGGAGCGCGGCGAGGACGAGCTCGATCCGGTCGCGCTTGCCGTGGACGACAGTCTCGACGTTGTCGAGGAACCGCTGCGCGAGATCAATCGGACGTGCGAGGGCGTCGTCGTCTGCAGCTCGAAGCGGCTGTGCCTCCACGTCCCTCCTTCGTCTTCCGGCAGGAATGTCGCACTACGGTATATCCAGGAGACGAACGCGTGGTAAGGCGGTTTGTTACGGCGCGATTACGAACGCTGCGCTTGAGCCGAGCCGCGAGTGGACACAACCCGGTGATGAGCACCGGGACGATCGCCGCCAAGGGCCGACGCGCCGCCAAGAGCCCCTGGGTCGAGCGGCTCGGTCGCGCCGGCCTCGTTGCGAAGGGCGTCCTCTACGCCGTCGTCGGGATCCTCGCGATCAACGTCGCGCTCGGGGGCCGCGAAGAGAGCCCCGACAAGAGCGGAGCGCTGCGCACGATCGCCGAGCAGCCGTTCGGCAAGGGTCTCCTCATCCTGCTCGCGGCGGGCCTCGCGGGCTACGCGCTCTGGCGGCTCGCGCAGGCGATCCTCGATCGCGACGACGAGGGCGAAGGCCCGACGGGGCTCGCAAAACGGGCCACAGCGCTCGGCAAAGCCGGCTGGTACGCGATCTTGTGCGGGCTCACCGTGTCGGTGCTCGTGGGCGGCGACGGCGGCGACGGAAACGAGCAGCAGACGACGGCAGGCGTGTTCGAACGCCCGCTCGGCCGCTACGTCGTCTACGCCGCCGGCCTCGCGTTCCTCGGCGCGGCCGCCTTCAACGGCTACCGCGCCGTCACGTGCAAGTTCAAGGAGAAGCTGAAGACCGGCGAGATGGACGAGGCCGAAGAGCACGCGGCGACCGGGGTCGGCATCCTCGGCCACCTCGCGCGCGGCACGTGTCTTCGCGCTGATCGGCCTCTTCCTCGTCAGGGCGGCGTGGGAGTTCGACCCGCGGGAGGCGCGCGGCCTCGACGGGGCTCTGCTCGAGCTCTCGCAGCAGCCCTACGGCGGGCTCCTGTTGGGCGCCGTCGCCGTCGGGCTGCTCGCCTACGCCCTCTACTGCTTCGTCCAGGCGCGCTACCGGCGCATTTAGGAGCGCTAGAACGCGCGGGCGCGACGGGCGAACAGCAGCCGCTGCGTCACGAGCGTCGCCAGCGCCGCGACGACGATCGCGACCAAGTTCACCGCGAGCTGGAGGAGCGCACCGCCGCACTCGTGCCAGTCTCCGTAGACGGCCGCGACCGCGACGTTGCCGGCGGCCGGGATCGTCGTCACCGAGATCAGGACGCCGATCAGAGCGCCCGCCTTCGCCGTCGTCAGCGAGATCATCCCCGCGACGCCCGCGAGCGCGGCAACGATCACCGAGTAGCGATTCGGGTTCGAGATGAAGAGGGTCTCGGCGTGTGTCCCGATCGTCTCCGGGAGCACACCCAGCCCCTTGAGGACGAACGTTGCAGCGGCTGCGACGAGGATGGCGGCCGGGAAGCCGACGAGCAGTGCCGTCAGCGAGCGGCGAGCCAGCGCCGGGCGGCGCTGCACGAGCGCGACGCATAGCCCGGCGAGGGGACCGAACTCCGGGCCGACGACCATCGCGCCGATGATGAGGATGATCGAGTCGGTGACGATGCCGACGGCGGCGATCATCGTCGCCAGGATCATGAAGGCGAGGAAGCTGCCGGACAGAACGGCGCTCTCCGACGTCCGTGCCTCCACCTCCTCCCAGACGACGGCGTCGGCAGGGGACCCGGCCGCGGCGCGCTCCGCGGCTTCCGCCCGCCGGGACACCGCTGCGTCGATCTCGATCGTGACGATGCTGCCCCGCTCCTCCAGCCCGAGCGGCCGTAGTCGCTCGATCACGGCGCTCACGTCCTCGCGCGCGACGTCCGCAAGGACGAGGTCGCCCTCCGGGTCGCGCGCCGCGCCCGCGATGTGGACGATGTTCAGCGCCGACTCGCGCCCGTCCAGGAACGCGAGCACCTGCTCGACGAGGTCGCTCGGCACGACGAGCCGGAGGTGGACCACGACCGAGACCCTATTCCCTGCCCGGCTACAGTCACGACCGATGGCGACGCTCGCGGACGGCCGCACGCTCCCCTTCGACTGGTACTCGGACCCGGCCGTGCTGCGACTGGAGCGGGAACGGATCTTCCGGCGCACGTGGCAGTACGCGGGCAGAGCCGACCAGGTCGCCGAGCCCGGCTCCTTCTTCACGTGCGACGCGGGCGGCGTCCCGGTCGTCGTCGTCCGCGGGAGGGAGGGCGCGCTGCGCGCCTTCCTGAACGTCTGCCGCCATCGCGGCTCGCTCGTCTGCGAGGGCGAGGGGCGGCGCGAGACGCTCCAGTGCCCGTACCACGCGTGGACGTACGACCTGGACGGCTCGCTGCGTGCGGCCCCGCGCACCGACCGGGAGCCGGGGTTCGATCACAGCGAGCTCAGCCTCGTCCGCGTGTCGGTGGACGCGTGGGGCCCGTTCGTGTTCGTCAACCCGGACGCAGACGCCGCGCCGCTCGCCGAGCATCTCGGCGAGCTCCCGGCGCAGGTCGCCGCGGCCGGCCTCGACCTCGAGGCACTGCGCTTCCTCCACCGTTCGACCTCCGAGTACGAGGCCAACTGGAAGGTGTGCTGCGAGAACTACCTCGAGTGCTACCACTGCCAGGTCGCGCACCCGGGTTTCTCGAAGGTCGTCGACGTCTCGGTCGACGCCTACCTGCTCGAGCAGAGCCCGACGTTCTCGACCCAGTACGGCCCGGTGCGCGAGACCTGGAAGGGCGCTTTCGACCCACGCGGCCCGGTCGCCCGAGGCCAGTTCCACTTCCTCTGGCCGAACCTGACGATCAACATCATGCCCGGGCACCCGAACCTCTCGATCGGCCCGGTTATCCCGGCCGGCCCCGAGCGCACGAGCCGCTTCCTCGACTACTTCGTCGGGCCCGAGGTCGACGACGCCTGGATCCAGGACATGCTCGAGTTCGACGGCCAGGTCGGCGCCGAGGACACCGTGCTCGTGGAGCGCGTGCAGAAGGGCCTGCGGAGCGGCGGGCTCGAGCATGGGCGGCTACTGCCCGAGTCGGAGCGGCTGATCGCCCACTTCCAGAGCCGCCTCGTCGACGCACTCGCGTGAAAGGATTTCACCAGTTCGTTACCCACTGCTAACCGCAATCACGAGATGCTTGGCCGATGGTCGCCACGGCTAACCTGGACGTCTCCGAGCGCCTGCTTAACCGGGAGCTCTCGACGCTCGAGTACAACGCCCGGCTGCTCGATCTCGTCGCCGACGACACACTGCCGCTGCTCGAACGGGTCAAGATGGCTCGTTTCTTCTCGTCCAACATCGACGAGTTCTTCATGGTTCGCGTCGCCGGGCTGCTGGGGCTCGACGCGGCAGGGATCACCGTCCGGTCGTCCGACGGGCTGACACCCAGGGTCGCGCTGCGCCGGATTCGCGAGCAGATGCTCGAACTGACCGACCGCCAGGCCAAGCTCTGGCGGAAGGGGCTCTGCCCCGCCCTCGCCGAGCAGGGAATCCGGATCGTCTCGGTCGCCGATCTCGAGCCGGAGGAACTGGAGACGCTGGAGAAGACCTTCCAGCACGAGGTCTTCCCCGTACTGACCCCCCTCGGCGTCGGTCCAGGCCAGCGCTTCCCGTACATCTCCGGGCTGTCGCTCAGCCTGGGCGTCCTCGCGCGCGATCCCGAGACGGGCGAGGAGCGCTTCGCGCGGGTCAAGGTGCCAGAAGGACTGCCGCGCTTCTTCCCGATTGGCGCCGCCGGGCGGATGCTGCTGCTCGAGAACGTGATCGCCCACTTCCTCGACCGGCTCTTCCCGGGGATGGAGATCGTCGAGCGCGTCGCGTTCCGCGTCACCCGCGACGCCGACTTCGAGGTCTCCGACGACGCCGACGACCTGCTCGAGGCGGTCGAGCATGAGCTGCGACGGCGCCGGTTCGGCGACGTCGTGCGCCTCGAGGTCTCGAGCTCGACGTCACGGGCGATGCTCGAGCGGCTGCAGCAGGGCCTCGGCGTCGTCGACGACCAGACCTACGAGGTCCACGGCCCGCTCGACCTCGCCGATCTCGACCAGCTCGTCGACCTCGACCGGCCGGAGCTCAAGCACGATCCGGCGCCGGGCGCCACCCCCGCACGGCTCGTCCACGTGAAAGCGGCGCGCGACCTGTTCGCGGAGATCCGGCGCGGCGACTTCCTCGTGCATCAGCCCTACGAGTCGTTCGCCGGCAGCTTCGAGGCGTTCGTGGACGCGGCCGCGAAGGATCCGGACGTGATCGCGATGAAGACGGCCGTGTACCGGACGAGCGGCGACAGCCCGCTCGTGCCGGCGCTGATCGAGCTCGCCGAGGACGGGAAGCAGAGCGTCTGCCTCGTCGAGCTGAAGGCGCGCTTCGACGAGCACCGCAACATCGAATGGTCGCGCGCGCTCGAACAGGCGGGCGTGCACGTCGTCTACGGCTTTTCCGACCTGAAGGTGCACGCCAAGATGACGCTCGTCGTCCGGCGCGAAGGCGACTCGCTGCGCCGGTACGTGCACGTCGGCACCGGCAACTACCACGCCGTGACGGCCCGCTCCTACGAGGACCTGAGCCTGTTCACGGCGGACCCGGTGATCGCCGAGGACATCGCCGCACTCTTCAACTACCTGACGGGCTTCGGCCGGCCGGAGCGCTTCCGGAAGATCCTCGTCGCGCCCTTCAGCCTGCGCTCGGCCCTGATCGAACGGATCCGGGCGGCCGGGTCGGCCGCGAAGGCGGGCAAGCATGCCCGGATCCGGATCAAGGTGAACTCCCTCACCGACGAGAGCGTGATCGAGGAGCTCTATGGCGCTTCCCAGCACGGAGCGCAGATCGAGGTCGTCTCGCGCTCGATCTGCATGCTCCGGCCCGGCGTCCCCGGGATGAGCGAGAACATCCAGGTCCGGTCGATCGTCGGCCGCTTCCTCGAGCACAGCCGCGTCTACGCGTTCGAGATCGGCGACGAGACCGAGCTCTTCATCGGGAGCGCGGACTTGATGACGCGCAATCTCGACCGGCGCGTCGAGGTGGTCGTGCCGGTGGAGCAGGCGCGGCTGCGGCAGGAGCTCGTCGCGATCTTCGACAGTGCCTTTGCGGACACGACCTCCTCGTGGGAGCTCGGCGCGGACGGGACGTGGACCCGTCGGCGACGAGAGAAGGACGAGCGGAACCACAGCCACCAGCTCAACCTGCAACGCCGCGCCAGGGTTCGGACTCGCCGCGCCGGGGGAGCACGCAGGGGAGGTAGGTGAGACCGGGATTCCGGCCGAAGGGGTCACCACAATGACGGGGATGCGGGTAGGGGTCATCGATGTGGGGTCGAACACGGTGCGCCTGCTCGTCGCGTCCGCTGACGACGACACCGTCGCGGCGATCCGCGAGGAGCGCGCCTACCTCGGCCTCGGCGCGGAGCTGCTTGTCCACGGCCGCGTGCGGCGACGCAAGCTCGACGAGGTGGCCAAGGTGACGCGTACGTACGCTCAGATCGCACGCAAACTCGGTGTCCGTGAGCTGGAAGTGGTGGTCACGGCGCCCGGCCGTCAGGGCGACCCCGGCCGCCTGCTCGAGCGAATCGGACTCGCTACCGCAGCCGAGGTGCGGGTCGTTTCCGCGGAGGAAGAAGGGAGGCTCGCCTTCGCCGGCGCCGTCTCCCGCACGGATCCCGGCGACGGCGTCGTCGGCGTCTGCGACGTCGGCGGCGGCTCGACGGAGGTCGTCGTCGGCACGCGGCTGATCGGGCCCGCCTGGGTCCGCTCCGTGGACGTCGGCTCGCTCCGCCTCACAGCCGCCACGCTGCATACCGACCCCCCGACCCGGGCCGAGATCGAGCTCGCGCGCGACGTGGTCCGGGACGCGTTCGCGGCCATCCAGCCACCTCAGCCCGAGGTCGCCCTCGCCACGGGAGGGAGCGCGCGGGCCGTCGCCAAGATCGTCGGCCGCGAATACGGGGTGGAGGAGATCGAACGCGTCGTCCCAGTTCTGGCGGCGCAACCGGCGCGCGACGGCGCTGCCCAACTCGGGTTGAGGCCCGAGCGCGTGCGCACGCTGCTCGCGGGCGCGCTTCTGCTCGCCGAGGTCTCGCGTCTCCTACGGGTCCGGTTCAGCCCCACACGCGGCGGGATCCGCGAGGGCGCCGCGCTGCGACTCGCCCGGCGCCGGGTCGCCGCCTAGACAGTCTCCAGCAGCTCCAGATCCCTCTCGTAGCTGAGGAGCGCCGCGACCTCGCCGGGCTCGAGCCAACGCAGCTCGTCGACCTCGGGCGTAGCCTCGAACGAGTCGCCGGCGACGCCGCCCACCGGGCGCATCCGCCACCAGCGCACGCGTTTCGGCCGCCCGCGCGAATCGAGATAGCGGGTCTGCGGCAGCTCGTCCTCGAGTACGCATGCGAGCCCGGTCTCCTCCCGGACCTCGCGCAGCGCACACTCCTCGTCGCTCTCGCCGGGATCCGCCTTGCCCTTCGGAAAGGTCCAGTCGTCGTACTTCGGCCGGTGGACGACGAGAACGCGACCGTCGTCGCGCACGACGACTCCCCGGCGGCGCGGACTACACCGTCTTCGCCAGCCGCTTCCACGCCCGCCCCCACTCGTCACGGCCCTGGTCGGCTCGAGCGCGCTCGCGCTCGACGAGCCGGCCTGCCGCGAGCGCGGCCGCGGGCTGCTTCGCGGCGAGGGCGCGGAGTCGCTCCTCCGCGACGACTGCGTCCTGGTGCTCGCCGAGGACGTCCTGGAGGACCTTCGCGGCCTTGACGTACGCGTCCGCGCCCGAAAGCTCGGCCGCGTAGCGCGCCCGCTTGACCTTGATCCGCGCCTGGTGCAGCTCCTCGTCCGGCGAGTCGGCCCGAAGTGCCTTCACCGCCTTGCGGAGGCGCCGATGCTCGGCGGCGTGAATCTCCTCGAGCGTCGGCTCCTCCGCGATCGTCGCGACCGGAACCTCGAGCGTGTCGAGCAGAACGAAGTAGCGCTCGCTGTCCAGCGCCGCGAGGAGGGCGCCGCGGGCCTTGCGGCGCTCACGCTCGAGCGTGCGCAGCAGCTTCCGACCCTCGTCGGCGTCGGAGCCGAGCGCGTCGACCTCCGGCTCAAGGTGCTCGATCAGGACGTCGAGATCGCGCACCGGGCCGAGGGCGCCGCCGAGCCACTTGAGCTCGTCGCGAATGCGCTCGGCCCAGGCCGGGTCGAGCAGGTCACGCCCCGCCCGGAGGAACGCGCGCAGGCGGCGCGTCGCGACCCGCATCTGGTGGAGCTCCTCGGAATCGGTGCCGAGCCGGGTGCCGGGGTCGTGTGCGAGCACCCGCCCGGCCTGCACGCGGAGGTGCGCGCGCAGCGTCCCGGCCGCGGACGCGTCCTCGGCCGGTTCGTCCGGCTCGGGATGGAACTCGAGGTCGAGCGCCTGGAAGACCTTCGGACGGCGCTCGCCGTCGGCGGCGCCCGCTCGTCGAAGCGCCTTCTCGAGCCGCCGCAGCGTCTTCACCTCCCCGTCGAGGAGCTCCACCTCGAGCTCTTCGAACGTGTGCGCGACGCGGCGGTGGTCGAGCACCGCCACCCGGTCGTGCACGACCTCGGCGCCGTCGGCCCGGATGCCGTTCCGTCGAGTCCGCAAGCGCGCGATCGGCTGGAGCGGCGTGCCGCGCAGGTATCCAGTCGAGCAGTGCAAGCAGGGCCTCTGGGGCCTTTCTCGCCGAGCCCGGCTCTTCGAGCTCGAGCCTCGCGTCCTCATGCGGGAGCTTCAGCTGCCAGAGGCCGTTGCCGTCCTCGAACCGGTACCGGAAGGTGACCCCGCGGCGGGCGAGCCGGTGGTCAGCCGTGTCGTGGTAGGTAGAGGTGAAGAGCCGCGACTCGATCGCCTCGCCCTCGAGCTCCGGCAGCCGAAACCGCTCACCCGCCCGGAGCTTCACCTCCCGCTCGACCGTCTCGCGGATCGCCATCCGACGAGTCTAGGCGGACCGCACGGCGGGCAGGCGCGGCGGCTGGTGACCGCGCCTGCCTGACGCCGTACGACTTACTGGTTCGCCTTCAGCGCTTGCAGGTACTGGTAGCGAGCCTTCTTGAGCTGGCGGTCGGTCAGGGCGATGAACCCAGACTGCGTCGCGATCGCCTTCTCGTTGTTGAAGATGTAGCCGATGAACGCGGCCACAACCGGGCGCCTGAACGACGTCCGCTTCGCGTAGATGAAGAGCGGCCGCGAGAGCGGGCGGTACTTGTTCTGCTGCACTGTCGCGATGCTCGGCGTCACGCACCCCTGGCCCTTGCCGGCGTCGATCGCCAGGACCTTCAGCCGAGACTTGTTCTCCTCGTAGTACGAGTAGCCGAAGTAGCCGAGCGCACCGCGCTCACCCGAGACGCCCTGGACGACGATGTTGTCGTCCTCGGTCGCGAGGTAGTCCGAGCGGCTCGCGCGCGCACGGCCGTTGACCGCCTCGGTGAAGTAGTCGAAGGTCCCCGAGTCGGTGCCCGCACCGAAGAGCTTCAACGGCACGTCCGGGAAGCCGTCGCGCACGTCGTTCCAGTTGTCCACCTGTGAGCCCGGCTCCCAGATCTTCTTCAGCTCGGCGACGGTGAGGCAGTTCGCCCACGTGTTCGACCGGTTCACGACGACCGAGAGGCCGTCGTTCGCGACGGTGAACGCGACCCACTTGACGCCGGCGTCGCGGCACCGGATCGCCTCCGCATCTCGCATCGGGCGCGACGCGTTCGAGAGGTCGATCTCGTTCCTGCAGAAGCGCTCGAAGCCTCCGCCTGTGCCGGAGATGCCGACCGTGACGCGGGCGCCGCGGTTTCTCCGCTGGAAGCCTTCTGCTGCCGCAGCCGTGTAGGGACCGAGCGTGCTGGACCCGTCCGCGGTCACGTTGCCGCTAACAGCGTCGACGCCCGCAGTCGCGGACGCTGCGAGCACGGCGGTCGCGAGGACCGCGAGTGCGATGACCTTCTTCATCTATCTCCCCTGTCTCGTGGTTCAGCTGTCGCCGGGGAGTCTCGTAAGGGTCGGCGGCTGAGTGGGCTGTCAGAAGGTGAACGTTGAGAGACGAAGTGGTGAAGCCGATCAGCGGCGAAGGCTCTCGAGCAGGCGCGCGACTCTGACCTCGATGTCGTCCGCGATCGAGCGCACCTCGGCCGAGTCGGCGCCGGCCGGATCTCCGACTTCCCAGTCCTCGTAGCGCTTGCCCGGGTAGATCGGGCAGGCGTCGCCGCAGCCCATCGTCACGACGACGTCGGCCGCCGCGACGACCTCGTCGGTGAGGGGCTTCGGGAACTCCTCGCCGACGTCGATGCCGCGCGAGGCGAGCGCGTCCACCGCTTCGGGATGAATCTCGCCGGCCGGCGCGCTGCCCGCGGTGCGCACGTGCACCCGCCCACGGGCGTGGTGATTGAGGAGCGCCGCGGCAATCTGGCTGCGGCCCGCGTTCTGGACGCAGACGAACAGCACCTCCGGGATGGTCTTCTCGATCGTTCCCTCCGACTGCCCGAGAGCCCGCAGGCGCTCACGCGCGAAGCGGTGCGCGAGCAGCGGCACGAAGTCCGCGAACCGCGCGCCGCCGAGGGCGACGATCGACTCCCCGACGAAGCGAGCGACAGTCTCGCGGGAGAAGATCCCCTTGAACTCGTGGCAGAGGTCGTCGACGGCCTTGTCGACGTGCGCCTGGGTGACGGCGTCGAGCTGGACGCTCATCGCGCGCATCCTGACCGTGGTGACGGTGAACGCGAGGTGAGAAACCGAAGAAGATCTGGTGTCCGCCTCGGGATCAGCAGCACCCCGCTCGCGTCGCCGACTGGAGCACGGGCAACCCCTTTTGCTCGAGCTGTGAGGTCTTCACCGCCTTGACGATGGCGCCGTGCATGCCGTCCGCGACCTCGTGCGTGAACTGGACGTCGACCCGCTCGAAGCCTGCAGCCTCGAGCCCGGCCACGTACTCGCTCTTCGACAACGCGCCGGCGATGCAGCCGACGAAGCTGCCGCGCTCCGCCCGCGCCTCGGGCGAGAGGCGATCCTCGGCGACGACATCGCTGATCCCGATCCGGCCGCCGGGCGCGACCACTCGGGCGATCTCGGCCAGCACCGCCGCCTTGTCGGTCGAGAGGTTGATGACGCAATTGGAGATCACGACGTCGATCGAGTTCGAGGGCAGCGGGATCGCCTCGATCATGCCCTTCAGGAAGATCGCGTTGCGAACTCCCGCCTCCTCGGCGTTCCGCCGCGCGAGCGCGAGCATCTCGTCGGTCATGTCGAGCCCGTACGCGAGCCCGGTCTCGCCGACCCGCTTCGCGGAGAGGATCACGTCGATGCCACCGCCGGAGCCCAGGTCGAGGACGGTCTCGCCCTCGCGCAGCTCTGCCACCGCCGTCGGGTTGCCGCAGCCGAGCGACGCAAGAGCCGCCGCCTCGGGCAGCTCGCCTCGCTGCTCGGCGTCGTAGAGCGCGTCGCCGAACCTGGCGCCGTCGGCCTCGCCGTCCGTGCAGCAGCTGCCTCCGCCACAGCTCGCTGAGCCCGTTCCGTCGGTCACCGCACGTGCGGACTCGGCGTAACGGCGCCGCACCTCCTCGCGGAGCTCGTCAGCGGTCGTGGTCATCGGTATACCCCTTTCAGGTCGGCAACGGCCGCGAGGGTCTCGAGGGCGTCGCGGTTCAGCGAGAAGTAGGCCCACTTCCCGCGCTGCTCGCGTTCAACGAGCCCGGCGTCGAGGAGCTTCTTCATGTGATGTGACACGGTTGGCTGGGAGAGCCCGATCGGCTCGATCAGCTCGCAGATGCAGACGGGCTCGTCCGCCGTCGCGAGGCAGTTCACGATCCGGACGCGCGCGGGATCGGCGAGCGCCTTGAAGAGCTCGGCGGTCGCCGTCGCCTCCTCGAGGGACAGCGTCGGCGCGTCGAGCGGCATGCAACAGGCGATGGTCTCAGTGCTCGTCATATCGACGTTCGTCAATGTATCGACAAACGTCGATCTATGTCAAGGGCTAATGCGACGCGTCTGTGAATTCGCGGAACTCGCCGGTGACGAGGTACGCGGTCTGCTCGCCGACGTCGACCGCGTGGTCGCCGATCCGCTCCAGGCAACGCGAGACGAGGATCATCCGGAGCCCCCACTCGCGCATGTCGAGGCTGCCGCCGATCTCGAGCAACCGGTTTACGACGCGCCTGTTGGCGCGGTCGATCAGCTCGTCGAGCTCGAGCAGCGACTCGGCCGCGACGCGGTCGCGCTGCTCGAGCGAGCGGAGGGCAACGCGGATCATCTGCTCGGCCCGCTCCCCCATCTCCTTGAAGCCTTCGAGCAGCAGCTCGTCCGGCGGAAGCCCTTCGGAGAGCTTCGTCAGCTTTGCGATCGTGACGCAGAGGTCGCCCATCCGCTCGAGGTGGAGGTTGTCCTTCAGCAGCGCGAGCACGAGTCGCAGATCGGTCGCGACCGGCGTCTGCCGGGCGAGCAGCAGCTCGATCCCCTGCTCGACCTCGAAGTACTGCGAGTCGATGTCGTCGTCGAACGCGATCACCTCGTCCGCGAGCTCGACGTCCTGGGAGCAGACGGCCTCGACGGCGCCGCGCAGCGAACGGAGGACGAGCTCACCCTCGACGCGCAGCGAGGACTCGAGCTCGTCCAGCTCTTCCTGGAACGACACTCGCACTAGCCGAACCGTCCGGTGACGTAATCCTCCGTCCGCTTGTCAGACGGGGTAGTGAAGATCTTCGCCGTGCTGTCGTACTCGACGAGGATGCCGCTCCGCCTGCCGCCGTCCGGGTTCACCTCGACCGAAAAGAACGCCGTCATGTCGGCGACGCGCGCGGCCTGCTGCATGTTGTGCGTCACAATCACAATTGTGTACTGACGCTTCAGCTCGTGCATCAGGTCCTCGATCCGGGTGGTCGAGATCGGGTCGAGCGCCGAAGCGGGCTCGTCCATCAGGATGACGTCAGGCTCGACGGCGAGGCAGCGCGCGATGCAGAGCCGCTGCTGCTGGCCGCCGGAGAGGCCGAGGGCGCTCTCCTTCAGCCGATCCTTGACCTCGTCCCAGAGCGCCGCGCGATGGAGAGCGCGCTCAACCCGCTCGTCCATGCTTCCCTTCATGCCGAGCACGCGCGGCCCGAAGGCGATGTTGTCGTAGATCGACTTCGGGAACGGATTGGGCTTCTGGAAGACCATCCCGATCAGCCGGCGGACCTCGACGGGATCGACGTCCTTGGCGTACAGATCCTTGCCGTGGTAGAGAATCTCGCCCTCGATCGTGGCACCGGGAACGAGGTCGTTCATGCGGTCGAAGCACCGGATCAGGGTGCTCTTGCCGCAGCCAGACGGTCCGATGAACGCGGTGACGGCGTTCTTGTAGACCTTGAGGTTGACACCTTTGATCGCGAGGTTCCCGCTGTAGGACACGGCGAGATCGCTCACCTGGAAGACCGCTTCGCGGTTCGTCACGCCGCCATCGGTGTGCTCCTTTGCGATCTCGGCGAGGCTCATAGGTTCGATCGTAATCGCTTGCTCAGTCATGGTCACCAAGATTTTCGGTAGCGGTTGCGCAGCCAGATCGCGAACGCGTTCAGCGTCAGGAGGATCGCGAGCAGGACGATGATCGAGGCGGCTGCGAGCTGCTTGAACTCCTCCTGCGGGAGCCGCAGGAAGCTGTAGATCTGGATCGGGAGCGCCGTGAACGGCCCGAGGATCGTCGGATCGAACGAGATGTACGTGACCGCTCCGATCATGATCAGCGGCGCCGTCTCACCGATTGCGCGCGAGAGGGCGAGGATGGAGCCGGTCGCGATGCCGGGGATCGACGCGGGGAGCACCTGGCGCGAAACGACTTGCCACTGCGTCGCACCGAGCGCGTAAGCCCCCTGGCGGATCGAGTCGGGCACCGACCGGATCGCCTCGCGCGCGGCGATGATCACCGTCGGCAGCACGAGGAGCGTCAGGATCATCGCGCCGGCGAGCAGCACCCGGCCGAGGCCGATACCCCGCACGAGGAAGGCGAGCCCGAGGATTCCGTACACGATGGAGGGCACGGCGGCCAGGTTCTGAATGTTGATCTCGAGCAGGCGGTTGTACCACTTCGTCTTGTCCGCATACTCCTCGAGGTAGAGCGCGGTGGCCACGCCGATCGGTACGACGAAGAGCAGCAGCAGCAGGCCCATGTAGATCGTCGCCAGGATCGCGGGCCGAGCACCCGCCTGCTCCGGGTCGGACGAGGGCGGGTCTGTCAGCAGGCCCATGTCGAGGTACGGGAGGCCGTCGCGGAAGACGTCCACGAGCAGCACGCCGAGCATCAGGAAGCCGACGAAGAGCGAGAAGAGCAGCAGCCCCTTGAAGACTCCGCCCTTGAGCGCGCGGCTCGTCATTCGTAGACCTCGCGGTACTTGCGGACGAGCCGGATGGCGAACACGTTCATGAAGAGCGTCAGCACGAACAATGTCGCACCCACTGCGAAGATCGTCTTGTACTCGATCGAGCCGGTCGGCACGTCGCCGGCGCCGGTGGCGGCGATGAACGCCGTCATCGCCTCGGCCGCCTCGCGCGGATCGAAGGTGAGGTTCGGCTGCTGACCCATGGCGACGAGCACGATCATCGTCTCGCCGATCGCGCGCGAGATCGCGAGAACGAACGAGGCGACGATCCCGGAGATTGCAGCCGGGACGATGACCCTCGTGGACACCTGAAGCTTGGTGGAGCCAAGCGCGTACGCGCCGTCCCGGAGGTCGCGTGGTACCGCCCCCATCGCGTCGTCGGAGAGCGAGGCGACGGTCGGCAGCAGCATCACGCCCATGACGAGGGCAGCCGACAGCGGGTTGAAGATGTCGACCTGAATCCCGATGTCGCGCAGCAGGGGCGTCATGAAGGTGAGCGCGAAGTAGCCGAAGACGATCGTCGGGATGCCGGCGAGGACCTCGAACGCCGGCTTGACGACCCCGCGCGTGCGCGGCGACGCATACTCGCTCAGGTAGATCGCGGAGGCGAGCCCGAGCGGCATCGCAACGAGGCTCGCGAGCATTGTCACGACCAGCGTGCCGGTGACGAGCGGCAGCACCCCGAACAGTGCGGGCTCGAACAGCGGCGCCCATTCCTTCCCCGTGAAGAAGTCGACGGGCGAGACTTGCTGGAAGAACTCGAACGCGGGCACGAACAGCGCGACGACGATCCCGACGGTCGTCGCCACGGAGATCAGCGCACAGACGCCGAGGACGCCCTTGACGACGTCCTCGCCGTACCGCCTGCGCCTGGCGCGGAGGCGAACCTCCGCGCCGGCGGTGTAGTCGGTAGCCGCCAAGCTACGAGCCCAGCGCCGCTTCGAGGTCGCTCTGCGCCTTGGTCAGCTGCTCGTCGGTGAGCGGGACGAACTGCGAGGCCTCGGCGATCTCGGTCTCGTTGTCGAGGGTGTAGCGCACGAACGCTTCGACCTCCGGCCGGGAGAGCGCCTCTTGCTTCGCATAGATGAAGAGCGGGCGCGAGAGCGGCTTGTAGGTGCCGTCCTGCGCGGTCTCGACGCTCGGAGCGACGCAGCCGTCGCCGGCGTCGATCTCGACCGCCTTCAGCGTGTCCTGGTTCTCCTCGAAGTAGGAGAACCCGAAGTAGCCGAGGCCGCCTCGCTCACCCGAGACGCCGGTGACGATCGTGTTGTCGTCCTCGCTCGCAGCGTAGTCGGAGCGGCTCGCGCCCTCCTCGCCGTTGATCGCATCCGTGAAGTAGTCGAACGTTCCCGAGTCCGTGCCGGGCCCGAAGAGCGAGAGCTCCTGGTCCGGGAAGGACGGATCGACCTCGTTCCAGTTCTGGACGTTCGAGTCCGGGCCCCAGATCGTCGCGAGCTGCTCGGTGGTGAGGCACGTGACCCAGTCGTTTTCCGTGTTCACGACCACGGTCAGCGCGTCGTTTGCGACCTGGAACTCGACCGGCTCGATCCCGGCGCTCTCGCAGATCGCCGCCTCCTCCTCGTCGATCGGGCGCGAGGCGTTCGAGAGGTCGGTCTCGCCGCGGCAGAAGCGCTCGAAGCCTCCGCCGGTGCCGGAGACGCCGACCGTCACCTGGACGTTGGGGTTCTCCTGCTGGAACCGCTCCGCTGCAGCGGTCGCGTACGGCCCCACCGTGCTGGAGCCGTCGGCCTGGATGCGCCCCGACAGGTCACTTCCGCCCGCAGCCTCGGTGCCGGTACCGCCGTCGGCGCTATCGTCGTCGTCGCCGCCGCAGCCGGCGGCGAGCAACACCAGGAGGCCGAGCAACAACGCAATTCTCGTGAGAGTTTTCGTCGTCGATGTCATGGTGCGAGTCTTCCAACCGGCCCACCCGGTAGGGGATGCCGGATGGTGAAAATCTCGTGAAAGGCTGGTGAACGGGTTAAGAACGGGTGGGGAACGAGCAGCGGATCTCGAGGCCCCGCCCCCGGCCGCCGGTGGCCTCGACCGTGCCACCCGCGGAGACGACGACGTGCTTCACGATCGCGAGCCCGAGGCCCGTGCCCCGCGAGGCGCGCGAGCGGTCGGTGCGGTAGAAGCGCTCGAAGATGCGGGGCAGCTCGGCCTGGCCTACCCCGACCCCGTCGTCGACGACGCGCAGGACGACCTCGCCGTCCTCCCTGTGCACGGACAGGATCGCGCTCGCTCCTGTGCCGGCGTAGCGGATCGCGTTCTCGGCGAGGTTGCGCGCCACGACCCGCATCATCCGCGGCCGGACCTCGGCGGTCGCCGCCGGGTCGCCCTCGACATGCAGCGCGACGCCGGCGCGGGCCGCCTGCTCCTCGAGCTCGGCGGCGACCTGGTGCAACACCGGCAGCACAGGCTCCGCGCCGAGCGAGACGACGCGCGTGCCCGACTCGAGCTCGGCGAGGAAGAGCACCTCGTCGATCAGCTCGGTGATCTGGTCGATCTCGCGCCGCGACTGCTCGACGAGCTCGTTCACGTTCTCTCCGGGAAGCGAGGCCTGCTCGAGCAGGGCGAGCAGCCGCGCGAGCGGCGTCCGCAGCTCGTGCGAGACCGCCGCAGTGAACCCCGACCGCAGCTCTTCGTACGCGGCGAGGTCGCCCGCCTCGGAGAGGTAGACGAGCCGCTCGTCCCGGCCGTTGACGCTGTACGGAACGACGAGCGCGTGCTCGCGTTGCATGAGCTCCGGGCTCAGCTCCTCGCCCTCCCGGACGCCGAGTGTCTGACGGGCGCGCCGGCTCGCGGCCAGCACACGACCTTCCTCGTCGAGCACGACCACCGCTTCGCGGCTCTCCTCGAGCAGCACCTGACCCCGAACCGCGTCCGGATGCAATGGGTTCACCACTCCGTTACCACTCCTTCACCCCGCGAGAGCACGTCCGACTTGCATGATGCACGGGATGGCGAAGGTTCTGATTATCGAGGACGACGACGTCATCGCCCAGGGAATGGCCCGCCACCTGACGGCGGCGGGATTCGACGCAGTCGGCGTCGCAAACGGCGAGACCGGCCTGGCCCGCCTGCGCTACGAGCGACCGGACGTCTGCGTGCTCGACCTGATGCTTCCCGGCATCGACGGCTGGCGCGTGATCGAGCAGGCGCGCGGAGAGGGAATCGGCACGCCGATCGTGGTCGTCAGCGCGCGCGGCACGGAGCACGACCGGATCAACGCGCTCGAGCTGGGCGCGGACGACTACCTCGTCAAGCCGTTCTCGATGAAGGAGCTCGCCGCCCGCGTCGGCGCCGCCGCCCGCCGCGGGACGCGGGCGCAGGAGCCGCGCCGCGGCGACGAGATCCTGGTCGAGGAGTTGCGCCTCGATCCGCGCAACGTGCAGGCGTACGTCGACGGCGAGAGCGCCGAGCTGACACCGACCGAGTTCCGCCTCATCTACGCACTCGCGCTCGAGCGCGGCCGCGTGCTCACCCGCGACGAGCTGCTCCAACGGGTCTGGGGCCGCCGCGCCTCGCACCGCGACCGCACCGTCGACGTCTTCGTGCGCAAGCTGCGCGAGAAGATCGACGCCCGCGCCTCGCGAAACACCTTCATCCAGACCCGCTACGGCGTCGGCTACAAGCTCGACCCGGCCCCGAAGTAACCCTCCGCTTCAGGCGCCGACGTAGAGGAGGACGAGCGAGCCACCGGGGATCGCCGGCGCCGGCCTCGGGGGACTGGAAGACCACGTCACCCGCGTCGCCCTCGTCGACCTCGAGGGCCAGCACCTCGAAGCCGTCGGCGTCGAGGCGCTCGCTGGCGTCGTTCCGCTCCAGGCCGACGACGTCGGGCACGCTCGTGAACGCCGAGGGATTGATGCCGTCGGAGACGTCCAGCTGCACGGCGTCACCGGGCGAAAGCTCGGTCCCGGGCGGCTGCGCCTGCGCGACGACCGTGCCGAGAGCCTCATCGGCGGAGCCGTAGACGGCCTCGACGATCAGATTCTGGTCGCCGAACTCCCGCGCTGCGTCGGCGAGCGGACGGCCGACGGCGTTCGGAACCGTGGCCGGCGGCGGAGGGGCGGTCGTCGTCGTCTCCCCGGTCGTGGTCTCGGACGTGGTCGTCTGCGCGGTCGTCGCGGCCTCGGTCGTCGTGCCCGTCGTCGTCTGGGCCGGCACCGACACGGTCTGCGTGACGGTCGCCGTCGCGGCGTCGTCCTCGTCATCCTGCGTGAAGTACCAGAGGGCTCCGAGACCTCCGAGCACGAGGACGAGGAGCGCGAGCAGCCACGGCCAGAACTTCGGCAGCCGCGGGCCAGGCGGTTCCTCCGCCTCCTCCACCCGCTGGACGACCGTCTCGTCCTCGGGGCCCCACTCGTCGCGGATGACGGTCTCGTCGTCGGGTCCCGGTGGTTGGTTGGGCGGCCCGGCCATGGACGTCCAACAGCCTACGCGAGGATTTGGTTGCGCCTAGTCGCCCGTGTAGAGGAGGACGAGCGAGCCGCGCGGGATGCTCGCGCCGGCCGAGGGAGACTGCGAGACGACCGTCCCCTCCTCGCCCTCGTCGACCTCGATCGCGAGGACCTCGAACCCGGCCTGGTCGAGACGCTGACGCGCCGCGTCCTGCTCGAGCGAGACGACGTCGGGGACGCTCGCGTCCGCGGGCGGGGCGGCACCCGTCGAGACGTTCAGCTGCACGGTGTCGCCCCGCTCGAGCTCCGTCCCGGGCGGTCGCGCCTGGGCGACGACCCGGCCGCGGGGCTCGTTCGAGGGCACGTACTGCACGGCGACGCGGAGGCCCTCGTCGCCGAACACCTCGGCCGCGTCCGCAAGCTCCAGGCCCACCGCGTTCGGAACGACGCCGGGCTCCGGCTCGGTCGGCGCCGTCGTGGTTGCGCCCGTCGTCGTGGTTGCGCCCGTCGTCGCACCCGTGTCGGTCGTCGCACCCGTGTCGGTCGTCGCGGTCGTGTCCGTCGTCGCGGTCGTGTCGGTCGCCGCGGGCTCGTCGGCAGGCCGCGAGACATTGATCCGAACGGAGGAGCCCTCTGTCGCCTGTTCACCCGCCCCCGGATCCTGGGCGACGACCTGACCCGCCGGCGCCTCCGACGGAACCGCGACGACGTTCGCCTCGAACCCGGCTGCGCGCAATGTCGCGGTCGCCTCCGAGGACGTCGTGCCGACGACGTCGGGCACCGCGGCCGTCTGCGCGACCGTGGCCGTCGTGTCGGCGGCCTCCTCGTCCTCGTCCCGGGTGAAGTACCAGAGCGCCCCGAGCCCGGCCACGACGAGCACGAGGAGGGCGAGCAGCCACGGCCAGATCTTCGGCGGCGGCCGGCTCGGAGGCTCCTCCGTCTCCTCCACCCGTTGAACAAACGTCTCGTCCTCGGGCCCCCACTCGTCGCGGATGACGGTCTCGTCGTCCGGGTCGGGAGGTCGGTTGGGCGGTCCCGCCATGGACGTCCAACGTCGCACGCCGCCAATTCGATGCGCCTAGAGTGGTCGCGTGGAGGCCTACCGCACGCCGGACGAGCAGTTCGAGGGCCTCCCCGGCTACGACTTCGAGCCGCACTACGTCGAGCAGAACGGCCTGCGTATGCACTACCTCGACGAGGGCTCGGGCCCGCCGGTGCTGCTGCTCCACGGCGAGCCGACGTGGTCGTATCTCTACCGCAAGATCATCCCGGAGCTGACGCCGACGGCCCGCGCGATCGCGCCCGACTACTTCGGCTTCGGGCGCTCCGACAAGCCGCTCCGGCTCGACGACTACTCCTACGACTTCCACTCCAGGTCGATCGCAAGGCTCGTCGAGGAGCTCGACCTGCGCGAGGCCACCGTCGTCGTCCAGGACTGGGGCGGCCCGATCGGCCTCCGTCTCGCGGTGGAGCAGCCGGAGCGGATCGCGCGCCTCGTGATCATGAACACCGGGATCGGCGGCGGCCGGCCGCCGTCTGAGGAGTGGCTGCGCTTCCGCGACTGGGTGCGACGCCTCGGCACCGAGATGATCCCTGGCCGGCTCATTCGGATCTCGGCCGTGCAGCCGCTCAGCGACGAGGTCGAGGAGGCCTACAGCGCACCCTGGCCCGTTCCGGAGTCCAAGGCGGGCGTGCTCGCGTTCCCCGAGCTCGTCCCGATCTCGCCCGACCATCCGGACACTCCCGCCCATCTCGCGGTGCGGGAGCAGCTCGGCCGCTGGGAGAAGCCGGCGCTCGTCCTCTTCTCCGACTCCGACCCGATCTTCTCGCCGCGGGTCGCCGAGCGGATCGCGGCGCATATCCCCGGCGCGCTCGAGCCGGAGATCGTGGCCGGAGCGGGCCACTTCCTCCAGGAAGACCAGGGCGAGGAGATCGGCCGGCGGATCGCCGCCTTCGTCGCCGGCGACGCCACTCGGCCCTGACCGGACCGTTTCCCCCGTCCGGGGGATTCGCAAAGGTCGCCATCCGGTAAACTCGTAACCAGGCTAATGGTTAATCAGGCTATCTCCGATCCCGTCGCGGTCGCGAACGAGCTGCGGCCCGTGCTGCTGCGACTCGCACGCGAGTTGCGCAAGGAGACGGAGCAGCTCGGGATCACGAGCCGGCAGGGCACGCTCCTCTGGCTGATCCGCCTCAACCCCGGGCTGAGCCTGCGCCAGCTCGCGGCGGAGGAGGGGATCTCCGCTCCGGCCCTCTCGGGCCACGTCGACCGGCTCGAGAACGCCGGCCTGATCGCACGCGTGCGCGACGAGGCGGACCGCCGTCGCGTCGGACTGACTCTCACCGAGGACGGGGAGCGCCTGCTGCGGCGCCTCCGCGCCCGCCGGACGACCTGGCTCGCGGAGCGACTCCGCGGGCTCGACGACGACGACGTTGCCGCGATCGAGGCCGCGATCGAGCCGCTGGCGAGGCTCCTGTGACGGCGGCGCTGCTGGCGCTCAACGCGCGCACGTTCGCGAGCCTCCGCCGCCACCGCAACTACCGACTCTTCTTCACCGGCCAGGTGATCTCGGTCAGCGGCACCTGGATGCAGAACGTCGCGCTCGCGTGGCTCGTCGTCGAGCTGACGAGCTCCCCGCTCGCCGTCGGCCTGCTCGCGTTCTGCCGCTTCATCCCCTTCACGGTGTTCGGCCTCTTCGCGGGCGTCGTGGCCGACCGGATCGACAACCGCAAGCTCGTGATCGCGACGCAGGCGATCTCGATGACCTTCGCGACGATCCTGGCGGTGCTCGTGTTGACCGGCTCGGAGACGCTCTGGCTCGTCTACCTGCTCGCGATCCTCTCGAGCACGGCGCTCGTCTTCGACGCACCCGGCCGGCACGCGCTCACCTTCCAGATGGTCGGCCGCGCCGAGCTGCCGAACGCGGTCGCGCTGAACGCGAGCCTCTTCAACGCGTCGCGGGTCGTCGGCCCGGCGATCGCCGGCGCGCTCATCGCAGCATTCGGCACCGGCGTCTGCTTCGCGATCAACGCGGTCACGTTCCTCGCCGTCCTCACGTCACTGCTGATGATGCGTCCGGAGGAGCTCGTGCAGATCGAGCGCGACCCGGACCCGCCCGGGGTCTTGCGGGGGATCCGCGAGGGCCTCTCCTGGGCGCTCGCCTCGCCGCAGACGCGCCTCGTTCTCGCGATCGTCACGGTCGTGAGCACCGTCGGCTTCAACTTCCACGTCATCCTCCCCTTGCTCGCCTCCGACACCCTCGAGACGGGGCCCGAGGTCTTCGGGATCCTCTCCGCCTTCTTCGGCGGCGGTGCGCTCGTGGGCGCGCTGCTGTCCGCGGCGCTCGGGCGCGCGAGCTGGAAGGTGCTCGTGGCGGGGACGGGCGGCTTCAGCCTTTCGCTGCTCGCGCTGGCGCCGGTCGCGACCGTGTGGGCGTGTGCGGTGCTCCTCTTCGTCACCGGCGTCTGCTTCACGCTGTGGACGTCGAACGCGAACTCGATCCTGCAGCTGCGCGCGCCCGACCACCTGCGCGGGCGCGTCGTCAGCCTCTACCTCTGGGCGTTCGCCGGCTTCGCACCTCTCGGCGGCTTGCTCGCCGGCTGGCTCACCGAGGTCGGCGGCACCGAGCTCGCCTTCGTCGTCGCGGGCGTGACGGGGCTGGCGATGACGTTGCTCGCAGCAAGCGAGCTGGCACGCCGCTATCCAGACCGTGTCCGGCTCAGTTTTACACGGCCCTAACACGGAGGGCACGACACGCTGACGGTCCGTGGCCACAATGCGCGCATGACGCGAAAGCGTTCAAAGGCCCTCTGGGTTGTCGTGGCGCTGCTCGCGCTGAACGCTGTGCTGCTCGTGGCGCAACCCGGCCTCGCCGTGCCACGGGAGCTCGGCAACTACTTCTTCGGCCCCAAGCTCGTCCGCGCCGAGGTGCTGATTCAGGAGGGCGGCGTCCTCCACGACTATCGGATCGACCGCGGCACCCTGCGCGGCAAGCCGGCCGGCGCGCTCGTGCTGCGGGAGCGCGACGGCACGCTCGTCACGATCGCCGTCGCTCCGACGGCCGTGGTGACTCTGGGCGGCCATCCGACCTCGCTCGGCGCCCTGAAGCGCGGGATGACGGTCACCGTCATCCGCGACGGCGACGCTCCCGCAATCGAGGTTCGCGCCGGCGGCAGATGACCACGGCGGCCTCGGCGGGGTCGAACGGCGCGGCCGGGCCGGCGGAGCTCCTGCTCGTCGAGGACGAGGAGTCGATCGGCGCGCTGGTATGCGCGTATCTCGAGCAGTGCGGCTACGCCGTCGAGTGGGCGCGCTCCGGGGAGGAGGCGCTCGCACATCTCGGTTACGGACGGCCGCGTCTCGTCATCCTCGACGTCGGGCTGCCGGGGAAGGACGGCTTCCAGGTCTGCGAGAACATCCGCGCGCACTCGACCGTGCCGATCCTGATGCTCACCGCGCGGGACGAGGAAGCCGACCGCGTCGCCGGCTTCGAGCTCGGCGCCGACGACTACGTGACGAAGCCGTTCTCGCCGCGCGAGCTCGCCGCCCGCGTGAAGGCGCTGCTGCGGCGAGCCGAGCCGACACCCCACGCCGGCCTGCTCGAGCTCGGCGACGTCGTCGTCGACCCGCAGGCGCGCGAGGTCACCGTCGCCGGTGAGCCCGTCGAGCTGACCGGCAAGGAGTTCGACCTGCTCGCCTACCTGCTCGAGAACACCGGCATCGTCGTCTCGCGCGACCAGCTGCTCGACCGCGTCTGGGGAATGAGCTACGCGGGCGGGACGCGCACGGTCGACGTCCACGTCGCCCAGCTGCGCCGCAAGCTCGGCCGGCCGGACGCGATCCGGACGCTGCGGGGGGCCGGCTACAAGGCCGTCCGGCCGTGAGCCGGCCCCCTCGCTGCGGGCGCGGCTCTTCGCCGCGATCGCGCTCGTCGCCCTGCTCTCGCTCGCGCTCGCGCTCGCCATCGCCGCCCTCGCGACCCGGCGTGCGGTCGAGCGCAACACCCTCCGGGACGTCTCGGCGCAGTTCGACCTGCTCGTCGAGCGCGAGCGGAACGCGCTCCTCCCCTTCTCTCGCCTCGCCTCGCTGCAGGAGTTCCTCGACCGCCAGGACGAGCGGGTGATCCAGGTGCCGCTCGACGGCTCCGTCGACCTGCTGCCGCCGGAGCAGGCCGCGAAGCTCCGCCGCGGCGCGAAGCTCGACGGCACGCTCGACACCGACGGCACCCGCTACCTCTACGCGGCGCGGCTCGTGCGCGGCAAGGGCTTCATGCTGCTGCGGCCCGCGAGCTCGACGAACTCCGCCTGGCGGCCGCACTTCTATGGACTCCTCTTCGCGGCCGCGGCGACCGCCGCCCTAGCCGGCTTGATCGCGTTCCTGCTCGCACGGGCGATCGCCCGCCCCGTGCGGCGGGTCGCCGAGGCGACGCGCGGCCTCGCCGGCTCGTCCGCGGAGCCGGCGCTCGTTCCGGTCGAGGGCCCGCGCGAGCTCGCGCTCCTGGCCGAGAGCTTCAACGAGGTCGCAGTCCAGCTCGCGAAGGCCCGCGAGGCGGAGCGGGCCTTCCTGCTCTCGGTCAGCCACGAGCTGAAGACGCCGCTCACCGCCATCCGGGGCTACGCCGAAGGACTCCAGGACGGCGCGCTGCCCACGGACGAGGCGGCCGCCACGATCGTGGCGGAGGCGAAACGGCTCGAGCGGCTCGTCGGCGACCTGCTCGACCTCGCCCGGATGCGCAAGGCCGAGTTCAGCGTCCGCCGTGAGCCGGTCGACCTGGCCGCCGTCGCGCGCGAGGCGCTCCGCCGCTACGAGGCGCAGGCACGCGACTTCGGCGTCACGCTGGAGGTCGACGCGCCCGAATCGGCGCCGGCGCTCGCGGACGCCGACCGGACGCTTCAGATCGTCTCGAACCTCGTCGAGAACGCGCTGCGGATGACGCCGCCCGGCGGCTCGGTGCGGGTCGTCGCCGCACCAGGTGAAATCCGCGTCGAAGACACCGGGCCCGGCCTGCAGGCGGACGAGCTCGAGCGGGCGTTCGAGCGCTTCTACCTCTACTCGCGCTACGGTCGCGAGCGGCCGGTGGGCACCGGTCTCGGCCTCGCGATCGTGAAGGCGCTCGCCGAAGGCATGGACGGCTCGGTCGAGGTCGCGAGCACGCCGGGCCGGCTGACCGTCTTCACCGTGCGGTTGCCGCGCTCCACCGCCCCGATCTCTCCACCGGTCCCGGTCTAGCCCTAGATGATTGATCGGCAATTACCGCACTCCCGGATGACGACCCAGACACTGCGCCGGGAGCCACCCTCGGCCTTGCCAAGGCAACCAGCCTTGGCTGCGGCCGAGTGCGGCCCCCTGCTTGGTCTGGATCGCCCCCGCGAGCACGCCAATTACCGATCAACCATCTAGGCCGTTTTACGCCGGTTTTACGTTCGGCGAACGGTGGGCTGACGGGGGGTGGAAAGGATGACGACGTCAGCATCGCCCGAACTGGAGGATTTCATGAAGAAGGTCAAGTACTCGATCGGCGCGGTGGCCGCACTGGCCGCCCTCGTCGTCACCGGCGCCGCCCTGGCCCATGCGGTCGTCGTGATCAAAGGCACGCACATGGACGACACGCTCACCGGCACGGCCGGCAAGGACGTGATCTTCGGCCGTGGCGGCAACGACACGATCAACGCCGGCGAAGGCAACGACCGCGCCCACGGCATGAAGGGCAACGACACCGTCAACGGCGACGGTGGCAACGACCGCCTCTGGGGCGGCGCGGACAACGACACGCTCGGCGGCGGGACCGGCAACGACGTGCTCCGCGGCCGGCCCGGCGACGACGTGCTCGACGGTGGCCCCGACAGCGACCGGATGTGGCCGGGCCGCGGTGCCGACCGTCAGTTCGGCGGCGACGGCGACGACATCCTGCATGCGCTCGCCCGCGACCGGCAGGTCGACCAGATCGACTGCGGCCCCGGGAACGACACCGTCTGGCTGAACGCGAAGGAGCAGGACGTCCACGTCAACTGCGAGATCGTGAAAGTGGTCACCGTCGCGCGCGGCAACGGCGGCGACGACTGAGCCGACAGAACTCTCGGGAGCCCACAGGGGGCCCTTCCGGGAGCTACAGCACCGACCGGGCCGGAGGCAGTGATGCCTCCGGCCCTTTGTCGGCGCGGATCACCTGCTCCGCCTGACGCCGCGACGCTCGACGCGCTCCCTGGCACGAGCCGCGAGCGCGATCCGTCGGGCGGCGCGCGGGCGACGATCGGGCTGCCGGCGAAGCTCTCTCAGATGTCCGTAGGTCAGCATCACACCTCCTCGCAGAGCGCCAGCGAGACGCACATAGGTCGACGGTAGAGGGCGACCCACTACGTCCCGCGGACGATTTCCGTCGTCCTGGAGGACGATTTCGAGTCTTAAGCCGGCTCGGAGGAGACGACCCAGATCGGGCCGTCGCCGCACTCCACGCGCTTCGCGTCGCCGCCGGGGTCGGTCAGCCGCGTCTGCAGCAGCACGACCTCCTCGCCGTCCAGTTCCGCCACCGGCGCTCGCAGGCCGGAGAAGCCGAAGGTCAGATGCCAGGCGCGCACCTGGTCGTGGATCTGTCGGGCCGGCTGCGACCAGTCGACGCGGACGTAGTCGTCGTCCTCGAAGTGCCCGGCCCAGGTAGCCCCTTCGACCGGCTGTGGATCGCCGGGATCGCCCGCGGCGACGCGCTCGAAGACGCGGGGCAGGAGGTTCACACCGGCGGCCGCGAGCCGCGGCCCGAACTCGGCGATGTCGACGTCGTCGTCCTCGATCGGCACGCTGGTCTGCGCGAGCAGGTTGCCGGTGTCCAGGTCGGCGTCCATGTAGTGCCAGGTGCTGCCCCAGGCCTCGTCGCCGTCGCGGAGCGCCCACGCCAGCGGGATCGGGCCGCGGTGTCGTGGCAGGAACGCGGGGTGATGGTTGACGGATCCGAGCCGCGGCACCTCGAGTGCGGCCAGGGGGATCTTCCACGGAAAGCCCCAGCAGAGGACCAGATCGGGCTCGTAGGCGCGCAGGAGTGGCTCGATCGCGTGCTTGTCGCGGACGAAGAGGAGATCGAGCCCGGCGGGGGCGGTTGCGTCCGTGAGCTCGAGCTCGGGCGGGCGCTCCTCACCGCGACGCGGCGCGAGAATCGCGACGGGCTCGTGGCCGAGGTCGCGCAACCCCTCGACCAGGGTGTCGGCGATCGGCCTGATCGTGCAGATGCAGACGATGCGCCAGCGCACGCTCACAGGATGAGCCGCCGCCACCAGGGAAGCCGCGGCGCCTTGACGACGACGAGCCCGGTCCGCAGCTCATCGGGAATCGACTGCAGCGAGCGCGCGCCGATCACGACCGGCCCGTCGTGCTGCTCGATCTCGGTCCGCTTGCCGAAGAGCCCGTCCGCCTCGTCGACGAAGAGAATCGGCCCGGCGCGCTCCGCCTCCGCGAAGCCGGCGTTCAGGTTCCGCTCGGTCTCGGCCACGAACTTCGAGACGACGGCCGCCTGGCCGAGCACGGCGACGCGGGCGTCCGGCCGCGTCGCGAGCAGCTTCTCGAGCTCGCTCATGTCTGGAATCGTACGCCTGTCGTGATCGTCTACTACGCCGCGCTGAGCCTCGACGGCCGGATCGCCGGCCTCGATCACGACCTGGCGTTCCTGAAGACGCTCGCGGGCGGGCCGGAGCGCGACTACGAGAACTTCGTCGCCGGCGTCGACTCGCTGATCATGGGCGCGCGGACCTGGGACTTCCTCGTCCAGCACGGCTCGTGGCCCTACGGCGACACGCCGACATGGATCGTCACGCACGCCGAGCGACTGGCCGAGCTGGCCGGCACCGACGCGGTCGAGCCGTTCGCCGGCGACCCGGCCGAGCTGGTGCGGATGATCGAGGCCCGGGGCCTGCAGCGGACGTGGCTCGTCGGCGGCGGCGACCTGGCGGGTCAGCTCCTCGCCGCCGACCTCGTCGACGAGCTGATCCTGACGGTCGCCCCGACCCTCGTCGGCCGCGGCCCCACGCTCGCGGACGGCGAGTTCCCGCTCCGTCGCTTCACGCTGGCCGAACTGGAGCGCTTCGGCGAGGACGGCGTGCGCCTTCGCTACGAGCGGCGGCGGTGAAAGGGCCGGATGATCGGTTTCGCCTCCGGCGCGGTCAGTCGTCGTCCGACCCCCTCGGTCAAAGACCTGCGCACGCACCGCGACACCGGTGTCCGTGTTGTCGGTGAAGAGCTCCGTCCACACCGAGGCGGTAGAACAGCTGCGAGCCAGCCGGCGAGGTTGCCGGCGGCTCCCAGGTATAGTCGGATGCGCGGTGTTCCCCTGGCGGTACTGCTCGGGCAGGAAGCTGTTCTCTCGTCGGAACGTCCAGGGATGGACCACGAGCTTGTCGCGTGGGCGTTCGCGACGAAGTCCGTCGGCGGCTGCGCGACGTTCCCCGGTGTCGGCACGATCCAGGCCGTGTTCGGGCCGACGCCGTCCGCGTAGCGGGCGATCTCCTCGACCCGGCCGGCGATGCGAGGTCGGCGTAGGTCCGCGGATCTCCCGAGACGACGAAGTCGTACGGCCTGCCGGTCGCGTTGATCAGCTGCACCAGCGGCGTGTCGTCATCCGGTCGAGATCCTTGAGGTTGGCGACCTCGAACGACTGGATGAAGACCGGTGCCTTCTTCCGGTCCCAGCCGGCCGCTGCAGAGCGCGCACGAGCGGCTCCTCCAGCGAGAGGCCGATCGAGTCGAAGTACGTCGGATGCTTCGTCTCCGGGTAGATCCCGACGCCGTCTCGGCCTTCGCGAGGTCGATCACTTCCTGCAGCGTCGGCACCTGGTAGAGGCCGTCGAAGGCGGCGTTCGTCGGTCGGACGCCGGGATGCGCTCCTTGGCGCGCAGCGTCTTCAGCTCGGCGAGCGTGAAGTCCTCGGTGAACCAGCCGCTGACCGCGTCGCCGTCGATCGTCTTGGTCGTGAAGCGGCGGCGAACTCCGGCGCGGCGCGACATCGGTCGTCGCCGGAGATCTCGTTCTCGTGACGGGCGACGAGTACGCCGTCCTTCGTCGAGACGAGGTCGGGCTCGATGTAGTCGGCACCCATGTCGATTGCCAGCTTGTACGCCTCGAGCGTGTGCTCGGGCCGATAGCCGCTCGCACCGCGATGCGCGATCACGATCGGCTCACCCCGCAACGGCTTCTCGGACTCTCCCGCCAGGCCGACAGTGGCGAACGAGGCGACGACGACGGCGAAGAGCGCAGGCAGAAGCACGAGCCTCAGACTCGGTGTCTTCATGTGGATCCCTCCTCGGGGATGCGGGCGGCAGTGCCCGTGTTGGTCGGTCGCCGGCGAGCCTATGAAGCACACACGTCGCGTCGCGGTTACGGCGTGGTGTCGAGATGGAGTAGCCGCCGCCGTGCGTGCGCTACGAG
>CAWCDT010000020.1:0-105399 GCA_963794385.1 uncultured Gaiellaceae bacterium | reverse complement strand
CGAGGTCCTGGTGATGCCGATCGACGTCAATAACAGCCATACACCCAGTGTACTTGGGTGGTCTGCGGCCGAAACTCAGGCGAAGGAAACAGCGTTGTCACCGAGAACTCATGCTGCCCGTGTCCCTCACCCTTCGCCGCCGCGAACGAAAGGCGCGCAAGGTTGCGCGCTTGCTCGTCTCGCTCGACGACACGGCCGGGACGGCGCGCCGCGCGCCGCGGCGACGCTCGCTCCGCGCGTCGCTAGGCGGCGCGCGGTAGCTCGTCCAGAACGGGCTCGGCGTCGGCGAGCAGCGCCCTGAACGTCTCCGACTCGTAGAGCTGCCGGCGCCCGCCGGCCGCGAGCTCGAGCTCGGCGAAGATCGCCCGCGCAGACGCGGTCCAGGCGTCTTCGCCTGCCCTCCAGAGCTCGGCGAGGCTCGCCCGCAGCTCTTCGTACCCGTCAGGGGCGTCGAAGAGCCGGCGGATCACGACCTGAGGCGCGACCGTGCCGTTCCAGCGGTTCTCCGTCAGCCGGCAGGCGAGGTCGTAGCGCACCGGCCGGCGCAGCCGTTCGAGCTGGGCGCCGAGGCCGAAGGCGATCGCCGAGCCGGCGTCGCGGCCGCTCTGGCGGATGCGGAAGCGAAGGTGCTTCCCCTCCCCCACGACGCCCGGCTGCACCGCCTCGCAGGACGGGACGAGAAGCGTGACGTCCGGGTTGCCGAGCCCGAACGGCGCGAGTCGCTCCAGCTCGGTTGCCAGGCCGAGCGTGAGCGCCGAGCCGGGGACGATCGCGTCGATCCGGGTCACCGAAGCGAGATCGCCGTCGTCGAGCCCCGCGTCGGCGTGCGCGGCGAAGGCCTCGGCGAAGGCCTCGAGTCTTGCGGGGTCGATCGAGAGACCGGCGGCGGCACGATGACCGCCGAAGCGGCCGAGGTGCTCCGAGCAGGCGCCGAGGGCGCCGTGCAAGTCGAAGCCGGCCACGCGAACGGCCCGAGCCCTTCCATTCGCCGTCGCCGCCCGCGATCAGGACGACGGGCCGGTTGAAGCGCTCGACGAGGCGTGAGGCGACGATCCCGATCACGCCCTCGTGCCACTCCTCGCCCCAGATCACGTAGCCGCGCCGGCGTCGCCTGGCTTCCGACCACGCCTCGACCTCCGCCACGGCCGCGCGGAGGATCCGGTTCTCGACCGCCTGGCGGTCGCGGTTGAACGTCTCCAGCTCGGCGGCCAGCCGCTTGGCCTCGTCGGCGTCAGTCGTGAGGAGCAGCTCGAGCGCGGCGTCGGGCCGGCCGAGACGGCCCGCGGCGTTGATCCGGGGCGCCAGCCGGAATCCGACCGCGGCGGCGTCGACGGCGGCGGGGTCGACGCGGGCGTTCCGCATCAGCGCCTGCAGGCCGGGCCGTTGCGTGCGGGCAAGCGCCCGCAGGCCCGCGATCGCGAGCGAGCGATTCTCGTCGAGCAGCGGCACGACGTCCGCAATCGTCGCGAGCGCGACCAGGTCGAGGTACGGCGCCACGTCCACGCCGAGCGCCTGCGCGAGCTTGCAGACGACGCCGGTGCCGCAGAGCTCCGGAAACGGATAGTCGGACGGCCGGGTCGCGACCACCGGACACTCCGGGAGCGCGTCGCCGGGGCGGTGGTGGTCGGTCACGATCACCTCGAGCCCGCGCGCCTTCGCTGCCGAGACCTCCTCCACGGCCGTGATCCCGCAGTCGACGGTGAGCAGCAGTGCGCAGCCTTCGTCGGCGAGGCGAGAGATCGTGTCGCCGGAGACGCCGTAGCCCTCCTCGAAGCGGCTCGGCAGGTGCCAGTCGACGTCGGCGCCGAGCGCGCGCAGCGTCAGGACGGCGAGCGCAGTCGCGCAGATGCCGTCCACGTCGTAGTCGCCGTGCACGCAGATCCGCTTCCCCTCGGCGATCGCGGCTCGGATTCGCTCGACCGCGACGGCCATGTCGCCGAGCAAGAAGGGGTCGTGCGGCTCGATCTCGCCGGCCACGAACGCGCGCGCCTCCTCGGCCTCGCGGTACCCGCGCCTGACGAGCACGGCCGCGGTGATCTCGCTGACCTCGAGCGCCTCCGCGAGGGCTCTTGACCTCGGCGTAGGCACAACTCTCGATCGTCCAGGAACCCTCGCGCATGGGCACACGACGGTACGGCCACCGCCGGACGACGTCCGTCGCGCAGGGGCCGAAGCGGCCATGTCGGGGGTCTGGACCCGCATGACGTGTCCGACGTACCGCGACATGGGAGGGCGCTAGGCCTCGGAGCGTCGCGGCCGCGGAGCGACTCGCGCACGATCTTCACCCAGAGCAGGATCACGCCCGCGAGCAGGCCGAGCGCGACGACGGCGATCGGCGTGTAGACCGCCATCTGCGAGTACGAGTACTTCGTCACCCACGTGCCGACGAGCCACACCGCCAGCACGACGAAGATCATCGGGATCACGAGGCGCCGCTCCACGGAGCGGAGGGTAGCCTTTCGCCGGATGAGCGAGACCAACTACGCGTCGGGCGACGAATACGTGGTCGAGTTCCTCGGCTACCGCTTCGGCTTCAACGCGGAGGACTTCGAGGAGCGGATCACCGCCGCCGCTGTGAGGCTCGGGCTGATCGAGTCGAACGACCTCGACCCGGAGGAGACCGCCGACCTCGTCGAGCTGGCGGCAGACGGACGCATCGCAGAGCCGCGCAGCCCTCTCGGCCGCTACCTCGTCCGCCACTGGGAGCGTGTCGGCCTGCTCGAGGGCGAGTCGCTCGTCTACTGGCTGCGCAAGCTCGTCTTCCGCGGGGCCTGGCTCGACCACCGCGTGAAGGAGGGGCTGCTCGAGGTCACCTGGGACGAGGAGACCGGCGACTTCGGCTACGCGGAGCCCCGCGGCGGCCGCGCCCTGCTCGAGCTCGCGCCCGTGCCCTCCTGGCACGACCTGCAGTTCCGCCGTTGAGTCGAACGCTCGCGCTCGTTGGCTTCATCGGCGTGCTCCTCGCCGTCGACACGCAGGTCGACGCGCAGGCGCAGCTCTTGCTCGGAGCCGCCGCGTGGATCGCGCTCGCTCTCGCGCTATGCGGCGTGCCACCGCTGCAACGGGCGCAGGCGCTCGTCGTCGTCGTGGTCGCGAGCTGCGCCGAGGTCGTCGGCTCGATCATCTGGGGCGTCTACACCTACCGGCTCGAGAACCTGCCGTCGTTCGTGCCGCCCTGCCACGGCCTCGTCTACCTCGCCGGGCGCGTCGCTCGCGGTCGTGGGCGGCGCCCCGCAGGGAGCTGCTCGTCCGCATCGCGCTCGTCGCCGTCCTCGGCTGGGGCATCGCGGGCGTGACGGTGCTGCCGCGGACAGACGTCGCCGGCGCGCTCGGCGCCGCCCTCCTCGCCGTCTACCTGCTGCGCGGCCGCGCGCCCGCCGTCTACGCCGGCGTCTTCCTCGTCGTCGCCTGGCTGGAGCTGTACGGCACGGCGATCGGCACGTGGGAATGGGCGGCCGCGATCCCCGGCACGGGCGTCCCGCAGGGGAACCCGCCGAGCGGTGTCGCGTCCGGCTACGTCTGGTTCGACATCGTCGCGCTCGCGCTCGCGCCGTGGCTCATTCGCTTGGCAGCGAGAACCCGACCGGGCTCTCGGCCGCTGCCCGACGCAGCGTGAGCTGGCGGATCGCGCCGAGCGGGACGATCACCTCCTGGGGCTCGCCCGCGCCCGCGTGCGGGACCAGCGTCAGGAAGCCGTAACCCGGCTCGGCCGACAGCGAGGCGAGCCGCAACAGGGCGCCGTCGGAGAGCTCCACCTCGACCATCGCCTGCTCGAGCCCGTGCTCGGCCGCGAACGACTCGATCCGGCGGTGGATCCTCTTGACGAGCTCGTCGACCGGCCCGGCCAGCCCCGGGATCCAGAGGTCAGGCATGCACCGGACTCTACGCCAGGCCGAGTTCGGCGGGCAGCGGCCGCGCGTGCAGGACGACGAGCGTCGTCGTCGGCCGCGTCAGCGCGACGTAGAGCTCGCGGAGGCCCTGCGGCCGAGCCGCGACGAGCGCGGGCTCGACGACGATCACGTGATCGAACTCGAGCCCCTTGGCCGACCGCGGGGTCAGGAGCGGGATCCCGTCGAAGGCGTTCTCGTGGGCGAGGGCGGGCTCGACCAGCTCGTCCGGGACGATCAGCGCGACGAGGCCGTCCTCGCGGACGAGGCGCGACGCCTCGCGGTACGCGTCGCGCAGGAGCGCCTCTTCGGCGACCTGCCGGATCACAGGCTCCGCACCGCCCACGCGGTAGGCGAGCGGGCGCTCGATCCCGGGCGCGATCGAGTCGAGCAGCGGCAGCGCGAGCTCCATGATCTCTCGCGGCACGCGGTAGGCATGGCGGAGCTCCTCGATCTCGGCCTCGTCCCCACGCGGAAGGTGCGGGAGCACGTCGTCCCAGCTCTCGTAGACGACGGCGCCGGTGCCCTGCGCGACGTCGCCGAGGATCGTGAGCGCGCCGTCCCGCGAGCGCCTCGAGATCATCCGCAGCTGCATCGGGGTGAGATCCTGCGCCTCGTCGACGATCACGTGGTCGTACGTGCGCGGGGGCGAGCCGACCAGGGCGTGCGCCTCGTCGAGCAGCGGCACGTCGGCGTCGCTCCACCCTGCGCCGCGCCGCCGCAGGAGGCGCTGTTCGTCCGGTTCGAGGATGCCCGCCGCGGCCTCGGCCAGGAAGGCCGGCGTGGTGAAGAGCGACCGGACGAGCTTCTCGGGCGTGACGAGCGGCCACGCGCGCTCGAGAGCGCGGCTCAGCTCGCCGCTCGAGCGCAGCGCCTTCTCGACCTCCTCCCCGTCCCGGAATGCGCCGCCCTCGAGAATCCGCCCGTACTCGCCGTAGAAGCTGCGCACGAGCGCCATCCGGAAGCGCTCGCGCGCGGCAGCAGTCGTGCCGTGCTCCGCGCGGATCTCTTCGAGCAGCCGCCGCTGCTCCCGCGACGCGGACGCGGATGTACTCGCCCTCGAGCTTCAGGATCAGCTCCTCCGGCTCGCCGGCGAGGCGCAGCTCCACGGCGCGTGTAATCACCTCGGCCATCCGGACGTCCGCCTTGAGCCGGGCGACCTCGAATGGATCTGCCCGCGTCGGCTCGATTCCCTCCACGAGCTCCGCGACCGCGAACTGGGCGACGCTGTCCTCGCCCAGCGCCGGCAGGACGTGCGAGACGTACTCCATGAAGGTCCGGTTCGGACCGACGACGAGCACCCGGCTGCGGGCGTTGCGCTCGCGCTCCGTGTAGATCAGCCACGACGCCCGGTGGAGCCCGACCGCGGTCTTGCCCGTACCGGGGCCGCCCTGGATCACGAGCGGACGGCTCGGGCGCCCGCGTGATCAGTCGGTACTGGTCGGCCTGGATCGTCGCGACGATGTCGCGCATGTGGGTGTCGCGGCTCCGCTCGAGCTCCTCGAGCAGGAAGTCGCCGACGCTCGCGCCGTCGACCGTCGAGCCGTCGAACGCCTCGTCCGAGATGTCCAGCAGCTTGCGCCCGTGCGCGCGGAAGCGGCGGCGAAGCGTGACGCGTTGCGGGTCGTGCGGCGTCGCCGTGTAGAACGGCCTCGCCGCGGGCGCCTGCCAGTTGACGACGACCTGCTCGGCGTCGTCGTCGTGCACCCAGCGGCGGCCGACGTAGAGGGCGCGCTCGACCGCCTCGAAGTCGAGCCGGCCGAACAGGAGCCCTCGCTCGGCGTCCTCGAACGTCGCCAGCCGTTTGGCGGTCCAGGCGTCGAGTGCCGCCTGCGCGACCTCGCCGTCCGCGGCATCGGCGGCGCGCGTCACGATCTCGCGCATCCGCTCGAGGCAGGCGTACGCGTGGTCGACGTAGGCCTGCTCGGCACGTAGCTCAGGGTGGGTCATTTCCTCCGAGCGTACGCCCTAGACTCGGCGGCGTGCGAGCGCTCCTCCTCGCCCTGGCGCTCCTTGGGCCGCCGGCTGCGCCGCCGGCGCCGAACGCGCCGATTCCGACGCGCCCGAGTGCGGTCTCCGCCGCCCTCGAGCAGACGACGGCGCGCCTGCAGGCCGCAATCGACGGCTGGCGCGCGGGCGCCGGAGCGGACGGGCCGACGCCTCGGGACGTGTCCCTCTGGGCCCTGTACCAGCAGCGGCTCTTCCTCGCGCTCACGTACGACGCGGACCTCGGCCTGCGCACGTGGCCGCTGCTCGGCCGTGAAGCCCGCGCGACGCTCGCCGCGCGGCAGGCGCTCGTCCGCCTGACGCCGCCCACGCGGCGGCCGCCGAGCTCGTTCCGCACCGGCCCGGCCGCGCCCGCGGCGTCGCTCCTGCGCTGGTACCGGGAGGGCGAGCGGCGCTTCGGCGTCGACTGGGAGGTGCTCGCCGCCGTCAATTTTGTCGAGACCGGCTTCGGGCGACTGCGCTCGGACAGCACCGCCGGGGCACAAGGGCCGATGCAGTTCCTGCCCGCGACCTGGCGCGCGTACGGGCTCGGCGGCGACGTCCACGACCCGCGCGACGCGATCCTCGGCGCCGCCAACTACCTGCGGGAGTCAGGCGCTCCACGGAACCTCCGCCGCGCGCTCTTCGCCTACAACCACTCGTCGCTCTACGTCGACGCGGTCGTCCGGTACGCCGCCCAGATGCGGCGCGACGAGCGCATCTTCTTCGCCTACCACGCCTGGCAGGTCTTCATCAAGACGCCGACCGGGCCGCGGCGGATAACGGATCCCTAGGCGTCGAACAGGCGCGAGTCGTCGCCCTCGGGCGCGCCGACATGCGCCCGGCCGAGCTTTGTGATCACGCGGCCGCGCGGAGTGCGCTGGAGGAAGCCGAGCTGGAGCAGATACGGCTCGTAGACGTCCTCGACCGTGTCGGGCTCCTCGCCGAGCGTGACCGCGAGCGTCGAGAGCCCCACCGGCCCGCCGTCGAACTTGAACGCGATCGCGCGCAGCAGCTCGCGGTCGGTGCCTTCGAGGCCCTCGCCGTCGACCTCCATCAGGTCGAGCGCCTCGCGGGCGATCTCGGCGGTGATCGCGCCCTGATGGCGCACCTCGGCGACGTCACGGACCCGCCTCAGGATCCGGTTTGCGATTCGCGGCGTGCCGCGCGAGCGCGAGGCGATCTCGGGCGCCGCATCGTCGTCGATCGCGACGCCGAGAATGCCGGCCGAGCGGCGCACGATCGCGGTCAGCTGCTCCGGGTCGTAGTAGCCGAGCCGGAACGTGAGGCCGAAGCGGTCGCGCAGCGGCGTCGTCAGCAGGCCCGTGCGCGTCGTCGCGCCGACGAGCGTGAACGGCGGCAGGTCGAGCGTCAACGTCCGCGCCGCCGGCCCCTGGCCGACGATGATGTCGAGCCGGAAGTCCTCCAGCGCCGGGATAGAGGATCTCCTCGATCGCGCGGTTGATCCGGTGGATCTCGTCGACGAAGAGGACGTCGCGCTGCTCGAGCCCCGTGAGGATCGCGGCCATGTCGCCCTTCCGCTCGAGCGCCGGCCCGGCGACCGTGCGGATGCCGACGCCGAGCTCCTCGCGGACGATCTGCGCCAGCGTCGTCTTGCCGAGGCCCGGCGGCCCGACGAGGAGGACGTGGTCGAGCGCCTCCCCGCGCGCCTTCGCGGCGGCGAGCGCGATCGCGAGCTGCTCCTTGACGCTCTCCTGGCCGACGAAGTCGTCGAGCCGGCGCGGCCGGAGCGAGCGCTCGAGCTCCTCCTCCTCCGGGCCGAGGACCTCGGCGGCGACGGCACTCATCAGGCCGCCTGCCTCAGCGCCAGCCGGACTCGCTCCTCGGCGGGCAGGTCGGGATCGATCTGGGCGAGCGCCTGCTCGGCCTCGACGACGGAGTAGCCGAGCTCGACCAGGGCGTCGCGGGCGGTCATGTGCGGGGAGGTACCTGCGGCGCTCGAAATCGGCACCGGCTCCTCGGCGCCCAGCTTCTCTTTCAGCTCGAGCACGATCCGCTCCGCGGTCTTCTTGCCGACGCCCGGGATCGCCTGGAAGCGCGCCGTGTCCTGCAGGGCGATCGCGCGCCTCAGGTCGGCCACCGGCGAGCCGGACACGATCGCGAGCGCGACCTTCGGCCCGATCCCGGCCACGGTGAGCAGGTGGAGGAAGAGCTGCCGCTCGGCGGCGTCGGCGAAGCCGTACAGCTGGAGCGCATCCTCGCGCACGTGCAGGTACGTCTCGACCGTCACCTCGCCCCCGCGCTCGGCCGCCCGGACCGCACCGGGCGTCGCGGCGAGCAGATAGCCGACGCCGTGGACGTCGAGCACGAAGCCCTCGGGCGTGCGCCCGGCGAGGTGCCCCCGCAGCCGCGAGATCATCCGGCCACCCGCAGCAGCGGCGGCGCCAGCGCATGGCAGATCGCGACCGCGAGCGCATCGGCCGCGTGATTCGGCGTCGGGTTCGCCTCGAGCGAGAGGATCGCGCGCACCATCCGCTGCACCTGCGCCTTCTCGGCGCGCCCGTATCCGCAGACGGCCTGCTTCACCTGCGCGGGCGGGTACTCAGCGCACTCGACGCCGGCCGCCGCGGCGGCGACGAGCACCGCCCCGCGCGCCTGGCCGACGGAGAGCGCGATGCGGGCATCTGCTCCGACGAAGGACTCTTCCAGCGCGACGGCGTCCGGCGCGTGCGCCGCAAGGAGCTCCCGCACGCCGTCGAAGATCGTCTTGAGGCGCAGCTCTGGGCGCTCCCCCGCGGGCGTCCGCCACCACCCGTGGTCGATTGCCCTGATCCGGCCTTCGCTTTCTTGGACGATCCCGTACCCGCAAGCAGCCGTCCCTGGATCGATGCCGAGAACCTTCACGAAGAAAGGTTAGGCAGGGGATCGGACGCTCCTTCTACTGGTTCGCCCAGGGTCCGGGCCGCCGGCCGGACGCGGCCGCGGACGCGGTCTCCGCGATCCTGCGGGCACGCGTCTCGGGACGCTTCGCCTCGGTGATCCAGCCGAGCGTGCCACGACGCACGGACGGCGGATAGCCGTCCCAGCCCTCCTCCGCCCCGGGGAGCTCCGACAGCGCCTTCGCAAGGTCGTCCGGGACGACGAGGTTCTCCGCGTCGTCGAGCGCCGTCCACGCTCCGCTCTCCTTCGCCGCATCGACCGCCGCGAGGCCGGCCGGCTCCATCATCCCGGCCGCGAGCAGCCGCTCGACCCGCTCCTTGTTCGACCGCGACCAGCGGCTCCCCGGGCGGCGCGGCGTGAAGAGCTGCTCTCCGCGGTCCTCGCCGAGCGAGTGGACCGTCGAGTCGATCCAGCCGAAGCAGAGCGCCTCTTCGACGGCCGCCTCGTACACGACGGCCGGCTTCCCGGTCGCCTTCTTCCACGAGACGAGCCAGACGCCCGGAGACGACGCGTGGTTCGCGCCGAGCCAGCGGCGCCAATCCTCCCGCGTCTCGAGGTGGACGCGCTCGTACCCGGCGGTACCCACGTGCTACGAGGCGACGGCCTCCAGCACCTGCTCGGGGATGTCGAAGTTCGCGGAGACCTCCTGCACGTCGTCGTTCTCCTCGAGCGCTTCGATCAGCCGGATCACCTTTTTCGCCGTCGATTCCTCGGCGACCTCGACGGTCGTCTTGGGGATCATCGTCAGCTCGGCCGCCTGCACCTCGATGCCCGCCGCCTCGATCGCCTCCCGCACGGCGGAGAGGGCCTCCGGCGGGGACGAGACCTGGAACACCGAGCCGTCGCGCTCGACGTCGTCGGCGCCGCCGTCCGCGGCGGCGAGCGTGAGCTCGTCCTCGTCGACGGAGTCCGCCTCGACCAGGACGACCCCGCGGCGCTCGAACAACCACGCGACCGCCCCGGTCGTGCCCAGGTTGCCGCCGTGCTTGGTGAAGACGTGGCGCACGTCGGAGGCAGTGCGGTTGCGATTGTCGGTCAGCGCCTCGACGAGCACCGCCACCCCCTCGGGGCCGTAGCCCTCGTAGACGATCGTCTCGTAGGCCGCCGCGTCGGCGTCGGTGCCGGCGCCGCGGGCGATCGCGCGCTCGATCGTGTCCTTGGGCATCGAATAGGACTTCGCCTTCTCGATCGCGTTCTGGAGCGCGAGGTTCGCGGCCGGGTCCGGACCGCCCTCCTTTGCGGCGACGATGATTGCCTTCGAGAGCTTCGTGAACAGCTTGCCGCGCTTCGCGTCGGCGGCGCCCTTCTTGTGCTTGATCGTCGACCACTTGCTATGCCCTGACACTGCTCTCCTCCCGTACGAGCTCCAAGAAGCGCTCGTGCACGCGCGTGTCGGCGGTCAGCTCGGGATGGAACGAGGCAACGAGGAAGCGACCCTGGCGCAGAAGGACGGGGTCCCCGTCGTGGCTCGCGAGCACCTCGACCTCCGGCCCCGCGTCGGCGACGCGCGGCGCGCGGATGAAGACGCCGCGCAGAGGCTCGCTCTCGCCCACGAGCTCGAGGTCGGCTTCGAAGCTTGCGAGCTGCCGCCCGTAGCTGTTCCGCTCGACCTCGACGTCGACGAGCCCGAGGTGGGCCCGGTCGAGCAGGATCATCCCGGCGCACGTGCCGAGCACGGGCGCGCGGAAGCGGCGGATCGCCTCCTCCAGCCCGTAGAGCCTGATCAGGCGCATGATCGCGGTCGACTCGCCGCCCGGAATCACGAGCCCGTCGAGCCCTTCGAGCTGTTCGGGCAGCCGTACCTCGCGCACGTCGGCTCCGAGCGAGCGCAGCATCGCCGCGTGCTCGCGGAAGTTGCCCTGGACTGCAAGGACGCCGACTCTCATGCGCGCATTCTAGAAACCGCTCCTCTGGTACGGTCGCCCCGCTCTTGCGCCGCCTGAACATCTCCCAGCCCGAGTTCGCCTACGACCCCGCCGACCCGGACGGCTTCCGCGGCGGGATGGTCCGCCTCGGCCATCTCCTCGGAGCAGAAGAGACGGGCGCCAGCGTCTACGAGCTGCCGCCGGCGCAGGCGCTCTGCCCCTATCACTACGAGCACGGCGAGGAGGAGTGGCTCGTCGTCCTCGCCGGCCGGCCGGTCCTGCGGCACGCGGACGGCGAGGAGCGGCTCGAGCCGTGGGACGTGGTCTTCTTCCCGATGGGGCCGACGGGTGCGCACGGCATCCGCAACGACGGCGACGAGCCCGTGCGGCTGCTCATGTTCTCGACCGTCCGCTACCCGGCCGTCACGGTCTATCCGGACAGCGACAAGGTCGGCGTCTGGACGAAGGACCGCGTCGACAACGTGATCGTGCGACGTGCGAGCGGCGTCGACTACTACGACGGCGAGTCCGGCTAGGCCGGTTTACCAGCCGCGGGTCTCGAGCAGCTGCTCGGGAGCGAGCTCACTGGCGGAGATCCCGACCATCGGCTCGCCGAGGCCCGCGGAGACGCGGGCGAGAATCTCGGCGTCGCGGTAATGCGTCGTCGCCTCGACGATCGCCTTTGCGCGCAACGCGGGATCGCCTGACTTGAAGATGCCCGAGCCGACGAAGACGCCATCGGCGCCGAGCTGCATGCAGAGCGCCGCGTCGGCGGGCGTCGCGATCCCGCCTGCGGTGAACGTCACGACCGGCAACCGGCCGTTCTCGGCCACCCAGCGAACGAGCTCGTAGGGTGCCCGCAACTCCTTCGCCTCGGAGTAGAGCTCGTCCTCGCGGAGCGCGCCGAGCCGCCGAATGCCGCCGTAGACGGCGCGCATGTGCGTGACCGCATTGACGACGTCGCCGGTGCCCGCCTCGCCCTTCGTCCGGATCATCGCCGCTCCTTCGGAGATCCGCCGTAGCGCCTCGCCGAGGTTGGTCGCGCCGCAGACGAAGGGGATCTCGAACTGCCACTTGTCGACGTGATGCGCGATGTCGGCGGGCGTCAGCACCTCCGACTCGTCGATGTAGTCGATCTGGAGCGCCTGCAGGATCTGCGCCTCGACGAAATGGCCGATCCGGCACTTCGCCATCACCGGGATCGTGACGGCCTCCTGGATCTCCTGGATCATCGCCGGATCGGACATGCGGGCGACCCCGCCGTCGCGGCGGATATCGGCCGGGACGCGCTCGAGCGCCATCACTGCGACCGCCCCGGAGTCCTCGGCGATCCTCGCCTGCTCGGCGTCGACGACGTCCATGATCACGCCGCCCTTGAGCATCTCGGCGAGGCCGCTCTTCACCCGCATCGTGCCGGTTTCGTTCACGAACATCAGTGTAGCCCTCGCATCGAGGCTCGGAATATGCGATTAGTACGGGTACCGAACGCGACTCCTCTCCCCCTCCAGACGGACTACCCGTCTTGCGGGCGGACCGTCTGGCCCAGAAAGGAGCGTTCGGAAGAGGGGTCCGCTCTGCGAGCGGGCCCCTCGCTATGCGCAGGGACACCGGCAATAGCCGGTGTCCCTTAGCGAGCCGCGAGGCGTCCTGGGCGAGCGCCGCAACGGTGACCCACGCCCAGCGGCCTGGGCGCTCCTCGAACTGGAGCAGGTCAATTCACGTCGACTCCACCCCGCTGCTCCAAAGGACCCTACGCTGCGGTCGGCTCGTGCTTCAACTGACCGATCGGACAGAAACCCGACCTTCAAGACCGCACGTGAAGGTTTGGGGGCAGCGGCAGACCTAGCCCTGGGCCTGGCCGTCGCGATCGCCGTGCACTACTTCCCGCTCGAGGTCGGGGCGCTGTAGGAAAACCGCCGGCGACGGTGCCAGAACACGATGCCGAGTGTGGCGGCGACGGCATAGGCGACCGGGAACACCACGATCGCTCCGAGGCGGGCGAGCGCAACGCCGCGGTGCTGCACCACGACCGGCTCCACGTCGTTCCCGAGCAGCCTGCACTCATACGACGGCGGCCATACGTCCGCAGCAGTCCTGAACGCGCCGTACTCGGCCCGGCCGTCGAGGTCGTCGAAGCAGATGTCCTCGGCATACTGGGCCACGCCGATCACAGCGGCTCCCCACAGCACGACGCCCGCCATCGCAAGTGCGATGACGAGCGCCGCAACGCCCAATGACGTCCTTCCGGTTACCACCGGAGCCTACGCGTACGAAAACGTGAAGCTCTGTTCGGTGTTGCCCGCCTCGGACGTGCGTGTCGTCGGCAAGAGCGCGCTCAGCCGGTCGGCGAGCTCGTCAGCACCTTCCGTTCTGACGATGCTCCGAGCTCGGCCGTCGACTCGGCGAACACGGGGATGCCGGCGAGCATCACGCGGCTGAAACGAGGCGGCACCGGTCCAGCACGCGCTCGCACGCTTGGGCACATCTCGCACGAACCGAGGAATGCGGTTCACGCACCCCTCCATGGATTCACTACTTACGATTTGGGCCCGCCTGGATTCGAACCAGGGCGCGACGGATTATGAGTCCGCTGCTCTAACCGCTGAGCTACGGGCCCGACGGAGTGAGGGTAGCGCCCTCGCCGGTTCTCGAACGACGCCCCCGCGCGTGACTGTCACAATGGTGCGCGTGAAGGCCTACCAGAAGGAGACGCAGCTCCGCACCGCCGGAGGACTCTCGATCACGGACATTACGGACGAGGTGCAGGAGGCCGTCACGGCAAGCGGGATCAGGAACGGGATCTGCTCCGTCTACTCGCCGCACACGACCTGCTCGGTGCGCGTGAACGAGTTCGAGTCGGGATTCCTGGAGGACTTCGCGCTCCTGCTGAAACGGCTCGTGCCGAGCGACAACTATTACGCGCACGACGACTGGGACCGCCGCACCGAAAACGTCTGTCCCGAGGACATGGACTTCGGCAACGGACACGCCCATTGCATGTCGATGCTGCTCGGCCCCGCCGGCGAGTCGATCCCGGTGCAGGACGGAGAGCTCTGCCTCGGCACCTGGCAGCGCGTGCTCTTCCTCGAGCTGGACCGCGAGCGCGACCGCCGCTGGCTCGTCCAGGTCGTCGGCGTCTAGCCGCGGCCCCTGGCCGGCTCTCCCGGCCGGCGGAGCCGGCCTCCGGCGCAGCCTCGCACCGGGAACCGCGGCCGCGGGCACTCCCGAGCCAAGTAACAGCCTGTTACTTGGCTCGCGCGGCGCGGCGGCGCGCTTCGAGCACGCCTTGTAACAGTCTGTTGCAAGGCACCGGCCGCTACTCCGGGGTGACGTAGGCGGCCGTGAGGCCGCCGTCGACGACGAAGGTTGCGCCGTTCACGTAGGAGGACTCGTCGCTCGCCAGGAAGAGCGCGGCGTTGACGATCTCGCGCGGCTTCGCGAGACGGCCAGTGGGCCAGTGGATCCGGCGGCGCTCGAGCGCCGCCGGGTCGTCGCCGAAGATGTTGAGCAGGAGAGGCGTCTCGACCGGCCCCGGGCAGAGCGCGTTGACGCGCACGCCCTCCCGCGCGAACTGGACGGCGAGCTCGCGCGACATCGAGAGCACCGCGCCCTTCGAGGCCGAGTAGGAGATCTGCGACGTGGCTGCGCCGAGGATCGCGACGAACGAGGCGACGTTGATCACCGAGCCGCCGCCGCGCTCGAGCAGGTACGGGATCCCGTGCTTGCAGCAGAGAAAGACGCCGCGCGTGTTCACCGCCTGCACGCGGTCCCATGCGTCGACGGAGGTATCGAGAATGGACGCGTCGTCGTCGGGCGAGATGCCTGCATTGTTGTAGAGGACGTCGATGCCGCCGAACCGCTCTGCGGCGTTGGCGCACATCCGGCGCACGTCGGCCTCCTCGGCCACGTTCACCGCGGTCGCGAACGCCTCGCCGGAGCAGAGACCGACCGTCTCCTCGCCTGCCGCGAGATCGACGTCGGCGACGCAGACCTTCGCTCCCTCTTCGGTGAAGAGGATCGCGGCGTCGCGGCCCATGCCGCCGCCGGCGCCGGTGATCACGCAGACCTTGCCCGCGAGCCGGCCTGCCACCGTCAGCCTTCCGTCGACAGGAACACGTTCTTGACCTCCGAGTACCCCTCGAGCCCGTGCATGCCGAGCTCGCGACCGAAGCCCGACTGCTTCATCCCTCCGAAGGGCGTCGAGACGCGCACCGAGCTGTTCGAGTTGACGCTGAGCACACCCGCCTGCACCCCGCGCGCCACCCGCAGCGCGCGGGCGCCGTCGCGCGTCCAGATCGAGCCGGAGAGCCCGTACGGCGTGTCGTTCGCGAGCTGGACCGCCTCGGCCTCGTCTGCGAACGGGATCACAGCCGCCACCGGGCCGAACACCTCTTCGCGCGCGACCCGGTCGTCCGCAGAAGCTTCCACAAGAACGCACGGGAACCAGAAGCCCCTCTCGCTTTCCGGGACTTCGCCCCGGAAAGCGATAGACGCCTCATCGACGTAGGCGCGCACGCTGTCCCGGTGGGCCGCCGAGATCAGGGGACCCATCTCCGTGGCTTCGTCGTCAGGATCGCCCACGCGAACGCCGCGTGTGGCATCGGTCAGCAGTTGCAGGAATCGGTCGTAGACGGACTTCTCGACGAGGATGCGCGAGCGCGCGCAGCAGTCCTGGCCCGCGTTGTCGAAGACGGCGTACGGAGCGGCCGCGGCGGCCCGCTCGAGGTCCGCGTCCGCGAAGACGACGTTTGCCGACTTGCCGCCGAGCTCGAGCGTGACACGCTTCACCTGCGCGGCGGCCCCTTCCATCACCGTCCGCCCCACCTCGGTCGAGCCGGTGAAGCCGATCTTTGCAACGTCCGGATGCTCGACGAGGCGCGTGCCGACGACCGAGCCCTTGCCGACGAGAACGTTGACGACGCCCTCCGGAATCCCGGCCTCGAGCACCAGCTCGGCGAGGCGCAATGCGCTCAGCGGCGTCAGCTCCGCCGGCTTCAGCACCGACGGTGTTCCCGCACGCGAGCGCCGGGCCGAGCTTCCACGAGGCGATGTTGAGCGGGAAGTTCCAGGGCACGATCAGGCCGACGACGCCGAGGGGCTCGCGGAAGGTGATGTCGACACCGCCGGCGACGGGAATGGACTCGCCGTAGTGCTTGTCGACGGCGCCTGCGTAGAAGTGGAAGACCTGCGCGACCATGCCGACCTCCGCCCGCGCTCCCGCGATCGGCTTGCCGACGTTGCGCGACTCGATCCGCGCCAGCTCCTCGCCGTGCTCCTCGACGAGCGTCGCGAGCCGGCGAAGGAGGCGCGCGCGGTCCGTCGGAGCGACCGCGCTCCAGGCCGGGAACGCCGCCTTCGCCCGCGCGACGGCGGCATCGGTCTCCTCCACGCCGGCACGTTCGAGCTCGGCGATCGGCTCCTCCGTGGCCGGGTTCACGACCGTCAGCACGGGGACTAGCCCTTCGCGGCGCGGTAGGCGCGCGCCTCGTCGACGAGCGCGCGGAAGAGCGCGCCGTCCTCGCCCTCCTCGGGATGCCAGAGCACGCCGACGGCGAAGCGTTTGGCGGGATCCTCGACGGCCTCGAGGGTGCCGTCCTCGGCCCAGGCGGTCTCCACGAGCCCCTCCCCGATACGACCGAAGCCCTGATGGTGATGGGACTTGACGGGCGCGCGCTCCCCGAGCAGCGACCCGAGCTTGCTCTCCGCCTTCACGTCGACGTCGTGGTCGGCGAAGACGCCGGCGGTGTGCTTGTGCTTCTCGTCGCCGACGACCTCCGGAAGGTGCTGGACCAGGTCGCCGCCGCGCGCGACGTTCAACACCTGCGAGCCGCGGCAGACCGCCAGCACCGGCACGTCTCGCTCCAGCGCGGCCGTCAACAGCGCCAGCTCGGCGCGGTCCCGCTCGGGCCGGACACCGTTCGTCTCGGGATGCGGGTCGTGGCCGTACTCGACCGGGTCGATGTCGGAGCCGCCCGAGAAGAGGATCCCGTCGAGGGCGTCGAGCGTCTCGTCGATCCCATCCTCGCTCGGCGGCACGATCAGCGCGCGCCCGCCGGCCGCTTCGACTTGCTGGACGTAGGCGAGCGGGATCACGGCGGCGGGCACCGCCCAGGCTCCCCAGCTCACGTCCGACTCGGCGTACGCCGTGATCCCGATCACCGGCCTCATCGGGCCAGTGTAAGCCGGTCGACGATCGCGGCGGCTGGCTCGACGCGTCGCACGGCGCGGACGCCGCAGCCCGCGTACAGCGCCATCGTCTCGGCATCGCCGCCGCGCCGGCCGGTCGGCATCGCGTCTGCGGCAGGCACTCCTGCGTCGAGCGCTGCGTTGCGGAGCACGCGGTGCGGCGCGTCGGGCCAGCCGACGGAGAAGACATCGGTGAGCACCGTCTCCTCGGCCGCCAGGAGCCGCTCGACGTAACCGTCGTGGCGGTCGGCTTCCTCGGCGACGAGGAAGGCCGTGCCCACGGCGATCGCTGCGGCGCCGGCATCACGCGCCGCGCCGGCGGCGTCGGCATCGGCGATACCGCCGGCTGCGAGCACAGGCACGCCGAGATCGGGGACACGGCCGAGCAGCTCGAGCAACGGCGCCTTCCCCTCGACGTGTCCGCCCGCCTCGAGCCCCTGCACGATCACGGCGTCGGCGCCCGCGTCGGCCGCTCGACGCGCTGCGTCGGGCGAGCCGGCCTGGACGAAGACCGCCGCGCCGGCGGCATGGGCGCGTGCGATCATGTCGGGCCGCACGCCCCAGGAGAAGGACACGACCGGTACGCGCTCCTCGCACAGGACGTCGAGACGCTCCTCCTGTGGAAAGGCGAGGACGAGATTGACGGCGAAGCGGCGGCCGGCGAGCCGGCGTACCTGACGCCGCAGGGCGTCGAGCGGCGTCCACGAAGCTGCGAGCGTCCCAAGGCCGCCCGCATCCGACACCGCGGCGACGAGCTCGACCGTAGCCGCGGGCCCGATCGGGGCCTGCATCAGCTCGAAGCCGAGCTCACCCCCGCTCGAAGAACCGCTCACGCTCATAGCAGGTGACAGCGCGGTCGAAGAGCTCCTGCTCGGTGCGCGCGTAGTTCAGGTAGTGGTCGACCACCTCGTCGCCGAAGGCGGCGCGGGCCATCGTGCCCTCCTCGAGCGCCGCGATCGCCTCGCGCAGCGAGTGCGGAAACCGGTCGGCGTCGGACTCGTATGCGTTGCCCTCGAGCGCCTTCGGCAGCCTGAGCTTGCGCTCGATCCCGTCCAGGCCCGCCGCGATGATCGCCGCGAACGCGAGGTACGGGTTCGCGTCGGCGCCCGGGATCCTCGTCTCGGTGCGCAGCGCGGAGCCGTGCCCGACGATCCGGAAGCCGCACGTCCGGTTGTCGTGACCCCAGGCGAGCGTCGTCGGCGCCCACGAGCCGGCCGCGAAGCGCTTGTACGAGTTCACGTTCGGGGCGACGAAGAGCGCCAGCTCCTTCAGGTTGGCGATCTGGCCCGCGAGCCAGCGCCTGAACGTCGGGCTCTCTCCCGCGAACGCACTGCGGTCGCCGCGCCAGAGCGACGAGTGGATGTGGCACGAGCTGCCGATCCAGGTGTGGTCGGGCTTCGCCATGAACGTGATCGAGCAGCCGTTCAGATGCGCGATCTCCTTCGCGCCGTTCTTGTAGACCGCGTGGTTGTCGGCCATCGTGAGCGCGTCGGCGTAGCGGAAGTTGATCTCCTGCTGGCCCGGCCAGGCCTCGCCCTTCGAGGTCTCGACCTTGATCCCCGCGGCGTGCATCCCGTTCCGGATCTGGCGGATGAACGGCTCGTCGTAGGTGGTCGCGAGCACGTGGTAGTCGAGGATGTAGGGCACCGACGGCGTCAGATCGCGGTAGTGCTTGGCGTACGCCTCCGCATACGTCTCCCGGAGGAGGAAGAACTCGAGCTCGGAGCCGAACATCGGCGTGAGCCCGAGCTTCTCGGCTCGCTCCACCTGCGCCCGGAGGACCTGGCGCGGCGAGGGGGCGACCGGGGAGCCGTCGTGCCAGGCGACGTCGCAGAGGACGAGGGCCGTGGCCTCGAGCCAGGGGATCCGCCGCAGCGTGGCGAGGTCCGGCTGGAGCACGAAGTCGCCGTAGCCCGTCTCCCAGCTCGCGAGCCGGTACCCCGGGACCGGGTCCATCTCCATCTCGTTCGCGAGCAGGTAGTTGCAGCCCTCGACGGCGTGCCCCGAGCCGATCTCGTCGACGAAGAACTCGCCGTGGAGCCGCTTTCCCATCAGCCGCCCCTGCATGTCGGTGAACGCCACCACGACGGTGTCGATCGCGCCGGACCCGACGTCCGCCCGCAGCTCGTCGAAGCTCAGCACGGCGCGATCCTACGCACTCGTGCTGTCCGACACGTTGACAACGATCGTGGCAGACGCGCGTAATAGCGCCGACATCTCATCGACGGCGAGGAGGGCTGATGTGAGCACGGCACCACCTGCAGGCGGCTACCACACCGACGAGGACGAACGAACCCTGCACCGGATGGGGTACGCCCAGGAGCTCTTCAGGGCGATGGGCGGATTCCAGAACTTCGCCATCTCGTTCACCATCATCTCGATCCTCGCCGGCTGCCTGACGTCGTACGCGATCGCTTACGGCCAGGGCGGCCCGGTCGCGATCACATGGGGCTGGCTCATCGTCGGTGCGATGAGCACGATCGTCGCCCTCGCAATGGCCGAGATCGCCTCGGCGTTTCCCACCGCGGGCGGCCTCTACTACTGGGCATCGAAGCTCGGCAACCCCGGCTGGGGCTGGTTCACGGGGTGGTTCAACCTCATCGGCCAGATCGCGGTCACGGCCGCCATCGGGTACGGCCTGGCGATCTTCGGTACCGCACTAATGAACTACTGGTTCGAGTACCCGAACACGAAGGGGTACGTCTACCTGACGTACGCGATCGTGCTGCTCGGCGCGCTCCTCCTGAACCTGTTCAGGGTGACGGTGACCGCGATGTTGAACACGATCTCCGCCTACTGGCACATGATCGGCGTCGGCGTGATCGTGGTCATCCTCTTCACGGTCCCGGACGACCACCGCTCGTTCAGCTTCGTCTTCACCGAGACGCTCAACCTCACTGGCTGGGGCGGCGAAGCTGCACCGGACTCTTTCGGCAGCATCGTCTTCTGGTACGTCTTCCTGACCGGCCTGTTGATGGCCCAGTACACGATCACGGGCTTCGATGCCTCGGCCCACGTCGCGGAGGAGACGCGCCAGGCATCACGCTCCGCGGCCGTCGGGATGTACATGTCCGTCGTCGCTTCGGTCGTCTTCGGCTTCATCCTCCTGGTCGCAGTGACGCGGGCGCTTCCGGTCGAGCCCGTGTTCGACCTCTACATCGTGCCGTCGAGCTGGGTCGGGGCCATGGGCCAGAGCTGGGGGACGTTCATCCTCTTCCTCTGTTGCGTGGCCCAGTTCTTCTGCCTGACCGCGTCGGTGACATCGGCGTCGCGGATGCTGTTCGCGTTCTCCCGCGACCGCGCCGTCCCCGGTCACCAGCTGTGGCGCCGCGTCTCGCGAAACCGCATCCCGCACTTCGCCGTCATCGCCATCGTCGTGGCCGCGGCCGCGCTGATGCTGCCGACGCTCTACAACTTCTTCGTCGGCTACTACGTCGGGACGGGCATCGCCGTCATCGGCCTGTACATCGCCTTCATCCTGCCGGTGATCCTGCGCTATCGGATGAAGGACGCCTTCGAGCCGGGCGCCTGGTCGCTCGGCAAGCACTACCGGTGGATCGATCCGATCGCCATCGTCTGGGTGTTCTTCATCTCGATCGTCTTCCTCATGCCGCCGTACTCGATCAGCGCCCCGTGGAAGGACGGGTTCACATGGGAGGCCGTGAACTACGCGCCGCTCCTCGTCGGCGGAGCGTTGCTCCTGTTCGGCGGCTGGTGGCTCCTTTCCGCCAAGAACTGGTTCAAGGGCCCGGTCCGGATGGGCACCGAGGAGGAGCTCGAGGCGATGGAGGCAGGGATCGAGGCGAGAACCGGCATGGCAGCGGGGCCTGCTTCGTAGGCAAGCCTGTTCGAGGGGGCGTCCTTCGAGACGCCCCCTCAGCCGACCCAGGCGCCGCCGTTCTGGTCGATCGCCTGGCCCGTCACGCCGCGGGAGTCGTCGGACAGCAGCCAGGCGACGGTGCCCGCGATCTCCTCGGGCTGTCCCATCCGACCGAGTGGGACGTCGCGCATCGCCTCGCGAAGGGCGTCCTGGCGCGTGCCACCGATCGCCTCGGCGAGCGCGTCCAGCCCCTGTGCGGTCATGTCGGTGTCCACCCACCCCGGGCAGATCGCGTTCACCTGGACGTTCTCCCCCGCCAGCTCCGCCGCGAACGAGCGCACGAGACCGAGCAGCCCCGCCTTCGAGGCGGAGTACCCCGTGTAGCCGGGCACGGCGATTCGCGCCAGGATCGAGGCGATGACGACGACGTTCCTCCGGTCAGGGCCGGGCGCGAGATTGCGGACCGCGGCACGAACGCAGTAGTAGGTGCCAGCCAGGTTCGTGGCGACGAGGTCGTCGAAGCGGTCGCCCGGCCCGTCCTCGTTCGGCCCTCCGAGCCCGCTGTTCGCGACGAGGGAGTGGATCGGGCCGCGCTCAGCCGCCGCCGCGGCGAACCCCGAGTCGACGGCGTCACGGTCGCGGATGTCGCACTCCGCCGCGCCGGCGCCGAGATCCGCCGCGACCTCGTGGAGCGCCTCGACGTCGAGGCCCAGCAGGCTGAGCGTCGCACCCTCGGCGGCGAGCCGCTCGGCGATCGCTTTGCCGATCCCCTTGCCGCCGCCGGTGACGACAACGTGCTTGCCTGTAAGTCTCTGCATCGTTCCTTTCCGGAATGTCGCTCTTTGCGTGAAGTTCAGGTTTGCGGGTCCGAGGGCGGGAGCATAGATTCCTCATTCGCCTGCCCTGTCTCTTTCGTCCTCGACGGGCCGGCGAAAAACCTCCGTGCGCCATCCAGAGCGTTCGACACGATCGGCAAAACAGGCTGCCGCACAAAGAAAAAGTCGCAAATTGCGGAAAGCCGGTTCTCAGAGCGCTTGACGCCCACCTGCCCCGCCCGTAGCTTCCCCCTTGCAGCGAGCACGGAGCGGGATTAGGTCGAGGCTCCACCGGAGGACGGGCAGGCGGAAGCCGATACGTCAGTCGGAGGGGCGGACGAAACCGCCACCGGCTCGCTGAATTTTTGCGCAGGCACCGGATCTGCGGGAGCAGATCCGGTGCGCGCGTAGACCAAAGGGCGTCGAAGGCAATTCGGCCTGCCGCAAAAGGAAAAACTCGCAAATTGCGGAACCTCCTCGTCCCGAGTCATTGACGGCGGCTCGAGCCGGCCCTAGATTCCCCCTTGCAGCGAGCACGGGACGCGATTAGGTCGATCCCACCCCGGTAGGCCGTAGGCGGAAGCCGAAGGTTCGTCGGGATGGAGGACGAAAGCGCACCCGGCTCGCTGAATTTCTTTGGTCCTTTGTCGCGTCGGTAACGTCGGTCGATGCGCCGGCTGGTGGTCTTCGTCTCGACCGTCGTCTTCATCGACGCGATGCTGTTCGGGGCGCTCGCGCCGCTCGTGCCCGGGTACGCCGAGGAGTTCGGCCTCTCGAAAGCGGGAGCAGGGCTCCTGGTGGGCGCGTTCGGGGCAGGGGCGCTGCTGGGCGGGATCCCGGGCGGGCTCGCGGCCGCCCGCTACGGGCCGAAGCTCTCCGTCGTCGCCGGCCTCACGCTCCTCGCCTTCGCGAGCTTCGCCTTCGCCGCTGCCGAGGGTCCTTGGGCGCTCGGCGGCGCCCGCTTCGTCCAGGGCTTCTCGAGCACGGTCACGTGGGCCGGCGCCCTCGCGTGGTTGACCGTGGCGACGCCCCGCGCGCGGCGCGGCGAGCTGATCGGTACGGCCTTCGGCGCCGCAGTCTTCGGCGCCATCCTCGGGCCCATGTTCGGCGCGGTGGCCGACGCCGTCAGCGTCCGTGCCTCGTTCGCGACCGTCGGGTTGGTTGCCGTCGCGCTCACCGTATGGGCGGCGTCGAGGCCGGCCGTGCCGCCGGAAGAGCAGGCGCCGCGCGCCGTCGGACGCGCGTTCTCCGACCGCAGCTTCGTCGGCGGCCTCTGGCTGAACACGCTCCCCGCCCTCCTCTTCGGGATGCTGGTCGTGCTCGTGCCGCTCCGGCTCGACGACGGCGGTTTCACGCCGCTCGCGATCGGAGCCGTGTTCCTCGCCGCCGGGCTCGTCGAAGTGGCGGTCAATCCGATTCTCGGCCGCTTCTCCGACCGGCGCGGGCGCCTCCTCCCGATCCGGGTCGCGCTGGCGGCGTCGATCGCAGTTGCCCTCGCCTTCGCGGTTGCACGGGATCCCTACGCGGTGTCGCTACTCGCCGTGCTCGCGGCGATCGCGTTCGGCGCGTTCTACACGCCGGGGATGGCACTCGTCTCCGACCGCAGCGAGACGGCCGGTCTCTCTCAGGCGATCGGCTTCGGGATCATGAACACAGCCTGGGCGCTCGGGAACATGAGCGGGCCGACCTTGTCCGGCTGGCTGGCGGAGGCCGCCGGAGACGCCTTGCCCTACGTGCTCGGAGGCGCCCTGTGCGCGTTGACGCTCGCCGCCACCGGAAAGCGCTGGAGGATCCAGCCCGCATCGAGCGGCGCCTTCGAATAACGCTCGCCGTTAACCAGTGCGTAGTCGCCGGTCCGCGGGTCCATCGGCAGCCGCGACTCGACGGGGTACCAGCGGTTGTGCCGCTCGATCAGGTCGTTGACGTCGCCGAAGTCCCAGCTCTCCGCGAGCGTGTGCCACGCCGACGGACCCTCGCGCTCCTCATAGGCCTCGGCGAGCGCCTGCTCGTGCGCCGCCGTAAGGGCGGCGATCTCCCGCAACCGCACCATGTACGGCCGTGGGCCGCCGAGCGACGCGAGGTAGCTCGTCGCATCCGGCCGGAAGTTGCGCAGCCGGAGCGGCAGCGCCCGGCCGGTGAGCGGGCTGTCGCGGACGTCCTCCTCGAGCCCCTGCAGGTTCCTGCGGTCGCGGGGCGTCTCGGGGAGCACGACCCCCTGGCGCATGATCCGCTCCCGCTCGCGCCGCTTCACACGGCCAGAGTAGCTCGACGTTAGCGTCCCAAAAGGCGGCTGAAGAACGACCGGCGCGGCTCGGGATCGGGTGCGAGCTGCGGCTGGGGCTCGGGCTCCTGCGCCGGCTCGGGCTCGGGCTCGTTCAGGAGCGCACGGACGTTCTCCTGCGACCGCTGCCGGGCCTGCTCGGCTCGCTCGCGGTCACCGCGGACCGCCGCGCGCATGTCGTCGATCTGGCTCTGCTCGGGCACGCGAGCAGATTCGCTTCGACGACGCCGGTTCCTGCCTCACATCGGAGCGACCGGCGCCCGCCCGGACCGGCCGGGCGGGCGCAGCGCGCTCGTGCTAACGACGGAAGATCTCGTAGACGACGCCGTTGTCCAGCGAGACCAGATAGAGGTTGCCGTTCGGTCCTGTCTGGATGTCCGTCACGACGCCGAAATTGCGGCCGAAGAGCAGGCTCTCGCTCTCGGTCAGCTCCCACTTGTTGATGTTGTCCGCGACGCGATCCTCGAGCCGAGGATCGTCGACCCCGATCTTCCGGCGGTTGCCGGTCAGGTTGAGGTGGAAGAGGTGCCCGCCCTCGAGGAAGGTACGCGCACCGCCCACGAACAGGTCGTTGCGGTATTGCGGTCCGAGCGCGCGGCTCGAGAGGAACCCGATCCCGCCGGGGGCGACCTCGAACTTCCAGCTCATCTCCGGAGCGCTGTAGTGAGCGCCCGGAAGCATGAAGAGCCGTGAGAGGCCCTCGGCCGGAGTGTCCGCGATGTTCGTCGGCAGCCACCGGATCTGCTGGAGGCCGAAGTACCCGCCGGCCGCGAACGGCTGCGGGGCGGTTGGATCGGTCTCGATCGCCTTGAACTGCGCGATCCGCTCGGGCGGGCCCATGATCTGGACCCAGCCGGAGTTGAAGCCTGGCTCGGCGATGTTCAGCTCGCTGAAGCTGTCGTCTCCGTTCTCCTGCTCCCAGAGCGTCCCCGAGACCGGGTCGAACGCCATCCCGAAGCTGTTGCGGAGACCGTAGGCGAAGAGCTTCTGCACGTTCGCGCCGACCTGGCCCGGCATCGTGGCCCCGGCCGCGAAGAACGGGTTGTCCGTCGGCGTGGAGCCGTCGTCGTTCAGGCGCAGGATGGAACCGGTCAGATGGGCGTCGTCCGGTTCCGGACCGCCGAACTGGTCGTCGTCGATCCCCGGCCCGAACGGGCCGTTGACGAGGTTCTGCAGCTGCCCGCGGCGACCGACGTCGCCGATGACGATGTAGAGCTTCCCGTCGGGCCCGAAGCGGAGCACGCCGCCGTCGTGGTTGCCCCGCAACGGCTGTCCCGCGTCGGCCTGGAAGGCGCGGAGGCGGATCAGGTTGCGGTCGAACGTCAGCGACGTGCCGTTCCAGCGGTAGCGGTCGACGCGGTTGCCGAGCAGCGGCACGTCGGCGAGCTCGGCGGTGTCGGCGCCGGTCGAGCTCTCCGACCAGTAGAGATAGACGAAACCGTTAACGGCGAACTGCGGGTGCAGCGCGATTCCGAGCAACCCGCGCTCGGACGCGGAGTTGACGGCAAGGTCGAGCACTGTTCCGGCGAGCGCGCCGCCGGTGATGCGCTGGACCTTGCCCGAGTCCTTCTCGAGCACGAGCATGTCCGAGCTGCCGATGAATGCGATCCCGATCGGGAGCGTCAGGTGCGGTGAGGCTTCGCGCACCGCCAGGTTTCGATCGACGAGCGTCGGGAGCGGCGCCTGCGCCTGGCCCTGCGAGGCGGCAAGTGCCGCGAGGATGGCGGCGCCGAGCACGGCAGCCGTCAGAGCGTGTCGGATGTGAGACGTCACGAATTGCACCTCCGGTGTCGACGGGGTGGTCGGATACAGAGGGGCCACCTAGATGTACGGACGGCGTCGCGAGGCGGTTTTTTCGAACCGCCTATCGAAATCAGGCGGAGTAGCGCTCGCGCACGTAGTGCAGGCGTGCGGAGGCGAGGATCCGCTCGGCGACCATCGGCATGTTCGCGCTGACCCACATCAGGGCGAGCTGCGCGGCGGGGACGCGCCGCTGCCGGATCTGATCGCCGACCATCGCGTACAGCTGACCCGCCCGGTCTCCGAGCTCCTCGTCGATCGCGGCGTCGACGGCCCGCTGCATGCGCTCAAGGTCGGCGGCGGGTCGCACGTGCGAGTGCGTCCTGCAGATGCCCGGAAGGACGCCGACCTGCGTCTCCCGGTCGAAGACGTCGAGCTGGTAGCCGCAGAGCAGCAACATGCTTCGCCGGTTGGCCGCCTCGTTCCACAGCCCCTCGAGCACCTGCGCTTCCTCGGATGCTCCCAGCCGAGTGAGGAGGTCGACCATCTCGCCGAAGATGCGAAGCCGACGGCCGGGGAAGCGTCCGTCGAGCTCGTCGAGCAGCGTCACGACTGCGTGCTCGAAGCCCGCCCCCGAGGGCCGACCGTCCTCGAGGAGGTCGGCCAGCGTCGCGTCCGCATCCGCGTGCAACAGGAGGGCGCTGCGCTGGATCCGTTCGTCGTCCCAGCCCAGCACCGCGAGCGCCTCCTCGATGCGGGCCCAGTGCGCCTGGGTCGCGACGACGAGGGTCGGCTCGCCTGCGTCGAGGCCGGCACTGGCGAACGCCGCCACGGCTGCGGCAAGCTCGCCGGCGTCCCGGTAGACGAGCACGGCGTGCCCGGACGACGGCTCGCCGTCCAGGAACTCCGCCCACTCGACCTCCACCACGTAACGATAGTAACGAGAAGATCGGCGTCCTGATCGAAAACCGACGATCCCGGGTAGCAGTAAGGACCTCGTACACCGATCACAGGGGGGAATCACGAATGCGTCGACTGATCCTGCTGCTGACAGCTGTCGCCGTCCTGGCGGTACCGGGCGCTCTCGCGAAGGGCTCCTTCCCGGCAACGATCGGGCTCCCGAACGGCTGGCAGCCCGAGGGAATCGCGATCGGCAAGGGCAGCACCTTCTACGTCGGATCCATCCCGACGGGCGCCGTCTGGGTCGGCAGCCTCCGCACGGGGATGGGCAAGGTCCTCGTCCCGGCTGTCGCTGGTCGCGGCGCCACCGGGCTCGAGTACAACCGCGGTCGGCTCTGGGTCTCGGGCGCAGCAACCGGAAAGGCGTTCGTCTATGACGCGCGGAGCGGCACTCTCATCCGCGAATACCCGTTCGCGACCGCACCGACGTTCATCAACGACGTCGTCGTGACGCACAAGGCGGCGTTCTTCACCGACTCGATGAAGCCGGTGATCTACAAGGTCGAGCTTTCCAAGAACGGCCAGCCCGGTACGGCGAGCACGATCAACCTCAGCGGCGACTACCAGCACGTCGCCGGGTTCAACCTGAACGGAATCGACGCGACGCGGAGCGGCAAGTGGCTGCTCGCGGTCCAGAGCGCGACGGGGAGGCTCTTCCGGATCGACCCGAGCACGGGCGCGACGAAGCTCGTCGATCTCGGCGGAACCGTCCTGACGAACGGCGACGGCATCCTTCTGCAAGGGCGGACGCTGTACGTCCTCCAGAACCGGCTGAACAAGATCGCCGTGCTCAGGCTCTCGAACGACCTCACGAGCGGCGAGCTCCGGAACGAGCTCACCGACTCGGACTTCGACGTGCCGACGACGATGGACCGCTTCGGCAAGTGGCTCTACGCGGTCAACGCACGCTTCACGACGCCGCCGACGCCGGACACGACCTACAGCGTCGTCCAGGTTCGGCGCTAGGACGCAGCCGAGGGGCGTGGGCAGGCCCACGCCCCTCGCTGGTTCACACCTCGACCCCGTACGCCTCCGTGAACGCGGACTGCCCGTACGCAAGCGAGGCGTGCGCAAACCCGCGGTCCCCCCAGCCCGTCCCCCAGCTGTTCCGGACGATGAACGTCTCCGGCGTGTAGCCGACGAGCGTGACGGCGTGCCCGCCCTTGGCCGTCTGGGGCTTGTAGAGCTCGAGCCTGCCCTTGTTCGCCGTCGCGTTCCCCCAGGTCGAGTCGACGTTCAACCGCGTCAGGATCGGCCCCTTCGTCGCGAGCCACGTCCGCCAGTTGTCGAGGTCGCGACCGAGATTGAAGTACATGCTGATCTTCAGCTGCGCCGCGACGGCGTAGAACGTCTGCGCGTTGCCGTTGTACAACTGACCGGTCGCGAACGGGAGGACGGCGTCCTTGACGGCGCCGAACTTGCGCGAGACGTCGAGCGCCGCCTTCAAGCTCGTCCCCTCCGCCTCGACGAACGTCGTCGGACGCGTGTTGAACGTATCCGTCTCCTTCGCCGCGAGCCACTGGAACCGGGGTGAGAGCTGCTCGCTTGTCGCGATCCGGCCGGCCTTGACGAAGTGCCAGCGGAGGACGCCGTCCGCCGCGGCCCAGCCCACGCACGAGCCGGTGCTGCCCTGGTCTCCGATCCGCCACCACAGCTGGCGCAGGTCTTTCCGGGGCGGAACCCTCGGCGCCGCGGCGAGTACGCCGGCGTCCTCGGCTGTGTCGACCCGCCAGTCGTCCTCGGTCTCGACCGACGGGACGCAGTTGAGGATCCGCTTGGGCTGCCGACGCACCCGCTTTGGCTTCGGCCTGGCCGCGGCGGCAGGCTTTCGTGCTCTCGCCATCTCGTCCTCCTCAGAGTCGGGCGTCCGGCACGTTCCGCAGGAGCCCCGCGAGGGCACGCGCCACGTCGCGGCAATGCTTCTACCGCCGCGCGGCGATGTCAAGCGGAGTCGTCAGCTGAAGGTGACGAGCGCGTCCTCCATGCTGCGCGCTCCGGCGGCGCACGCTCGCCGCGCCTCCTCGGTTGCGAGCCTGGGGCACCCGTCCCGCTCGAAGCGGCCGTCCGTGAGGACGGCGACGGTCTTCCCGAGCCAGCGAGAGCACGCCGCGCGCGTCGCACCGGCGAACTGCCCACACCGCTCGACGAGCTGCACAAACGACGCCGTCGAGGCGCCGAGCAGGTTCTGGACCTTCGTGCCGCGGATGCAGTTCGCAGCATCCACCGGCGCCAGCGCCGCGCAGAGCTCGAGCTGCGCCGCGGGGTCGGGGGGCCCGATCACCGACACGGCGGTGATACAGCCCGCGCGCTGGAGGCCGTCCAGGCCATCGCAGAGGACGTCGAAGTGCTCCTTCGAGTCGACGACGATCCCCGCCGGGCGGTTGTCGACGAACGCGCGGTACCAGCATGGCCGCACGAAGCGGTCCGGCTGCGCCGCACAGAGGAAGCGCGGGTCGCGCACGGCCTGCCCGGGCAGGGTCGCCTCGTCCACGCCAACGACGGCGAACCAGTAGTCGTGGTACGCGCCCTGAGCGCAGTCGGGGGCGGGCTCGCCGAGCCCGCGACAGAGCTCCAGAGCGGGCGCGAGCCGGTCGTCGTGGAGCCGCATGAACGCGTGCCCGAGGCCGTGGACGCAGCTGTAGCGCTGGTAGCGGGTGCCTGCGTCCTCGCAGACCTCCCCCGCCTCCTGCGGCCGCCGCACGTCGATCGTCGGCGCGACGCCCGTGACGAGCCCGTGCGCGAACCCTGCGCTACAGCCGGGGTCGTTGCTCCGCGGCAGCGCATCTTGCAGGTCGGACAGCGCGAGGTCGCCGTCGCGTGCATACGTCCTACCCACGGTGTGCATGACGCCGTGGCAGCTCGAGAGGACGAAGCCACCCTCCGCGCGCGCCGCTGACTCGATCGCGGCCACCGCGGAACGCGGATCCTCACGGTCGCCGACGACATCGCGGAACGTCCGCGTCATGCACTCGCGCGACGCCTCGTCGAGGAGGCCGCGACAGGGCTCGAGGTTCACCGCCGCGACGGGCTCGTCGCCGCCGCCGTCCCGCACGAGCAGGGCGGCGACGAGGACGATCAGCGCCGCGGCTCCGAGCGCTGCGGCGAGGAGGACCCGGGCGGCCCGCCTGGACGGGCCGCCCGTGTGTTCTTCCTCCTGACCTACTTGATCTCGAACTTCGCCCTACCGGTCGTCTGGTTGCCGGCCATGTCGGTCGCCAGCCAGCGGAACTCCGTCGTCGTGCTGACGACGAACGACTGGCCCGGCTCGCGCGGTCCGGTCGAGTCCCAGAGCGTCGACGTGTTGTCCGGCTTCGAGCCGTCGGTCGTGTAACGGATCACCGCCGGCTCGCTCACGTACTGGAACGTGGTGGTGATCGGCGTGCTCGACGAGCGGGCACCGGTCATGATCACCTCGGGGCCCTTCTTGTCATTCGAGTACTCGTAGGCCGACTCGAGCAGTCCGTAGTTGCCGGCCGCGAACTCGAGGGCCTCGAACTTGCCCTCGGTCTCGTAGGGCGGCTGGAAGCCGACGCCCTGCTGTGTGAGGTCCTGCCCGCGCATGATCGCGCCCGCCGCGTGAGCGAACTGGAGCGGCTCGGTGAACGTGATGTTCGGCGCCGGGCTCCCGGGGTTCTGAGCGGCCACGGACAGCACGGTCCGCGTCTCCTCCGTCGGCAGGCCCGGGTCGAACGTCACCTTCTCGAGCGGGGTGAACAGGTTCCGGTTCCCTGACCGGACGCTCGTCACGCCGGCGAGGGAGGCCACCGAGACCGTCGTCTGCTCGAGCGCGCCGAACCGGTCGGCGCCCGTCTCGAAGCTGTACGCGATGAGGCCGCGGTTGTACCAGTGCTCGTCGGCGCTGTTGCCCGCCGCCGAGTAGAGGACGTCCGCGATCGGCCCCGTCCGCTCGGGCAGGATGACCGTGTTCCGGACGTCCTTGATCCGGTTCAGGATCCGGTCGCCGGCCTCGAAGAAGTACTTCTCGACGCCGATGTTCGCGTGCACGGCCTGGCCTTCGCCGCGGTCCGGCAGGTACGTGCCCGGCGCCCACATGAAGTAGCCGCCGAAGCTGTGGATGTTGTTCGAGAACCTGATGTTCTTGAACGTGTCCGCGACCCAGAACTCGTTCTGGATCTCCGGCTCGGAGGCCTCGAACGGCCCCGCGAACACCTCGCTGACGCACGACGTCGATGCGCCGATGTAGCCATCGATGAGCGTCCCGAACGTGTTGTTGCGGTTCGGGTCGGTGCCCCAGGCGTTCCGGGCCGCCGAATCGTTGAACGGCTGAGTGACGCCTCCAGGGAGTGAGCTCGGCCGCGGCGTCCAGAAGTTCGCCGCGTTCGGGTCATCGGTCTCGAGGCCGCCGTTCATGCACCAGTTGGTCATCGTCTTGCGCTGGCTGTTGAAGTTGTGCATCGAGTAGTGCGCCCCGTCCGGGTTGGACGCCGGGAGGATGAAGATGTCGAGCTCGTCGACGAGCTGCCGCGTCGTCTTGTCGATCCCGTAGTTCCGGAGCAGCTGCTCCGCGGTCTCGAGGCACGTCAGCGGCGTCGCCCACTCGCGGGCGTGCTGCTGGCAGTAGAGGAAGACGCCGACCTTGCGGCCGTGGATGCCCTGGTCTGCGCTGTTGCCCGGCCGGTTCTTGCCGATCCGCATCACGAAGTACTCGAACGGCCCGCGCTGGACGTGGGCGTTCGTCACTTCTCCGGTCGGGCTCACTGCCGTCAGGAAGTCGGACAGGTTGCCCTTCGTCCGCGGCTGGACGATGCCCGTGCCGGCGTTGCCGCGGTACGTCTGCGCGACGAGCCTCGCGGAGGCCGCCGTCGCGTTGATCGCCCCTGCGACCTGGGCGGCAGTGCTCACAAGCGCGTTGGCGGCGTCCGTGGCGAGGCTGACGCGCAGGTCGTTGCCGGTGAAGGCGACAGAGAGCGCCGAGTTGGCCACGCCCGGGTGCACGAATTCGGCCGTGAGGTCGTTGCCGCCCTCGTGGCCCCACGCTCTCGAGGTGAGGATGACCGCCTGCGTCGCCGTCGTCCCACCGAGGTTGCCGGTGAAGGTGGGGCTGGTCAGACCCGCCATCAGCGCCTGTGCCCGCCGCTGGTACCCGTTCGTCTTGTGCGGCAGCGGGATGATCGTCGTCAGGTCCGGGAACTCCTCGGCGAGCTCGCGAAAGCGGCCGTACAGCTCGGTCGGATCGAGGTACCGGGTCGTGAAGTTGCTGAGGAAGTTCGAGCTCATGGGCGGCAGCCCGCCTCCGAGCCACGTGTTCACGTCGGCCTCGACGAACGCCCCGAGGCTCGACCCGATCCGGATCCGAGTCGGCGTCCCGGGCGTCGACGAGTTCACCTCACCGACCTTCACGAGGATGCGGTGCTCGACGTACGTGTCCGGAGTCGTGTCCGGGTCGATGTTGATGTTGAACGTCCGCGGGCCCTGGTCGATCGCCGTCCCCGCGCCTGTGTTCCACGAGAGGACGAGCGACGCTCCGGTCGTCGACGAGCCGCGCGTGCCGTCCTTCGCCTCGACCGAGAGGAAGCGACCCGCGTAATTCTCGAAGTAGTCGACGCGGAGCACGATGATGTCGCCACGCGGTGCCACGTCGGCCCCGGCCTGGGCGAGTGCGGCGGCCTCTGCGGACTTCTCCGCCTTCACGTCCGCTTGCCGGTCAGCGACGCGGTCGCGCCAGGTGGCCGGGCCTTCGATCGTGGTGCCGAGCTCGTAGCCGGCGGCCTCGAGCGCGTCGAGCTCCTCGGCGCCGCCGAAGACAGTTACGGTCACGCCGCCGTTGGCGCCGTGGCGGAGATAGTGGTCGTTGAAGTCGATGCCGTACTCGTCGGCCTTGAGCTGCAGCGCGATCGCGTCGGCCTTGCTGTCCAGGTGCACCTCAACGAGGCTGCGACCCTGGTTCGGATCGATGCCTCGCGTCTCCTCGTCGGCGGCGGCCGCGGTGCCGGCGACAACGAGCGCCAGCAATGCGACGACAACGGCCCCCCGCCAGAGCGTGAGGAATTGCATGCGCAACGTCTCCTCTCTGCCGCAATCGGATGGCGGAGTATGCCGCGCCGTGGCCGCGGTTTGCCCTGGGAACCGCTCGCACCGCGGCCCGCCGGGCGAGATGATCCGGACGGTGAGCGCCGAGTTCATACCTGGGCTCGAGCTGGCACGAGGTTTCTACCACGACGCCGTCGCGCCCATCCTCGCGGACGTGCCGCACTCGGCAGCCCTGCTCGGCTCGGGCTCGGATGTTCTCGGCTTCGACACGCCGCGCTCGACCGACCACGGCTGGGGCCCGCGGCTGCAGATCTTCGTGCAGCCGGCCGAGGTCGCAGGCGTGGACGCGCTGCTCGAAGCGGAGCTGCCGCAGACGTACGGCGGCTGGCCCGTGCGCTTCGGCTGGGACGACGTCCCCGTCACGAACCACGTCACGGTCGCCGAGCTCGGACCGTGGCTCGAAAAGCGGCTCGGGTTCGATCCGCGTCCGTCCCCGACCTACCGCAACTGGCTCGCCGCGCCGAAGCAGGTCCTCCTCGATCTCACTGCGGGGGCCGTCTTCAGCGACGACGCTGCCGAGCTTCATGAGCTGCGCACCGGGCTGGAGTGGTACCCGGACGACGTCTGGCTGTGGTTGCTGGCCTGCCAGTGGCGGCGGAAACGCCGACGAGTAGCGAGGTGAGCGAGAGGGGCGCCTGGTCGGCGCCCCTCTCAGGTGATTCGTTACGAGTCCGCGAGCGCGCGCAGCGCGTCGCGGAGGGCGGCGAACTCGTCCCCCCTCAGCTGGTTCGCGATCGCGTTCAGCTGCGCCTTCGCCGCGGCATCCTTGCCGTCGGCCTTGAGCTCCTCGGCCCGGTCGACGAACTTGTCCACCTGGTCGAGGGTCTTCGCGTCGATGGCGTCGGCCCGCTCCAGCTGGTCGCGGTACGAGCGCACGACGGCGAAGCTCGGCTCGTGGGTGAACTGCCCCTGGTGCTGCGGCGTCAGCCGCTCGAACTGCACCTCGGACGCGGCCAGGATCTCGTTCTCCGACAGCTCCTCGTTCGGAGTCAGCCCCCAGACGTCGAAGCCGCGGGCGATCTCGGAGCCGTAGATCGCGCCGTTGTAGTAGTAGCTCGACCACAGCCCGCCCAGGACGAGCGCCGTCGCGCTGATCGGCCCGCGGTCGTAGAAGGCGATCTCCTTCGGATTCGCCGCGTCGGTGAAGTCGATCACCGACACGCCGCCCTGGTACCAGGCCTGCGTGATGATGTCGCGGCCGGGAACCGGGACGAGCGACGGCAGGTGCGAGACGCAGTTCTCCTGCGATCGTCTGCTCCACCGGCAGCTTGTAGTAGCTGCGGAACTCGAGCTGACCGTTGACGATCTCGTAGATCGCGTCCGCGCCCCAGCTCGGGCCGGTGTCCTGCGCGCGGCAGCGCGCGTTCGTGCCGCCGCCCCACTCGTCCGTGAAGATCACCTTCGTCCCGTCGTTCGAGAACGTCGCCCCGTGCCAGTAGGCCCAGTTCGGGTCCGACACCTCCTCGATGCGGCGCGGGTTCGCCGGATCGCTGATGTCGATCAGCAGCCCGTTGCCCTCGCACGCGCCGGCGGCGATGTCGAGCGCCGGGAAGACGGTGATGTCGTGGCAGGAGTCGCTCGTCGGCGACGGTCCCCACTGAATCCCGGACGGGTGCTAGCGGGGCCGGATTGGCGTTCTGGAGGCGTGTTGATCTGCCCCGTCGCCGGATCGCCCATCAGCCGCGACGTGTTGACGACGGCCGCGTTCTGCGGCGCGGCGAGCGGAACGCGGATCACTTCGATCCGCCACTGCGACAGCTCCTGGTCGAACTGCGGCGTGCTCAGCGGCGTGTCCCGCGGCAGCGACTTGCAGCCCGCGAGCTCCAGGGGCGACCGCACGCCTGCGGTGCCGTTGACGTAGACGTAGAGGTTCGCGCCGTCGTGCGGGCTCTTGAGGATCGTGTGCGTGTGCGAGCCGCGGCACGTCTGCACGGCGGCCACCTGCACCGGCTGGGCCTCGTTCGAGATGTCGAAGATGCGGACACCACGGAAGCGCTCGGCGCTCGGGGACGCCTCCTGGGCCGGCGCCCTGCGTCCCGCAGTCGATCCGGCCCCGCGTCTCCTCGACCGACATGAAGAGCAGGTTCCCGAAGACGGACACCTCGCCCTGCCCACCCGGGCAGACGACGGCCGTGACGATCGCCGGGTTGTCGGGATCGGAGATGTCGTAGATCTGGAAGCCGTTGAAGTTGCCGACGTAGGCGCGGTCGCCCTCGAACGAGAGATCCGAGTTGACGAAGCCGAAATTGCCGGGGTTGTTGGGGTCGAAGAAGCCTGCAGGCTTGTTCTGGTGCGCGAGCAGCTCGAGACCGTTCGCGGCCACCCCCGCGTTGTCGAGCCCGGGGCTGAGCCCGATGCGTGGATCAGGGGCGACCTCCGCGGCGGCGACCGAGGTCAGCAGCACTGCCGTGAGAAGGGCGCCGAGCAGGGCGAGGATCTTGTTCATCGCACCTCCAGGGTCACTCTTGGCGTTTAGTCGTCACTAATATCCCGCCATGCTCAGGACCAAACGCGGAGCATTACTCGCGGTCGTCGTCGTGGCGGTGCTCGCAGGGTGCGGCGGCTCCGACGAGCCCGAGACCGTGGGCGAGACGGCGCCGAACATCGTCCAGCCGGGCGCTCCCGGCCGGCCGTCGCAGACGCTGTCGCCGGAGGAGCTCGAGGAGCTCGAGCAGACGCCGCACACGAAGGCGGACGTCGCCTTCATGAAGGGGATGATCCACCACCACGCCCAGGCGCTGCACATGACGGCTCTCGTGCCGAAGCGCAGCACGAGCAAAGACATCACCCTGCTCGCGAAGCGCATCGACATCTCGCAGGAGGCCGAGATCGCGCAGATGACGACCTGGCTCGAGGCACGGGACGAGCAGCCGCCCGTCTGGCACCGCATGCACGGGCACGCCCATGGCGCCGGAAGGGTGCTGATGCCCGGGATGCTCACCGACGCGGAGATCGGAGCGGCTGGCGGCATCCCGTGGGCCCGCCTTCGACCGCCTCTTCCTTCGCTTCATGATCCGCCACCACCAGGGCGCGCTGACGATGGTGCAGGAGCTCTACAACGACGGGGGCGGCGCCGAGCCGGAGGCCGGCGCCTTCGTCGCGCCACGTCGAGTCCGACCAGCAGATCGAGATCGACCGCATGCAGCAGCTCCTGAACGAGGCCGCAGGCTAGGACGCGCTCAGTCCGTCACGATGGTCGCCCGCTCGACCTCGGGGTCGGTGAAGACGTCGAGCTCGTCCCGGCTCGCGGACGAGAACTCCGAGACGACGGCGCCGTCCCCGCCGGCGGTGAACGAGTGGAGCGTGTCGGGCGGAATCGTGTACTGCTCCCCGGGCCCGAGCTCGAGCTCGCGGCCGTCGACACGGAGGCGGACCGACCCGCGCCGGCAACGAAATGTCTCCTCCTTCCCCGGAGTGCCGTCGAACGGCGGATGTCGATGCTCGGGGCAGGTCTGGCCCGGGTAGAGGACGAGCTCCTTTGCGCAGTAGCGGTCGGTGTTGACGTAGGTGAGGAGCATCAGGCCGACCTCGCGGAGGCGAGACAGGCCGAAGTCGGCCACCTCGATCGCTTCGCGTTCGGCGGACGTGAGCGCGATCCCGGCGGAGTGCAGCTGGTCGGCGGCATAGGCCTGGGCCTCCCGCTGCTCTTCGCGGGTGATCACGTCGCCGCTCCCGCCGGGACGCGGCGCGCGCCGTCAACGGCGTGGAAGACGTACGCACGGGGCTGGCGGCCCGTCGCCGCCCAGTAGCGCCCGGCCGCCGTCTCGACGATGCCCGCGGCGGCGCCGCGGTCTGCGAGGCCGACGACACAGCCGCCGAAGCCGGCACCGGTCAGCCGTGCGCCGATCGCGCCTGCGCCGAGGAGCGCGTCGACGAGCGCGTCCAGCTCGGGCGTCGATATCTCGAAGTCGTCCCTGAGGCTCCGGTGGCTCGCATTCAGGAGTGGGCCGAGCGCTGCGACGTCGCCGACTTCGACGGCGCGCGCCGCTTGGAGCACGCGAGCGTTCTCGGAGACGACGTGGCGAGCGCACGGCTCGTCCGCGACCTGTTCGGCGGCCGCATCGCGAAGGGACGTGAGCCCGAGCCGGGCCGCCACGGCTTCGCAGGCCCGCCGCCGCTCGGCATAGGCGCTGTTGACGAGCGCCCGTGACATGCCCGAGTGGACGATCAGCACGGCGAGCCGGGGCGGCAACGGAATCGGCTTCACCTCGAACGAGCGGCAGTCGATCAGCAGCGCGTGACCGCTCCTGCCGGCGAGCGAGGTCAGCTGATCCATGATCCCGATCGGCACTCCGGCCGCTTCCTGCTCGCCCTCCTGGCAGGCGAGTGCCAGCTCGAGCTGCGGGAGCTCGAAGTCGGCGGCGTCGCAGAGCGCCAGTGCGACCGCGACCTCGAGCGCGGCGCTCGAGGCCAAGCCGGCGTCGAGCGGGACCGTGGACGAGATGACGGCGTCGATCCCGACAGCCGGACGCCCGCGCGCGGCCAGCGCGCGGACCACGCCGGCTGCATACCGGCCCCAGACGTCGTCGAGCTTCGCGGGAGCCGTAGACCCGTCCGCAGCGAGCTCGACCTCGCCGTCGATGTCGAGCGAGCGCAACCGGACGAGCCCGTCGGAACGCGGGGTCGCACGCACGGTGCAGGAGAGGTCGATCGCCACGGGCAGCACGAACCCCTGGTTGTAGTCGGTGTGACCGCCGATCAGATTGACGCGTCCGGGAGCGCTGAACCACCTCTCCTCGTCAGGCATCGCGAAGCTCCTCGGGTCGCTGGAACAACCGATCGTACGAGTCCCAGAGTACGATCGAGCCTCACGACCCGGAGGTCACGACGATGAGCGCTGCGCCGACGCAGGTGGTCCTAGGGCGCGTGAGGGTCAAGATCGGCGAGGACGAGCTCGTGCTGACGGGGGCGTCGTCCGAAGACCAGCGCCGCCTGATCGACGACTGGCTGGCTCGCCGTGAAGCTGCGCCGGCCGGCGATGCATAACCAGCAGCCGATGAGCGCCTTCGATCAGCTGGGCGACCTTCCGCGGCAGCAGCTCTTCGAGGGGTTCGTCGCACGCTCGGTCCACGGCGAGCAGCTGACGCTCGCGGTCGTCGAGATCGAGCCGAACGCGGTGCTTCCCGAGCACGAGCACGTCAACGAGCAGTTCGGCATGGTGCTGCGAGGATCCGCCACGTTCCGCGTCGGCGACGAGACCCGGGAGCTCGCGCCCGGGGACATCTGGCGCATCCCCGCGCACACGCCGCACACCCTCGTAGCCGGACCTGAAGGCGCCGAGGTGCTCGACGTCTTCTCGCCGCCGCGCGACGACTGGCGCGGTCTCGCCGCGCTGGCGCCGCAGCAGCCTCGCTGGCCGTAGCCCTACTTGGACAGGCCTCGTGCCGCCCAGGCCCGTGGCGTGAGCACGAACGGTGGCGCCGGCAGCAGCTCGCGGCAGCGCTCGCGCAGCCGGGACTGCTGTTCAGGGTCGAGACCGGCCGCGTAGCTCCCGGCCGGCCCCACGCCGAGCGTGAACGGCTCCCACCAGTCCTCGAAGCTGGGATGCTCGACGCTGACCACGAGCGCCGTTCCCTCGACGTCCTGCAGCCCGGCTGCCTGGAAGAGCTCTTCGAGGTGGCCCTCACGCGCGCCGGCCAGCTTCGACTCGTCCTCGACGTCCGGATCGAGCTCGTGCGCCGCGTCCCAGAACGCGGCGAGCGGGCCCTGACCGCCGGCGTGATCCCAGACGCACGCCGCCACGACACCACCTCTGCGCGTCACGCGCGCCATCTCGCGTAGTCCCGCCACCGGATCCCACATGAAGTGAACGACGAGCTGTGCGAGAGCCGCGTCGAACGTACTTGCCTCGAACGGGAGCTCCTCCGCCGCCGCCTGCCGAACGTCGACTCCTGAATGGCGCCCGCGTGCAGCGTCGACGAAAGGCGGGGACGGGTCGACAGCTGACACGGCCTGCGCTCCCACGCGCCTGACGAGCTCGGTCGTGAGCGCCCCCGGGCCACAGCCGACGTCGAGCACGCGCCGGCCCGCCTCGACGCCTGCGAAGTCGACCAGCAGAGGAGCGAGCGGCACCGAGTACCTCCCCATGAAGCGGTCGTACGCGTCGGCACCGACGAGGAAGCTCACCGGTGAAATCTACGAAAGACTGTCCCGGTGGAGGCACCGAACGTGCACGACGTGCGGCGGATCGCCGCCCTGCCGAACCCCGTGCTCCGCAATCTCGAGATCACGGAGTGCTATTCGCGGCTGGCCGCGGCCGTCGCCGATCGAAGCGGCGAAGGCGCGAACTGGTGCACGTACGCGACGTGGGCGTCGCGGCAGGCCGGCCGGACGATCCGCGGCGAGGATCTCCTCGAGCAATTCGGGCGCAGGCTCTCGGCCGGGCACTGGCTCCGGCACCCTCTCGCGACGCTGTGGCGGCGGCTGCTCCGCCGCGGCCTCTTCCAGCCGGACACCCGGCTCGGCCGCCTGACGGCCGAGCTGCACACGCCGTTCGACGCGTTCGAGCGCGCCGGCGAGGCGGTCGCGCGCGGGAACCTGAAGGTGTTCGAGGAGATCGGGCTCGAGTTCGCGCGCTACCTCGAGGAGTGCCCACCGGATGCTGAGCCCGACGCGTTCCGCAGGTTCGTCGATCCGCTCCGGCCGGGCGACCCGCCGGACGGCCAGCGCTATCTGCGCAGCGCATTCGAGCGGTATGAGCGCCTGAGCAGCGAGGCCGAGCGCAAGGCGCGAGCCGAGCTCGCCGTCCAGGCGAACCTCGAGATCGGCTTCCACGAGCAGACGCGTCTGCAGCCCCAGATCCGCGAGGCCCTCGATGCCGCCTACGCCACGCAGGAGGAGCTCGGGCTGCGGGCTCTCACGGCGCTCCATCCGTCCGCGTCGCACTGGTGGCAGGTCGTGCGCCGCCCGGCCGCCGGCCTGGCGGGCGCTGTGGCCGCTGGTGCACAACGGACGGCGAGCCGTCTGGCGCGCGAGGTGATCACCGACTCCTTCATGGTCCTCTCGCTGCCGGGCCGCGTGCTGGCGCTCGGGACGCACCTGGAGGACGCCTATCCCGACGCGCTCGGCGAGCCGCGCGGTCCGGAGCTGACGGAGCTGCTGGCGCGATTCGAGCCTGCCTCCCAGGGGCACGACGATTGCGGCGCACGCGACTGGTCCGACCTCGACCAGCGCATGCACTACATCGTCCACCTCTTCTGCGCATTCCACGAGCGCCCGGAGCTCTCGCAGCCACCGTTCACCACAGCCCAGGTCGCGAGCATCGCTCGGGGCGTCGTGCCCGACGGGGAGCTGTGACCGCAGCTCAGCGCGTCCGGACGACGACGAGCTTGTCGACACCCGACTCGGCTCCCCACACCTCGCCGCGGCGACCGAGGATCTGTCTCACGTTGGCCGGCGAGCTCGGCAGCCGGACGCGGGTGAACCGCTCCGTCTCGGGGTCGAAGCGGACGAGCGCGTTCGCGCCGAAGTCGCTCAGCCAGACGTCGTCCAGCTCGTCGACGAAGATCGCGTACGGCATCGGCGTCGCACCGGGGAGGCGCCACTCGCGCCAGCGCCCGGTCGAGGGCGTGTACATGCCGACCTTGCCGGCGTTCCACTCGCTGATCCAGATTCGCCCCTTCGAGTCCGACCACGCGCGCCGCGCGCCCTGACCGGCGGTCGGCGGCTGGATCACGCGCGCCGTTCCGCGGGCGGTGTCGATCCGCCCGAGGTAGCTGCCCGCCAGCGAGGCGTAGTAGACGGCGCCGGTGGGTGTCGTCGTGATGCCGTAGGGCCCCTCCCCGCGCGGCGCGCGAAAGACCCGCACGCGGCCGACCTTCGGATCGAGCCGCCCGTAGATTCCGCTCTGCCCGGTGAACCACAGGATCCCGCGCCGATCGAACACCGCCGTATTGAGGTTGGCGTAGCCGGACGAGGCGGGCAGCGGGAAGACGCGGACGCGCCGCGTCTTCGGATCGACCCGGACGATCGCGTTGAGCCCGCCGTCGGTGATCCACGGCGCTCCGTCGGGGCCGACGATGACGCCGTGCGGCGCCGATCCCTCGCCGAGAGCGGTGTGCCTCGTCCTGCCGGTCTTCGGGTCGAGCCACCCGAGCTCGCCCGAGCCTTGCGCCGTGTACCAGACACCGCCGTCGCGCGCAGGTGCGACATCGTGCGGCCGGCTTCCCGCCGGGACGGGATACTCGCGGACGCTGAGCGCGGCCGCCGAGCTGGACACGTCCGCCGCGGGGCCTGCGACGCCTACGGCGAACGCGACGCAGATCGGCACGATCCACCACCCGCGCATGCACCGGAGTATGCCCGCGGTGACCGCACCTGGATGGACGGGTCGCTGCGAGACCCCATCGCGCGTCCCCGCCCATCCCGGTGCTGTCGAGGTACAACGCGAGCGGGCGCTCGTCGGATGCGGCCTGAAAGACGCTCGTGTTTGCGCCGGGCTTCCGGCGAGAACATCAACCGGATCCAGTGGCTTCGTACACGGTCAACAAGCGCGCTGTGGCGCACGCGAGAAAGCTCATCGACGCACGTCAGTACGTGCTGGTGAGCGAGTGGAACGAGGCGCAACCGCGCGCCGACGACGAGAACGCCTTCCTGAAGACGCGCTCATGGGACGAGTACGCCGCGTGGCATCTGGCGCTCACGGAAGGTGCGACGGACGAGACCAAAGCCCGCTACGCCTTCGTCTACGGGGACTTCCGCCGCGTCCACCGAATGGGCCTGATCGCGTGCCACTATCGCGCCGCGGAATGGCGCCACAAGGAGGTCGAGCTGGCGGCCCACGACCTCCTGCAGTACCTCGACAAGCAGCGAGCCTGACGCGCTCGCGCGGGTCAGGCCGCGGTGCGCCGAACCGGGAGGTCGTACTGGCGACGCACGCTGGAGCCGATCCGTGAGACGTCCGTTCCGTAGACGTGGATCGAGATCGCGGTCCGGTCGCCGGAGTTGCGGACGCGGTGGATGTCGCCGGGCGGGGCGAACCCGCTCACCTCTCCGGTCCCGTTCGCGCTTCCTCCCGCCGGAACGAGGCAGCCGGACTGCTCGTCGAGCGTGAAGAGCTCCTCGTATTCGACGCCCTGGATGACGCCGAACACGCACCAGGTCACGTGATCGTGGATCGGCGTGACCTGCCCCGGGCGCCAGACCAGGCCGACGATCGAGAACGCGCCGTCGGGTGAGATGTAGAGCGGGTGACTCCGGTAGGTGTCCGGATCCCCGCGCCGTTGCTCGGCCGTGAGCACGCGGGGCGAGGGCAGGTGGCGACGCAGCTGGTCGGCGACGAGGCGCGAGGTCTGCCCCCAGTCGGCCGGAATCGCCGCGGCGGCGCGAACCGACGCGACCAGCGCGTCCAGCCCGGGCGAGACGGGGCGTACTGACGTGCGGCTCCGCGCGAGTGGGTACGTGATCGCGTGGCTGCCGTTCATCCTGTTCTCGAGGCTCGCACCCGTGCTGCGCTCGCGCAGTAGGGTGGCCACGCGTTTCGGAGTACGGTTTCCCGCACCCCCGCCGACCTACGAGGTCGCGACGTGCGTCCCGAACCAGGTGAGCATGCGACGGTAAGCGGCCGCCGCGGCGGCCGGGTCGTGCCGCGATCCGGTCGGGTTGAAGAACGCGTGGTCGACGCCCGGGTAGGTAACGATCTGGTGCCGAAGACCGGCTCTACGAAGCGCGGTACGCGCGGCCGCGCGGCTGGCATTGACCCTCGAGTCGAGCTCCGCGTAGATCCCGAGCACGGCCGCCTTCGCGCCCGTGAGGTTCCCGCCCTCGGGGAAGGGGCCGTAGAAGGGGACGGCGGCGGCCAGGCGGGCCTCCTTCGAGGCGAGCAGGAGCCATGTCATTCCCCCGCCGAAGCAGAACCCGGTCGCCGCGACCTTCTTCCCCGGGAGCCGACGGCGAAGCTCCGTCACCCCCGCTTTCATGTCCGCGACGAATCGGGACGGAGGAGCGGCTCCGAGCGCGGCCATCGCTTCGAACTCGTCCGTCGAACGACCCGGTGCCACCCTCCTCCGACAGCAGATCGATCGCCAGCGCCGAGTAGCCGCTTCCCGCCAGACGGCCTGCCACGGAACGGATCGAGTCGTTGAGCCCCCGGTTCTCGTGGATCACCAGCACGCCCCCACGGGGCCGAGTCGCCGCTGCCCACGCGCCCATCAGCCTCCGCCCGCCAGGCCCGCGAAAGACGATCTCACGAGTCGGGCGCGCCGCCGTCGCGAGCTCCGCCTCGCTCGGGCCCGCTGCCGTCCCGGCCCTGGATGGGGCACGCAGCCTCGCCTTGGCTTCGTCCGCCACGATCGCCGCGAGCAACGACGCAGCCGCGGCGCCGCTCAAACCGAGTAGCCCCAGGCGACGCAATGCCTCGCGGCGGGACACGAGTCCGTCCGCATGATCCTCGGCGATCTCCTCGGCCAGATACCGCTGTAGCTCAGTCATGACTCATCCGGCAGCAAGCCGTCGCTGTAGCCTAGTGATCAGCAGGTCGGAGCAACCAGGTCGTCCGTGACGGGTAGCAGCTTGGCTCTCTCCTCGAACCACATCACCGCGCTGATCTTGCCGTCGAGGTACGCCGCGTCGGCGCGGAGTATCCGCTCGAGTCCTGCGATGAGGCGATTCTTTATGTCTGCGCCCCAGCTGCTCGCTGTCTCATAGCGTTCGAGCTCACGGATCACGCTGGTCGTCACCGGGATCCGTCGCGCGACCGCTGCCCTGACCGTCCGAGGCGCTGTCGCGTCATTGATCGCCGCGCTTGCCGCGGAGAAAGGCTCGCCCACTGCGCTGAGCCCGTCCCGGTCGCGACAGATGTCAGCTGCCGCCCTTTCCGGCGCGGCCAGAGCCGGCTCAGGGGTGGCGAGAATGGTGGAGTCGAGGACGGCTTGCGCGGCGGACGTCATGACCGCGGGGATGAGGAACACCAGCCAAACCAACGAGCCGCGCGCATAGCCGAGCGCGGGATCTGCTCCCGCGCCCGTGTGGAGCCGGCGAGGAAGCCAGCGGCGCAACGACCTCCAGGCAAGCGCCAGGATGAGGGCTGACAGAGCCGGATAGATGATCGTCGCCGCGCTGTAGGACCCTCGGTCGTAGGTGGGGAACTGCTCTTGCAGCAAGGGGTCCAGCCCGAGGGGGATCATCACCAACCAACACACCGCGACGGCACCCAGGAGCAGGCGGGGCGTCAGACGCCGTCGGCGCAGCCAGAACGCGAGCAGGAAAGGAAACGGAGCGACCGCGACGAGGAGGCCGGACGGCCACACGAGTGCGCGGCGGTCCTCGAAGGCCAAGAGCGCCAGCGCGTACACGCCGACCTGCGCCGCGATCACCCCGATTGTGAAGAGCGTCCACTCTGCGATCGTCACCCACGGTGGCTGCCGAAGCTGTTGCAGACGCTCGGGGACGTCCGGGGCCTCACCCCCCTCGGCGACCGGCCCTCCGACCGCCGTCAGATCTCGACCGAGCGCGCGGAGCGTCTGCTTCCGGCGCCGTCGATAGTCCACCCACTGGAAGCGTCCGAGCACCCCCCGGAGCGGGAGCGAGATGCTCGTCGCCACCACTCCGATCGGGGCGCGCAGGTCTTCCCGCGCCAGCCAGCCGGCCGGCGTCCTGTCCGTGACCACGACGATGTCGCGATCGCCGAGGCGGCCGTCGGTGACCTCGTCGAGCCCTGATTCAGCCAGGCACTGCCGGATCTCTGCAGCGACGGTCGCATCGTGATCAGTGGCAGAGAGCCGATAGGAGCGAACGACGTTGCGCCGGTCTACCGGCCGCGGGACGGCGCCGATGTGGCGGAAGCGCACGCGCCGAGGAGCGACACCCGTGCGAAGGAAGCGGCACAGGCCGGACGAGAGCTCCGTAGCGATCGCAGCCACGATGCAGACGAGCACCACGAGGAGGGCCAGGACGGTGGGCAATAGTCCCAGGGCCATCTCCTCGGTCCCCCCGAGCATGCTCAGGATCGGATTCGTGATGGGAGTCACCGTGGCGTCGACCGTCACCACGGTCAGCAAGGCCACCAACGGCATGGTCAACAGGGCGCCACGCAGGTAGAACCAGGACATGCGGCGCCTCAGGAAGGACCAGAGAACGTACACGGGGAAGCCGCCCGCAAGCAAGATCATCGTGGCGGCGACGGCCAGGGCGACGTCGGCGTCCGGGGCGAAGCTCGCCACGTTCCCGACGACCTCGTTGAGGAACAGGGCGGTGAGCACGGCCACGAAGACGAGGCTGAGGGCCGGAGCGAGAGCAAAGAGCAAAGCCCCTCCCGGAAGGGGGAGCCGGATCCGCGGACGCCGTCCCGTCGGACGACGGGCAGCGATGTCTCTTGCGAGGGCATCGACGCCGCGCGTGAACGAGGTCGTCAGGTCGTAGGTCGGGAGCGCCGGCGCGGCAGGGAGCTTGACCCACTCTCGCAGGACGGCGACCTGCGGGCGCGCGAGCTCGGCCGCCCGGTCGCGTTCACGCTGGACGTACGGGGACGCGAGCGCAGCGCGTGAGCCGACGAGCACCAGCGTGTCGCATTCGACGATCGCCCTGTCGATCGCAGCGGACCAGTCTGTCCCCATCGGCAGCTCGTGCACGTCGAACCACACGTCGAAGTTGCGCCGGCGGAGCGCAACGGCGAGCTGCTCGGCAAAGTAGAAGTCGCGTCGCGAGTAGCTGATGAAGAGCCGCGGCGCGGGTTCCCGGCGGTCAGTCGGCGAGGTCGAGATACAGCCATAATCGCGCCGTCGCAGGATCCCGACAACTCCTCTGCCTGCGTCGCTAGCGTGTCGATCGATGGTTCCCGAGGCGAAACTGGAGCAGACAGAGCACGGTCTCGTCCCGAAGGGCGAGGGGTGGTATGTCCTCAACATGCGAGACGCCGAGTGGCGTCGGACCGACGGCCGCGGTGCCGTCTGCGTCGTGGCCGACGATTTCGAAGGCTGGCGTCGCGAGTCCGACCAGCTCGGCGTCAATCCGTTCGTGCTCGGGCCAGGCGAGCCGATGGCCATGTACCACTGGGAAGCCGATCAGGAGGCCTTCCTTGTCGTCTCCGGCGAAGCACTGCTGATCGTCGAGGGCGAGGAGCGGCAACTGCGCGCCTGGGACTTCGTCCACTGTCCGCCGAACACGAAGCACGTCATCGTCGGGGCAGGAAGCGGTCCGTGCCTCGTGATCGCGGTCGGCGCACGCGAACGTGACGAGCTCGGGTTCCCCGCCGACGAGGTCGCGAAGCGGCACGGCGCGAGCGTCGAGGAGGACACGACCGACGGCGGAGTTGCGTACGCCTCGGTCCCGCCCCGCGAGCCGACCGCATACCGCGACGGTTGGCTACCCGACTAGAGAACCCGCGTCTCTTTAGGCGCACCCTTCGTCGAGACGTACGGACGCACGCTCGCCGAACGCGATCTGCGTCACGCGCTTCGCCGGGCTCACGTCGAAGCGCAGCTCCCAGTGGGGGGCGCGTGCGCGACGCAGAAAGTAGTTCCGGCCCCCGTGGCTGTATCTGTCCGGCCGGGAACTGAGCTTCGGGTAGGCGCGCCGCAGCTGCGCGAGGGTCGACCCGATCCGGATGCCTCTACCCGTGACGGCGCCCTTCCGGAAGAACACGGCGCCAAACTCCCCGCGTGGCATGAAGATCGCGTGCCCGACGATCCCCCGCCGCTCGATGCTTGCGGTACCGCACGTTGGCCGCACCTCATAGTTGGGCCGCAGGGCAACGCCCCACGCAGCTGACACCGCTGCGACGTCCATCCCGGGCCGCGCGCCGCCGACACCGTCCAGGGTTACCCGCGCGGGGCTTCTGAGCCCGGCAGTTGCCACCCCGGCGGCCACCAACGTCGACGCGAGCACCACCGCTGCCCTCACCACGAAATCGTAGGCGCAGATTCGGCGCGCGAACCGAAACGTCGTCGGCCGATTACGGACGGGAGTCGAACCCGCTGCTGGGGCGCGCGGCTCAGCGCTTCGGGCGCACGGTGATGCTGACCGGGCTGCTGGTCGTAGTCGCGCCCGCGTTGTCGGTAGCGCGCGCAGTCAGGACGTGGCTCCCGGGCGGGACGTTCCTCCACGTGAAGGAGTACGGCGCGCTCGTGTCCTGGCCGAGCACGGTGGCGCCGTCCCGGAACTCGACCCTCGTAACGGTTCCGCCGGGATCGCTCGCCGTCGCCGTGAGCGTGATCGTCGGCTTCCAGGGGAAGATCGCGCCGTCGGCCGGTGACGTGAGGTTCACGGTTGGCGCCGTGTTTGCGGCGCTGACGGTGATCGTGGCCGGTGCGCTCGTCGTACTCGCGCCGAGGTTGTCGGTAGCGCGCGCCGTGACCGTGTACGTCCCCACCCCCACGCCACCCCAACTGAAGCTATAGGGCGCAGTCGTATCCTCCCCGACCTCCACCGCACCGTTGAAGAACTCGACCCTCGCCACCGTGCCGTCAGCGTCCGACGCCGTCGCCGCCAAACCCACCGTCGCAGGGGCCGTGAAGTTCGCCCCGTTCGCCGGCTGCGTCAGCGTCACGGTTGGCGCCGTGTTTGCGGCGCTGACGGTGATCGTAGACGGCGCGCTCGTCGTACTCGCGCCGAGGTTGTCGGTGGCGCGCGCGGTGACCGTGTACGTGCCAGGCGCCACGCCACCCCAAGTGAAGCTATAGGGCGCGCTCGTATCCTCCCCAACCTCCACCGCACCGTTGAAGAACTCGACCCTCGCCACCGTCCCGTCAGCGTCCGACGCCGTCGCCGCCAAACCCACCGTCGCAGGGGCCGTGAAGTTCGCCCCGTTCGCCGGCTGCGTCAGCGTCACGGTTGGCGCCGTGTTTGCGGCGCTGACGGTGATCGTAGACGGCGCGCTCGTCGTACTCGCGCCGAGGTTGTCGGTGGCGCGCGCGGTGACCGTGTACGTGCCAGGCGCCACGCCACCCCAAGTGAAGCTATAGGGCGCGCTCGTATCCTCCCCAACCTCCACCGCACCGTTGAAGAACTCGACTCTCGCCACCGTCCCGTCCGTGTCGGATGCCGTCGCCGCGAAACCCACCGTCGCCGGGGCCGTGAAATTCGCGCCGTTCGCCGGCTGCGTCAACGTGACAGTCGGCGGCGAGCTGCCGCCCTGGACAGTGACCATGCGAGCGACGGACGGCACGCCGTTGGCGTTGACGATGAACAGCATGTACGGGCCCGGCGGGGCAACGTTGGCATTCGCGGGCGCGGTGGCGGTGAGGCTCGTCGCGCCGGCGGTGAAGAGAAGCGGGACGTAGCGCTGCTCCATCTCGACCGAGTGCGTGTTGGCGCCGAGCCGGACGAGGGCAACTTTGCCGATCGACGCCGGGTTTCCGGTTGCGATCTCGATCGGCGCCCCGTAGCTGACAGACGCCGGCGCCGCGTCGATGGCAGGGCGGGGCGCGAGCGTGCCGTCGGACTCGAACAAATAGGGCGGCGAGAAGACCTCCGCGTTCTTACCGAGGTAGCCAACCTGGTCGCACGTGCCGCAGATCCCGCCGCCGGAGCTCAGCACGCGCCCGTCGGCCAGCAGAAGCGCGGTCGAGTGGTACTGGCGCGTGAACTGCATCGCGGCCAGGGTCCGCCACCCAGTTGCGGGCTTCCAAAGCTCTGCTGGATAGACGCCGGCGTTGAGGTCGACGAGCCCGGCCCCGGACGAGAGGCCCCCCGTCGCGAGGACCGAGCCGTCCGCGAGCACGGTCAGGTTGTGCTGCCGGCGTCCGAACGCCATCGGCGCGGTCCCCGAGACCAGCGGCGAGGCTCCGTTGACGTCGATCACCCGCGCGTCCTTGGTCGAGGGACCGCCGCCGGCAACGAGGATCTTCCCGATGTCGAAGAGCACATGTCCGCCGTAGTCGCGGTTGATCGCGTCGCGCTGTCCGAACGCCTGCCATGCGCCGGTGCCGGTGGTGTCGAGCGCGCGCAGCGTCTGGCCAGGGCCAGAGTAGAAGGCTCGGCCGTCCGGGGCGACGTCCATCCACGGATACAGCGGCAGGGCAAGCGACGCGGTGCCGAGCGCACGCAGGCTGCCGGTAATCGTGCGGACCTCGGGCATGTCGACACGACCCGAGGTGATGAGCATCTCCCCGTTGGGCATCGGCGTCAGACTCGGATACCAGCGCCCAGCCGCCATGTTCGGCCCGAGGCTCCACGCGTATCCGGCGGGGTCGAAGATGTGTGTCTGAACGATGCCGTTGAGCTGTGCGTCCTTGTTCCCACCCGCGAGGAACAGCCGGCCGTCGAGGAGATGCGCCAGGCCGCTACAGAAGACGTTGAAGCCGGTGTCGACGTTGACCGGCGTGTGGATGCCCGTTTCCGGATCCCACACGGTCGCCCGTGTTCGGTCATGCACGGGGTACGTCTCGGTGGCGTGGTCGCCGATCGAGTCGTATGCCAACACCTTGCCGTCCGACAGGAGGGCGACATGCACGCCTACGACCGGCCAGTTGACGACGGGACCCCACTCCCCCACGTCCTGGGGTGCCCCTGCGGTGGCCGCCGCTGCCGCGCTCGGCAGCGAATGCCGTGACGGCGCGCGTGTGGGCGTCCAGCGCTCGTTCCTGCGCAGCCGTGTGCGTGACCGCATCCTCGGAGGCGTGGTCTGCGGCTGAGTCGACTCCGTCGTGCGCGCCGGCACCCGACGCGGCGAGCGCGGTCATGACGAGCGATGCAACAAGCGTGACACCCAGTCGGGACAACGAGCGCGCCTCCTCCTCCCCAGCTAACCTCCGGATCCAATCTAGGCGCCCCAAGTGGCCCTTTCTACTGGCCGAACGTGGAGCATTTCGGCACGCTCGCCCGACGAGCGCGACGACGACCGCGCAAGCGCCTGCCCTCCTCCAGAGGTCGCGGCTTTCCTCGGCGCGGCTCCAGTCGTATGCTGGTCGGCGAGATGGGTGGCGCGAGGATCGCCGGTGCCCGAACGCCGGCCTCGAGCGAGTCGGTCACGCTGAGAAAGAGTCAGCTGGTGTTGCTCGCGCTCGCCGGAGCGGCGCTCGTCCTGCTTCCCGTCGCGTCGGGGTCACATACGCCGAACCCGACGGTCGTCACGATCGCCGGCTCGCTGCAGTCGGAGCTCGGCTGCCCGGGCGACTGGCAGGCGGAGTGCGCCGCGACTCATCTCACCTACGACCCCGCCGACGACGTCTGGCAGCGCACGTTCGCGCTGCCTGCGGGCAGTTTCGAATACAAGGCCCCGCTGAACGACTCGTGGACCGAGAACTACGGCCTCCACGCGCAACCGGACGGCCCCAACATCCCGCTCAACCTCGCGGCGAGTGGGGACGTCAAGTTCTTCTACGACCACAAGAGCCACTGGGTCACCGACAACAGGAGCTCGGTGATCGCAGTAGCGGCCGGAAGCTTCCAGTCGGAGCTCGGCTGCCCGGGCGACTGGGATCCGTCGTGCCTGCGCTCCTGGCTCCAGGACGTGGACGGCGACGGGATCTACTCGTTCGAGACGACGGCGCTCCCTGCCGGCGTATACGAGGGGAAGGTCGCGATCAACGAGAGCTGGGACGAGAACTACGGGGCAGGCGGCGTCCCCGGCGGCGCCAACATCGCCTTCACCGTCCCGGCGGACAACGCGGAGGTCACCTTCACCTACAACGCGACGTCGCACGTCCTCACGGTCGTCGCCGAGAACCCGACGGGCGCCCCGGGAGCTCTCTCCCACTTCGGCCTGGCCCGGAAGGACTGCCTCGGCACCGCCCGGAACACGACCTCGAAGGTCTGGTACACGGTCGCGAACGGCGTGCTCAGCGACGTCTACTACCCGACGATCGACAACACGAACGTCGAGACGCTCCAGTACGTGGTGACCGACGGCTCGACGTTCACCGACCTGCAAACGCGCGACATGACCTACACGGTCGACGCGAAACCCGACCCCGCCGACATGGCCTGCACCGTCACGGCCACGGCGAAGAGCGGCAAGTACCGGATCGAGACCGAGTACGTCACCGACCCCGCCCGGAACACCGTGCTCATGGCAGTCAAGTTCAAGCCGACGGCACCCGGCTACCGCCTGTACGTGCGCTTCGACGCGACCGTCAACGGCAACGGCGGCGGCGGGCCGGGGAACGGTGGCGCCGACCGGGCGACGATCGACGACTCGACCGGGCATCCCGTGCTCGTCTCGTCCGACCCGGTCACCGCGACGAACGCGGCGAACCGCGACTACGCGCAGCCCGTCTTCGCCGCCCTCGACGGCGTGTTCTCCGAGGCCACGAGCGGGTTCGTCGGAGGCGCGGGCGACGGGCTCGTCCAGCTGGACGCCGACCACGCGATCACGAGCCCGACCGCCGAAGCGCTCGGCGGCAACGTCGTCCAGACGGCCCGCGTGGACCTCGTGGACGGGAAGGCCGTGCTCGCGCTCGGCTTCGGCGCCTCGGCGGCCGAGGCCGTCGCGACGGCCGAGGCCTCGCTCGCCGCCGACTTCGACAAGGCGCGCACTGCCTACGTGAAGGGCTGGAAGGAGTACGACAAGGAGCTGACGAAGCCGCGGACGGAGAAGCTGCCCGGCATCAAGGGCGCGGACCGGAAGCGGCTCGAGGACGAGTACTACCTCAGCGCCAACGTGATCAAGGCGTCCGAGGACAAGACGTTCCCCGGCGCGATCGTGGCCAGCCTCGCTTCGCCGTGGGGACAGGCAGTCTCCGCCGGCGATCCGGCGAACACGTACTTCGGCTCATACCGTGAGGTGTTCGCGCGCGACCTGTACGAGTCGTGGACGGGCCTCGTCGCCGCCGGCGACCTCGGGACGGCGCGGGCCGCGACGCTGTTCCTGTTCGAGCGCCAGCAGCTGCCGGACGGCTCGATGCCGCGCAACAGCCTCGTCAACGGAAAGGTCGCGCCCGACTCCTTCGGGACGCAGCTCGACGAGACCGCCTACCCGATCCTGATGGCGTACCAGCTCGGGCTCACGGACGCGTCGCTGTACCAGGACCACATCAAGCCGGCCGCGAACTTCGTCGCCGCCCGCGGCCCAGCCTTCGGCGTCGAACGCTGGGAGGAGCAGAGCGGCTTCTCGCCCTCGACGATCGCCGCGGAGATCGCAGGGCTCGTCGCCGCCGCAGAGATCGCTCGCACGAACGGCGACACGGCCTCGGCCGCAGTGTGGCTCGGTGTCGCAGACTCGTGGCAACGGCAAGTGAAGAGCTGGACGGTGACGACGACCGGACCGCACGCATCGCGCTACTTCATCCGGCTCTCGAAGACGGGCGACCCAAACGCGGCGATCTCGTACAACGTCGGCAACGGCGGGCCGACGCTCGACCAGCGCGAGGTGATCGACGCGGGCTTCCTCGAGCTCGTGCGGCTCGGCTTGCTCCACGTCGACGACGCGGACGTGCTCCGCTCGCTGCAGGTGGTCGACGCCACGATCAAGTCCACGACGGCGAACGGGCCGGGCTGGCACCGCTACAACGGGGACGGGTACGGGGATCGCGCAAGCGACGGGCGCCCGTGGGCGCCGAGCGGCCAGGGCACGGGGCATCTCTGGCCGGCGCTGTCGGCCGAGCGCGGCGAGCAGGAGCATGCCGCCGGCAACGCGGCGCTGGCGGCCGATCTGCTCGACGGCATGAGCCGGTTCGCGTCCGGCGTGGGCCTGATCCCCGAGCAGAACTGGGAGCTGCCGGATCTCGCTGGCCTCGCCTTTCGGCACCGATCCCACCCTCGCCTCGATCGGCTTCGTCAACGGCGGGGCGGCAGGGTCGGCATCGCCGCTCACGTGGTCAGCTGCGTCGTTCGTGCGGCTCGCGGCGACGCTCGCCGCCGGACGGAACGTCGTGCTTCCGGAAGCGACGCACGCGCGCTATGTCGCCCGCACGCAGGAAACGACACCCCTGACGGTCACCAGCCCCGCCGACAACTCCTCGGTCGACGCCTCACCCGTCACCGCCACCGGCACGACCGCGCCCGGGAACACCGTCTACGTCGCGGCGACGAACACCGACGCCAACTCGGCGACGACGGTGGTGTCGGCCGCCGCGCCCAGCGGCTCCTTCAGCGTCGAGGTTCCCGTCACCGGAGGGACGAACGTCCTCAACATCGTCGCGGTCAGCCCGACCGGCGGCACTGCCCACGCCAAGCGCTCCGTGTTCTTCGACTTCGTCCCCGGAACGCTCATCTTCAACGCGAGCGACCCGGACGGCGACGACGACGGCCCGGGCAACTACGCGTACCCGACGTCCGACAACTTCCATGCGGGCGCGTTCGACATCCAGGCGTTCCAGGTCTTCGACGCGGGCGCAGACGTGATCTTCCGGCTACAGACGCGCGACCTCTCGGAGACGTTCGGCAGCCCGCTCGGCGCGCAGCTCGTCGACGTGTACGTGCGCGTTCCGGGTGCCGCGTCGACGTCGACCGCCGCCTCCCATCCGCTGCGCAACTTCACCATCGCGCCGAGCTTCGCCTGGAGCCGGCTGATCCAGGTGCAGGGCTTCGGCCAGCGCTACGTCGACGCCGGCGGAAACACGCTCGGGACGGTCGCCATCTCGGCGAACCCGATCTCCCGCTTCATCACGTTCCGCGTCCCGAAGGCCTCGCTCGGCACACCCGGCCCCGGCTGGGGCTTCACCGTTGTCCTCACCGGCCAGGATGGCTTCAGTGACGACCAGGCCCGGGGGTTTGCCCCGACGCCGCAGCAGTTCCAATTCGGCGTCTGCGCAGCTGCGAGCGCCGACCCGCATTGCACGTTCAACCCGGGTCTCGTGCCGAAGGCAATCGATGTGATCACCGGTCCGGGCGCCAACCAGTCGACGATGCTCGACTACACGCTCGGGCCGGTCGTGCTGACCGGCGTGACGCTGCCGTAGCGGTTACGCAGGGGCGAACGCCGTCGGCGACCCTCCGCCAACGGGCAACGGCTCTTCAGCCATCGGCTTCGGCGTCGGCCGGTGCTCGGTCTGGAGGTGCCGACCTCTGCTCGGGCCAGGCGAGTGCCACCGCCGTCAGCACCAGTGCCGTAGCGCACACGACCAGCAGGAGCAACCCGCGAATGCGTGTCCTGGCCTTCTCCATCGTCGTTCCTCCTCGTCTCGCTGAGTGCTTGGTCTGTGGCTCGGACGATCGCGCCGGCCGATGACGAAGCAGTGACACTCCTATGACGGGCTCGGGGCCTGGTTTCTTCCGAGACAGGTGCTAGGGCGACCGTCGGCGTTCACGATTCTGAACAGCGACGCACCCGCGTTTCAAATGGTGCATAATCCCGGCCTGGGGTCGTCTGTGGCCGCCCCTGTGGCGCCCCCACCACCCGCGGGGGCGGGGTTATGCGGGCGGGGCGACCCCTACTGGCCAGGACGCTTCGTCACACCAGCAGTTCGCGTGCCGCCCGGCCCACAGTAAATTGCCGCATCGGATCGTTCGCCGCTAGCGGAAAGGAACTCTCGTGCCAAGAGTCGTCATCACCCACGCCGTCGTCGACAAAGAGCGCTGGCTGAAGGGCAAGGCCGAACGCGCCGAGGCGATCGAGTCGGGCTCGGGCAGCAACGTAACCGACTACGTCGCCCACGACGGGAGCAACAACATCGCCGTCACAGCCGACGTCGATGACCTCGCTGCCATGCAGGCGATGTTGGCTTCGCCGCCTCCCGATGTCGCGGCCAAGATGGAAGAGCACGGCGTCATCCCTCCCATCACGGCCTACATCGAAGCGTAGTCTCACGCTCGTCTGCAGAGACGAAAGCCGGGGCGCGGAACTCGGAATCCGTCCTGCTGCCCCACTCCGAGGAGGCGCGCGCTGTTGAGCCAAAGGTCGCGGCGGCGGGAATCGAACGCGCGCAAGGTTCCCGCCGCCTCTAACGACTCATGCGCGCGGCGCGGTGCGGGGGATCGGCCCGTCACAGGTGATCAACACTGACCGCGTCCGCGGGCTGCGGCGACCGATGCGTCACAATCGTCCTCGTGGGAGAGACGCCCCGTGACGTCGCGACCCCTAGCCTCGGCGAGCTCGATTGGTCACCGGAGGGCCGGTCCGAGTCGCTTTCGAAGGTCTACGCGCACGCGGACGGTCTCGCGCTCGAGGCCGAGCAGTGGTACGCGCGACGGCGGCGCCCCAAGCGGATCGGCGGCATGTGTGCGCGCGTCGGCGCGATCGTCCTCGGCGCGGTCGCGGCGATCCTGCCGATAGTCGCGCAGATCAGCGTCGGAGCCGACGGGAAGCCCTCGATCGAGCCGGCTTGGGCGTCCATCGCGCTCGGTGCGGCGGCCGCGCTCGTCGCTCTCGACCTCTTCTTCGGCTTCACGAGCGGCTGGATGCGGTTCATGGCGACCGAAATGCACCTGACACGCCTCCGGCACGACTTCGAGTACCGATGGGAAGCGGCACGCGCGAGCGGCGCTCCGTTCCAGGAGCTGCTGGAGCACGCGCGGGCCTTCGTCCTCGCCGTCCACGACGAGCTCGAGCGCGAGACCGGCTCCTGGGTCAGCGAGTTCCGGTCGAATCTCGCGGTGACAGAGCGCGGGCTGGGCCCGACGGAATCCGATTAGCGAGTGGGGCTCCTCCCCACGCCGGTTCGGAGCCTCGCGATTCGATGGAGGCGGCGGGAATTGAACCCGCGTCCGCAGTCGCGTCGGGAAGAGCGTCTACAAGCGTAGTCCCGGATTGAGATTCGCCCGCCGGTCGGTTCCGAGACGACACACCCGACGGGCTAGCCATCCTTGAATGTCGCGCCGCGGGCGATTGGCTCTCCCTTGGCGCCGAGCCCGATCGTTGGCGCCGCTCACCTGACCTCGGGCCGAGCCAGGGGCGACGACGCCGTTCCTAGCTCAGGCTAGGCGGCGTATGCGAGTTCATGCTTCGCACTTGCTTTGTTTCCCGGTTGATTAACGAGGCCGACCGGGGACCTCGGCTTGCAGCTCTACCGGCGGATCGACCACGTCGAAACCAGGTCGCCCCCGTATGTTGTGAGCACTAGTGTAGCCCGCATGCTTCGGATCCGAGAGATCGGCGCGGACGAGCTCGACCAGCTGGTCGACGTCGCGCGCGAAGCGCAGCCGCGCGAGCCGGCGAGCGTCGCGATGTTCGTCGACTGGCGCAACCAGGCGGGCGACATGGTCTGGCTGCTTGCGGAACGTGACGACGAGACGCGCGGCGCCGCCTTCGGGCTCGTCGGCTGGCACACGCCTCCGCACCGGGCGATCGGAGCGGCACTCGTCACCCCGGACGAGCGCGGCGCAGGCGTCGGCATCGCCCTCCTCGACGCGCTCGAGGGCTGGGCCGGAGACCACGGCTGCACCGAGCTCGAGGGACCCGTGGCGGAGGACGACGACGGCAGCCTCGGTTGGGCGGAGCGCCACGGCTATCAGGAGGCGGGCCGCAACTCCCGGCTCGTCCTCGATCTGACGCAGGCGGAGATCACGGAGCCGGCGCCGCCCACCGGAATCGAGATCGTGACGTGGGCCGACCGACCCGAGCTCGCGCCCGGCATGTGGGAGGTCGCGTGCGAAGCGACCGTGGACATCCCGGGCGAGGAGGAGAGCGACATCGGGACGCTCGAGGAATGGCTTGCGCGCGACATGCAGGGCGCGAGCGACGATCCGCGCGCCGTGTTCGTCGCCGTCGAGAACGGCGAGGTGCTCGGCTACGCGAAGCTGTCCCTCCTCCCCGAGACCCCCGAGCGCGCCTACCACGACCTGACGGGTGTGAGGCGGGCGCACCGCGGGCGCGGGATCGCCGGGGCGCTGAAGCGAACGCAGATCGCCTGGGCGAAGGCGAACGGCTACACGTCGCTGCAGACGTCGAACGAGGTGCGAAACGAGCCGATCCGCCGCCTCAACGAGCGCCACGGCTACGTGCTCGAGCCCGGCGTGGTGATCGTCCGGGCGACTATCGCCGCGACTTGAGGGCGCGCTCCATCTGCCGCTTCGCGTCGCGATCGGCGATGTCGCGGCGCTTGTCGGCCCCCTCTTTGCCGCGGGCGAGCGCGAGCTCGACCTTCACCTTGCCGTCCTTGAAGTAGAGCCGCGTCGGCACGATCGTCTGGCCCTTCTCGCGCACCTTGCCGACGAGCGAGGAGATCTCCGCGCGCTTGAGCAGCAGCTTGCGGTCACGACCGGGATCGTGGTTCGCGATGTTCCCGTGCCCGTACTCAGCGATCTCGGCCCCGATCAGCCAGACCTCCATGTCGCGGACGTCCGCGTACGCCTGCGCGAGCGTGACACGACCCTCGCGCAGCGACTTCACCTCCGTCCCGGTGAGGACGATCCCGGCCTCGATCCGCTCGAGCAGCTGGTACTCGTGCCGCGCACGGCGGTTCTCGGCGATCATCTTCGTTCCGGTCGGGCGAGCCATCCCCGCAGTGTAGGGACGACTCGCCCGCCCACTTTCTCTAGACGGCTGGGTCGGCCGACGCCTCCGAGCGTCGCCACAGGAGCGCCGCCACGATCAAGATCCAGAGCGGGAAGCCCCAGATCACGACCGCCCAGCCGATCGGCGGGATGAGCGCGACGACGGCGAGGACGAGCGAGATCCAGCCGAGCCAGGCCGGTAGTGCGCGCGCCCAGATCGCCGCGAGGCCCGCGGCGAGGAAGAGCCCAGCGAGCATCACCTCGGCGCCGAAGAAGAAGCCGTCGCCGAGGCTGCCGATCGCCTCCGCCGCAGCCGCGTCGAGCACGCCTTCCCGCTCGTCGGTGTAGAAGGCGCCGGCGAGGTCGGGCAGGAACGAGGAGAGCATGAGCAAGGCAACGGCGAACCCGAAGTAGAACGTGAGCCGGCCGAGCTGATCGGAGAAGCGCGAGATGTGTGTGCGCAGCCCGTCGAAGAACCAGATCAGCGCGATCGTGCCGAGGCCCCAGAGGACGAGCCCGACGGCGAGCCTGCCGAGCGCGCCGTCGAGGTAGGCCGCGACGTCCGCACCCGACGAGTCGGCGTCCGGCGTATCCCCTGACTCGATCACGAAGATCGTGATCACGAACAACACCACGCTCAGCACTCCCGCGAGCGGCGTCACACGTCTGTCGTCCATGCAAGATCTCCCTGTCGTCGTGAAGACAGGACAGTCGCAGACCCGCCGGACACCGTCCGGGTAACGTTGCCGCGTGGTCACCGCCCTCGCGTTCGCAGCCGCCGGCTGGGGGATCGCGATGGCGGTCTCCCCCGTGCTCCAGATCCGCAAGATCGTGCACCACCGCTCCTCGCGCGGTGTCTCGCTCGGCTACATGTCGGTGCTCTTCGTCGGCTTCCTGCTCTGGCTCTCCTACGGGATCGCGCTCGACAACTGGGCGCTGATCGTGCCGAATACGATCGCGGCGATCGTCATCGTCGCGACGATGGCCGTCACCCTGCGCTACCGCCGCGCGTAACAGCGCTGGCAGAGCGGGAACCACGGCGCGCAGCTCTGGCCGCACGACTTGCAGCGGCCGAACGACGGCGTGCGCACCTCGGCGGCCAGCCGCTCGCTGACCCGGAGTGACGCGGCCTCCTCCAGGGCGGCCGCCTTCTCGAGCGTGACGCCCCCAACGTCCGGGTGCTGGAGCGCGAACCAGCGCAGGATGCTCGCGGTGCGGGCCGCCTGCTCCGCGTCCTCGAGCGAGGCGTCACGCAGGCGGCTCGTGTCGAGCAGCCACGCGAGCACCGGCCGCTGCGCCCGGTCGCCGGCAAGTGCGAGCGCGAGCGTCGAGAGCAGCTCGACGTTGTCCTCGTCGACAGGGGCGTTGACGAGCTTCCAGACCTGCTCGAGCGAGAGTTTCCGACCGCGCTCGCGCAGTCGTCGCTGCACCGCGTCGAGCCGCACGAGCAGCGGCCCGATCGACTCGACCGAGAGCCAGCTGTCCGTCGCCCACTGGCGCAACGCGGCTGTGTGCCAGGCGCGCAGGGCGGCCGACAGCTGCTGCGGCGGACTCGACGGGCAGATCCTCTAGCCGTGGCCGCAGCCGGGCGGTGTCGACGATGCGGTAGCCCATGTGGCCGCCGGGGAGTCGGACATGCGGGACGAGCGCGGAGCGGACGAGCTCCGGGTCGGCGTTCGCCCAGACGATCCCTCTGAGCACGCCGACGTGGCCGCGCTCGACGAGGCCGAAGCGGCCCGCCCGGCCGGCGATCTGGGCGATCTCCCAGGCGTGCAGGTCGCGCCGCTCCTCGCCGTCGAACTTCTGCGTCTCGGCGAACAGCAGTGTCTCGCAGGGGAGGTTGACGCCGTGCCCGAGCACGTCGGTCGCGCAGCAGACCGACGCCTTCCCGGTCATGAAGCGCTCGATCTCGAGCCGGCGGGAGGGCAGCGGCATCGCGCCGTAGAGGACGGCGACCTCGCCCGGGCGGCGCCGGTTCAGCTCCCCGGCCAGCGCAAGCACGGCCCGGCGGCTGAAGGCGACCACAACCGTGCCCGGCGTGAGGCTCTGGAACGAGACCTCACCCGTCCAGTCGAGCGGCGCCTTGCGCTCGAAGAAGCGGACCTCCACCTGCGGGAACGCGTTCTGGATCAACGGCAGCGCCTCGACTGCGCCGAGCAGAAGGATGTGCCGGTATTCGCCCGCCAGCAGGAGACGCGTCCAGGCCGACCCGCGCTCGACGTCGTCCGCCCACTGCACCTCGTCGAGCACCAGCACCTCGCCGGAGAGAGGAGCCATCTCAGCCGTGCAGCAGATGATCGGCGCATGCTCGTTGACGCGCTCCTCACCCGTGACGAGGCCGACACATTCGGCGCCGAGTTGTGCGCTCAACCGACGGTGGGCCTCCTGGGCGAGCATGCGCAGCGGCGCCGCGAAGACGCCTCGGCCGGTCTCGGCCAGGAACTGGAGCGCCGAGTGCGTCTTGCCCGAGTTGGTCGGCCCAACGTGCGCGACGACCGTATCCGGCTCGGTGCGGCGGAACGGAAGCGTGATCTCCGGCTCGGGGACGCGCAGGTGCGCCTGCTGCCGGCGCCGGCGCTGCGTTCGGCTCGGCCGTTTCTGGCGGCCGCGGTGCTCGCGGCGGGAGGCCATGTGCTTCCTACACTTGGAGGAAGCGGCGGAGAGTGAGGCCGGAGCCGATCGCGCCGACGGTGAGCCCGACGACGACGAGGATCAGCGCGATGGTCGGGAACGACCACGCCTCGACGCCGGAGCTGGCGTCGAACTCGTTCGTGATGCGCCCGAGCACGACCGCCTTGCCGATCAGGAGGAGGAGCACGGCCGCGATCGCGCCGAGCACGCCGCAGATGAGCCCTTCGAGCATGAACGGGCCCCGGACGAACCAGTTCGTCGCACCGACGAGCTTCATCACCTCGATCTCGCGCCGGCGCGAGAAGATCGAGAGCCGGATCGTGTTCGCGATCAGGAGCGCGGACGAAACGAGCAGGACGATCGTCGCGATCGCGAACGCGGTCGAGAGCACCCGCGCAACGGTGACGACGCGATCGGAGACCTCCTCGCCGTCGTTCACCTTCTCGACGCCCGCCGGCAGCACCGGCGTGCGGAGGTTCTGACTGACCGCCTTCACGTTCGCGCCGTCGTGCGCGGCCACCTCGAACGCGTCGGGCAGCGGGTTCCCCGGCAGGTTCTCGACGATCTCGGGCTGCAGTTTGCGCATCCGGTCGAGCGCCTCGGCCTTCGAGACGAATGTGACCTCGCGGACGAGCGGGTCCTGGTTCAGCTGCTGCCGCACCGTGTTGATCTGCTGCGCCGTCGCGGGCTTCTCGCAGGTCGACGCGGTGCAGAAGTAGACCTTCACGAGCAGCTTCTCCTTCTGCTTGTCGCCGAAGGCCTGCGCCCAGGAGCCGAGCGCGATGAAGAGCCCGAGCAGGAACATGCCGATCAGCACGGTCATCGTCGCCGCGATCGTGGTCGAGAGGTTCGAACCCAGCGAGCGAATCGACTCGGAGAAGAGAATCTTCAGTCTCATTCGCTCTCGTAGCCGCCGCGGCGCTCGTCGCGGGCGAGGCGCCCGTCCTCGAGCGCGATCACGCGGCGGCGCATCTTGTCGACCATCTCGCGGTCGTGGGTGACCATCAGGATCGTCGTGCCCGCCCGGTTGATCCGGTAGAGCAGCTGCATGATCCCCACGGACGTGTCGGGATCGAGGTTCCCCGTCGGCTCGTCGCAGATGAGGAGCGGCGGGTGGTTGACGACGGCGCGCGCGATCGAGACGCGCTGCTGCTCGCCGCCCGAGAGCTCGTCCGGCAGCGACGAGGTCTTGTCCGAGAGCCCGACGAGCGAGAGCACCTCCGGCACCTTGCGCCGGATGTTGCCACTGCTCTCGCCCTGCACCTTCAGCGCGTAGGCGACGTTCTCGGCCGCGGTGCGGTTTGGGAGCAGCTTGAAGTCCTGGAAGACGCAGCCGAGGTTGCGCCGGAGCAGGGGCACCTTGGAGTGCTTCAGCCGCGTCAGGTCGCGGCCGCCGACGAGGATCCTGCCGGTCGTCGGCTCGAGCTCCTTCAGGAGCAGGCGGATCATGGTCGACTTGCCCGAGCCCGAGGCGCCGACGACGAAGACGAACTCGCCCTTGTCGATCGCGAACGAGACGTCGTTCAGCGCGACCACGTTCGGGTCGTAGATCTTCGTGACGCCCTCGAACACGATCATCGTCCCCGCGGCGGTCGCGTCGCGCGGGGGCAGGCCGTTCTGCGGCACCGCCGGTTCGATCACGGGCGTCTCAGTCAGCTCTGTGGGCATATCGAAGTCAGCCACCGGAATCAGGGGGAATGCTCGGCCGCAGGCGCGCCACTCCGGTTCAGCGGGGCACCAGTTTAGCCGACGGGGGGGTCAAACCGCTTTGCCGGCGGCCCTCGCGAGCAGATACTCGCGCACGAAGCCGTCGAGATCGCCGTCGAGCACGCCCTGGGCGTTCCCGACCTCGTAGCCGGTGCGGAGGTCCTTCACGAGTTGGTAGGGGTGGAGCACGTAGCTGCGGATTTGACTCCCGAAGCCGATGTCCTGCGCGGCGCCGCGCTCACGCGCGAGCTCGGCCTCCCGCTCCTCTTCCTGCAGCTCGACGAGCCGCGACTTGAGGATCCGGAGCGCCGTCTGCTTGTTCGAGGCCTGCGAACGCTCGTTCTGGCACTGGACGACGATCCCGGTCGGGAGGTGCGTGATCCGCACGGCCGAGTCGGTCTTGTTCACGTGCTGACCGCCCGCGCCCGACGCCCGATACGTGTCGATCCGTAGGTCGCCCTCGTCGATCTCGACCGCGCTCTCCTCGGGCAAGAGCGGCGCAACCACCACCTGGGCGAACGCCGTGTGGCGCCGGTGGGCGCTGTCGAACGGGCTGAGGCGGACGAGCCTGTGGACGCCGCGCTCCGCCTTGAAGAGCCCGTACGCGTTCTCCCCCTTCACGGTCATCGTCGTCGACTTGAGGCCTGCCTCTTCCCCCGCGCTCGCCTCGACGAGCTCAGTCGGGAAGCCGCGGTGGTCGGCCCAGCGGAGATACATGCGCAGCAGCATCTCGGCCCAGTCCTGCGCATCGGTGCCGCCCGCGCCGGCATTCAGCGACACGACCGCGTCGCCGCTGTCGTACTCGCCGTTGAAGAGCGCGTCCTCCTGGAGTCGCTCGAGCTCCTGCCGCAGCGGCTGCAGCTGTGCGGCGATGTCCTCGGCGAGCTCGGGCTCGAGCTCGAGCAGCTCGGCGGCGTCGTCGTGCTCGCGCTGGAGCCGCTCGTAGCGCTCGAGGCGCTTGGAGAGACGGGAGTGCTCGGTCGAGACGGCGGCTGCCCGAGCCTGGTCGTCCCACAAGCCGGGCGCCGCGAGTTCCTCCTCGAGCCCGGCGACGCGGGATTTCAGCGAAACAGGGTCAAAGGTAATCACGAACCCATTGGAGCTGGGCTCTGATCTCCTCGAGCTGCTGGTCGAGCGGGACCGTCGTCTCGGACACGTCTACGCGCCGTGACACTTCTTGAACTTCTTGCCCGAGCCGCACCAGCACGGGTCGTTGCGGCCGACGTCCTTGTGCTCGTTCACGACCTGGCCCTGCTGGACGGGGGCCGCGACCGCGGTGGCGGCAGCGCCCGCACCTCCCGCCGAGGCCGCGATCACCTCGGCGCCGGCCGCGGTCTCGTGCTGGTAGGAGAGGTTGCCGTCGCCGCGCTCCGGCTCGAGCTGCTGCGGCTGGTTCACCTCGATCTGGGCGTGGAAGAGCGTCAGCACGACCTCTTCGCGGATCGTGCCGCCGAGCTCCTCGAACATCGCGTGACCCTCGGCCCGGTACTCGACGAGCGGGTCCTTCTGCGCCATCGCGCGCAGGTGGATGCCGTCGCGGAGGTAGTCCATCGAGTCCAGGTGGGAGCGCCACCGGGAATCGACCACCTGCAGGATCACGTAGCGCTCGATCTCGCGCATCAACTCAGCGCCGTACTGCTGCTCCTTCTCCTCGTACGTCTCGAGCGCGTCGTCGACGAACTCCTCGATCAGGGCCCCGCGCTCGAGATCGACCTCCTCGCGCAGCTCCTCGACCGTGATGTCGGTGCCGTACAGCGCCTGCACCTGCTGGACGAGCGCGTTGAGATCCCACTCCTCCGGGAACTCGCTCTCCGTCGCGTTGGCGACGTTTGCCTCGACGACCTCGCGGATCCACTCGCGGACGTCCTCGGACAGGTCCTCCCCGTCGAGCACGCGGCGCCGCTGCTCGTAGATCACCTGCCGCTGCGTGTTCATGACGTCGTCGTACTTGAGGACGTTCTTCCGCGCGACGAAGTTCTGCTCCTCGACCTTCTTCTGCGCGTTCTCGATCTGCCGCGACAGGATCCCGGCCTCCATCGGCTGGTCGTCGGGGAGCTTGAAGCGCTCCATGATCCCGTGGATCCGGTCGCCGGCGAAGAGCCGGACGAGGTCGTCCTGGGCGGAGAGGTAGAAGCGGGTCTCGCCCGGGTCGCCCTGGCGGCCCGAGCGGCCCCGGAGCTGGTTGTCGATCCGGCGCGACTCGTGGCGCTCGGTCGCGAGGACGTAGAGGCCGCCCCGGTCGACGACGCCGTCGCCGAGCTTGATGTCGACGCCGCGGCCGGCCATGTTCGTCGCGATCGTGACGGAGCCAGGCTGGCCCTGCGTCCTTGATGATCTCGGACTCGCGCTCGTGCTCCTTCGCGTTCAGCACGTTGTGCGGGATCCCGCGCCGCTTCAGGAGCTCGGAGAGGTACTCCGACGTCTCGACGGCAATCGTGCCGACGAGGACCGGCTGGCCCTCCTCGTGCCGCTCCTGGATGTCGTCGACGACGGCCGCCCACTTCGCATCCTTCGTCTTGAAGATGAAGTCGTTCTCGTCCGCGCGGGCGACCGCAACGTTGGTAGGGATCTCGACCACATGCAGGTTGTAGATCTCGACGAACTCCTTCTCCTCGGTCTTGGCGGTGCCGGTCATGCCGGCGAGCTTCTCGTAGAGACGGAAGTAGTTCTGCAGCGTGATCGTGGCGAGCGTCTGGTTCTCCTCCTGGATCCGGACACCCTCCTTCGCCTCGACCGCCTGGTGGAGGCCGTCGCTCCAGCGGCGGCCCTCCATGATCCGGCCCGTGAACTCGTCGACGATCTTGACCTCGCCGTCCTGGAGGACGTAGTCCACGTCGCGCTGGTAGAGCGACTGCGCCTTCAGCGACTGGATCAGGTGATTGACGAGCTGAACGTTGCGCGGGTCGTAGAGGTTCTCGATCTGGAGCGCGCGCTCGACCTTCTCGATCGCGGTCTGGGCCGGCGAGACGGTCTTGTGCTTCTCGTCGTACAGGTAGTCGGCGCCGGAGAGCTCGGTCTCGTCCTCGCCCTTCTGGCCCTTGCGGGTCGCGGGCGCGGCGTCGAGCTCCTTCACGATCCGGGCGAAGTCGTAGTAGGTGGACGCGGCGCTCTCCGGCTCGCCGGAGATGATCAGCGGTGTCCGCGCCTCGTCGATCAGGATCGAGTCGACCTCGTCCACGATCGCGTACGCGTGGCTGCGCTGAACGAGCCCCTCCTTGGAAACGGCCATGTTGTCGCGCAGGTAGTCGAACCCGAACTCGGAGTTCGTGCCGTAGGTGATGTCGGCCAGGTAGGACTCGCGGCGCTCGGCGAACGGCATCATGTTCTGGATGAAGCCGACGTTCATGCCGAGCCGCTCGTAGACCGGACGGTTCCACTCGGCGTCGCGCTTGGCGAGGTAGTCGTTCACCGTGACGAGGTGGACACCCGTGCCGGGGAGCCCGTTCAGGAAGAGGGCGAGCGAGGCAACGAACGTCTTGCCTTCACCGGTCTTCATCTCGGCGATGTCGCCCTCGTGCAGGACGATCCCGCCCATCATCTGGACGTCGAACATCCGCTGTTGCGACTCGCGCCAGCGAGCCTCACGGACGGCGGCGTAGGCCTCGAAGAGCAGCTCGTCGAGCGACTCCCCGTTCGCGAGCCGTTCGCGCAGCTTTGCGGTCGTCTGGCGCAGCTCGTCGTCCGAGAGCGCCTGGAAGTCGGGCTCGAGCTCGGCGATGTAGTTCGCCTGCTGGGCGAGCCGCTTCATCCGGCGGCCCTCGCCGATCCGGAGGACCTTTTCGAGCTTGCCGAAGTCGGTGGTGGGCATCGACGTAGGGTAGCCGCTCACGGGTGAGCTCTCACCCAGGCTTCACCGGCGGCTAACAGCGGGACGGTAGCGTCGGTCGCGATGAGGCGGCTCTTCGTGCTCGCGCTTGCGCTCGCGGTCGTCCCGTCCGCCTGGGCGGCGACAGTGCGCACCGTCACCGCGCCCGCCCCCGTGACCGCGCTCGCGTTCGACGGCGAGCGGATCGCGTACGCGACCGGCTTCTCGGCCGGAGACTGCAACCGCGTCTACGTCTGGAATCTCGGCACCCGCGGCGTCTCGAAACTCGGTCGGCAGACGAGCTGCGAGCAGACGAGCACGGGCAACGCGGTCGAGTCGGTCGCGATCGCCGGCACACGCGTGCTCTGGGTGCACCACGCAGGCGGGAACCTGCGCGACTGGTCGCTCTGGACGGCGACGACCACTCAGCCGGCGCCGAGGAGGCTCCGGTTCGTCACGCGCGACGTGGATGCCCCTGCTCCGATTGTCATCGGCGAAGGAAACGGCTCGGCCCCCGGCGACATGCTTCCCTACGCCGTCGAGCGCGAGGTGATCGCGCTGCGGGCGAACGGCTCTCGGCGATTCGCGTGGACCGCCCCGGGCCGCGTGACCGCTCTCGCTGCGGGGGGCGGCCGGCTGGCCGTGGCTAGCGGGGCTGGAGTCGTGAACGTGCTCGACGCCGCCGGCGAGGTCGATCGGACCGAGCGGTACGCCGGCGAGGTGAGCGCGGTCGCACTCGCGGGCTCCGGCCTCGTCGCCCAGGTCGGCCGTCGGCTCGTCTTCCGCGCCGGAGCCGAGCGGTCGTGGCTCCTCCCCGCGGGAGCCCGGCTCGAGGATGCGACCGCGACGGCCGCGTTCTACGTCACCGGCGGCCAGGTTCGCCGGATTCGCCTCGCCGACGGCGCGCAGCGCCTGCTCGGCCTCGGCTCGGACGTCCGCGTGGAAAGCCCGCGCTTCTCGATCGCCGTCGGTCGGCGGGTCACCTCGCAGCCGCTGCCATAGCCGACGAGCTACAGCGGCGCGACCTCGACCTCCCAGATCGTGCCGTCGAGACGGCGCGCGACCACGACCGAGTCCTCTGCGGCGAGCCGCTCGAGCGTCGGGATACGGCCGCCGAAGGCCGCCGAGCCGTCAACCTCGATCGTGCGGAAGCCGTCGCGCGTCGTCAGCACGACGGTGTCGCCATCGATCTCCTCGGGCAGGTTCTCGACCTGGATCCGACGCGCGGCGACCGCCCAGAGCGTCCCCTCGCGGCGGACGGCCTGGGCACGGTACGGCGGGGCGATCGTCGCCTCGAGGGCATCTGCGAGCGGGGCGAGGTCGAGGTCGTCGCTCTCGGCGAGCACCGCCCCGTCCGGCAGCGTGACGAAAAGCGCCTCTGCTCCGTCCAGGTCAGGAACGTCCACTGTCGCCACCGCGTCCCACTCTCGCTGACGATGGACGCCGTGGATTCCGACCTCCCCCCAGCGCGGGCGCGTATCGTGCGGTGGCCGCTCGGACATGCCTCCCTCACGGGCGAGGCGCTCGTGCAGCGGCTCCTCGCGCCGCCAGAAGGGCATCAATCCTGCGGCTCGATCAGGCCGTAATCGCCGGCACGGCGCCGGTAGACGACGTTCGTCCTGCCCGTGTCCACGTTCGTGAAGACGAAGAAGTCGTGCCCGATCAGCTCGAGCTGGAGGGTCGCCTCGTCGGGTGTCAGCGGCTGGAGGTCGAACTGCTTCGACTTCACGATCATCTGCTCGAGCTGCTCGGCGGAGAACTGGGGCTCCGGAGGCGGGCTTCCGTTCGCAGCCCGCCGGGCCGTCTCCCTGCGGCTCCGTTTCGCCCGGTACCGCTGCACCTGCCGCTCGAGCTTCTCGACGAGCTGATCGATCGACGCCTCGAACGCCGTCGAGCTCTCCCGCGCACGCAGGGTCGGGCCCTTCGTCCAGATGGTGGCCTCGGCGACGTGGTCCTCGGCGATCGACGGGTTGTTCTCGACCGCGAGCTCCAACTCCACCTGCGTCGGGTCGGCGAGCTGCCGATCGAGCTTGCCAAGCTTCTCCTCGGCGTACCTCCGGATCGACTCGCTGACCTCGACGTTTCGGCCTTTGACCTGAAGTCGCATCGCGTCTCCTCCATCCGGTGGTGTGGTTCCAGCCTAGCCCACCGTCCTGCCCGGCGACGAGCGATGACCACGAGACGCGTTCTCGATTGTCTTGATGCTCAGCGCACCGCCCGTGCGAGCGTCACCACCTCCACTCTGCGGGCGCCGCCTCGTCGCAGCGCGGAAGCCGCTGCGGCGGCTGTGGCGCCGCTTGTGTAGATGTCATCGACCAGGCACACACGGGACGGCGAGCCCCGTGCCGGCGCGAAGGCTCCGGCGACGTTCCGCCGCCGCTCCTTCAGGCCGAGGCCGCGCTGCCGCGCCACCGACCGCTCCCGGCGGACAAGCGGGTGCACCGGTAGCTCCCAGAGACGCCCGAGCTCTCGTGCGAGCGACTCGGCCGGGCGGTGCCCCCGTTCGATCGCGCGGTCGGGGTCGGCCGGAACGAAGGCGAGGGCGGCCACGTCCGGTCTGGTCAGCGTCTCCGCGACGAGAGACGCGGCCTCGCGTGCAAGCCGACGTTGTCCGCGCTCCTTCCACGCCTGGACAAGGCGACGAGCGGGCTGGTCGTAGACGATCGCGGCCCGGGCGCGGGCGAACGCGAGCCTGCGACCACTGCACTCGGCACACCGCCGCACGGGCCACGCACCCGGCGAGCCGCAGCGAGCGCAGAGCGGCGGCGCGAGCCGGATCAGCGCATCGCGGCAACCAGGGCAGAGCGCGGTCCCCGGCAGCTCGCAGGCAGCGCAACGGTTCGGCAGCAGGACGTCGAGGAGCACTGCTGTGACCGTACGGGCGAAACCGTCACGAATGAGTCACGGAAGCGTGCCGATTCGCTAAAGCTCGAGCGAGTACTCGGCCCGCTCCGGCAACCCGTTCGCGCGGCGGAGCATGTTGTCGGCGGCGAGCAGCTGCTCGCGGTCGCCGATGTCGAGCCACGTGCCGCTGAACCGGTAGGCGTACACGGGTCGGCGCGAACGTAGCCAGGCGAAGAAGCTCCCGGACTGGTCCGGCGGGTTCCCCTCGGCGAGGTACCGGGCCACGAGTGGCACGTGCTCGCCGTGGTAGATGTAGGTCGCCGTCGCAGCCAGCGTGCTCGACGGGTTGGCCGGCTTCTCGACGAACTCGACGACGCGATCGTCGTCGTCGACGGCGACGACCCCGTACTGCGTCGCGAGGTGCAGGTCGCCCACATCGTGCACGGCAACCGCACTCGCGACGCCTCGGCCGCGCCAGAAGCCGATGTAGTCGTTCAGATCGAACTCGAACAGGTTGTCGCCGGCGATCACCAGCACGTCGTCGTCGATCGCTGCCTGCTCGAGCGCGAAGGCGACGTCGCCGATCGCGCCCAGCCGGTCGTCGTTCGAGCTCGTGCCGTCGTCGTGCACCGTCACGCCCGGCCTCGCCTGCGCCCAGCGACGGAAGTCCGGCGCGAAGCGGCTGTTCGTGACGACATGGACCGCATCGATCTCGTCGACCTCATCGATCCGCTCGAGGATCCAGTCGACCATCGGTCGCCCTGCGATGGGCAGCAGGCACTTGGAGAGGTCCTCCGTCAGCGGGCGCAGCCGCGTCGCGTAGCCGCCCGCGAGGATGATCGCCTTCATGCGGGCACGACCCGCGGCAAGGACGCTTCGTACGGTGCTCGGTGCACGCCGTCCTCGGTCACGATCGCGGCGACGAGGGCCGCGGGAGTGACATCGAAGGCGGGATTGTGCGCCGTGAAGCGAGTCGTGAGCTCGGCACCGTCACGCTCCTCGATCGGGATTTCGGCGCCTGTCAGGGTCGCGGTGTCTACCGTCGACGTCGGCGCGACGACGTAGAGCGGGATCCCGTGGTGCTCGGCGGCGACGGCGAGACCATAGGTGCCGATCTTGTTCGCCGTGTCGCCGTTCGCGGCAATGCGATCGGCTCCGGTGACGACGCAGTCGACCTCGCCACGGCTCATCAGGTGCGCCGCGGCGGCATCGGCGATCACAGCGTGCGGCACCCCGAGCGCCTCGAGCTCCCAGGCGGTCAGCCGCGAGCCCTGCAGGAGCGGCCGGGTCTCGTCAACCCAGACGTGTGCCAGCAGCCCATCTTCCCAGGCGTTCCGCAGGGCGCCGACCGCCGAGCCGTAGCCGCCCGTCGCGAGCCCGCCCGCGTTGCAGTGGGTCAGGGCCCGCGTGCCTGGCGCGAAGAGCGCGGCTGCGTGGGCGGCCATCCGCCGGCAACGCTCGACCTCGTCCTCGTGCAGCGCCCGTGCCCGCTCGGGCGTCGGATCGTCCCGCATCCGGTCGAGTGCCCAGACCAGGTTGACGGCGGTCGGGCGCGACCGCGCCAGTACGTCGTAGGCGGCCTCGAGGTCCTCCCCTCCCCCGGCCGCCAGCGCGTACCCGTAAGCGGCCGCGACGCCGATCGCCGGCGCGCCGCGGACCGCAAGCGTCCGGATCGCCTCGGCGACCTCCGCCGCCGACCGGCAGCGAAGCTCGACCTCCTCGTCTGGAAGCCGGCGCTGGTCGAGCAGAACGACCGCGCCGGCCTCCAGCCGAACGATCCGTTCCGGTTCGAGCTCAGGCATTGCGAAATCGCCGCTCAGGAGCGATCACGTCGGCGGCCGGAGCCGGATTCATTCCGGCGGGAGGCCCGCTGCGGCTGACCGAGGCAGCGCGAAGAAGGAGGGGGCTTGTGGGGGAACCATGGGTTCCCCCACACACGGCTAGGTCCCCTCGTCCCACGAGGCGAGGTACTTCGCCTGCTCCTCCGTGAGCTGGTCGATCTCGACGCCCATCGTCGCGAGCTTGAGCCGCGCGATCTCCTTGTCGATCTCCTCCGGCACCACGTAGACCTTCTTCTCGAGCGAGGCGGCATTCTGGACGATGTACTCGGCTGAGAGGGCCTGGTTCGCGAACGACATGTCCATCACCTGGGCCGGATGGCCCTCGGCGGCGGCGAGGTTGACCAGGCGGCCGTCGGCGATCAGATAGAGGCGGCGGCCGTCCGCGAGCGTGAACTCCTCGACGAACTCGCGCGCCTGCCGCGTCTCGGTCGCGAGGGCGCGCAGGGCGGGCAGCTCGATCTCGACGTTGAAGTGACCGGTGTTGGCCATGATCGCGCCGCTGCGCATCGTCTCCATGTGCGCCTTCGCGATCACGTTCTTGTCGCCGGTCGCGGTGATGAAGATGTCGCCGATCTCGGCCGCCTTCTCCATCGGCATGACCATGAAGCCGTCCATGACAGCCTCGATCGCCTTCATCGGATCGACCTCGGTGACCACGACGTGGGCGCCCATGCCCTTGGCCCGCATCGCCACGCCCCGGCCGCACCAGCCGTAGCCGGCGACGACGAGCGTCCGGCCGGCGAGCAGCACGTTCGTGGCGCGGATGACGCCGTCGATCGTCGACTGGCCCGTCCCGTAGCGGTTGTCGAAGAGGTGCTTCGTCTTCGCCTCGTTGACCGCGACGACGGGGAAGCCGAGCTTGCCGTCGCGCTCGAGCGCCTTCAGGCGGATCACGCCGGTCGTGGTCTCCTCGGTGCCCGCGATCACGTCGCCGAGCTGCTCGCGCCGGGCGCTGTGGAGGACGCCGATCACGTCGGCGCCGTCGTCCATCGTGATGTGCGGCTTGTGATCGACCGCGGCCTCGATGTGCTGGTAGTAGGAGTCGTTGTCCTCGCCCTTGATCGCGAAGGTCGAGATCCCGTACTCGTCGACGAGCGCGGCCGCCACATCGTCCTGTGTCGAGAGCGGATTGGACGCGCAGAGGACGACGTCCGCGCCCCCCGCCTGGAGCGTCCGCATCAGGTTCGCGGTCTCGGTCGTCACGTGCAGGCACGCGGCGACCCGGTAGCCCGCCAGCGGCTGCTCGTTCTCGAACCGCTCGCGGATCGCGGACAGCACCGGCATCTGCCGGTCGGCCCACTCGATCCTGCGCACGCCGTCGGAGGCGAGGGCCAGGTCCTTCACGTCGTATCGCTTGGTGGTAGCCATCGGTTCCCTTCGTTAGGCGGCCGCAATCAGCCGCTCATGCTTTCGCTGTTCCCATTCGACCCAGTCGGCGCCCGGCCCGGCCGTGCGCATCCAGAGGTCGAGGGCGTTGCGGAGTGCGGGCTCGCGCCGGAGGCGGGCCGCGAAGGCGACCTCGTCCAACTCGATCCCGAACTGCTCTCTCAGCAGCCGGAGATCCCGGAGCTGCAGGAGCTCGTCGCGACCGTAGACCCGGTAACCCGCCGGCGTCCGTGCCGGTACCACGAGTCCGACCGACTCGAGATACCGAAGCATGCGGGCCGACCAGCCGGTGTTGTTCGCAGCCTCGCCGATCGTGAGCGCCTCCATCGGCGACAACCTTACCACATGCGTGTCAGGGTTCGGAGGTTCCCTCGTCGTCCGTAGAGGTCCTCGAGGCGGACGACGTCGTCGATTTCCGGCGTCGACACCTCGAGGATGGTCGTGTCCTCGAGCGCCGTTACCCGGTGCACGGTGCCGGGGCGGTACCTGAATGCTGCCCCGGCACCGATCACCTCCTCGTTCAGCACGCGCTGTCCCGCCTCGCCGAGCTCGAGCTTCGCCCGGCCGGACTGGACGAGCCACGACTCGTCCTTCTCGTTGTGGAACTGGAGGCTGAGCGCGCAGCCCGCCTTCACGAACAGAACCTTGCCGCAGTAGGCGTCCGAGAGCGCCCAGATCAGCTCGTGCCCCCACGGCTTCTCGACCTTGCGCACTTCGAAGGCCCACCGGTCGAGGGAGTTCACGTTCGGGGAATCGATGCCGTTCACGAGAAGGAGATTGCGCCCGCGGCGATCGTCTCGTCGGCTGCAATCCGCATTCCGTGGTCGAGCATATTCCCGTCGCCGACCTTCGCGCCAGGCCCCACCACCGAGAGGCCGCGCACGGCGCATTCCGCGCCGACCTCGGCTCGCTCGCCGAGGATCGACCCGAGCACGTCCGTGTGCGCGCCCACCACCGTTCCGGCGCCGACGACAGACGACTCGACGGTGGCGCCCTCGCCGATCCGGGCGCCGGCGCCGATCACCGCGAGGCTGCCGATCCGCGCGCCGGCTCCGACCGCCGCCCTCTCGCCCACATAGACGGGAGGGACGAGGCGGGCGTCGGGACTGACCTCGGCCCCGGGCGCCACGAGGGTGTAGTCGGAGCCGAGCTCGTCACCCAGCTCGGTCCTGAAGTTCCGCTCCAGGACGTCCCGATGGGCCTGCAAGTACGCGTCGGGCGTGCCGACGTCGAGCCAGTAGCCGGGTAACGCGACGCCGTGGACCGCCTGCTTCTCGACGAGCCGTGGAAAGACCTCGCGCTCGATCGAGACCGCGCGGCCGGGAGGGACGAGCTCGAGCACGTCCGGTTCGAGAACGTACATGCCCGCGTTGATCAGGTTCGTGTCGATCTCCTCGGGCCGCGGCTTCTCCAGAAAGCTGAGCACGCAGCCGTCGCCGTTCACGCGCACCAGCCCGTACCGCGTCGGGTCCTCGACGGGCGTGAGCAGGATGGTCGCCCGCGTCTCGCGCTCGCGGTGGAAGGAAACGAGCGCGTCGAGGTCGGTCTCGCGCAGCGAGTCGCCGTTGAGCGCGAAGAAGGGCTCGTCGATCCCCTCCGCGGCGAAGCGGATCGCGCCGCCGGTGCCGAGCGGCTCCTCCTCGACCTTGTACTCCAGTCGCAACTCGCCGTACCGTTCGCCGAAATGCTGCTGGATCTGGGTCGGCAGGTAGCCGCACGAGACGATCGCGCGCGTGACGCCGTACCGGCGCAGATGCTCGAAGGTGTACGCGAGCTGCGGCCGGTCGACGAGCGGCAGCATGTCCTTGCGCATCCGGTCGGTGAGCGGGCGCAGCCGTGTACCGAGCCCCCCGACGAGAATCACCGCGGGGAGGCTCACGCCGCTGCGCGCCCGATGCCCTCGTACGTGAAGCCGGCCGCTCGCAGCTCGTCCGGATCAAGCATGTTTCGGCCGTCGATCACGAGCGGGTTGCGCATCCGCTCCCTCGCCTCCGTCCAGTCGAGCTCGGCGAGCTGCGCCCACTCGGTGACGAGCACGGCGGCGTCGGCGCCGTCGAGGGCCTCGAGCGGCTCGTCGCAGATGGTCGCGTGCGGCAGGACCGCGGCACCGTCCGCGACGGGGTCCCAGGCCCGCACCTCGGCGCCCTCCGCGACGAGCCGTCCGGCGAGCACGAGGCTCGGCGCCTCGCGCACATCGTCTGTGTTCGGCTTGAACGCGAGCCCGAGGAGCGCGACCGTCTTTCCGCGCAGGCTGCCCAGATGCTGCTGCAGCTTGCCGATCACGCGCCGCTTCTGCAGCTCGTTGACCTCGATCACTGCGTTCAGGAGCTGAAAGTGGTAGCCGGAGTTGGCCGCGAGCTGTTTGAGCGCCAGTGAGTCTTTGGGGAAGCAGCTCCCGCCGTAGCCGATGCCGGCGCGCAGGAAGCTCGCCCCGATGCGCTTGTCGAGCCCGACGCCCTCGGCGACGCGGACGACGTCCGCCCCGGTCGCCTCGCAGACGTTCGCGATCTCGTTGATGAAGCTGATTCGCGTCATCAGCGCGGCGTTCGCGGCGAGCTTGATCATCTCGGCCGAGGCGACGTCGCAGCGGACGACCGGGCCGTCGATGTCCCGGTGGAGCTCCTCGACCGCGTTTCCGTCCTCCTCCTCGAAGGAGCCGATCACGATCCGGTCGGGCTGTTGGAAGTCTCGGATCGCGCTGCCCTCCGCTGTGAACTCGGGATTGGAGACGTAGCCGATCCGGTCGAGGCCGCGCTGGTCGAGGCGGTGGCGCACCCTCGCGCCCGTCCCGACCGGGACGGTGCTCTTCATCACGAGTACGGCGCGGCGCTCGAGACCGTCGAGCTCGTCGACAACCCTCCATACAGCCGAGAGATCGGCGTCGCCGGAATACGTGGGCGGCGTGCCGACGGCGACGTAGAGAAACTCGGCGCCGTCGACCGCGTCGGCGACGTCGAGCGTGAACGAGAGCCGCTCTGCGTTGCGCATCAGGAGCTCGTCGAGACCGGGCTCGTAGATCGGCACCTCGCCGGCGCGCAGTCGCTCGATCCGCTCGGGGACGACGTCGCGAACGACGACGTCGTGCCCGAGCTCCGCGAAGCACGCGCCGGTGACGAGGCCGACGTAACCGGCGCCGAAGACAGCGACCCTGGACACCGCCGGAACGTACCTACTTCAGCTTTTCGATCGGCCTGAGACCCTTGGCGATCGCGATCATCGTCTCGTTCGAGAGCGAGTCGAGGAGCGTGTTCACGACCCAGTAGCTCGCGCCGTCCTGGCGCAGCACGACCATGTGCAGCTTCGGCCCGTTGTAGTGGAGCTCGTAGAGTCGGCCGCCGATCGTGCGGGTGAAGTTCCGCTCCGAGAGGACGGGCGCGTCCTCCCAGTCGGTCATCTGGACGCCCCAGTACTCGCTGGCGCCGGTGCGATACGTGAGCCGGATCGACTTGTGCTTGCGGTCCGGGTCGACGCGATACATCCGGACCGGCCGCTCGCGATCGATCCACGACGAGCGCTCGATCACGGTCGGCACCATCACCTTGAACGGGACCTTCGGCGCGCGCTCGCGCAGCAGGGCGAGAGAAGCGTCGGTGCCGGGCGCGACGTTCGGAGCCTGCCGCTGTGGCGTCTTGTCGACCGGCGCCTCGGCGAGCGTGCCGTGGAAAGTCTGCCCGACGATCACGGTGAGCATCGAGCCGTTCGAGAGCGCCGCGATCTTGGGCGTGAGCGGCTGCACGTCCTCGGTGCCGAACAGCGTCGCGACCTTCTTCGCCGCCGCAACGGCTCCGGGCTGTGCCTCGTCGTAGTGGATCCGCGTTTTGAAGTACTCCCAATTGGGCGCGTTCGCGTTCTTGCCGTCGGGCGGGTAGACCATCGCGTAGCTGCGTTGCGAGAGCACGTAGCTGGCGGTTCCGGCGGAGCCGGTCACGCCGTTGCCGTTCAGCACCGTGATCGTCGTCTCGCGCGCCGCCGGGGCACGCGCGGCCGTGCGCCTCGGCTTCTCGTTCAGGGCGACCCGGGTCGCCTTCTGCGGCGACTCCACGTCCGGGCTCGTGAACTCCTGCACTGCCTTCCGGATGTTCTCCTCGGGCACCAGGATGTCGAAGCTCGCCGTCTCCTCGAGGCCCTCCAGCTTCGACTGGAAGAAGTTGCCCGGCGGGAGCGAGTAGGCGAAGAGCGCGTACCGGTAGACCGTCTTCAGGTCGAGCTCCCTGTTGCCGCCCTGTCCAACCTCGACGTTCTCAGTGATCGTCTTCACGACCCTGGGCAGGTCGAGCGGGCCCGTGCTCGCCTTGATCTGGTTCTTGAACGCATGCACGAAGAGCTGCTGGCGCGCCAGTCGGTAGAGGTCGGAGTCGGTGTGCCGGTAGCGGACGTAGTCGAGGGCCTGATAGCCGCCCAGCTTCTGGTACCCCGGGAAGAGGTTGATCGTCGCGTAGCCGAAGTCGCCGCCGCGATCGTTGAAGTAGCGCCGGTCGACGTCCATCCAGATGCCTCCGACCGCGTCGACGAGCTGTCGGAAGCCGCGGAAGTTGACCGTGATCAGGTAGTTGATCGGCAGCCCGGTCAGCTTCCGGACCGTCTCCAGCGTCCCCTTGGTGCCGCACTCGGAGTAGGCGCCGTTGATGCGGGCGCTGAAGGTCGCCCTCCCCGGACAGTGGATCTCGACGAAAAGGTCGCGCGGGAAGGAGAGCATCGAGACCGATTTGGTCTCCGGATCGGCGCGGACGAGCATGATCGTGTCGGAGCGGGGCGTGACTCCCTTGTTGAGCTCGCCGGCGCGCTTGTCGTAGCCGATCACGAGCGCCGTCGCCGGCTCGCCCGGAAGCGCGATGTCGAGCCGCTTCGCCGCGACCTTGACCTCGGGCGTCGACGCCACGACCGCTGCGACGCTCTGGTGGAACCAGAGGTAGGCGCCGCCGGCGGCCGAGCCGGCTGCGACGAGGAGCGCAACGACCATCCAGCCCAGCACAGTGCGGAGGGTCGCCCAGCGTGAGCGCCTCGGGGGCGGCGGCTGGTGGTAGATGGAGATCGGAGAAAGCGCGCCAGGCGGCAGGACGGGACGTCCATTGCCGTCGGCGGCCGCTCCACGGCCGATCCCTCTCTTCAGTGTCGTCCGCATACGCAAGACGCGGGCGTGCAACGCACCCCGCGGCGGTGCCAGGATACCCGAGGGATTTGACGCTTTGCGCCAGGCTCCTGCTAAGGCGTCGCGGTCAGCACGGAGGCGAGCGCCTCGGCGAAGAACGCGTTCTCGTCGGGCGTGCCGACGGTGATCCGGAGCGCCCCTGGTGCGCCGAAGGCGCCCATCGGCCGCACGATCGCGCCCTGGCGCAGGAGCGCCTCGAAAAGGGGCCTCGCATCTTCACCGACCTCGGCGAAGAGGAAGTTCGCCACAGCCGGCCCCGCCGGCGGCAGACCGTGCTCGCGCAGCGTCTGCTCGAGCGCTGCCCTGCCCTCGTGCGTGAGGCGGCGCCGGAGCACGAGCTCGTCCGGCGCGTCGAGGCTCGCCAGTGCAGCCACCTGGGCCTGTGTGCTCACGTCGAAGGGACGGCGAGTCTTCCCCACCGCCTCGATCACATCCAGTGGCCCGACGGCGTAGCCGACCCGGAGGCCGGCCAGCCCGTAGATCTTCGAGAACGTGCGCAGCACGAGCACGCGCCGTCCCGCCTTCGCGTACTCCTCGATCCCATCCGGATAGTTCGAGTGCTCGATGTACTCGAAGTAGGCCTGGTCGAGCACCGTGAGGACGTGCTCGGGAACGCGCTCGAAGTACGCGTCGAGCTCGGTGCGGGTCGTCAAGGTCCCCGTGGGGTTGTTCGGCGTCGCCACGTAGACGAGCTTCGTCCGCGGGCCGATCGCGGCGAGCAGCGCGTCGAGGTCGTAGTGGTCGTCGACGAGCGGCACCTTCTGAGGCACCGCGCCGAGCTTCAGCGCGTCGAGCACGTAGCTGACGAACGACGGCCAGCCCGTGACGACCTCGTCGCCGGGATCGAGCGTCGCCACTGAGAGATGGCCGATCAGGGCGTCCGCGCCGGCGCCTGTGATCACGTTCGCAGGGTCGACCCCGTGCCGCTCGGCGAGAGCGTTGCGGAGATGGAACGCGCCACCGTCCGGGTAGCGGTTGAGCACCGCCGCGCTTCGCTCCAGGGCCTCGACGGCGGCGGGAAACGGCGCCCACGGGCCCTCGTTCGAGGCGAGCTTGACGATCCGGTCGAGCCCGAGCTCACGTTGCAGCTCTTCCTCGGGCTTCCCCGGCTCGTACGGAGTCAGGCCGTCGAGCGCGGCGCGAAAAAGGCCCATTACGGCGGTTAGCTCTCCGGAACCGTCGGCAGCTCGTCGTGCGAGCTCTTGCGCCGCCAGAACCACAACGCGCCGCCGAGCGCCGCGAGCCCCGCGGCGATCGCGGTCTTGTTGGGCCGCCGCGTCCCCTCGACCGTGCCCGGCACCGCAGACCTCGCCTTGCGCTTCATCGCCGTCTTCGCTCCGACCCACGTGAGCCAGCCGAGCAAGGCGTACCGCCGGTTGAAGATGCTCATGCGCCGGAGGCTAGCAATGTCTGTCGTAAGGTCGGGATCCGCGGGAGCGGATGCCAAGGCATGCGACGGCTTAAAACGAGCCGCCCCTCTGCGGCAAGGGGCGGCTCTGGGAGAAAGGCGGGGCCGGCGGGCGGCACGGCCCCTATGTGGGGACGAGGGCACGTCCTCGAAACGAGGATAGCGGTCCCTGGGGAACGGTGCGCCGGTACCCGTGTTGCGATCTGGTGAACTTACGTCTGGGCCGGCGCGCGCTTCTTGTTCGGCAGGTGGATCGCCCGGCCTAGCGCGACGAGCCCTGCTTCCTTGATCGCCTCGGACAGGGTCGGATGCGCCGCCATCCCGTCGGCGACGGTCTCGACCGTCGACTCGGCGTCGATCGCGACCGTGCCGGCCTCGATCAGGTCGGTGACGTGGGGGCCGACCATCACGACGCCGAGCAGCTCGCCGTAGCGCGTCTCGTGGATCGACTTCACCCAGCCGACCGTCTCGGCCTGCATCACCGCGCGCGCGTTCGCGACCCAGGGGAACATGCCGACCGCGACGTCGTCACCGTGCCGCTCGCGCGCCTGGGCCTCGGTGAGACCGACGCCCGCGATCTCGGGATCGGTGTAGATCGGCCGCGGCACGGCCGGCTCGCCGATCGTCGCCTCGTGGCCGCACGCGTTCTCAGCGGCGACCTCGCCCTCGCGGAAGGCGGTGTGGGCGAGCTGCCAGTAGCCCGCACAGTCGCCGACGGCGTAGACATGCGGAACGGTCGTGCGCCGGTGCTCGTCGGTGGCGATGCCCTGCTTGCGGTCGAACTCGACGCCGAGCGACTCGAGGCCGATTCCCTCTACGAGGGGGCCGCGTCCGACCGAGACGAGCATCAGGTCGGCCTGGACGGTCTCGCCTTCCCCGAAGTGGACCGTCAGCTGCGAGCCGTCGTCCTCGACCTTCGTGCACTGCTTGCCCAGGTGGAGAGCGATCCCTCGCTTGCCGAACGCCTTGGCGAGCTCCTTGGCCGCGTCGGCGTCCTCCAGCGGTATCAGCGTGTCGAGCATCTCGACGATCGTCACCTCGGTGCCGAAGCGCTGGAAGATCGAGGCAAACTCGCAGCCGATGATGCCTCCACCGAGCACGACGAGGCGCCGCGGCACCTCCGTCTGGGCGAGCAGCCCGGTCGAGTCGACGCAGCGCTGCGAATCGATCCCCTCGATCGGCGGCCGAAGCGGGAACGAGCCGGTGGCGATGATCGCGTTCTTGAACGTGATCTCCTCGCCGCCCTCGACGGCAAGCGTGTTCTGGCCCGTGAAGCTGCCCTTCCCCTTCACCCACTCGACCCCGTTTGCCTTGAAGAGGCCGGCGACGCCGCCTGTCATCTGCTTGACGACGCCGTTCTTCCACTCGACCGCCTGGCCGAAGTCGAGCTCGGGGCGCGGAACGTTGACGCCGAACTTGGCGAAGACCTCCTCCGCCTGGTGCAGCGCGTGCGCCGTCTGCACCCACGCCTTCGTCGGGATGCAGCCCACGCGGAGGCACGTGCCGCCGAGCTCCGGCTCCTGCTCCACGCAGACCGTCTTTGCGCCCAGCTGGGCGGCGCGGATCGCTGCGGTGTACCCGCCGGGGCCTCCGCCCAGGACGGCGACGTCACATTCCATCTCTCTCTACCTTTCCGTCGAAGTCTGGTCCGATGCTAGCGAGGTGGTTCCCGCCGAGTCGCGGTCGGTCAGGCGAGCGATGCGGCCATCGTCCACGCCTCTGCGCCCTCGTCGACGACCTCGAAGCCGTGGCGCTCGTACAGCTTGCGGGCGGGGTTGCCGGGCTCGACGCTGAGGCTGAGGCGCTCGTAGCCGGCGGCCTCGGCCTTCGCCATCAGCTCCTGCAGCAGCTCCTCCCCGATCCCGTGCCCCCGCTTCGAGGGCACCACCGCGATCGCGAGCTCGGGCGTCTCGTCGTCGATGAAGCCGTACCCAGGGTCGTCGTCGGTGAAGACGCGGTACCACGCCGCTCCGACCGGGAAGCCGCCCTCGAGGGCGATCACCGCCGTGTCTCCCGGCCGGCCCCAGCCGCGGACGTAGCGCGAGACCAGCGACCCCGGCACGCGCTCGCGCCAGTAGTAGGCGTGATGGAGCATGTCACGCAGAAAGCGGGCGTCCTGGGCGCCGCCGCGTCGGAGCACCAGTTCCGCCATCAGCCCTCCAGGGATTGCGCGAGCTGCACGCGGTTTCCGTCGGGGTCGTAGATGTCCACGAGCCGGAACTGCCCGTGCAGCTCGAAGACGACACCGACGTCGATGCCCGCCTCGCGTAGCCGCTCGGCGACGCTCTTCACGTCGGCCACCTCCACGTTGGCGACACCACCCGACTCCGCAGGGTCGCCCTCGGCGAGCGCGATCTCCATCTCCCCGTGCCGGAGTCGCGACCAGGCGTCGTCGAAGTCGACGAAGACCTCCTCGAAGCCGAGCACGTCGCGGTAGAACGCACGGGCCCGGTCGAGGTCGCGCACCCGGTACCAGACCGTGATCACGTGCTACAGCGCGAGTGCCGGCTCTTCGAGCAGCTCCTTGACGGTGCGCAGGAACTCCGCTCCGTCGGAGCCGTCGATCGCACGGTGATCGCAGGTGATCGTCATGCTCATCGTCGGCCGGACCTCCACCTGGCCGTCCAGGACGACCGGCTTCTCCTCGGTCGAGCCGACCGCCAGGATGGCGGCCTGAGGCGGGTTGAGCACGGCGATGAACTGCTCGATCCCGAACATCCCGAGGTTCGAGATCGTGAAGGTGCCGTCCTCGAGATCCGCCCGCTGGAGCTTGCCGTCGCGCGCGCGGGAGACGACGTCGGCACGCGCGGCCGCGATCTCCTGGATTGCCCGCCGGTCGGCGTCGCGGATCACAGGCACGACGAGCCCTTGCGGCGCTGCGACCGCGATCCCGACGTGCGCGTAGGGGAAGCGCAGGATCTTGTCGCCGGCGAAGTGCGCGTTCACGGCCGGGTGCCGGACGAGCGCCGCGGCGCACACCTTCGTCAGCAGGTCGCTGACCGTGGGCTTCGTCTCGCCCTCGCGGAGCCGGGCGACGAGCCGCTCGCGCAACGCGAGCGCGCGGGTCATGTCGACGGTGACCGTGAGCTGGAAGACGGGCGCCTGCCACGCCTCGGTGAGGCGCCGCGCGATCGTCTTGCGGGTCGACGTGAGCTCGACCTCCTCGACCTCACCGGTCGGGGCGGCGACCTGGGCGGCCGGGGCTGGGACAGCCTTCGGCGGCGCGAGGGAAGTGCGCTCGACGTCCTCGGCCACGATCCTGCCCTCGGGGCCGCTCCCCGCGAGCTGCGTGATGTCGATCCCCTTCTCCCGGGCGAGCCTGCGTGCGAGCGGTGACGCCTTCACGCGGCCGTCGGGCCGCGCGGGCGCCTCGGTGACCGCGGCGGTCGCGGCCTCGGCCGTCGCGGCGGCAGCGTCGCGGCCGCGCTCGCGCTCGTCGGCCATGCCCTCGGCCGCCGAGCCCTCCACCTGCGGCTCCGCCTCGGCTTCAGCCGCGTCCTCCACCTCATCCGGTTTGTCCTCGGTCGCCGCCGGCGCGCCGCCGTTCCCGCTGGGGACGTCCTCACCTTCGTTGCCGATGAAGGCGATCGTCCGGCCGACCTCGACCTCACCGGCGTCGACGACGATCTTCAGCAGGACACCGTCGGCCTCGGCTTCGACCTCCTGCGTCACTTTGTCGGTGTCGAGCTCGTACAGCGGCTCGCGTTTCTTGACCGGATCGCCTTCACCCTTCAGCCACTTGACGATCGTGCCGGACTCCATGCCCTGGCCGAGCCGCGGGAGCTTGACCTCGGTCGCCATCAGCTCCTCGCGACCGTCCGCTTCACCGCTTCGAGCACGTCCGCCGCGTGCGGGACGACCCACTGCTCCATCGCGGGCGCGAACGCGAGTGGCGCGAACTTCGCGCCCACGCGCTCGATCGGCGCATCGAGGTAGTCGAAGGCGCCCTGCTGCACGACCGCCGCGAGCTCCGCGCCGAAGCCGCCGCGGGTGACCGCCTCATGCGCTGTGACACAGCGCGTCGTCTTCTTGACAGACGCGACGATCGCCTCCTCGTCGAGCGGCAGGAGCGTGCGCGGGTCGATCACCTCGACCGAGATGCCCTCCTGATCAGCCTGCTCGGCCGCCTGCAGCGCCTCGGGCACCATGCGGCCGATCGCGATCACTGTCACGTCCGAGCCCTCGCGCATGACGCGTGCCTTCCCCAGCTCGATCGGCTCGAGCTCGTCGGGCACCGCGCCCTTGAGCGGATAGAGCAGCCGGTGCTCGAAGAAGACGACTGGGTTGTCGTCGTAGATGGAGCTCCAGAGCAGGCCGCGCACGTCCTCGGGCGTCGACGGGAAGACGACCTTGAGGCCGGGAACGTGCACGAACCACGACTCGAGCTGCTGCGCGTGCTGCGCGCCCGGGCTCCAGCCGGCGCCGCCCTGGGTGCGGATCGTCAGCGGGACCTTGAGCTGGCCGCCGCTCATCGTCCGGTGCTTCGCCGCCTGGTTGACGAGCTGCTCCATCGAGAGCGTCAGGAAGTCCTGGTACATGATCTCGACGACCGGGCGCATCCCCTGCATCGCCGCCCCGATCCCGGTGCCCACGATCGCCATCTCGGAGATCGGCGTGTTGCGCACGCGCTCCGGGCCGAACTCGTCGAGCATCCCCTGCGTGACGCCCATCGAGCCGCCCATCTCGGCGATGTCCTCGCCCATGATGAAGACGTCGTCGTCGGCGCGCATCGCGCTCGAGAGCGCGTCCCGGACCGCCTCGCGGTAGGTCAGCTCAGGCACCTGAGGCTCCTGCGCGTCGCTGGCAAAGGAGGCCGTGCGCGCGTCGCGCAGGACAGTACCCTAGTACGGACAAGCGGCGCGCGTGCGGCATCCTGCAGTCCAGCGGCGCGAAGCCGCCGCGGAGCCGGGCTCCGCCGCGGGAGCGGCGGCTGTCCAGGGGCCTCAGGCATAGACGTACTTGAGAGCGTCTTCGGGCTTCGGGTCGGTGCCCGCCTTCGCGAACTCGACCGACGCCTCCACGATCGCGGTCACCTCGGTGTCGATCGCATCGAAATCGTCATCCGAGAGCTCCAGCTGTGCGCGGAGGAGCTCGATCGGATCCTTCGTCGCGCGAAGCTCCTCGAGCTCCTTCTTCGTCCGGTAGACCTGCGGGTCGCCGATGTAGTGCCCAACGAGCCGGTACGTGCGGACGTTGAGGAAGACCGGGCCCTTGCCCGACAGCGCGTGCTCGCGCGCCTCGCGGGTCGCCGCGTAGACGGCCTCGACGTCCTGGCCGTCGACGTCGACCGAGTGCATCCCGAACGCGACCGCGCGCTGTGAGAAGTCCTCGATCGGCGCGTGCTGCGACATCGGCGTCGACTCGGCCCAGGCGTTCATCTCGAGCACGAAGAGCGCCGGCACCTTCCAGAGCTGGGCCAGGTTCAGAGACTCGTGGAACGTCCCGGTGTTCGTGGCGCCGTCCCCGAAGAACGCGACCGCAACCCGCTCCTGCTCGCGGAACTTGAAGGTGAGCGCCGCGCCGACGATCGCGGGCAGGCCGCCGCCGACGACGGCATTGGCGCCGAGGTTCCCGTGCTCCAGGTCGTAGAGGTGCATCGAGCCGCCGTAGCCCCGGGAGCAGCCCTCCTGCTTGCCGTAGAGCTCGGCCATCACGGCGTTCACGTGCGTCCCCTTCGCGATCGTGTGGCCGTGCGCGCGGTGGGTCGAAGCGATCACGTCGTCCGAACCGAGCGCGGCGCAGACGCCGGAGGCGACCGCCTCCTGGCCGATGCACACGTGGAGGAAGCCGGGCAGCTCGCCGGCACGGAACCGCTCCTCGACCTTCTCCTCGAAGCGTCGGATCAGCAGCATCTCGCGGAAGAGCTCGTGCAGGCGCTCGTCCGAGAGCGCGTGCTCGGCGCGCGGCTTTCGCTCGACCTTGGCCATTGCGGCTCATTATGCTGACGCCCGCATGAGGCTGGTCGAACAGTGGCGTCGAATGTGGGCCGACCTGCCCGCCGGCTGGGCCGACGCCAGGCTCGCCCTCACCGTCCCCGACCCCTCGCAGCGCTCGCGTGCGGCGGCGCTCCTGGGACCCGCCACGCCCGGCGGCGTCGGCGACGAGCTGCGATTCACGGTCAGCCGCGCCGGGCATGGGATCGGGCCGGACCAGCTGACGAAGCTGCTCGGGAAGATCGACGGCGAGCGACTCCGCGGGACGTTGACGCTGCTCGAGGCAGCCCAGGCCGCACCGCGCGAAGAGGCGCCACGCGAGCTGCTCGCCGACGCCTGGGCGAAGGCGGTCGCCGCCCTCCCGCCCGACTGGAGCGACCTCTACGGCGAAGTCGAGCTCGCCTCGAGCGACCACCTCGAGCGCGCGGCGCTGCTCCTCGCCCCGCTGAACCCGACACGAGTACCGGGCCGAAGCGCGTTCCGCTTCCGAGCCGCGCGGGCGTTCGGCTACGGCGCCTCGCCACAGATGACGGCGCGCTGCCTCGAGCGGGTCGACGCCGAAGGGATCCAGGCCCGCCTCACGGTCCTTCGGGTGCTCTCGGGTACGCATAACGTCGACACCCAGGGGCCCGTCTGGCGTGTCGAAGGGAAGGCGGTCTGAGTGGCTGACCCCGTCTCCTGGCTCGTGGTCGAGCCCGGCTGGCCCGTCTACGACTCCGCCGGCAACAAGCTCGGCAAGGTGCAGGAGGTGCTCGGCGACCCCGAGATCGACATCTTCCACGGCCTCCTCGTCGACGGCGCCGAGATCCCCGCCGAGCGGGTGACCGAGATTCGCGAGGGCGAGATCCACCTGAGCTACTAGCGTCCGCCCGCAGGTTTGCCACACCCGGAACGCGGCAACCAGTGAGCCATGCTGCTCCGTAAGCTGCTTTGGACCGGGCTCTATGCAGCGCTCGCCGCGGTCGCGACGATGGCCGCGCGCCGGGCCGCCTCGGGAATCTGGCGCGTGGCGACGGGCGAGCAGCCGCCCGCGAAGCGATGAAGGGCGACAAAGCCGTCGAGGCCGGCGCCGACAAGCTGACGGCGCTCTCGGATCAGGCCGCGGCCAAAGGCGGGCTCGGCGAGAAGGTCGCCGACGAGCTCGCGGGCGACGCAGCCTTCTTGCGCAATCTGAAGCCATCGCTCATCGCTGCACGCGCCAAGGGGGCGCTGCCGAAGGACGCCGAGCCCGGCACGGCCACAGCGAGCCGTCCAGCGGCGCCGTCGGGCGCGCAGAATCCGCGCAAGCGCGGTGGGCCGAATCCCTTCGTTGTCGCCGGCGCCGCCTTTGCGGCCGGCACCGTGCTCGCGAAGCTGATCGACTGGAGGGGCCATGCCCACCCCCGCCGTTGACGGCTCGGGCGTCGGCACGGCGGCGAAGCAGGTCGCCGAGCACGCGAGCTCGCTCGCGAAGCTCGAGCTCGAGCTCGCAACGCTCGAGCTGAAGGGCAAGGCCGGCGCCCTCGGAGCGGGCGTCGGGCTCGGGATCGGAGCCGCGCTGCTCGCCCTCTACGGGCTCGGCTTCCTGTTCGCGACGATCGCGGTCGCGCTGGCGCTCGTCCTCGACGGCTGGCTGGCGGTCCTGCTCGTGACGCTCGGCCTTTTCCTCCTCGCCGGGATCCTCGCCCTGCTCGCACGTGCCCGTATCAAGCGAGGGATACCGCCCGTCCCCGAGCAGGCGATCCGCGAGGCGCAGCTCACCACCGCGGCGCTGAAGGCCGATGGCAACGACTAGCGCCAACGGCCGCACGGCCGAGGCCGTCCGGCTCGAGATCGAGGCCGAGCGGCGCGAGCTCGCCGACGCGGTCGAGCGCCTGCGCGACGGGCTCGGCGAGGCGACGGACGTGGCGGGCAAGCTGCGCGCCAACCTGCCTGTGGTCGCGGCGGGTGCGCTCGGCGCCGGGTTCTTCCTCGCCGGCGGAGTCGGCGCGACGATGCGCTACTTCGCCCGCCGCGGCCGCGAACGTTGACTTGACCGCCTCGCAGGCGAGCGCCCTACTTGACGGTGACCGACCCCTTGACGGTCGTCGGGCTCCGGTCGGAGTAGAACCGGAGCACCCCGGCGGAGAGCTTCAGGCGCCAGGTGAGGGTGCCCATTCCGGCCAGCGTCGACTTGCGGTTCACGCCCTTGCCGACGAGGTGGAAGTTGTGGAGCCGGGAGCGGTCGCGCACCGTGATCGCGTAGGTGCGCGGCTTGAGGGTCTTGAGCACCGCCCCCGTGCCGCTCCGGAGTGTGATCGTGTTCCGCGGCCCGACGGTCCCGAGCAGCTTCGGCACCGCCGCGGGCGGCGGTGTGGGCGGCGGCGACGGCTCGGGCGGCGGCGACCCGACGACGAGGTTCTTCCGCATGTCCGTCGAGTGCGGATCGCAGACGAGCGTGTACCGGCCGACGACGAGGTTCACGTTCCAGGTGAACGTGCCCGTCTGCTCGACCCCGGTCGTCTCGTTCACGCCGGGACCCGTCAGATGGAAGTTGTGGTCCGGAGCGACGTCGCTGACCTCGATCGTGTAGGCGCCCGGGTCGAGCTGCGCGGCGTCGCCGCCGCCGGCCCGCGTGAGCGTGATCGTGAATCCCGGCCCAACCGTGCCGATCAGCTGGTTCGCCGGCGCCGTCAGCGCAGCCGGGGCAATCGCGAACGCCACGGCCGCGACGACAGTCAGAGGACCCCGGAGGCGCATCACCCTCAGACTACGCGACGGGGTCGCAATCGGATTGGAGCCGCAGTGCCGGACGTTCTCGTCCAAAAAGGACACGTCGCACCGCGCGAGCCCGGGTTCGAGGCCCAGACCGGGACGCCGCGGGAGCAGGAGCTCGTCACCCTGATCGCGGACGCGCTCGCCGCGCTCCTCGCCGTCGACGGCCGCTTCGCGCCGGTCGTCGTTCCGGGGGACATCCCGGACGGGATCCGGGTCGACGCCGCCCTGTTCCTGCACGCCGACGGCTCGGTCTCCCCCGCCGCGACGGGCTTCAACTTCGGCTACCCCGACTATGAGGTGAACCGGAGGCTCGCAGAGCTGATCGCCGCGGAGTTCGAGCGACTGCCGGGCCATCCGCCTCGGCGGCGCGACAACCTGACTGAGAACCAGCGCAGCTACTACGGCTATTCGCGCGTCTCCACCCTCGGGCCCGAGGTGCTCGTGGAGCACGGCTTCCTGACGAACCCGGCCGAGAGCATCTGGTTGTTCGCGAACGCGCCCCAGCTCGCGGCCGCCGAGTACCGTGCGCTGTGCGCCTTCTTCGGCTTCGAGCCGCGTGCCGACCGGCCCGAGCGGCCGTGGCCGGTGCCGCTGCCCGCGTGGGTCTGGCCCTGGATGGCGTGGCGGCTCGCCGGGGCGCCGCCCGGCGAGCGGCCGGCCTCCGCGCCTCGTCTCATCCCGCTCTGGGCGTGGCTGCGGCTACGGGCGCTCCTGCGCGCGCGGCGCGACCGCGTCTAAGCGCGGAGCTCGGCGCCGAAGCGCTCGGCCAGCGCCGCGACGATCCGCTCGCGCAGCGCTGCTGCGTCCTCGTCCGAGAGCGTTCGCTCGGACGACTGGAAGGCGAGGCGCAACGCAACCGACTTGCGCCCCTCACCGACCTGCTCGCCCCGGTAGACGTCGAAGACCCGCACGTCGCGGAGCTCCGGGCCGGCCGCCTCGCGCGCAACCGCGATCAGGTCGCCGGCGGCGACGCGCTCCTCTACCGCGAAGGCGAGGTCCTGCTTCACCGCGGGATACGTGATCACGTCTTCGTACGGAATCGCCTCGGGCACGTCGTCAAAGAGCGCCTCGAGGTCGAGCTCGAAGAAGCCCCAGCCGCCGGGCAGCTCGACGAGCTCCCCGTAGTTGGTGCGAGCAGAACGGCCCGGGCCCCGCTCGAGCACGACGAGCGGCACGCCGAGCGCGTGGTGCAGTGCCTCCGCCGCCCCCTTGGCGCGGAAGAAGCCGCTCTCGGTGATGCCGGCCACGTGCCAGCGCTCCTCCGGCAGCTCGTCGCCGGTCGGCCGGTACACGCGGGCCACCTCGAAGAGCGCGATCCCCTCGACGCCCGCGTTCCGGTTCCGCTCGGCCGACTCGAGCAGGCCGAGGCGGAGATCCGTTCGCATCGCCGCCAACTCGGTCGTGTAGGGCTCCTCGAGGGCGAGCCGCCCCTCCGCCGCGGGAACCATGCTCCAGGCGTATGCCTCCGAGTAGCCGGCTCCCACGAGAATGTCCTCGACGCGCCGGCGCAGCCGCTGCTCGCGCGTCAGCTGGACCGAGGCGGCGTCGCGCGCGGGCAGGGTCGACGGAACGTCCTCCATGGAGAAGCGGACAACCTCCTCGACGAGGTCCACCGGCCGTGTCACGTCGTGCGCGCGCCAGGTCGGCACCGTCGCCTCGTCTCCCTCGACCTCGAAGCCGAGGCTGACCAGCCGCGCGCGCTGCTCGTCCGCCGGAAACGTCATCCCGCTCAGCCTGTCGGCGAGCTCCGGGCGCAGCTCGACGACCGGGCGCGTCGGCAGCGTCGCCTGGACGTCGACGTGGCCGGTGTACCGCGCGCCGGCGTGCGCAACGAGCAGCTCGCTTGCGTAGACGGCCGCCTGGCCGGCAGCGTACGGGTCGACGGCCTTCTCCCAGCGGATCGACGACTCGCTGCGGAGCCGCAGCCGCCGCGACGTGCGCAGCACCGTGAGCGCGTCGAAGTTCGCCGCCTCGAGCAGGAGATCGGCCGTCTCGTCGCGGACCTCGCTGTCCTCGCCACCCATGATCCCTGCCACGGCCACAGGCCGCGCCGCATCGGCGATCACGAGATCCGCAGGCGAGAGCTCGCGCTCGTGGCCGTCGAGCGTGACGATCTTCTCGCCCGCCGCAGCGCGGCGGACGACGATCCGGCCTTCCGCGAGCAGCGAGAGGTCGAAGACGTGGAGCGGCGAGCCGAGCGCGAGCATGACGTAGTTGGTCACGTCGACGACGTTCGAGATCGGGCGCATCCCGGCCGCGAGCAGGCGCGCCTTCAGCCAGACCGGCGAGGGGCCGACGCGCGCGCCGCGGAAGATGCGGCCGATGTAGCGGGGGCAGGCTTCGAGATCCTCGACGCGCACGTCGACCACCTCGTCGCCGGCGCGCTCGGGGTCACGGCCGGGCGGCGGCGCCAGCTCCGCGCCGCTCAGCGCGGCTACCTCGCGGGCGATCCCGTACACGGATGCCAGGTCGGGCCTATTGAACCCGGTCTCGATCTCGAGCACGGTCTCGGTCAGCGGCAGGACGTCTCCGAGCGGGGTGCCGGGCTCCAAACCGTCCGCGAGCACCATGATCCCGCTGTGGTCGACGCCGAGCTCGAGCTCGCGCTCCGAGAGGATCATTCCGCGCGAGATCTCTCCGCGAAGCTTTGCCTCGCCGAGCGGCTCCTCCGCACCGGGCAGGAACGCACCCGGCAGGGCTACCGCGACCGTCGCCCCGGCGCCGAAGTTCCAGGCGCCGCAGACGATCTGGCGCGGCTCGCCCTCCCCCACGTCGACGCGGCAGAGCTGGAGCCGATCGGCATTCGGGTGCTTGCCTGCTTCGACGACACGCCCCACGAGGAAACGGCCGAGGTTCCCGTCGGCGTCGGCGACGCCGCGGTGGATGATGCGGTCGACCTCGCAGCTCGTGAAGACGAGCTTCGCCGCCAGCCGCTCGACCGGCCAGTCGAAGGGGACGTACTCGCGCAGCCAGGAGACCGGGACCTTCACGGAACTAGAACTGCCTGGTCATCCGCAGGTCGTTGTCCCAGAAGAGGCGGAGGTCGGGCAGGCCGTGGCGCAGGAACGCGATCCGGTCGATCCCGAGCCCGAACGCGAACCCCTGCCACTGCTCCGGGTCGTAGCCGACGGCCTCGAAGACGGCCGGATCGACCATGCCGGCGCCGCCCATCTCGATCCAGCCCGAGTGCTTGCAGACGGCGCAGCCCTCTCCGTCGCAGAGATAGCACGTGATGTCGAACTCGACCGAGGGCTCGGTGAACGGGAAGAAGCTCGTCCGCATCCGCACCTCGCGCTTGCCGAAGATCGCGCTCGTGAAGAGCTCGATCGTGCCGCGCAGGTCGGCGAGGGTGATCCCACGGTCGACCGCGAGGCCCTCCACCTGGTGGAAGACCGGCGTGTGCGTCGCGTCGAGCGGGTCGCGACGGTACGTGCGTCCGAGCGAGACGAGGTAGATCGGCGGCTCCTGCGCCTGCATCGCCCGGATCTGCGACGGCGACGTGTGCGTGCGGAGCAGCGTGTTCTCGTCGAAGTAGAACGTGTCGCGCGGATCGCGCGAGGGATGCGCCTCCGGCTGGTTGAGCGCGTCGAAGTTGTGCCAGACCGTCTCGACCTCGCGCCCGTCGTAGACCATGTAGCCCATTCCGAGGAAGACGTCCTCGATCCGGCGTCGCAGCTGTGTGATCAGGTGCAGGCTGCCGCGGGCGACGGGCTCGCCGGGCAGGGTCGGATCGAACGGCTCGAGCTCCTCCGCAGCCGCCGCGGCGAGCTCGTCCTCGCGGACCGCGAGGGCTTCCTCGACGGCGGCGCGGGCAGCGTTCAGGGCCATCCCCGTTTCCCGGTCGCGCACCTCTCGCAACGCCAGCTTGAGCTCGCTCTTGCGGCCCAGGTAGCGGACCCGGAGCTCCTCGAGCGCGTCGGCGTCCGGGGCCGCTGCGATCGCGGTCCGCGCCTCATTTTCGAGCGCCGTGGCGTCCATCGCGCGACGATAGCATCGGCCTCGTGAGCTCCTACGACCCGTTTGCGGCGATCTACGACGACTGGTCGGCGCACATGACGGAGGACGTCGACTTCTACGTGGAGCTCGCGAGGGAGACGCCCGGACCGCTCGTCGAGCTGGCGGTCGGGAACGGGCGCGTGGCGATCCCCGTGGCCCGGGAGACGGGTCGCCCAGTGCTCGGGATCGACTCGTCGCCGGCGATGCTCGAGCAGGCACGTGAGCGAGCGGCGGCCGCCGGCGTCGAGCTCGAGCTACGGCTGGGCGACATGCGCGACCTCGAGCTGGACGAGCCGGCCGGCCTGATCTACTGCCCCTTCCGGGCGCTGGGGCACCTGCCGACGTGGGCCGACCGCCGCCGCGTCTTCGAGCGCGTGCACGCGTCGCTGCGGCCGGGCGGCCGCTTCGCCTGGAACTTCTTCGTCTTCGACCCCAAGATTGCCGCGCGTCTGCACGGCGAATGGCAGGAGCAGAACGGGATCCGTCACCGCGTCGACCACTTCCGGCACGACAACCGGCTCGACATCACGCTCGAGAGCGGCGACGCGATCTCGCTCTGGTGGCTGAACCGGTCCGAGTGGGAGGCGCTGGTCGACGTGAGCGGCTTCGAGGTCGAGGCGCTCTACGGCGGCTTCGAGCGCCAGCCCTTCGACGAGTCCGCGAACGAATTCGTCTGGGTTGTCAGAAAGCCCTAGTGTTTATGACGCGATCGCGCGGGTCTACGACCCGTGGAGCGCGGGCGTCGTCGAGGACGTCGAGTTCTACGTCGAGGAGGCGCGGGCGACCGGCGGCCCGGTGGTAGAGATCGCGTGCGGCACGGGTCGCATCTCCGTGCCCGTTGCGAAAGCGGGCATCCCGGTGATCGGAGTCGACTCGTCGGCGGGGATGCTCGAGGTGGCGCGCGAGTACGCGCGGGCCGAAGGCGTGTCGGAGCTCGTCGACCTGAGGCTCGGCGACATGCGCGAGCCGCCGGTGCCGGAGCGGGTCCCGCTCGTGTTGATCCCCTTCCGCTCCCTGCTCCACATGACCACCGACGCTGATCGGCTGCGCGCCTTCGGCGCCGCGCGGGAGCTCCTCCTGCCCGGCGGGCGGCTCGTCTTCGACGTATTCGCGCCGGGCCATGACGATGTCGAGGACACGCACGGACGCTGGCTCGAGCGGGAGCCGGGGATCTTCGAGCGGGCCGACTGGGACGAGGGCGAGCGGACGCTGACGCTCTCGGTGCGCCGCGGCGAAGAAGCATCGACGATGCACCTCGCCTGGCTCTCGCCGCCGGAATGGCGGCTGTTGCTCGACCACGCCGGCTTCGAGGTCGAGGCTCAGTGGGGCTGGTTCGACCGGCGGCCTTATGCAGGCGGCGAGGACGTCGTCTTCGCTGCTGCGCGTGACAAGGCGTAGCGCGCTCGCGTAGGGTCTGCGCATGGTCTGGGTCCTGGTGCTCCTCGGGCTCCTCCTGGTCGTCGTCATCGCGCTGGTTGTGCTCTACAACCGGCTCGTCACGCTCCGCAACCGGGTCGAGAACGCGTGGGCCCAGGTCGACGTCCAGCTCAAGCGGCGCTACGACCTGATCCCGAACCTCGTCGAGACGGTGAAGGGCTACGCCGCGCACGAGCGCGAGACGTTCGAGGCCGTCACCGCCGCGAGGGCGCGCGCCCAGGCCGCGCAGGGACCGGCCGAACAGGGTGCCGCGGAAGGGATCCTCGGCCAGGCGCTCGGCCGCCTCTTCGCGGTCGCGGAGGCCTACCCGGAGCTGCAGGCGGACGAGAACTTCCGCCAGCTGCAGACCGAGCTCGGCGAGACCGAAAACCGGATCGCGGTCTCGCGCCAGGTGTACAACGACACCGTCCTCACCTACAACAATGCGATCCAGACGGTGCCGGGCGTCGTCCTCGCCGGCCCGTTCGGCTTCGCGAAGAAGGACTTCTTCGAGCTCGAGGAAGAGGCGGCGCGGGAGGCACCACGCGTCACGTTCTAGCGGTTGCTCTCCTCGGGGCGCTCGCGCTCGCCGGGGACGCCGCAGCGAAGTCCTTCACGCTTCCCGCGGCGGACGTCGTCGTCCAGGTCGCGACCGACGGCAGCCTGACTGTCGACGAGGTGATCTCGTTCGACTTCGCCGGCGACTTCAGCGGCGCGTTCCGTGAGATCCCGCTCGAGGACGGGCAGGCGCTCGACGAGGTTGCGGTCTCCGAGGGTGAGGACGCCTATCGGCCGGGAGCGTGCGCGGAGATCGGCTGCTCGGGCGCACCGGGGACGTACGGGACGACGCGGACCGAGGACGGAGTGCGAATCGTCTGGCACTACCGAGCGTCGTCGGAGCGGCGCAGCTTCCGCGTCCACTACAGGCTGCGTGGCGTCGCGACCGCGTACGACGACGTCGTCGACGTGAACCTGAAGGTCTGGGGCGACGAGTGGGAGGTCGGGCTCAGCCGGCTGACGGCGTCGATCATCGCTCCCGGCGACATCCTCCGCGCCTGGGGACACCCGGTCAGCGTCCGCGGCGACGTGACGATCGACGGCCGCCGCGCCAGCCTGCGCGCGGTGGACGTCCCGGCCGGCCAATTCGTCGAGCTGCGCGCGCTCGTGCCGCGTCGCGTCTTCACGTCGACGGCGGGGATGAACGTCGAGAGCGGGCCGGGGCTCGAGATGATCGTCGCGGAGGAGGTCGAGGACGCCGCCGCCTATGAGCGCGACCAGCGCAAGATCGACGAGGCGCTCGACAACCTGCCGCGCACGATCGCGACGCTGCTCGCGCTCGCGCTCGGGCCGGCGCTCGCGTTGATCGCGTTCGTCTGGTGGCGTGAGGGGCGCGAGCGGAAGACGACCTACGACCGCGAGTACGAGCAGGAGCCGCCGACCGAGACGGAGCCTGCCCTCGTGCCGGCACTGCTCGCGCAGGGCGGGACGCCGGGGTCGCTCGAGTTCACCGCGACGCTCTTCGACCTGATCCGGCGCGGGCGCTACCGCGGGGAGCAGGTGACGACGGAGCAGAAGATCTGGGGCGGGCTGCGGACGCAGCAGGTCGCCGACCTCGAGCTCTCGCTCGCCGACGTCGAGGCCCCCGTCGAGGCGTTCGAGGCGCCCGTGGCCCAGGTCGTCGACGCGATCCTCGTGGACGGCCCCGAGCGGCTGTCGCGCTTCCGCGACCGGATCGAGGACGACCGCGAGGGAAACTCCGAGCGCTTTTCGAGCTTCAAATCCGCGATCGGATCCGAGATCTCCGGCCGCAGCTGGTTCCGCAACCAGGGTCTTGCGCTCCTCGTCGGCGGCGCGATCGTACTCGGGGCCGCGGGCGCGATCCTGCTCTTTGCCGGGATCAGCGGCTTCAACGCGATCGCTCCGACCTGGCGCAGCGTGGTCACGATCGCTCTCGGCTGCTGCGGCCTCTTCGGCGCCGTCGCGCTCGTGATCGCGGCGCTCAACCGGCGCCTGTGGCGGCGGCGCACGCCCGACGCGCAGGCGGAGGCCGAGCGCTGGGAGGCGTTCCGGCGCTACCTGACTGATTTCCCGCGGCTCCACGAGGCGCCGCCGGCGACGCTCGAGATCTGGGAGCGCTACCTCGTCTACGGGATCGCGTTCGGCATCGCCGAACGCGTCCTCCAGGGCGCGCAGCTGCACATGCCCGAGGCGCTGGCCCACGCCAGCACCCTCTACTGGATCGGGCCGCACGGCGACCTCGCCTCCGGCGCGACCTCGCTCAGCATCGGCGACCTCGCGGCCGGCTTCGGCTCGGCGCTGGCCCCGCCCTCGTCCGGCTCGGGCGGCTTCGGCGGCGGCTTCTCCGGCGGCGGGGGCGGCGGAGGCGGGGGCGGCGGCGGCGGCGCCTGGTAGATCGACCGGTGTCAGACTCGTCTCTGACACCGTGCCAGACTCGTCTCTGACACCGTGCCAGATTCGACTCTGACACCGGCGTCTCAGCGGCGCGAGCGCTCGTAGAGCGCGATCGCGCCGGCGGCTGCGACGTTCAGGGACTCCGCCGAGCCGGGCGTGATGATCGACGCAGCGGCATCGCTCTCCTGTACCACGCTCGGCGGCAACCCCTCGCGCTCCGCGCCCAGCAAGAACGTGACCGGCCCGGGCAGGTCGAGCTCGCGCAGCGGCGGGGCGCCGTGCGCGAGGAGGGCGACCCGCGGGCGCGGCGCATCGTCGAACGGGAGCAGCGGCACGCGGAAGATCGCGCCCACCGAGGCGCGCAGCGCCTTCGGCCCGAGCGGGTCGGCGCAGCCCTCCGAGAGGGCGACGGCCGCGTCGAAGGCGTCCGCGGTGCGCAGGAGCGTGCCGACGTTCCCGGGATCCGACAGCCGCCAGAGCGCCAGCACCGTCTGCCGCTGCTCGCGCGGCAGATCGGCGGTGCGGTAGACGCCGACGACGCGAGCCGGGTGCGGCAGGGTCGAGACGGCGGCGAGCAGCGACGGCTCCACCGTCTCGCCGGCCACGAGCAGCTCCACCGGCTCGATCCCGGCGGCGGTCGCAGCCGCGGCCAGGTCCTCGCCCTCGACCGCGAAGAGCCCGAGCTCCTCGCGCTTGCGTTTCTGCGCGAGGAGCTTGCGGACGAGCTTCAGCGTCGGGTTCGACGCCGAGGTGATCAGGGTGCTACGCCGCCTGGTCGGACGTGCTTGTCGGCTGTCTGCCGCGAGCGCGGCCTTCGCCTGCTCCGCAATCACCGTGAAAGCGGCCGGATCGGCCACGGCCAGATCCGCCAAGACCTTCCGGTCGAGCTCGATGCCGGCCTTGTGCAGGCCCGACATGAACCGGTTGTACGAGAGCCCGTTCGCGCGGGCGGCCGCGTTGATGCGCACGATCCAGAGCCGCCGGAACGTCCGCTTCTTGTTCTTGCGGTCACGGTACGCGTAGACGAGCGAGTGGTCGACCTGCTCCTTGGCGTAGCGGTAGCTCCTGCTCTTGAGCCCCCAGTAGCCCTTCGCCTGGCCGAGGACCTTGCGGCGCTTCTTGCGCGCGTGGACCGATCGCTTGACCCTTGGCATTACTTCAGCCCCAGGAGCTTCTTGAGCCGCGGCACGTCGGTCTTCGAGACGACGTAGTCCTTGCCGAACGCGCGCTTACGCTTGGCCGACTTGTGCTCCAGGTTGTGGCTCTTCATCGCGTGCCGGCGGGTGATCTTTCCGGTTCCGGTCACCTTGAAGCGCTTCTTCGCGCCGCTCGATCTCTTCATCTTTGGCATCCGTCTTGACTCCTGCGTTCTTCGTGGGGCCTAGCAGCATCACCATGTTCCGACCGTCCAGGAGCGGCGGCGACTCGACGGCGCCGACGTCCTTGATCTCATCGGCGAGGCGAAGCAGTAGGTCGCGTCCCCGCTCCGGGTGCAGGTTCTCCCGCCCGCGGAACATGATCGTGACCTTGACCTTCGCGCGCTGATTCAGGAAGCGCACGACGTGGCCTTTCTTCGTCTCGTAGTCGTGAATGCCGATTTTCGGCCTGAACTTGATCTCCTTGACGTTGATCTGGGTCTGGTGCTTCCGTGCGAGCTTCGCTTTCTGCTCCTGCTCGTACTTGTACTTTCCGTAGTCCATGACCCGCGCCACGGGCGGGTCGGCCTGCGCAGCGACCTCGACCAGGTCGAGACCCCTCGCGTACGCGTACTCGAGTGCCTCGTCCGTCGACTTGATCCCGATCTGCTCTCCGTCCTCGCCCACCAGACGCACCTGGGGGACGCGAATCGCGTCGTTGATCCGATCCTGTGGCTGCGGACGCGTCCGGTCTTCGGGACGCCGTCTCGGCCTCAAAAGCTCTTCACCAAGCTGGTTGAATCCTCCTTATGGACGACGAAAACCGCTGCAAGCAGCGGCCACGTTTCCCAACCAACCGACTCGGTTGAACCCTCACGAGCACCAGTCATGGGAGTTGGGCCCGGGAAGGTGAGGGGCAGTGGTCCGCTCCTTCTTTCAGGCACTGATCGTAGCAAGCTCTGCGCGGAACCGGTCAAGCAGCTCCTGGAGGGCGAGCGTCGACTGACCGCCGCCGTGCTCGCGGACGGCGAGCGACTCGTCGGACTCGCGGTCGCCGTAGACGATCGTGAACGGCACCTTCTCGATCTCGGCGTCGCGGATCCGCTTGCCGAGCGTCTCGTCGCGCTCGTCCACGTCGACCCGGAACCCCTCCGCCGCGATCCGCTCGTGCAGGCCATGGACAGCCTCGCGGTGGCCCTCCCCGACCGGGATCAGACGAACCTGCACCGGTGCGAGCCAGAACGGGAACGCGCCCGCGTAGTGCTCGATGAGGATCCCGATGAAGCGCTCGAAGGAGCCGAAGAAGGCGCGGTGGATCACGAACACCGGGTGCTCGTGGTTGTCGGGACCCATGTACGTGAGGCCAAACCGGGCCGGCATCTGCGCGTCGAGCTGGATCGTGCCGAGCTGCCACGACCGGCCTAGGACGTCGGTCATGTGCAGATCGATCTTCGGCCCGTAGAACGACCCTTCGCCTTCGCCGACGAAGTAGTCGATCTCGTGCCGCTCGAGCGCGCGGACGAGCTCGCCCTCGGTGAAGTCCCACTCCTCGTCCGTGCCGAGCTTGTTGTCCGGGCGCGTCGAGAGCTCGGCACGCGGCTCGAGCCCGAAGATGCCGTAGAGGTCCTTCAGGTACTCGAGCGTGCCGTCGAGCTCGGTCTCGATCTGCTCCCGCGTGCAGAAGATGTGCGCGTCGTCCTGCGTCACGTAGCGGACGCGGGTGAGCCCGTGCAGCGCTCCCGCGAGCTCGTTGCGGTGGAGCGGCGCCGCCTCGGCGTACCGTAGGGGGAGATCACGGTAGCTCCGCAGCGCGCTCCCGAAGAGGAGCATGTGCCCGGGACAGTTCATCGGCTTGATCGCGAACAGCTGCTCGTCGTCCAGCGGGATCAGGAACATGTTGTCGCGGAACTTCTCCCAGTGGCCCGACGTCACCCACAGGGCCTTCTCGTAGATCAGCGGCGTCTTCACCTCGACGTAGCCGCGCCGGAGGTTCTCGCGCCGCCGCACCTCCTCGAGCGTGTTGTAGATCGCCATCCCCTTCGGATGCCAGAACGGCGAGCCGGGCGAACGATCGTCGAAGTGGAAGAGATCGAGCTGCGTGCCGAGGCGGCGGTGGTCGCGCTCGCGCGCCTGCTCCAGCCGCTCGAGGTACGCCTCGAGATCCGCCTTCGAGTAGAAGGCCGTCCCGTAGATCCGCGTCAGCTGCGTGTTGCGCTCGTCCCCGCGCCAGTACGCGCCGGCGAGCGAGGTCAGCTTGACCGCCTTGATCGGCTTTGAGTCCTGCAGGTGCGGCCCGCGGCAAAGGTCCGTGAACTCGCCCTGCGTGTACAGCGAGATATCCCCCTCGGCCGTGTCGACGAGCTCGACCTTGTAGGGCTCGTTCTCCGCGAGGAAGCGCTGCTTCGCCTCCGCGGCGGAGATCTCCTCGCGTTCCCAGGAGCGGCCCTCCTCGAGCTCCCGCATGATCTCCGCCTCGATCTTCTCGAGGTCCTCTTCCCGGATCGGCTCCGGGAACTCGAAGTCGTAGTAGAAGCCGTTCTCGACCGGCGGGCCGATCGCGATCTTCACGCCCGGGTAGAGGCGCCGGACCGCCTCGGCCAGCAGGTGCGCAGCCGAATGACGGAGGACGGAGAGCGCGTCCGGATCCTCGCTGTCGCGCGTCGTCAGGATCTGGATCGGCTGGCCGTCGGAGAGCGGCAGCCGCAGGTCCTGGACCGCCCCGTTCGAGCGGATCAGCACCGCCTGCTCGGCCAGCTTCGGCCCGATCGCACGCGCCGCGTCGAGGCCTGTTGCGCCGTCGGGAAGTTCCAGCTCGCTCGAATCGGGAAGGACGACCTTCATGAGCGAGCAGGATACTGAGCAGCCGCGCGAGGACGACCGCAACGAAGTGGAGGGCACTCCCGTTCCAGATCCGGAGGAAGAAACGGGCGACGCCGAGGACGTCCCGACCGCGGATTGACCTCGCGACTACGAAGGGAGAGACATGCACAAGTCGATCACGGAGGCGATGACGCCGAACCCCACCACCGTCACGTCGAGCACGACCGCGACAGACGCGGCCCGGACGATGAAGGCCGAGGACGTCGGCTCGCTGCCGGTCGTCGACGACGGCCGGCTCGTCGGCGTCGTCACGGATCGCGACATCGCGATCCGCATCGTCGCCGACGGGAAGAACGGCGACACGACCGTCGGCGAGGTCGCGTCGAAGGAGGTCGTCAGCGTCGACCCGCAGCAGAGCCTCGAGGAGGCTGCGCGGCTGATGGCCGAGCACCAGGTGCGCCGCCTGCCGGTCTGCGAGGAGGACGGAACGCTCGTCGGCATCCTCGCGCAGGCGGACGTCGCCCAGTCGGGGCACGACTCGCTCACGGGCGAGACCGTGCAGAAGATCTCACAGTAAGTAAGGGGTCACGATGCCGGGGAAGAAGACGAGCAGCATCAAGGACAAGGACAAGTACGAGGCGCTGAAAGACAAGGGGATGTCGAAGGAGCGCGCAGCGCGCATCGCGAACTCCCCCGGCGCATCGAAGCGAGGCGGCGAACGCTCCCACTCCGGGAGCGGCGATTCCCGCCAGGGCGGCACGACGGCGCAGAAGAAGGCCGCCGGCCGCAAGGGTGGCAAGGCGACCGCCCGCAAGAGCTAGCCACGAAACGCCGGCCGGCGCGCGGCGGCCCATACCGCCGCCGCCGGCCGCACCTTTCCGCGGCCTTCGGCCGTTGTGATCGCAAGCCAGCAGCCGGAAGGGGTGTCGCGTGTCCCGGTTCCAGAAGTCCGCCGTTTGCCTCGTCGCCGCGCTCGCCGGTCTCCTTGCGGCACAGCTCTTCGTCGAGCCGACGCACGCGCTCGAGGCGCCGCCGCTTCCTACCGTGACCGCTCCGGTTCCAGTCCCGGTTCCATCCCGGTCCCGCCTCCGCCCGCTCCGCCTCCACTGCCCCCTCCGCCGACGACGACTGCCCCGCTGCCGACGCCGCCGCCACTGCCGGCTCCGCCACCGGCTCCAAGCCTTCCGCCGCTGCCGCCGGCGAATCCGCCACCGGCCCTGCCGGTGCCGCCGCCGGATCCGGCTCCGCTGCCTGCCCGGATCCTGGCTCCCCCATCGTCCCCGACCGCTCCGCCCTCGTCCCCGACCGCTCCGCCGACCTCGCGCACTCCGGTCCCTTCCGCTGCGGCGCCCGCTCCGGCACCCGGCGCAGCGACGGCGCCTGCGTCCTCGACGTCCACGCCCGCGGCTGCTCCCGCCGCCTCACCCTCTCCCACGTCGCCGAGAAGTGGTGTCGCCCCCAGCGCGCGCACCGCGCGGATCTCCGCCTCGCAGCCGGACCGGCTGCGCGCAACGCCGAGGCGGCTGAAAGGCCGCGTCGCGGTGCGGCTCCGCTTCGAGCTCGCGCGCGCGGGGCGCCTGTTCCTCGTCGTTCGAGGACCCGTTCCGTCGTGCCGCATCATCGCCGCGATCCCCGTGCGTGGACGCAAGGGGCTCAACACCCTCGACTTCCGCGGGCGCGTCCGCAACCGCGCTCTCGGCCCCGGTACGTACGCTCTCAGCCTCTCGACGGAGCGGCGGCCACCGGACGGCACGGCCGCGACCCTGGTCAAAGTCGTCTCGAAGACCCGCACCGTTCCGGTCGAGCGCGGCGAAGCGCCGACCTGCGCGGCGACGCAGAGCACCGTCGCGAGCAGTGCGTTCCAAGGAACGCTCGACCGCGAGACCGCAGTCGCGATCGCCAAGCGGCAGGCGGCTCCGAACCAGGCTCAGCGCTCTGACAAAGCTGACAGAGGAAGAGCAGGCCGATCTACCACCGGCGAAGGGCGACGACCAGCACGACGTGCTCGGGATCGCAATCCCGGCTCCGTTCGACGGAGACGGCCCGTCCGGCGCGCTCGAGACGCTGCTCTCGATCGCGATCCTGACGCTGATCGGGGCGCTCCTGCTCACCATGGTCACGCTGGTGACGCGGTTCTTCAGGGGCACGTGGAACCCCTAACTGCCTCCAGCGAGGGAGGCGGGTTCGCAAGAGCGCCTCCCTCGAAGACCCCGCTCGCTAGGGCTCGCAGCTGCTCATCCTCACCTCGCCGCTCGTGCAGATGTCCTTGCCGTCACCGCCGCGGAGGCTGTCGTTGTGGAGACCGCCGTCGAGGAAGTCGTCGCCCTTGTCCCCGTTCAGATCGTCGGGACTGGCTTCGCCGTAGATCGAGTCCTTGCCGTCGCCGCCATAGACGAGGTCCGGCCCGTCGCCGCCGCAGATCACGTCATCGCCGGCTAGACCGTTGATCGTGTCGGCGCCGCCCATGCCAACGATCACGTCACGGGCGGTGGTGCCGTTGATGACGTCGTTCTGAGCGGTCCCGACGCGGGTCGGCGTGAGCCCGTTGCATGCTGGGATGACCACCTGATACGAGCACTGCGTCGTCGTGCGATGTCCGGCGAGATCGCCGCCCGTGACACTCGTCGTGAAGGTTCCCGGTGCACTCGTGTTGGTGATTCCCTGCGCCGGCGCATTCGCCCGGCCCGAGGTCGCATCGACGACAGATGCAGTGACCCAGGCGCCTAGTTGGTAGAGCTGGAAGACGGGCGCAGGCGATGGGCAGGTGACGGTCGGCGGAGTGGTGTCGCGCCGAACGATCACCGACGCACTCGCAGTCCCACCTTCGGACGTCGCTTGGCAAGTGAGCGTCGTTCCAGCCGTGTCGGTGGTGACGGTCGCGGGGTCGCACCCGGCCCGTGAGGTGACTCCCGACTCTGCGTCCTGGATCTGCCACGTCACCGAGACGTCGGAGACGAACCAGCCGTTGCTCCCGAGCGTGCCCGAGAGGATCGGCGTGATCACGGGCGGCGAGTAGTCCCGGTCGCTCGGACGCCAGAGCCAGACGCCGTGAGTATCGCTGGAATGTCCCGAGTCGGCGCCGACGCCGAGTCCTCCGGCGGGCGGCCACCACCCGTACGACGCCCACCCGCTCATCGGCACACCCGCATCGTCGGTGGACGCGGTCCAACCCGAGGCCCACGTGTGCTGGAAGTTGTAGCCGGTGACGGAGCCGGTGGGGGCCATCGCTTCGCTGAGGAACGTGTATGCCTGTCCGAAGTAGGCCTCACCCCCGACGGAAGGGGGATTCGCGGTCAGGATCTCGGGCGCGTAATGGCCCATCAGTGCGACCACCTGGTCGGGGGTCGCCCACACCCACGTATTGAAGTTCTGTTGGCGGATCGTGCCTGAGCACGGCGTCACGCCGTCGCGTGGGCAGATCTGCGCCACCTCGCTCCAGGTGACGCGCGTGGTCTCGCGCAACGACCGCCACTGCTTGCCGTCGTCGGGCGGCGCCGCCGCGGCCGGCGTCCCTCCGACCACTGCTGCGACGGCGAGGCTCAGGAACAGGAGTGCGAGGAAGGGTCTGCGGCTGATCATGAGGCGCTCATCTCCCATGTCGCTCGTGGCAATCCTTGTCACAGACAGCTACGCCGGATCGCCGCCGCCGGATTCTTTGGAGCCCCTGAGCGAGCTGAGCGCGTCAGCCGGCCCAGGGCGGCCGTTCGAGCGCCTGCTCGTAGGCCGCGCGGTCGTGCACCGGCTCGCCGTGCGAGACGATCACGTGCTCGAACGGGAGGTCGAGCAGCGCACGGAGCGCAGGCAGCGCGCGCTCCTCGTGCCACGGCGTCGCCCAGACGCGGAGCTCGCCCGCCGGGCGCGGTCAACGCGTCCGCGAACACGAGCGCGCGCGGCTCGGGCACCCAGAGCGGCGTCTCGTCGCGGCCCCGGCCGTCGTAGAGCGCGACGAGGCCGCCGGGAAGCTCGCTGCCGGGCTCGATCGGCTCGAGGCGCGTCTCCGGGATGTTGTCCCGCCAGAAGAGCCGCGGGCCGAACGCGCGAGCGCCGTAGCGGCGCACGAAGAGGTCGACGTCCCGGACGTGATCCGGCTTGAGCACGACGACGAGGGTCGGCGGGCGCGCGTCGAGGCGGGCCCAGACCTCGTCCGCGTCGTCGGACGGCGCGATCGGATCGAGCAGGGCGACCTCGCCGCCCGACTCGACGCACGTCGACGTCACGAGCGGCTCCCAGTCGAGCCCCTCCTTCCAGTCGGGATGTGGGACGCGCCACACCCACAGGCCGGGGGCGACGTCTCGGAGCTCGCCCTGCATGCCGCTCATTCTGGTCGATAGCGCAGGAGGTCTCGACCCGTCACTCGCTGAGCCGCTCTTCCAGGCGGACGACGACGGAGTCGCCCGCTTCCTTTCCGATCACCTTCCGGACATCGGCCTTGACGGGAAGCTTGTGGGTGCCGTCGCCCATGGCCATGAACGAGCTCAGGAATCGGGTGGCCGTCGATGGTTCCTCGGACCTTGACCAGACCGCGCGTGCCGAAGTACTCCACCGACTCCGGCCAGACGACATAGGTCCACGCGCCCTTGTTCGTGCCCTTCTGCAGGTTTGCGGTGAATGTCTCGTCCACCGGGACCTCCTCTCGTGCATCACGTTTCTGCTTGGACCCGCGCCGCGGCGGATTCTCATCGCTGAGCGATGAGTCTCGAGGCGATCGCCGGTCGTAGGGAGTGACAACTCTGCAGTGAGAAAGGAGTGCACGCGATGGCCATGCAGACCTTCGTCAACCTGCCGGTCAAGGATCTGCGCAAGGCGACCGAGTTCTTCAGCGCGCTCGGCTTCTCGTTCGACGAGCAGTTCACGGACGAGAACGCAACTCGCATGATCATCAGCGACGACACCTCGGTCATGCTGGTCGTGAAGCCGTTCTTCGAGGGCTTCATCGCGCCGCAGGAGATCGCCGATACGTCGAGGAGCAGGGAGGTGATCGTCGGCCTGTCGGCCGAGAGCCGCGAGCAGGTGGACGATTTGGCGGGCAAGGCCCTCGAGGCCGGCGGTGAGGCCCTGGGCGAGCCGCAGGACGACGGGTTCATGTACATGCGGGGCTTCCGCGACCTCGACGGGCATCAGTGGTCGTTCATCTACATGGACCTGTCCGCGATCCCGGAGACGTAGGCTCTAGCGGTGGCCGCGGCGAAACGCGAGCCTGCATCTGCAGGGCTCCGGAAGTGGGCCGAAGCTGGGCCTCGGCGTTTGCGTTCAGCCGAGGCCCAGCCAGGATGTCAATCCCGCGCGGACTCGATTCGTGGCTAGTCGTGAAGAGACCACGGACGGGGGCGACCCGGCGACCTCGTAGCGGAGGCTGTTCAGGAACGCGTCTGTTGGCCCGAGCAGCGAGAAGCCTGCGGTGACGATCGAACCGCATCGATCTTGTCGATGCCGTGCGCGCGAGTACCTCGTCCATGTCTGGTCAGCGACGGTGCCCGGGTCGTCGGTAGCGCACTTCGCCCTCGGTCACGCCGCACTCGATCAGGCGACCGGCCGTCCGCCACGGGCTCATCGCGGCGGGTGCCGGTGTGAACGGCCAGTCGTGGTCGTCGAGACCGAAGGTGAACGCCGTCTCCGTCCGTCGAGCGTACATCCGCAGGAAGTGCGGCCGTTGCTGGTGCCGTTCAAGCCGAACCGAGTAGGTCAGCTCGGCGATGTCGCGAAGCTGCCATGTCGCTGAACGTCGGCGCCTCGATCGATGATCGACGAGCCCTGGGCGCCCGAGTCAGTGAACGGCCCGAAAACGCCGCCGTCGGCGGCGACTCGACCCAGCGAGGTCGCTCGCGGTGCAGTCGCCGCCGAGCCGTGACCACACGCCGCTCCGACGGGCGACGACCGTAGCCGTCGAACGTCCTGCTCCGGGAGGGCCCTCCGGACCTGCCGGGCCAGCGGGCCCTGTGCCCTGCGGCCCTTGGGCCGGCCCTGCTCACCTGCCGGGCCTGCTGGCCCTTGACCGCCCTGCGCACCTGCCGGGCCTGCTGGCCCTTGGGCGCCCTGCGCACCTGCCGCGCCTGCTGGCCCCTGGGCGCCCTGCGCACCTGCCGCGCCAGGTAGGCCCCTCAGGCCCCGCGGCCCCCGGATGTTCCACGAGATCTTCCTCGCGCCTCTCAAGCAGACCACGAAGTTCAGATCGCCGGACGTGGCCCTATTGCCCTTCGTGGCTGGCTCAACACACGTCGTGATGACGCCATTGTGGATGCCCGGCCTATGGGTGGTGTTGCCGGCTCCAGCGATCGCGGTAACCGAAGCGAACGAGACCACGACAGCGGCAGCCAGCAGCTTCGTCGATGGTGACCTCACCATAACGAGCTCCTTCCCTGTTTCCTACGGGGGCGGATGATCCGCTCCTCGGATCGGCTTGAGCGAAGCTCGTCGGGAGGTTGCTCAAGTCCTCCTCGCTCGAGCCTTCGTCACCGACCGAGCGGTTGAGGCCGGCTGTTGCTGCTCCAACCTGCCTGCTGAGGAAGGACGTTCGGCGGGTCGATCAGTGTGACCCGCCTCTGCCTGGCTGCGCCGAGGGTCTGTGGCGCTCCGATCCGACGGTAGCAGCATTCGTCGGATTCGGCCGGACCGCCTAGGAACGAGACGCTAGACTGTGCCGTTCTCACGCACTGCGGGGATGAGATGGCTGGTGCGTTTCGACACCGAGAACACCCTGGAATGGTCGAAGGCGAGCCGCAGCATCTCCGCGTTCTGATCGCGAACGAGAAGCGCGACCGGCTCGAGCTGCTTGCACAGGTCGTGATAGGGCTCGGCCACGACGTGATCGCGCGCGAGATCTACGTCAAGGAAGTCGGCGCCGCAACCGAGAGAGAACGCCCAGACGTCGCCCTCGTCGGGCTCGGGCTAAGCTCGGAGCACGCGCTCGGGCTGATTGCTGAGATCGTCCGCGAAGCCTCCTGCCCCGTCATCGCCTTGCTCTCCGCGAAGGACCCGGCATACGTGCGCGAAGCCGCGAAACGCGGTGTCTTCGCCTACATCGTCGACGGCGACGCCGAGAACCTCCAGAGCGCGATCGACATCACCCTGCAGCGATTCGCGGAGTATCAGAGCCTTCAGGGCGCCTTCGGCCGACGGGCGCTCATCGAACAAGCCAAGGGCATCCTGATGGCGCGGCATGCGATCGACGCCAACCGGGCCTTCGGGATGCTGCGAGACCACTCCCAACACAACGGCCAAAAAGTCGTCGACGTCGCGCAGGCGATCGTCGACAGCCATCTCCTCCTCCTACCGCCACGACCCCAACCGGCGGCGGAACCCCAGCCGGCCTCGTAGCCGCTTGACGACAGGCCGCCCTGCACCTGCCCGTGCACAACGAGGCGGCGCCGGATTGAGAAAAGCCCCGTTTCCGGGGCTTCTCTTAGTGGGCGGTGCTGGGCTCGAACCAGCGACCCCCAGCTTG
>CAWCDT010000019.1:0-81608 GCA_963794385.1 uncultured Gaiellaceae bacterium | reverse complement strand
CCGTCGACGCGAAAACGGTCGAGGTCGTGCTCCGTCAGAGATTCGCGCTCTGGCGGGGGCTGTTCCAGCATGTCCTCCCACGCCATGTGCTGCGGGGAGAGGATTTCTCCACGGTCTGGCTCGACAGCATTCACAACCCGAAGACCGGAGCGCCGATCGGCAGCGGACCGTTTCTCGTCCAAGGCTGGGAGCGCGGACGCGCCGTCACGTTCGTCCGGAACCCGGCCTACTGGGGATCTCACCCTGCGTACCTCGGCCGCATCGTCCTTCGCTTCTGCCGGGAGTGCGCCAACCTCGGCTCCGAAGCGATCCAGCTGCTGCGGCAAAGGGAGCTCGATCTCGTGGCTCTCCCGCCGGCATCCGGGCAGGACGTGCAGGCGCTGCGCCGCATTCCCGCTGTGCGGGTGCTTACGGAACCCGGCCACGTGTGGGAGCACTTCGAGCTCCGTATCGGACACGGTGGGCACCCGGCGCTCAAGCAGAAGGCCGTGCGGCGGGCGCTCGCCTACGGCATCGACCGCGTCGCAATCGCGCGAGACCTCTACGGCGCCATCCACGCGCGCTATCCACCGAGCGACAGCGCCGTGTTTTCTTCCGCCAGCATCCACTATCGGCCGAACTGGGGGGCGTATCGCTACCGTCCCGCCGAAGCACGGCGGCTGCTCGAGCGAGCCGGGTGCCGCCCGGGCTCCGACGGCATCTACGACTGCGCCGGCGAGCGGCTGTCGTTTCGCTTCGTGACGACTGTCGACGATCCGCTCCGCGTGCGGACGCTCCAGCTCGCCCAGCAGCAGCTCAGGCAGGCCGGCATCGAGGTCACGCCCGTGTACGCGACACGAAATGCGTTCTTCGGCCAGATCCTCCCGGCGGCGCTTGCGGGCCGGGGAGAGTTCGATCTCATCCTATTCTCGCTCGTGAAGACGACCCCGGACGCCCCTGCCTCATCGGCGATCAGCTACCGATGTGGCGAGATCAGAAACTACTCGGGCTACTGCCAGCGGCTCGTCACGCGCGAGCTCGACCAGGCCAGGCGCATCCTCGACGAAGCCAAGCTGGCGCGCGTACTGAACACGGGCGACTCGGGGCTCGCAAGGGACGTGCCCGTCATCCCGCTCGTCGAGCGGCCCCTCGTCGCCGCGTTTACGACGTCGCTCCGGAACGTGAGCCTCGAGGCACGCTCGTTGGATCCGTTCGCAAATGCGGAGAACTGGTGGCTCGCGCAGGGTCGCTAGCGGCCGCGCTCGCCGCCGCGCTGCTGGTCGCCGTCCCGGGCGCGGCCGGTGCGCCCGACGCGGAGGCGCCGCGGCGCGGCGGCACAGTCGTGTTCGGGCCCACCGCAGAGCCCGCCTGCCTGAATCCGCTCGTGTGCGGATACGAGCCCGTCAACCAGAAGGTGCTCACACCGGCGTTTGCGCTCGCCCCCGACCTGACGTTGAAGCCGAGGCTCGTCTCGGGCGTCGTCTATACGACGAAGCCGCCCTTCACGCTCACCTACCGCATTCGTCCCGAAGCGCGCTGGAGCGACGGTGTCCCCGTCACCGCTCGGGATTTCATCTTCACCCATGCCGCCTTCCTGAAGCTGCTCGCCCCGGATCACATCGGCTACAGGCGCCACGGCATGGTGCAATCGATCCGCGCCCTCGACCCGAAGACCGTCCGCGTCGTCCTTCGGTCCCGGGTCGCCGGCTGGCGAGGTCTCTTCTGGACCGTGCTGCCGTGGCACGCGCTCCGCGGCGAGAACCTCGAAACCGTCTGGGGCGATCGCATGGTCAACCCCAAGACGGGCGCGCCGATCGGCAGCGGCCCGTTCCTCGTCGAGGCGTGGGACCGCGGCAAGCAGCTCACGCTGGTCCGGAACCGCGACTACTGGGGGCCACACGTCTCGCATCTGGACCGAGTCGTGATCAGGTTCCAGGACCGGGGTGGAGCGCCGGCTCCGGCGCAGGTACTCGAATGGCTCCGCACGGGCGAGAGCGACTTCGCCGAGGCCAGGGACACCGAGATCGTCCCCGAGCTCCGGCGCATGCCGGGGATCAGCGTCGTCCCGGCGATGACGAACGGCTGGGAGCATCTCGATATCCGGATCGCCCCCGGCGGGCATCCAGCGCTCAAGAAGAAGCTCGTCCGTCAGGCGCTCGCGTACGGGATCGACCGGGTCGAGATCGTCAGGGAGCTCTTCGGCGAGCTCGACCCGCGGTACCGGCCGAGCGACAGCGCCGTCTTCCTGGGCGACCACGCGTCCTACCGGCCGAATTGGAACATCTACCGCTACCGCCCGGACGAGTCGCGACGCTTGCTCGAGCAAGCAGGCTGCCGGAGTGGGCCGGACACCATCTACGTCTGCGACGGCAGACGGCTCGAGCTGGGCCTCGTCACGACCGCGGGCGCGAGGCTCCGTGAGCGCACGATCAAGCTCATCCAGGCCCAGCTTCGGCGGGCAGGGGTCGAAGTCGAGCTCAGCTACACACAGGCCGCCGCACTCTTTACCCAGCTGCTCCCGAGCGGCAGCTTCGACCTTGCCTCTTTCTCGTGGTTCGGCGACCAGGACGGCGGCGGGAGAGTGGGGCTCTTCGTCTGCGACGGCTTCCAGAACTACAGCGGCTACTGCCAGCGGCTCACGACGAGGGAGCTAGCCCAGACCGACCGGATCCTCGAATCGGACGAGCGTAGTCGCGTCCTCAACCGCGCCGACCGGCTGCTGGCGCGGGACGTGCCGGTGATCCCGCTCTACCAGGTGCCGAACGTCCTGGCATACAGGACGACGATCCGGAATGTCGTCCGCTCGCCCGAGAACCTGTTTTGGAACGTGGAGGACTGGTGGCTCGCGCGCTAGAGATCAGGCAGACGGCGCCAGCACGCGCAGCCCGGGGATGCGCCTGAAGTCGCCCGTATTTCGTGTCGCGACCCCCAACCCGTAGGCGAGCGCGGTCGCGCCGATCCAGAGATCGTGGGCGCCGATCGTCACGCCGCTCCGGCTCAGACCGGCCCAGATCTCTGCATGAACGCGAGCGACCGCCTCCGTGATCGGGATGGGCTCGAACCCCTTGATGATGTGCTCGACGAACGCCTGTCGGCGGACGCGCCTGCCGCCCCGTGCACGGTGCACCCCGTGCAGAAGCTCGCTCACGGTGATCACGCTGATCGCGCCCTCCTCATTGCCGAGGAACGACTGCAAGTCGTCCGGCCTGCCTCGTTCCCAGTCGACGAGAAGATCGGTGTCGATCAGGACGGCCACGGACTCTCCGGCGTTCCGGCTTCTGTGCGGACGCGGCGGAGGTCGGCGGCGAACTCCTCGTCGATCGGCGGCGCCGACTCGAGCAGCTCGCGGAACGCCTCAGGCGAGAGCAGGCGATGCCGGGGCGGGCCGAGCAGCGCGACGGTCGCCCCATTCCGGATGATCTCGATCTCCTCGCCCGCCGCAACACGGTTCAGGACGTCAGAGAAGTTCCGTGCCGCTTCCGTCGCCGTCAGCCTCGCCACGGTGCGATCGTATCAGATAAATCAGATTGCCGACTCATTCTCGCGCCGCGCGGCCGCGTTGCAAATGTCACGATGGCGGGCCAGACTCCGATGGGTGAGTGTGCGGAAAGGCACCGACGATGTGGTCGGGAGCGAACTCGCGGGCTACCTGCTCGAGGGGCTCATCGGCCGGGGTGGAATGGGCGCGGTCTATCGCGCCCGGGAGCTGGGTCTCGAGCGCACGGTGGCGCTGAAGGTGATCGCACCAGAGCTCGCAGAGGACCACCGTTTCCGCGAGCGCTTCCTGCGCGAGTCGCGCGTCGCAGCGTCGCTCGACCATCCTCACGTCGTGCCGATCTTCAAGGCGGGGGAAGACAAGGGCGCCCTCTTCCTCGCGATGCGCTACGTCGAGGGCACCGATCTCGGGAAGCTGCTCGCGGCGGAAGGCGCGCTCGAGCCGGGCCGCGCGATTGCCTTGCTCGAGCAGGTCGCGGAGGCCCTCGACGCGGCTCACGAGCAGGGGCTCGTCCACCGGGACGTGAAGCCGTCGAACGTGCTGATCGCGCGCGCGGCGGGCAAGGAGCACTGCTACCTCGCCGATTTCGGGTTGACGAAGCGAACCGGCTCGCTCAGCGGCGTCTCCGCTCCGGGCGATGTTGTCGGCACGCTCGAGTACGTCGCTCCCGAGCAGATCACCGGCGACGACGTCGAGGCGAGCGCCGACCTGTACTCGCTTGGCTGCGTCTTCTACGAGAGCCTGACCGGGCAGTCCCCGTTTCCGCGGGCAACCGACGTCGCCCTCCTCTGGGCGCACGTGCACGAGGAGCCGGTTCCGCCCTCGAAGGCCCGCCCGGAGCTGCCGCGCGCGCTCGACACGGTGCTCGCCCGCACCCTTGCCAAGGATCCGAGCCGGCGCTACGCCAGCGCGGGCGAGCTCGTCGCAGCCGCTCGCTCGGCGCTCGGGCTCACGACGCCGGTTCCTGCGGCGAGAACGCCACGCTGGCTCCTCGCCGCCGCGGCCGTGGTTGCGCTCGCGGGCGTCGCCGCTGCTCTCGCCCTCACGCTCGGTCGTGACCCAGGCGGCCTCACCTCGGTCTCGCCCAACTCGGTCGGCGTGATCGACCCGGCGACGAACGAGCTCGTTGCCGAGGTGCCGGCCGGCTCCGACCCGGGGCCGATCGCCTTCGGAGCGGGAAGCGTCTGGGTGGCGAACGTCGAGGACGAGACGGTGTCGCGGATCGACCCGGCGACGCGCGAGCGTAGGCGGACAATCGCCGTCGGCGGCTCTCCGAGCGACCTCACGGTCGGCGGCGAAACGGTCTGGGTCGCGCTCGGCGCGCTCGCGGAGCTGACGCGGATCAACCCCAACCAGGACGCCGCCGCAACCCCGATTCCGGCGCTCCCCGACAACACCCCGTGCGTGGCAGGGTCCCAGGCGAGCGTGGCGTCCGGCGCCGGTGAGGTCTGGTTTCTCTGCGAGAACGGCGAGCTCGGGCGCGTCGACCCGCGAACGGGGACGCCGACGAGCATCGGCCTCGAGGCCGGCCTGCTGACTTCGCCGGACGCGATCGCGTCGCAGTACACCGACATCGCGTTCGGGCTTGGCGCGCTGTGGGTGGTGAACCGCGCTGCCAACGCGGTGATCGAGATCGATCCTGCGACGAACCAGGAGCTGGACAAGCACACGGTCGGGCGAGCGCCGACAGCGATCGCGGTCGGCTCAGGCGCCCTCTGGGTGACGAACTTCGACGACGATTCGGTGACGCGCCTGGTCGCCGGTGGCGACCAGGCTCCGACGACCGACGAGTTCAACGTCGGCGACGGGCCTGTGGACGTCACCGTCGGCGAGGGCGGTGTCTGGGTGGCTTCTGCCCTCGACCGGACCGTCGCGCGACTCGATCCGGCGACCGGAGAGACCATCGCCACGATCGAGATCGGCAACGAGCCGCAGCGTGTCGCGGCCGGGGGGGGTGCGGTCTGGGTGAGCGTCCGCGCTCGCGGAGCAGTCCGGTGGCTAGAGCGCTCGCCGCGGCGCTCGCCGTCTCGCTTCTCGCTGTCTCGGGAGCGGGAGGCTCGGGCGCGCAGGTGCCGCGGGTCGGCGGAACCCTCGTCTTCGGAACGCAAGGAGCCGGAGGGGGCCTCCGGGAGCCCCCGTGTCTCAATGTGATTCTCGAACGACAATGCATCACAATTGGCGCTCTCACCCCGTTCATCTCCTGGAAGGTTCTCCTGGGCGCCTTCGAGGCCCGTCCCGACTACACGTGGCGGCCGAGGCTCGTCTCGGGCGTCGATTTCACCAGGAGCGCGCCGTTCACGCTCACCTACAGGATCCGTCCCGAAGCTCGCTGGAGCGACGGCGCGCCGATCACGGCGCGGGACTTCGTCTTCACGGATCGTGTGATCCGAGCTCTAAGAGACGAGCAGTTGACCGACACGCACGTCGCGCAGGTTCGCAGCGTGCGAGCCGTCGACGCGAAGACGGTGAGGGTGGTCTTGCGGTCCCGCTTCGCGGGCTGGCGCGGCCTGTTCGGAACCATCCTCCCGAGCCACGCCCTCGAGGGGATGGATCCCGCGCGAATCTGGACGGACGGCATCGACAACCCGAAGACGGGCGCGCCGATCGGGAGCGGCCCCTTCCTCGTCGAGCGCTGGGAGCGCGGGACACAGATCGTGCTGCGCCGCAATCCCAACTACTGGGGCCGCCGCGCCAACCTCGACCGACTCGTCATTCGCTATCGGATGAGCAGCCTCGACCCGGCCGACTGGCTGCGAAGCGGCGAGGTTGACGTCGCACAACACTTCGGGCTCGCGGGCGTCCCCGCCCTGCGACAGGAACCGGGCATCAGCGATCGTGTCCGGACGCACATCGGCCTGGGAGCACCTCACGTTCAACCTCGGCCCCGGCGGTCACCCCGCCCTGAAGAAGAAGCTGGTCCGCCGGGCCCTCGCCTTCGGCCTCGACCGAGTCGCCCTCATCGGGGATAGCCCGTTCGGCGGCGCCGACCCGACGCTGCGGCCGCTCAACAGCGTCGTGTTCCGGCCCCAGAGTCCGAACTACACGCCGCACTGGAGCAGGTACGGCCACAATCCCCAATTCGCCAGGCAGCTCCTCGAGCAGGCGGGTTGCCGTCGCGGCACCGACGGCATCTACTCCTGTGACGGTGAGCGGCTCCGGCTCCGCCTGGCGACGCGCGCCGGCTTCCCGGCCCGGCGCGCGTGGACGAGCTCGTCCGGGACCAGTTGAGAGAGATCGGTGTCGAGGTCCTGCTGTCGTTCTCGCCGTCCGTCGTCTTGTTCAATCAGATCATTCCCAGCGGCCGACTTCGACATCGCGCACTACTCGTGGTTCGCGTCCGGGCCAGATCCGAGCGGCGCCCGCGACCTCTTCGCCTGCTACGGTTCGCAGAACCACTCGGGCTCACTGCCAGCGGTTGGTCACGCGTGAACTCGATCAGGCGAAGCTGATCCTCGATGCGGGCGACCAGGCGCGTGCCCTGAACAGCGCTGATGCCCAGCTGGCAAGGGACGTCCCGCTGATCCCGCTCTACCAGCTCCCGTCCATCGTCGCCGTCCGCGCCAACGTCCGGGGTGTCACCCTCTCTCCCTTCAACCCGCTCGCGAGTGCCGAGGACTGGTGGCTCGAGCGCTAGCTTGATCCGCCGCGGGCGCGCTCGGCGTACTCGAGCGCCTTCGGCAGGTTCCCGGTCTGCGCGTGGTAGTGCGCGAGCCGCTCGAGGTGCTCGTCGAGCGAGCCCGCGTAGAGCTCCTCATAGGCGGCGGCGATGCGCCCGTACAGCTCGCGCCGCGCGGTGGCGGCGAGCGTCGAGAGAGCCACCTCCTGCAGCAGGCCGTGGGTGAACTCGCACTCGAAGTCCGGGTAGCGCCGGAGCTCGCGCACGATCTCGGTCCGGAAGAGCGAGGCGAGCTCCTCGGCCACATCTTCGTCCAATGACGTGGGTGAGGACACCGACGGGGAACGTGCGACCGATGGCGGCGGCCGTCTGGGCGAGTCGGCGGGGGCCCGCCGCGAGACGGTCGATCCGCGCCAGCAGGAGGTTCTCCAGCGTCGGCGGCAGCAGCTCGGGAGACCGCATCGAGATCGTCCACGTGCGGCCGCGGGACTCGAGCGCGCCCTCCTGAAACGCGCGAGCGAGCTCCTCGAGGTAGAGCGGGTTGCCTTCTGCCTCCCGGACGAGCCGGGTGCGGACGCCCGGTTCGACGTCGTCGCCGAGGATGCCGGTCAGGAGCTCTTCGGCGGCCGTCTCGTCCAACGGGCCGAGCGAGACCTCGGTCGTGCGATGCGCGTAGTCGCCGCTCGCGCGCCGTCGCAGTGCCGCACCCTCCGAGGCCGCGATCGGCTCTTCGGTCAAGACGAGCGCCACACCGGCGCGATCGGTCAGCTCCATGACCGCCTCGGCGAGCTCGCGCGTCGAGGCGTCCGCCCACTGGACGTCTTCGAGCACGACGACCACGGGCCGCTCGGCGGCGAGCGCCTCGAGCCAGCGCAGGTATGCGCCGGGGATTCCGTCGGTCTCCTCGGCCGCGGTCTCGGGCTCGGAGCGGAGGCGGAGCAGGGGACCGAGTGGCGCGAGCACCTCGTCGAGGCGCTCGCCGAGAAGCGCCCCCAGTCGTGCCCTGGCTTTCGTCCTGATCGCGATCTCCGGCTCGCCGACCTCGGCCGCAAGCCAGCCGAGGAGGATCTCGACGAACGGCCAGCGGGCGAGGCCGCCGTAGGAGAGGCAGCGGCCCTCCAGCCACGTCACCTGCTCCCCGGCGAGTGACCGAAGCTCGGCGACGAGCCGTGTCTTGCCGATCCCGGCCGCACCGGAGATGACGACGATCCGGCCCCGGCCCGAGACGACGTCGTCGACGACGTCGCGCAGCACTGTCGATCTCGTGCTCTCTGCCCACGCTCGGCGTGCCGGACGACGTCGGCGCGCGCGGTGACGGTGCCAGCAGGCGCGAGACCGCCACCGGCGCTTCCCTGCCCCTCACCTCGATCTCGCCGAGCGACTCGAACGCGAACCGGTGGGCGAGGCGGCGCGCAGTCGCCTCTCCCACCAGGATCGTTCCGGGCTCGGCCGCGGCCCGCAGCCGCGAGGCGACGGTCCCGACTTCGCCGAACGCGAGCGCCTGGCGGTTGGCGCCGCCGACCATGCCGACCGCTGCCCGGCCGGTGTTGATGCTGACCCTTACGGCGAAGCCGGTGATCCCCCATGCGTCCTCGACGTCGCGTGCGTACTCGTCGACGAGCTCGAGGATGCGCAGCGCCGCGCGCGCGGCGCGCTCTGGGTCGTTCTCGTGCGCCGACGGTACGCCGAAGTAGACACAGATCGCGTCGCCTTCGTACGCCTGCACGGTGCCGCCGTACTCCTCGGCGGCGAGGCTCATCAGTGTCACGCATCCGCCGACGAGCGCCAGGACCTCGTCGGGGGCGAACCGTTCGGCGAGCGCGACTGCGCCCACGATGTCAGCGAAGAGGATCGTGAGCGGACGTACTTCGCCGTCGATCGAGCGCTCTGTGCCGGCCGTCGTCGGCGGAAGCGCAGCCACAGCGAGAGCGGGACTCGGTGCCTGGACGCCGGGATCCTGGCGGAGGATCGCTCGTTCGAGCTCCTGGAGCGCGGGGCTCGGATCGATCCCGAGCTCATCGTTGAGAACCTGCCGCCCCTCCCGGTAGGCCTCCAGCGCCTCGGCCTGGCGGCCCGACCGGTAGAGGGCGAGCATCAGCTGGCCGCGTAGCCGCTCCCGGAGCGGGTGCTCCAGCACGAGCGACTGCAGCTCGCCTGCGAGGTCCCCGTGTCGGCCGAGCGCGAGGTCGGCGTCGATCCGGTTCTCGATCGCGGCGAGGCGGAGCTCCTCGAGCCGCCCGATCGTCGACTCGGCGAACGGCTCGTAGCTGAAGTCCGCAAGCGGCGGACCTCGCCAGAGCGAGAGCGCCGACCGGAGCCGATCGGCCGCCTCGGCCGCGTCTCCGGCGGCGAGCGCGCGGCTTCCCTCCTCGACGAGACGCTCGAACCGATGGAGGTCGAGCGCATCGGGCTCGATCCTCGCCTCGTAGCCGCCGGATCTCGTCACGAGAACGTCGGCCGGCAGCACGCGGCGGAGGCGGGCGACGAGCGCCGCGAGTGCGTTCGCGGCGCTCTCGGGTGCGTGGTCGCGCCACAGCTCGTCGATCAGCCGGTCACGAGCGACGACCTCGTTCGCCCGCAGCAGCAGGAGCGCCAGCAACCCGCGCTGCCGGGCACCGCCGAGCGGGAGCGGCCGGTCGTCGAGGCGGGCTTCGAGCGGGCCGAGCAGCCGGAACTCGAGCGTTCCCTCTCCCGTCATCCGCCGGTCATCCGCCCGTCATCGCCGGCGCAGATTCTCCCATCGAGCAAGCAACCGGGCAACCAGAGAGGAGTGGGACATGCATCCGTGGATGAGCAACGACATCGCGAAGGCGCGCAGCGAGGAGAAGCTGGCGCGTGGCCTGGCCGCCTACCGAGCGCTGAGCGCCCGGGAGGAGCAGGCAGCCGAGGTCGGCCCCGAGGCCGGAGGGGCCGGACGCCTCCGGCTCGTCGACCGGCTGCGCCGGCGCGGGGCCGATACGCCGGTGCCGGCCCGTCCGGCGATCTGATCCGCATGCGTGAGAGCGCCGTGATCGCCGGCAGCCGCTGCCACGGGACGCGCCGCTCCGTCTCGGCGGCGATCGACCAGGAAGCGGCTGCCGGCGAGCTGCGCAGCGCAGCCCAGCACCTGAGCCGCTGCGCCGACTGCCGGCGGTTCTTCGCCGAGATCGACGCGATCTCGAGCTTGCTCCGAGCGACGGAGCTCGCCCCGCGCAACCTGGTTCTCCGGCGATGCCGGTCGGCGGCCGGTCGGGCGTTCCATGACGACTCGGCCGATCGCACCGGTCGTGGTCGCCGTCGCGCTCGCCGTTCTCGCGCCGGCCGGAGCGGCATCCGATCCGGTCGCGCGTCTGACCGAGGTCGCACGCGTCTACTCGCTCGGTTTCGGCGAGGTCCGCTGCCCGTCGAGCGCCGAGTGGCACGCTGACTTCGCCTCCGCGTTCAGCTCGGCCTACACGAACCTCCGCGACGACTACACCGTGCTCTCCCCGACAGTGTGCGAGGGAGCGCTCGGGGTGGGCGGACAGGACGTCCCCGCCTGGCAGCAGGCGCTCGGCACGCTCGTGCTCACGCACGAGGCCTACCACCTGCGCCATTGGCGCCACCGCCGCAACGAGGGCAAGGTCGAGTGCCAGGCACTCGTCCACTTCCGCGAAGCGGCGCAGCGACTCGGCGCCACAGATGCCCAGGCGAACGACCTCTACCCGTACGCGCTCGCCCTGCACGCGTACCAAGGCGTGGCTCTCCCCCCGCTACAGGGACAAGAGCTGCGTGATTCCGCTCGTGGGTGCCGCCGCTCGGGGCGGCCTAGCGATCGGCCCCGGGTCGAGCACGAGCTCTAGCGGTCGATCGAGCGGTACTTCCGCACCGCGAGCGGCGCGAAGACCACGAGCAGCCCGACCGTCCACGCAATCGAGAGAAAGATCGGGTGCTCGCCCGGGAAGCCGGACGTGTACGGGTTCGGGTTGCCGAACAGCTCGCGCGTCGCCGCGGTGAGCGCGCTGAACGGGTTCCATTCCGCGAACGGCTGCAGCCAGCTCGGGAGCGTCTCGACGGGGACGAACGCGTTCGAGACGAACGTGAGCGGGAAGACGATCAGGAAGCCGAGCTGCTGCCCGACCTCGACCGACGGCACGCTCAGCCCGATCAGGACGCCGATCCACGCCATCGCGTAGGTGAAGAAGAGCATGAGCAGCACGGCCAGGAGGAACTCGCCGAGGGTTCCGTGCACGCGCCAGCCGACGACGAGGCCGGAAAGCATCAGCACGACGAGGATGCCGGCGTTGTAGACGACGTCGGAGGTCGTGCGCCCGCTGAGGACGGCCGAGCGGGCCATCGGCAGCGAGCGGAAGCGGTCGATCAGCCCCTTCGACATGTCGTCCGTGACCGCGATCGCCGTCGTGATCGAGGCGAAGCCGAGCGTCTGGATGAAGATGCCGGGCATCAGGTACTCGCGGTAGGAGCCGCCGTCCGGGAGGGGGATCGCGCCGCCGAACACGTACGCGAACAGCAGCACGAACATGATCGACTGCAGAATCGCGAAGATCGCGAGCTCGGGGATCCGCGGCACCCGCTTGAGGTTGCGCCAGGTCATGATCAGGCCGTCGTTGACGGCCGCCGAGCGTGCCGTCATGCCGCCACCTCCTCCTCGTCCTCGGCCGGCAGCTCCTCGGCGACGTGCCCGGTGAGCGTGAGGAACACGTCGTCGAGCGTCGGCCGGCGCAATGCCGACGTCGTCGATCTTGATCTGCTCGTCGCCGAGCCGGCGGACGACGTCGACGAGCTGGGCGGCGCCGCCGCTCGCCGCGATCGTGAGCCGGCGAGTGTGCCGGTCGACCGAGCCGGTGCCGTCGGGCGCGAGCAGCGTCGCCGCGCGGTCGAGCGCGTCGCCGTCGTGCACGACGACCTCGATCCGCTCGCCGCCCACCTGCGACTTCAGCTCGTCCGCCGTGCCGCGCGCGATGATCCGGCCGTGGTCGACGACCGCGATCTCGTCGGCGAGCTCGTCGGCCTCCTCGAGGTACTGCGTCGTCAGCAGGAGCGTCGCCCCTTCGCGCACCTGGGTGCGGATCACGTCCCACATGCGCGAGGCGGCTGCGTGGGTCGAGGCCCGTGGTCGGCTCGTCGAGGAAGAGCAGCTTCGGCTGGCCGATCAACGCGCTCGCGAGGTCGAGGCGGCGGCGCATCCCGCCGGAGTACGTCTTCGCGACCCGGTCGGCCGCGTCCGCGAGGTCGAAGCGCTCGAGCAGCTCGTCGGCGCGGCGTCGGGCTTCGCCGCTCGGCAGCCCGTAGAGGCGTCCGAACATCCAGAGGTTCTCGCGGCCGGTCAGGTTCTCGTCGATCGCCGCGTACTGGCCCGAGAGGCCGATCCGGCAACGCACGGCCTGGGCGTCCCGAACCACGTCGAGCCCGGCGACGCGCGCGCTGCCCGCGTCCGGCTTGAGCAGCGTGGTGAGGATGCGGACAGTCGTCGTCTTGCCCGCGCCGTTCGGGCCGAGCAGCCCGAGCACGGTTCCCTCCCGCACCTCCAGGTCGACACCGTCGAGCGCGCGCACCTCGTTCTTGCGCGAGCGATAGACCTTGACCAGCCCTTCTGCCTCGATTGCCGCCACGGCTCTCAGCCTACGTACGGGCGGCCAGTCTGCATCCGCTTCCCACATTCCTCTCGCCTTCCGACTCTCCGTATGACAGAATGCTGTCATCTTGCCAGAACGACAGCATGCTGTCAAATCGGCCGACCATCCGCTGGAGCGCACTCCGGCCGGAAACGCGTTCAGCGACCTCGTCGTCCAGGTCCTGCGCCTGCACGGGCGGCTGATCGCGGCCGGGAACGCAATGGCGAAGCCCGTTCGGGCAGACGGAGGCCCGCTGGCAGGTGCTGGGCGTGATCGAGCACGGGCCCGCGACAGTGGCCGATGATCGCGCGCGTGTTCGGGCTCGCCCGCCAGAGCGTGCAGCGCACCGCGGATGCGCTCGAGCGAGACGGGCTGACCAGTTCGAGGAGAACCCGCGCCACCGCCGCGCCAAGCTCCTGCGCATCACCCCGCGGGGAGAGGACGTGCTACGACAGATCCAGGCGGCGCAGCAAGTGTGGGCCGACGCGCTCGGCGAGCAGCTGGGCGAGCAAGACCTGGTCCAGGCGACCGAGGTGCTCGGGCGCGTGCGCCGTGCGCTCGCCGCTCGATCCACGTCGCCCGGGTGAGCCGGCTCGCGGCCACGATTCTGCTCGCGCTGCTCGTTCCCGCGGGCGCGGCTCGCCGGCGACCGCGAGCTGCTCGCCGCGAAGGAGCGTTACCTCGCCGCCGCGGAGGCGTCATACCCGGCGACGCCCGACGGCGCCCAGGCGGGCTACGACGCGGGGCGCGACCTCCTGGACGCCGTGCACTCGGCCGGCGAAGTGCGCCCGGCGCTTCGCTCGCTCCGGGCCGACCTGCTCGCGCAGGGCCGGCGCCGCGTCGCGTGGGCCGAGGAGCTCGACCGCGAGCCCGGCTCGCGGAGCACGGGACCGCTCGCGCCGCTTCCCGAGGCGGAGGCAGGCTTCGGCCCGCGCCTGCCGGACCCCGGGCTGGCCCGCAGGCTTCGGGCTGCCGCCGCGCGCGTCGACGGCGTCGCCGGGATCTGGGTGCACCATCTGCGCCACCGGCCGCTACGCGGGTCACGAGGCCGACACGCGCTTCCCCGCCGCCTCGACGGTGAAGCTCGGTGCGCTCGTGGCGGCGCTGCGCGCGTCGCCGCAGCCCGGAGCGCAGCCGCTGGTGGTGGGACGTCCAGCAGATCGGCTTCTGGTCGTCGAACCTGGCCGCGAACCGCATTCTGGGCAGGCTCGGTCACGGCGCGGTCGCAGACGGCCTGCGCCGCCTGGGCATGGCGTCGAGCACGTACCCGGGGCCGTACCGGGCGACGACGGCCCGGCCGCCTGGGCCGCACTCGCGCGTGACCACCGCGCGCGATCTCGGTCGTGCTCTCTACCGGCTCCACGCCGGCGCGCGCGGCGATGCGCACGTCCTCGGCCTGCTCGGGCTGACGCGACGGCAGGCAATGGTGGCTCTCCGCGTGCTCGCTTCTTCACAGCCGGTCGCGGACAACGTCGGCCTGCTGCGTCCGTGGCTTCGCGAGCCTGCCGCTGGCCGAGAAGAACGGCTGGCTCACCGACACGCGGACGACGGCGGCGATTGTGCTACCACGGAGGCGGCGCAACGATCGTCGTGGTCGAGGTCTACCGGCCCGGTGTCGGGCTCCGCGAGGCGCAGCTGCTCGGCCGCGACGTCCTGCGCGCAGCCGGCCTGGCCAAGTAACAGTCTGTTACTTGGCTCGCGCGGGCGTCGCGGCCTCCGTCCCCGCCGCCCGCCCCGCGACGCTGTCGAGCGCCTGCTTCAGCTCGTGGTAGAGCGCGTTCGCCTCGGGCGGCGTGTCGCCGATCGCGGTCAGCCCGATCCGGCCCGCGACGGCGAGCGCGCTGACCATGTGCAGCGCGATGCCGGTCTCGCGCTCCGCGTCCCAGCCGAGGTGGCGCTCGGCGACGAGGTCGAGCAGGTCGTCGGGCGTCAACGACGCGTAGGCGGGCGAGTCGAGGTGATCGGTGGCGACGTAGTGCTTGAGGTCGCCGAGCCGGCTTCGGAACTCCCCCGCGAGCGGGTCGTAGCTCCCGTCCGTGAGCGTCGAGAGCGCCATGAACGGGTGCGTCGTGCCGCCGCAGCGGAGGTTGATCTCGAGCGCGTACGACTCCCAGCCGCCCTCGCCCCGGACGGCGACGAAGTCGACGCCCGCCCGCCCGATCACGCCCTCGCGCGCGAGCCGCCGGCCGACGATCAGGGCGTCGGCCGCGATCAGCGCGGCGTACTCGGGATCCGCAGGAAAGCGGCAGCCGAAGTACGTCTGGCCGTGCGGGCCGCCGAGCACCTGGTCGTGTGTCGAGAGGATCTCGACCTGCCCGGAAGGGCTGATCCGGAGCTGGGCGCTCGGGCTGCGGAGGTCCTCGCCCTCGATCAGCTCCTCCACGATCCCGCCCTGGTCGGCGAGTGCCCGCAAGTAGTCGCCCTCGTCGACCTCGGTGTCCTCGAGCTCGAGCGCGCCGCCGAGCGTGTTCGAGTCGAGGGCGGCGTCGACGCCGACGAGCGCGTTGCCGAGCCCGCTCACGCCACGATCGAGCTTGAGGACGGCGGTCGCGAGCGCAGCGTTGGACGAGCGCAGCTCGGCGAGCGCCTTCAGCACGTCGCGCTCGCCGCCGACGTCGAAGCCGCGCGCGTGGGACACGCCCTCCTCGTCGAAGACGCGCCGGCTGCCACTCTTGGTGCCGAACCGCTCGAGCGCCGGGTCGGCGCCGTAGAGCGGGATCCCGAGCCGCACGGCGAGCTCGACCTCGTCCGTCGAGGTGGCGAAGGGCAGCAAGATCGCCAGCTCGGGCTGTCCGATCAGGGAGCGGATCCGCTCGATCGCGCCCGGCCGGGCGAGCAGCTTCCGCGTCAGGGGCTCGTTGCGGCCGTCCACGAGCGACACGACCGAGAAGCGGCTGCGCGCCCGGGGCGTGTCGAGCTCGGGAACGAGCCCGAAGTAGTAGTCGACGAGCCTGGGCAGAATCGGCTGCGAGGTGACGTAGATGACCCGCGAGCGCGGCGAGCGGAGCAGGCTGAGCACGATACAGAGGAAGCGCTCCTCGTAGGCCGGGAAGACCGGGATCAGCTGCTCGGGGACGTCCATGCTGATCGAGTGGACGATCGACGATCGTCCGCTCGACGTCGCCGATCGACCGCAGCGAGACCGAGGGCCACAGCGCGCGCAGCCGCTTCTGGAGCTCGGCGAACTCCTTCCGCTCGGGCATGCGGCCGGACCGTAGCGTGCCGCAGGCGGCGCCGCTAGCCGCGCAGCTGCCGGCTCGTCCCGATCGCGATCATGGGCGCGTCGCCGGGGCGCAGCCAGCGGAGAACGGCCCGCAGCTCTCGCCTTCCCCAGGCTGACGCAGCCGATCGTCGGGCCGCCCGTCTGCTCGTGCAGGAAGATGCCGGAGCCCCGGCCGGGGACGACAGGCCGCATGTTGTACTCGACCACAGCGAGGTGCGAGTAGGCGCGCGGGTTCTGCCACATCCCCTCGCTGACGACGCCGAACGGCGGCGTCGTCCCGCAGCGGACATGCTGGAACGAGTTGTAGGTCGGCGACGCCGGGTCCTCGTCCCACCAGTCCCCGCAGCGTAAGCGGCGGTAGTGGAAGCGCACGCCGGGATCCGGCTCGTTGCCGTACATCGTCCGGCCGATCCGGAAGGTGCCCGCGGGCGTCGTGCCGTCGCCCTCGCGGCGGTTGGCGGAGACGCCGTTCTTGCCGACGCGCGCGGGATACGGGCCCGCGACCGGAGTCCAGCACCCGTCAACACGTCGCCAGGTTCGCAGCTGTCGCGTGGGTCGTCCGGCGTCGAAGCCGCCTCGACCGTGAGCAGCTGCTTCGCGGTCGCCGGCGTCTCGATCGAGCCCGCAAGATTGGCCGGGCACCACGCGGCGACTGCGGCGAGCACGACGGGCAGGGCGAGCACGGCCCCAGGGTACGCTGGATCGATGCGGTTCGCGCTCGTGTCCGTCGTGGCAGCCGCGATCGGCCTTGTGTGCTCTCAGCAAACGGCTGCCTCGCAGCTGTTCACGGCGAAGATCGAGCCCGTCCGCTGGGCCGACCTGCGCCATTCCTACCGCGCGGGCTGCCCGGTTCCGCCCGCGCGGCTCCGCACGGTACGCGTCTCGTACTGGGACTTCAGGGGCGTCGAGAGGGAAGGGGCGATCGTCGTCGCGCGAGAAGTCGCCGCCGACGTCGTCTCGGTCTTCCGCCGGCTCTGGCAGGCCCGCTTCCCGATCCGGCGGCTCCGGCCCGTGTCGGAATACGGCGGCAGCGACGACGCGTCGATGGCCGCGGACAACACGTCCGGGTTCAACTGCCGCTTCGTCGGCGGCACGCGCCGCTGGTCGCTGCACGCCTACGGCGTGGCCATCGACGTCAACCCGGTCGAGAACCCGTATGTCCAGGGCGCGCGTGTGTCGCCGCCGGCGGGCCGGGCCTTCCTCGACCGCTCGCGCCTCCGCAAGGGCATGGCGGTCGAGGGCGGCGTGCTCGTCCGTGCGTTCGCCGCGGTCGGGTGGAAGTGGGGGGCGTCCTTCGGCGACTACCAGCACTTCTCGACGACGGGGCGATGAGCGACCCGCTGCGTCCGCTCTGGGACTTCGACGACCTCGACGCGACGGAAAGACGCTTCCGCACGCTGCGCGCTGAGGCGCTGACGCAGCTCGCGCGGGTCGAAGGCCTGCGCGGCCGCTTCGACGAGGGTGACCGGCTCCTCGACGAGGTGACCGAGGAGGACGCCCGGGTGCGCGTCCGGGTCGACCTCGAGCGCGGCCGCCTGCGCCGCTCGAGCGGCGACAACGAGGCGGCGCTGCCGCTCTTCGAGTCTGCGTACGCCGCGGCTTTCGAGGCGGGCGAGGACTGGCTCGCCGGCGACGCCGCCCACATGTGCGCGCTCGCCGCCCCCGACCGGGAGGGGTTCGCCGCCTGGACGACTCGCGGGCTCGAGCTTGCCGAGCGCTCGGAAGCCGCGGCGTACTGGGCCGGCCCGCTGCTGAACAACCTCGGCTGGGAGCACTTCGACGCCGGCGAGCACGAGCAGGCGCTCGACGCGTTCGAGCGTGCCCTGGCCGTCCGCGAACGCGATCCCGAAAACGTCGCCGCAATCGAGATCGCGCGGGAAGCGGTCGCCGAGGCGCGCCGCGCGCTCGGCGGGCTTGACGTCTCCTAGCGTCAGGCTCTAGAGGAGCTTCTCGAAGCGCTCGGCGTCCTCGAACGGCCCGATCACGGCGAGATAGGGGCCGTCGTCCACAACCTCCCGCGCGACCCGCTGGAGGTCGTCGGCCGTGACTGCGTCGAGCGCGTCGAGCACCGCCTGCGGCTCCTCCGCGCGCCCCTCGAGCACCTCGCGGCGGAGGCCGAACATGATCGTCCCGTGCGGGCTCTCGAGCTGGAGCACGAAGCGGCCCTTGGCGAAGTTGCGCGCCTTCTCGAGCTCGTCCGACGGCACCGGCTCCTCCGCCAGCAGCCGGAACTGCTCCACGATCGTCGTCACCGCCTCGTCGATCCGGTTGATGTCGACGCCGGACTGCGAGTAGAGGGAGCCGGCGTCGGTGTAGGCGTGGTTCGTTCCGAAGACGTAGTACGCGAGCCCCCGCCGCTCGCGCACCTCGGTGAAGAGACGGGACGACATCCCGCCGCCCAGCACCGTCGCGAGCAGCTGAAGCACGTACCGGTCGGGATCTACGAGCGGCCGGCTCCGGACCCCGAGCACGATATGCGCCTGGTCCGAGGTCTTCGTGTGCACCTTCACACGCGCGCCGTTCGAGCTCGGCGCGACGGGGGCGGGCGATCCCGTCTCACGCGGCTCGAGGTCGCCGAGCAACTCCTCGAGCCGCTCGTGGAGCCCGTCGCCGATCAGCCCGCCGACGCCGATGACCATCCGCTCCGGCCAGTACCACTCTCCGAGGTAGTCGGTGAATGTCTCGCGCGTCGCGCCGCGGACGGTCTCCTTGCGCCCGATGATGTCCCAGCCGAGCGGCTGGTCGCCGTAGAGGAGCGACTCGTAGACGCCCCCGATGAAGTCGCGCGGCGTGTCGTAGTACATGTTCATCTCCTCGACGATCACGCCCTTCTCGCGCTCGATCTCCTCGGGATCGAACTTGGAGTGACGGAGCATGTCGACGAGGACGTCGAGCGCCGTGTCGCGCGTCTCCGCGGCGCAGCGGATGTAGTAGCCCGTGTACTCCTTGCCTGTGAACGCGTTGAACTCGCCGCCGATCGCGTCGACCTCGCCGGCGATGTCGCGGGCCGTCGGTCGCCGCTCCGTCCCCTTGAAGAACATGTGCTCGGCGAAGTGCGCGATTCCATTCGTCTCGGCGGTCTCGTAGCGCGAGCCAGCGGCCAGCATGACGAAGCACGAGACCGACTTCGCCTGCGGCATCGGCGCCGTCAGGACGCGCAGGCCGTTTCGCAACTCGGAGCGCTCGAAGACCCCCACGGCGGCCATGCTATAGAGGTGGTCGTGGCGGGAGAGAAGACGCGGGCGGCGATCGCGGCGCAGCCGGAGTGGCTCGCGCAGGTGCCGGCGGACCGGCGGCTGCCGGACGGCCGCGTCGTCGCGGTCGGCTGCGGCACGTCCTTCCACGCGGCCCAGACGACCGGGAACGGGGTCGACGCGCTCGAGTTCCTGCTCGACCCGCCGGAGGCGGACGTGCTCGTCCTCGCCAGCCACGAGGGCGGCACCGCGATGACGCTGGAGGCGGCACGTGCGTTCTCCGGGCCGAAGTGGCTCGTCACCGGGAAGCCCGACAGTCCCCTCGGCGAGCTCTGCGACGAGGTCGTCGTCGCGACGCCGGCGCTCGACGAGAGCTACTGCCACACGGCCTCGTACACGTGCGCCGTCGCGGCGCTCGCGGCGCTGCGCGGCGAGGACGTCGCGTGGCTCGCGGACGCCGTGGCTGGTGTGCTCGCCGGGGAGCGGCTACCCGTCTCGGACCACGAGCGCTTCCTGGTCACGGGCGCCGGTCGCGATTGGCCGACCGCCCAGGAGGCCGTGCTGAAGCTGCGCGAGGGCGTCTTCGTGGCGGCCGAGGCGCACCCGTTGGAGGAGCTCCTCCACGGGCACCTCGCCGCGATCGACGAGAACGTCCGTTGCTTCGTGCTCGAGGGCGAGGGCCGCGCCGCCGCGCGGGCGGCCGAGACAGCGGCCGCGCTGCGGGAGCTCGGCTGCGACGTCACCCTCGTGCCGACGCGTCACCCGGTGGTCGACATCGTCCCCTTCCAGCTCCTGACGCTCGACCTGGCCGACGCGCGCGGCACCGACCCGGACCGGATCCGCCGCGACGATCCGCGCTGGCAGCGGGCCCGCGACGCCTACGGCTAGCGCTGCGTGGCGCGCCAACCGGCGAGGAGCTCGGCCTCGCGCTCGGGCGTGAGGCCGACGCCCTCGACGGCCGGGGCGGTCGCCGCGCCCGCGAGCGTCTCCGCGAGCGGTCGGAAGCGGAGCCCGGCCGCGAGGGCTCGGCTCACGTCGGTCGAGTGCATCCCCACCCAGTCAGAATCGGCGAGCCAGAGCGGCAGCTCCATCCACTCGCCGACCTCCTGCTCTCTCAGGAACTCGTCCGACACCCACGTCACCTCGGCCCCGGCGAGCAGCTCGCCCCAGGCGACGCCGTCACCGGTCGCGTTGTAGCGGCCGGAGAGTCCGCCTTCGACGGCGCCGACGATCCAGGCGGCGAGGTCGCGCACGTCGACGAACTGCACCTCTCGCTCCGGCGGGCCGGGCGCGAGCACCTCGCCGCCATGAGCGAGCCGCTGCGCCCAGTAGGTGAAGCGGCCGGTCGGGTCGTGCGGACCGACGATCAGCCCCGGGCGCACGATCAGCGTGCGCTCCCCGAAGACGGCGTCGACCTCCGCCTCGCAGAGCGCCTTCAGCGGCCCGTAGTTGGAGTAGTCCGCCGCGACCTCGTCGGCGGACATGTCGCCGAGCTCGGCCAGCGGGCTCGACTCGGACGGGCCGGTCGAGAAGTCGGCGTAGACCGAGACGCTCGAGACGAACACGTAGCGGCCGGATTCGCGCAGCAGCTCGGCCGAGCGCCGCACAACCGCCGGCACGAACCCCGACGGGTCGATCACGGCGTCCCACGCACGACCCGCGAGCGCTGCGAGGTCACCGATTCGGTCCCCTCGCAGCTGCTCGGCCTCAGGAAACAGCCCTGGATTCGTCTCCCCGCGGTTGAACAACGTCAGCTCGTGGCCGCGTGCGAGTGCTTCCTCCACGACCGCGCGGCCCAGGAAGCTCGTCCCCCCGAGGACGAGGATTCTCAGTGGAATCGCTGGATCGCGCGCCAGACAGCCTCGGCGCCGAACTCGAGCGCCTCGACCGGCACGCGCTCGTCGGCCGCGTGGATGAACTGCGTGAAGGTGAAGTCCTCGGGCAGCCGCAGCGGCACGAAGCCGTAGGTCTGCACCCCGGCCTGCGCGAAGAAGCGGCCGTCGGTGACGCCGATCTGCAACAGCGGCACCGGGATCCCCTCCGGGTCGAGCTCGCGGATCACGCCGGCGAGCGTCTCGAAGAGCCCGAAGTCCGCCTCCGGCGGCCCGGGGTCGTGGCGAACGAGCTCGAGCTCGATGTCCTCGCCGACGATCGCCTGCACTTCCGCGATCAACTCCTCGGGGCCGAAGCCAGGTAGCGCCCGGCCGTCCAGCTCGACCTCGATCTCGCTCGGAACGACGTTGATCTTCTCGCCGGCGCGAACGATCGTCGCGTTGACGGTGTTCCGCAGCATCGGCTCGAGCGTGACGGCGCGATCCCCGAGCAGCCGCAGCGCGGCGTCGGTGAATCGCGGCTTCAGGAGCGAGCGCAGTACCGTCGCCTCCTTGCGTGGCAGCTCGGCCGCGACCTGCTCGACGAAGGCGCGTGCGACCGGTGTCACGTGTACGGGCAGGCGCTTCCGGTCGAGGTCGCGCAGCAGGCGGCCGAGCCGCGCGACCGTGCCGCCGCGGTGTGCGAGTGCTCCGTGACCGCCGGGGCCGCGTACCGTCGCCCTGAGCCAGCAGATCTGCTTCTCGGCGACCTGGATCGGGTAGAAGCGCTTGTCCGCGATCGCGAGGCTGAACCCGCCGAACTCGCCGAGCGCGTAGCGCACCCCGGTGAAGAGCTCCGGATGCTCCTCGACGAGGAAGCGCGCACCGAGCTCGCCGCCGTGCTCCTCGTCGGCGAGGACGACCAGCACGACGTCACCCGGGAGTCGCACGCCTTCCCGCTGTGCGCGCAGGAACGCGCTCACGAGCATCGCGACGCCGCCCTTCATGTCGAGCGCTCCGCGTCCCCACACGTACCCATCCACGAGCGTGCCCGAGAAAGGCGGGCGTGACCACGGCTGTCCCGCGGTCGTGACGACGTCGACGTGTCCCTGAAGGAGAAGCGGCGGCGCGTTGCCGCCCGTGAGTCGCGAGACGAGGTTCGGCCGCGCGGGGTCCTTCGCGTAGAGCTTCGTCTCGCAGCCGGCTTCCTCGAGCAGCGTCTGGACGAACTCGATGCACGCGCGCTCGTTTCCGGGCGGATTCGTCGTGTCGAAGCGGATCAGCTTCTGGAGGAGATCGGTGACGGTTAGCACAGCTCGTCGAGTGCGGTTAGAAGCCGGTCGACCTCGTTCGGCGTGTTGTAGTGGACGAAGCCAGCGCGGACGGCGCCCGTGCCTTCGAGCCCCAGCACCTTCATGATCTCGACCGCGTAGTAATCGCCGTGCCACACCGCGACGTCGCGGGCGGCGAGCTCGATCGCGACCTCCTCGGAGCTGCGGCCGGGCAGGTTGAACGCGAACGTCGGCACGCGTCCCGTCATCGTCCTGAGGCCGTAGAGCTGCACGCCGTCGGGAATGCCGTCGAGGAAGCGCCGGCCCAGCTCGCGCTCGTGCGCCGTGATGGCCTCCCAGCCCAGTGACTCGACGTACGCGACCGCCGCGACGAAGCCGGCGAGCAGCTCGTGCTGCTGCGTGCCGAGCTCGAAGCGCTTGCCCACGGGCTCGTCCGCGGCGGGCCGCACCTTGTACGGCCGCAGGTGCTCGAGGAGGTCGCGCTTGCCGAACACGAGCCCGAGGTGCGGCCCGAAGAACTTGTAGGGCGAACAGAGCAGGACGTCGACGTCCCAGCCCGCTGCGTCGATCGGACCGTGCGGCCCGAAGTGAACGGCGTCGGCCCACGCAAGCGCGTCCACGTTGTGGGCGAGCTCGACGATCCGAGCCACGTCCGGCGTCGTCCCGACCGCGTTCGAGGCGACCGGGAACGCGACGACACGCGTGCGGTCCGAGAGTTGCGCCTCGAGGTCATCGAGGTCGAGTGAGAGATCCTCGTGCACGCCGGCGAAGCGGACCACGATGTCGAGGTCCTCGGCGAGCGCCAGCCAGGGCGCGACGTTGGCGTCGTGGTCGAGCCGCGTGCAGACGACCTCGTCACCGGCGCGCAGCGTCCGTGCGAAGGCGCGCGTGAGCAGGAAGTTGAGCGAGGTCATGCTCGGTCCGAAGGCGACCTCGTCCGCGTGGCAGGAGAGAAAGTGCGCCGCCGCCGCACGCGCCCCCTCGATCAGCTCGACGGTGTGCACGCTCGTCTCGTACGGCGCGCCGATGTTGGCGTTGTCCTCGCGCAGATAGGCGGTGATCGCGTCGATCACCTCGTCGGGGCACTGCGTGCCGCCCGGCCCGTCGAAGAAGGCAAGCGGCCGGTCGAGCGCCGAAAAGCGTTCGCGGACCGCAGCAACGTCCAGAAGCGTCGTGCTTATGCCAGCTCCTGCCCGTTGACCGTCCAGCGATAGCGCGGCTTCGAGGTCAGCGACGCGCCGACGAAGCAGTCCCGCTCGGCCTTCGAGAGGAGCTCGCGTACGTTCTCCGGCGCCGGTTCGAGCGTGACGTCGGCCACGACCTTCACCCGGACGAACGCGTAGCGCCCGTCCGTTTCGCGCTGCGTCACCTCGCCGCTCGCGTCCACGCTGCCGCCGACCTCGATGCCGGCGCGGTCCGCGTGGTAGCGGAGGCTGGTCAGCGTGCAGCGTGCGAGCCCGACGAGGACGAGATCCTCCGGCGCCCACGCCTCCTCGTCGGCGAGCGGTGTGCCGCCGTCGATGTTCCGGGCCGTCCCGTCGCGGTCGAGCGAGACCGCGTACGCGAACACCTTCGCGCGGGCGCTGCTCATGCGGCGCAACCTACACTCGCGCCATGGCGCTCGCGCTCCTCGGCGTCACGGGGTTCACCGGGCGGCTCGTCCTCGCCGAGGCGCGCCGGGCCGGGCTCGAGGTACGGCTCGTCGGCCGGCGTCGCGAGGCGCTCGAGGAGCTCGCCTTGCCCGGCGACGAGGTGCGCGTCGCCGACGCGCGCGACGAGCAGGCCCTGCGGGAGGCATTTGGAGGCGCCGACGTCGTCGCCTCGCTGGCCGGGCCGTTTCTCGAGATCGGGCTCGCTCCGGTGCGTGCCGCCGTCGCGGTCGGCGCGCACTATCTCGACTCGACCGGCGAGCAGGGGTTCGTCCGGCTCGTGCACGACGAGATCGACGCCGAGACCGCCGTGCTGCCGGCGTTCGGATTCGACTATGTCCCGGGCGACCTCGCCGCCCGGCTCGCCGCCGAGCAGGTCGAGGGGCCGCTGGACGAGGTCGTCGTCGGTTACGCGACGAGCGGGATCGCGACGAGTCGCGGTACGCGTGCGACGATCGCCCGGGTCATGACGCAGCAGCTCGTCGCCTGGAAGGACGGCCGGCTCGTCCCCTCCCGGTTCGGCGCGACGACGCGCAGGCTCAGGTTCCCGTTCGGCGAGCGGACGGTCGTCGAGTGGAGCGGGACGGAGCCGCTGACCGTGCCACGGCACACCGACGTCCGCAATGTTCGCTCGTACGTGCGCCTGCCCGGCATCGTCGCGAGGTTCGGGTCGCTCGGAGGGCTTGCGGCGCCGTTCGTCCGCGCCACTGCCCGCATCGGGCCGGCCGGCCCCTCAGAGGCGGCGCGGCAACGGAACCGCTTCGCGGTCGTCGCGGAGGCCGTGGGCGCAGCCGGGACCGGGCGTGCCGTGCTTACCGGGCGCGACGTCTACGGCCTGACGGCGCTCCTTCTCGTCCGAGGCGCCGAGGCCCTCATGGCGGGCGAGGCGCGAGGCCGGGGCGTGCTCGCACCGGCGGAGGCCTTCGACGCGCGCACGCTGGCGGCACGGCTCGACCCGCTGCTCACGATCGCGGACTGATGTCGTCCGGCCTGCCACTTACGGTGCGGCCATGCAACGGCTCCGGACGCTGAGCGAGGCCGAGTGCTATGCCCGGTGCTACGGGTGGCGGGGAGACGACGCCGTGAAGGTGGTCGTTGTCGCGCGGCACCCCAGGTACCCGGCTCTCGCCTCGGGCGAGGTCATCCGCACCTTGTTCGAAGACAAGCTCGATTCCAGACAGACGCCCGAAGCCGCCTAGCGACGTCCCGGACGTCCTCGCGCCGGGACTGGCCGCGGTCTTCTGCGGGATCAACCCCGGCCGCGTCTCGGCGGCCGCGAACGCCCATTTCGCGAACCCGCGCAACGACTTCTGGCGCCTGCTGCACGCCGCCGGCTTCACGCCCCGTCTCTACGATCCAAGCGAGCAGTTCGAGCTCCTGAAGCTGGGGATCGGAATCACGAACGCCGCCTATCGGACGACGCGAGGCTCAGGCGACCTGCGTCGCGCGGACTTCGCCGGCTCGGCCGAACGGCTGGAGCGGATCGCCGTCGAGCTGCGCCCGCGCGCGATCGGCTTCGTCGGCAAGGAGGCGTACCGCGGCGCGTTCGGCGAGCGGCCGGAGCTCGGGCTGCAAGCCCGGCGCCTCGGCGAGACGGCGCTCTTCGTACTGCCGTCCTCGTCTCCCGCGAATGCGGCCGTGCCGTGGACGGAGCGGCTGCACTGGTTCCGGGCGTTTCGAGAGCTCGTGGCGTGAGGCTGCGGCAAGCTGCCCGCGCGGTCGTGCTCGATCCCGCGGGCCGGGTCCTCCTCGTCCGGTTCGAGTTCCCGAACGCCGGCCTCTGGGCTGCGCCGGGGGGCGGGCTCGACGAGGGCGAGACGCACGCAGAGGCGATCATTCGCGAGCTGACCGAGGAGACCGGGCTCGAGGACGTGGAGCTCGGCCCGTGGATCTGGACGCGCGAGCACGTCATTCCATTCGTCGACGGCAGCTGGGACGGGCAGGTCGAGCGCTACGTGCTCGTGCGAACGCACGCCTTCGAGCCGGCGCCCCGCTTCACGCCCGAGGAGCTCGCCGCCGAGTTCGTCACCGGCATGCGCTGGTGGACGCAGGAGGAACTGGCGGCGAGCGAGGAGCGCTTCGCGCCACGCCGGCTCCCCGAGCTCGTCGCCGCCCTGCTGCGGGACGGGCCGCCCGGGGAGCCTGTAGACGTGGGCGTCTAGCCCGACGCCGCCTTGACGAACGGTGCGAGCACGGCCTCCCAGCCCGCCGCGTAGTTGTCGTGGCCGCTCGGATCCTCGAGTCGATCCCAGCCGCGGTGCTCGAGCTCGACGCGCGCACCCGACCCCTCGGGCGAGAACCGCACCTCGACCTCGGTTCCGACGCAGTTGCCGATCAGCCAGTCCATGACGAACCGGTCCGGCGGCTCCCACGCCGTGATGCGCGCCCACGGGGCGGTGCCCTCGTCCGTCACCTCGTAGACCGAGCCGCCGACACGCGGCTCGAAGACGACCTCCTTCGCCTTGTCGCCGCCGTACGAGTGCGTCTTCATCGGCCACCACGACGACGCCCTGGTCGTGAAGAGCTCGAACGCCTCCGCCGGGGCGAAGTCGACGAGCACGGTCTTGCGGATCGCATCGGTTGCCACGACGCTCATCCTGTCTCCTTTCGTGTCTCCTCGGCGAAGCGCTCGAGCGCGTCGCCCCAGAACTGGTCGAAGTACGCGCGAAGCTCGGACAGCCCGCCCGGCTCGACGCGGTAGACGTTCCGCGTCCCGTTCGCGACGTGCGTGACGAGGCCCGCTTGCTCGAGGACGCGCAGGTGCTGTGAGACGGCCGGCCGGCTGACCGGCATGCCGTCTGCGAGCTCCCCGACCGAGCGCGGCCCGGCCTTCAGTGACTCGAAGATGCGGCGCCGGGTGGGATCGCCCAGCGCGTCGAGTGCTGTTCCGTTAGTCGCCACTTACGGTAAGTATGCACTTACCGAGAAGGAATGTCAACCCCGCCAGTGGTTGGTGATCGGAGTGCGCCGATCGCGGCCGAACGCCTTCGGCCGCAGCTTCACGCCAGGCGGCGCTTGCCGGCGCTTGTATTCGGCGCGATCGATCAGGGCGAGCGCCCGCTCGACGACCTCCGGGTCGTGCCCCTCCGCGAGCAGCTCCTCGCGGGACCGGTCGAGCTCGACGTAGGACTCGAGGACCGCATCGAGCTGCTCGTACGGCGGCAGCGAGTCCTGGTCGCGCTGATCCGCTCGCAGCTCAGCGGAGGGAGGCCGCTCGATGATCGAGACCGGGATCAGCTCGCGCCCGGCGCGCTCGTTCAGGTGCCGCGCGAGCCGGAAGACGTCGGTCTTGTACACGTCCTTGATCAGCGCGAAGCCTCCGGCGAGGTCGCCGTAGAGGGTCGAGTAGCCGACGGAGAGCTCCGACTTGTTTCCGGTTGCGAGCACGAGCCAGCCGTGCTCGTTCGAGAGCGACATCAGCGTCATCCCTCGCACGCGCGCCTGCAGGTTCTCCGCGGCGAGGCCGTTCGTGCCCACTTCGGCCGCGTGGAACGCTCCCACCATCTGCTCGATCGGGATCTCGCGGAAGTCGCAGCCGAGGCTCTCAGCGACCCGGCGTGCATCGGTCTGCGTGCCCTCCGAGGAGTAGCGCGACGGCATCGAGACGCAGTGCACCCGCTCGGGGCCGAGCGCGTCGGTCGCGAGCGCGGCGACGAGCGCCGAGTCGATCCCGCCCGAGAGGCCGAGCACGACGTCACCGAAGCCGTTCTTGCCGACGTAGTCCCGCAGACCGAGCACGAGCCCACGCCGCATCTGCTCCAGTTCCGGCTCGAACGGGACGACCTCCGCGGTCCGCGAGGAGGCTTGTATTTCAGCAACACAATCTCCGAGCTCGACGAGCCGCGGCTCCTGCTCGTCCTCCCGTTCCCGCGCCAACGCGCGCCGGCGGACGTCGCGCAGGCGGCGGCCGATCGCCTCGGTCGGGTCGAGGTCGACCACGAGCAGCGCCTCCTCGAAGCCGGGCGCGCGGGCGAGCACCTCGCCCTCGTCGTCGAGCACGACCGAATGGCCGTCGAAAAGGAGCTCGTCCTGGCCGCCGACGAGGTTGCAGAACGCGAGGTACGCCGAGTTGTCGCGCGCCCGGGTGACGAGCATCTCCTCGCGGTCCTCGGCCTTGCCGACGTGGTAGGGGGAGGCGGAGAGGTTCAGCAGCAGCTCGGCGCCCGCGAGCGAGAGGTCGGTTGCCGGCGGGCCCGGCTGCCACACGTCCTCGCAGATCGTCGGGCCGAGCAGCGTCCGGCCGCACCGGAGCATGAGCAGGTCGCGGCCGGGCGCGAAGTAGCGATCCTCGTCGAAGACGCCGTAGTTCGGCAGGTAGCGCTTGCGGTAGACCGCCTTCACCTCGCCGTCCGCGCAGACCGCGCAGGCGTTGTAGAGGTCGCGGTCGAACCACGGCGTGCCGACGAGAGCGGTGATGCCTGTGCACTCCGCCGCGATCCGGTGCAGCGACTCCTCCGCCGCGCGCACGAACGCGGGCCGGAGCAGCAGGTCCTCCGGCGGATAGCCGGTGACCGAGAGCTCGGGCAGCAGCACGAGGTCCGCGCCTGCAGAGCGCGCGTCCGCAACAGCGGCGACAATGCGTTCGCGGTTGCCGTCCAGGTCACCGACGACGGCGTTGATCTGGGCGAGGGCGAGCCGCATCGATCCGATCGTACCGGTTTGCGACTCAGAGGCGAAAACATCCTGATCGACCGCCGCTATCGCGGCCCGCTCCAGTCCGCCAACGGCGGCTACGCGGCGGGACGGCTGGCCGCGTTCGTCGACGGGCCGGTGGAGGTGACGCTGCGCATGCCGCCGCCGCTCGAACGGCCGCTCGCGGTCGCCGACGACGACGGGCGCGTCCTGCTGCTCGACGGTGACGCGGTCGTCGCGGAGGCACGGCCCGGCTCACCGGGAATCGAGCCGCCGCGCGTCACTCCCGCGGAGGCCGAGGACGCCGCCACGAGACACGTCCGCTTCCAGGCCGAGAACTTCGCCGAGTGCTTCTCCTGCGGCGTCCGGCCCGACGACGGGCTCTGCATCCACGTCGGCCCGGTCGCCGGGCGCGAGGAGATCCACGCGGCGCCCTGGACGGCCCGCGGCGTGTCGCCGGAGGTCGTCTGGGCGGCGATCGACTGCGCCGGCGCGTACGCGGTCGGCGGGCCGGGCCGGGGCGAGGTCGTGCTCGGCCGGATGACGGCGGAGATCCGGCGGCTCCCGGGCGAGGGAGAGGGATGCGTCGTCGTCTCGTGGCCGCTCGGCGAGGAGGGGCGGAAGCTGCATGCGGGCACGGCGCTGCTCGCCGGCGACGGGGAGGCCCTCGCGGTCGCGCGCCAGACGTGGATTCAGCCGAAGAGCGGGTAGCGCATCCGGGCGTCGAGACAGTCGGCGGCGAAGAGGGCGGCGCCGACATCCCCGGTCCACAGCGAGTAGCGGCTGTCGCGCTGCTCGACCTGGCCGAGGGCATGGGCCGCGAACCGGCGCGCCCGCTCCAGCCACATCTCGTCGCCGGTGCGCTCGAACGTCTTCAGGAGGGCGTAGCCGTTCCCGGCCGTGCCGTGGCAGATGCCGGGACCTTTCTCCGCCCCGTGCGCGCCGGCCTGCCAGGTCAGCTCCGCGCCGGCGAGCAGGAGCTCCTCGTCGAGGTAGTCGCCGGCCGCGATCACGATCCCGGGCGCCCCCGAGCACCACTGGAGGCGGATCGTCCCGTCCGGTGCGGCGAGCTCCGGTCGCTCCCGTGACGCCCAGTTCGCCAGCCCGTCCTCGACGAAGGCGGTGCGGGTGAAGAGCTCGTTCGACTCGCGCTTGAGCCGATCGCGGCGCTCGTCGTCGAGCAGCGGCCGGAGTGCCTGCACGTTCCCGGCGACCCCGTGCGGCGGGCTCAGGCCGCGCCCCTGCTGGCCGTACAGTCGCTGTGTCCAGCACCCGTCCGCGTCGCGACGCGACCAGAGCGCCTCGGCGCTTCGCTGCGCCGCGTCGCGCCACCGCTCGATTCGCCGCTCCAGCCGAGCATCGTCCGGCTGCGACGAGCGTCCCGGGCGTGCCCCACATCAGATCCTCGGCCTCGCTGTCCTCGTTCTCGCGCACACGCCGATAGAGGTCGTCCGCGAGCGCGGCGTCGCCGGTGAGCCGCCACGCGACGAGGAGGATCCCGCTCTCGCCCGTGAGCAGGCCGGCTTCCTTCGTCGACGGCAGCTCGATCTCGGCCATCAGGTCCGGCTCGCGCCGCCACGCCTCGACCGTGCCCCTCGCCGCCGCGGCGAGGTCGGTGCGCGGCTCCGCGTGGCCGCGGCGCGCCAGCTCGTCGAGCGCCCAGATCACCCCTGCGGCGCCCACGTAGAGGCTCTTCAGCGGCGTTGGCGTGTGCCACGACTCCCACTCGCCCGCAGGCCAGAGCGACTCCGGGTCGAAGGCCGCGTCCGCGTCCGCGACGATCGTCCGGATGCCCTCGCGCACCTTCTCCTCGTCCCACTCACGCGCCAGCGGCTCGAACGCTTCCGGCTGGTAGAGCATCACGCGGCGCGCTGCAGCTCGAGGAAGGGGTAGCGGCTGACCGCGTCCAGGCAGTCGGAGGCGAAGATTGCGGCGCCGAGTCCGCCCAGCCAGAGCGAGTACACCGGGGGCTCCCGCTCTGCCTGGGCCAGCGCGTGGACGGCGAAGCTCCGGGAGCGCTCGAGCCATCGCTCGTCGCCTGTGCGCTCGAAGGTCGCCAGCAGGGCGTACCCGTTGCCTGCGGTGCCGTGACATATCCCCGCGCCCTTTCGCCTCTCGGTGTGCGCCGGCCGCCCACGTCAGCTCGGCGCCCCCGACCAGGAGGTCCTCGTCCAGGTAGGGAGCCGCAGTGGCGACGATGCCCGGCCCGCCGTGGCACCACTGCAGCCTGATCTCACCGGTGCGCCCTTCCAGGCCGTCTCCTGCGGCCGGCGGCCAGTTGCAGAGAGCGCCGTCCCGGACGGCGAATCGAGCGAGCACGTCGTTCGCCTCCCTGCGAAGCGACTCCGCGCGCTCGCCGTCGAGCGACGTCAAGAGCGCGTAGACGTTGCCGACGAAGCCGTGGACGGGCCCGAGGTATCGCGCTCCGTTGAAGCGTCGCTGTACCCAGATGCCGTCGGCGTCGCGCCGAGCGAGCAACGCGTCGGCGCTGTCGCGGCAGGCTTCCGCCCAGCGCTCCTCGCCGGTGTGCTCGAACAGCGTGCTCGCGATGAGAAGCGTTCCGGCCGTGCCCCACATGAGCTCGTCGAGGTCGTCGGCATCGATGTTCGCGCGGACGCGCGCGTGGAGGTCGTCGGCGAGCGCGGCCCGGCCGGTCAGCGACCACGCGACGAACAGAACGCCCGCCTCTCCGGACAGCAGCGATGACTCGCGCTGCGGCAGATCGGCGGATGTCGGGAAGAAGACCGGGTCGGCGCGCCACGCGTCGAGCGCGTCGAGTGCGACGGAGCTCGGCTCGAGCGCCGTCTCCGCGTGCCCACGCTGCGCGAGCGCGTCGAGCGCCCAGGCGAGCCCCGGCGCCCCGCCGTAGAGCGATGGCTCGGGCCGCCCCGGCGGGACCGGTGCGTCCGGCGGGGGCGGCCACAGAGGCTGCCGCCGGTATGCCTCGTCCACGTCGGCGACGATCCGCGCGATCGCCGCCCGCACGCGGCTCGCGTCCCAGAGTTCGTCGGTGACCGGCTCGAAGTCCTCGGGCCGCAACAGCATCAGGACTCGCGGCGGAGTCGGATCGCGTTCAGGTCCTCCGCGACGATCCGGTCGAGCCGCCGTTCGAGCTCGTCGAGCGGGTCGTGCTCTGCATGGATGTACCGGCCGCTCAGACGGTCGAAGCGGCCCGAGGCGAGTGCCGCGACCAGCCGCGGCGCCAGCTCGGGCGGCGTCCACGGCGCATCGTCTGGGAAGTTCCCCTCGGTCATCTCCGTTCGCACGAGGCCCGGGCTGATCACAAAGACCGGGATGCGACCCTCCAGCCGGTTCGCGAGCGTCTCGCCGTACCGGCACGCCGCCGCTTTGCTCGCGGTGTAGGCCGTCGCTCTCGCTCCGGGGAGGTAGGAGGCACCGCTGCCGGTGATCACGATTCGGCCTTGACCGCGCTCGAGCATGCCCGGGACGACGGTGCGGCAGCAGAGGTGGACGCCTAGCACGTTCGTCTCGAACACCTGCCACCACTCGTCGATGTCGACCTCCCACGCAGCCTCCTCCCGCACGCCGATACCGGCATTCGCGACGAGCAGGTCGATCGGCTCTGCCACCGCGACCATCCGCTCCACGTCCTCGCGCTTCGAGACGTCGCCGACGACGGCGTCGCCGCCGATCTCCTGTGCGACCGCCTCGACCTGGCCCGCCGTGCGTCCCGTCACCGTTACGTGGAAGCCGTTCGCGGCAAGCTCCCGCGCGATCCCCGCGCCGATCCCGCGGCCGCCGCCGGTCACCAGTGCTCTAGACATGTGCGATCTCCTCCAGTACGTCGGGGTTCTCGAGCGTCGAGAGGTCGCCCGGGTCCTCACCGAGAGCCTTCGCGCGTACCGCGCGGCGGACGATCTTCGCCGACCGCGTCTTCGGGAGCGCGGAGACGAAGAGCACGCGCTCGGGGGCGAAAGCCTTGCCGAGCGACGCCGCCACCGTCGCCCGGATGGCGTCGGCATCCGCCTCGGCGCCAGGCTTGAGCGCGCAGTAGATCCACGCCGTCTCGCCCTTGACCTCGTGCGGGACGCCGATCGCCGCCGCCTCCGCGACCGACGGGTGCTCGAGCGCGGCCGACTCGAGCTCGGCCGGCCCGATCCGCTTGCCCGCGATGTTGAGCGTGTCGTCCGAGCGGCCGTGCAGGTACCAGTAGCCGTCCTCGTCGATCGAAGCCCAGTCGCCGTGCGTCCAGACGCCGGGGAAGCGGCGCCAGTAGGTCTCGAGGTAGCGCTCCTCGTCGCCCCAGATGCCGCGCGTCATGCCCGGCCAGGCCTGCGTGCACACGAGCTCGCCGACCTCGTCCCTCAAGGGCGTTCCGGCGGGCGAGTAGACGTCGATCGCGGCACCGAGCGCAGGGAAGCCGAGCGAGACCGGCTTCGTCGGCGCCATCGGCGTCACCGAGAGGAAGCAGGCGCCGACCTCGGTGCCGCCGGAGATATTGATGATCGGGATCCGCCCGTCCCCCGCGACGTGCTTGTTCAGCCAGTCGTACGGGCCCGCGTTCCACGGTTCCCCGGTGGTCGTGACCGCCCGCAGCGAGGCGAGGTCGGCCTCGGGCTCGCCGGTCGGGATCAGGGCGCGGACGAGCGTGGGCGAGAGGCCGAGCATCGTCAGCCGCTCCTCCTCGACGAGCCGCCAGATGCGGTCGTGCGGCCGGTCGGGCGCACCTTCCATGTAGACGACGCAGGCGCCGAGCGCGCCGGCTCCGACCACGGTCCACGGTCCCATGATCCAGCCCATGTCGGTCGCGAAGAGGACGCGGTCGCCGGCGTGGATGTCGGACTGGTAGGCGGCCTCGCGCGCAATCGAGAGGAGGAAGCCGCCGTGGACGTGCAGAGCCCCTTTCGGCCGGCCGGTGGTGCCGGAGGTGTACGCGAGCAGGTACGGATGCTCGGCATCGACCTCGAGCGGCGGCAACTCGCCCGGTCCGAGCTCGGCTTCCCAGGCCAGCTCGTCCCGCCGCCAGAGCAGCACGTGCTCGACGGACGGTGACTCCCGCAGCGCCCCCTCGACGGTCTCGCGCATCGGCACCCGGGTACCGCGGCGGAGCGAGTAGTCGGCCGTGATCACCACCTTCGCCTCGGAGTCGCGGAGGCGCTGCACGATCGCGGACGCGGCGAATCCCGAGAAGATCGGGACCTGAACCGCGCCGAGATGAGCGCAGGCGTGCAACGCGATCGCCGCCTCGGGTGACATCGGCATGTAGACGGCGACGCGGTCGCCGGCGGCGACGCCGAGCGCCTGCAGCGCCTCGGCGACGCGGACGACCTCGCGCGAGAGCTCGGCGAACGTCCACTCGCGCCGCGCGCCGTCCTCGCCCCGGAAGACGGCAGCGGTCGCGTCCGGGGTCCGCGTCGCCCACGCATGCACACATGCAGTGGCAACGTTCAGCCGCGCGCCCTCGAACCATGTCGTCCACTCGATCCCGCGCGAGTCGTCGCGCACGCGGTCCCACGGGCGGGCGAGCTCGAGCGCGAGGTCGTCGGCGACCGCACGCCAGAACCGTTCCGGGTCGTCGACCGAGACACGGTGGAGGGACGCGTAGTCGTCGCAGCCGAGCTTGCCGGCCAGCCGGGCCACGTTCGCAGCCTCGAGCTGCTCTTGCGTAGGCCTCCAGGCCCACTTGCGGTTCAGGTTAGTGCTCACTAACCTAGCGCACGCTAACGACGCTCGAAGGGAGGCTCATGGCTCTCGCAATCTTTTCAGAGGAGCGGCGCAAGTGGTGGACGCTCGGCGCTGTCGCGTTCGGGCTCTTCATGATCATGCTCGACAACACGGTGGTGAACGTCGCGCTGCCCTCGATCCAGGAGGACCTCGGCGTGGGTCTCTCCGAGCTGCAGTGGATCGTGGCGGGGTACGCGCTCAGCTTCGCGGCGCTGATGCTGATCGGCGGCAAGCTCGCCGACGCGTTCGGCCGCCGCCTTATCTTCGTCGTCGGCATCGTCGTCTTCACCGGCGCTTCGCTCTGGTGCGGGCTCGCCGAGTCCGGCGACATGCTGATCGCGGCGCGCGTCGTGCAGGGGGCCGGCGCGGCGCTGATGAACCCGGCGACGCTCTCGATCATCGCTGCGACGTTCCCGCCCAGGGAGCGTGGGGCGGCGATCGGGATCTGGGCCGGCGTGTCGGCGCTCGCGCTCGCGATCGGCCCCCTCGTCGGCGGTCTGCTCACGGAGCACCTGAGCTGGCACTGGATCTTCTTCGTGAACGTGCCGGTCGGGGTGGTCGCGATCGCCGCGAGCTACCTGCTGATCGACGAGTCGAAGGACGACACGCACGAGAGCCTCGACCTTCCGGGTCTCGCCACCTCGGCGCTCGGCCTCTTCGCGCTCACCTACGGGCTGATCGAAGCGAACACGTACGGCTGGACGTCCGCGCGGATCCTGGGCTCGTTCGCGGTCGCCGCCGTCTCGCTGGCGGCGTTCCTCGTGATCGAGCGGCGCCGGCGGGCGCCGATGCTCGACCTGACCCTGTTCCGCAGCGGCACCTACGCCGGCGCGAACACCACGATGCTCCTCGTCGCGCTGGCGATGTTCGGCGTCTTCTTCTTCGTCTCGATCTACATGCAGAACGTGCTTGGCTACTCGGCCGTCCAGGCCGGCGCGGCCTTCCTGCCGATGACGCTGCTGATCATCCTCGTGGCGCCGATCGCGGGGAAGCTTTCCGACCGGCACGGCTCTCGCTGGCTGATGTCGGGCGGCATGGTCCTGCTCGGCGTCCAACTCCTGTACTTCTCGCAGCTCGGCGAGGACGCGACCTTCTGGTCGCTGCTGCCCGCCTTCCTCGTCGGCGGGCTCGGCATGGCGATGACGATGACGCCGACGGCCGCAGCAGCGACGCGCGCGGTGCCGGTCGAGAAGTCGGGCGTCGGCGCGGCCGTCCTGAACGCGATGCGTCAGGTCGGGGGCTCGCTTGGGATCGCGATCATGGGTGCGATCGTGGCCCACGAGGCGGCGGGCCGCCGGACGCTCGAGGGCTTCATGGCCGGCTTCGAGCGCGCGCTGCTGGTCGCGTCCCTGATCGCCTTCGCGGGTGCGATCGTCGCCTTCGCGCTCGTCCGGCAGGAGCCCGGCCACGAGGAGGCGGCGCCGGTCGAGGTCGCCGCATGACGCAGCTCACGCAGTCGACGCGCCTGCCGGCGGCGGAGCGCCGGCAGGCGATCGTCGAGGCCGCGCTGCGGGTCTTCGCAGGCTCGAGCTACAGCGGTGCGACGACCGCCGAGATCGCCCGGGCAGCGGGAGTCTCCGAGCCGATCCTCTACCGCCACTTCGCGTCGAAGCGCGAGCTCTACCTCGCATGCCTCGACGCGGCCTGGGGGTCGCTGCGGGCTGCGTTCGACGAGCGGCTCGCTGCGCTCGGCGACCACGACGCGGTCGCGGCGATCGGGCGGGCCGCGCTCACGTTCCACGCCTCCGGCGAGGTGAAGCCGGCGATGCTCTGGATGCAGGCGCTGAGCGAGGCCGGCGAGGACGACGAGATCAGGAGCTTCCTCCGCGGGCAGCTGCGCGACGTCCACGACTACGTCGCCGGCGTGGTTCGCCGAGCCCAGGCCGCGGGTGGCGTCCCGCCCGATCGCGACGCGGACGCGGAGGCGTGGGTATTTGTCGGCGCGGCTCTGCTGTTCGGCTTCGCGGGCCGCCTCGGCGGCCTCCTCGGCGAGGACGACTTCCGCGCGATGGCTGCCCAACGCCACCGGTGGCTCACCGGCAACGGGTAGCACGGAAGTCCGGTGGCCAGCCAGGCATGCGACGGAAGAGGACGATTCTTTTTTCAAGCCAAAAAAGAATCGTCCCCGGCTGCGGCTCCGGGGACGATCCATGAGGCAAGCTGCCACGAAGACGACGCTCCGGCGAGACGTGGCTCTGCGGCCCAACCACGGCTCTTCGGCCTTGCGGCGTCGCCTTTTCGGTGGCGCGCCCTTGCACTCGGGCCTGGCGTCGGCCGGTGCAAGCTGTGCACAACTGTAGGCGTGATGTTCAGAAAAGTCAAGTAGCTCGGTCAAGTAGTTTCGTGGTAGTCTGCTTCACCACCTCCACGCGGCTGCGGGCGGGGAAAAGATCACCGTAAAGGGGTATGCGCGGCACTCCACTTCCCGCTTCACTGCACGAGGAATTCCGCTTCACTCCCGGAGAACCGTTCATGGCCGAGACCCCCGCCCCCCTTACTCGTAGAGCAGCGACACCTGCCGGCGCCCGCCTCGGCGATCGGGTGCGGCTGCTGCGCGTCGCGTCCGGCCTGACCCAGACGGAGCTCGCCGGCGAGCGCTTCTCGAAGGAGTACGTCAGCCAGATCGAGCGCGGCAAGACGCGCCCGACGCCCGAGACGGTCGCCTGGCTCGCCGAGCAGCTGAACGTCGACCCGGCCTACCTCGCGAGCGGCGTGTCGACCGACGAGCGCGGCCGTGTCGAGACCCTGCTCGCCCGGGCGGAGGCGCTGTCGAAGGCTTACCGATACAGGGAGGCGATCGACGCGTACGCCGACGTGCGCGACGTCGTCTCGGCCACCAACTCGGTCGAGCTCGAGGTGCGCACTCGCTCCGGCGAGGCCTGGGTGCGGATGCAGGAAGGCGACGTCCGCACCGCGGTCGAGCTCCTGAACAGCGCCCGCGTGCTCGCCGAGGGACCGCTCTTCTCCGACGTCGACCGCGCTGAGCTCATCTTCCGGCTCGGCGTCTGCCGCTACAAGCTCTCGAGCATCTCGACGGCGGTCGCCTTGCTGAACGAGGCGCTGACGCTGGCCGAGCGCAGCGAGATGCCCTGCGACGGGCTCCGCTCCGACATCTACCACTGGCGCTCACGCTGTTACCGCCGCCAGCGCGACTTCGAGGCGGCGCGCGAGGACGTCGAGCGCGCGCTCGAGCTCGCCCAGGGCGTCGACGATCGCCGCAAGATGGCCGACGCGTACTTCCAGGCGTCCCTGGTTGCCGAACGCACCGGCCACTGGGTGCTCTCGCGCAACTACGCCGAGAAGGCAAAGACCCTCTTCCACGAGCTCGACGACGAGCGCACCGTCGGCCGGCTGCTGAACAACCTCGGCGGGCTCAGCCTTCTGCTCGGGAACCCGCAGAAGGCGATCGAGCAGCTGAAGGCGGCGTTCGCGGTCGCCGTCGAGGCGGACTCTAAGGCCGACGCCGGCCAGGCCGTGAACGGCCTCGCGACCGTCCATCTCCGGCTCGGGGAGTGGGAGGCGGCCGAGGAGCACGCGCGCGAGGCGCTGCGGCTGCTCGAAGGCCGGGAAGACTTTCTCGGCGAGATCGGCCAGGCCCAGATCTGGCTCGGCCGCTCGCTCCTCGAGCGCGGCCGCCTGGACGAGGCCGAGGCGGCCTTCCGCGCCGCAGACTCGATGTTCGAGCAGCTCTCGTCGATCAGCCACCGCGCCAGTGCGTGGGTGGCGCTAGGAGATCTCGCCGCGCGACGGGGCGAGGACGCGGAGGCAGCGCGGCTCTATCGGAACGCCGCCGAGGCCCTGCAGGACCTGCGGTTCTAACCGAGAGAAAGGAGGAGGCACTTGAAGACACGCCTGCTGTTCATCGTTCTGTCGGCGTCTGTCCTTTTCGCCTCGTGGGGCGGCCAGTTCGCAAGCGCCTTCGGTTTCTCCGACGGCAGCTAGCCCGGCTCTCGTGGCTAGACTCGCCGCGGTGCGGTGCATCGCGATCCTCTGTCTAGCCGCCTGCTTCATCGCGGCAGGCTGCGGCGGCTCCTCCTCGGCGCAGGAGGAGCCGGACGCCCCTACGCTGGAATCGCTCTGGCGAGCGCCCGGTGAGGACGTCGCCATCGTGCCCGGGGCCGCCGACTTCGGCCCCGGGAAGGTGCGGCTGCCCTTCCTCGTCGTCGATAATCAGGGCAGGGTCATCACGAGTCCGACGGCCCGGGTCTGGCTCGCCCGGGGCCTCAAGCAGCCACCGTTTGTCGAGACGACGGCCGTCTCCGAGAAGATCGGCGTCGAAGGCACCGACTCGGGGGAGGTCGAGGCGGTGTTCGTGACGGAGCTCGAGCTCGAGCGGCCGGGGACGTACTGGTTGCTCGCCGAGCCGGTCGGCGGTCCGAAGAAGATCCAGGCGGTTGGGAACGTCGTCGTGAAGGCGAAGCCGGCCGCACCGGCGGTCGGTGACGACGCGCCTGCTTCCAAGACGCCGACGCTTACCAACTCGACGCTCGAGCAGCTGACCACGTCGAAGGTCCCGGACCCCGAGCTCTATCGCAGCTCCGTCGCCGACGCGCTGGCCGCCAAGGCGCCGTTCGTCGTCGCGTTCGCGACCCCCGCCTACTGCCAAAGCCGTACCTGCGGCCCCATTGTCGACGTCGTCAGCTCCGTGCGGCAAAAGCACGCCGCTTCAGGGATCCGGTTCAGCCACGTCGAGATCTACGAGGACAACGACCCGGCGAAGGGCGAGAACCGGTGGGTGAAGGAGTGGAACCTCCCATCCGAGCCGTGGATCTTCCTCGTCGGCCCCGACGGCAAGGTGCGGGAGCGTTTCGAGGGGACCGCGTCGGTGCGCGAGCTCGACACCGCCGTGCGCGAGCACCTGGGTAGCTCTTAGCCCATCTTGTCGCTCGAGCCGACGCGCTCGATCACCACCTGCGGGATCCGCGCGCGCGGGCTCAGCCGTAGGCACATGCGGACGACCTCGGCGCAGTCCTCGGGCTGGATCATCTCGTCGCCCGGCATGCCCGTGAACTCGGCCATCGGCGTATCGACGAAGCCGGGGCAGAGCGCGATCGCGCGCACGCCGTCGTCGTCGAGGTCGTCGTTGAGCGAGCGCGTGAGGGAGATCACCGCCGCCTTCGAGGCGGCGTAGATCGGCAGGACCGGCACGGGCTGTGTGCCCGCGATGGAGGCGAGGTTGACGATCCAGCCCTTCGTCTTCCGGAGGTGGGGGATCGCCGCCTGCGTCACGAGTACGAGCCCGCGCAGGTTGATCGCCAGCTGACGGTCGATGTGCCGGAGCTGCGCGTCCTCGAGCCGGCTCGCGATGCCGATGCCCGCAGAGTTGACGAGCACGTCGAGACCGCCTTCACGGTCGACGTGCTCCTCGACGACGCGTGTGCAGTCCTCGGCCTTCGAGACGTCCGCGGCGACGGCATGAGCGCCGAGCTCGGCCGCGGCCGCCTCCACCTTCTCGGCGGTCCGCGACGCCAGTGTGATGGAGAAGCCCTCGTCGCGGAGCATCCTCGCGATCGCGAGCCCTATCCCCGAGGAGCCGCCGGTGACGAGCGCAGAAGCCATGCTCCGACTATCTCAGATCGGTCGAGAGGAGAGACCGGACGACCGCCGAACGCTGGGAGAAGGACCAAGGAAAGCTTCTCCCCTCCCCCCAACTGCAACGGCGGTCTCCCACCAGGCCGCCGTTGCGTATGTTCCAGGCGTGTCAGTGAGCTTGACAGCGCTCGCGCCGAGCGGCGGCTGCGCGGCGAAGTACTCGGCCGCGCGGCTCGACGAGCTCCTGCGCGGTCTTGTCCCCGCCGAGGCGGAGAACCTGCTCGTCGGGCTCGCGCCGTCCGACGACGCCGCCGTCTACCGGCTGGACGACGAGCGGGCGCTCGTCTTCACGCTCGACTTCTTCCCCCCACTCGTGGACGACCCGGCGCTCTTCGGCCGCATCGCCGCCACGAACGCGCTCAATGACGTCTTCGCGATGGGGGGCTCACCTCTGCTTGCGCTCTCGATCGCGTCGTTCCCCGAGAGCCTCCCGAACGAGGTGCTCGCGGCCGTCTTCGGGGCTGCCGACGAGCAGGTCCGGGCGGCCGGCGCGATCCTGGCCGGCGGCCACACCCTGCGCGACGAGGAGCCGAAGTACGGCCTCGCCGTCGTCGGCACGGTCAGCCCGACCGGGTTCTGGGCGAAGAGCGGCGCCCAGGTGGGCGACGCGATCTACCTGACGAAGCCGCTCGGCACCGGGATGCTGCTGCACGCGGCGCGCGAAGGAAGGCGCCACGACGAGGGCCTCGCGCAGGCGACGCGCTCGATGACCCTGCTCAGTCGCGAGGCTGCGGACGCGCTCCGGCCGTTCCTCCCGAGCGCCGTCACCGACGTGACCGGGTTCGGACTGCTCGGCCACGCCTACGAGATGGCCGAGCGGAGCGGCGTGCGGATCGAGCTCGACGCGTCCGGCCTGCCGCTCTTCCCCGGTGCGCTCGAGGCCGCGGCGGCGGGCGTGCGCACGGGCGGCGACCGCCGCAACCGCGACTTCGCGGCCGCACACGTGGACACGGACGGCGTCGCCGACGAGCTCGAGGCGCTCGCCTACGACCCGCAGACCTCGGGCGGCCTGCTGATCGCGCTCGCCGCGGACAAGGGCGCGGTGCTCGAGGCGACCTTCGCCGCGGGCGGGCTCTTCCTCGCCCGGGTCGGCCGGGTAGTCGAAGGAGCGGGCGTCGGGCTTGCTTAGAACTGGCCCGGTGTCGGCCGAGCGGTACGCGCTGCTCGCGGCCGCCTCCGCGCTCTCCCTCTACCTGATCGTCATCACCGGCGCCGCCGTGCGGCTGACCGGGTCGGGGCTCGCGTGCGAATCGTGGCCGGGCTGCCAGGAAGGGGCGTTCTTCCCCGCCGTCGGCGAGCACTCGACGATCGAGTTCGGCAATCGCGTCTTCGCGCTCTTCCCGATCGTGCTCTCGTTGCTCGCCTGGCTGGCGGCGCGGCGGACTCAGGGTCTGGGCCGCTGGGTCACCTGGACGGCCGCGCTCGTCTTCCTCGGCACGATCGCGCAGGCGCCGCTCGGGCTGCTCACCATCCGCCTCGACCTCCATCCGCTGATGGTGGCGACGCACTTCCTGCTCGCGCTCGTCGTCCTGGGCGGCGCGAGCGTGATCGCGGTCGAGGCCTGGGGGAACGCGCGCGGCCGGGTCGAATCACCTGCGCCGATGTGGCTGAGGCTCGCCGGGCTCGTGCTCGCTGCCGCCTGCGGTGTCCTCGTCGTGACGGGGACGCTCTCGACGGCGGCCGGCCCGCACCCCGGCGACAGCGCCGAGATCGAGCGGTTCTGGAACCTGCTCGACGCCGTCTGGATCCACGTTCGCGCGACCGCCGCCTTCGGAATCACGTTCCTGCTGCTCCTCGTCTGGCTGGCGCGGAACCGCGACCGCGCCGGAGTGCTCGGCCCGGCAGCGGTCGTGCTGCTCGTGCTGCTGCTCGTGCAGATGGCGGTCGGCGAGCTCCAGTGGCGAAACCAGCTCCCCTGGTGGCTCGTGCTCATCCACGTCGGGCTGGCCGCCGCCGTCTGGGCCTGGACGGTGGCGCTCGTCACGGCGCTCTGGCGGACGCCGCGTACACTGCCTCCATGAGCGTCGCGCGCTTTCGGCACGCTCCCGAGGAGCCGAGGGTCCGCCCATGAGTGAGCTGCGGATCGCCGGCCGCCCCGCGCTCGAGCGTCCGGTCCTGATTGCCGCCTTCCGGGGGTGGAACGACGGCGGCCAGGGCGCGACCCTCGCGGCCGGTTATCTCGCCCGGACCTGGCGTGCCGAGCGCTTCGCCGACATCGACCCTGAGGGATTTCTGGACTTCCAGTCGAACCGGCCCCACGTCTCGCTCGACGAGGGTATGACGCGCCGGATCGAATGGCCCGAGAACGCCTTCTACCACGCCCGGATGGCGGGCTCGGATCGCGACGCGGTGCTCCTGCTCGGCGTCGAGCCGAGCCTCCGCTGGCGGACGTTCGCCGAGCTCGTGATCGGACTTGCGCGCGAGCTCGACGTCGAGCTTCTGGTGACGCTTGGCTCACTGCTGGCCGACGTGCCGCACACGCGTGCGGCGCCCGTGACCGGCGCCGCGAGCGATCCCGCCCTCGTCGAGACCCTCGGCCTCCAGCATTCCCGCTACGAGGGCCCGACCGGGATCGTGGGCGTGCTCCAAGACGCATGTCGCAGCGAGGGTGTTCCCGCAGCGAGCCTGTGGGCGGCGGTGCCGCATTACGTCTCGCTCGCGCCGAGCCCGCGGGCGGCGCGCGCGCTGTGCGACCGGCTCGCGCAGCTGCTCGGGGTCACGATCGACACAGCGGAGCTCGCAGAGGCGGAAGAGTCGTATGCGGAGCAGGTCAGCGAAGCTGTCTCGTCCGACGAGGAGACGGCCGCCTACGTGGCCGAGCTCGAGCGGCGCACAGACGAGCTCGACCTCGAGGAGCACGAGGATCTGCCCTCGGGCGACTCGCTCGCCGCCGAGCTGACCCGCTTTCTGCGGGAGCGGGACGCCGAGACCGGCGAAGAGGGCCCCCGCCAGCAGTAGTCACATAGAGCCGACGCGTCGGTCGATCTCGGCGAGCTCGTCCGCGGTGAAGTCGAGATCGTCGAGGGCGGCGAGATTCGACTCGAGTTGGTCGACGCTCGACGCACCCACGATCACGGCCGTCATCCGCGGATCGCGCAGCGCCCACGCGAGCGCGAGCTGAGCGAGCGTCCGGCCCCGGTCGGCGGCGAGCTCGTTCAGGCCGCGAACGGTCGCGAGCGTGCCTCCGTCGAGGCGGCTCGGCGGCAGTGTCGTGTTGCGGCTCGCCCGCGACCCGTCCGGGACTCCGTCGAGGTAGCGATCGGTGAGCACGCCCTGGGCGAGGGGCGAGAAGGCGATGCAGCCGATGCCCTCCTCCTCCAGGACGTCGAGCAGCTCCGGCTCGATCCAGCGGTCGAGCAGCGAGTAGGAGGGCTGGTGAAGCGTGATCGGCGTGCCGAGGTCGCGCATGATCGCGACTGCTCGGCGGGTGTCCTCGGCGCCGTAGGACGAGATGCCGGCGTACAGCGCCTTTCCCTGCCGCACGGCCGTGTTGAGGGCGCCCATCGTCTCCTCGAGCGGCGTCTCCGGATCGAACCGGTGCGAGTAGAAGATGTCGACGTAGTCGAGGCCGAGTCGCCCGAGCGACTGGTCGAGGCTCGCGAGCAGGTACTTGCGCGAGCCGCCGTCGCCGTACGGGCCGGGCCACATGTCGTAGCCCGCCTTCGTCGAGACCACGAGCTCGTCGCGGTACGGCCCGAGGTCGTCGCGGAGCAGGCGGCCGAACGTGTCCTCCGCGGCGCCGTAGGGCGGCCCGTAGTTGTTGGCGAGGTCGAAGTGGGTGACGCCGAGATCGAAGGCGCGCCGGACGATCGCACGGCGGGTCTCGTACGGCCGGTCGGGGCCGAAGTTGTGCCAGAGCCCGAGCGAGATCGCCGGCAGCACGAGCCCGCTGCGGCCGCTGCGCCGGTACTGCATCCGCTCGTACCGGTCGGGCGCAGCGGCGTACACGGCGCCGAATCTAGCCGAAGGTGAAGGCGTAGGCTGAGACGCCGGGGTCGACGCGGAGCTCGAGCAGGTGGTCGCCGCTGCGCGGCCGCTCGACGAGTGGGTAGAGGCGGCCGCCGCTCACGCGCACGGTGCGCTCGGGCTTTCCGTCGACGCGCACGCGCACCTCCCCGTCTCCTGCGAGGACGAGGAAGACGTCACGGGCCCGGTAGTCGAGGCGCAGCGTGGCGTTCCGACCCGCGACCGCGCGCTCGTCCTCGACCCGCCAGCGGCCGCCGAACGCGAGCTCGTTGTCGCGGAGCCTCGGCGGCAACCTGTATTTGCGCTCGGTATCCGGTATGACCGCTTCGCCGCCGTTCCGGGCGATCCGCCTGTAGCCGAGGTAGCTCTCGGGCGTGACGAGGCGGTGCGGACTCTCGTCCACCAGGCCCGACGGCGCCGGTGCGCTCTCGCCGAGCAGCGTCCGGATCGCCTCCTCGGTCTCCGCGTACGAACCCTCGCCGAAGTGGTAGTAGCGGACGCGGCCGTCCCGGTCGATGAGGTACTTCGCCGGCCAGTACTGGTTGTGCCAGGCCTCCCAGGTTGCGAAGTCGTTGTCGAGCGCGATCGGATAGCGGAGCCCGAGCTCTCGTGTGTTCTCGCGCACGTTCGCCTCGACGCGTTCGAACGCGAACTCGGGCGAGTGGACGCCGACGATGGTGAGACCCGCCCCGCGGTAGCGGTCGTCCCATTCGCGCAGGTAGGGGAGCGTGCGCAGGCAGTTGATGCACGAGTACGTCCAGAAGTCGAGCAGCACGACCTGCCCGCGCAGGTCGGCGAGCGTGAGGGGCTTGGAGTTGAGCCAGCCGGTGACGCCGCGGAACTCCGGCGCCGGGCCGTAGTCCTCGAGCACGCCCTCGCCGCCGCCGGTTGCCTGGGGCGGCCGGGCGCCGGTCAGCTCCCGCAGCTCGCGCTGAGCGGCCGACGAGCGCTCGAACCGATCCTGCAACGACTCGGTGTAGCCCGGAATCTGCGTCTGGAGCTCCTGGTCGACTCCGAGCGCCATCGCGAACGCGGCGGCGCCGACGAGCACGCCCGCCGTGCGCCGGACGGCGACTGCGTGCGCGCGGAGGGCTCCCGCCGCGCGCTGGCCGGCGAACGCGATCGCGAGCATCGGCAGCGCCGCGCCGGTCGCGTAGGCGAGCGTCAACAGGACGCCTTCGAGACGGACCTCGCGGTTGGCGGCGATCACGGTGACGGCGGCGAGCACGGGCCCCGCGCAGGGGACGAAGACGAGCCCGAGGCTGGCGCCGAGGAAGAAGCCGCCGCCGAGGTCGCCGGCGCGGCGGCGCGTGAGCGCCTGCAGCGGACGCGCGACGAGCTCTCCGACCTGTGGCACGAGCAGCGTCAGCGCGACGAGGAAGAGGAGCGCGATCGCGAGGTTCCGCAATAGGTCCTGCGGCAGCCCCAGCACGTCGAGTAGCCACGCCGCGAAGAGCGTGAAGACGGTGAAGCTGACGACGATGCCCGCGACGATCGCGAGCGGCCGCCGCCCGGTCGCCCCGCCCGCGAGCACGATCGGCAGCACCGGGAGCACGCAGGGCGAGAGGGCCGTGACGATGCCCGCGACAAAGCCGATCGCCAGCAGGATCAGCATGGCGAAGACGGTAGCGGCGGGTTCTTACGCGGGTGTTACGCCGCCGCCGTCGCTCGGCGTTGCGCCGTCGTCCGAGGCTGCGGGCTTACGCCGTCGGCGGCGCCGTTTTGGCTTCGCTTCGCTCTCTGCGCCGGGCTGGGCACCGTTCAGTGCGGCCGTGCCCTCGGCGGGTTGCGGCTGCTGGGCCTGCTGTGCCTGAGCCTGCTCTGCCTGAGCCTGCTGGGGCTCGCCGCCGCCGCGGCGCTTCCGCTTCCGTCGCCGCGACTTGCGCGACGGCGTCTTGGGCGCAGGCAAATTGTCAGCGAGCGCGTTCGCGATCGCCTGTGTCTCGCCGATCTCCTCGCGCGCACGATCGAGCGCGTTGTTCGCGCGGGGCGTGTAGCCCTCGGAGGAGGCGAGCAGCGCGGCGCCGACCTCGAGCGGAAGCGCCTTCGCGACCTGGATGAGCTTGCCGACGTTGTCCTCGTGCCGGTGGCCGCGTGAGTTCGCGACCGCGCCGAGCAGCCGCTTCGCCTCGGGAAACTCGGCGCTCGCACGCCGGTCCTGCACTTTGCGTGTCGCGCGGGCGAGCCGCCATGTCCAGCGCTGGAGGATCTGGTCGGGCGCGTTCGCCTTGCCCTCGCCGATCGCCCGCAGCAGAATCCGCGCGCCCGCAGAGCGGTCCTTGTCCCACGGCGGCGCCTGGCTGACGAGTGTGACCAGGTCGTCGAAGTCGGCGCGCTCGACCGGCGTCGCGACGCGGTCCTGCAGCGCCGTCATCCGTAGGCGCCGGTTCGGGTTCTCGGCAGCGCAGATGGAGAGGAAGGTCTCGAGCGCCGGCTTCGAGGCGCGGCCTTCGGCGAACTTCTTCGCGAACTCCGCCCGCTGGTCGAACCGGATCTGGCGGCCGGCGATGGTCGCCCAGAACCGCTGCTCGTCCTCGTCGAGGAACTTGGGGTCGATCCGCTGCCACTCACGCTGGATCACGGCGAGGCGGCGCGAGACGGCCGGGGTCACCGGGACGAGCCACGGCGCCGGCGAGAGGCGGCGGCGCGCGCGGCGCTGGACGCGGCGGCGCGGGGCCGGCGTGACCCGCGCGCCCTCGCGGTAGAAGTCGGCGTCGAGCAGAGAGTGGAGCGAGACGACTCGCTCGGAGTGTGTGGCGGATTTCGGCACGAAGTCGACGACCACGCCTGCCTCCTTGCGCGGATGCGTGCGCATGATCCGGCCGATCCGCTGCTGGTAGACGCGCCGTGAGGCGGTCGGCGCGAGATGCATGCAGACCGTCGCACGCGGCGAGTTCCAGCCCTCGGCGAGCAGCATCGCGTTGATGAGCACGTTGATCTCGCCGCGCTCGTAGGCGGCGAGCGTCTCCGCGAGCTTGACCGGCGGCGTCCGGCCCGAGACGGCTTCCGCCTTCAGGCCCGCCGCCCGGAACTCCTGGGCGAGGTTGTACGCGTGGTCGACGCCGGCCGCGTAGACGATTCCGGGCGTGGCGTCGAAGCGCTCACGGTAGAGGCTCGCCGCTGCTTGGTTCAGGGCCTGGTGGTCGAGCGCCGCGGCGAGCGCGCGCTCCTCGAAGTCGCCACCGACGATCGGCACCGAGTTGATCGCGGCCGCCGGCGGGACGCGCAGGCAGCGGAGCGGTGCGATCAGGCCGCGGCGGGCGGCGTCCGCGAGCGGAAGGTCGTCGACCGAAGCGGGGAAGACGTCGGAGACCTGCTTCGCGATCAGCTGCTCCGTCGCCGTCATGCCGATGAAGATCGGCTCCGGGAAGCTGCGGATCGCGGCGCTCGTCTTCTCGCCGAGCGCGGTGTGGGCCTCGTCGCAGATCACGAGCTGGTAGGCCTCGCGGGAGAGCGAATCGGCATGGCGGGCGAACCAGGCGTACGTCTGGATCGTGATCGGGTTACCGCGGAGCGGCTCCTGGCCGGGCGCGATCGCGTCCGTGAAGCGGTCGCCGTAGCCCTCGGTGGTCAGGTCGCCCTTGAACTGGGCGACGAGCAGGCGCCGGTGGGTGAGGATCAGGATCCCGAGCGTGCTCGCGGCCTCGACGAACCCGGCGGCCGCGATCGTCTTCCCCGAGGCGGTCGGGTGGCGGAAGCGGTAGCGGCGGACGGCGCCCGGGTCCTCGGCTTGGAGCTCCTCGGGCTCGTCCTCGGCCTCTTCCTCGGCGAAGTCCTCCTCTGCCTCCTCTGCCTCCAGCTCGGCGAGGTGACCGTTGCCGTTCCCGTTCTCCTCTTCCTCGGCCTGCCGCTGGGTCGCCGCGATCAGCTCGGTCAGCATGCCTGCGAGCGCGTCGATCTGGTGCTTGCGGAGCTCGGTCCCGGCCGCGGTCGCCGGCGGCTTCGAGGAGAGCACGCGCTCGAGCCCGAGCAGGAGGCCGAAACGGACCTTCCAGCGGGGCGAGGGCGTGCGTCGTCCGGCCTCGATCTCGGCCAGAGCCTCGTCGAGCGCCGCCCGGCGCGCCGTTCCCGGCGCAAGCGCTTCGGCCGGGTCTTCACCGGGGTAGAGGAGGGGCTCTCCGGCCCAGTCCTGTGCTCGGGACGCGCCGGCCTGAAGGGCATCGGCCGCGTCCGACGTGATTGTCGGGTTCAGTATCGCTTCTGACATGTGCGCCGCAGCACGCGATGGCTGCCGCTTCCTCAGGAATGCGTGCCCGTTTGCTGCCTCGAAGCGGACGGGCGACGCCCGACGGAGCATACCCGAACTCCCGGCCGTCCGTAGCCCCTATTCTCAGGAAAGTGACGGACTGGGACGACCTGCAGCGGCGGGCGCAGGAGCGTTACGAGGATGGCGCCGCGCGGCTCCCGGACGAGCCGGACGCGCGCCAAAAGCAGCTGACCCGCATGGGCAACGCGGCCGGCGCGGCCGGGCTCTCGGCGCTGATGGCCGGCCGCGACGGGCGCGAGTGGTTCGCCCGGGCCGCGGAGCGCTACCGCGAGAGCTGGGAGCACGCGCCCCCAGGCAGCTGGGGCAGGCCGATCGGCGCGATGAAGGCGCGGATCCTCGCCGGCGACTGGGACGGTGCCGAGGCGGACGCGCACTGGGCCCTCGACGCCGGTGCGGGGGAGTCCGATTCGCCGATCGGCCGCTATGCGGCGGCGCTCGCGTTCGGCGTGCTCGGCCGCTGGTTCGAGATGCGCGTCCAGGCGGACGCGGCCCGTGCCCACGATGCGTTCCCGGCCGAGGTCGCGGACGCGCTCGCCTTCATCGCCGCCGACAACCCGGTCGACTACGCCGACTCGGTCCAGGACGTGCTCGCATCGTTCGAGACCCGGGAGGCGTATCTCGAGGACATTCCCGTCGCCGACACTGTGCTCGTGCTCCAGGCGCTCGCCGCGCGGCGCGGGCTCGCCGCCGACCTCGAGTCCGCACTGCTGCCGTGAGCGCGTGCCCGTGGTCCTGTACGACGGCACGTGACGCTTCTGCCGCTTCGCGGCGCGTGTCGCCGCCCGCTTCGACCGAGGGCGGTACGCCTACCTCCCCTTCGACGACGCCGAGGCGCAGCCGCTCCTCGCCCGTGTGCCGCAGGAGCGTCGCTACTCGAGCGCGCACATCGCGCGGCCGGACGGTTCGGTGTGGAGCCCTTCGAGCGCCGCCTACCGGCTCGTCGCCCACGGCCGCGGCCGGCTCGGGAAGCTCGTTCCGAGCCGGCCTGGCCCCCGGCGCTATCCGTGACCCTTGGGGAGCTTGATCACCGGGCAGACGAACTGCTTGACAACACCGGCGTCGCGGGCGGCGCCGGCCGCCATTGCTGCAGCGAGCTCCTCGTCGCTGTCGATCACGCCGTTGCCGTTCGCGTCACCGGCCACGAGCGCCGCCGCGTAACCGGAGGGGAAGGAAAGCGCGTGGACCTGCCAGCGCCCGCCGTTGTAGCCCCGGTCTCCGGGGGCTGCGGTCGCGACGTTCATCTGGTTGCCACCGAAGTCGTAGATCGTGTCCCGGGCGTGAGCCGGCGCGCCTGTTCCGGACAGGTCGGTCGGCGTGTTGACGGTGCGGTAGAGCTGGCCGTCGACATAGAACGCCGGTCCGGTCACGCCCGCGCCCGCCGTCGCTGCGAGCGAGGCGGCCACGGTCGCCGCGAGCAGAGTGAGCTTGAGCACGTGTGCCTCCTTCGTCGTGATGGCTCGCGGACCCTTGCGCGGCGATCTTGCGACGGTCTTACACGACGCTTAGGAGTTGCTGAACGCCGGCAGCTGCGAGGCGGCCGCGGCGTCGAGCAACGCGATCGTCTCCTTGCCGCGGACCAGGCTCGCCGGCGTCGCCGGGCTCGGCTCGTCGGCGAACGCCCGTCGGACCGCCGTGGCTTTCTCCTCGCCGGTGACGAGGTACACGAGGAGGCGTGCCTGCGCGAAGACGGGCGGTGTCAGCGTCACGCGCGGGACGAACGGCTCGAGCCCCGCCTCCGCCGCAACGGCCCGGCGCCCACTCGCGAGCGCCGGCGAGCCCGGGAAGAGCGAGGCAGTGTGCCCGTCGGCGCCGATCCCGTTCAGGGCGAAATCGAGCGTGACCCCCTCGAGCTCATCGTCGTAGCGGGCCGCGGCCTCCTCCGCGCCGAGCTCGCCCTTGATCCGGTGCACTTCCGGCGGCCGCGAGAGCGCGTCGATGAGAGTAGTCCGCACGAGCCGGAAGTTGGAGCGCTCGTCGTACGGTGGCACCGCGCGCTCGTCCCCGAACCACACCTGCATGCCCGTCCAATCCGGGCGCGCCTCGGCGGCGAGCCGGTACGTGCTGCCGACGGTCGACCCGCCCGAGAGTGCGACCGCGCCGCCGGCTTCGACGAGGAGGGCGGCAGCTTCCCGCGCCGGCTCCTCGACGACCCGGATGTCGACCGTCACGACCCGCCGCTGGCGAGCTCTCGCGAGCGGTCCATCGCGGCCTGAATCGCGTTCAGGAAGGCGGCGCGGACGCCGGCCTGCTCGAGCTCGCGAATCGCCGCGATCGTCGTCCCGCCCGGCGAGGTGACCATCTCGCGCAGCTCCACCGGGTGCATTCCGAGGTCACGCAGCTGCTTCGCGGTGCCGAGCATCGTCTGGACGACGAGCTGCGTCGAGATCTCCCGCGAGAGCCCGAGCAGAATGCCCGCCTCGATCATCGCCTCGGCGAGCAGAGCGAAATACGCCGGGCCGGACCCCGAGACGGCGGTGACGGCGTCCATGTACGGCTCGGAGACGCGGACCACCGCGCCCAGGTGGCGCAGCGCCTCCTCGGCGAGCGTCAAGTGCTCCTCACCCGCGTGCGCGCCCGGGCAGATCCCGGCGATCCCCTCGTGCACGATCGCCGGCGTGTTCGGCATCGCGCGGACGACCGGAACGCCGCTGCCGAGGTGACGCTCGATCGCCGCAGTCGGGATCGCTGCCGCGATCGACAGTACGGTCTGCTCCGGCTGGAGCAACGGCCCGACCTCGCCGAGGAGCGTCTCGATGTCCTGCGGCTTGACGGCGATCACGACGAGCGCGGCTCCGGCGGCGGCCTCGGCGTTCGAGAGCGTCACCGCCACGCCGTGCCGCTCGCGCAGCTCCGCGGCGCGCTCCTCACGGCGTGCCGAGGCGGACAGCTCGGAGGCCGTACGCCATCCGGACGAGAGCAGGCCGGTGAGAAGCGCCTCGCCGATCTGCCCGGCGCCGAGGATTGCGATCCTGCGTTCGTCGACCGCCATCGCAGCGGCGCCTACAACGAGGTCGGCGCGAGGCGTTCCGCGAGCGCGTTCAGCACGCCGATCTGGATCTGTGGCGAGTGCTCGAGCAGCTGGCGGAAGGCGCGGTCGGTGATCACGAGCGCGCGCACCGGCGACGTCGTGGTGATGGTCGCGGTCCGCGGCAGCTTCGCGATGAGCGCGATCTCGCCGGCGAAGTCTCCAGGCCCGAGCGTGGCCAGCTTGCGGCCGCCCCGCTCGACGTCCGCCGTGCCCTCGATCAGCACGATGAACTCCCTGCCCGGGTCGCCCTCCTTGATCACGATCTTCCCCTCGGGGAGGTCGATCTCGTCCGCAATCGACGCGATCTCCTCCAGCTCGGCCTTGGAGGCGGAGGCGAAGAGCGGCACGCGTTTGATCAGGTCGATCTTCGAGTTGTGCCCGAGCCGCATGGGCGATCCTATGCCTCCGTCGCGCTGCTCTGTCAAGCCGCCCGGGAGCGAAGCAGCCGCGCGCGGTCGGCGCTGGCGCCGGGGACGAGGCCACGGCTCCAGCCGCGGAGCAGGTAGACGCCCGCGAGCCCGGCCCAGTCGTCGTAGGGCGCCAGCAGCTCGGCGGTCTCCTCGACCTCGACCCAGCGGCCGCGGAGCGCCGAGCAGAGCTTGACGAGGCCGAGGTCGCCGACGAGCCCGTAGCGAAACGAGCCCAGGCCTTGCAGCGCGATCACGCCGAGCGACCACGGGCCGAGCCCCCGCTCGCGCAGAAGCCGCGCCGCGACGGCCTCGACCGGACGGCGGCGCAGCCCTTCCAGGTCGAGCGAGCGGCAGACCCGAACGAGGGTCGCCGCGCGAGGCGCCGCGAGCCCGAGCCGGCGCAGCTCGGCCGGGGACAGGGCGCCGAGGGCGTGGCGGTCGGGAGCCGGGTCTCCACAGGCACGCAGAACCGACCGTTCGATCGCGAGCGCGCGCCTCGCCTCGATCAACTGGCCGCACACCGCCCGCAGGAGCGCGTGTGCGACCGTCGGGCGCCGCAGCGGCCGCAGGCCGTGCAGCCCGCGGATCGACCCGCCGAGCAGCGGGTCGCGCCGGAAGCGCTCGACGAACGGGGTCGTGTCGGCGTCGAGTGCGAGCACGAAGCGGAGCAGGACAAGCGACTCCTCGTCGGACGCGCGCAGCCGTACGAGGCCGTCGGCGCCCTGCCGTGCGGAGCCGTGGCGGCCGCCGGGCAGCGGTGTGTCATGGAGGGCGCGGCCGTACGTGCTCAGGCCGAGCCGGTACGGCCCGCGCGGTCTGACGACGTCCTCGAGCACCGATTCGCACCTTACTCTTGTCCTCCGATGAACCTCACCGACCAGATCTCGCTGCGCTCGCGCCGGCGCAAGTTCGGCCTCTTCATGGAGACGATGGCGCCGACCGCGGACACGACCGTGCTCGACATCGGCGTCGACGACGTCGGCTTCGGAGAGCACGCCGGCTGCGGGACGCTCAACTTCTTCGAGGAGCTCTACCCCTGGCCGGCGCAGGTCACCGCGCTCGGCTTGCACGAGGGGGCCCGCTTTCGAAGCCGCTATCCCGAGGCGCACTACGTGCAGGGCGACGCCCTCGCCCTCCCGTTTGAGGACGACGCGTTCGAAATCGCGTTCTCGAACGCCGTGATCGAGCACGTCGGCGGGCGCGAGGAACAGCGGCGCTTCGTCGCCGAGGCGATGCGCGTCGCGCAGCGCGTGTTCGTGACGACGCCGAATCGCTGGTTCCCGGTCGAGGTGCACACCCGGCTGCCGCTCGTGCACTGGCTGCCGGACGGGCTCGCACACCGCGCCTACGACCTCGCGCGGAAGCCGTGGGCGAAGGAGAACCACCTGCTCGGCCCGGGCGCGTTGCGCGACCTCTTTCCGCAGGGCGCGCGCGTCGTCAACCTGGGGATGACGCTGGTGGCCGTCGTTGAGTGAACGGATTCCGCGGTGGGTGCTGTACGCGTTCGTGGTCGCGCTCCCGCTCCACAACCTCGTCATGGCGATGCTCTGGGACGCGGGCGTCCGCGATGTGGCGCTCGACGCGGTGTCGGCGTGGAAGGAGGTTCTACTGGCGCTCGGGCTCGGCGCGATCGTGTGGCACCACCGCGGCATCCCATTCTCCGCGACGACGACCGACTGGCTCGCCCTCGCCTATGCCGGCTTCGTCCTGATCTACGCGGTCATCCCCCAGGATTGGCTCGGCGGCGACGCGTCGGCGCGAAGCGTCCTCTACGGCCTCCGGCACGACCTGACTCCGGTCGCTGCGTACTTCCTCGGCCGCGGGATCACGCTCGGCGAGGCGGAGCGTCGCCGGATCGGCTACCTGATCCTCGGCATCGCGGCCGTCGTCGCGGCGTGGGGGCTCGTCGACATCTACACGATCTCGCTCCAGACCTGGCGCGACTCGGGTGTCCCCGGCTGGTTCGCGGAGCAGCTCGGGCTCGAGTACCGGGGCCTCTCGGGCCTGCCGGAGAACTGGATCTACAACCCCGGCGACGAGCGGCCGTTGCGCCGGCTCGTCTCGACGTTCCTCAGTCCGCTCGCGACGGCCTACCTGCTGATCGTTGCGATCCTCGTCGCCGTGACCTGGCGGCGCGGTAGCCGCTGGCTCCCGGCGGTGATGGCTCTGCTCGCAGTCGGACTCTTCTTCACCTACTCACGCACCGCGATCGCCGCGCTCGCCGTGGGGCTCGCCGTGCTCGCCTACGCCTTGCGGACGTGGTGGCCGATCGCCGCCGCGGTCGTGCTCGTCGCGGCCGGCTTCTTCTTCGTCCGGGCCTATCCCGACATCGGGCCCGAGACCCGCTTCACGCCGGCCGAGCTCGAGATCCAGCGCGCGGGTGGACAGGTAGAGGAGACGAGCGGCGACCCGACGAGCCTCGATGAGTCCTCGGTCGACAGCCACCTCGACAACCTCCGGGACGGAATCGAGACCGTCGCCCGCCATCCATGGGGCTACGGGGTCGGCAACGCGGGCGTGACGGCGAAACGCACCGGGACGGAGATCAAGGCCGGCGAGTCGACCTATACGGAGCTCGGCGTGGAGCTCGGGCTGCTCGGGATGCTCGCGTTCGTCGCGTGGAACGTCTCGCTGCTGCGCGTCACGTTTCGCCGTGCCCCCTGGCTCGGGGCATCGCTCGCGGCCGTGCTCGTGCTCGCGATCCAGACGGACGTGATCGGCGTCCACTGGCTCGCGTTTGTGCTGTGGGCGCTGGCCGGCGAGCGCGCTTGACCGTCAGTCCTTTGCGGTGTCTTCGGGGTCCGCCGGTCCCTCGGGCGAGACGATCTCGGTTGTGGCGACGGAGGCCCGCTCCTTGCGCACGCGCCGCCGCGCGCCCGCGATCGTCCGTGCCAGATCCCGCTCGTTGCGCTCGATCTGCTCGTCGAGCGCTCTGGCCGCCGCCTTCAGCTCCTCGGCGCGGCCGTCCTCGGTGTAGACGGAGAGGCCGAGCTCACGGATCTTGGCGTTCCGCTCCCGCCTCAGCCCGAGCTGCTCCTTCCGGATCCGGACCGTTTCCCGGCCGGCCTTCGACCACGCGGAGACCGATTCGGCCGTGAGGCCGGCACCGTCGCGGACTCCGTCGGCGGATCTCACCCCGAAGCGAGCGAGCCTGGTCTCCGGCCAGCGGCGGGCGCCGGCGAGGAACGACGGGACGAGGCAGAGCGCGAGGACGATCGCGATCAGGCCGACGACGAGCGTGCCCGTCGCGAGCAGGACGATGCCGAGCACGATGAGCGCGACCGCGACGGCGAAGACGAACACCGGCGGCCCGAGCCCGAACCAGCGCGGCTCGACGCGCTGGATGTCGATCGGCTCATCGTTGCCGTCGCTCGGCGGCGCATCGGCGCGCCGGCCGCACGACGGGCAGAACGTCGCGTTCGCCGGCAACTCGGCGCCGCAGTGCGAGCAGGTGCCCACGCGGCCGTTTTCTCCAGCTCCGCCGCGCGTCTAACGCGCGTCAGTCGTCGCCGTCCGCGACGTCCGTCACGTCGAAGCCTCGGTCGAGCTGCACCTCAGCGACGGTGCCGTCGCTCTTCCGCATCTCCACCTCGTATGCGCGCGCCGTCGTCGCCGCGCTCGACCTCGAGCACGGTGCCGCCGCCGGTCGCCCCGAGCGCCGCCGCGACTAGCCCGCTCGGCGACCGCGCCGGTCAGGCCTCGTCCGAGTCCGCCGTCCTCGTCCTCGCCGCCCGCGATGGCAATCCCGGTGCCGACGGCCGCGGCGGCGAGCACGGTCGCCGCGAGGAGCGCTGCCTTCTTCCGGGTCATGACCGCCTCATCTTCACCTCGAATCCCTCCTGGTCCGTTCCGGCACGGTAGGGCGCGAGATGAGACAGCCGTGAGAGTCGGCTTCTCATCGATTCTCATCTTCAAGGCGCCAGAATGGGAGGGCGATGCGGGTCCTCGTCGTCGAAGACGAGCTGAAGTTGGCCGGGCTGCTCCGGCGCGGGCTCACCGAGGAGGGCTACGCCGCCGACGTCGCCCGCACCGGCGAAGACGCTCTCTGGATGGCGCGGTCGGTCGAGTACGACGCGATCGTGCTCGACCTGATGCTGCCGGAGCTCGACGGGTCTCGAGGTCTGCCGCCGGCTGCGCGACAGCGGCGTGTGGACACCCGTGCTCATGCTCACCGCCCGCGACGGCGTCGAGGACCGGGTCGCCGGGCTCGATGCCGGCGCCGACGACTACCTGCCAAAGCCGTTCTCGTTCGCGGAGCTCCTCGCCCGGCTGCGGGCGCTCGCGCGGCGCGGTCGCGCAGAGCGCCCGGCGCTGCTCGAGGTCGGCTCGCTGCGGCTCGACCCGGCGACGCACCGGGTGTGGCGCGGCGAGGTCGAGATCCGAGCTGTCCGACGAAGGAGTTCGCCCTGCTGGAGACGTTCATGCGCAGGCCCGGCCAGGTGCTTTCGCGCGGCCAGCTGCTCGAGCACGCCTGGGACTTCGCGTACGAGAACCGGTCGAACGTCGTCGACGTGTACGTCCGCTACCTGCGGGAGAAGGTCGACCGGCCGTTCGGGCTCGCGCAGCTCGAGACGGTCCGTGGCGCCGGCTACCGGCTGCGGCCGAGGACTGCGCGTGAGCCGGCTGCCGCTGCGGCTTCGGCTGGCGCTCGTCTTCGCGCTCGCGACTGCCGTCGCGCTCGCCGTGGTCGGCACGATCCTCTACCTCAGCGTCCGCGAGACCCTCGACGAGCAGATCGCCGAGAACCCTGCGAACGAGATCGACGCCCGCGAGGACCGCGACGAGGTGCTCTCCTCGCTGCTCGCCCTCAGTTGCTCGTCGTCGGACCGGGAGCGGTGCTGCTCGCGACCGCCGCCGGCTATCTGCTTGCAGGCGCCGCGCTCCGGCCGGTCGAGGCGATGCGGCGCGAGGCGGCCGAGATCTCCGCGGCGAGCTCCGGCCGCCGGCTGCCGCTGCCCGAGGCGCGCGACGAGGTCACGGCGGCTCGCCGAGACGCTCAACGAGATGCTCGCCCGCCTCGACGCGGGGCTCGAGCGCGAGCGGCGCTTCGTCGCCGACGCGGGGCACGAGCTGCGGACGCCCCTCGCGTCGCTGCGCGACGGAGCTGGAGCTCGCGCTGCGGCGGCCGCGCACGCAGGAGGAGCTGGACGCGGCCCTCCGCTCGGCGTCGCGAGGAGGTCGAGCGGCTCGTGCGGCTGGCCGAGGACTTGCTCGCTCTCGCGCGCGACGCCGAGGACGGGCTGCCGCTGCGGCGGTCGCGGTTCGAGGTCAGCGACCCTGCTCGACACCGTCTGCCGCCCGCTTCGTGGGGAGCGGACCGTCACGATCGAGGTGCAGCGCGCCGTCCGGCCTGTTGCTCGACGCCGACCGCGCGCGCCTCGAGCAGGCGCTCGGCAACCTGGTCGACAACGCGTTCCGGCACGGCCGCGGGCACGGTCAGCATGGACGCGGCGCAGAAGCAGATGTCGGTGGTCTTCCGCGTTAGAGACGAAGGCCCCGGCCTGCCGTCGGAGTTCCTCCCGCGGGCGTTCGAGCGTTTCAGCCGTGCCGACGAGGCGCGCTCGGGCGGAGGCGTCGGCCTTGGTCTGGCGATCGTCGCGGCCGTCGCCCGCGCGCACGGCGGCCGCGTCGAGGCCGAGGGCTCCCAGGTCGTGCTCTCGATCCCTCTGGAGCCGCCCGCTCCCGCGTCCTGACGGGCACGCGCTCTCATCGTCGTCTCATCTGCGCGCTCTAGCGTCGAGAGGTACCCCCAATGCTCGCCAACCGCTCACCGGCTGCGGGCATCCGCGGCCATCCCGGCTTCCTCGGCCTCGCGCTCCTCGCAACGGTCGTCGTCGGGATGGCCGCGTGGAAGCTTCAGGGCACCGGTCAGGCCCAGTCGGCGGACGGCTCCGTCGCCGCGACCCGCGGCGAGCTGGTCGTCTCCGTCCGCGGTGTGGGACGGGTGGTCGAGGCCGGCGGGGCAGCGCAGATCACCGGTGCCGGGAGGAAGCTCGGCGAGCGGCTCGTCGTCCGCGACCGCCGGATCGTCGTCGGCGAGCGGCGGGGTTCCGGCCGCGGCCGACGCCGTCTTCCCGCGCGCGACCGGCCGCATCGCAAAGCTCCTCGTGGTCCCCGGCCAGCGGGTCGTCGCCGGTCAGCCCGTGGCGCTGCTCGCCGACGACGGATCCGTGACGTCCGCCGTCCAGCAGGGCCAGAACGATGTCGCCGCGGCGCAGCTGGAGCTGCGGCAGAAGCGGATCAGCGATCCCTTGAAGGGCCTGCCGCCGGCGCCTGCCGAGCTCACGGCGGCCCGGCTCGCCGCGACCTCGGCGCGCGCTCGGCTCGAGCGGCTTCTCGGACCGGCCACGCCGGCCGACGTGAGCGCCGCGCGGCTCGACGTGAAACGCGCGGTCGCGGAGCTGGAAACGCTCCGCGGCGGCAGGCCGGCCGCACGGGCTCGCGCGATCGCCGTTGGCCGGCGCAACGTGCAGCTCGCACAGCAGAAGCTCGACCGCCTGCTCTCGCCGCCGAGCCGCTGCCGACGTGAGCGTTGCCGAGCTCGAGCTGAAGAAGGCGGAGGCCGACCTCGCGCTGCTGCAGCGGCCGGCCGCCGCCGCCCTCGCCGGAGGCTCTCGCGGCAGCACGCCAGGCGGTCGAGGCGGCCGTCTCAAGCTCGAGCGGCTCCTCGGGCCGGCCGATCCCGCCGTCGTCAGCTCCGCACGGCTCGACGTGTCGACGGCGGAAGCCAATCTCGTCACCCTGCAGGCGGCCGATCCACCCGCCTCGCCGCAGGCGATCGTCGCCGCGCAGCAGGCCGTGGACACGTCTCGCGTGAGGCTTGACCAGCTGCTCGCGCCGCCCCACCCCGCCGACGTCGCGGCCGTCCAGCTCGAGCGCGACAGGGCGGTCGCCGAGCTCGCCGCGCTCATGCAACCACAGGCCCAGGCCGTACCGGAGGCGATTGCGGCCGCCCAGCAGGCGGTCGCCTCGGCCCGCCTGAAGCTCGCGAAGCTGCGCGAGCCGGCGCACGCGGCCGACGTGACCGCCGCCCGGCTCGAGCTCGAGCGGGCCCGAACGGACCTCCGGACGCTCGAAGCGGGGCCAGGGCCGGCGGCGCTTGCCGCGGCGCGGCAGGCGGTCGACAGTTCGCCGCGCGCGGCTCGCGCAGCTGCTCGGGCCGGCGATCGCGGCCGACGTCACCGCCGCGCGGCTCGAGGTCGGCCGGGCGGACGCAGAGCTGGCCGTGCTCAACGCCCGAGGAGGGCCCGCAGCTCCGACGGACATCGGCCTCGCGCGGCTGAAGCTCGAGGCGGCGCAGGCGCGACTGGCCGTCGGCCGCTTCGCCCAGCGGCAGCTCACCGTGCGCGCGCCCGCGCGCGGCACGGTCACCGCGGTGCTCACGGCACCCGGGGCGCCCGTCGACTCCTCGACGCCCATCGTCACCGTCGCCGCCCTCGACCGCCTCGAGGTGCGTGTCGACCTGAGCGAGTTCGACGCCGCCGACGTCCGCCGCGGCCAGCCGGCCGTCGTCAGCGTCGACGCGCTCGGAGGCAAGACCTACCCGGGCAAGGTGCTCTTCGCCGCGTTCACCGGGGTCGACAACGGCGGTCTCGTGACGTTCCCGGTCCAGGTCAGTCTCTCGCGCATCGCCGGCCTCAAGCCCGGGATGAACGTCAGCGTCCGCATCGTCGTCGCGCGCCGGCGCAACGTCGTGCAGGTGCCGCTCGAAGCCGTGTCGCGCGACGGCGAGGACCGTCCGGTCGTGACGGTGGTCGACGAGGCCGGCGAGGAGTCGACCCGGCGCGTGCAGCTCGGGCTCGCAAACAACAGCGAGGTCGAGATCGCCAAGGGCCTGCGCGCCGGCCAGCTCGTCGTGCTGCCCGAAAGCCCCGCGGAAGAGGGGGCGGAAGGAGAAGAGGAGTGAGCGAGGACGCCGGCGCGAGCATCATCGAGCTCGCCGGCGTCACGAAGGTCTACGGGGGCGCCGTCCCGGTCGAGGCGCTGCGCGGCGTCGACTTCGTCGTTCGCGAGCGCGAGTTCGTCGCCGTCATGGGCCCGTCCGGCTCGGGCAAGACGACGCTCCTCGGAATCGTCGGCTGCCTCGACCGGCCGACGGCCGGCTCGTACCGGCTGGTCGGGCAGGAGGTCGCGACGCTCGACGAGACGCAGCCGCGCCAGGATGCGGGGCCGGCGGATCGGCTTCGTCTTCCAGGCCTTCAACCTCCTGCCGCGGTCGACGGCGTACGGCGAACGTCGAGCTGCCGCTCGTCTACGCGCGGCGTTCCGGCGCGCGAACGCCGTCGGCGCGCGCTCGAGGCGCTCGAGCAGGTCGGGCCTCGGCGACCGCGCCACGCATCTGCCGACGCAGCTCTCCGGAGGAGAGCAGCAGCGCGTCGCGATCGCGCGCGCGGTCGTCGTTCGGCCGAACGTCTCCTCCTCGACGAGCCGACCGGCAACCTCGACTCGGCGAGCGCCGAGGACGTCCTCACGCTCCTCGAGCAGCTGCACCGCGACGGCGCGACGATCGTGATCGTCACCCACTCGACCGAGGTGGCTCAGCGCGCCGCGCGGGTCCTGCAGATGGAGGACGGGCTCGTCGTCGCGGACGGGCCCGTCGAACGCGTGCTCGCCGCGGGTGCGGCGCGATGACGTCGCTCGTCGAGCAGTGGCGCATCGCCCTCGGCGCGCTGCGGTCGAACTGGTTCCGCGCCGCCCTGACGGCGCTCGGCGTCGTCATCGGCGTCGCGTCGCTGGTCGCGGTGACCGCGGTCAGCGCCGGAGCCCGGCAGGAGGTCGACGGACAGCATCCGCCGGCTCGGCGCGAACGTGATCCTCGTGGACGGGGAGTTCATCAGCATCGGCACGCGCCAGTCGGCGAGCGAGCGCACGATCACGCCCGAGGACGTCGCCGCGATCGCGGACCTGCCGATGGTCGACGCGGTCGCGCCCCATCAGGACATCGAGAGCCTCACCGTCTCCGCCGGCCGGAACCAGGCCGTGACGCGGCTCTATCGGCGTCACGCCGACGCTACGCCGAGATCTACAACCAGAGCGCGTCCGACGGCCGCCTGATCTCTCCGACCGACGTCAGCTTCGGCCGCAGCGTCATCGTGCTCGGCCCGGTGCCGCAGGAGCGGCTCTTCCCCGGGCAGAGCGCGATCGGGAAGACGGTCCGGGTCGGCAACCAGGAGTTCGAGGTGATCGGCGTCCAGTCGCGCAAGGGGGCGCTGGCGGACGAGAACCTCGACAACCGGATCTTCGTGCCGCTCCCGATCGTGCTCCGCGTGCTCCTCGGCGGCACGACGACCAAGAGCGTGGGCGTCCGGGTGCGCAGCGAGGCGGACATCGAGCCGGCGATGGACGAGATCGGCACGCTCCTGCGCCGCCAGCACAACCTGCCGGAGTCCTACGCGGACGACTTCTCGGCCGAGGACCAGGCGAGCATCGTCAAGGAGGCGCAGCGGGCGACGACGACCTTCCGCGTGCTCACCTTCGCGCTCGGCGGGATCGCCCTGCTGGTCGGCGGGATCGGGATCATGAACATGATGCTCGTGTCCGTCCACGAGCGGACGCGCGAGATCGGCATCCGCAAGTCCGTCGGAGCGACTCCCGGGACGGTTCAGATGCAGTTCCTGATCGAGGCGCTCGTCCTGAGCGCGCTGGGCGGCATCGCCGGGGTCCTCGCCGGCATTGCCGCGACGCGGCTGATCGGCGAGCTCGCAGGCTGGCTGACGCTCATCAGCGTCCCCTCCTTGTTCGTCGCCCTCGGCGTCGCGCTCGCCGTCGGCCTCTTCTTCGGCTACTACCCGGCCCGCCGCGCCGCCCGGCTCGACCCGATCGCGGCGCTCCGCTACGAGTAGATCCTCAGGCGGCTTGTCGCGGCTTCCCGAACCGGAGGTAGAGGGACGGGACGACGAACAGGTTGAGCAGCGTCGACGTGACGAGGCCGCCGAGGACCACGACCGCCAGCGGGTGCTCGATCTCGTGCCCGGGGATGTCGCCGGCGATGACCAGCGGGACGATCGCCAGCCCCGTCGCCAGCGTCGTCATCAGGATCGGCGAGAGCCGCTCCCGCGCTCCGCGCAGGACGAGCTGCGGACCGAAGGTCTCGCCCTCGTAGCGCTCGAGGTGCTGGAAGTGGTTGATCATCAGGATGCCGTTGCGCGCGGCGATCCCGAAGACGGTGAAGAAGCCGACCAGCGAGCCGAGGGAGAGGATGCCGCCGCCCAGGTACGCGGCCAGCGCTCCGCCGACGAGCGCCATCGGCAGCGTCAGGAAGGACAGCGTCGCGAGGCGCCAGCTCCCGAAGGACGCCTGCAGCAGGAGGAAGATCGGCGACCGCGGCGCCGATCGCCGAGGCTTAGCATGCGCCGCTGCGCGGCCTGTCGCTCCTCGAACTCACCGAGGAGCTCGGCGTTGTAGCCGAGCGGGAAGTCGATCGTCTCGAGGCGGTCCTCGAGCTCGTCCGACGACCGAGCCGAGGTCGCGTCCGCTCACGTTGGCGCTGACCTCGAGGCGGCGTGAGAGGTTCTCGCGCTCGATCGTGTTCGGCGTCGGCGCGATTCGCACGTCCGCCACCTCGGTCGAGGCGCACCTGCCCGCCGTCGGGAGTGTCGATCGGAAGCTCGCGGATGCTCGGTGAGGCTGTTGCGGGTCTCCGGAGTGCTCCAGACGTGCACGTCGTAGGCCTTGCCGCCGAAGAAGATGTCGCCCACCTCTTCGCTCGCGATCAACGTGGCGCCGCGCGGCGGACGTCGCCGGGCTTGAGGCCGTACTCCTGGGCCGTCGGCGAGGTCGACTTCGACCTCGACCTGGGGGACGTCCTGGTGGAGCTCGACCTTCGCCTCGACGAGGCCGTCGACCCCTTCCATCATGTGCTGCACCTCGTCGGCCTTGCGCTCGAGCACCTTCAGGTCGTCGCCGTAGATGCGCACGACGATCGGCGTCGCTCGACCCGGTCAGCACCTCGCGGATCCGCTCCTTCAGGTAGGTCTGGACGTCGCGGCGGAGGCCGGGATAGCCGTCGACGACGCTCCTGGACGCTGGCGAGCGTCTCGTCGTAGTCGACCTTCGGGTCGACGCTGATCCAGTTCTCGCCGAAGTAGATCCCGTACGGCTCGTCCGACGAGTAGGGCCTGGCCGATGTGGGAGCCGCAGTTGCGGACGCCCGGGATCGTCCGCAGCTCGCTGGCAGGCCGCACCGAGATCGCGGACCTCCTCCGGGCCGGAGGTGTCGGGCGTGGTCAGCCAGTGCATCAGGAAGTCCCGCTCCTTGAAGTCCGGCAGCAGCGACTGGCCGAGGAACGGCACCACAGCGAGGCCCGCCACGACGGTCGCCGCTACGGTCGCGTAGGCCCAGCGCGGCCTGCGAGATGATGCGCGCGAGCGCGGCGCTCGTAGCCGCGCTGGAGCCAGAGCGACGAGCGGCGAGTCGCGCCGCTCGAGCGGGGCGTTCCGCAGAAGGATCAGGGCCAGCGCCGGCGTGACGGTCAGCGCGACGAGCAGCGAGGCGACCACCGCCAGGATGTAGGAGAAGGCGAGCGGCTTGAAGAAGGCGCCCGTCAGGCCCGTCGAGGAAGAAGACGGGCATCATCGCCGCGACGATGATCAGCGTGGCGTAGACGATCGGCGCTCCGCACCTCGAGCGAGGCCTCGAGGACGATCGGACGCCGTCGAGGCTCGCTGCCCTCCTCGCGGTGCTGGCGCAGCCGGCGGACGATGTTCTCGACGTCGATGATCGCGTCGTCGACGACGACGCCCGATCGCGATCACGAAGCCCGGCAAGGACCATCATGTTGACGGTCGTGTCGCGCAGGTAGAGGACGAGCCCGGCCGCCACCAGCGACAGCGGGATCGAGACGACGCTGATCAGCGCCGCCCGCCACTCGAACAGGAAAGCGCCGAGCACGAGGACGACGAGCAGCGCGCCGATCAGGAGCGCCTCGTGAGGTTGTCGATCGAGTCCTCGATGAAGGTCGCCGGCCGGAAGATCGTGGTGTCGATCTCGATGCCGGGCAGTCCGGGCCGCAGCTCCTCGATCGCCTCCTCGACGCCCGCGCGTCACGTCGAGCGTGTTGGCCCACGGGAGCTTCTCGACGATGAGCATCAGGCCGGGGCCGTCGTTGATGACGGCGTCGCCGACCAGCGGCTGGTGGTCCTAGACCAGCCGTCGGCGACGTCGCTCGAGCAGGACGGACTCGCCGTTCACGCCCTCGAGCGGCACCTGGGCGAGGCTCGTCCGGCGAGACGATCGGCAGGATGTGGCGGATGCTCAGCCGCTGGTTGGGGGTGTCGATGAACCCGCCGGTGCCGATCACGGCGCCGTCCGAGTACCGCAGCAGCCCGGCGTCCAGGGCGTCCGCGGTGACGTCCATCACCTGCGTCGAGCGAGACGCCGTGATCGCGCAGCTTCCCGGGGTCGACGTGCACCTGGAGCAGCTTCAGCCGCTCGCCCCAGATCGGCGTGTTCGCGACGCCCGGGACGCGGAGCAACCGCGCCCGGATCTTCCAGTAGGCGATCATCGACATGTCCATCAGGGAGAGGGTCTCCGACGGCAGCCCGATCTTCATGACCCGGCTCGTCGACGAGAGCGGCTGGATCATGAACGGGCGGGCTCGCCCAGGTCGGCAGCGTCGGCGTCACCGTCGCGACACGTTCCTGCACGAGCTGGCGGGCGCGCAGGAGGTCGGTGCCGCGCTCGAAGAGCAGCACGATCGACGAGAGCTGCGGCACCGACTTGGAGCGAATCGTCTCGAGCTCGGGCAGGCCCTGGAGCGACTGCTCGAGCGGGACCGTGACCAGCTCCTCGACCTCCTCGGCGGAGAGGCCGAGGCTCGGCGTCTGGATCTCGACCTTCGGCGGCGCGAACTCGGGGAAGACGTCCACCGGCGTGTCGCGCAAGCGGCCGACGCCGAAGACCATCATCGCCGCGCCGGCCGCCACGACGAGGTAGCGGAACTTCAGGCTCGAGCCGACGATCCAGCGCATCATCGTCCCGCGCCGGCCTCCCTCGCTCAGTGGCCGTCGCCGTCGACGCCGGACTCGGCGCCGTAGAGCTCGGCCACGCCGACCGTCGCGACCTTCGTCCCGCGCTGACGGCCCGCTGGAGAGCAGGGCGCGATCGCCGTCGATGCGGTCGACGACGATTCGCTCCCGGACGAAGGTCAGCGGCTCGGGTGTGATGTAGGCCCAGGTCTTGCCGTCGGTCGTCGTAGAAGACCGCGGAGTACGGGATCACCGTGCCGCCTGCTGCCTCGGCGAACCGGCGCTGTCGCGGATGTCGAGCCGTTGGGCCGCCTCGGGCGTCAGGATGACGCGGCTGAGGTTCGTCCCTTCGACGTGCTCGACCTTGGCCGGCTCGCTCCGAGCTCGACGCTCGTCGGAGCTCCCGCCGCAGCCGGCGAGTCCGAGCAGGCCGGCGCCACGCGATCCAGCGAGCGTCGATCGCCCAGCGGTCGCTCTGGTCGAGTTCATCGGTCGCATCAGCCTCCTAGCTCGGCGGCGGGGCACCGCGTCCGGGCCAGTCCGTTCGGGTGCCTGCTCGGCGGCCGAAGCCGAGACCGAAGCGGAGCGTAGAGCGTGGGAAGGACGAACAGGCTGACCAACGTCGACGTGACGAGCCCGCCGAGGACGACGACCGCGAGCGGGCGCGTCAGCTCGTTGCCGGCGACGCCGCCGAGAACCACCATCGGAAGCAGAGCCAGCGCGGTGGCCAGGGCGGTCAGCGACGATCGGCGCGAGACGTTCGCGGGCGCCGCGCAGGACGAGGTCCGTACGCTCGGCCTCCTCGCCTTCCTCCAGCGTCGAGCCGGCGGAAGCGGTCGACCAGCGAGCACGCTGTTGCGGACGGCGATCCCGAACACGGCGACGACTGCGATGACCGCGCCGAACGAGAGCGTCGCCGCCGACGGCCAGCGCTGCGAGGAAGCCGCCCGCGACGGCGAGCGGGAGCGTCAAGAAGGCGAGCGTCGCCAGGCGCCAGCTGCCGAAGCACGCCTGCAGGAGGAGGAAGATCCCGATCGCTGCTGCGATGCCGATCGCGATCAGCCGGCCCCAGCGGCTGCGGTCTCGCGTGGCCAGCACCTCCGCGTGGTACTCGAGCGGGAAGGCGAGCGCCTGGAGGCGGCCCTCGACATCGCCGACGACCGAGCTGCGGTCGCGGCCGCTGACGTCGGCGGCGACATCGACGTAGCGCGAGACGGCCTGGCGCTTGATGTTGGCCGGATTCGCGGCGATGCGGACCTTCGCCACGTCCCCCAGACGGACGTGGCCGCCGTCGGGCGTGTCGATCAGGAGCTGGCGAATGCTGGTCAGGCTGTTGCCGCGTCTCGGGCGTGCCCCAGACGACGACGTCGAAGACCTTCTGCTCCTCGAAGAGGCTGCCGACCTGGATGCCCGACAGCAGCGTGGCTCGCGGCCCGGCGGACGTCGCCCGGCTTGATTCCGTGCCGCTGCGCCGCCTGCGAGGTCGACCTCGATCTCGAGCGTCGGCTCCTCGCGCGGGGAGGTCGACACGCGCGGTCGGCGACCCCGTCGACCTCCGACACGGCGCTCCGCACCGTCTGTCGCCTGCGCGCTGAGGACGTCCAGGTCCTCGCCGTAGAGGCGGACGACGACGTCCTCGTCTGCGCCGGTCAGGGCCTCTCTCACGCGCTCGTTCGAATAGGTCTGGACGTCGTCGCGAGAGGCCCGGGTAGCCGTCGACCACGTCTCGGACGGCGTCGACCGTGGCGTCGTGGTCGGCATCGGGATCGATGCTCACCCAGAGCTCGCCGGAGTTGACGCCGACGACCTGGTCAGCCGTCACCGCGCGCCCGACGTGCGCGCCGACGTTGCTGCACGCCCGGGATGGAGCGGAGCTCGCGGCTCGCGCGCGCGGTGATCCGGTTCATCTCCGGGAGGGACGTGCCCGGGCGGGCCGTCCCAACGGACCAGCAGCGCCGTCTCCTTGAACGTCGGCAGCAGCGGGCCGCCGAGGAACGGGACGGCGGCGAACGCGGCCACGAGGACGGCGCCGGCGGCGACGTACGTGATGCGAGGCCTGTGGATGACCCGCGACGAGCGACGCTCTCGTAGCCGCGCTGGAGCCACCCGACCAGTGGAGGCTCGCCGCGGTCGCGAGTCGCTCGCGACAGGAGCAGCACGCAGAGCGCCGGTGTGACGGTCAACGCGACGACCATCGAGGCGAGCAGTGCGAGCAGGTACGCGCCGGCCAGGTCGGGGAAGAACGCGCCGGCCAGGCCCTCGAGGAAGAAGAGCGGCAGCACGGCGAGCGCGACGATCAGCGTCGCGTAGACCGTGGCGCCGCGGACCTCGAGCGTCGCCTCGAGAACCGTCGGCCCGATCGGCGCGTCAACGCCGTCCTCTCCGCGCTCGCGAAGCCGCCGCGTGACGTTCTCGACGTCGACGACCGCGTCGTCGATGACGACGGCGAGAGCCGCGACCAGGCCCGCCAGGACGATCGCGTTCATCGTCGTCCCGAGCGCATAGAGCACCAGCGCCGCCACCACGAGCGACAGGGGCATCACGACGGAGGGCGATCAACGCGGTGCGCCACCGGAAGAGGAAGGCACCGACGAGCAGCGCTGCGAGCACCGCGCCGATGATCAACGCGAGAGCGAGATTGTCGATCGACTTCTCGACGAACGACGCCGGCCGGTAGACGGTCGTGATCGAACTCGAGGCCGGCGAGGCCGGGCGCCATCGTCGTCGATCGCGTCCTCGACCCGCTCGGTCACGGCCAGCGTGTTGACCTCCGGGAACTTCTCGACGACGAAGAGCAGGCCGGCGCCGTCGTCGACGACCGCGTCCCCGATCAGCGGCTGGTGGTCCTCGACCACGGACGCGACATCACCCGACGGTGCAGATTCCTGTCGCCCGTGTCCTCGAGCCGTACCTGGGCCAGGTCGGGCGGCGTGCTGATCGGCGACAGGTGCTGGATCCCGAGCCGCTGGTTGGGGGTGTCGATGAACCCGCCGGTCCCCGGCGTCGAGGCTTCGACGAACGTCAGCGGCGACACCCACAGCGCGTTCCCGGCCGTCTCGATGACCTGGAGCAGCGAGACGCCCTGATCGCGCAGCCGCTCCGGGTCGACCTGCACCTGCAGCTGCCGGTCGCGATGACCCCAGACGGAGACGTTCGCGACGCCCTCGACGCCGACGAGCCGGGGCACGATCGTCCAGCGCGCGAGCACCGACAGCTCGAGCGGCGAGACGGTCTCGGAGGTGAGCCCGATCATCATGACCCGGTTCGTCGACGACAGCGGCTGCAACATCTGCGGCGGCTTCGACACGTTCGGCAGCGCGTGCGCCTGCGTGAGCCGCTCCGCCACCACCTGCCGCGCGCGGTAGATGTCGGTGCCCGGCTCGAAGACGAGGAGGATCCGCGACAAGCCGGGAACCGACTCGGAGCGGATGTCGTCGAGGAAGGCGACGCCGTTGAGCAGGTCCTGCTCCAGCGGGACCGTGATCAGCTGCTCGACCTCGGCCGCGGACAACCCGAGCGCCTCGGTCTGGACCTCGACCGTGGGCGGCACGAACTCCGGGAGGACGTCCACGGGCATCTGCCTGAGCTGGCCGATCCCCACCACCAGCGTCGCCGCAGCCGCAGCGACGACCAATAGTCGAAGCCGCAGAATCGCCTCGACGATCGAACGCACCTGCCGTACCCCCAACTACCCCACCAACAAAAGTTGCGCGTTTTCAACTTCGTGTCAAGAGCCACGAACGGATTGGTCGCGTTGCCTTTCTCCGCAACTGCTTGACTCTTGTGCGCGTTCGGCGCTACAACGTGAGAGCAGAGGCCATCTGGTTCGAGGGCCGTCTTGCGGGAGAACGGTCGTGACGCAGGAGACTGTGGACGCGACTCTGTCGGACGTCAACGCCGCATCCGTGCTCTCGGAGCACCAGCCGAGACAACGGAGGCTTCGATGTCTACGGAACTGTCGATTCGGTTTCCCGTCCTGAAAACACTCGCCGCGCTCGCGGTGCTCACGACGGTCGCGGGCGTGATCGGGGTCAGCGTCGCTCAGGCGGCGCCTGCCGCTTCCGCGCGTGCAGCCGTCGTGGACGCGGAGCAACCGTGCGCCGAACTGGCGCGCTTCGACGACGACGACTTCCTCGAGCGGCCGCGGATCGACAACGCGTTCTTCCCGCTCGTGCCGGGAACGCAGCGTGTCCTCGAAGGGACGGTCGAGGGAGTCCCGCATCGCGTCACGTTCACGGTCACCGACCTGTCGAAGGAGATCGACGGCGTAAACACGATCGTCGTCTGGGACGTCGACGAGAGCGAAGGTGAAGTCGTCGAGTCCGAGCTCGCCTTCTTCGCCCAGGACGAGCGCGGCAATGTCTGGAATCTCGGCGAGTATCCGGAGGAGTTCGAGGACGGGAGATTCGTCGGCGCGCCGAGCACGTGGATTGCCGGCGAGGACGGCGCCGTCCCCGGCATCCACATGGCGGGAAGCCCGAGCGTGGGGTTGCCCGAGTATCTGCAGGGCTTTGCACCGGAGATCGACTTTCTGGACTGCGCCAGGGTGGTCGAGACCGGTCAGAACATCTGCGTTCCCTTCGACAACACCTGCTTCGACAACGTCCTCGTGACGCACGAGCGCAATCCGCTCGATCCCGACGGAGGCGTGCAGAGCAAGTTCCACGCGCCGGGAGTCGGCATCGTCGAGATCGGGTCCGTCGACCCGCCGACCGGCGAGGCGCTGGTGCTGGTTGAGAGCACTGAGCTGGCCGGCGAGGAGCTGCGAGACGTCCGGCGAGAAGCGCGGAGACTGGACTGGCGCGGCTTTTTCTTCAGCGACGTGTATCGAGAGACCGAGCTCGCCGTGCGCCTTCGTGGACGCTAGCCTCGTGACGTATCGCTGGAGCGGCGCCATCCTCGCGGTGGCGCTGCTCCTCCCTCTCGTCGCGGGCTGCGGCGGTGACGACGAGGCCGGCTCGGAAGGGGAGACGCAGACGGCGACCGAGGCAGCCGCCTACACCGCACGCGTCGACAACCCGCTCATGCCGCTCTCCGAGATCCGGGTCATGGCGTTCGAGGGGAGCGAGAAGGACGCTGACACCGGCGAGTCGGTGGAAACTCGCGCCGACAAGCGCGTCTTGACCAAGACGAGGGTCGTGGGAGGGATTCCGGTCACGGTCGTCGAGGTGAAGGAGTACGAGGACGACGAGCTCGTCGAGCGAACGCTCGACTATTACGCGCAGCGCGAGGACGGGAGCGTCTGGTACATCGGCGAGAAGGTCGACGACTACGAGGACGGCAAGGTCGTCGGGCACGAGGGGGCGTGGCAAGCGGGCAAGGGGAACGCAAAGCCGGGTCTGTTCATGCCGGCCGAGCCGAAGGTCGGCCAGGAGTTCGAGCAGGAGCAGGCCCCCGGCGTAGCCGAGGACCGTTCGAAGGTGGTCGCCGTCGGCGTCGACGTGACAACACCTGCGGGCACGTTCTCCGACTGCATCAAGACGGAGGACTACGCGCCGCTCGACGACATCACCGAGTTCAAGCACTACTGCCCCCAAGTCGGGCTCGTCAAAGAGGAAGCCCCCGGGGTGCTCCTCGAGCTCGTCCGCTTCACGCGGCGCTAGCCGTAGCCGCTGCGGCTAAGGTGAGCCGCGATGGAGGTGACCGAGCAGACCTTCGAGCAGGACGTGCTCGAGGCGTCGCGGGAGGCCCCGGTCGTCGTCGACTTCTGGGCGCCCTGGTGCGGCCCGTGCCACGCGCTCGCCCCGGTGCTCGAGCGGGGCGTCGCCGAGCGGCCGGGCATCACGCTGGCCAAGGTGAACGTCGACGAGAACCAGGAGCTGTCGCAGCGCTACGGGATCAGCGGCATCCCGGCCGTGAAGGCGTTTCGCAACGGCGAGGTCGTGAACGAGTTCGTCGGCGCCCAGCCGCCGATGGTCGTCGGGCAGTTCCTCGACGGCTTGACCGGTCCCTCCCCGCTCGACCGGGTCGTCGCCGAGCTCCAGGAGAGCGGGGAGTTCCCCGAGGTGCTGCCGGCACTGGAGCGCGGCGACCACGAGCTGGCGCTGCGTGTCCTGCTCGAGGAGGTCGACCACGCCGAGGGCGAGCGGCGCGACCGGATCCGCGAGCTGATGGTGCTCCTCTTCGAGGAGCTCGGCCAGGAGCACCCGCTCACTCTTCGCTACCGCCGCAAGCTCGCCGCAGCGTTGTTTTAGAGCTGTGAGACTCTGGGGATGAGCGATCCTGTGGCGCCGCTCGACCCGGAGGAGCTGGAGGCTACGGGCGCGCCTGCGCAGGCCGAGATCTCGCCGCTGACCTCGATGGGCGCGGTGCACCTGACCGTCTCGGACCTCGAGCGGTCGCTCGACTACTACCGCACCGCGATCGGGCTGGAGGCACTGGAGCAGGAGAACGGCCGTGCGTCGCTCGGGACCGGGGGGCGGGAGCTGCTCGTGCTCGTCGAGGAGCCGGGCGCGAAGCCGGCAGTCGGCTACACGGGCCTCTACCACTTCGCCCTGCTCGTCCCCGAGCGGCCCGACCTGGCCCGCTGGCTCGCGCACGCCGCGCGCGACCGCGTGGCCGCTGACCGGGCTCTCGGACCACTTCGTCAGCGAGGCGCTCTACCTCTCCGACCCGGACGCGCACGGGATCGAGATCTACTGGGACCGCGCGAAGAGTGTCTGGGAGGGGCAGGTCGACATGCGGCTGACCACGCAGCCGCTCGATGTCCAGGACCTCCTGGCCGAGCTGGAGGATCCGGCCGCGGAGCCGTTCGACGGCCTGCCGTCCGGCACGACGATGGGCCACGTCCACCTGAAGGTGTCGACGATTCCGGAGACCCTCGCCTTCTACCGCGACCGGCTCGGCTTCGCGCTGATGGCGTCGTTCCGGGACCAGGCGGCGTTTCTCGCCGCAGGCGGCTACCACCACCATCTCGGGGCGAACACGTGGGAGAGCGCCGGCGCACCGAGCCCGCCCGCCGGCACGGCCGCGCTTCGCCAGGCGACGATTGTCCTGCCGGACGAGGCGGAGCGTGAGCGCGTGCTCGCCCGCCTCGGCGGCGACGGCGATGACGCGACTGTCGTCGATCCCTCCGGCAACCGGCTCGTGCTCGCGGTGGCCGATGCCTAGGGGCTACATGGAAGGCCCGGCGGCCGAGGAGGCGGAGCGGCGGCTCGAGGAGCTCGAGCGCGGCCGCGAGGAGGAGGTCGTCGAGCGGCCTGGCCGTCTTCGGCTCCACCCCGGACGACCCGGCGAAGCACTTCATCGGCTGGCGCGACGACGTCGATCCGGACGAGCTCTTCGAGTCAGGTCAGGCGTGGGGCCTGACGGTCGTGCGTCACCCGGCCGGATAGCCGTTTCGAGCGCCTCGAGCCTCGCTTCGACGGTCACGGGCTTCCGCTATACCTAGGGCGTGGCCAAGGCAGTCGAGCAGCTCGACCGCGTGATCATCCGCTTCGCGGGTGACTCGGGCGACGGGATGCAGCTCACGGGAGACCGCTTCACGAGCGAGACCGCCCTGCTCGGAAACGACCTCGCGACGCTCCCGGACTTCCCGGCCGAGATCCGCGCGCCCGCCGGCTCGCTCCCGGGCGTGTCGGGCTTCCAGCTCCACTTCGCCGACCACGACATCCTCACGCCTGGCGACGCGCCGAACGTCCTCGTCGCGATGAACCCGGCGGCGCTGAAGACGAACATCGGCGACCTGCCGAAGGGCGGGACGCTGATCGTCGACACCGACACGTTCAAGGAGCGCAACCTGCAGAAGGCCGGCTATGACGCCAACCCGCTCGAGGACGGGTCGCTCGACGACTTCCACGTCCACGAGGTCGGGCTCACGTCGATGACGGTGGGCGCCCTGAAGGGCATCGAAGGGATCACGTCTCGCGAGGCCGAGCGCTCGAAGAACTTCTTCGCGCTCGGGCTGATGAGCTGGCTCTACCACCGGCCGACCGAGGGGACGCTCGAGTTCGTCGAGCGGAAGTTCGCGAAGCGGCCCGAGATCGCGCAGGCGAACGCGACCGCGTTCAAGGCGGGCTACGCCTACGGCGAGACCTCCGAGGACTTCGCTGTCAGCTACGAAGTCGCGCCGGCGAAGCTGGCGCCCGGCACCTACCGGCAGATCACCGGCAACACGGCGCTCGCCTACGGGCTGATCGCGGCCTCGAAGCTCTCCGGGCTCGATCTCTTCCTCGGGGCCTACCCGATCACGCCGGCGAGCTCGATCCTCGAGGAGCTGGCGCGACACAAGGCCTTCGGCGTCCGCACCTTCCAGGCCGAGGACGAGATCGCGGCCGCCGGCGCGGCGCTCGGCGCGGCGTTCGGAGGCTCGCTCGGCGTCACGACGTCCGCCGGGCCCGGTGTCGTGCTCAAGCAGGAGACGGTCGGGCTCGGGATCATGCTCGAGCTGCCGTTGCTCGTGCTCGACATCCAGCGCGCCGGCCCCTCGACCGGGATGCCGACGAAGCCCGAGCAGGCCGACCTGCTGATGGTGCTCTTCGGGCGAAACTCGGAGAGCCCGGTGCCGGTGATTGCCGCCTCGACCCCCTCGCAGTGCTTCCACGCCGCGATCGAGGCGGCCCGGATCGCGCTCAAGTACCGGACGCCCGTCTACCTGCTCAGCGACGCCTATCTCGCCAACGGCTCCGAGCCGTGGCTGATCCCGGACGTCGCGCGACCTGCCGGACATCGCGCCCGAGTTCGCGACCGCGGACGGCGGCGAGTTCCAGCCCTACCAGCGCGACCCTGCGACGCTCGCGCGGCCCTGGGCGATTCCGGGCACGCCCGGGCTCGAGCACCGGATCGGCGGGCTCGAGAAGGAGGACGTGACCGGCAACGTCTCCTACGACCCCGAGAACCACGACCTGATGACGCGCCTCCGCGCCGCGAAGGTGGCCGGGATCGCGAACGACATCCCTCTCCTCGAGGTCGACGACCCCGACGGTGCGGACACGCTTGTGCTCGGCTGGGGCTCGACCTACGGCCCCATCGGCGCGGCCGTGCGCCGCGTGCGCGAAGACGGCGGCAAGGTGGCGCAGGCCCACCTCCACTACCTGAACCCGTTCCCGCGCAACACGGGCGAGGTGCTGCGCCGCTACGACAAGATCCTCGTCCCGGAGATGAACCTCGGTCAGCTGCTCAAGCTCATCCGGGCCGAGTTCCTTGTCGACGCGATCGGCTACAACCGCGTGCGTGGGCTCCCCTTCAAGGCCTCGGAGCTGCACGAGGCGATCACCGCGCTGGTGGAGTCGTGACCGTAAAAGAGCGCTCCTTCTCCTACCGGGCGAGAAAGGACGGCAGCGTCGCGATTTTCTGGCGGAACCAGCCTGCGAGGGTCCTCACGGGCAAGCTGGCCGAGCGTTTCCTCGAGGCCGCTCCCGAGGCGAGCGAACAGGAGCGACAGCTGCTGATGGCCAGGGCGACCGGCAACTTCAAGCGCGGGAACGAGAGGAAGCGATGAGCGAAGGCAACGGGAACCTCGTCCAGCTGACCGCGAAGGACTTCAAGTCCGACCAGGAGGTGCGCTGGTGCCCGGGCTGCGGCGACTACGCGATCCTGAACGCCGTCCAGGCGTTCATGCCCGAGCTCGGGCTCACGCGCGAGCGGATCGTCTTCGTCTCCGGGATCGGGTGCGCGGCCCGCTTCCCCTACTACATGCAGACCTACGGGATCCACTCGATCCACGGTCGCGCGCCGGCGATCGCGACCGGGTTGAGCGTGTCGCGGCCGGACCTGTCGGTCTGGGTCGTGACCGGCGACGGTGACGCGCTCTCGATCGGCGGCAACCACCTGATCCACGCGCTGCGCCGCAACGTCAACTTCAAGCTCCTCCTCTTCAACAACCGCATCTACGGGCTGACGAAGGGGCAGTACTCGCCGACGTCGGAGCTCGGCAAGGTGACGAAGTCGACGCCGCTGGGCTCGCTCGACCATCCCTTCAACCCGCTCTCGGTCGCGATCGGCGCCGAGGCGACGTTCGTCGCGCGGGCGATCGACACCGACAAGAAGGAGCTGACCGAGGTGCTGCGGGCGGCGGCGCACCACAAGGGGAGCGCCTTCGTCGAGATCTACCAGAACTGCAACATCTACAACGACAACGCCTTCGACTTCGTCCGCGAGCAGAAGGAGAACCGGCTCTACCTGCGTCACGGCGAGCCGATCACGTGGGGCGACAAGGGTGTGCGGCTGCGGCCGGACGGGTCGCCGGAGGTGGTCGCGGCGACGGACGACGGCCTGCTCGTGCACGACGCGCAGGCGCACGAGCCGGCGCACGCGTTCGCGCTCTCCCGGATGACGCAGGAGGCGATCGGCGCCACACCGATGGGCGTCTTCCGCGCCGTCGAGCGCCCGGTCTACGACGAGCTGATGGCCGAGCAGATCGCGACGGCGAAGGAGAAGGGCGAAGGCGAGCTCGAGGCGCTACTCGGCGCCGGCGACACCTGGACGATCTAGGGCTCAGTTGCGAGTCGCCGCTGGAGCCGGCGCACCGTCGGGGACGGTCTCACCCGCGTCAGGTGAACTCGTGCCGATGGCGGTGTCCGCAGGCGCGTTCTCGCGCCGCGACAACCACACGAACGGCACCGCGAGCGCCGAGATCGCGGCGCCGAGCAGGTACGACCCCGGATAGCCCCACACGTCGGCCGAACGGCCCAGCACCGGCTGGACGACGACGCCGCCGGCGGAGCCCAGCATCGAGTCGAAGGAGAGGATCGTCGCTCGCTGCTGCGACGGGATCAGGCCGTTCATGTACGCCTGCCGGATCGGCATCGACGCCGCGAACAGAAGCCCCCAGACGACGATCAGGCCGATCACGGCGTAGAGATTCTCGAAGATGCCGATCAACGCCAGCGTCGCGGCGCTCGCCCCCGTCGCGGCCAGCAACGCGGACGTGCGTTTCGTGAAGCGTCGCCTGATCCACGGAGCCGCGATGCCGCCGACGATCTGCGCGCCCGCGACGATCGCCGCCACCAGCCCGGCGATCCCGTACGCCTCGGGGTCGCCGTAGAGCTCGAGCAGATACGGCTGCAGGGCGTAGAACGCGTAGATGCCAACGCCGGCCGTGAACGGCGACGCCAGCATCATCCACTTCACCGCCGGGACTCTCCAGCCGTACTCGATCGACGCGCTGGAGATGTGGCGGACGTCCTGCACGACCCCGTGGCGCCGGCTCGGCGTGAAGCCGACGTCCTTCATGACGGCGTACGCGAGCGCGAACATCAGCACGAGGATGATCGCGCGCAGGACGAACGGCACGCCGAGGCTCGTCGCCTGGGCGATGTAGCCGCCGGCAACGGAGCCCGACAGCATTGCCACACCCATGACGATCTGGCCCTTGCCGAAGACCGACTCGAGGCTCCCCTCGAAGCCAGTCGCTGTGAGCGCGTCGACGAGCCACGCCTCGACCGCCCCAGAGAAGAACGTGAACCCGAGACCGAGCAGGATCGAGACGATCGCCCACGCCCAGAACTGCGCCTCGAGCTGCCAGAGCATCACGTAGAGCAGCGTCGAGACCGCCAGCGTCACCGTGCCGAGCAGATAGGAGGCGCGGCGCCCGATCGTGTCCGCGACGATCCCCGTCGGCACCTCGAAGATGACCATGCCGGCGGTGAAGAACGCGTTCGCCGCGAAGGCCTCCAGATTCGAGAGCCCGGCGTCGAGCAGGAAGATGGTGTTGATGCCCCAGATCAGCGAGGCCGCGAGCGTGTTCCCGAGCAGCAGGCTCAGGTAGACGCGTTGGACGGATGCAGGGGTGGCCATGTTCACTTGAACTAGCCAACGAACCCGCGCGCGAGGCGATTCCGGAGCGCAACGCGCGCGCAACATGAGAGGCTGCCCTCGTGCTGTCCACCACCGGCATCCCGTCCGAAGAGCTGCAGGCGAGACGCGAGACGCTCCTGCAGCACGTCCGGAGCGAGAAGTTGACCGGCTGCGTTCTCTTCGACGAGAGCTACATCCAGTACTTCACGAGCTTTCCATTTCTGGCGACGGAGCGCCCGGTCGCGGTCGTCGCGAGCGCATTGGGCGACCTGGCCGTCTTCGTGCCCGAGTTCGAGGTCGAGCGGGTCCGCGCTGAGACCGAGTTCGAGCGGGTCGAGTCCTACCCGGAGTATCCCGGCGTCGAGCATCCGCTGCGGATCCTCGCCCGAGTGCTGCGCGACATGGGGATCACCGGGGCGATCGGCGCCGACCAGGACGGCTATCCGGGCATCCTCGGCTACCAGGGGCCGCCGTTGAGCGAAGTCGCCGAGCAGACGGTCACTTCGCTCGCACCGTTCATCGAGGGCATGATGGTCCGCAAGAGCGAGGCCGAGGTGGCCCTGATCCGAGAGAGCGCCAGGTGGTGTGCTCATGCCCACCGGCTCCTCCAGGAGTACACGCGACCCGGCGCGACCGAGGCCGAGGCGAGCCTCCGCGCCGGCCATGAAGCCACGCTCGCGATGCTCGAGACGCTCGGGTCTTCGTACGGCGGCCAGCAGGCGTCGTCCGACGGCGTGTCGGCGGGCTACCGCGGTCAGATCGGGCTGAAGAGCGCCTGGGCGCACGCGGTGGCCCACAACATCGAGTTCAAGGCCGGGGACGTGCTCGTCACCGAGACGAGCGCCCCGATCTGGGGCTACAACGCCGAGCTCGAGCGGGCGATGATCATCGGCACGCCGACGGACGAGATGCGTCGCCTGTTCGACCACACGGTCGCCGCTCAAGACGTCGCCCTCGGCGCGCTGCGCCCCGGCCGGACCTGCGCCGACGTGGACGACGCGGTGCTGAGCTACTTCGAGGCGAACGACCTGCTGCCGTACTGGAAGCAGCACACGGGGCATGCGATCGGCCTCCGCAACCACGAGGCGCCCTTTCTCGACGTCGGTGATCAAACCCGAATCGAGCCGGGCATGGTGTTCACGATCGAACCGGGCCTCTACTCGAGCGAGATCGGAGGCTTCCGCCACTCGGACACCGTGGTCGTCACCGAGGACGGGATCGACGTGCTCACCGAGTACCCGAGGGACCTCGAGAGCCTGACCCTTCCAGCCTGAGCTGCGGTGTTCGTCGCGCTACTGGCCCTTGCCGATCAGGTGGTGCCAGGGGCGCCACCAGCGCGTAAGGGTGACGTGATCGCTGCCGCCTTCGCGGGCGGTGACGAGCACGTCACGGTGAGTCAGCTGACCGAGGCGCTCGTGGGTCCAGACGATGACCGCGTCGTTGCCGTCGAAGTAGCAGAGCGCACGGCCGCCGGGCTTGCCCCGGCCGTGGAGCCACTGGAGCTCGCCGCCCCAGATGAAGGCGTTGCAGCGACCGCTGTCCGGCGTGAGGTCAGCATGATTGCGGAACTCCGACCGGTACGCCGACATCAAGTCGGACCCGCTCCGGTACGACGAGATCTCCCAGCGATCCGGCATTCCCTGCGGCGGGAGGCACACCGCGGTCTGGGTCGCGTTGGGCTCGGGCACGGTCTGTAGCTTGCAGTCCTTCCAGATCGCCGCGGGCACGATCGCGTCGAGCCCCGCATCCGGGGTGAGCGCCACGTCGGTCGGCGCTGCGGCGACCGTGCCGCCGTCGGTCGACGTCATCGGCGGCGACGCGTTCACTGGCTCCGCACCGTCGCCGGCAGTGAGATAGACGACTCCCGCGGCCGTGACCGCGGCAATCGCGACGACGACGAACCCGAGCTGCCAGCCGAGCGTCCGGGCGGGCTTGCCGAAGAACATCAGCACCCAGCGACGCGCGGGCGGCGCGTCGAGCTCCGAGTAGACCTGGAGAATGTGAATCGGCTCGGGGATGTTCTTGAGATGCACTCTGCCGCGGTCGCTGTACTGGAGACCGGCGAGGCGGCCGGCGAGCCTCGAGGTCGCTTCCGTGATCACGACGTCGCCGCCGTGGGCCCGTGCGCACAGGCGGGCCGCCACGTTCAGCGCCGCGCCGCGGTAGCTGCCGTCCTCGAGCCGGACGGCCTCTCCGGAGTCGATGCCGATGCCCACCTTCAGCGGCAGGTCCGATTCCGCGTCGGTCTCCTCGGCGAAGCGCGCCTGGAGATCGACGGCCGCGCGAATCGCCTGGCGGGCAGACGTGAAGACGGCGAGTCCCTCGTCCCCTCGCACCTCGATCAGCGTGCCGCCGTGCGCCTCGACACCCTCTTCGACAAGCTTTACGAAGGTGTTCGCGAGCAGCGCGGCGGCTTCGTCCCCGTACTCGTCGGTGTAGCGGGAGTACCCGCGCACATCGGCGATGAGAAAAGTCATGACCGCGGCCTGGCCGTCTGCATCTCTGTGCATGTGATCCGGACGCGCGAGGGACTCCGGATCTTCCCTCGGCCGAAGCAATCGGACTTGGCGCGGCTCGCTCTCGATGAGAAACTGATCCGATGGCGATGACCGTCGACAGGTCCGAGCTCGACGAAGCCGCGTTCCGCGGCCAGGTGATCTGCCCCGGTGACGACGCCTACGACGTCCAGCGTCAGATCTGGAACGGCTCGTTCGACAAGCGGCCGGCGGTGATCGTCCGCTGCGCCGGCGTCAGCGACGTGATCGCCGCGCTCGCGTACGGGCGCTCGAGTGGCCTTCCCATCGCGGTGCGGAGCGGCGGCCACTCGTTCCCCGGCTACTCGGTCGCGGACGACGCGCTTCTGATCGACCTCTCGCCGATGAAGGGCGTTCGCGTCGATCCGGAGAAGCGCACCGCACGGGTCCAGGCCGGCGTCCAGCTCGGCGAGCTCGACCGCGAGACGCAGGCGTTCGGGCTCGCGGTTCCGTCCGGCATCGTCACGCACACCGGCGTGGCGGGGTTGACGCTCGGCGGCGGCATCGGCTGGATCATGCGCAAGCACGGCCTCTCGATTGACCAGCTCGTCTCGGTCGATCTCGTCACGGCGGAGGGCGAGTTCGTCAAGGCGAGCGCCGACGAGAACGCCGACCTCTTCTGGGGCGTGCGCGGCGGCGGCGGCAATTTCGGGATCGTCACGGAGTTCGAGTTCCGCTGCGTGCCGCTCGGGACGCAGGTGCTGGCGGGGCCGATCTTCTGGCCGATGGAGAAGTCGGGCGAGGTGCTGCGCTTCTACCGTGACTGGGTCGCTGACGCACCCGACGAGCTGATGACGATCGTGATCCACCGCAAGGCGCCGCCGCTGCCGTTCGTGCCCGCGGAGCTGCACGGGAAGCCGGTCGTGATGGTCGTCTGCTGCTGGGTCGGCGACGCCGAGGCGGGGGAGGCGTTCATCCGGCCGCTGCGCGAGTTCGGCTCGCCGGTCGCTGACGTCTGCACGCTGAAGCCCTATCTCGTGCACCAGGCGATGTTCGACCCGAGCTTCGTACCCGGGCGTTGGTACTACTTCAAGAGCTGCGACGTCGCCGAGCTGACCGACGAGATCATTGACATCACGATGGAGCGCTCGCTGCAGATCGAGTCGCCGTTGACGTCGTTCCCGATCTGGCAGATGGGCGGCGCGGTCGCCCGCGTGGCAGACGACGAGTCGGCCTTCAACGGCCGCACCGCCGCCTTCACCTACAACATCGGCGCCTGCACGGAGGCGAGTGAAGGCTTCGAGCGAGGAGCGCGAGTGGGTGCGGGGCTTCTGGTCGGCGCTCGAGCCGTGGCACCAGGGCGTGTACGTCAACTTCCTCGGCGACGAGGGGGCCGACCGGATCCGTCAGTCCTACGGGTCGGCGAAGTTCCAGCTGCTGCAGGCGCTGAAGCAGAAGTACGACCCCGAGAACGTCTTCCGGATCAACCAGAACATCCCGCCCGCCTAGCCGACTCGCGGGGACGAGCACGACTGCGCAGTCCTGCGGTCCGTCGGCACACTCAGGGAAACGACGGAAGGAGACCGATGTCCCCTACTCCCGCGAACGGCAAGGTCTGCTACATCGAGCTCCCCGCGACAGACGTCGCCCGCTCCTCCGACTTTTACCGCGCCGTCTTCGACTGGAACATCAGGACGCGCGGTGACGGGAACCTCGCCTTCGACGACACGACGGGCGAGGTGAGCGGCTCCTGGGTCCTGGATCGCCCTGCAGCGGCCGAGCCCGGGCTGCTCCTCTACATCATGGTCGACAGCGTCGTCGACGCCGTCGACGCGGTCGTCGCCAACGGCGGCGAGATCGTCCAGCCGATCGGCGCGGACGCCCCGGAGATCACGGCGAGGTTCCGCGATCCCGGCGGGAACGTGATCGGGCTCTACCAGCAGCCCGAGGCCTGAGCCCGGCGGCAGGCGTACCTCCTTCCGGCCCGGCACCGTTTCATTCGCGACATGTCGAAAGAAAGCAATGTGCCGAGCCAGGTGATGCTGTTCGACCGGGATCGGGTCCAGCAACTCGACGGCCTCGCCGACCGCCCAAGGCGGCTGAGCGGTTCGAAGCTCCTCTGGGTCGACATCGACCGCCAGTCCGAGGAAGCCGTGCGTCGCGTCGCAAGCGAGTTCGGTCTCGACCGACGAGACGCGCGACTCGCTGGCCGCGCTCGAGGGAGCGCGCCCTCTTTCACGACCACGGTCATTACCTCCATCTCACGGCGTATGCACCGAGGCAAGAGGACGACTGCGCCCTCGTCGCGCTCGAGTGCATCATCGGCAAGAACTGGGTGATCACGGCCCACGACACGCCGATCTCGGTGCTGGAGGAGTTCGCCGAGAGAGCGTCCGGCTCCGGGGACACCGGCAGCATGGACGGTCCAGACCTTCCTCGCGGCCCTGCTCGAGTGGGTGCTCGGGGCCTACTCGGACGCATTCGAGCGGATCGAGCAACGGCTGGAGCGCTTCGACGTCGACGCGATGCGGGGCGATGGCGACGCCGAGCACGAGATCGAGCGACTGGTCGAGATGCGGCTCGAAGTCGGGAAGCTCCGCCGTGCCCTTGCAGCTCATCGGCCCACGCTCGTCGCGCTGACCTACCCGGAGCTGGAGCCGCTCGGCGACGGCGATTCGGCGAAGCGCTTCGAGACCCTCCTGAGGCCGGTTCGAGGCGACCATGCAGGATGCCCGCGACGCCCGCGAAGCGATCGTCGGCTCGTTCGACGTCCTACTCGCCCGCGGCGGCCACCGGACGAATGAGATCATGAAGGTGCTCACACTCGCCTCCGTGATCCTGCTGCCGGGCGCACTGCTCGCGGGCGTGATGGGCATGAACTTCAAGGTCGGCCTGTTCGAGGAACCGATGCTTTTCTGGGTCGTCGTCGCCGTGATCGTCGCCGTCGCACCCGTCACCCTCGGGATAGCGAAGGCGCGGAGCTGGATCTGACCGGAA
>CAWCDT010000018.1:0-119859 GCA_963794385.1 uncultured Gaiellaceae bacterium | reverse complement strand
CAGGCGTGTCGAGCCCTTCGGTCAGGCCGTCACGGTCGATGCCGACGCAGTCGCAGCACCGTTCATGCCCTTCGCTCGAGAAGGACGGCGTGCCGCTGCTCCCGGACGTCGTCCACGGGCGTTCCGAGGCGACTACGTCCCCCTCGCGCAGGAGTACGTCGGCCGCGTGGGCCCCGGCCTCGACGCCCGTGCTCGGCTCGCGATGTCGTTCGAGATCCTCTGCAGCGAGTCATGGGCCCGTTTCGACCCGGTCAGGGTGGCCCAGTCGAGCACCGGCAGCTACCTGGCCGAGGTGGCCGAGTCGCGCGCGCGGCTGTTCGACGAGGCCTGTCGGTTCGTGCCGAAGGGCGTCGTCTCGGCCGACGCGGACCGAGTCGCGCCCACGGACGTGCCCGTGCTCATCCTCGCGGGGAGCGCGGACCCGCAGGATCCCCCGGCGAACATGCGCGGCTGGAAGACGCTCTTCCCGAACGGTCGCCTGGTGATCGTCCCGGGGGCGACGCACGGTGTCCTCACCGAGGGCTGCGTCGCGCTCGTCGCGGCACGGTTCGTCGCCGGCGGAACCGAGCGGGGCCTCGACACCTCCTGTGTGCGGCAGATCGAGCAGCCGGCGTTCGAGATGCCCGGCTGAGCTAGGCGGGCCTGAGGACGGGCAGCGGCTCGGGACGCGCGACGCGGGTCGCCACGTCGATCGCCCGGCCGTCGGCGGCAGCCTGGAGAACGCTGCGCGCGACGTCGACGACATGGGCTCCGAGAACCCCTGACGCGCGCGGCCCGCGGCCCTCTCCGACCGCCTCCGCCAGGTCCTGCAGGCCGAGGCCTCGCGCCTCGCGGGCGCCGCGGGACGCGTAGGGCAGCTCTTCCCATTCGCCGCGGTTGCTCCGGAGCCGCAGCGGCCCCTCGAAGGCGTTCGGATCGGGCAGGGAGAGGATCCCCTCGCGTCCGTGGATCTCGAGATCGCAGACGTAGCGGTCGGTCACCTCGAAGCTCGCGACCAGGTTCGCCGTCGCGCCGCTCTCGAGCCGGAGGACGGTCGACACGTGCGTCGGCGTCGTCGGCGTGAACCGTCCTCCGGCGCGCGGCCCGACGGCGATCGACCGCTCGGAGGTCAGCGTCGAGGCGAAGCCGGTAACACCGGCGACCGGCCCGAGCAGCGCGACGATCGCGGTCAGGTAGTAGGGGCCCATGTCCAGGAGCGGCCCGGCTCCGTCCTGGAAGAACTGCTCCGGGCTCGGATGCCACGCATCGGCGCCTCCGACGAGCATCGCGGCGCTGACGGCCACCGGCTCGCCGATCGCGCCCTCGTCGATCACCGACCGCGCAGCCTGGTACGCGCCGCCGAGGAAGATGTCCGGCGCGCAGCCGAGCAGAAGCCCGCGTCGCTCCGCCTCGTCGACGAGCTCGACGGCGTCGGCGGTCTGCGTCGCGAGCGGCTTCTCCGTATAGACATGCTTCCCGGCCGCGAGCGCCGCGCGCGTCACGTCCACGTGCGCCGCGGGCGGCGTCAGGTTCAGCACGATCTCGATCGCCGGCTCCGCGATCAGCTCGTCGACCGCGAGCGCCTCGAGCCCGTGGTCGGCCGCGAGCGCCTCCGCGAACGCGGCGTCGATGTCCGCGCAGGCGACGAGCTCGATCGCGTCGAAGGCGGTCGCCTTCTCCGCGTAGTGCTTGCTGATCACGCCGCAGCCGACGATCCCGACCTTCATGCCGCGACCCGCACCGCAGCCAGCGAGCGCGCGACGGCCTCGAGCGCAGGCCCATCCGTCTCGTCCTGCTCGACGAGCAGCCACTCGACGCCGGCCTCGATCGCCGCCGGAATGATCCGCCCGTAGTCGACCTCACCCTCGCCGACAGGGCGGAACTCGTGTCCGTCGCGGCCCGCGAAGTCCTTGACGTGCACGAGAGGGCACCGGCCGCGGGCGCGATCGAGGAGGGCAACCGGATCGACGCCCGCGTACCAGGCCCAGCCGAGGTCGAGCTCGAGGAACAGCTCGTCCCGTGCCAGCAGCTCGTCCAGGAAGCTGCCGCCGCCGTCCAGCGGTCTGACCTCGCCGTCGTGGTTGTGGAAGCCGAACGCGAGCCCGAGCTCGGTGGCGCGGCGCGCCACGACGGTCAGCCGGTCGGCCATCTGCTTCGCCGCGTCGGTCGACGCCGGCGGCTCGATCCAGGCCAGCACGAGCCGGTCGACCCCGAGCACCGCAGCATTCCGCGGCGAGCTCCGCGAGCTCCGTCTCGACGGCGTCGAGCCCGGCGTGACGGCCGCAGGCGACGAGGCTGAGCTCGTCGAGCCAGCCCCGCACGACGGTCGGGTCGTGGCCGTGCAGGTCGAAGAGCTCGACGCCTTCGTAGCCGAGCGAGGCAACGGCGCGCAGCGTGCCTTCGAAGTCGCGGGCGCAGTCCTCGCGCAGCGTGTAGAGCATCAGGCCGACGCGGGCCACGGAACCTCCGCTCCCTGCCGTTGGGCTGCGATGAAGTCGCGATACCAGTAGAAGCTCCCCTTCGGGACGCGCTCGAGCGTGGGGTAGTCGACGTAGACGATCCCGAAGCGCTTGGAGTAGCCCTCGGCCCACTCGAAGTTGTCGAGCAGCGACCAGGCGAAGTAGCCGCGCACAGGCACGCCGTCCTCGATCGCGCGCCCGACCGCGGCGAGGTGCTCGTCGAGGTAGGCCTGCCGCTCGGGGTCGACGACGTCGCCGTCGTGCCCGCGAAGGTCGTCGTACGCGGCGCCGTTCTCGAAGATGTAGATCCCCGGCGGCGAGTAGTCGTCGCGGAGCCGCGCGAGGACGTCGTGGAGGCCGTCCGGATAGACCTCCCAGCCCATCGCCGTGACCGACCAGTCGGAGTCGCGGACGAGGATCGGCCGACCGCCGTCGGGATCCTCGCTGACGACCTGGCGGAAGTAGTAATTCGCGCCCAGGAAGTCGGTCGGCGCCGCAATCACCTCGAGGTCACCGTCCTGAACGGGCGGGCCTTCGGGGGCGAAGTGCTCGACCATGTCGTCCGGGTAGCCGCGGCCGTAGAGCGGGTCGAGGTACCAGCGGTTGAAGGATCCGTCCGCCCACCAGGCGGCGGCGCGGTCGCCCTCCGAGTCGGTGGCCGGGTAGGTGTGCGTGAGCGCGAGCGCGATCCCGACCTCGGCGCCCGGCGACTCGCGCCGCAGCACCTCGGTCGCCCAACCGTGGGAGAGGAGCAGATGGTGCGCGGCGGAGAGAGCGTCCTGGCTGCTCGTCCGCCCGGGTGCGTGCACTCCGAGCGCGTGTCCGAGCCACGCGGCGACCCAGGGCTCGTTGTGCGTGATCCAGGTCGAGACGCGGTCGCCGAGACGCGAGGCGACGACCTCGGCATACTCGACGAAGGCCTCGGCGGTGCCTCGGTCGGGCCAGCCGCCGGCGTCCTCGAGGACCTGCGGCAGGTCCCAGTGATACAGCGTCGGGAACGGTTCGATGTCGTTCGCGAGCAGCTCGTCGACGAGCCGGTCGTAGAAGTCGAGCCCGGCCTGATTGACGCGCCCGCGACCCTCGGGGAGGATCCGCGGCCACGCGATCGAGAAGCGAAAGGCGTCGAGGCCGAGGCTGCGCATCAGCGCGACGTCCTCGGGATAGCGGTGGTAGAAGTCGCACGCGACCTCGCCGGTGTCGCCGTTCCGCACCTTGCCGGGCGTGGCGCAGAACCGGTCCCAGATGCTCTCGGCGCGACCGTCCTCGTGCGCTGCGCCTTCGATCTGGTAGGCCGCGGTCGCGGCGCCCCAGACGAAGTCGGTCGGGAATCGAGTCGCCATGATGATCCTCAGGTCGTGGGTTGTCTGACGAAGTGGCCGCGCCGCACCTCGACGAGCTCGCCGTCGACGGCGGGACGGCGGGCCTTGACGAACGGCTCGAGCTGCAAGCCCCCTTCGGGGTTCGGGACCGCGGAGAGCAGCAACCGCGTGTAGGCGTGCTGCGGGTCGTGGAGCACCGCGTCGGTCGGGCCTTGCTCGACGACGCGGCCGGCGTAGAGCACGAGCACCTCGTCGGCGATGTAACGGGCGCTGGCGATGTCGTGCGTGATGTAGAGGAACGCGATCCCGAGGTCGCGCTTCAGCTCGGCCATCAGGTTCAGCAGCCCGATGCGGATCGAGACGTCGAGCATCGAGATCGGCTCGTCCGCAAGCACGACGGCCGGGTTGACGGCGAGCGCCCGCGCGATCGCGACCCGCTGACGCTGGCCGCCGGAGAGCTGGTGCGGATACTTCTCCGCGATCTCGTCCGGCGGCACGAGACCGACGGTCCGCAGCAGCTCGTGCACGCGTGCGTCGACCTGGTTGCGCCGCACGAGCCGGTGGATCCGCAGCGGCCGCTCGATGTGATGCCGCACCTGCTTGACCGGGTTCAGCGACGCGAACGGGTCCTGGAAGATCATCTGCACCTCGGAGCGGTACGCGAGCAGCGCTCGGCGGCCGCGCACGCGGCTGACGTCCTTGCCGTGGAAGCGGATCGTGCCGTCGGTCGGCGGGTAGAGCTGCGAGAGGATTCTGGCGATCGTGCTCTTGCCGCTGCCGCTCTCACCGACGAGCGCGGTGATCGTGCCGGGACGAAGCGTGAAGGACACGTCGTCGACGGCCCGCAGCGGCGGCCGCCGGCCGAACTCCTTCGTCAGCCCCTGGACCTCGAGCGCCGCGGCGCTCACGCCTGCTCCTCGACGAGATGGCAGGCAACGTAGTGGTCGGGCGCGACCTCGAGCAGCCGAGGCCGCTCGCTCGTCTGCCGCACGAAGAGCGCCCGGTCGCTGCCGTCGCAGTGCGGGCAGCGTGGGTTGAAGCGGCAGCCGGGAGGCGGCTGCGCGAGATTCGGGGGCGAGCCGGGAATGCCGGCGATCCGCTCGAGCGGCCCGGTCAGCGGCGGGAACGAGTTCATCAGCCCGACGGTGTACGGATGCTTCGGATCCTCGAAGAGCGTCGCCGCCGTCGCCGTCTCGACGATCTCGCCGGCGTACATGATCGAGATCCGGTCGCTGAACTCGACGAGCAGCGAGAGATCGTGCGTGATGAAGATGACGGCGAAGCCGAGCTCGGCCTTGAGCTGCTCGAGCTCCTGCAGGATCTCGCGCTGGACGACGACGTCGAGCGCGGTCGTCGGCTCGTCGAGCACGATCAGCTCGGGGCGAAGCGCCAGCGCCATCGCGATCACGACGCGCTGGCGCATCCCGCCGGAGAGCTGGTGCGGGTAGGCGCTCAGGCGGTTGCGGTCGATCCCGACGAGCTCGAAGAGGTCCGCCGCGCGGGCGAGCGCCTCCGACTTCCGCACGCGCTCGTGCGCCTTGAACATGTCGACGAACTGGTCGCCGACGCGCATGACCGGGTTCAGGACGTCCATCGCGCTCTGGAAGACGAGCGAGACGTGCCGCCAGCGGAAGCGGCGGAGCTGCTCGGTGCCCATGGCGGCGAGGTCCGTGCCCTCGAAGAGGATGCGGCCGGAGCTGAGCTGCGCCGGGGGCTTGAGGATCTGGAGAATCGCGTTCGCGAGCGTGCTCTTGCCGCAGCCGGACTCGCCGGCGATGCCGAGCGTCTCGCCGGGCGTGAGCGAGAGCGAGACGCCGTCCACGGCCCGGACCCGCCGGTCGCGCAGCACGTAGTCGACGCTGACGTCCTCGAGCTCGAGCAGGGTGCCTGCGGCGACGGTCACGACCGCCCCTTCCCGAACAGGAGCGAGCCCCAGGCGCGCCGCTGCGTCTTCTCGGCACGGAGGCGCGGATTCGAGACCTCGTCGAGGCCGGCCAGGATGAAGACGAGCGCGGCCACGGTGAGCGCCAGCGCGATTCCGGGGAAGAGGAACGGCCACCACTCGCCCTGGAGCACGACCGAGTTGACCTGGGCCCAGTAGAGCGTCACGCCCCAGCTCGTCTGCTCCATGTTGCCGAGACCGAGGAACTCCAGGCCCGCGGCGGTGAGGATCGCGATGTAGAAGACGAGGACGAACGCGGCGGCGATCCTGCTGATCATGTTCGGGATCAGCTCGCTGAAGATGATTCGCGAGGTCGACTCGCCGGCGACCTTCGCGGCGAGGACGAAGTCGCGGTTCCGCAGCGAGAGCGCCTGGGCGCGCAGGATGCGCGCCTCGAACGCCCAGAGGGTGAGGCCGAGGATCAAGATCATCGTCCGGTTGCCGCGGGTCTCCATGTAGGACGACACGACCACGAGCAGCGGGATCGTCGGGATCACGAGGAAGACGTTCGTGAAGAAGTTGACGACCTCGTCGGTCCACCCGCCGGCGTAGGCCGCGAGGATCCCGAACAAGGCGAGGCCCGTCGCGAGCACGGCCGCACTGAAACCGAGGATCAGCGAGGAGCGCGCGCCGAGCACGACCTGCGAAAAGACGTCGGTGCCCTGATCGGTCGTTCCGAACAGATGATTCCGTGAGGGCGATTGACCGGCGTCGAGGAGAGAGAACGCGTTCGGGTCGTGCGTCGCGATCCAGGGAGCGAAGATCGCGACGAGGATGATCGACCCCATCAGGATCAGGCCGAAGCACGACTTCGGATTCGAGAGCAGCAGCCGCAGCCACTGCGGGACGCCGAAGCGGCGGCGCCCGGGGACGGGCTCCGTCAGCAGCGGGGCGTCGGCGGGGAGGATCTCCTCGACCGTGAGCGGCTGGATCTGCGACATCAGCTCGTCCGCACCCGCGGGTCGAGGATGAAGTTGAAGATGTCCATGATGAAGTTGGCGGCGATCACGGTGAAGGCGAGGACGAGGAGCAGCGCCTGGGTGAGCGCGTAGTCGGCGCCGAGCGCCGCTTGCTGCAGCGTCAGGCCGGCGCCGGGGTAGCTGAAGACGAACTCGATGAAGACGAGCCCGCCCACAGCGGCCGCGAACTGTGCCGCGAAGCCGTTCAGCGGCGGCAGGATTGCGTTCCTGCCCGCGTAGCGCGTCATCACGCGGCGGTCGTGCAGGCCTTTCGCCTGCGCCATGGAAACGTAGTCCTCGGCGATCGTGTTGATCATCACCGTGCGCATGTTCAGCACCCAGCCGCCGGCGAAGACGAGCGTGATCACGATGATCGGCAGCTGCGAGTGGCGGAAGGCGCTCGACAGGAACGGCCAGTTGAAGCCCGGGATGGCATCGCTCGCGTAGGCGTGCTGGATCGGGAACCACCCAGCCTTGAGGCCGAGGAAGTAGACGACCACGAGCGAGGTGAAGAACGCCGGGAACGCGCCGAGCGACATCAGCACCGGGACGGCGACGTTGTCGACGGCGCCGCCGCGGCGCCACGCCGCGATCATCCCGATCGTGATCCCGACGAAGAAGGCGAGCACGAAGCCGACGCCGACGAGGAAGATCGAGTAGGGGAGCGTGCGGCCGATGATCTCGGTGACCTCCGTCGGGTAGTTGGAGGTCGAGAGCCCGAAGTCGAGCCTGACGACGCGCTGCAGGTAGTTGATGTACTCGCTGAAGAGCGAGCCCTCGTCACCGCCGAGAATGTCGCGGTAGGTCTGGATGATCCCTGGATTCGCCTGGATCTGCGCCGGCGTCAAACGGGCGAGCAGGCCGCCGACCGGGTCGCCCGGCATCAGCCGCGGGAGCAGGAAGTTCAGGGTCACCGCGACCCAGAGGGCGAAGAGGTAGAAGAAGAAGCGACGGACGAACCAGCGCATATGCGGCCCCGACCAAGTATCAACCGGCGGGCGGGCTCTGTCGTCGAGCCCGCCCGCCGGCCACGTCGGTCAGATCACTGTCCTGCCTGTCCGCCCGGGCAGATCCGGGTGAACGAGAGCACGTTGTCGGGGAAGGTCGTGAAGATGGGGTCGCCGTAGAAGTTCTTCGGCGACGTGAAGCAGTGGAAGTACTTGGTGCTGTAGGTCGACCAGCGCGGTCCGATGAAGATCGGCACCATCGGCAGCTGGTCGAGCCAGAGCCTCTGGAGCTGCGTCGCGATCTTCTTCTGCGCGGACTCATTGAGGGTGACCTTCCACTTGTTCAGCAGAGAGGTCGCCTGGGCGTTCTGGTAGTGGATCCAGTTGCCGGTCGTCGTGGCGTCCTGTCCTGGCGGCGTGTACGCGTTCCTCGCCATCATCGAGAAGAAGTAGCCGTACGGCGAGCCCATCGACGCGGTCTGCCAGAGGAGCGTCGGAGTCTTGGTGCTCGACGCGCTCGGGTACCACGCGTTCCAGTCCGGCTCGAGCTTGACGCTCGAGTTGATCCCGATCGCCTTCAGGTTCCTCGTGATGATCTGGAGCGAGGCGACCCAGTCCGACCAGCCCGAGATCACGTGCGGCGAGATCTCGACCCGCTTGCCCTTCGGGTCGTACAGGTCGTTGCCCTTGTAGGTGAAGCCGTTGGCCCTCAGCAGCGCCTTCGCTGCGTTTGGCCTGTACGCAGCCATCGCCTTCGCCTTGGCCCTCACCGCCGGGTCGGTCACCCACTGCGGGAAGAGGCCGTTGAGCCCGATCGCGTCGGCGGGCGGCGCGTAGCCGTACTCACCGAGCTTCGAGACCGTGTTCCGGTCGATGGCCAGGCTGATCGCCTTGCGGAGGATCGGCAGGCTGTACGGGTACTTGCTCGTGTCCAGCATCAGGCCGATCGGATAGGCGGTCGTCGCGTAGAAGGAGTGGTAGTGCGCCTTGTCGACGCTGGAGTAGGCCTTCTCGACGTTCGGGACGAAGTTGTGCGTCCAGTCGACCTTGCCGCTCTTGATCAACAGGAGCGCCGCGTCGTTGGAGGACGCCTGCTGGTACTCGAGGCAGGGGATCTTCGGCATGCCGGCCTGCCAGTAGTCCGGGTTCTTGTCCAGGACGTAGTTCTGGGTCGTGAAGCGGGTGATCTCGGTGAACGGCCCCGAGCCGACCGGGGTCGGGTTCGTGAAGGTGGCCGGCTTCGCGACCTTCGACCAGATGTGCTGCGGCAGGATCGCGACCACGTTCAGGTTCGCCGCGATGAACTGCGAGTCCGGGGTCTTCAGGTTGATCACGACGCCGTAGTCGCCGTTCGCCCTCACCGAGCGGAGGTTCGTACCGGGCCGGTAGAGCCCGATCTGGTCCATCACCTTGTCCTGCTTGCCGGCCGTGAGGGTGTAGACGACGTCGGCCGAGGTGAGCGGCTGGCCGTCCGACCACTTGACGTTCTGCGCCAGCGAAAGCGTGAGGGTCTTGTTCCCGTTCGACCACTTCCAGCTCCGCGCCAGCCACGGGTACTGACGGCCGCCGCCGGCCGGGGTCGTGACGATCAGCGGCTCGTAGTACGCACCCCTCACGAACGCACCGCTCGGCAGGCTGGTGGCGGTGAAGGGGTTGAAGTTCCTGACGAATGCCGGATCTCCTGACCCGGTCATGACCAGGCACCTGTGCCCCGGGGCCGGTCCCGTCGCGGCGTCTGTCTTGGCCGCAGCTCCCTGGACCGCGATCGCAACGAGAAGGCTGGCCGCGCCAAGGACACCTACCGTCCGGACACCGAAGCGTGCGGACCGAACTCGACTCTTCATACCTCTCCCCTCTCTGTTCTCCATGTCTGGCACGGAGGGTCTCGTCAGAACTCCGCCGTCGGCGGCAAATCTGGGGGTTGTCCTGGAAACGGTTAACACATCGTTTCCAGGAAGTCAAGTGCTTGTTCAAGCGATATTGATCGAAACCAACACGAGTGAATGGAGGCAATCTCTGTAGACGTTTCCGGGAATGACTGATTCAATGTTCCGATGGCTTCACCGGAGGAACGAGGAATCAAGCCGCGCGCGACGATCCGGGAGGTGGCGAGCGCCGCCGGCGTCTCGATCGCCACGGTCTCCCGCGTCCTCAACGACCATCCCGATGTGGCGCCGGCAACCCGCGAGTCGGTCCTGCGCGTCGTGCGCGACCAGCGCTTCGCCACGAACCGGAGCGCACGTGCTCTTTCCGGCGGGCGCACCAGCCTCGTCGGCGTCACCATCCCGATCATCGAGGCGGCCTACTTCGCGCACATTCTCGCCGGTGCGGCTGAGGCACTCCACGAGCACGACATGGGCGTCGTGCTCTCGCCGACCCTGCATCTCCACGACCGCGCGGTCACGCTCCTCGACCGGCTGATGCACGGCACGACCGACGGCGCCGTCCTGATGCTGCCCGAGGAGACGAACGAGGAATTGAAGGCGCTCCAGCGGCTCGGCTATCCCTTCGTCGTCGTCGACCCCCGCGTGCCGCTCGACGAAGGAGTCCCGGCGGTGTCGGCCGCGAACGCCGCGGGCGCGCACGCCGCAGTCCAGCACCTGCTCTCGCTCGGACACAAGCGTATCGCCGCGCTCACGGGCATCCCGGAGTGGCTCGCGAGCATTGAGCGCCTGACCGGCTACCACTCGGCCCACGCTGCCGCAGGCGTCCTGGCGGATCCGGATCTCGTCGTCGAGGGGGACTACTCGATCGAGGGCGGCGAGGCCGCGGCCGCGAAGCTGCTCGACCTGCCCGACCCTCCGACCGCTGTCTTTGCCTTCAACGACAACATGGCCATCGCCGTCGTCCGCGAGGCGCGCAAGCGCGGCCTCCGCGTACCCGAGGATCTCTCAGTCGTCGGCTTCGACGACTCGGAACAGGCCGCCATCGTCACCCCGGCGCTGACGACCGTCCGACAACCGCTGGCCGAGATGGGGCGGATGGCGGTCAGCCTGCTCCTGCGCCTGCTCGAGAACCAGCGCGTCGAGGGCCTCAAGGTCGAGCTCCAGACGCGACTCGTCGTCCGCGACTCGACGGCCGCGTGCACACGGCCTGGGCCGTGACCGTCATCGTCTGACCCGCACCGCGGGCGTTGGTCGAGACGACGTCGACCTAGACCGAGCCGGTGAACCAGTCTTCAGGCACCGCTGCGGTGTCGAGGCTGTTCCTCGTGATCTGCATGGGTCTCTTGCCGGTCCGGTGTCGCCGTCCAGCTGGCGAGCAGGTTCAGCGCCTCCTCCGACTTCGAGCCCGGCTCGGCGGAATAGACGAACATCGTCAGGCCGGGATCGGCCACCAGCTCCATCGCCTCGAACGTGAGGTTCAACTCGCCGACGACAGGGTGATGGAAGCGCTTGAGCCCGGTGTCGTGCCTTCGGACGTTGTGGGCGGCCCAGAGCGTCCGAAACAGCTCGCTGCGCGTCGACAGCTCACCCACGAGGTCCGAGAGTTCGCGATCGTACGGGTCGCGGCCGGCTTCAGCGCGCAGCACGGCAACCACGTCGTTCGCAACGCGGTCCCAGTCGACGTAGAAGGTGATGGAGCGAGGATCGAGGAAGAAGAACCGAGCGGTGTTCGGCGGCTGCGCCGCGCCCTCGTAGTGCTCTGAGTACAGAGCGCGGCCGAGGCGGTTTGCGCCGAGGATGTCGAGCCGGCCGTTGCGCACGAACGCCGGCACTCCGGACATCGCGTCGAGCATGTGCTGCACGGACGGGCGGATCACCTGCCGCGGGCGCCGGCGCCTACGAGTCGTCGACGTGTGTCCTGCGCGCGCGAGATCGAACAGGTGAGCGCGCTCGGTGTCGTCGAGGTGCAGAGCTCGCGCGAGTGCCTCGAGCACCGAGTCGGAGACTCCGGCGGCGTTGCCTCGTTCGAGGCGGGTGTAGTAGTCGACGCTGACACCGGCGAGCAGCGCCACTTCTTCTCGGCGGAGACCGGGGACGCGGCGTGGGCTGCTGCCGTACGTGCGCAGACCGGCCTGCACAGGCGTAATCCTCGCCCGCCTGGAGGTCAGGAACTCGCGGATCTCCTTGCTGGTGTCCACGACGTCGAGAGTAGCCCCGTTCCGCGCACGCTGAGGGGGCCTGCCGGTACCTGGATCAACAGGGTCGGTCAGTCGCTTCCGGCGCCTGCTTCAGTGGTGCCACGAACCCGAGCAAGGCCAAGGAGAACGGAGGGACGATGCAGACGCGGACCCTAGGAGGAAGTCAACTGGAGGTCTCGGCCGTCGGACTCGGCTGCATGGGGATGAGCCAGAGCTACCCGCCCCTCCCCGACCGGGAAGAGATGATCGGCCTGATCCGCGCCGCGGTCGAACGCGGGGTGACCTTCTTCGACACCGCGCAGGTGTACGGGCCGTTCACGAACGAGGAGCTCGTCGGCGAGGCGCTCGAGCCGGTCCGCGACCAGGTCGTGATCGCGACGAAGTTCGGCTTCGACCTGGAAGACGGAGCGAGCCACGGCACCGACAGCCGACCGGAAACGATCAGGCGGAGCGTCGACGCGTCGCTTAGGCGACTCAGGACGGACACGATCGACCTGCTCTACCAGCACCGTGTCGACCCGGAGATCCCGATTGAGGACGTCGCCGGCACCGTGCGGGAGCTGATCGAGGCAGGAAAGGTCAAGCACTTCGGGCTTTCGGAGGCTGGCGTGCAGACGATCCGCCGTGCCCATGCCGTCCAACCGGTTACGGCCCTTCAGAGCGAGTACTCGCTGTGGTGGCGCGAACCCGAGGAGGCGATCCTGCCGACGCTCGAGGAGCTCGGGATCGGCTTCGTGCCCTTCAGCCCGCTAGGGAAGGGCTTCCTGACCGGAACGATCGACGATGCGACGACGTTCGAGAGCTCCGACTTCCGCAACACGGTTCCCCGGTTCGACACGGAGGCGCGCACGGCGAACCGCGCCTTCGTCGAGCTCCTCGAGCGCGTCGCGGAGCAGAAAGGTGCGACGCCGGCGCAGATCGCGCTTGCCTGGATCCTCGCCCAGAAGCCGTGGATCGTCCCGATTCCGGGCACCACGAAGCTGCACCGCCTCGAGGAGAACGTCGCCGCAGCTGACGTCGACCTCACCCAGGACGACCGGCAGGAGATCGGAACCGTTGCAGCGGTGATCACCGCGCAAGGCGCCCGCTACGCGGAGGCTCAGCAGCGGTTGATCGATCGCTGAAACGGAAAGGCCCGCAAACTCAGCGGCCGTGTCGATTTTCGCCTCGCTCGTTCGACGCTTGGGTAGAGAGCCGAGCAAGCGGGAAGTGCTCGGATACGACCACGAACGAAGGAGGCAGCAACGATGCGAGTGATGGTGCTGATCAAGTCCAATCCCCAGAGCGAAGCCGGTGAGATGCCGAGCGAGCAGCTGCTCACCGAGATGCTCCAGTTCAACGAGGAGCTCGTGAAGGCGGGCGTCATGCTCGCGGGCGAAGGCCTGCATCCCAGCTCGAAGGGTGCTCGCGTCCGCTTCTCGGGCGACGAGCGCACCGTGATCGACGGCCCCTTCGCCGAGACGAAGGAGCTTCTGGCCGGTTACTGGGTGTGGCAGGTGAAGTCGCTCGACGAGGCGATCGAGTGGGTGAAGCGCATCCCCAACACCGACGGGACGGACGGCGAGGTCGAGATCCGACAGGTCTTCGAGGCGGACGACTTCGGCGACGAGCTCACCCCAGAGCTGCGCGACAAGGAAGCGCGGCTTCGCGCGCAGGTCGAGTCGAGCGCCTGACCCGATAGCTGCGACGATCACGGCGGTGTCCTCCCCGGAGATCAACCGCACGATCGACGCCGTCTGGCGGATCGAGTCGGCGCGGCTGATCGCCGGCCTCGCCCGGATCGTGCGCGACGTCGGCTTGGCCGAGGACATGGCCCAGGAGGCGCTGGTCGCCGCGCTCGAGCAGTGGCCCGAGTCAGGCGTCCCGGACAACCCGGGCGCCTGGCTCATGGGCACGGCCAAGCACCGGGCGATCGACCGAATCCGCCGCGCGGAGGTGCACGAGCGAAAGACGCGCGAGCTCGAGCATCAGCTCGAGGTGCAGGGCGGCGCCGAGCACCCCGACTTCGCCGCGGCGATCGACGACCCGTTCGACGACGACCTGCTGCGGCTCGTCTTCACGACCTGCCACCCGGTCCTGTCGACCGAGGCGCGGGTCGCGCTGACGCTGCGTCTGCTCGGCGGCCTGACCACCGCGGAGATCGCGCGTGCGTTCCTGGTCTCGGAGCCGACCGTCGCGCAGCGCATCGTCCGCGCCAAGCGCACGCTCACGGAAGCACGAGTCCCGTTCGACGCGCCGGGCCATGACGAGCTCCCGGGCCGGCTCGCCTCGGTGCTCGAGGCCATCTACCTCATCTTCAACGAGGGCTACGCGGCCACCGCGGGCGACGACGTGGTCCGCCCCGAGGTAAGCGACGAGGCGCTCCGTCTCGGTCGCATCCTCGCCGAGCTGATGCCGACGGAGCCCGAGGTGCACGGCCTCGTCGCGCTGATGGAGCTGCAGGCATCTCGATTTCGCGCTCGCACCGGCCCCGACGGTGCGCCGGTCGCTCTGCTCGACCAGGACCGAGCCCGGTGGGACTGGCTGCTCGTGGGACGCGGCTTCGCCGCGCTCGCGCGCGCCGAGCGCCTCGGCGGCGCCTTCGGGCCGTACACGCTCCAGGCCGGCATCGCGGCGTGCCACGCGCGCGCCCGGGTTGCCACGGATACCGACTGGGAGCGAATCGTGGCGCTGTACGACGCGCTCGCGCAGCTCATGCCCTCGCCTGTGGTCGAGCTCAACCGCGCGGTCGCGGTTGGCATGGCATTCGGCCCCGAGGCGGGGCTCGAGCTGGTCGACGCCCTCTATGAGTCGGAGCAGCTCCGCGCCTACCACCTTCTGCCGGGCGTACGCGGCGACCTGCTGACGAAGCTCGGCCGCGATGACGAAGCGAGCTCCGGAGTTCGAACGCGCTGCCTCGCTGACACGCAACGCGCGTGAGCGCACCGTGCTGTTGAGACGAGCTGCCGAGTGCCGGGCGCGGGCTCGGCGGCTGGCGAGCTAGTCCGGAAGCATCGGCATCGACTGGCCCTGGTCGCGGCCGACGAGGATCGCCCTCGTGAGGGCGGTCGTGCCGAACCGGTCGCGCACCTCGTCGACCGCCACGTCCAGCGCGTCGTCGTTCGCGCCCGTCGAAGGGCAGGATGAGCTGGACCGCGCGGTCCGTTCTCGAGATTCGCGACCGCAACGCCGACGAGCGTCACGCCGCGGCGCTGGATCAGTGGCAACGCGGTCGCCAGGAGCGCCCTCGCAGTGTCTCGGATCGCCTGGGTCTGAGCGGTCGCCCGCGGCAGCGTGTGCGAGCGGGTCGCCCGCGACAGGTCGTCGAAGCGCAGCCGGAGCACGACGGTGCGGCCGACCCGGCCGGCCGCCCGCATGCGGCGCGTGACGCGGTCGACCAACCCGACGAGGACCGTGTCGACCTCACCCGGCGGCGTCCGTCTCCAACCGAGCGCGCGTTGCGACCCGATCGACCCGCGACGGCGCCCCACGTGTACCGGGCGGGGATCTAGGTTGTGAGTGAGGGCGTGGAGATGGCGCCCCGCCGCCCGCCCCAGCATCGCCACGAGCGCCCCTTCGCCGAGCTGGGCGACATCGGCGACGGTCCGGTACCCGCGGTCACGGAGCTTCGCTGCCGTCACCGGCCCGACACCCCACAGCCGCTCGACCGCGAGCGGATGAAGAAACGCGAGCTCGCCACCCGGCGGCACCACGAGCAGGCCGTCGGGCTTGGCGACCGCGCTCGCGACCTTGGCGAGGAACTTCGTCGTGGCGACACCAACGGTGATCGGCAGGCCGACCCGCTCGAGGACGTCGCCGCGCAGCCGCACCGCGATCTCGGTCGGCGTGCCGGAGAGCCGGCTCATCCCGCGCACGTCGAGGAACGCCTCGTCGATCGACAGGCCCTCGACGAGCGGCGTCGTGTCCTCGAACACCTCGAACACCGCCTTGCTCGCCTCGACGTAGGCGGAGAACCGCGGCTTGACGACGATCGCGTGCGGGCAGAGCCGGCGCGCCTGCCGTCCGCCCATCGCGGTGCGGATCCCGAACGCCTTGGCCTCGTAGCTCGCCGCGAGCACGACGCCGCCGCCCACGATCACCGGGCGGCCGCGCAGGCGGGGATCGTCGCGCTGCTCGACGGACGCGAAGAACGCGTCGAGGTCGGCGTGCAGAATCGTCGCCTTCGACACGAACATATGTTCGCATACACACGCCGGAACGGCTAGAGGCTTGATGTGGAATTGACGCGCTGTGGGGCCGTCTCAGATCAAGCCAGGGCGGCTCGGCGTCCGCAGCGCAGGCTGGGCGCCTGCGCAAGGACGCCGAGCACGGTCTGGCGCCGCGTCTGAGGCGGCCGCACAGTCCCGTGCAGGTTTCACATCAAGCCTCTCAGCCGACCTGGGCCGCCCGGGGAACGACCCCGGGCAGCCACGCCCGCACAGCGGCTTCCACGGCCTCGATGTCGGTCCGCAGGCTGTGGTCGCCCGGAACCTCGACAACGATGCGTTGCGCAGCGGCCGGTGGGATCCCGAACGGGTCCCGCGCGCCCTGCACGACGAGCGTCGGCACCGGGACCGCATCGAGCTCGTGCAGCCGGCTCTGCGCAGGAGCCGACCCGGACCGACGCGGCGGCTGCAGCGGGAACGCGAGGCACAACACGCCGACCGCGCCGGTCGCTGCCGCGGTGCGGCAGGCGACGCGGGCGCCCAAGGAGCGGCCGCCTGTGACGAGCGGCACCCCGCGGAGCTCGCCGGTCGCCAGATGGTCGATCACGGCGGTCCAGGCCGCGTCGAGGTGGTGGGCCGGCGCGGGCGAGCGCCGTCCGGCAACCCGGTACGGCTGCTCGACGAGCGCGACGCTGATCCCCGACGAAAGCGCGACGCGCGTCGCCGCCGCGAGGTCGCGGGAGCCCACGCCTCCCCCGGCTCCGTGACCGAGGACGAGAGCGGCTCCTGGCGCAGTGGTCAGGTGCAGGTGGGCCCGCGCCGGACCGTGCGGCGTCTCGACCTCGAGCGTCGTCGTCGGCTGCACCCTCCCGCCGCGGTTACTCGGTCGGCTGGGGGACGATGCGGATGTAGGGCTTCGGCTCCTTCCAGCCATCCGGGAACAGCTCCTTGGCCTCGTCGTTCGAGACCGAGCCGGCGATGATCACGTCCTCGCCCTGTTGCCAGTTGACCGGCGTCGAGACCTTGTGCTTGGCGGTCAGCTGCAGGCTGTCGATCACGCGCAGGACCTCGTCGAAGTTGCGGCCGGTGGTCATCGGGTAGACGAGGATGAGCTTGATCTTCTTGTCGGGGCCGACGACGAAGACGTTGCGGACGGTCTGGTTGTCGGCCGGAGTCCGCGCCTTTGCGTCTCCGCTCGTGTCGGCCGGGAGCATCCCGTACAGCTTCGAGACCTCGAAGTCGGCGTCGCCGACGATCGGGTAGTTCGGCGCCTGCCCCTGCGTCTCCTCGATGTCGCGTGCCCAGCCCTCGTGATCGCCGGTCGGGTCGACCGAGAGCCCGATGATCTTCACGTTGCGGCGGTCGAACTCGGGCTTGATCTTCGCCATGTAGCCGAGCTCCGTCGTGCAGACCGGCGTGAAGTCCTTCGGATGCGAGAACAGCACCGCCCACGAATCCCCCGCCCAGTCATGGAACCTGATCCGGCCCTCCGTCGTCTCCGCCTCGAAATCCGGCGCCGTATCCCCAAGCTGTAGAGCCATTGCTTCCTCCCTCTTTCAGAACCGATCACGTCAGCCTACGGCCCCGGCAGTGGGCTGAGCAAGGCTGGACGCAAACCGCCGGTTCCGAAGTGCCGTATGGACCAACGTGCGCATCGTCCTCGGCGCCGCAATCGCTCTCGCCGCCCTCATCGTCATCGTCGGCGGCATCGTCTTGCTCGGTGACGACGACGGTCAGCCGCATGCCACCGACGTGCAGATCGAGGGAAACGGGTCGGACGCACAGGGGGTCGCGCACTTCGAGCGGGACGGATCGCAGATGACGGGCTTCGTCGTCGTCTGGGGCCTCGAGCCGGGCTCCGTGCACGCCGTCCACTTCCACGGCCCCGACTCGAGCTGCGGGACGAAGGCCGATCCCGTGGCGGTCCACCCGGATCTTCAGGCGGATGGAAATGGAGTCGCGTACACGCGCGTCGACCTGACGTCCGAGCAGGACCTCCTGGACGGCGGGTACTACTACAACGTCCACACGGGACCCTCGCGGCTCGCCGACAATCCCGAGATCGCCTGCGGCGACATCGGAGCCACGTCAGGAGACGCAACGGCGCCGTAGCGGCGGCTAGGTTGCGGCGATGCCGCGCCAGAACCGCGTCTCGCCGCTCGGCGAGCTCGTCGCGACCCGCGAGCGCGGGCTCGTGTACGGCAACCGCGGCTGCCTGCACGACGAGGCGGGCCGCATCCGCAGACGCTACGCCGGCAAGCGCTGGATCGCCTGCCGGCTCGAGTTCCGCAACCGGCGACGCACGCGCGCTGATGCAGCCGGGCCGCTACACGGAGCTCTTCTTCCTCGACGAAGCGACGGCGTTGGCCGCCGGGCACCGGCCGTGCGCAGAGTGCCGTCGCGAGGACTACGACCGCTTCGTCGCGCTCTGGGGCGACCTCCATCCGGGCCAGACCAGAGCGGACGCGATCGACGCCCAGCTGCACGGCGAGCGCGTCGACCCGAACGACCGCGCCCAGCGTCGACGCGAGGTGCCGTTCGACGAGCTCCCCGATGGCGCCTTCGTGCTCCACGGAGACGCGGCGCGGCTCGTGCTGGGACGGAGCCTGCTGCGCTGGACGCCCGGCGGCTACTCGGACCGCATGCGCAGACCGGGGGAGCAAGCGCTGGTGGTCACCCCGCCGTCCCTCCTTTCGCTGTTACACGCCGGCTGGCAGCCGCGCCACGTTCCGCTCCTGCACCCGTCGGCGCGGTGAACGGCGCGAGCGGTCATCTGGTAGCCGCAAGGTGGAGAGCCGGACGCCCGGCTCCCCACCCTTGGCACTTACTACCGGAACCGCATGGCGAGGCTGCTCTGACTCTGGGTCTCCCTCTGCCGCAGCGCCTGGGCCGGGTTCGGGGCGCCCGGGAACAGGTCGTCGCCGATCGTCGGGATGAACGTCGGCGGCACGCGGACCTCGGTCGCCTGCTCGAAGTCGTAGGCGAGGCCGATCAGCTCCGGCTCGGCCCAGCGACCGCCGATGAACGTGATCCCGATCGGCAGCCCCTCGATGTAGTCGGCTGGCACGGTGATGTCGGCGTAGCCCGACACCGCCGCGGCGCCCGACGAGCCGACGAAGAACTCGCCGAAGCGGCCGTCGAGGTCACCCTCGTTCGGGTCGTCGTTCGTCGGCCAGGCGGGCCCGTTCGTGAGCGCGATGATCGCGTCGAGATCGTTCTCCGCCATGAGGTCGTCGATCGCGTCCTGGACCGGCGGGGTGACACCGGCACGAATGGCGGCGCATTCGGCGTCACGGCCGTTCGTCTCCTCGGCGAGCTCGAAGACGAGGTCATTCCAGGGGCCCTCGAGGTCGGGGTGGGCCTGGTTGAACGCGATCAGCTCGCTGAGGGTCTGCGGATAGGGCTGACGGGTCACCGGGTTCGTCCCGTTGGCGTATGTGTCGAGGTACGTCGCGATGTCGGTCTTGAACTCGCAGAGGAGCGCGGCGAACTCGCCGGCGGTCGCCGACAGGTCGATGTCCATACCATCGATCACGGTCGCGCCCTCCGCCTCGAGCGCCTCGCTCACGTCGTCGATGATCGGCTCCACGACCGAGCCGACCGCGTCCTCGTTGTAGGTGCCCGCGCGCCAGACGCCGATGCGGGCGCCCTCGAGCGCCTCGTCGTCGAGGAACTGGGTGTAGTCGCTGGAGGCGTGACCCGCCTGAGCGCCGGTTGCGTCATCGTCCGGGTCGACGCCGGTCGCGGCCCCGAGAAGCACGGCGGCATCGGTGACGTTACGTGCCATCGGGCCGGCCGTGTCCTGGTCGGCGCTGATCGGCACGACGCCCGCACGACTCCAGAGCCCGAGCGTCGGCTTGATCCCAACGACCCCGTTCGCGCCGGACGGACAGACGATCGAGCCGTCCGTCTCCGTGCCGACCGCCGCGACCGCGAGATCGGCGGCCGCAACCACACCGGAGCCGGAGCTCGAGCCGCACGGGTTGCGGTCGAGGACGTACGGCATGTTCGTTTGGCCGCCGATGCCGCTCCAGCCGCTCGACGACGGGCCGGAGCGGAAGTTGGCCCACTCGGACAGGTTCGCCTTGCCGATCACGATCGCGCCGGCGGCCTTCAGCCGCTGGACGATGAAAGCGTCGTCCGGCGTGCTCTCGGCGAGCGCCCAGGAGCCTGCCGTCGTCGGCATCCCGGTCGTGTTGACGTTGTCCTTGACGATGATCGGGATCCCGAGCAGCGGGCGGTCGTCGCCGTCGCGCCGCGCCCGGTCGGCCGCGCGCGCGTCGGCGAGCGCCGTCGGGCTGACGGTGATCACCGCGTTCAGCGTCTTGTTGAGCTGGCGAATGCGGTTGAGATAGAACGTCGTCAGGTTGACGGAACTGAGCCGGTGCCGGTCCATCAGCTGCTGCAGCTCCGGGATCGTCGTCGCATCGACGTCGATCCCGGCGACCTTGGTGTGTGTCGGGTTGCCGGGCGCCGCGGCGCCGGAGACCCCGAGCACGAGGGCCACCAGGGCCGTCAGGAGAAGAGAACGCCGAAGTCGGCTGCTCATCGCGTGACCTCCGCATGTTGGATGGAGTGAACGCTTGGATCGCTCGGGTCGTCGCGCGATCCGAGGGCTGATCCTAATCGGACAGGGTGGGCCAGGCCGCCCTGAGCGGCCCGGCCCACCCACGTTCAGCCGTTCGTGCCCGCGGCGTCGAAGGTCGCGAGGAACACGTCGCCGAGCCCGAGTTGGCTCGCGCCGTCGACGTCCCCGAGCGTGAGCCCGGAGACGTAGACCGTGCCTCCGAACGTGTCGAGGTAGAGGTTGGCCTCAGCGAACACGTCGGCCGCCGTCGTCCTCGGTCGTCCCGAACTGCCGCACCCACTCGCGGCTCGTGTCGGGCGCGTACTTGACGAGCACGCCGTCGAACTTGCCAAGGTGCCCTTCCAGGTCGCCGTCGGTAAAGCCGGCGACGTAGAGACTGCCGGCGCCGTCCAGCCCAACGGCGGCGCTCTTGTCGTTCAGGTCGGTGCCGAGTTGGTCCTTCCAGGTGAGCGCTCCGCCAGCGTCGAAGCGGGCCGCGACGAGGTCCTTGTCGCCCGCGAGCGGGCCGTCGAAGTCGCCCGCCGAGTACGCGGCCACGTAGGTGTTGCCGGCCGCGTCCGCGGTCAGCCCCCACACCTCCTCGTTGGCGGCCGTGCCGAACTGCGTCAGCCAGGCACGATTTCCCGCGGCGTCGTAGCGCGCGACCCACCCGTCGAGCGCGCCGACGGCGGTGCCGAGCGCGCCCGAGGTCATACCGCCGAGGCGGATCCCGTCGGGGGTTACGGCCACGCCCCACGCCTTGTCCTCGCCCGTGCTGCCGAACTGCTGCAGCCACAGCTGCGCGCCGTTCGGGTCGAGCTTGACGATGTAGATGTCCTTGTCGCCCTGGTTGGTGGCGGCGAGGTTGCCGCGGGTGTAACCCGTGACGTAGACGTTCCCGGTCGCGTCCGCGTCGATCGCGTAGCCGCGGTCGGCCACGGCCGCAACGCCGAACTGGCGCAGCCAGAGCCGGTTCCCGGCCGGGTCGAACTTGACCACGAAGATGTCGTCGGTGGTGTTGCCGCCGTGCGCGCCGTCGAGGTCACCGGTGGTGTAGCCGGTGACGACAGCGTTGCCCGCCCCGTCGATCGCGACCCCGTAGGCCCGCTCGAGCCGGGCCGTGCCGAGCTCGCGGGTCCAGAGCCGCGTACCGGACGGTGAGTCCTTGACCAGCACGAGGTCCTTGTCGCCGACGTAGGGCTGTCCGTCGACCGGGCCGCCGGCGGCGAGGGCCTGGTAGACGTTGCCGGCGGCGTCGACAGCGACGCCGCCCGCGCGCTCCTCCTGCGAAGTGCCGGTCAGCCGGGCCTTCATCGGCGTCACCGGCGCCTGATTCAGGAACTGGAAGATGTACTTCGCCCCCTCGACGAAGGTCGGCCCCCAGACGTCCCAGTCGTGGCCGCCGTCGACGACGCGGAGCTCGGCCGTCAGGTTCGGGACGCGAACGGCCTGATTGAAGAGGACGTGCGCCTCGAAGTCGAGGTCGTGCGTCGCGTCCTTCGGATCCGGGTTCTTGAATTCGTCGTCGCCGACGGCGATGAACATCGGCAGCGGCAGGCCGGTGGCCGTGAACGACGGAAACAGCGCCGGGTAGTTGAGCTTCTTGTAGACCGAGTCGACGAACAGGCTCTTGCCAAGCCCGAAGGCGCCGAACTCGCGCGTGCTGGAGTCGCTCGGCGGAGTCGGGACGTAGACCGCGGGACTGAGCACGATCGACGCACCGAAGAGATCGGGGTGCGCGAGGGAGTAGCGGAGCGCGCCGTAGCCGCCCATCGAGTAGCCGGCAACACCGCGGCCGGTCCGGTTCGCCACGGTCCTGTAAGTGCCGTCCACGTGTGCGAGCAGGTCCTGCGTGAACGCCGTCTCGACCTTGCGGCCCGGATCGGCTCCCGTGTAGCCCGAGTCGACGTAGTAGCTGGCGCGGCTGCTCCAGGGCGCGTCGGGCATGATCGCGATCGTCGGCTGGATCTCCCCCGACGCGATCAGCTCGTCGAGCGCACCCTTCATCTGCGTCCAGGCGCTCTTCGAGTCTCCGCGCCCGTGCAGGAGGTAGATGACAGGGTAACGGTCGGTCGACTCCGCGTAGCCCGCGGGCAGATACACGTTGTAGGTGATCGCCTCGCCGAGCGTGGCGGACTGGAAGCTGCCCTCGGTGATGCTTCCCTCGGACACAGCGGCGCTGGAGCCGACGGCCGAAGGAGCGAGCAGGACGAGCAACAGGGCGGCACAGGCGGCGAGAGCCGGTGCGAGCCGGTTCTTCATGTCTCCCTCCTTGGTGGTGGATCGGTTGACGTTCCGTATGCGGCGGCGAGCGCGACGATCTGCAGGGCCGCGCCGAGCATCGCGGCGTCGACAAACTCGCCGCCGCCGAGCGTGCCGGCGCCGGCCGCCTCGAGCCGCTCGACCGTCGCCTGCGCGCGCTCGAGCTCGGCGGCGGTCGGCAGGTAAGCCAGCTCGATGATCGGGAGCTGGCGCGGATGGATCGCGGCGCGGCCGAGGTGGCCGAGCTCACGGCCGCGCGCGCACGAGCGCGCGAGTCCCTCGTCGTCGGCGACGTGCGGGTAGACCGACTGCTGCGGCCGCTGGAGGCCGGCGGCGACGGCCGCGTTGACGATCCGGCTCCGCGCCCAGTCGAGGCCGCCCTCGAGCGCACCGGTCTCTGAGCGGAGGTCCGACTCGCCGAGCGAGATCCCCGCCACGCCGGGCGCGCGTGCGATCTCGTAGGCGGCCTCGACCCCAGCGGCCGACTCGATCAAGCAGTGGACCGGATGCGCCGTCTCCGGCACGTCCTTGGGGCGTGAGACCTTCGGCAGGAAGATTCCGGTCAACCGGAGCGGCGCGACGGCCCGCAGGTCGTCGGCGTCGCCCGCGTTGACGCGGACGTAGGCCGGCTTGTCCTGCTCGCGGGCGAAGAGCGCGACAACGTTCGCCCGCGCCTCCACCTTCACGGCCGGCGCGACGCCGTCCTCGAGGTCGACGATGACGGCGTGCGCGGCGGAGGCGAGCGCCTTCTCGACACGGTCCGGCCGATCGCCGGGGACGTAGAGCCACGTGAGCGGCGGCGCCGTCACACCACGCCCGCGTCGCGCAGGCGCGCGAGCTCGTCCGCGTCGATGCCGAGCTCCGCGAGGACCGCGTCGGTGTCGGCGCCATGCCGCCCGCCGGCGTGCCGGATCTCGCCCGGGGTCTCGGAGAGACGGCTGATCATGTTCGGCATCTTCAGCGGGCCGAGCTCGTCGTCCGCGACGGTCATGATCGCGCCGACCGCGGCCAGCTGCGGGTCGGCGAGGATGTCGCGCGCGTCGTAGACGGGCGCAATCGCGGCCTCGGCGGCCTCGAAGGCGGCCACGACCTCGTTCCGGGAGCGCATGCCGATCCACGCCGCGACGGCGTCGTCGATCTCGTCCACGTGTGCAGCCCGGCCGGAGCCGGTCGCGAACCACGGCTCCTCGACGAGGTCGGGCCGCCCGACGAGCCGCAGCACCCGCGCCGCGATCGAGGTCGCGCTCGCGGACACGGCGACCCACGAGCCGTCGGCGGTGCGGTAGACGTTGCGCGGCGCGTTGTGGCTCGAGCGGTTGCCGGTACGCGGCTGGAGCTCGCCGAGCAGGTCGTACGCGGTCAGCTGCGGGCCGAGCAGGGTCAGGAGCGGCTCGACGAGCGAGGTGTCGACGACCTGCCCGCGCCCCGTCTCCTCTCGCGCGCGCAGGGCGGCGAGGATCGCGAAGGCGGTCGCGAGCGCGGCGACACCGTCCGCGAGCGCGAGCGGAGGCAGGAGCGGCGGCCCCTCCGGCTCCCCGTTCAGCGCGGCGAAGCCGCTCATCGCCTCGGCCAGCGTGCCGAAACCGGGCCGCGCAGCGTACGGACCGGTCTGGCCGAAGCCGCTGACCCGCGCGAGCACGAGGCGCGGGTTCGCGTCCCGGAGCTCGTCCGGGCCGATGCCCCAGCGCTCGAGCGTCCCCGGCCGGAAGTTCTCGAGCACCACGTCGGCCCGCTCGGCGAGACGCAGGAAAAGCTCGGCACCGTCCGTTGTCGAGAGATCGAGCGTGACGAGCCGTTTGTTCCGGGCGAGCGCCTTGAACCAGAGCCCGACACCGTCCTTGCTCGGCCCGTGGCCTCGGGCCGGATCCGGCCGGCGCGGATGCTCGATCTTTACGACGTCGGCGCCGAAGTCGCCGAGCAGCATCCCGGCGAGCGGGGCGGCGAAGAGGGTGGCGGCCTCGACGACGCGGATCCCCTCCAGCGGTCTGCTCACGCCAGGTCGACCGCCAGCCGGAACCCGATCTGAGGCGAGCCGGCGAGCCCGCCTCCGCGGAGCAGGAGCTTGAGCGAGTACGCGGGCTCCTGCGGACCGCCGTCGACGTACCAGTCGGATCCTTCGGCCCGCCACGCGCAGCCGCCTTTCAGGACCGCGAAGCGGGTCCGACCGTCGCTGTGCTCGCTCTCCGTCCAGTTCCAGACGAGCGGCTCGAGCCGCTCGAGCAGGCCGGCCTCGGCCGCGAGCTGCCACTCGTCCTCCGTCGGCAGCCGCGCTGCGGCCGCCGCGGCATGTGCGCGCGCCGCGGCGAGATCGAGGCCGGTGAGCGACTTGCCAGTCTCGTCGGCCACCTCCCGCACCGTGATCGCGAAGCGGCCGCGCGGCCCGGGCCGCTCGACCTCGACGAAGTCGTGCAGGCGCGGCGGCAGCGGCTTCCACTCCTCGACGTACGGCGCCTCGCCATACGCGCCGGTCTCGCGCCTGCGGAAGATCGCGGTCAACGGCCGCGGCTCGACCGCCGCGAACCCGTCCGGCACCGCGTCGACGCGGACGACCGGCGCCGGCAAGCGCACCGCGTCGCGGGCCGGGAAGCTCGCGTCACCCCCACCGGCGGCGAGGATCTGTTCGGAGCCCAGGAACGCGGCGATCCCGCCCGCCCGGATCTCGGCCGTCAGCTCACCGACCGGCCCCGCATAGTCGCCGCCGCGGTTGGCGAGCGTCCAGAGCGTCGTCGCGCCGTCGCTCCAGCGCGAAGCGACGACGCGCGCATCGGGGCTCGCTGCGGCGAGCGGCGTCCACTCGCCCGTCGCGAGCAGATCGGCGTGCTCGCGCTGAACAGGCCGCATCGCGCGCAAGAGCGCCTTGTCCCGCTCGCTCCAGCCGACCCAGGCGCCGAAGACGTTCTCCCATACGAGGATGCCGACGCCGTTCAGCCAGGCGCTGTGCAGCTCCTCGGTGTGGTCGCGGTTCCAGCGACGGGTGTGGTGGAGCATGTGTCGCTGCTCGAACCACCGCGCGCGGAGGACGCCCGGCACCTCGCTGTCCGAGAACCACTGGGCCCAGGAGAGGTGATGGTCGGCCGTCCGGGCGAGCGGCAGCGTCGACTCGCCCTCGAGCGCGATGCCGGGCCTCACGCCATCGAGGGCCGCGCGGAGCCCCGGCTGCGCTTCCTTCATCGTGTCGAGGAAGACGCCGTCGACGCCGAGCTCGCGCACGAGCTCCGAGATCGCGAGGTCGTCCGGATGTGGCTCGCGGCGCGTGCCGACGTCCCACGGGTTGTAGTTCACGAAGACGCGCAGTCCGAGCCCCTGGAGGTCGGCGACGAGCTCCCGGATGCCGGGAACCTCGCGGTAGAAGTCGAACTGGTTGCGGTCGTCGAGCCCGAGCACGGGATAGGCGTGCCAGAGCACGATCCCGTCGAGGCCGCCGAACTCGCGCTCTGCGTCGGCGCAGAACCGCTTCGGCGTGAAGCGGCTGGTTTCGTGGTCGTAGAGGAGCTCGTCCCAGAGCCAGGCGAGCGCGACCACGTGGCAGCGTCGCGTCCAGGCGTATTCCGGAGCGTCGTAGGCGGCGCCGTCGTAGCCGATCCGGGCGGCCGCCTCCGCGCGCCAACGGGTGAGGGCGGCGCGCCAGGCAGGCCAGTCGGCGGGATCGTCGGGCGCGACGAAGATCTTCGCCGTGTCGAGCGGCTCGAGGTCCGCGCCCTCCTCGAGCGGAACGCTGGTCGGTAGGTCGATCGGCCGCGGCACCAGCGGATCCCGCGGCTTCTCGAGCGGGATGCTCACGCCGCCGCGGGAGCGCCGGCGACCGCGACGGTGCGCTGGACGAGCTCGTCCAGCGTGATCCCGTCGAAGCCCGGCAGCGAGGTGGAGAAGCGGCCGTGCAGCGGCGCCGACCAGCGCTCCTCGATCCCGTCCGGGCCGGCGAGGGCGCCGAGGATCGAGCCGACGGCGGCGCCGTTCGTGTCCGTGTCGAGCCCGCCCTGAACCACCGCCGTGATCCCGCCGGAGAAGTCGTCGTCGGAGGCATAAAGCGCGGCGGCGACGAGCGCGGTGTTGTTGATCGCGTGCACGTGGTGGTAGTCGAAGTCGGCGAAGACCCGGTCGACGAGCGCCTCCCACTCGAGCTCGCCGGCCAGGTCCCGGACAGCCCGGAGCGCCACGGCCAGCCGGCTGCGGCGGGGGACGACCGAGAGCCCCGAGTCGGCGCACGCCGCCGCCGAGGACTCCGAGAGCGACGCCGCGTGCGCGGCGGCCATGAACATCGCCGCGTAGACGCCGTTCGCCGTGTGGCTGAGCCGGGCGTCCTCCCAGGCCATCCGCGCGGCGGCGACGGGGTCGCCCGCTGCCGCCCAGCCGTACGCGTCGACCCGAAGGCGCGCCCCGATCCACTCGCGGAAGGGGTTGCGCCGCGTCGCCGTCTCGGGCGGCAGGTACCCCTCGAGCAGGTTCCGGAGCGCGACCCGCTCGGCGGTGAAGATGCGCCCGGCCGGCAGGTAGTCGAGCCAGAGCTTCGCGACGTCGAGCGCATCGAATCCCGTCCCGCAGCGCTCGAGCAATGCGATCCCGAGCATGGTGAAGTTGAGGTCGTCGTCCTCGGGGATGCCATCGATGTTCTCGGCGAGGCTCGTCGGCCTGCTCGCCCGGTTCCACGGCCAGCGCTCGGAGACCTCGTCCGGGAGCCCGACTGCGGTGAACCAGCCCGCGACGGGCCAGTTGCCCGTCGCCTGCGCGATCGCGCGGATGCCCTCGCGAGGGATGTTCTCGACGGGCTTCCCGAGGACGCAGCCGACGGCCCGGCCGAGCCAGGCGCCGGCGACGCGCTCGGCGACGTCCACGGCTGGACGGCTCGGCAGGCCGGGTCCGCCTCGGCGAGAACCTCGTCGAAGCTCGTCCGGCTCCTCGGCGTCGAGCGGCCGCGGCATCGCGTCGAGCTCGTCGAGCAGCTCGAGCGCGAGCGCGCGCACCTCCGGCGCGACCGGTTCCTGCGAGGCACCGCGCGTCGGGGCCGCGGCACCACCGACGGCGAACCAGCGCCGCTCGGTCGCGTCGACGTCCTTTCCCTCCTCTCGGGCCTGCCGCAGCTCGTGGCCGATGAGATCCTCCGGCTGGATCCACGTGACCCTCACGCAGGCACCTCGCCGGCTGTGAGCGCGCCGAAGGCCCGCGCGCGCTCGGCGTGGCGTTGCGCATCCCGCGGGAAGATCTCCGCCGCGACGGAGGCCATCGTCCGGCCGGCCTCTTCGACGTCGATCTTGCTCGCGGCGGAGACGTCGTCGGCCCAGTCGCGCCGCAGCGCGGCTGCCGAGCGCGCCGGCGAGCGCGCCGCCCATCGAGGCGATCGAGTCCGAGTCGCGGCCGTAGTTGACGCCGCCGAGCACGGTCTCCTCGTAGTCGCCGCCCGTCGCGACGAGCAGGCCGAGCGCGATCGGCAGCTCCTCGATCGCATGCAGCCGGCTCGGGATCCGCGCGTTCAGCTCCGGCGTCGCGTAGGTCTCGCCGACGGAGTCAAAGGGGGCGAACGCGCGGCGGAGCTCCACGAGCCCGCTGTCGCGCCAGCCGTCCAGGCCCGACGCCGCCGTCGCGACCGCCTCGATCGCCGCGCGCGTACCGTCCTTCGCAAGCCGCAGACAGGTGTCGACGACCGACTCGGGCGTCGCCTCGGCACGCATCGCCTCGGCGACGGCCGCCGCGAGCACTCCGGCCGCTTCCCGCCCGTAGCTCGACTGGTGGGCGGCGGTGAGATCGAGGGCCTCGTTGTACGCCCCGCGCGGATCGCCCGCATTCGCGATCCCGACCGGGGCGATGTACATCGCAGCGCCGCAGTTGACGATGTTCCCGACCCCGGCGTCGCGGGGATCCGCGTGGCCGTAGCGGAGCTTCAGAACGAGCCACTTCTCGGCGAGAAAGAGCCGGTGGTAGAGGAGGTCCTCGCGGTCGAGCTCGGGGACCCACGTCTTCTCGTCGACGATCGCCGGGACGATCAGCGTCTCGACGTCGTACGCGTCGAGGTGGTCCCGCTTGACGTCGTAGGCGCGGACGAGCACCCGGGTCATCAGCGTGTCGTCGGTGACGTGTCCGTCGCCCTTGTGGAACGGCGAGAACGGTTTTTCGACCCCCTTCGTCCGGCGGATCGACTCGACGATGCCGGTCACCCAGCCGCCGAAGTGCGCCTCGATCTCGTGCGACTCCCAGCCTTCGGTCGCGCCCCCGAGCGCGTCGCCCACGGCGGCGCCGGCGAGGCAGCCGACGGCTCGCTCGGTCAGCAGGTTTCCGCTCACAGCATCACCCTCGATTCGCGATCGCAGTGGCCAGCCGGCCGGGCTGGGCGCCCCGGCCGGCCGGTTGGGCGGTCCTAGCCTCTGATCCTGTTCCAGCCATCCTCGAGCTGCTCGCCGAGCTCCTGGAGGCTGATCGAGCCCCGCAGGTACTGGACGAACGCCGGCTGGGAGACTTCGGCCTTCCAGCGGGCGTAGTCGGCAAGCTGGACCCAGTTGCCCTTGCGGAAGTGGACGACGGACGAGGTCGCAACGCGCCAGCTTCCGGCCCGCTTCGTCGACTTGCGGGCCAGCGTGCCCGCCGCCGGGTTCGCAGGGATCAGCCAGTCGCCGAGCGCGAGCTTGGCGAGGTTCTGCCGGTTCACGAGGTACGAGATGAAGAACATCGCCGCCTGCTTGTTCCGGCTCTGCTCCGAGATCGAGTAGGTCTGCGGGTTCGCCACCTGGTGCTGGGTCTGGCCCTTCAGCAGCGGGAACATCGCCCAGTTGAAGTCCTTCGGCCCCTGCAGGATCATCGCCTGGGCGGTGAAGTTGCCCGCGACCGTCATCGCGCACTTACCGCCGAAGAAGGCCGGCAGGGCGGCGGTGCCGGAGAGCCCCGTCGCGGCCGGGTCGACCGACTTGTCGACGTGGATCATGTCGTGCATCTGGCGGACGACGTTCTGGTCGTTCGGGCCGAACTTGAACTGCCACTTGCCGTTCTCGAGGTAGAAGTAGTGGCCGCCGTAGTTGAGCGAGAGCGTCTGGGTCACCGCCGTCGGCGAGCGGAGGCCCCAGCAGACGCCGTAGCGATTGGAGTTCGTGAGCCGCTTCGCGATCGAGCGGAACTCCGCCCACGTCCAAGGATCGCCGAGCGTCGGCGCCTTGATCCCGGCCGTCTTGAGGATGTCCATGTTCGCGAAGATGTTGTAGGTCTGGAGCAGCGACGGGACGCCGGTGATCTTGCCGCCGAAGTTGACCGTCGCCCAGATGTCCTTCGGGATCGACGCCTTCACCGTCTTCGGGATCAACGGCGTCAGGTTGGCGAGGTATCCCTGCTGGGTGAACCCGGCGATGTCGGCGGCCTCGTCGTGGATGATGTCCGCCGCGGTGCCGCCGACGAAGCTCGTCAGCAGCTTGTCATGTACCGAGTTCACGTCGACGGGGACGATCTCGACCTGGATCCCCGGATGCTCCTTGTTCCAGGTTTCCACGATCTGCTTGTTCGCTGCAACCGTGGTCGGCTGCCAGACGTACGTGGCGAACTTGAGCTTGACGACGGTCGCATCCCGTCCGGCCTGGGCCCCGGCTACGAGCACGGTGCACAGCACGGCAAAGGCGCCAAGCACGATGAGCTTCCTCATTGTTGACCCGCCTTTCTGCGGTCGAGGCGCCGTCCGATTCGACGCCGGGATTTCCTTGGAGACCAGCGCATCAGCCCTTGACCGCCCCTGAGAGCAGGCCGCTGGTCAGCCAGCGCTGGATGACAACGAAGAGCAGGAGGCTCGGCAGCGTCGCGAGCAGGGCGGCCGCGGCCAGCGGGCCGAACCTGACGACTCCCTCGATGCCCACGTACTGCGCGAGCCGCAGCGGCAGGGTCGGCAGGTCGGGGCTCTCGAGGATGACGAGCGCGAAGAAGAACTCGTTCCACGCGGTGATGAAGGCGAAGAGCGTTGTGACGACGATTCCCGGCAGGAGGAGCGGCGCGATGATCCCGGTCAGGACCTGGAACCGGGTCGCCCCGTCGACGGTCGCCGCCTCTTCGAGGTCGGGGGGGATCCCGCGCACGTACGTGTAGAGCATCCAGAGGACGAACGGCAGCGCCCAGACGTTGTAGACGAAGATCAGGCCGACGTGGGAGTTCGTCAGCCCGAGGTCGCGCAGGAGCAGGAAGAGCGGGATGATGATCAGGATCAGCGGGAACATCTGGCTGAGCAGGATCCAGCCGATCCCGAGCCGCGTGATCAGGCCTTTCCGCCGGGCGAGGACGTAGGCAGCGGGGAGGCCGATGATCACCGTCAGGAGCGCGGTGACCGACGCCACTTTGAGGCTATTGATCGCGCTCCGGACCAGCTCGTGGTCGTTCTCGGTCAGCGCGGCGCGGTAATTCTCGAACGTGACGTCCTCGGGGATGAAGGAGGGGTAGAGCTCGACGAGCTCGCGCGGGCCCTTCAAGGACATTGAGAGCATCCAGAGGAGCGGGAAGCCGAGGAAGACGAGGTAGCCGAAGAGCGCGACGTACTGGGCTGTGCGGGTGCGCCGGGGGTTCGCGCTGACGATCACTTCGCCTCCTTCAGCCGGCCCCAGAGATAGAAGACGAGCACGGCCGAGATCACGAGCACCATCGCGCTGCCGAGCGCCGCCGCGTAGCCGAACTCGCCGTACTCGAACGCCTGGCTGTAGCCGAACAGCATCGGCAGCTGCGTCTTCCCCGCCGGCCCGCCCTCGGTGAGGACGTAGACGAGGCCGAACGAGTTGAAGTTCCAGATGAAGTCGAGCGTCGTGATCGCGATGATCACGGGCTTCAGCTGCGGCAGGGTGATCGTGCGGAATCGCTGCCACGTGGTCGCGCCGTCGACCGCGGCCGCCTCGTGCAGCTCCTCGCGGATCGACTGCAGCCCCGCCAGCAGCGCCACGGTGGTCTGGGGCATGCCGGCCCAGACGCCAACGAGGATCACCGCCGGCAGCGCCCAGCTGAAGCTGGAAAGCCAGTCGGTGGTGTCGCCGGGAAGGTGGAGCCGCCGGAGGATCTCGTTCAGGATCCCTGCCTGCGGCTGGAAGAAGAGCTTCCACATGATCCCGACGATCACCGAGGGCATCGCCCAGGGGACCAGCGCCAGCGAGCGCGCGAGCCAGCGCCCGCGCAGGTTCTGAGTGAGCAGGAGCGCGAGCCCGAGCGCGAAGAAGAAGCCGATCGCGGTCACCGCTAGCGACCAGATCAGGCCGATCTTGAACGAGTTGACGAACAGCTCGTCGTCGAGCAGGGCGCGGAAGTTGTCGAGCCCGATGAAGTTGGTGGGGACGCCGAGGCCGGCGCGCGAGTCGGTGAAGCCGAGATAGATCCCCCGCACGAGCGGAACGACGCTCAGGATCAAGACGGGCAGCAGCGCCGGGATCAACAGCACCGCGGTCTCGGTTCCGGAGAGCCCGGACCCGGCCCGGCTGCGACCGCGCCCGAACGGCGGCCGAGTCGCCTCGGGAACCGCGGTCACGCGGGATCTCCGGAGGAGGCTCGGACGACGAGGCGCGGCTGAACACCCACCACCTCCGGCTCTCGCTCGGGCTGCTCGATCCGCTCGAGCAGGAGCTCGGCCGCGATGCGGGCGCGCTCGGCCGAGCCCAGGTCGACGGTCGTGAGCGTCGGCCAGGTCACCTCCGACAGTGCGCTGTTGTCCATGCCGACGAGCGCGACGTCGCCCGGCACGTCGAGCTCCGCGCTGCGCAGGGCCGCCAGAGCCCCGACGGCGAGCAGGTCGTTCGCACACAGGAGGGCGTCCGGGCGCACGCGTTCGAGCAGCCGCTCGGTGGCGACGCGGCCGGGCTCGACCATGAAGTCGTCCGCGACCTCGCAAAGGCCGTCGTCGCGGCCGAGGTCGCACGAGCGGAGGCCGTCGAGGTAGCCGAGCCGGCGCGACGAGCCCGGAGCCGTGTGCGTCGGGCCGTTCACGAACGCGATCCGGCGTCGGCCGAGCGCGTGGAGATGCCGCACGGCCTCGGCCGCTCCGCGGCGCGAGTGGGCGCGAACGGTGTCGACGCGGGTCCCGCGCGTCGGCCGCCCGAGCACGACCACCGGCGCGGCCGCTCGCTCGAGCTCGACGGCGTGCGTCTGGGTCAGGTCGAGCGACGCGAGGATCAGGCCGTCGACGAAGCGGTGCTTGAGGTCGCGGAGCATCGCGAGCTCGTCGTCCGAGTCCGCCCCGGTCGAGTGGAGCAGGAGCCGTAGGCCACGCGCCTGGACGACGTCCTGGATCGAGCGGACCATCGTCGTGTAGACCGGGTTGCCGACGTCCGGCATCGCGAACGCGATCTGGCGAGTGCGACGGGAGCGGAGGCTGCGCGCAGCCGCGTTCGGTACATAACCGACCGCCTCGGCGGCCTCGGTCACCCTGGCCAGAGTGGCCGGGCTCGTACGAATGCCGTTCAGGACGCGCGACGCCGAGGCGACCGAGACGTTGGCGAGGCGGGCGACGGTGGTGATTGTCGGCACCGCGCCGGCCTCGTTCTCGGGCGTTGGATGGGTCTCGTGTCCGTCGATGCTGAAAAGGTTTACTGAGAACGTTTACAGCAAGGCGACAATGCCATATGATCGCGGGCGGCGTCAAGAGCGAACACGGAGGTGCGGGACGTGTCCGAGATCAGGCTCGAGCAGGTCGGCAAGGTCTACGCGGGCGACGTCCGCGCGGTCGACGACGTCAGCCTCGCGATCGGCAGCGGCGAGTTCATGGTGCTCGTCGGCCCCTCGGGCTGCGGCAAGTCCACCCTCCTCCGAATGATCGCGGGGCTCGAGGAGGTGACCGACGGCGAGATCTGGATCGGCGAGCGCGAGGTGTCACGGCTCGCGCCGCGCGACCGCGACATCGCGATGGTGTTCCAGAACTACGCGCTCTATCCGCACCTCTCCGTTGCGAAGAACCTCGGCTACGGCCTAAAGGTCAGGAAGACGCCGAAGCGCGTGATCGAGCAGCGGGTCGCGGAGGTCGCGCGAATGCTCGGGCTCGAGGAGCTGCTCGACCGCCGCCCGGGCGCGCTCTCGGGCGGGCAGCGCCAGCGCGTCGCGATGGGCCGCGCCATCGTGCGCGAGCCGGCCGCGTTCCTGATGGACGAGCCGCTCTCGAACCTCGACGCGAAACTGCGCGTCGACATGCGCGGGGAGCTCGCCCGCCTGCACGACCGGCTCGGGGTCACGACCGTGTACGTGACGCACGACCAAGTCGAGGCGATGACGCTCGGCACCCGGGTCGCGGTGATGCGCGACGGCACGTTGCAGCAGGTCGACACGCCGCAACGGCTCTACCGCGAGCCGGTCAACCTCTTCGTCGCAGCGTTCATCGGCTCGCCGGCGATGAACCTCGTCGAGGCCGAGCTCGGCGAGGACACGGTCGAGTTCGCCGGCTTCCGGCTCCCGCTCAGCCCGACGCGGCGGCCGGACTCATTCGCGGGCCGCAGCGTGATCCTCGGGATCCGGCCACAGGACTTCGACGACGCGCGAACGGCTCAGGACGGCCAGCCCACGCTCGAGGTCGAGGCGGCGGTCGTCGAAGAGCTCGGTTCGGCGACGCACGTGCTCTTCACGATCGATGCGCCCCAGGTCGACGTCGACTCGGTGCGCGCGGCGACGGATGAGGGCGACCGGCCGATCCTGCTTGCGACCGACCGGCGCGCGCTCTTCACCGCCGAGCTGCCCGAAGGCTCGTCCGTCCGTCCCGGCGACCGGCTCCGGCTCGCCCTCGACCACACGCGCCTGCACTTCTTCGACCCGGCGACAGGCGACTCGCTCCGCGCCGGGGCGTTGGCGGCAACCGCCTAGATGGTTGATCGGTAATTGGCGTGCTCGCGGGGGCGATCCAGACCAAGCGGGGGGCCGCACTCGGTCGCAGCCAAGGCTGGTTGCCTTGGCAAGGCCGAGGGTGGCTCCCGGCGCCGTGTCTGGGTCGTCATCCGCAAGTGCGGTAATTGCCGATCAATCATCTAGTACGAGGGCACGCAGAACTGCCGACGCAGCCCCGGCGACGCCTTCAGGAGCCCGTACCTGCTCCGGACGATTGCCTGGCTTGCCCGTGCCTTAGAGGTCAACTCGTGGCAGACGAGCATCGCACGCTGATGCGGCCTGGAGCCGTTCACCGACGCCGGAGCACAGATGGAGACGATCCTGCCGAGTACATCGTCGGATGCTCCGAACCGATCGGCGACAACAAGAGGGCCCGCCGAGGCCGTCTGCGCACGTACGCGGTAGCAGGTGAAGTCGTCGAGCCCGCTGGGCGGATCGGTGAGTGCGCCTCCGGTCGTGACCGCCGCGGGCGTACAGAGCGTCTGCGCCGCGACCGGCGTCACTTCTACGCGGGCGGACAGGCTCGACACCGCGACGGCGCCGACCGCAAGGGGCTGCTCCTGCACTGAGTGGCAGGCGAGGTGGACCGGCGCACCGGCCGGGGCGCCCTTCGCTCGGGCGGGCGTGCAGAACGACACGGCCGAGGAGAGTGTCGTCGTGCGCTTGGAGAACTGATCCACGATGCGGAGCGTGGGCGAACGCAGCGACGTGAACCTCGCCTCGTAGCACGCAAAGCTCGGCAGTGCGACCTGCTCCACCGCCGCGGGAGCGGCAGCCGCGAGACAGGAAAGTGCCAGCGCCGTGACGACGAGTCCGCGACGGATGAACGAGAACGACATCGCTCTACCCCGTGAGTCGCTTGGTCATGTCCGCTCCGCCGATGGAGCCCATCTGGAACCCGAAGCACGCCGCAAAGAGCTTGATCGAGTCTGTTCCGCCGCCGACGCCCCACGTCGGGTTCGACTCGTACATCTCGACGAAGCCAAGCCAGCCCGCGAGAACGCCGAGGATGATCGCCAGCGGGAAGCTCCACTGAAACACGTAGCTACGCAGGCCCTGTCCCGAAGCGCCCGTCCGCGAGCGGCGGCCCGATCCAAGCTCGGTCAGCATCTTCACGATGAGACCGAGGACGACACCGGCCGCCGCCATCCTGAGCCCCTCGCTGGGCGGAGCACGAAACGTGACGACGATCGGGATCACAGCATCTTGGTAGTTGTCGGCGCTCAGGACGACTGCGCCCCGATACCTCCCCGGCCGGAGATCGGGGACTTGGTGCGGATCGAACTCGACACACACTCGAATCTTCATCGGCGTCGCGCCGTTCCCGATCCTCGTGACTTCCGCGACCGTGATCACCTCGTCGATGTTGTGGCCTTCGATACTGGTGAGCCCGGCATCGATCGACGCATTCAGGTTCGCGGGCGGCTCCGTGCTGGGATACGCCGGGATGGTGATCTTCCGGTTGTCCGCCGACTGCGTCTCTGTCAATCGCAGATCGAACTGCTCGTCGCCGACGAGAAACTGTCCGGTGTCGTCGCCGGCGGGGAGAGGAAGAGACACATCGGCCTTACCGTCGCAGCGCTTCGCATCGGCAGCCGCCGTCGCCGGGAGCGTGCCCAGGACGAGCGCCAACAGCCCGGCGAGCGTCAACCAGGCGATTGCGTTGAGGACGCGGCGGCGTCCGCGGCGCCCGGTGCTCAGAACCGGCATCTCAGCTCCTTCGGCGGCCGCAGGGTGAATGCGATCCGCTTCCCGGGCCGCGTGTCCGCCGCCGCACGCTCCGGAACCGCGACCGAGAGAGCCGCAACCGTCAGCACCGCGAGGAAAAGAGTCGTCCTGGTCATACGTCCTTCCGAGTCCAACTGACAAAAGGACGCAGAACCGCGGTGGAATCTTCCGCGGCGGGCGTCACCTCGACCACACGCGACGACGCGTACCAGTTCACGTTCGCAGCCCTCGCGCTCGCCGGAATCGTCGCTACCTGACGTGGGGGCACCGCGCGGGCGCGAGGGGATGAGCCTCAGACGAGCTCGGCGATCAGCGCGGCCGCGCGCGCTGCTCCGTCCGACTCGACCGGCCGGTAGTCGACCTCGCGACCGATCTCCTCCGCGATCGCGACTGCAATCTCGGCCGGTCCGTCCGTCTCGAAGTCCATCCGCCGGCCGGCGCCGTAGCGCTCCAGCCGGTGGTGCACGTGGAAGTTCTGCTCGAAGTGGTGGCGGAGCGGGAAGTAGAGGAACGGCCGCCGATTCGCCGTCAGCTCCATCGACGTCGTCAGCCCGCCCTGGACGACGGCGAGGTCGCAGGCGGCGAGGTGGCGGTACAGCTCGTGCACGTAGGCGTGGATCTCGAGCCCCTCGTGCTGCGGCAGGCTCGCCGGATCGATCCGGGGACCGGCGACGACGACCATCCGCAGCTCCGGCACGAGGCTCTTCGCCTGCGGGTAGGCCTCGATCACCCGCTCGAGCAGGTGGCCGCCGACGCCAGAGCCGCCGACGGTGACGACGCAGACCTGCTCGCCGCGCCGGTAGCCGAGCTCGTGGCGGAGCTTCTCACGGTCGGCGACCGGCTCGAACCCGGTCACGTAACCGGCGAAGTCGTAGTGCTGCTCCGTCCAGTCGCGGATGCCCGGGAGCTCCTTGCCGAACGAGTCGGGCACGACATCGTCGGGGTTGCCGACGAAGACCGCGCGGTCGCGGATCCGCGGGAAGCGGGCGATGTGCTCGATCATCTCGGCGTTGTAGTCCGTGGTCAGGAACGCCTCGTGCTCGCCGCCGTCCTCCATCGGCAGCCACCCGACGAAGTCCGTCAGCCAGACGTACGCCGCCGACTTCAGCTCGGGGTTCTCGTGCAGGAAGTAGTCGACCTCCCACGCCTCGTCGCCGATCCAGAGGTCGTAGTTCTCCTCGCGCACCACGTCGAGGAAGAGCATGAAGTTGGCGACGAGGATCTCGTCCATCCGCCTGATCGCCTGGAAGGCGTGCAGGTCGTGCTCGGCGGACTCGCTCTCGATGTGCCCCGATTCGTTCGCGAGCAGCGCGCTCGCAGGGTGGATCCGCTCCCCCTCCGCCTCGAGCACCGCCGTGACGGGGTGCTGGGCGAGCCAGTCGATCTCCAGCTCGGGATGCAGCTTCCGCAGCTCTTTCGCTATCGCGACGTCGCGCCGGGCGTGCCCGAGGCCGATCGGCGAGGAGACGTAGAGGGCGCGCCGCCTGCGGCTGAGCGCCCGCGTCCACGTCTTCACCTTCGGCGCCGGTGGGACGACCGAGTCGCCGAAGTCCTTCAGGAGCCCGTTCACCTTCACCGGGTGCCGCGCCTGCGGGAGATGTCCCGCGCCCTCGAGTGTCACGAGCGTCCCGCCCGTCAGCTCGGCCACCGCGGTCGCCCGTTCCCGCGTCTGGCAGTTGTCGAGGTCGCCGTGGATCACGAGCACCGGGCAGCGCACCCGCTCGCAGATCGCGCGGGCGTCCTCTTCGCTCGCCCAGGGCAGCGGCGCCTCCTCGTCCGCGAGGATCAGCGACTCCGCGCCGCCCTCGAGTCCCCAGCGGACGCAGTCCTCGATCTGCTTCGTCGAGTGCGGCTCGGGGAGCTGCTGGGCGAAGAAGAACTCGAGGAAGCCGCGGTAGTCGCGGCGCCAGTAGTGCAGGTTGCACTTCGCCCAGCCCTCGTCGGTGTCGAGCGGCACGTCCGACGGGTACTGACGGTAGTTCGGGTGCGACGACGCCAGCCTGGGCACGAACGGCGCAAGCGCAACCACGCCGAGCACGGCCGCCGGGTCGGTCGCAGCGAGCATGAGCGCCCAGCCGCCACCGTCGCAGAGGCCGCCCACGAGCGCCTCCTGGGTCCCGCTCGCCTCCAGCACGGCCCTCCCGTCGGCGACGTACTCCCACCGGGCGTAGGCGGCGGGGTCGGTCGGGCGGTCGGAGCGGCCGTTCCCGCGCGGGTCGAAGACGACGACGCGGAAATGGCGCGACAGGTACGGAATCTGGGCCTTCCAGAGCCGCGAGTGCGAGATGGGCGAGGTCGGGTAGAGCAGGAACGTCGTCGGCGCGTCGCCGTACGCCTCCCAGAAGACGCGGACGCCGTCGCGCTCGACGAAGCCTTCCTCGTCCGGGTAGCGGGCACGCGACTGTTCGCGCGCGTTGGCAACCGCGATCACGGCAGCCGCTCCACGAACTCGCGGATCAGGAGGTTGACTTGCACCGGGTCGCGAGCATGCGGAAGGTGGCCCGAGTCCTCGAGCAGCACGACCTCGCCCCCCGTCGCCCGGGCCATGTCCTCGCCGGCCGCGTACGGCCGGATCGCGTCCGCCGTGCCGTGCACGACGAGCACAGGACAGCGCACCCTGCGGCACAGTGACCGAAACACGCCGTCGTCGGTCTTCAGCTGAGTCCAGCCGAGCACGGTCGCCGCGAGCGTCTCCGGGTCGGTTTCCAGCCCCCAGCCGACGGTGTCCTCGATCTGCTTCGTCGAATGGGGCTCCGTGAAGCACTGGCCGAAAAAGAACTCGAGGAAGTCGGAGTAGTGCTCGCGCCAGTAGTGGCGGTTCCACTTCGCCCAGCCCTCGGCATCGTCGAGCGGCTGGTCGAAGGGATGCATGTCCCTCCGCGCGTGGGACGCGAACGGCGCCGCCGGCGCGATGCACACCATGCCCGTGACGCGATCCGGCTGCTCGGCCGCCAGGATGGTGCTCCATATCGCCCCGGCCGAGAGGGAGACGAGGACGGCCTGCTCCGTGCCGGTCGCGTCGAGCACCGCGAGCGCGTCAGCCGCGAACTCCCGCTCGGCGTACGCCTCGGGCGCGTCCGGCCGGCCAGACTTGCCGTTCCCGCGCCCATCCAGCGTGAGCACGCGGAAGTGACGCGCGAGGTAGGGGATCTGGGCCTTCCAGTGCCGCGAGTGGATGATCGACCACGTCGGGAGCAGAAGGACGGTCTGATCGCCGGCGCCGTAGCGCTCCCAGAAGATGCGGATGCCGTCGCGCTCGATGTAACCCTCCTCGTCCGGGTAGCGAGCGCGGGTCTGCTCTCGAGTGGCCGGCGCGGCGATCACGGAAGCGACTCCACGAACTCTCTGATCAGCAGGTTGACCTTGACCGGATCGCGGGCGTGCGGGCCGTGGCCCGAGCCCGCGAGCGTGACGAGGCGCCCACCGGTCACCTCCGCGAGCGCCGCCCCCTGGGCGTGGGGACGGATCGCGTCCGCGTCGCCGTGGATCACGAGCACGGGACAATCGACGCGGGCGCAGGTGTCCCGGAAGCGCTCGAGGCTGCAGAGGTTGAGCGCCTCGAGCGTCTCGGTCAGCGTCTCGGGCGAGGTCTCCTGCCCCCAGGCGACGCAGTCCTCGATCTGCTTCGTCGAGTGCAGCTCCGTGAAGCACCGCCCGAAGAAGAACTCGAGGAAACCCCGGTAGTCACGGAGCCAGTAGTGCCGGTTGTACTTCGCCCACCCCTCGTCGGTCTCGAGCTCCTCGTCGAACGAATAGATCGTTCGCTCCGGATGGGGCGGCGCAAGCTGGACGGCCGGGCCGATGAAGGCGGCGCCGTCGATCCGGGTGCCGTGGTCGGCAGCGAGGAGGATGCCCCAGAGAGTGCCGCAGGAAAGCCCCACCAGCGCGGCAGTGTCGGTCTCCGTCGCGTCCATCACGGTGAGGGTGTCGAGGGCGAATTCGCGCTCCACGTAGGACATGACGCCGTCCGGCCGATCCGATCGCCCGTTCCCGCGCCCGTCGAACGTGAGCACACGGAAGTGGCGCGCGAGGTACGGGATCTGCGCCTTCCAGTGCCGCGAGTGGATGATCGACCACGTCGGAAGCAGCAGCACCGTCTGCTCGCCCTGACCGTAGACCTCCCAGAAGAGCCGGACGCCGTCGCGCTCGACGTAGCCCTCCTCGTCGGGGTAGCGGGCACGCGTCTGCTCGCTCGTGGTCAGCTCGAGAGCCATCCGTCGATCCAGTCGAGGAGCTCGCGGTGGCCGCTCGAGATGCCGGAGAGGCGCTCGAGCATGATCCCCTCGTTGAAGGTAATGACCAGCGACACCAGCGCGTCGAGCGGCATCTCGATCCCATACTGCTCGCGCGGGCCCGCGAACGCCTCGGTCAGGACGTCGCGCCACTCCCCGTTCACGCGCGCGAGCCGTTCCCGCAGTTCCGGGTGATTCCACGCGAGCGCCTGCAGCTCGAACCAGACCTTCTCGTACTCGACGTCCTCGCCCGTGAGGTAGCGCATGGCCGTGCGCCACTTCTCGACGAATGGAACCTCCGGGTCGGAGTACATGGCGCGCTGGCGCTCGGTCAGCCGCTCGGTGAACCGTTCGAGCACGCGCACGAGGAGGTTCTCGAGCGAGCCGAAGTAGTAGTGGACGAGCCCGTGGTTCACCCCCGCCTCGGCGGCGAGCCGCCGCGTTGTGATCCCTGCGTGCCCGACCTCGACGAGGAGGCGCTCCGCGGCGTTCAGGAGCGCCTCCTCCGCCGTTGCCCTCGCTACCGTCGGCTGAGCCACCGCTGCAGCCGGTCGAGGTGTGCCCTGGCCACGACCGCGATACCCCCGGCAACGGTCGCGCCCCCTGCCAGAGCGCCGAGCAGCAGCTGCTCGCCCGCGTGATGCGCGAGCATCACTGGAAGATCTCCGTCGTGCAGTCACCACCCTGGAGGCGCACCTCGTGCGCGCGGGCGGGCCCGCCGGGACGATCGCCGAAGTCGACGAAGAAGTTCGGGTCGACGGCCATGGAGCCGTCCTCGCCGATGTCGACCTTGAGCAGCCAGGAGCGCAGGCCCGGATAGAACTGGTTGTCCCAGGTCGAGTAGAGCGAGTTCGTGACGTAGAGGCGGCGCCCGTCCAGCGAGAGCTGGAGCATCTGCGGCCCGCCGTTCAGGTCACGACCGGTGTCGCTCGGGTTGCCGAGCAGGCCGCCGAGCCAGAGCCGGCCGGTGAGCTTCGGATTCGCCGGGTCGGAGACGTCGTAGCGGCGCAGGTCGCCGTGGAGCCAGTTCGAGAAGTAGAGCGCCTTGTCGTCCATCGAGACGACGAGGTCGGTGATCAAAGCCGGGACCGGGAAGGGCCAGCCCTCGAGCTCGACCGGATCGGTCGTGATCACAGGCTCCGCCTGCCAGGAGCCGTTCTTGTGGAAGCGGAAGATCACGCTCGAGAGCGCCGCACCGACGAACCCCTGCTCCGACTCCGGATCGTGCAGCCAGCGGATCTCGAGCGGCACGAGGCCCTGCTCGCCGAGGTCGATCGACTGCTCGAGCTCACGCTTCTCCAGGTCCCAGAAGTGGAGACGACGGCCGTAGCGGCCCGCCCCCACGTCCTCGAGGTCGAAGCCCTTCTCGTACGCGTTCGGCTCGCCGAACTCGCTCGAGACGAGCGTGTTCTTGCGCGGCTGGTACCAGAAGTCGTAGTTCATCGGCGGCAGCTCGCCGCCGTTCTCCCAGCGCCCCTTGACCTCGAAGGTCGTCGCGTCGAGGACCGCGAAGCCGCCCGCGGCGTTGCCGTCGGCGTCCCCGAGCATGCTGATGACGACGTTGTCGCCCGGCATGCAGTGGGTCGTGTGCGGGCGCGTGTAACCGGTCTTCTCGACGCAGCTCCTCCGGCTCGATAACGCGCTCGATCCGTCGGCCGCCGCGGGTCGTCGGCCACGTTCAGCACGTGGATGCGCGACGAGCGGAAGCCCGGCACGATCAGATGCGAGCGGTCGGGGCCGTGACACGCGGACGAGCAGCGATTCCAGCCGAAGTGGTGCAGCTCGTCGCCGACGTTCGGCATCGGCGTCTCGCTCGACGATCTGCCCGCTCTCGGCGTCGACGACGGCGATGAAGTCGGGTGCGTCGACGCCCGTGCCCTCGTGGAGGCAGGCGAGGTAGAGGAACTCCTCGGCCGGTGCGCGCATCGCGTCCGCCGGCGAGGCATAGAAGGATGGCGAGCTCTCTGAAGACATCCGTTCCTCCTCCTTAGACAAACGACTAAGTCAGAAGACTAAGTCAGCCCGCGGCCGAGGTCAAGTGGAGTTCCGCCGCGGAACGGTCGCTAGTCCAGGACGACGACTGTGCAGCCCGTGACGTACGTCGCCGGCCCGGCGACCGTCCAGCTGAGGCTGAACGTCATCCCGCGAAATGCAGCGACGTCCTCGGGAGTGAACGTCGCGTCGGCTTGCCCGTTCCCACGCGCATTGGTCTCGATCATCGCCGTGGGCACGGCGAGGATCGGGCCAGTGCAGTCGAGGCTCGTCGGGAAGACGTTCAGGGTCACCTGGTACGTGCCCGGGACTGCATGGCGGAGCGTGTAGATCTCGTGCGCATAGAGCTGCGGGCCGTTCGTGTGGATGTTCACGACCATGCCGCCGCCGGGCGCACCCGCCAGGCCGCGGAGCTCCAAGCGTTCGGTGTGGTAGGCCGAATCGGCGGCAGCCGTACCGGCAAGCGCCGCCGCACCAAGCATCGCCGCGAGTACGCCAAGAGTCCCTCGCATCGCTCCTCCTCCGCTCGAGCTACGACACAAGATCGCACGTTTGTCCGGATTCTCCAACCCGGGCTTCGGGCTGAAGGCGCTCAGGCGCAGCCGGCGGCGCCGTAGACCGAGCCGTCGCCGAAGGCGATCCCCGTCACGCGGCCCTTGGCCGAGACGTCGAAGCGGAGCCGCCAATGCGGAGCCGCCGTGCGCCGGACGAAGACGTTCCGCACGCCCGACACGTCGGGGTCCTGCCGGATCTCGAGCCGCCGGTACGCCCGCCGGAGCGCGGTGAACGTGGCGCCGACGGCGATCCCGCGACCCGCGAGCACCCCGCGGTCGAACCAGAGCGACCCGAGCCGACCGCGGACGAAGGTCGCGCGGCCGCGCACCGCTCCGCTCGCGAAAGCGGCCTGCGCACAGCTCGGGCTGGATCTGCTCCGGCCGCAGCTCGATTCCGAAGCTCCGCTCCACCTGCGTCATGCTCTGACCCGGCCGGACGTCGCCGACGCCGTCCAGCGTCACGATCGACGGGACGTACTGCGGGGACGCCGCCGCCGCGGCGGTGGCCGCAAGGGCGATCAGCCCGATGACGAGCAAAGCCGCAGAGCGCATCCCGCGCAGCGTAGTCACAGCGGGGCGGGTTGCAACCCCCGCCCCGCTGGGTCGCGCGTTCAGCCGTCCAGCCCCTTGCCCGTCTCGAGCAGGGTCTTCAGGTCGCTGAGGATCATCGGCCAGCCGCCGCCGCCCTCCTGCATTCGGGCGTCGGTCAGACCCACCTGCGCAGCCGTGATCGGACCGCCTTCGAGCTCGTGCGTGACGGTCAGCCTCGTGACTCCCCAGTCGTCCTCCTCGATGTCGTAGGTGACACGCGTGGTCTCGGCCGCGATGTCCTCCGACCAGAGGGGATGCCAGGTCTGGACGAGCTTGCGTGGCGGGTCGGCCTCGATGACCTCCCCGTCGACGACCACCTCGGGCATGCCCATCTTCTGCATCTCCTCGGGGGCGATGAAGCGGTACTTGCCGCCCTGCCGAAGCTCGTCGAACTCGACGATCCCCCGGTAGCCGTACTTCTGCGTCCATTCGGGCTTCGTGATCGCGTCCCAGATCGCCTCCGGGGTCGCCTTGATGTAGACGCGGTAGACCTGGGTGGCCACCGCGCGTTCTGCCGTCGTGCTCATGCCGACTCCTCCAGTTCCGTCTTGAGGTCCGCGAGCGCCGAAACCCGGCGCTCGGTGTACTTGTCGATCCAGCGGTCGTGGATCAGCCGGATGGGAACGGGATTGAGGAAGTGGTGCTTCTCCCGGCCCGACCGGCGGGCGACGACGAGGCCGGCGTCCTCGAGCACGCGCAGGTGCTTCATGACGCCGAAGCGGGTCATCTCGAGCTCGGACTCGAGCTCGCCGAGCGTGCGGCCGTCACGCTCGAAGAGCCGGTCGAGCAGATGCCTCCGCGTCGGATCGGCCAGCGCCTTGAAGACACGATCGTCGTCCATGGGCTGGAGGATACGTGACCAATAGGTCACATGTCAAACTGGGCGAGCTCAGACGACTGCACGGCAGGACGAGCCGAGATAGGCCTGCCGGGCTGCCGCGTCGCGGGAGGAGCGGAGGTACTTGCTCCAGGCCACCTGCTCGTGCCAGACCGCGCCGAGCTCCCAGACGCAGAACGTCGGGCGGTGCGTCCCCTCGAGCGGCCACGGATTGAATGTGGGATCGGCGTCGCCGTCCTTCGCCCACACGGTCTCCCAGAGCTCGTTGTCGTTCCGCCAGGTGCAGACGAGCAGGAAGTAGAAGCCCTCGCCGCAGCGGTGCAGGATGACGAAGCCGAGCTCCTCGGACAGGCCGAGCGTGTCGTCCTCGGCTGCCGCCATCAGGTCGCGGCGCGCGCGCTCGCGGATCTCTTCCGGGACGGGCGCATCGGCCGGCGCCAGGTCGTACCACTTCAGGGTCGTGTCGCCGACCTCGACACAAGGTGCGGACTGGATCCGCTTGTAGATGTGCCGGTAGCCCGGCGTGACACCGTCACGCCGCTCGAGGACGCTCGTGCTCATCGTTCTCCTTCGGTCGCGTGAAATCCATCACCCAGTTCGTCTCCCACGTCTCACCGCCGTCGTCGGAGAACGCCTGCTCCCAGCGCGGCGTCGGCGTGGTCACGCCGGACCAGCGGAACCGGACCTTGATCGGCCGTCCCTGGAAGGTGTCTTCGCCCTCGAAGACCCCGACGCCGTCGGCGAACAACCCGAAGAGCGGTGGGTCGAGCACTCCGCAGCGGCGGCTGTCCGCCCAGTAGATCGACCACCGCTTCTTCTCCGGATCGAAGAAGCGGAACGACATGCCGATGAAGCCGCCGTTGTGGTCGGTGCGGAACTCGTCCTCGTTGCCGAGCCCGTCGAGGATGTGACGGGCGACGACCGTCGACTCGAACTCCTCCCACTCGTCGGAGCCGGCGAGCCGCTCGCGCAGCCACCGGTTCCGCACCACCCACTCGCCGAGCCAGAAGTCGAAGTCCTGTGCCGTGCTGTTCACCTCGGAGACCCTAGCGAGTAAATAGGGCAGTTTCCGCCCTCTATGTGTGCTTCACTGCAGACGTGCGGACACCGACATCCCGGCTGCTCGAGCTCCTGGAGCTGCTCCAGACGAGGCCGCTCGCGACCGGGCGGGAGATCGCCGAGCTGCTCGAGGTCGATCGCCGGACGGTCCGCCGCGACGTGGCGGCGCTGCAGGAGCTCGGGATCCCCGTCGAGGGCCAGCGCGGCGTCGGCGGCGGCTACCGCATCCGGCCGGGCTACCGGATCCCACCGCTGATGCTCACCGACGCCGAGGCGGTCGTCGTCGTGCTCGGGCTGATGGCAGCGCGCCGCCAGGGTGTCGAGAGCGAGGCGGAGCCCGTCGACGGCGCCCTCGCCAAGATCCACCGCGTCCTGCCAACGACCTTGCGACGCCAAGTCGAGGCTCTGGAGGCGACGATCGGCTTCACCGCCGCGGCGACCGAGGGAGCGCCCGTCGCCGGCGACACGGTGCTGCTGCTCGCGGACGCGATCCGCCGCCGGCGCCGGCTCCGCATCGCCTACACGGCCTTCTCGGGCGAGCAGACACGACGCGAGCTGAGCCCGCTCGGCCTGGTCGTCCACTCCGGCCGCTGGTATCTGGCCGCGCACGACCACAAGCGCGACGACCTCCGCACGTTCCGCGTCGACCGCATCCGTTCCACCGCGCTCGCCGCGTCCACGGCAGTCGAGCCGCCGGACGGCTTCGACGCGGTCGCGCATGTCAGTACCTCGCTCGCTCGCACTCCCTGGCGCTGGGAGATCGAGGTGTTGCTCGACCTTCGACCGGAGGTCGCGGCGGCACGGCTTCCCGCGACGCTCGCGGAGGTCGTTGAGGCCGAGGGCGGCACGCTGCTGCGGATGCGGGCCGGCTCGCTCGACTGGACGGCGAGCGTGCTCGCCGGGCTCGGCTGCTCGTTCACGATCCGCCGGCCGGACGAGCTGCGAGCGAGCGTCCGGGCGCTCTCGGAGCGGCTGGCTGCCTCGGCGTGACGCATAGAACTCATTTCAGAACAAGCCTTGTGTCGCCAGGCCGCCCCGGGCGGCACGATCGCCGCGTCCTCGGTCGCCCCGATAGCACCACTATCGGGGCTCCCTGCGTCCTTGCGCTCGCACCACCCGGAGCACCCTGTCGACGAAGCTCGTCCTGAAACGAGTTCTTAGGCGTCCGCGAGCAACCGCCTGACGGCGCGCGCGATCACGAGCTCCTCGCGCGCGGGCACGACCTCGACCCGGAAGTCACCGGCGAAGGCGAGTCGCTCGGCGACCGCCGCTCGGACGTCGGCCCGGTTCTCGCCGATGCCGCCCGAGAACGCGAGCACGTCGAGCCCGCCCAGCGCCGCGGCCATCGCCGCGGCCGCCTGGGCGACGCGATAGGTGAAGACACCGAAGCCGAGCGGGTCGTCGAGCCCACCGAGAGCGGCGAGCCCGGACTCGTGCTCGAGCGCCCGGTCGAGGTCGGCCGGGGAGAGCCCGTGCTCACGCAAGACGTGGACGAGGGCGCCGGGGTCGACCGAGCCCGAGCGGGTGGCCATCGGCACCCCTTCGAGCGGGCTGAAGCCCATCGTCGTGTCGACCGAGCGGCCGTCACGGACGGCCGTGACGGAACAGCCGCCGCCGAGATGGCAGACGACGAGTCGCGCGGCCCGCAGCGAGCCGGCGACCCACTCGACGGCGAGCCCGTGGAAGCCGTAGCGGCGGATCCCCCAGGCCTGGCGCCAGCGCTCCGGGACGGCGTACGTCGACGCTTCGGCCGGGATCGTCGCGTGGAAGGCGGTGTCGAAGACGGCGACGTGGGGCACGTTCGGCAGCTGCGCCCTCGCCCGCGCGAGGGCGACGAGCGCGGGCCCGTTGTGCAGCGGCGCGAGCGAGGAGAGGTCCTCCAGCTGCTCCAGTAACGCGTCGTCGACCAGCACGGGCTCGACGAAGCGGGAGCCACCGTGGACGATCCGGTGGCCGGCCGCCTCGGCTCGCACGCCGTCGAGACCGGCGAGCCGCCGCGCGCTGCCGTCCTCGTGGACGAGATGGAGCTTCAGGCTGGTCGAGCCGGCGTTGACGACAAGGACATCGCCCACTCGTTCAATAGGGCCAGGCCCAGTCGCGGACGTCCGGGTGGTCCTCGCCGTGCTCGCGCGTCCAGGCGCGCATCCGCAGGCGCAGGTCGACGAGCTCCTGGCGCAGGTGCGCGGTGTCACCCTCGAGCTCCGGCACGCGGTCGATCACGTCCAGCGCGAGATGGAACCGGTCGAGGTCGTTGAGCATCACCATGTCGAAGGGCGTCGTCGTCGTGCCCTCCTCCTTGTACCCGCGCACGTGCAGGTTGTGGTGGTTCCGGCGCCGGTAGGCGAGCCGGTGGATCAGCCAGGGATAGCCGTGGTAGGCGAAGACGATTGGACGGTCGACCGTGAAGATCGAGTCGAACTCGCGGTCGGACAGCCCGTGCGGGTGCTCCGACTCCGGCTGCAGCCGCATCAGGTCGACGACATTGACGACCCTCACTTTCAGCTCGGGCAGGCGCTCGCGCAGGAGCGCGGCGGCGGCAAGCGTCTCGAGGGTCGGGATGTCGCCGGCGCACGCGAGCACGACATCCGGGTCGCCGCCCTCGTCGGTCGAGGCCCAGTCCCAGATGCCGAGCCCCCGCGTGCAGTGGAGGATCGCGTCCTCCATCGACAGGTAGTCGAGCGCGGGCTGCTTGCCGGCCACGATCACGTTCACGTAGTCGCGGCTGCGCAGGCAGTGGTCGCCGACGGACAAGAGCGTGTTCGCGTCCGGCGGAAGGTAGACGCGGATGATCTCGGCCTTCTTGTTGACCACGTGGTCGATGAAGCCGGGGTCCTGGTGCGAGAAGCCGTTGTGGTCCTGCCGCCAGACGTGCGAGCTGAGCAGGTAGTTGAGCGACGCGACCGGCCGCCGCCACGGGATCTCCCTCGACGTCTTCAGCCACTTCGCATGCTGGTTGAACATCGAGTCGATGATGTGGATGAACGCCTCGTAGCAGTTGAAGAGCCCGTGCCGGCCCGTCAGCAGGTAGCCCTCGAGCCAGCCCTGGCAGAGGTGCTCCGAGAGCACCTCCAGCACACGGCCGTCGGGCGTGAGCCCGACGTCGGTGGGGAGAGCCTCCGCCTGCCAGGCGCGGCCCGTCGCCTCGAAGACGGCGCCGAGCCGGTTGGAGGCCGTCTCGTCAGGCCCGAAGAGCCGGAACGTCTCCGGATTCGCGGCAACGACGTCCCGAAGGAAGGCGCCGAGCACCCGCGTCGCCTCGGTCGCGCCCGTGCCGGGCTCGCTCACTTCGACCGCGTAGTCGCGGAAGTCGGGCAGGGCGAGGTCGCGCAGGAGCACGCCGCCGTTCGCGTGCGGGGTCGCGCTCATCCGTCGCTCCCCTGCCGGCGCCAGGTCGGCCAGCGCGGGTAGGAGCGCGCCGTGCTCGTCGAAAAGCTCCTCCGGCCGGTAGCTGCGCAGCCACTCCTCGAGAGCGGCGAGCTGCTTGCGGTCGCCGCGGACGTTCGCGAGGGGGACCTGGTGCGAGCGCCAACTGTCCTCGACCGGGAGGCCGCCGACCTCTTTCGGCCCGGTCCAGCCCTTCGGCGTCCGCAGGACGAGCATCGGCCAGCGCGGACGATCGCGCGCGCCGTCCTCGCGCGCAGCGGTCTGGATGCGGCCGATCTCGTCCAGTGCCTCGTCCAGCGCGGCTGCGAAGCGCTCGTGGACAGCGAGCGGATCCTCGTCGTCGAAGCCGCCGGTGACAAGGAGCGGCCGGTGCCCGTAGCCCTCGAAGAGCGAGACGAGCTCCTGCTCCGGGATGCGGGCGAGCACGGTCGGGTTCGCGATCTTGTACCCGTTCAGATGGAGGATCGGCAGCACGGCGCCGTCGCTGACCGGGCTCAGGAACTTGTTCGAGTGCCAGCTCGCCGCGAGCGGGCCGGTCTCCGCCTCGCCGTCGCCGACGACGCACGCGACCAGGAGGTCGGGGTTGTCGAAGGCCGCACCGTAGGCATGCGCGAGCGCGTAGCCGAGCTCGCCGCCCTCGTGGATCGAGCCCGGCGTCTCGGGGGCGACGTGGCTGGGGATCCCGCCCGGGAAGGAGAACTGACGGAAGAGCTCGCGCAGGCCGGCCTCGTCGCGGCCGACGCGCGGATAGACCTCGCTGTACGTCCCCTCCAGGTATGCGTTCGCGACGAGGCCCGGGCCGCCGTGCCCCGGGCCGGCGATGTAGAGCGCCGAGAGGTCGCGCTCGCGGATCGCGCGGTTCAGGTGCGCGTAGACGAGGTTGAGCCCGGGCGTCGTGCCGAAGTGCCCGAGCAGGCGGGGCTTGACGTGATCCGAACTGATCGGCTCGCGCAGGAGCGGGTTGTCGAGCAGGTAGATCTGGCCGACCGAGAGGTAGTTCGCGGCACGCCAGTACGCGTCGAGCTGCTCGAGCGCGGTCACGGGCGCCCCTTCGCGAAGATGACGAGCACGCTCAGGCCCTCGTAGGCGGTGAAGCGGTGGTCGGCGCCCGCGGGCACGAATGCGGCCTGGCCGGTCGCGAGCGGGACGGCCTCTCCCTCGACCGTCAGCACGCCGCTTCCTTCGAGGACGACGTAGACCTCGTCGTCTGCGTGCGGCTGCTGGTGGTCGGGCTCTGGCGCGACGAGCACGTACACGCCGATCTCCAAGCCGGGCGACGTGTGCACCACCTCGTACCCGCCGTTCCCGGCCTCGAGACGGCGTCGCACAGCGTCGACCTCGAACGCATCCGGCACGGGCGTCACGCGCGCGTGCGCTCCAGCTTCCGGCGCTCGCGGCGGGTCATGTCAGCTGGACGTTGCCGTGCACCACGTCGAGGTCCACCGTACCGCGGTCGGGTCCCGGCTGCGTTCCAGAACAGCTCGCGCTCGAGCGCCTCGTCGAGGTCGAGTGTGATCACGACGCGCGGCCAACCGAGGCGCGAAGATGGGCCCGTGACGACGCCCCCACCGCAGCTCGACCGCCTCCGCGTCCTCGTCGATGCCGGGATAACGCTCAGCTCGGAGCTGTCCCTCGACGCGCTCCTGCAGCGGATCGTCGAGACGGCCGCGCAGCTGACCGGCGCGCGCTACGCCGCGCTCGGCGTGATCGACAAGTCGGGGCAGTCACTGGAGCGCTTCCTCACGACCGGCATCGACGAGCAGACCTTCGCGGCCATCGGCGACCTGCCGCGCGGGCGCGGCATCCTCGGCGTGCTCATCCGCGAGGCGCGCACGCTGCGACTGCACGACATCGCCGACGACCCGCGCTCAGTCGGCTTCCCGCCCCACCACCCTCCGATGCGCGGCTTTCTGGGCGTCCCGATCCTGCTCCGCGGCGTCGCCTACGGCAACCTCTACCTGACCGAGAAGGGTGACGGCGAGGACTTCAGCGTGGAGGACGAGGAGCTGACGCAACTGCTCGCGGCCCAGGCGGCGGTGGCGATCGAGAACGCCCGCCTCTACGAGAGCTCGACGCGCTGGCTCCGGCAGCTCGAGTCGTTGAACGAGATCGGGCTGGCCCTCGCCTCGGAGCTCGAGCTCGAGCCGCTGCTCGCGCTCGTCGCCCGACGACTGCAGGAGCTCGTGGGCGCCCGGCTCGTCCTGATCGCGTTGCCGGAGCGGGATGCACTGCGGATCGCTGCGGCCGAGGGTGAGGGCAGCTACGGCGTCACTGGCATGCGGCTCGAGTTCGCGGCCTCCAAGGCGGGACGCGTCCTCGAACGGGCGCGGAGCGAGCGCGTCGACGCCGTGCTGGAGGACCCCGAGATCGATCAGCCGGCGGCGCGCCGGCTCGGCGTCCATTCGGGCTTGTATGTCCCGCTCGTCGTACGCGGGAAGGGGATCGGGGTGCTGATCGCGCACGACAAGCAGGGGCCGACGCCGGCGTTCAGCGACGACGACCTGCGACTCGCGGAGACGCTCGCGGCGCGAGCCGCGATTGCCGTCGACCTCTCGGAGCGCGTCAGCCGCGACGCGATGCGGCGCGTCGTCGAAGCCCAGGAGCTCGAGCGGCAACGGCTCGCCCGCGAGCTCCACGACGAGACCGGCCAGGCACTCACCTCGATCCTGCTCGGGCTGAAGCCGCTCGAGCAGTCGGTCGGGACCGACGAGGCGCGCGCCGCGGTCGCGTCCGTGCGCGAGCTCGTCGTCTCGACGTTGCAGGACGTGCGCGCGCTCGCGGTCGAGCTGCGGCCGGCGGCGCTCGACGACTTCGGCCTCGTACCCGCGGTCGAGCGGCTCACAGCCACGTTCGGCGAGCAGTCGGGGCTCCGGATCGACCTCGAGGCGCAGCTCGGCGACGAGCGGCTTCCGAGCGAGGTCGAGACCGCTCTCTACCGGGTCGTCCAGGAGGCGCTCACGAACGTGGTCAAGCACGCCGGCGCGGGCCACGTCAGCGTCCTGCTCAGCCGCAAGAACGGGGCCGTTGTCGCCGTGATCGAGGACGACGGGTCGGGTTTCGACCCGGCCGGCACCCGTGAGGATGCCCTCGGGCTCGCCGGCATGCGCGAGCGGGTGGGTCTCGTCGGCGGGCGGCTCCAGATCGAGTCGACGTCGGGTGCCGGGACGACACTGGTGGCCGAGGTGCCCGTCCCGTGACGATCCGCGTCCTCGTCGTGGACGATCATGCCGTCGTCCGCACCGGCCTTCGCCGCGTGCTCGACGCGGAACCGGACCTCGAGACGGTCGGCGAGGCCGCCGACGCGGAGCGCGCCCTCTTCGAGGCGATCGAGAACAAGCCCGACGTCGTCCTCATGGACGTCGTCATGCCGGGCAAGGGCGGGATCGAGGGCATGCCCGCGCTCCTGCAGGCGGTCCCCGAGGTGAAGGTGCTGATCCTCTCGATGCAGGACGACCCTCACTACGTTCGGGAGGCGTTCGAGGCGGGCGCGAGCGGCTACGTGCTCAAGGAGGCTGCCGACACAGAGGTGGTCGATGCGGTCCGGGCGGTCGCCGCGGGCGAGCAGTACGTCCATCCGTCGCTCGGCGCGAAGCTCGTCGCGGCCGAGTCGGCGGAGCGCCGGCGCGCCGAGGAGGATCCGCTCTCCGAGCGGGAGCGCGAGGTGCTGCGCCTGCTCGCGCTCGGGCATACGAACCAGGAGATCGCGCAGATGCTCTTCATCTCCGTCCGCACCGCGGAGACGCACAGGGCGCACATCATGCAGAAGCTCCAGCTGGCGAGCAGAGCCGAGCTCGTTCGCTACGCGCTCGCCGCCGGTCTGCTCGAAGGCTCCGACTGAGTCTGGAGCAGCTCGCGCAGGCGCAGCAGCGCGACCAGCGCGACGAGGGTGATGATCACGTCGTTGGCGACGCACCACTGGCAGATCTCGCCGATCACCGCCAGCTGGACCACGAGCAAGTACGCGCTGAACGCGAGCGCCGCGAGCGCGACGGCGGCCGCCGCGGCCCGCGCGAGCGGCGCGACGACGAGTGCGCTCACACCGAGCAGGAGATAGCCGAGCAGCCCGGCGAGGGCGACCGGGACGCCCAGCACGTCGGCATAGGACGAGCTCTGGACCGCCTCGCACCCACCGGTCGAGCAGTACAACGATCCACCGCCCCAGCGCACGGAGAGCAGATACCCCGTAACCGCCGTCCCGGCGAGACAGAGCACTCCCAGGGCGATACTCAGCAGTCGTTCGTTCACGCGCTCAGCAACCGGTCGAGCTCGGCCCGGAACGGGTCGGCATCGAACGCCTGGACGCGCAGCGGCTCCAGCACGCCTCCCGTGGGTCCGGCCTGGAAGAACGGTGTCCCGGGAACCCCGATCCGCTCCGCGGCGGCACGCGCCGCGGCGAGCTCGCGCTCGACTGGCGGCGAGAAGGTGTCCCCGAGCATGCGGTCGGCGTCGATGCCCGCTCCCCGGCCGAGGCTTCGGAGCAGGCCGTCCGTCACCCAGCCGCCATTCTCGGCGCCCTGGCCGCGGTAGAGCCCATGGACGACGTCCCAAAGCGCGTCCTGCTCACCGGCCGCCAGCGCGGCCCGAAGCGCCGTCTCGGAGTCGGGTCCGACGAACGCGAGGCCGCGGAAGACGATCCGCACCCTTCCCGTCCGGACGTATTCGTCCACGAGCGCGGGAAAGGCCTCGCGCGCCCAGCTCGCGCAGTACGGGCACTGGAGGTCGGCGTACTCGACGAGCGTGACGGGCGCCTTCGGGTCGCCGAGCGCGATCCCGTCCTGCGGGATGCCGCGCAGCAGTCCGTCGGGCTGCCGCGCTACTGCGGCCGCCTCGGCCGCCGCGGGGGCGGCAGGCGTCGACTCCGAGCCGCCGATCAGGCTGGCGCCGATCAGGAACGAGGCGAGCAGCGCGGCCCCGCCGAACGCGAGCGCGAACGGCTTTCGCTGTGAGAACCCAGCCATCAGTGGCTCATCGTCCCTTTGACATTGCCTACGTTCAGCAGCCCGACCTGACCCAGGTCGACGTGCGCGAAGGCGTGCGAGACGAACGGATAGAGGCCCGGCTCGTCGATCTTCACGTCGAAAACGGCGCCGCCGCCGGCGGGCACTCCGACCGTCTGGACGCCCCGCTGGAAGGCGGTCATGTCCCCGTTCACCCACGCCCGGTCGAAGATCGTCCCGACGACGTGGAAGTTCGTGTCGAGCGTCGGCCCGGCGGCTACGACATAGAAGCGGACGGTCTCACCCGGGTCCGCGGTCAGCGGATGCGTGACGTACTGGTTCGCGTAGCCGTTGAACGTCGTCCAGTCCGGTGTCATCGCGCGCGCCTTCGCCATGTCGAGCGACGCAGGCTCGTCGACGCCGTCCCCGTTCAGGTACCACTCGCTCGCGACGAGCACGTACTCATGGTCCGCCTTGGGCAGCGGCTTCGCCGGGGAGACGACGATCGCGCCGTACATGCCGTTCGCGATGTGCGCGAGGACGGGCTTCGTGCCGCAGTGGTACATGTAGACGCCCGGGTCGCCCGCCTTGAAGCGGAATGTAAAGCTGTCGCCCGGCGCGACGTCCTTGAAGGCGACGTTCGGCGCGATCCGGGCGGCGTGGAAGTCGATCGAGTGCGGGATCGCACCGCCGTTCTTCAGCGTCATCTCGACGGTCTGCCCCTCCCGGACATGAATGACTGGACCGGGAGCGCCGTGTCCGTCGAACGCCCAGGTGTTGTACTTCACGCCCGGCGCGACCTCGACGACCATGTCCTTCAGCGTCATCTGCACCTTGGCCAGATCGCCGGCGGGCGCCGGGGGCAGAGTCGCGTCGTAGGCGGCGTGCGCCTTCGCGAGCTCTTCTGCGTTCGCGCCCGTCTTGCCGGCGAAGCTCTGGATCGGCAGCGCGACGTTCGGGTCGTCAGTCATCGAGCGCGCGGCGTGGTCGTGCGACGCCGCCGCCTGACCTGAGCCTGAGGTCGCGGCCCGCGCTTCGTCCCGCGCCTCGTCGGCGGCCTGGCCGACGACGACGGAGAAGACGACGAGCGCGCTCACCGCGATCCCGAGCAGGACGGCGCCGACCTTGAGAAAGAGATCCGAGCCCGGCTCGCGCTCGTGCGCGGTGCCCGGCGGGTAGGTCTTCGAGGCGGGATGGCTGGCCATGATCGTTCGTTCCTTCCTGGATTCGTGTCTGCAAGGAAGGTACGAGCCGCCGCGCCGACCGGCCTCCGCGGGACCACGGAACGTGGTTGCGGGTTTTTCCGGATGCGGCTACCAGGATTTGGCGCGGATCACGCGTTCCGGCCGCCGGACGCGCACGCGTGCGTCGACCGCGACGCAGCGGTCGGGCTGCGCGAGGACCGGATTCAGGTCGAGCTCCGCGACCGCGAGGAGGTCCTCTCCCAGCCGGCCGAGCCGGAGCACGAGGTCGATCAGCGCCTCGTCGTCCGCGGGCGGAGCGCCCCGGAAGCCCGCGACGAGCCGCCCGGCCTTGCCTCCGGTGACGAGCTCGCGCGCGTCGACGTCGGTCAGCGGCGCGATCCGGAAGGCGGCCTGGCCGATCAGCTCGGCCATGACGCCACCCGGGCCGAAGGCGACGAGTGGGCCGAAGACCGGATCCTGCACGAGGCCGGCGAGGAGCTCGGCCCCGCCGCGCACCATCGGCTGGACGAGCACCGGCGCGCCGATGCGCTCGACCGCCGCCTCGACCTCCTGCTCATCCACGAGATTCAGGGCGACGCCGCCGGTGTCTGTCTTGTGCGCGCCGGCAGCGGCCGTCTTCACGACGACCGGGAAGCCGAGCTCACGCGCCGCGGTGACGGCTGCGGCCGCGCTCCCGGCCAGTCGCTCGTCGACGAGCGGAAACCCGTAGGCCGCCAGGAGCGCCCGCGTGTCGTCCGGCTCGAGCCAGAGGTCGTCGCCGAGGGAGAGCGAGCGTTCGACCACCTCCTCGGCGGCCTTCCGGTCGACGCCCTCGAGCACCGGAATGGTCCCGAACGGGCGCCGCAGCCATTCCGCGCGCGCAGCAGTGCGGCCGAGCGCGCGCGCCGCCGATTCGGGATACGAAAACGCGGCGACGCGTGCGTCCGAGCTTCGAAGGGCGGTGGGGATCCCCGCCGCCGTCATCACGACGGCGAGCACGGGCTTGTCGCTCTCTGCCGCCGCAGCCGCACGCTCGACTGCGTCCGCGACCTGCTCGGCGGTCGCAGTCACCGTCGGCACGAAAAGGACGATGGCCGAGTCGACCTGAGGGTCTGCGAGCAGCAGGGGCAGCGCGTCGGCGTAGGTGGCAGCGGTCGCGCCGCCGAGCATGTCGACCGGGTTCGCAGCGCTCGCCTCGGGCGAGAGCAGCGCAGCAAGCGCCTCTCCGGTCGCGGGCGAGAGCTCCGGGAGCTCGAGCCCGGCCGCCTCGCAGGCGTCGGCGCAGAGGATCCCGAGCCCGCCGGCGTTCGTGAGCACGGCGACACGACGTCCCTTCGGCTCCGGCTGGCTCGAGAGGAGCGCCGCGACGTCGACGAGCTCCTCGAGCGATGCGGCGCGGATCACGCCGGCCTGGTGGAAGAGTGCGTCGACCGCCGTCTCGGAGCCCGCCAGCGCCGCCGTGTGCGAGCTCGCGGCCCGTTGGCCGGTCGCCGTCGTGCCGCTCTTCAGCGCGAGCACGGGCTTCCGCCGGGCGACGCGCCGCGCGAGCCGGGCGAACCGTCGTGGGTTCCCGAACGACTCGACATAGAGCAGGACGACGGCGGTGGCCGGATCGTCTTCCCACCACTCGAGCAGGTCGTTCGACGAGACGTCGGCCTTGTTCCCGATCGAGACGAAGGCCGAGAGCCCGAGGCCGCGCGCTTCCGACGCCTCGAGCAGGGCGAGGCCGAGAGCACCGCTCTGCGACGAGAAGCCGATGTTTCCGTGCGGCGCCGAGCGCGCCGCGAAGGTCGCGTTCAGGCTCGTCGCCGACGAGGCGATACCGAGACAGTTGGGGCCGATCAAGCGGGCGCCGTGCGCGCGAGCGAGGGCCAGAAGGTCGTCCTGGCGACGCGCTCCCTCGCTGCCGATCTCGGCGAAGCCCGCCGAGATGACCACGAGCGCATTGACGCCCTTGCGCAGGGCCTCCTCGGCTGCGCCCAGCACCGCGGCGGCCGGCAGGCTGATCACCGCCAGGTCGACGTGCTCCGGGATCTCGGTGATCGAGCGATAGCCACGGACGCCCGCGACGGGCTCGCCGTCGCGGTTGACGGGGTGCGCGGCGCCCTGGAAGTCGCCGGCGAGGATGTTGCGGAAGAGCTCGCCGCCGATCGAGCCGCGCCGGCGCGACGCGCCGATCACGGCGACGCTGTCGGGCTCGAAGAACGGGCGCAGCGAAGCTCGGACGGCCTCGTGGTCGCGCTCGTCGACGCGCTCGCGGTAACCCTCGGTCGGCGCGATCGGGAACTGCACCTCGAGCTCCCCGCCGGCGAGCTCGCGCGTGAGCTCGAAGCCGGCCGCCTCGAACACGCCGAGCATGTTGCGGTTGTCCGGCAGCACCTGCGCCACGAAGCGCTCGATCCTCTGTTCTGCCGCCCGCGCCGCGAGCTGCTCGAGCAGGCGCGTGCCGATCCCGCGGCCCTGGTAGTCGTCCGCGACGGCAAAGGCCGACTCGGCGACCGCCGGGTCGCGCAGGCGCACGTAGTTGGCGACCGCGACGACGCGTTCGGCGCCCTCGGACTCGAGCGCACCGAGCAGGGCGCCGCGCTCGTCCCAGTCGGGCTCGAGCAGCGGCTCGACGAGCCGCGGCCCGAGATTGGGAAAGCCGTGGAACCGGAGGTAGAGGCTCCGCTCCGAGAGCGACCGGAAGAGGTCGAGCAGCGCGTCTGCGTCCTGGCGGCGCGGCGGGCGCAGGCGGAGGGTGCTCCCGTCCCGGAGGATGACGTCGGTGGAGAGCTGCTCCGTGCTCATGAGCCTGAGGCTATAAGCGTGAAGGGCGGGCCGCTGGCCCGCCCTTCATGCTGACCGCGGTGTTGCTCAGGTCGCGGCCGACGCCGTGTCGAGCGCCTTGCTCCGCCGAGGAAGCGCGACCCAGCCCAGCGCCCCACCGAGGGTGAGGACGAGGAACCCGATCCCGGTCAGCAGGAGCGCGACGCCCATGACGATCGAGAAGTAGGCGACCCGCTCGGCGAAGTACGACGTGTTCAGCGCCGTCGTCAGAGCCGTCTCGGTCACCCACATGTTGCGGAGGCCGTTCTCGACCGGCCTGCCGTCTTCGGTCTTCGCTGCGAGGGCCTCGTCGCTCGTGTCCTCGCCGCTCGGCGTGAGGAAGCGGCCCATCTCGGCGTACCGCTTGCCCTCGGTCGCCTCGAGCGTGTGATGCTCCATGATGTCCGCGAAGGCGCGCGCCTCCGCGCCGGTCGTGATCTTCTCACCCGGCTGGAGCGCGCCGTTCGTGAGCTCCGCGGCATCGTCGCCCGCGGTGATGTTCTGCTGCGCGATCTCGTCGCGGACGTCGTCGTAGCCCGTCGCGCCGACCACGATTGCGCCGGTTCCGAAGGCGATCAGCACGACGCTGGCTGCAATGCCACCGTATGCGAACCACTTCTTCATCTCCTGCTCCTTTCGTCGGCCGTTACCTTGAGCCGAGAATCGCGGCGGGCGTGTGCACCGCCATCGGCAGGTCCGCGGAATTCGACTGCGGAGGACTACGGAGTGGAGCGGCGGACGATGCGCGCAGGGCTGGTGGCCGCGGCGCTCTCGGGCGCGCCCTCGACCGTCCACGCGCTCGCCACCGGCCGCGATCCGCTCCAGGCCGCGCTCGCGGCCGGATCGATCCTGCTCCCCCGGGAGACACGCCGCCTGCCGCTCCTCGCCGCGGCCGTGCCGGTGCACGTCGCCGTCTCGCTGGGCTGGGCGTTCGTCCTCGACCGGGCCGGCGTGCGCGGCGCCCGCCGCGGGGCGCTCGCCGGGCTGGCGATCGCGGCGCTCGACCTCGGCCTGCTCGGGCGCGCCTTCCCGCGTATCCGCGCGTTGCCGACCTTGCCGCAAGTGGCAGATCACACAACCTATGGGGCAATCGTCGGTGCGTTGATTAGCCGTCGCGGTTCCGGGTAGACGATCTGTATCCAACCGAGGAGGAACAGATGGATCGCCAGAAGATGCAGTCGGGGGTTACGACCGCTGACATGTGGACCTTCCAGGATCAGTCGGTGAACCCGGCGAACCTGGTGGGCTACTCGGTCGAGGCAATCGACGGCGGCATCGGCAAGATCGACGACGCGACCGGCGAGATCGGCAGCAGCCGGTTGATCGTCGACACCGGCCCGTGGATCTTCGGCAAGAAGGTTCTGCTTCCGGCCGGAGTCGTCGAGCGCGTCGACCACGACACCGAGACGTTGTTCGTCAGCAGGACGAAGGACGAGATCAAGAACGCGCCGGAGTTCGACCCCGACCTGCACCGCGATGACGAGAAGTATCGCGAGCGGGTCGGCGGCTACTACGGCGGCTTCTAAGCGATAGCGGCCTGCGGCGCGGCTGCCCTAGTCGGCGGCCGCGTCGCCGGGTCGCGGCTCGAGCACGCCCGACTCCGGCGGCCCGACGGGTATTGGCGCCACCGGGCGCAGATAGAGCCACTCGTAGAGCACCGCCGCCACGACTCCCCCGATGCTGGGACCGATGAGGTAGACCCACCAGTCGTCCCAGACGTTCGTGACGAGCTCGGGCCCGAGCGATCGGGCCGGATTCATGGCCGCGCCGGTGAGCGGGCCGCCGACGAGGATGTCGATCGTGATCGTGAGGCCGATGGCGAGTCCTGCGATCGACTTGAAGGTGCCACCCGGATCGACCGCGGTGGCGAAGACGACCCAGACCAGGAGGAACGTCATGATCGCCTCGAGCGCGATGCCGGCGCCTGAGCCGATCCCGGTCAGAACCGGAACGCCGCTGTCGAGATTCGCAGTGTCCGGGAACGTGGCGCGCAAGGCGAGCGCGCCGAGAACGCCGCCCGCGAGTTGCGCGATCCAGTAGGTAACAGCGAGCGTCGGCGCGATGCGCCTCGTGACCAGGAACCCGAGCGTGATCGCGGGGTTGAAGTGGCCACCGGAGATGTGGCCGAGGGCCGACACCATGATCGCGATCGCCAGCCCGTGCGCGAGACGCGACGCCGAGCAGGCCCGTATCGGGCGCGACGACGATGGCGCCCATGCCCGCGAAGATGAGCGTGAAGGTCCCGATCAGCTCCGCAACCGCCCGGCGAAGAGGCTCGTATTCCACGCGGCGAGGATACGAAGCGGGTCGGACGGAGGCCTTCCCGGCGGGTTCGCTACGGTGATGCCCAATGGCAGCAGACGCCACATCGGGCGAGGTGCAGGTCGCTACGTGCCCGCATTGCGGGAAGCAGTTCAGGGCAGAGCTGCTCGAAGGCGACGCCGAGCGGCACCGCGGCTTCAAGTGCCCGCACTGCAAGCTTTTCGTGCCCGAGAGCAGGGCGGAAGACGCCGCTCTGACGCGCGACAGCGACTAGCGACGGACCGCCAACACGGCGGTTACATGCAGTTCTTCAGGGCCTGAGCTTCGGGCAGGCCTTCGAGCTTCTTGAGCGTGTTGTTCTCGATCTGGCGGATCCGCTCGCGTGTGACCCCGAACGCCCGGCCGACCTCCTCGAGCGTGTAGGGCTGCGCGCCGGAGAGGCCGAAGCGGAGCTCGATCACCTTGCGCTCGCGCTCCGGCAACGCCATCAGCGCGTGCTCGACGTCCTCGCGGCGGAGCGAGAGCGAGGCAGTGTCGAACGGGGACTCGGCGCTGTCGTCCGGGACGAAGTCGCCGAGCGAGCTCTCCTCCTCCTCGCCGATCGGCTTCTCGAGCGAGACGGGCAACTGCGCCATGCGCAGGATCTCCCGCACCTCGTCGGTCGTGATCTCGAGCTCCTCCGCGATCTCCTCCGGCCTGGGCTCGCGGCCCAGCCGCTGCACGAGCTGGCGCTCGATGTGGACGACCTTGTTCAGCTTCTCGACCATGTGCACCGGGATCCGGATCGTGCGCGCCTTGTCGGCGATCGCCCGCGTCACGGCCTGCCGGATCCACCACGTCGCATAGGTGGAGAACTTGAAGCCCTTGCGGTAGTCGAACTTCTCGACCGCGCGGATCAGGCCGAGCGATCCCTCCTGGATCAGGTCGAGAAAGGAGAGGCCCCGTCCGAGGTAGCCCTTCGCGATCGAGACGACGAGGCGCAGGTTCGCCTCGGTCATCTGCGTCTTCGCGACCATGTCGCCGCGCTCGATCCGCTTGGCGAGATAGATCTCCTGGTCGGCCGTGAGGAGCGGCACCTTGCCGATCTCGCGCAGGTAGAGGCGCAGCGAGTCGAGCGAGGGCTCGACGGTGAGATCGAGCTTCGGCGCGGTCTTCTCGTCCTCGGCGAGCGCCGGCTGCTCGTGCGGCGGCGACTTGTACTGCTCGCCCTCGACGAGCTCGATCGAGTGGTCGATCAGGTAGGTGTAGAAGTCTTCGATCTGCTCCTTCGTGAGATCGACCTCCTCGAGGCCGCTGACGATCTCGTCATAGGTGAGAAACCCTTTCTCCTGTCCGTGCTGGACGAGCTTCTGGAGCTCCTCGACCTCGGGAAGAGCGATATCGACGGTGAGCACGTGACCTCGGCTTTCTCGCGTGGGTGGACGGGGGGCACTGCACCTGCCTGACGACCTACCTAGACACACGAAGAGCCGAGTCGCTGTTCGCCCCCGGCTCTGACCATCGGCTTCGGATCCTAGCGCGGACCGGCCACGTGTGAGAAGACCAGTTTTTCACTCGTTCTTCACCGACTGACGACGACCTCGCCGACGACCTCTCCGCGCGAGTTCGACACCGGCTCGATGCCGAGGTCGCCCGGGTCGATCCCGAGCCGACGGAGCAGCTCGGCGAGCGCGGGACGCATCGCGCGCATGCTGCCGTCCTCGACCTTGAGCGCGAGCCCGAGCCCGCCGGGCCCGCAGGCGCACAGGAGACCCTCCGCTCCTCCCTTGGCCGTCCAGCCTTCGAGTTGCTGCATCAGCATCGTGTCGGCGGCAGTCGGCCCGCGGATCAGCTCGGGGTGCGCCCGCATCGCCGCGGCCACCCGCTCGCCGCCCTCGAGCTGCTCGAGCCGCGCGAACATCGCCGCCATGCGCCGGAGCGGAAGGGCAAAGGTGACGACGCCGCATCCGTCGACCGCGGTCGGGATCTCCTCGGCGTCGACGTCGGAGGCGGCAGCGACCTCGGCGAGGCAGCCGTGCTGCACGGGATGGGTCGGGAGGCGGTAGCCACCGCTCGCCCAGCCCTTCACGCGGCAGAGGGCGAGCATGCCCGCGTGCTTGCCCGAGCAGTTGTGCTCGAGCGGCGTCGGGTCGGGCCCGCATTCGAGCTCGTCCGCGGCGGCGGGGGCCTTGTCGAGCAGGCTGCGCACCGCGGCGAGCTGTTCGGGCGAGGCGAGGTGCGAGGCGGACGCGATCGCGATCTCCTCGTTCGTCAGGTCGTCGCGGGCGCGCACGAGCGGCAGCGCCTGGAAGGGCTTCGCCGAGGAGCGGAGGTACGAGACGAGGCCGGGATCACCCGACTCGGCCAGGACGGTGCCGTCCTGGACAGCGACGGCGTGGACATGGTGGCGCGACTCCTCGACGCCGCCGCGGCGGACGACCACGGTGAGCGGATCCACCCGCGCACCCTATGCGATGACTGGCTTGCAGAGATCTGAGAAACGCCGGCTAGGGTCGCAACCCCACTACCCGTTCGGTCGCCGTTCGCCGTGGCCGGACAAAGGAGGCCAACTACATGGTCAACCGACCGGCAAGACGATCCAGACGGTCTCGATCCTTGCCCTTCTGGCAACCGTTGCGGGAGCCCTGCTCATGCTCGCGGCACCGGCACCGGCCGCAGCCGCACCCGCCCCGGCCGCCTGCCAGAACCGCACCAACAACACCTACGACAAGCTGCTCGGGTGCGTGACGCTCGACGGCGTCCGCGCTCACCAGGCGGCTTTCCAGGAGATTGCGGACGCCAACGACGATCCCTTCTACCCGGGCACCCGCGCTGCGGGTACGGAGGGCTACGCGGAAAGCGTCGAGTACGTCGCCGGCCTGCTCGAGGACGCGGGCTACAACGTCACGCTCGACCCGTTCCAGTTCAGCTTCCAGTTCCCGGCGATCCTCCGGCAGCTGACGCCGGCTCCTGCCGCGGACTACGAGACCGGCGCCTTCACGCAAGCGGCTTCGGCGACGTCACCGGGCACGTGATCCCGGTCGACATCAACCTGACGCCCCCACGGGCATAGCACCAGCGGCTGCGAGGGCCCGACCCGGCTGCGGTGGACGACTTCGATGGCCTGAACTTCACCGGCCCGGCCGACATCGCCCTGATCCAGCGCGGGCACCTGCCCGTTCGCCCAGAAGGCCTTCAACGCGCAGGCGGCCGGCGCCGAGGCGGTGATCATCTTCAACCAGGGCAACTCGCCCGACCGCGAGGGCCTGATCGTCGGGACGCTGCTGCCTCCCATCGGCGGAACGCCTGACGATTCCCGTCGTCGGCGCCAGCTTCGCCGACGGCGCTCTCCTCGCCCGGCCCGGATCGACTGCCCGCGTCAGGGTCCTCGCAACCCGAGACCCGGACCGACGTGAACGTGATCGCGGAGCTGCCGGGCACGAACACCGGCAACGTGGTCATGGCCGGCGCGCACCTCGACTCCGTCACGGCCGGGCCAGGCATCAACGACAACGGATCCGGCTCCGCGGCGATCCTCGAGACGGCGTTGATGATGGCGAAGCTGAAGCCACAGAACACGCTCAGGTTCGCCTGGTGGGGCGCCGAGGAGGAGGGCCTGATCGGCTCGACCGCCTACGTGGACGAGCTCTCCCAGGCGGAGCGCGACCGGATCGCCCTCTACATGAACTACGACATGGTCGGCTCGCCGAACTACATCTTCATGGTGTACGACGCCGACCAGTCGACGTTCCCGGCTCCGGCCGGCGTGCCGATCCCGGCCGGCTCCGCGGCGATCGAGGACGTCTACGAGTCGTACTACACGCTCGTCGACGAGCCGTACGACGACACCGAGTTCTCGGGTCGGAGCGACTACGAGGCGTTCATCTTCGCCGGCATCCCCTCGAGTGGCCTCTTCACGGGCGCCGAGGTGGTGAAGACGGCCGAGCAGCAGGCGATCTGGGGCGGCACGGTCGGAGCGCAGTTCGACCCGTGCTACCACCTCGTCTGCGACACGTTCGCGAACAACAGCGACCACGCGCTCGAGGTCAACAGCGACCTGATCGCCTTCGCTCAGTTGACGTTCGCCTACTCGACCGAGTCGGTGAACGGCGTGGCGGGCAAGAAGGTCCCCGGTCCGCCACTCAACCTCCCGGCGCCTGCAGGGCCGGAAGGAACGTTCGCTCCGTAGGAGCTGTCACTCAGGCCGGCGGCGGCAGCAATGTCCGCCGCCGGCCCTTTTTCGTCAGCCGCGCTGCAACCCCGAGATCCGCGCTGGATGACTGGTTTGTGAACTCTCGGGGAACGGCATAGGGTGCAACCCCACTACACCGCAGTTCGGTGCTGTTCGCAGCACGACAAAAGGAGGCAGATCGATGGTCAAACGTCCGGCAGGACGATCCAGGCGCATCGCGACACTCGCCCTAGCTGGCAGCCGTCGCCGCGCTGCTGCTGACATTCTTGGCTCCGGCGCCGGCCGCTGCCGCGACGCGCCAGTGCGAGAGGCGCTCGAACAACACGTACGACAAGCTGCTCGAGTGCGTGACGCTCGAGGGCGTGCGTGCGCACCAGGCCGCATTCCAGGCGATCGCGAACGCAAACGGCGGCACGCGCGCCGCCGCGACTCCGGGGTACGACGCGAGCGTCGACTACGTCGTCGAGAAGCTCCAGGCGGCCGGGTACCGGGTCGAGCGGCACCAGTTCGACTTCACCGTCGCGGAGCCCGTCCGGCAACTGACGCCGACCGTCGCCACGCACGCGACGGGTGGCGTCACGGGCAGCGCCCTGGGGACGGTGACTGCTCAGGTGACTCCCGTCGACATCAACCTGACACCTCCGCGCGCGAACACGAGCGGGTGCCATGGAGCATTCACGGAAGCCGCGGTCGGGGCACCGCTCACGGCTGCGCCCCCCGGCGGCGTCAACGACTTCGCGGGCTTCGTCGCCGGTCGGATCGCGCTGGTCCAGCGGGGCGGGTGTAGCTTCTCCCTCAAGGTCGCGAACGCCCAGACCGCGGGCGCGGCGGCAGTCATCCTCTTCAACCAGGGCGACACGCCGGCGCGCAGCGTCACCCTCACCAACATCACGGCCGTGCCGCCGGCCGGCTCGGCCTTCACGACGATCAACGTCCCGGTGGTGGGCACGAGCTTCGCTGCCGGTGAGTCGCTCGCCCAGCCCGGCACGACTGCGACCGTCGCCGTGGTGAACAAACCGCAGACGAACGTGATCGCCGAGATGCGGGGCAGGGAAGAGGACAACGTCGTCATGGCCGGCGCCCACCTGGACTCGGTGCCCGCAGGACCGGGGATCAACGACAACGGCTCCGGCTCGGCCGCCATTCTCGAGACGGCGCTGATGATGGCCAAGGTCAAGCCCCTCTGGAACACGCTCCGGTTCGCGTGGTGGGGTGCGGAGGAGTCAGGCCTGATCGGCTCGACGGCCTACGTCAACGACCTCTCCCAGGCCGAGCGGGACCGGATCGCGCTCTACCTGAACTACGACATGGTCGGCTCTCCGAACTACGTGCAGATGGTGTACGACGCCGACCAGTCCTCGTTCCCGCCGCCCGCAGGAGTGCCGATCCCCGCAGGGTCGACCGCGATCGAGGACCTCTACGAGTCGTACTACACGATGATCGGCGAGCCGTACGACGACACGCAGTTCTCCGGCCGGAGCGACTACCAGGCATTCATCGTGAATGGGATTCCCTCGGGCGGCCTCTTCACCGGCGCCGAGGTCGTGAAGACGGCGGAGCAGCAGGCGATCTGGGGCGGGACCACGGGCGCGCAGTTCGACCCGTGCTACCACCTCGTCTGCGACACGTTCGCGAACAACTCGGACCACGCGCTCGAGGTCAACAGCGACCTGATCGCGTTCGCCCAGCTGACCTTCGCCTTCTCCACGGAGGCGGTCAACGGCGTGCCGGGCAAAGCCGTGCCCGGGACGACGTTCGCCTTGCCTGCGCCGGCGGGCCCGGAAGGGACGTTCGTCCCGTAAGTCAGCCGCAGAACACGCCGGCGGCGGCATCACTCGTCCGCCGCCGGCGCGGCTCAGCCGGTCAGCCGCGACGCAACGCCGAGATCCCGCTGGTGGCGAGGAAGGTCGCGGCCGCGAGCAAGACGATCGTGCCGCCGGGAGGGAGATCGGCGTAGTACGCGACCGTGAGCCCGCCGAGGACGCTGCCGAGGCCGATCGCCATCCCGAGCAGCAGCGTCGAACGCATGCTCCTGGCGACGCGACTCGCCGCGATCACCGGCAGCACCATCAGCGCAGCGATCAGGAGGATCCCGACGATCCGCATGGACACCGCGACCGTCGTCGCGGCGAGCGCGGCGAGGACGATGTTGAGGAAGGCGACGGGGACGCCGGCCACGCGCGCGCCCTCCTCGTCCAGGCAGACCCCGGCGAGCGCGCGGTAGAGGAGCGCAATCGTCGCGAGACCGGCGATCCCGAGCACGGCGACGAGCGCGAGATCGGTGCGCGTGGTGGTCAGGATCGAGCCGAAGAGGAAGCCGAAGAGGTCGACGTTGAGCGCTCCGGCGAGCGAGATCAGGACGACGCCCCCGGCAATCCCCGTGTAGAAGACGAGCGCGAGCGCCTGGTCGCCGGCGGCATGCTTGCGGGCACGCAACCACTCGATCGCGCCGGCTCCGCCGATCGACGCGACGAGCGCGGTCAGCACCGGCGGCAGCCCGAGCAGGTACCCGGCCGCAACGCCTGCGAACGCGACGTGGCCGATGCCGTCTCCGATCAGGCTGAGCTGCCGCTGGACGAGGAAGAACCCGACCGCGGGCGCGAGCAGGCCGACGATCGCGCCCGCGGCGAAGGCGAGCCGCATGAACTCGAGGTCAAGCATGGACGTGCGACGGGTCGTGCCAGAGGCCGGGGAGGCTCCGGGGCGGGCCGTCGAAGACGATCCCGCCGCGGACGAGGATCAGCCGCTCGACGAAGCGCTCGACCGCGCCGAACTCGTGCGAGACATAGAGAACCGTCACCGCGAGCTCGCGGTGGAGGCGGTCGAGCAGGCCGGCGAGCGCCTCCTGGGCCTCGACGTCGACCCCGGTCGTCGGCTCGTCCAGCACGAGCAGCGACGGCTGGGCGGCAAGCGCCTTCGCGATGAACGCACGCTGCTGCTGGCCGCCCGACAGCGTCCGCAGCGGCGCGTCGGCGCTTTCGACCAGCCCGACCCGCTCGATCGCCTCGGCGACGATCGCCCGGTCGCGGCGGCGCAGCGGGCCGAGCAAGCCGCCGGACGCCAGCCGGCCCGCGGCCACGACCTCGCGCACGGTCGCCGGCGCGTCGACGCCGAGCTGAGAGCGCTGGGGCAGGTAGCCGAGCGCGGCGCGGCCCGAGAACCGAGACGCCGGCTCGCCGAAGAGCAGTACTTCGCCCGACGTCGGCCGCTCGAGCCCGAGCGCCAGGCGCATCAGAGTGGTCTTGCCCCCGCCGTTCGGGCCCGCGATCGCGACGAACTCACCCGCTTCGACGGAGAGCCCCACGTGCTCGAGCACGGGGCGGCCACCGTCGTAGGCGAACGAGACGTCGCGCAGCTCGACCGCTACCGGCACCCGAGTGCCTTCCGGAGCGCGGCGAGGTTCTCGCGCATGACCGAAAAGTAGTCCTCGCCCGCCGCGACGTCCTCCTCCGCCAGGCCCTCGAGCGGATCGAGCACCGCGGTCTCGGCGCCGACCTCGCGGGCAACCGTCTCCGCGAGCCGGGGCGAGACCAGCGTCTCGAAGAAGACCGTGGTTGCACCGACCGCGCGCACCTGGCGGACGACGTCCTCGAGGTCGCGGGGCGTCGGCTCGGCCTCGGGCGACACGCCCGTGATCGCGACCTGCCTCAGCCCGTAGCGCTCGGCCAGGTAGCCGAACGCAGCGTGGCTCGTGACGATCTCGTCGCGTTCACAGTCGGACAGGCCATGGCGGAAATCGCGGTCGAGGGCGCGCAGCGCCGCGGCAAAGCGATCCGCCTCGGGGCGGCGATCGAGCTCCTCGCCGATCCGCTCCGCGATCGCGGCGTAGCGAATCGGATCGAGCCAGACGTGCGGGTCGACGCCGTGCTCCTCCTCGTCGCCCGCCCTCGTCTCGACGGCGTCGAGAAGGTCGACGGCGTGCGCCGAGGTCGAGTCGATCGCGTCCTCGAGCGCCGGCTGGAAGCCGCCGCCGAGGTAGAGCACGCGGTCGGCGTCCGCGATCGCGCGGATGTCGCTTCCCGAGAGCTCGAGGTCGTGCGGCTCGACGCCGGCTGGAGTCAGGTTACGGAGGTCGATCTCGTCGCCGCCGATCTGCTCGGTCGCGAAGGCCAACGGGTAGAAGGCCGCGACGACGGAGCGGCCCTCGGAGCTCGAGTCGCCGCCGCAGCCGGCGAGCAGCCCGACGCAGATGAGAGTGAGAACGATTCTCACGTTGTCCAGGCTAGCACGCAGATGAGAATCGCTATCATCTTCCTGATGGCGACACTCGGCAGCTGGCGCGAGCACACGGACGCGGCGCTCCGCGAGGCGGGCTTCCGCGCCGGCGGCGCCCGCACGGCCGTCCTCGACCTGATGGCCGGCCAGGACTGCTGTGCGAGCGCGCAGGAGATTCACGAGAGCCTCCGCGAGAGCGGCCGCTCGGTCGGGATCGCGTCCGTGTACCGCGTGCTCGAGGTTCTCAGCGAGCTCCGGCTCGTCCAGCGCGTCGACGTCGGCGACGGGATCGCCCGCTTCGAGCCCGCGCCGCCGAGCGGCGACCACCATCACCACGTGGTCTGCGACGACTGCGGCAAGGTGGAGCCGTTCTCGGACGCCACGCTCGAGCTCGCGATCACGCGCGCCTCCGGTCGGCTGGGCTACAACGTCGACGCACACGAGGTCGTGCTGCGCGGCGAGTGCGGGGACTGCCGAGCCGCGGGCTGAGGTTGCGAACGGTCGAGAGTTGTCGTATGTTCCGACGGCTATCGAACGTTCACTCTCGCTCCCGGTCCCCGACTACGACGCCGACGACGTTCTCGTCGTCTCCGACGTCGATCAGCTGCGCGCGCTCGCAGGCGACCCACGGCTGCAGATCGTCGCGCTGCTGCGCGAGCGCGCTGCCTCGACCACCGAGCTCGCTGAGGCTATAGGCCTGGCCAAGGGGACGGTCGCGCACCACCTGAAGGTGCTCGAGAAGGCGGGCCTCGTCCGCGTCGTGCGGACCCGCCGCGTGCGCGCGCTGACGGAGTCCATCTACGGGCGCGTGGCGCGGCTCTTCATCCTCATGGGCGCGGAGGAGTACGGAGGAGGCGTGCGCATGCGCGCGCGGCTCGATCCTGCCGACGCGGAGCGGTTCGCCCGCCGGGTCGAGCGGCTGCGGCGCGACTTCGAGTCGCAGCGCGTCCGACGAGGGCGAGGAGTTCGAGCTGGTCGTGGGCATCCGGCGAGAGAGCGTCACGCGGTGAAGCTCTGGCCGAGCGGCGGCCTCTGGCGCCATCGCGACTTCCTCAACCTCTGGGGCGGCGAGACGGTCAGCCAGCTGGGGTCGCAGATCTCGCAGATCGGACTGCCGCTTGTCGCGATCATCGTCCTCGAGGCGAGCGCCTTCGAGGTCGCGCTCCTCGGCGTGATCGTGTTCGCGCCCTTCATCCTGATCAGCCTGCCCGCCGGGGTCTGGGTCGACCGGCTTCGACGCAAGCCGATCCTCGTCACCGCCGACCTCGGACGCGCGTTCCTGCTCGCCTCGATCCCGGTCGCGTACTGGCTCGACGCGCTGACGATCTGGCAGCTCTACGTCGTCGGCTTCGCAGTCGGCGTCCTGACCGTCTTCTTCGACGTCTCGTACCAGGCGTACCTCCCATCACTCGTCCCGCGGGAGCAGCTGATCGAGGGAAACTCGAAGCTCGAGATCAGCCGCTCGGGGGCGCAGCTGGCCGGGCCAGGATTGGGCGGCGCGCTCGTGCAGGTGCTGACCGCCCCCGTCGCGGTGCTCGTCGACGCGATCAGCTTCCTCGCCTCGGCGATCTTCCTCGTTCGGATCCGCAAGCCGGAGCAGGCGCCGACACGCGCCGAGCGGCAGGCCGGTCCGGGCATGAAGACCGAGCTGAAGGAGGGCTTGGCGTGGGTGCTCGGCAATCGGTACCTGCGCTGGATCGCCGCCTCGACCGCGACGTTCAACTTCTTCAGCAACGTGCTCTTCGCCGTCTTCCTCGTCTTCGCGGTCCGGGTGCTCGAGCTCGAGCCGGGCGTGATCGGACTGATCTTCGCCGTCGGCAGCGTCGGCTACCTCGTCGGGGCCCTGCTCGCGAACCGCGTCTCACGCCGCTTCGGCGTCGGGCCGACGATCATCATCGGCGCGCTCGGCTCGACCTCGCTCCTTCTGCTTGCGGCCGCGCCGACGTCGAATCCGATTCCGTTTGTGATCGCGGCCCTGGTGATCTCGAGCATGGGCATCCCCATCTACAACATCACCCAGGTCAGCTTCCGCCAGGCGATCACGCCGGAGCGGCTCCAGGGGCGAATGAACTCGGTGATGCGTTTCGTCGTGTGGGGGGTGATCCCGCTCGGCTCGCTCGTCGGCGGCGCGCTTGCGACCTGGTTCGGGCTCCGGACTGCGATCTGGGTCGGCGCGATCGGCATGTCGCTCGCGGCTCTGCCCGTGCTCCTGTCGCCGGTGCGGACGCTGCGGGAGATGCCCGAGCCGGTCGAGGAGCCGCTCCCGTCGGAGGTAGAGGCGGCGGGTGGGCTGGTACCCGCCGGGACAGGCTCGGTGCCGGGCACAGCGAAGGACTGAGCTCGCCTCGCCGGTAGCGTTTGCTCCATGCCCGAGCTGCCCGAGGTGGAGGCGTGGGTGCGCGAGCTCGCGCCGCTCGTCTCCGCGACGCCGGTGCTCCAGGCGGGGCCTGCGCACATCGCCACGCTGAAGACGTTCGATCCCCCGCTACGCGAGCTCGAGGGGCGGCGCTTCGAGGGTGCCGGGCGGCGCGGCAAATGGCTGCTCTTCCCGACGGAGGACGGTGAGCTCCAGCTTCGGGTCCATTTGATGAGCGCCGGTCGGATCCGCCATCTCGCCCCGGGCGCGAAAGGGCCGAAGTCGCCCGCTTTCCGGCTCCGCTTCGAGAACGGCGGTGAGGTCGTCCTCACCGAGGCGGGACCGAAGAAGCGGGCGGGCGTGTGGCTCGAGACGCCCGCGCAGTCCGAGGCCGAGCTGGCGCACCTGGGCCCCGAGGCGCTCGGGCTCGGGGTCGAGCGGCTGCGCGAGATCCTCGCCGGCGACAACCGGCGGCTGCACTCGCTCCTGCGCGACCAGCGAGCGCTCGCCGGGATCGGTCGGGCGCACGCGAACGAGATCCTGCACCGCGCCCAGCTCTCGCCGTTCGCGCTCTCCTCGAAGCTCGACGACGAGGAGATCGAACGGCTTGCCGCCGCGATCGAGGAGGATCTGGCGCGCGCGCTCGAGCTGCGCCTGCAAGGCAAGGGAGACAAGGACGTCTACCTCGTCCACCGCCGCCTCGGCGAGCCCTGTCCCCGCTGCGGCGAACCGCTCAGGCAGGTCGACTACGAGGAGCACACGGTCTTCTACTGCGCGCCCTGCCAGACCGGCGGGCGCATCCTCAAGGACCGCCGGATGTCGCGTCTGCTCCGCTAGCGGGCGAGTCCTCGTGGGGGATCAGCGTGCAGGCACCTCTATGCGGTCACGATCGCCGATCTCGCGGATGACCCGCGCGGGAACACCGGTCGCCACTACGCCGGCGGGCAAGTCGCGAGTAACAACGGCCCCAGCTCCGACGACGGTGTCAGCACCGATCGTGACGTTGGGACACACGATGACGCCGCCACCGAGCCAGACGTTGTCTCCGATGACAATCGGCTCGGCCGACTCCCACCCGAGCCGCCGTGGCTCCGGATCGATCGGATGCGTCGCCGTCAGAAGCTGGACACGCGTCGCGAGCTGGCATGCCGTCCCGATCGTGATCGGCGCCACGTCGAGCATGAGGCAGTCGAAGTTGATGAATGTGCCCGCACCGATCGACACCCTCGTGCCGTACTCACACCGAAACGGCGGGCGGATGACGACTCCATCGCCGAGATCGCCGATCAACTCGCGCAGGATCGCGTCGCGCGTGTCCTGCTCCGCGTGAGACGTGCCGTTGAAGCGGTCGAGGAGAGCCTGTGCGCGGGCCAGGTCAGCCGCGAGATCTGGGTCATCGGCGATGTACAGCTCACCGCGCAGCATTCGGTCTCTCATCTCGGCCACGAACGCTCCTCTACCCAGCGCGAGCGTGCGGAACACCGACGTGACCAGCCGCCGCTGTCGAGAACGCAGCCGGCCGTTCGTCGTATTGAATGAACCCGGCGGACTGCGACCCTCCGCCACTAGACGAAAGGAGACGCTCATGGCCGGACAGATGGTCCATGTCGAGATTCCCGCCGGCGACACCGCGAAGGCCCGCGAGTTCTGGGGCTCGCTCTTCGGCTGGGAGTTCCAGGCCTTCGAGGGCAGCCCGAGCGAGTACCTCATGACCAGGTTGTCGGATACGACCGGCGGCGCGATCTACCAGGCCGAGGGCTCGGAGCGCGGCCCCCGCGTCTACTTCGACGTCGACGACATCAACGCCGGAGCTGCCCGCGTGAAGGAGCTCGGCGGCAGAGGCCGACGACCCGATGCCCGTGCCCGGCATGGGCTGGTTCACGATCTGCAAGGACGTCGAGGGAAACGACTTCGGCCTCTGGCAGAACGACCCGTCGGCCCAGGCTCCCGAGCAGTCCGCTTAGAGCAACGTCCCGGAGCGGCGGCGGGGCTTCACTCCTTCGCCGTCGCGTACCGGGCCGGGTCGGCCTCGAAGCGGCTGCGACAGCCTGCCGAGCAGAAGTAGTAGGCAACACCGTCATGGACGACGGCATCGCCGGCAGCCTCGACGGCGACGGTCATGCCGCAGATCGGGTCGACGGCCTCCAGGAGCACGGCCTCGCTGCCGACACGCGTGTGTCGCCACGCCACGAGCTCGGCGAGGATGGCGACGGCGATCTCCGGCTGTGTCGCCGGCCCGAGGTCGAGCCCGGCCGGGCTGCGCACGCGCGCGAGCGCGTCTTCGCTCACGCCGCGAGCCGCGGAGGGCGTCGAGCACGACCCCGGCACGGCGAGCGCTGGCGACGAGCCCGACGTAGCCGGCGCGACCTGCGAGAGCCGCCTCGAGCGCTTCCTCGTCGGCGTGGCCCATCGTCGCGACCACGACCGCGTCCGCCTTCGCCCGGCTCCTCGGTCGCCACCCGCCAGCCGATCGCGCGCGCCAGGTCCGCGAGCGTGAGCGCAGCCTTGCTCTCGCCGACGATCACGAGCAGCGGGCTGGGCAGCTGCGGCTCGACGAGCACCTCGACCGTTCCCTCCGAGGCGCACGAGCTCTCCGCGACCACGATGTCCGCGGGCGCGTCGGCGCCGGACTCCGGCGGGCCGATGCGCACGAGCCGCGGCTCGCCGTCTGCGAGCGCGCGCATCGCCTCACGGATCACGATCGGCTCGGAACAAGCGCCGCCGACCCAGCCGTCGAGCCCGCCGTCCGGCAGGACGAGCGCCCGATCGCCGGGCCGCGTCGATGCAGGCCGTTCCACCCGGACGACGGTGGCGAGGACGTACGGCTTGCCCTCCTCGGCCAGCCGGCCGGCGCGGATCAGGACGTCCTCGCGGCTCACCGTTCGAGGATAGACCTTCGTTAGTGTCCGCACCATGGCCGTCGAGCTCGACCACTCCTTCACCACCGCGAAGCCGATCGACGAGAGCTACGCGACGATCCTCGACCTCGAGCGCGTCGTCCCGTGCGTCGAGGGGGGCAGCGTGCTCGAGGCGACGGCGCCCGACTCCGTCCGGGCGGAGATCAAGGTGAAGATGGGCGCGATGTCCCTGACGTTCACCGGCACGGTCGAGATCGTCGAGCAGGACGCGGACGCCCACCGCGTGCTCATGCGGGTGAAGTCGAGAGAGGCCGGCGGGCAGGGGCACGCGAACGCCGACGTCGCCTTCCAGCTCGCGGACGGCGGCGGGACGATCCACACGAACGCGCAGATCACGGGCAAGGCCGCCTCGATGGGCGAGGGAGTCATGGTCGGCGTGCTGGACGCGCTGATCACGGACTTCAGCGGCAAGCTCGGCGCTCTCTGACCCGGGACGGCAATGGCGACCATCACGATGCGGCAGATCCGGGCAGGCGAGGTGCCGTTCGACGGCGGCACCGCGCTCCAGGAGGACGCCGACCGGCCGGTCTTCCACGGCAACGGCCCGGACGACTACGTCTGCGTCGAGTGCGGCAACCTCCTGGCCACGGCGATGCATCCGGAGCAGATGACGAAGAAGGTCCGGGTGCGCTGCGGCCGGTGCTCGACGGTCAACGTCGCGGTGATCGACGGCTACGACGGGCAGCCGACCTGAGCAGACGAGAGCGCCAGCAGCGCCTCCCGGTTTCGCGCGTAGGCGGCGGCGCCGTCGCCGTCGACCGCGGCGATCCGGACGAGCGGCGGGTGGCCCATCGCCGGCGTCGCGAGGTCGCGCAGCGCGTCGTGGTAGGCGCGCTCGCGCTGGACCCCTCCGAAGCCGAAGCCCTTCGCGGCCAGGCCCCGCGCGAGACCGTCCGTGCGCGCGCACCAGGCGCGGCACAGCTCCATGTGCTCGTCGAGGTCGAAGCCGACGGTCGCGTCGGGCCGGTAGAGCTCGAGGGCGGCCAGGCGAAACGACGTGAAGTGGGCCGCCTCGTCGACCTCGATCACGGTTCCCGTCGGCTCGTGCACCAGGTCGACCGGGAGCAGCAGGTTCGCGCGCGACGCGGACAGGACCGCGACGTCGCCGCCGAGGCGGGCGTAGATCGCGGCGAGCTGCTCGAGCGCGGCGGTCACCGGCGCAACGAGCGCCGGGTCGCGCCGGAGCTTCGCCACCCGCTCGAGCCCGAGGTGGCCCTGCTCGCACAGCCAGTCGAACGACCCGCCGGCCGAGCACGATCCCGTCCGCCGCCGCCGCCTGCGCGAAAGCCAGGTGGGCGTCACCCGGCGCCACGCGCGGTAATCGTAACCGCGTGCAGCGAATCCGAAGCCGCCGCGAAGGCGTAGCTTCCTTGACACGATTTTTTTCGGCCGACTAAGGTTGCCCAGAGGTCGGAGCCTTCGAAAACGGGAGTGGCGTGCCTGCGGTGATCGCGTCGACAACGGCCTGGCTGGTAGGGCTCGCAATCGGAATCGCCGTGATCGCGGTCGCCGCGGCGATCGTGATCACGATCGTGCTGCTGGCGCGGCGGATCGCGAAGCAGGCGAAGACCGCCGTAGAGGCCGTCGAGGTCGTGCGCCGACAGACGGACGGACTCGACGGCGTCGCCCGCATCAACGACTCCGGTGTCCGGATTCTCCACGCCGCCCGGTCGCTGAGGAAGGTGGCGGTCGGCAAGTGACAGGCACTCTCGTCGCGCTCTCCTCGAATGGGTACTGGACGATCGCGCTCGTGATCGGGGCGCTAGCGGCCGTCGTCGTCGCGATCCTCCTCGCAGCGCTCATCGTCAGCGTCAGGAGCATCGAGACGTCGGTCGACAGCCTGCTCGAGATCGCGGGCGCGGTCGGCGCGAACACAGCGAACATCCCGCAGCTTCAGGCGACCGCGCCGGTGCTGCAGCTGATCGTGACCGAGGCTGTTGTCCAGGACGGCTACATGAACGCGCTCACCGACGGGTACGACGGCCGATGAGCACGAAGGACGTCCTGATCCTCCTGACCGTCCTCCTGGCGGCGGTCGTCGTCGCCGTCCTCGCACTCGCGCTGATCGAGGTGCGCCGAGGGCTGACGCGGATCTCCACCGGGCTCGCGACGCTCTCGGCGGCGCTGAAGGACGTCGAGGCCGAGCACCTGCGCCCGCTCGAGGGAGCCGTGCGGGCGATCAACGCCCAGTTCGACATCATCCTGAGCGCGCTGCCCGGGATCGCGAGCAAGGCCGCGATCGTGGCCGAGCGGAGGCCGAAGTGACTCTCTGGTGGATCGGCAACGTCGTGCTGCTCGCCGTCGTCCTCCCCGTGGTCGTCTACCTGCTCAAGGGCGTCCTGGACGCCACTCGAAGCATCGTTCCGAGCGTGCAGGAGATCGCCCAGACCGCGGCAGCGGGATCGAAGGACCTCGACGCGACGGCGCTGCTTCTGACGACGCAGGACCAGGTGCAGCAGACGATCGCGACGGCCGCGAACTACGGCGGCTCGCTCGACGTGATCCTCGACGACGCGCCGGTGGAGGCGCGATGAACGCCGCAGCCGTCGTGACGATCATCGCGGTCGGCTCTGATCGTCCTGGCGCTCGTCTACTACCTCGTCTCGGTGATCGTTGAGCTGCGGAAGATCACCAACGGCCTGGACGAGGCGATCGCCGGTGTCACCGGGATCGTGGAGAAGAGCGCGCCCGTGAACGACGTCGTGACGACGATCAACGAGCAGCTCGACGCCGGCGTCGACCTGCTCGAGGGGCTGCTCGTGAAGAAGGCCGGCCTGACGGACGCCGTCGGCCTCGTCGACGGCCTCTATCCGGGAGCCGCCGCGGCCGGGTTCCGGAACTTCCCCGAGAGCACGCGAGGTCAAGGCGCCCCGCATCGGCGAGGTCTACACGAAGGGCACGCTCACGCTGGCGCGGCTCGGCCGCGAAGCGCCGATCGCCGCCGGCAACCCGGCCGGCCCGGCGCTCCGGGACGTCGAGCGCGCGAGCGCCTCGGCACGCGAGCTCTACCCGGAGATCCGCCAGACGCGACCCCCCTCCATGCCCAGGTCCCCGGTCATCGGCACCGACGCCCCCGTGCAGTACGAAGAGCGCGAGGACATCGGGGCGCCGCGCAAGCGGCTCCCCGAGCGCGCCTGAGAGGAAGGAGCGCCGTTGCAGACTCCGGCGCCATTCGAGTACGAGCGCGCGACGAGCGTCGAGGGCGCGATCGCGTCGCTGCAGAAGCTCGGCCCGGACGCGCGCGTCATCGCGGGCGGTCACAGTCTGCTGCCGATGATGAAGCTCCGGCTCGCCAACCCGGCGCACCTGATCGACATCAACGACCTCACCGAGCTCTCCTACATCCGCGAGGAGGGCGACGAGATCGCGATCGGCGCACTGACCCGGCACGTCGAGCTGCAACGCTCCGAGCTGCTCGCCCGGCACCTGCCGGTGTTCCGGGACGCCGAGGACGTGATCGCCGACCCGGTCGTGCGCAACCGCGGCACGATCGGCGGCTCGCTCTGCCAGGCGGACGCCGCGGAGGACCTCTCCGCCGTCTGCAGCGCGCTCAAGGCCAAGTGCGTGATCCGGGGTGGCGACGGCGACCGCGTGGTCGCGATGGACGACTTCTGCCTCGGCCCGTACCAGACTGCGGTCGGCGACGGCGAGCTGCTCACCGAGATCCGGATCCCCTTGCGTCCCGGCGCCGGCAGCGCGCACGAGAAGGTCGAGCGCCGCGCCGGCGACTGGGCGATCGCGGCCGCTTCGGCGGCAGTCTGGATCGAGAACGGCACGATCGCCGACGCCGGGATCGCGCTCGCCGCCTGCGGGCTCACGACGATCCACGTCGCACGGGCCGAGGAGCTGCTGCGCGGCCAGCCGCCCTCGGACGAGCTCTACGCGCAGGCCGGCGAGATCGCGGCGGCCGACTGCTCGCCGGGCGCGGACGGCCGCGGGCCGGTCGACTACAAGCGCCATCTGGCCGGAGTTCTCACGACCCGCGCCCTGCGCCGCGCGACGGCGCGCGCCCTGGGAGAGGAGGCCTGACATGAACGTCTCGATCACCGTCAACGGCGAACAGGTCTCCCGCGAGATCGAGCCGCGCCTGCTGCTCGTCCACTTCATACGCGACACGCCCGGCCTCACCGGCACCCACTGGGGCTGCGACACCTCGAACTGCGGCGCCTGCGTGGTGCTGATGGACGGGAAGCCGATCAAGTCGTGCACGACCCTGGCGGCGATGTGCGAGGGGCACGAGATCCGCACGGTCGAGTCGCTCGAGGTGAACGGGCAGCCTGGATCCGGTGCAGCAGGGCTTCCACGAGCTGCACGCGCTCCAGTGCGGCTTCTGCACGCCCGGGATGCTGATGACCGCCCGCGCCCTCCTGGACGAGAACCCCGATCCGACCGAGCAGGAGATCCGCACGGCGATCTCGGGCGGCATCTGCCGCTGTACCGGGTACAAGAACATCGTCAGCGCCGTCCGCTGGGCCGCCGACTACGAAGCGACCGCGAAGCAGGAGGTCTAGAGCAGTGACGACCGTCGAGAACCTTCCGAGCGCCACCACCGAGCGCCCGATCGGCTTCGGCCGGCTCAAGCGCAAGGAGGACGAGCGCTTCATCCGCGGCAAGGGCACCTATCTCGACGACATCAGGCTGCCGGGGATGGTCCACGGGGCCGTGCTGCGCAGCCCCTACGCGCACGCGCGCATCGTCTCGATCGACACCTCGCGGGCGCTCGCCCATCCCAACGTGGCTGCGGTCATCACGGCCAAGGACCTCGAGACCCTCGGCCTCGCGTGGATGCCGACGATCTCCTACGACACGCAGGCCGTGCTCGCGGGCGACAAGGTCCGCTTCCAGGGCCAGGAGGTCGCGTTCGTGATCGCCACGGACGAGTACTCCGCGAACGACGCGCTCGAGCTGATCGACGTCGAGTACGAGCCGCTGCCGGCGGTCGTCAACGCCCGCAAGGCGCTCGATCCCGACGCACCGCTGATCCGCGACGACAAGGCGGGCCAGCGCGACAACCTGGCGAGCCCGACCTGGGAGGCCGGCGACGAGGAGGCGACCGACCGGGCCTTCGCCGAGGCCGACACGGTCGTCACGCGCGACATCCTCTACCCGCGCTGCCATCCGGCCCCGCTCGAGACCTGCGGAATCATCGCCGACTTCAACCCGGAGACCGGCCAGCTCGACATCTACAACGGCAACCAGGCGCCGCACGCGCACCGCACCGTCTACGCCCATGTGGCCGGCCTGGCCGAGCACATGATCCGGATCCGCTGCCAGGACATCGGCGGCGGCTTCGGGAACAAGGTTCCGGTCTATCCCGGCTACGTGTGCGCAATCGCGGGCTCGATCGTGGCCGGCGTCCCGGTCAAGTGGGTCGAGAACCGCACCGAGAACCTGGTCTCGACCGGCTTCGCGCGCGACTACGTCATGCGCGCCGAGATGTGCTCCAAGGACGGCAAGATCACCGGCCTGCGGGTCGACGTGACCGCCGACCACGGCGCCTTCGACTCGACCGCCCAGCCGACGAAGTTCCCGGCCGGGTTCTTCCACATCGTCTGCGGCTCGTACGACCTCGAGGCCTCGCACGTCCGGGTCAAGGCGGTGTACACGAACAAGGCGCCGGGCGGTGTCGCGTACCGCTGCTCGTTCCGGATCACCGAGGCCGTGTACCTCGTCGAGCGCATGGTCGACGCGCTCGCGCTCGAGCTGAAGGTCGATCCGATCGAGCTGCGGATGCGCAGCTTCATCGCGCCCGAGCAGTTCCCGTACGAGACGACGACCGGCTGGACGTACGACTCCGGGAACTACGCCGAGACGATGCGGGTGGCGATGGACATCGCAGGCTACGACGACCTGCGCCGGGAGCAGGCGGAGAAGCGCGCCCGCGGCGAGCTGATGGGAATCGGCGTCGCCTTCTTCACCGAGGGCGTCGGCGCCGGCCCGCGCAAGCACATGGACATCCTCGGACTGGCGATGAACGACGGCGCCGACCTGCGCGTCCACCCGTCGGGCAAGGCGGTCGTCAGCATCAGCGCTCAGCCCCAGGGTCAGGGCCACGAGACGACGTTCGCGCAGATCGTGGCCGAGGAGCTCGGCATCCCGCCCGAGGACGTCGAGGTCCGACACGGGGACACGGACCGTTCCCCGTACGGGCTCGGGACCTACGGCAGCCGCTCGACACCGGTGTCCGGCGCGGCGGTCGCGGTCGTCTCGCGGAAGGTGCGCGACAAGGCGCGCCAGATCGCGGGGACGATGCTCGAGGCGAACCCGGACGACCTCGCCTGGGAAAAGGGCCGCTGGTACGTCAAGGGCGATCCCGAGAAGGGTGCGATGATCGAGGAGATCGCAGCGCGGGCCTACAGCGGCGAGCCGATGCCTACCGGCATGGAGGGCGGGCTCGACGCGCAGGTGATCTACGACCCGCCCAACCTGACGTATCCCTACGGCGCCTACATCGCCGTCGTCGACATCGATCCCGACACGGGCCACGTCACGGTCCGGCGCTTCGTCGCGGTCGACGACTGCGGCGTGCGCATCAACCCGATGATCGTCGACGGCCAGATCCACGGCGGCCTCGCCGAAGGCATCGGCATCGCCCTGATGGAGGTGCTGACGTTCGACGAGGAGGGCAACTGCCTCAACTCGTCCTTCATGGACTACCTGATCCCGACCGCCCTCGAGTGTCCCGACTTCGAGCTCGGCGAGACCGTCACGCCGTGCCCGCACCACCCGCTCGGGGCGAAGGGGGTCGGCGAGTCGCCGAACGTCGGCTCGCCGCCTGCGATCGTGAACGCGGTCATCGACGCGCTGCACGAGCCGCACGGCGTCGACCACATCGACATGCCGTGCACGCCGGCCCGCGTCTGGGCGGCGATGCAGGGGCGTCCGGAGCCACCGCAGTGACGCAGGCGCCGTGAGCGAGGTCACGGGCGAGGCCGCCGGCGAGATCCGCCGACTCGTCCCCGACATCGAGACGCTCGCCCGGCGTCTCGCCGACATCGACTACCTCGTCGACGAGGGACTGGCGACCTCGATGTTCCTCAGCCTGCGGCTCCCCCAGCCTTTGTTGCTCGAGGGCGAGGCGGGAGTGGGCAAGACCGAGGCCGGCAAATCGCTGGCCGTCGTGCTGGACACGCCGCTGATCCGGCTCCAGTGCTACGAGGGGATCGACGTCGCCGAGGCGCTCTACGAGTGGAACTACCCGCGCCAGCTGCTCAGCATCCGGCTCGCGGACTCGCGCGGCTCGGAGCTCGGCGAGGAGGAGCTCTTCGGCACCGACTACCTGATCAGGCGTCCGCTCCTGCGCGCCCTCGAGCACCCCGGCCCGCGGCCGGCGGTGCTCCTGGTCGACGAGATCGACCGCGCGGACGACGACTTCGAGGCGTTCCTGCTCGAACTGCTCGCGGACGCCAGCGTGACGATCCCCGAGATCGGCACGATCAGAGCGACGCACCCGCCGGTCATCGTGCTCACGTCCAACCGGACCCGCGATCTGCACGACGCCGTCAAGCGGCGCTGCCTCTACCACTGGATCCCGTACCCGACCCCCCAGCGCGAGGTCGAGATCGTGCGCCGCCGCGTCAAGGGCTCGTCGGAGACGCTGGCGGTGCAGGTCGCGAACGCCGTCTCGCGGATGCGCGACAGCGACGTGCAGAAGCCGCCCGGGATCGCGGAGTCGATCGACTGGCTCGCGGCGCTGAGCCTCCTCGGCGTCGAGCGCCTGGACGCGGCCGCGGTCGACCTCACCCTCGGGTCGGTGCTGAAGTACAGCGAGGACCAGGAGGTGATCCGCGCGGGCGGCCTCGAGCAGCTCGTGGGCGGCGGTGACTGACTTCGGCGTCGAGACGATCGAGCTCGACCTGCCGCCGCTCGTGGCCGCGTTGAGCCGGCGCCTGCACGAGCGCGGCCTGCCGCTCACGCCCGGGCGCTCGGCCGACTTCGCGCGGGCGCTCACGCTCGTCAGGCCGGTCTCGCGCCGACAGCTGTACTGGACCGCTCGCGCTGTCTTCGTCTCCGATCCGGGACAGGTCGGGGCCTTCGACGCGGTGTTCTTCTCGGTCTTCGGCGGCCGGCCCGAGGATGCGGAGCCGGAGCCCGACGAGGCGCGGCCGGTTGCCTCGCCCCGGGAGGACCGACAGCAGGATGGAGAGGGCGCGTCCGAGCGTCGCGATCTCCGTGCCGGCGGCGAGCAGGGCACGGACGAGGACGCGGCGGAGGTGGACGTGCCGCTCGTCCTGGCCAGCGACGAGGAGCTGCTCGGGCGGAAGAGCTTCGACGCGCTCGAGCCGCACGAGCTCGCCCGTCTCTACCGCCTGATGTCGAGCCTCCAGCTCGCAACCCCGGAGCGGCGAACGCGCCGCTACGAGAGAGGCCGCCACGGCGAGCAGGTGGACCTGAGAAGGACGCTCCGGGCAAGCCTCCGGACCGGCGGCGACCCGATGCGGCTGGCCCGCCGACGGCGGCGGATCGCCCGCCGGCGGCTGGTGATGCTGTGCGACATCTCGGGCTCGATGGAGCCCTACGCGCGCGCCTACCTGCAGTTCCTGACCTGCGCCGCGGCAACCGGGCCGAACGCCGAGGCGTTCGTCTTCGCGACGCGGCTGACGCGCCTCACCCGTGCCCTCTCGTCGCGCCACCCGGAGCGCGCGATCCAGCGCGCCGCCGAGGCCGCGCCCGACTGGTCGAGCGGGACCCGGATCGGCGACGCGCTGCGGGAGTTCAACGACCGGCACGGACGCCGTGGCATGGCGCGCGGCGCCGTGGTCGTGATCCTCTCCGACGGCTGGGAGCGCGGCGACCCGAAGCTCGTGGCTCGTGAGATGGCGCGGCTCGCGCGCCTGGCCAACCGGATCGTCTGGGTCAACCCGCGCGTCGGCGCCGGCGCCTTTTCCGTCCGCTCCGGCGGCATGGTGGCCGCGCTACCGCACTGCGACGCGCTCGTGAGCGGCCACAGCTTCGAGGCGCTCGACGAGGTGGTGGCCGCGATCGGCGGCAGGACCGAGCTGCCCGCCGAGCGCTGGGCTGCCTCCGAGCGTGAGGAGCCGGAGGAATGGGCGAGCGCCACGCCGGTCCCGGGCAGCTCCGTCGGGATGCCGACCGGCCACGGGCCGAGCAGGGGCAGGACGACGCCCGGGTGGGTGACCGATGAGTGAGAACGCGCCCAAGCTCTGCATCTACCCGGGCTGCGAGCGGCCGGCGGTGCCGCCGAACCCGCTGGGCGGGCCGCAGCCCGCGTTCTGCGACCTCGAGGAGCACAACGCGCTCACGGCACATCAGGAGCGGCAGCGGCTCGCACATTCGACAGACCCCCCGACCAGGAGGCAAGAGGGCAATGGCTGACGAGGCGTATCGAGCGGTGTTCCTGCGCGTCCACCCGACCGGCAAGATGGTGCTGAGCCTGACGACCGAGCCCGACGGGAACGAGGGCGAGTACGCCCAGCTCGTAGCCGACGAGCTCGGCGTGCCCGCGCTGGACGTCAAGGTCGTCCCTGCCGATACCGACCGGTTCGGGAACGGTCACGGCTACAACACGGCTCCGTCCGGGGGCACATCGGCCGCGATCGTCGACGCCGCGGGAAAGATTCGAGCCAAGAGTCAGCTGCTCGCGGGCGCGGCGTTGGAGACGTCTCCGGACAACCTCAGGTGGGACAACGGCGCGTGGATCAGCGGGAGCGGCGACGATCCCACACAGGTACGGACGATCGAGCAGGTCGCCCTCTACGCGCACGGCAGCGGTCCTCTGCCGCCCGGAGTCGAGGGCGGGCTCGACGCGCAGACCGTCTACAGGGACTGGAATCGATCCCGTAGGCGGTGACCCAGTCGTTCACGACGGTCCAGTCCAGGTTGTCGAAGAACGCGTCGACGTAGGCGGCCCGATCGGTCTGGATAGTCGAGGAAGTACGCGTGCTCGCCGACGTCGAGTGCGACGAGCGGCGTGGCGTTCCAGCTCGGCGAGGCGTTCTCGGCGTCCCCGAGAGAGTTGAAGAGGCGACCCTCCTCCCAGTCGTACGCCGTCCAGGCCCAGCCGCGACCGGCAAGCGCCGTCGCCCTCAGATCGGTGCGCCACGCCCCGACCGAGCCGAAGTCACGGGTGATGAGGTCGCCGATCGCACCGGTCGGCTCGCCGCCCACGCCGCCGAGGTGCTCGAAGTAGACCTCATGGTTCTTGATCCCCCCGACCGCATGTGAGAGCTCGACCTTCAGCGCGCGCAGCTCGGGGTCGCTCGCGCGGCCGAGCCCCGCGAGCCTGGCGAGGATCTCGTTCCGCTCGAAGACGTAACCCTCGTACAGCTTGTGATGAGCGATCACGGACGTCCGCGAGATCCCCTCGAGCTCGAGCAACGCAGCCTTGAGCTGACGCGGCCTGATCCGCTCGTACCCCGGTAGCGGCACTTCCACCCTCGGCTTCAGGCCGGTATCGATCGCCACCTCGACGTTGTCGGCGACCCGCAGGGCTCCGAACAATGCGGAGTACGGCTTCATCCCCCAATTGGACTGCTTGACGACGGCGCTGCCGACGAGCGTGCCGTCGTCTCTGACCTGGAGGACGAACGAGATCGGCGCGGTCTGATCGAGGAGCGTCAGCTGACCCCGCACGCGCAGGCGGCTGCCGTCGGCCACCGCGTCCACCGTCGTCGAGCGGAACGCGATCGGCCCGCGCTTCAGAATCTCGTCGTCGATCGTCTGGTGGATGTTCGCCTTGTCCTCGTCCTCCAACGGCTGCATGCCGCCCGTGCCCTCACGCACGCGCAGGGACGCCGCGTCTGCGTCGAGCACGAGGCTCGTCTGCGCGGCGTCGTCGCCGACCTCCAGCGTCGCCTGCCAGGCGGTGACGTGGATCAGGAGGTCGTGACCTGCAGCTGCCGCCGCGCCCATGCGCCCGGTCCTCACCGAAAGTGTCCCGTTCTCCGGGCCGAGTGTGTACGTGCCTGGCTGGATCGGCATCAGGCGAGCGAGACGGTCAGCCGGTCGCCCTCGTGCGCGACGTCGCCGCCGAGCGCGCGCAGGAGCCGGACTGCGACCGCGGCGCCGAGGTCTTTCTGCTCCACGCCGAGCACGACCGGCGCGGCGCTCTCGCCGACCGGCTCGAGCACGATCGCGGCCCCGTCCACCAGCACACGCGGCTCGACGCCGCCGTGCCGCGTGGCTGCTCGTACGAGCGCGCCGAGCGCCCGCTCGAGGCCCTCGACATCCACCTGCACGGGTGTCCCGGTTCCGGTCGCTCCGGGGACGGCGACGCGGGCGAGCTCGAGCGAGTCGACCTCGCGCCGGACCGGGTCGTAGCGGCCGCTCTCGATCCGCGCCGCCAGCGAGAGCACGTCGAGCAGCCCAACGAGCTCCTCGGAGGCGGCGTCGATCAGACCCAGGTAGCGCGAGACCTTCTCGGGCTCGAGGTCCTCGTGCCTGGCGAGCGTCTTCGCGAACCCGTGCACGGTGGCGAGTGGAGTGCGGAGGTCGTGGCACGCGAGCGAGACCAGACTGGCAAAGTCGGAGGCCACGGCGGTGCTAGCGTAACCACGTGACGGAGCTGCCGGCCGCGACGCACGATCTCCAGGCCTCGACGCCTGAAGTGAGGCTGTCGCTGACGCGCGCGGGCGTGACCGGCGTGCAGAAGGCGGTGCGCGTCCGACACGAAGGGCGCGAGACGGTGATGGCCGCCGAGATCGCATGCACGGTCGACCTCGCGCACGAGCAGAAGGGCGTCCACATGTCGCGCTTCCCGGAGCTCTTCGAGGAGGCGATCGAGGCGGTCGTCGGCACCGAGGCATTGCACGTCGAGTCGCTCGCCGAGCACATCGCCCAGCACATCGTCGGCCGGCAGCGCGCGCTGCGAGCCGAGGCGAGGATCACGGCCCATTGGCCCGTGCGGCGGACGACCCCGGTCACCCGGCTCCCGACCCAGGAGATGGTCTCCCTCGTCGGGATCGCGGCGGCGACGACCGAGAGCGTCCGGCGCGTGGTCGGCGTCGAGGCGACCGGGATCAACGCCTGTCCGTGCGCGCAGGGGCTCGTCCGCGGCCGCGCGGCCGAGCGCCTGGCAGAGGCCGGGTACGAGGACGTCGAGCGGATCCTCGACCTCGTCCCGCTGGCGACGCACAACCAGCGCGGCAAGGGCACGCTCTACGTCGGCACCGAGCGCCAGCTCGACGCGAACGACCTCGTCGCGATCGTGCAGGACTCGATGAGCGCGCCCGTCTACGAGCTGCTCAAGCGGCCGGACGAGCTCTTCGTCGTCGAGCACGCCCACCTGCAGCCGCGCTTCGTCGAGGACTCCGTCCGGCTCTCGCTCAAGGGCGCGCTCGACGCGATGCCGGAGCTCGCCGACGGGGACTTCCTCTACGCCCGTCAGGTCAACTTCGAGACGATCCACGCCCACGACGTGCTCGCCGAGCGCGAGGGAACGGTGGGCGAGCTCCGCGGCGAGCTCGACTCCGGCACGCCCGCCGAGCGGCACACCTCGCTGAGCGACTGGCTGTCCAGCTAGGCCGCCGCGCTGCGGCGGCGGAGCGAGAAGCGGCTCTCGGTGCCCGCGCGCAGCCGCGCGATGTTGCCGCGATGGAGCACGAGCACCGCGGCTCCCGCGATCGCCGCGAACGCGATCACCGGCCACGGCTCACCGATCGCGAGCCCGACGAAGGGGAGCGCGACCGCCGTTGCCATCGAGGCGAGCGAGGCGTACCGGGTGACGAGGAAGACGACGACCCAGATCACGAGTGCGATCGCGCCGAGCAGCGGCGCGACGCCGAGGAACGTCCCGCCCCCGGTCGCCACCGCCTTGCCGCCGCGCTGGAAGCCGAGGAAGAGCGGCCGCCAGTGGCCGAGCATCGCAGCGCCGCCGGCGAGGACGCCCGTCAGCTCGCCGACGAGCAGTGTGCCGACGAGCGCCGGCACGAACCCCTTCGCCACGTCGAGGAGCACGATCGGAATCCCGTACGAGCGCCCGTACGTCCGCCAGACGTTGGTGGCGCCGATGTTGCCGCTGCCGACGCGGCGGATGTCCTCGCCCTTGGCCAACCGCACGAGCCAGTAGCCGAACGGCATCGACCCCAGCAGGTAGCCGCCGAGGACGACGAGGACCGAGGTCATCGTGGAGCTCCGAAGCTCCTACTTCAGGGGAATCTGGTACTTCGACACCCAGTCGTTCACGACCGCCCAGTCCAGATTGTGGAAGAAGGCGTCGATGTAGGCGCCGCGGTCGGTCTGGAAGTCGAGGAAGTACGCGTGCTCGTAGACGTCGAGCGCGACGAGCGGGGTGGCGTTCCAGATCGGGAAGGTGTTCTGGGCGTCCCCGACGTAGTTGAAGAGGCGACCTTCGTCCCAGTCGTACGCGGTCCAGGCCCAGCCGCGCCCGGCCATCCCGGTCGCCTTCAGGTCGGTGCGCCAGTTGTCGGTCGAGCCGAAGTCGCGCTTGATCAGGTCGGCGACCGCGCCCTTCGGGTCGCCGCCGTCGCCGCCGAGATGCTCGAAGTAGACCTCGTGGTTCTTGATCCCGCCGATCGCGAAGGAGAGGTCGACCTTGAGGGCGCGGAGCTCTGAGTAGACCTGGTTCGCGCTGCTGGCGTCGACGCTGCCGAGCTTCGCGAGGATCTCGTTCCGCTTCGCCACGTAGCCCTGGTAGAGCTTGTAGTGGGCCTCGACCGACGCGCGCGAGATCCCGTCGAGCTCCAGCAGGGCCGGCTTCAGCTCGCGGGGCCTGATCTCCTCATAGCTCGACATCCGTACCTCCACGGTTTCGACGGCGACTCGGCGGGAACGGCGCGGAGCATATCCTCCCGTCCAGTTTCCAACACGAAGGAGTAGCGATGCCGTTCAGCCTGCCCGATCTCCCCTACGACCACGCAGCACTCGAGCCGACCATCGACGCACGCACGATGGAGATCCACCACGGCAAGCACCACCAGGCCTACGTCGACAACGCGAACAAGGCGCTCGAGGGAACCGACCTCGGCCGACGCCAGCTGTCGAGTAGGTGCTGGCGAGCTCGACTCGCTGCCGGAGGAAAGCGCGCCGCCGTCCGCAACAACGCGGGCGGCCACGCGAACCATTCGCTCTTCTGGACGATCATGGGCCCGGACGGCGGCGGCGAGCCTTCAGGGCACTCGCGGACGGCGATCGGACGACCTCTCGGCGGCCTCGACGCGCTCAAGGCAGCGGTGAACGACGCCGGCGTCAAGCGCTTCGGCAGCGGCTGGACCTGGCTGGTCGTCGGCGGCGGCTCCGGCTCGCCGTGATGTCGACGCCGAACCAGGACTCGCCGCTGCTCGGAGGGCAAGACGCCGCTGCTCGGCATCGACGTCTGGGAGCACGCGTACTACCTCAACTACCAGAACCGCCGCCCGGACTACCTCGCGGCCTGGTGGAACGTCGTCAACTGGGACGAGGTGGCGAAGCGGTACGACGCGGCGCGCTGAGGCCGCTACTTCACCCGGCGCCAGGTGATCTCACGGCTGAACGCCCCGAGATAGCCGACGCCGGCCTGGTTCACGGACATCGCGATCCGCAGGCGCGAGGGGCCCATCGGCAGGAGGGCCCGGAAGCGTGCGCGTGAGTTGAGGTCGAGCGAGACCCGCTTGATCGTCACCCACTGGCCGAAGGCCGAGAGCCGCTGCAGCTGCACCTGCTTCCTCGCCATCGAGCGACCGGCGAAGACGCGGGTGACGAAGCCGTTGAGGCGTCCGAACGAGATCGCGGGCGCGACCGCGGTCGTGATCACGAGGCTTCTCGCGCCCTTCCAGAACGCCTGGTAGGTCGTCAGGATCTTGGGCTCGGTGACGAGGCTGAAGGTGCCGTCGGCGCCGGTGAGGACAGTCGCGAGCACGATCTGCGAAGGCTGGCCGTAGGGCTGGTAGACGATCTGCACCTGCTCCCCCGCCGCCCGGTTGTTCACCTGGCCCGAGAGGGTCACGGCCGCTCCGTACGTGGTCTGCGGGAGCGAGGTCGCGAGCGAGACGGCGGGAGGCGCCCCGGCGACACGCACCGTTCCGGTGACGCGGGGGTTGAGGGCGTCGCGGTAGCGATACGTGCCTGCCACCGTGAACGTGAACGAGTAGGTCCGGCCGGGGCGGAGCACGGGCGAGGCGAACGTGCCCGTCGTCGAAACGACCTGGTGGTCGCGCCTGTCGACGTTGCGCCATCTGATCGTGTCGCCGGCCACGATGCTCACCGTCGCGGGCGAGAACGAGCTGCGCAGGATCTGGACTCCCCTCGTCGCGGCGTCCGCCTCGGGTGCGAGCACGAAGCCTGCGAGGAGCGGAAGAACCAGCAGAATACGTCTCATGTGGCGAAGGATTCCACGCCGCCTCCCGCGCTACGCGCGTGCCGCGGCGAATTTACGTCCCTCGAAAGAGAATTAACGAGTCCCGTACACGCGCCCTCGTCACCGGCGGAACCGGCAAGCTCGGCTCGGGGATCGTGCGGCGGCTCGAGGCGGAGGGTTGGCGCGTCGTCGCCGCCGGCCGTAAGGACGGCGACGTGTCGCAGGCGGCGGGTGCGCGCGCGCTCGTCGCGCGGGCGAGCGAGGAGCTCGGCGGGCTCGACGTGGTCGTCAACGCCGCTTCGGCCGGTTTCACGCCCAAGCCGTTCGAGCACCTCTCCGAGGAGGAGGTGGACGCAGCGCTCGGCGCGACCGTGAAAGGGAGCTTCTTCGTCACGCAGGCATCGGCGCCGCACCTGCGCGCGAGCGGCGGCCTCGTCGTCATGGTCGAGGACGTCGCGGCCTACCAGCCGTGGCCGTCGTTCTCAGCCCATTGCGCCGCGAAGGCCGCTCAGGCGATGCTTACGCGTGTGCTCGCCCGAGCGCTCGCTCCGGAGGTCCGAGTCTGCGGCGTCGCGCCGGGACCGGTCGCGGTCGAGCCGGAGCAGCAAGAGCGGCGCGCCGCCGAGACCGCACTCGGACGCGTGGGGTCGGCGGACGACGTCGCCGAGGCGATCGTTTACCTCGCCGGGGCCGACTTCGTCACCGGAACGACGATCGCCGTCGACGGAGGCCGGCTGCTGCAATCCGGGGGGAGGATCCATGCGTAATCCGTGTGCATGGGTACGGCGTTGACCCTCGACCGTCCCGTCCTGCCGCGCGCACCCGGAGTCTCGAGTATCGGCAGGGCGGCGTATGCCGAGCCGACGGACGGCGAGCTGATCGAGCGCGTCGGTCGCGGCGACCGTGACGCGTTCGACGAGCTCTACCGTCGCTACACGCGACCGGTGTTCGGGCTTGCGCTGCGCCGCCTGGGCGACCGCGGCCGCGCCGAGGACGCCTTCCAGGAAGCGTTCGCAGCGATCTGGCGCTCGGCCTCGAGCTTCGATCCGGGCCGTGGCCAGGGCGGCGCCTGGCTGTACACGGTCGCTCGGAACGCAATCGTCGACGGCGCCCGGCGGCGGCCGGAGCCGCCGATGGAGGCGCCCGACGAAGCGTCGGGCGATGACGGTCCGGCGGAGCGGGCCGAGGCGGCGTGGCTCGCCTGGCGCGTGCACGGCGCGCTCGAGCAGCTGCCAATGCACGAGCGGCCCGTGATCGAGCTCGCCTACTGGGGCGGGCTCTCGCAAAGCGAGATCTCGGCACGCCTGGGCGTGCCGCTCGGAACGGTGAAGACGAGGACACGGAGCGCGCTCGCCCGTCTCGCCGACCTGCTCGAGGACGAGCTGACGTGAACGACCGGCTCGACGACATGGTCGGCGACGTCGACGACCCCCGCGAGCAGGAGCGGCTCCGGCGGGTGCACGAGCTGCTCCTCTCGGTCGATCCGCCTCCCGAGGTCCCATCGACGTTGCGGGCGACGCCGCTTGCCGAGGCCGAGCCTGTCGGGGCGGCGCCCCGGTCGTGGCGACCCCGCCTCGTCGCGCTCGCGGCGACGCTCGCCGCCGTCGCCTTCGGCGCCGGCTACTGGGTCGGCGACCGCGAGCAGGACCCGGTGCTGGTGATCGGGATGACCGGCACCGACGACCGGCGCGACGCGGTCGCCTCGATCGAGGTGCTCGAAGACGACAAGGCCGGCAACTGGCCGATGAACGTGATCCTGCGCGGGCTCGAGCCGAGCCGCGACCGGCAGGACTACTACGAGCTGTGGTTGACCCGGAACGGCGAGCTCGTGGATTCCTGCGGGCGCTTCCTCGTGAACCCAGGCGTGACCAAGGTCGTGCTCACGGTGCCGTACGGCCTCCGGCGCTACGACGGCTGGGTCGTGACCCGTGTCGGCTCCGACCGGCCGCTTCTCACGACGTAGGCTGCCACAGCTCGAAGCGGTTGCCCTCGGGGTCGACGGCCCAGCCGAAGCGGCCGTACTCCAGCTCCTCGACCTAGGGCGCAGTGCGGTCGTTCGCCACGAACGCGTCGTAGGTGATCGGCATCCGCTCGGCGAGGAACCGCTCGCAGGCTTCGGCGTAGAGCCTGATCTCGCGCTGGGCGGTGTCGGCGGCGCGGAGCGAGACGAAGTTCATCAGGGCCCGCGCGTTGACCGTCCAGTAGAACTCGGTGTAAGCGCCGACAGGGAGCACCGAGCGGGCGAGCTCCCGGGCGACACCGTCTTCGACGAGCCGCGTGTAGGTCGCGTAGGCGGTGTCGTAGACGGCCTGGAGCTCCTCGCGCGTGCGCTCGGCGAGCTCCGGGTCGACCGGCTCGAACGAGTAGGCGCCCGGCTTTCCCACCTGGCTGCGGACGTCCTCGGCAGCCGGGACGTAGAAGTCGTCGGTCGCCTTCGCATAGCTCATCGAGAACTCGTTGAAGGAGCCGATCCGGTGCCGGAACCACTCACGTGCGACGAAGATCGGGCAGCGGATGTGGAAGCGGAAGGAGTTGTGCTCGAACGGCGTCCCGTGGCGATCGCGCATCAGGAAGCGGATCAGGCCCGCGTCGGCGTCGTCCACCTCCTCGCGGCGGCGCGCGAAGCTGACCCGGGCGGCGTTGACGACGGAGAGGTCGTCGGCCATCGCGTCGTCGAGGCGGACGAAGCCGTGGTCGAGGACGGGGATGGAGCTTCCGGGTATCACTAGGCTCGTGGCGGACAAGGGGTTCGAGGCTACTCAGGCTCCCGGACGGTAATGCAACGCGGCCTGGATCGGATCGTCGGGCTGGTCGTACCCCTCCTGGCGACCGAGCTTCTACCCTGCCGGGCTCGCGAACGAGGACTTCCTCACCTTCTACGCGGAGCGGCTTCCCTCCGTCGAGCTGAACAGCACGGGGTACCGACTGCCGTCCGAGGAGCAGTTCGCGCGCTGGGCAGGACAGGCGCCGGCGGAGTTCCGGTTCGCCGTGAAGATGCCGCCGCGCGCGCTCCGCGCCCTCGGGACCTTCGAGGAGAGGGTGCGCCGGCTCGGCGAGCGCCTCGGGCCGGTGCGCGTCGTCGTCGAGAGCCCCAGGGACGACGGCCTGCTTGCGCTCCTACTCGGCTCGACCGACCTGCGGCTCGCGCTCGACCTCCGTCACGAGAGCTGGGACGGCGCCGACGTCTCGCCCGCCGTGCGGGTGGACGACTGGGAAGCCGACGCGCCCTTCCGCTACCTCCGCTTTCGCGAGCCGCCCTATGACGACGACGAGCTGGTGGAGCTCGCAGCCCGCATCCGCACGCTGCTCACGGCGGGGATCGAGGTCTTCGCGTACTTCCGCCACGAGGACGCGCCGACCGCGGTGACGTACTCCGCGCGGCTGCTCGAGCTCGTCCGCACGGACGAGCGCTGATCGATCCACCGGCCGATGCAGGCAGGAACGGGGCGGCATAGCGTGAACCCATGCCCCCCATGCTCGCTTTCCTCGTCGCGCTCCTTCCTTTCGCCGGTCTGATAGGGCCGCTCGTGTGGATGGCACGGATGTCCTGAGATTGCAGCTACACTGTGCGCGTTCAATAGTTAGAGCGCGTACCTGCGGTGCCCAGCACCTCTCTTACCGTTCGTGACTTACAGGTAAGGAGGTGTATTTCTATGGCAGCAGGAACCGTGAAGTGGTTCGACAACGCGAAGGGCTACGGCTTCATCGCGCCCGAGGACGGAGGCAAGGACCTCTTCGTCCACCACACCGGCATCGCCGGCGACGGCTTCAAGTCTCTCGACGAGGGTGTGAAGGTCGAGTTCGAGGCCCGCGAGGGTCAGAAGGGCCCCGAGGCTTTCAACGTGCTCGCCGTCTAGGCGGCACGACGAGGAATTGAGCCGCTCGGGACGTGTCCCAGGGACAGACCCTAGGACACGTCCCGAGCGGACACCTCGCTCGCCGTGTTCGCCGCTCGCGCCGCCAGCTGGCGCGTCTCGCGGACGCGGTCGTCTCCGTCGCCTGCGTTGATGGCGACGAGCCGGGCAGCGATCGAGGCTGCTGCCGCGGCGAGATCGGCGCCCGCTGCAGCGTCGCCGCTGACGTTGGGATTGCCCTCTGCCGCGACCAGCGCGGCCAGCTCCGCGACCTCGGCAGCTACGAGCGCGATCTCGTGCGGGATCGCCACGATTCGCTCGACCGTCTCCGCGGTGCGGGCCTCCATGAAGGCGGCGTACGCCTCGGCGTCGTCGTCGGCGAGCGGCTCGACGCGCGCGCGCAGCTCCTCGGCGCGGCCGACGACCTCGGCGCGGCGGTCCCAGCCGTCGGCGGCGAACCGGGCCGCCATCGCGGTCAGCCCCGCCGCGAGCGAGGCGGCGATGGCCGCTACCGCCCCGCCTCCGGGAGCGGGCGTCCGCGCGGGCACGGCGTCGAGGAACTCCTTGAGGCCGAGCTCCAGGAACGTTCTAGAAGAGGCCAACCGTGAGGCCGTCCTCGTCGATGTCGACGTTGAAGGCCGCGGGACTGGCCCCGAGGCCCGGCATCGTCTGCATCGTGCCGCACAGCGCGACGAGCCAGCCGGCCCCCGTGTAGGCGCGCACGTCGCGCACGGTCACCTCGAAACCCGTCGGCGCGTTTACGAGCTGGGGATCGTGCGAGAGCGACAGGTGCGTCTTCGCCATGCAGATCGGCAGCCGGTCGAGCCCGCCGGCGGCGTACTGACGGATCCGGTCCTTCGCGGTCTGGAGGAAGAGCACGCTGCCGGCGCCGTAGACGCGGGTCGCGATCGCCTCGATCTTCTCCTCGATCGGAGCATCGATCGGGTACGTGAACTCGAACGCGTTCGGGTGATCGGCTGCGTCTACGACCGCTTCGGCGAGCGACGCCGCACCCGCGCCGCCGCGCTCGTAGGCTTCGTTCAGCTCCGCCGCGTGCGCTCCGTGCTTGAGAGCGAGCTTGCGGACGAGCTCGACCTCGTCGTCCGTGTCACTCGGAAACCGGTTGACCGCGACGACCGCGTGCAGCCCGAATGCCTCCACGATCTCGAGATGCCGGCGCAGGTTGGCCGCGCCGCGCTCGATCGCGTCCAGCCCGCCGTCCGGTTCGCCGCCGTGGTGCTTCAGCGCCTTGGCCGTGGCGACCAGCACGACGGCGCTCGGGCTGAGCCCTCCCGCCCGGCAGACGATGTTGAGGAACTTCTCCATCCCCATGTCGGCGCCGAAGCCCGACTCGGTGACGACGTAGTCGCCGAGCTTGAGCGCGACCAGGTCGGCGACCAGCGAGTTGTTGCCGTGGGCGATGTTCGCGAAGGGCCCGCAATGGACGAGCGCCGGCTGGCCTTCGAGGGTCTGGACGAGGTTCGGCTTGAGCGCGTCCTTGAGCAGGACGGTCATCGCGCCCGCCGCCCGGAGCTGCTCCGCGCGCACCGGCTCGCCGTCGAAGGTGTACGCGACCGTGATCGCGCCGAGCCGCCGGCGCAGGTCGTGCAGATCACGTGCCACGGCGACGATCGCCATCACCTCGGACGCGGCCGTGATGTCGAAGCCCGACTGGCGGACGTAGCCGTTGGCCCGGCCCCCGAGCCCGATCGCGATGTCCCTCAACGCACGGTCGTTGATGTCGACGCAGCGGCGCCAGCCGACCGAGAGCGGGTCGATCCCGAGCTCGTTTCCGTGCAGGATGTGCGCCTCGAGCAGCGCCGCGAGCAGGTTGTTCGCTGCACCGATCGCGTGGATGTCGCCCGTGAAGTGGAGATTGAGGTCCTCCATCGGCACGACCTGCGCATAGCCGCCTCCGGCCGCCCCGCCCTTGATCCCGAACACCGGGCCGAGCGATGCCTCGCGGATGCAGAGCACTGGCTTGCGGCCGATGTGGCCGAGGCCCTGCGTGAGCGAGACGGACGTCGTCGTCTTTCCCTCACCGGCCTTTGTCGGCGTGATCGCCGTGACACAGATCAGCTTGCCGTCGGCTGTGTCGCGAAGACGCTCGAGGACGCGGAGGTCGATCTTGGCCTTGGTGCGGCCGTACGGCTCCACCTCCTCCGGCTCGAGCCCCGCCGCGGCTGCGACCTCCTCGATCGGCTGCAGCGTCGCCGCCTGCGCGATCTCGAGGCTGGACGGCATCTCCGTGCGCATCGAGGAGAGCCTAATGCCGCGCGACGGCGCCCAGGTGGCGGGCATGGGCGCCGCTCGAGACGATCTCGCAGATCTGATCGACGACGTGCTCCAGCTCCGCATCGGAGGTGAAGTAGTGGGGGCCGATCCGGATCCCGGCGCCGGGCCGGAAGTCGCAGAGGATCTGGCGCTCGGCGAGCTCGGCGTGCACTGCAGGGAAATCGTCGACATGGACGGTGACGGTGCCGCCGCGACGCTCGGGGTCACGCGGGCTCGCGATTCCGAGGCCGGCAGCTTCGGCGAGGCGGATCAGCAGGTCGGTCTGGCGCAGCGAGTTCGCCCGGATCCGCTCCACGCGGATCTCTTCGATCAGGTCGTATCCCGCGGTCGCGGCGTAGAGGGCCGGCACGTTCGGCGTGCCTGTCAGGAACCGCGCCCCACCCTCGGCGTACCGCATCTCCTCCTCGAAGGCGAACGGGGCCTCGTGCGCCTGCCACCCCGTGTACGTCGGCTCAAGCCGCTCGGCGAGGTCGGGACGCACGTAGAGCCAGCCGTTGCCGGGGCCGCCGCAGAGCCACTTGACGGAGCCTCCGACCGCGAAATCGACCTCGAGGGCCGTGAGGTCGAGCGGCACGATCCCGGCGGACTGGTAGGCGTCGAGGATCACGTGAGCGCCCACCTCGTGCGACCGGCGGACAATGGCGGCGACGTCCTGGACCTCGCCGTTCTTGAAGAGCACGTGGCTGATCGGGACGAGGAGCGTCCGCTCGTCGATCGCCTCGACGATCTCGCTGTCGTCCTCGCAGACGACCACCTCGAGGTCGGGTTGCGCCTGGTAGAGGTAGCGGACGGAAGGGAAGTTGCCGCGCTCGTATACGACCCGGTTCCGTGCGGGTGTCGGCCGGAAGCACGAAAGGGCGACCGCCTCGGCGATCGCGACGTTCTGGTGCATCACCGTCGATCCGGGCGGCCCGCCGACGATCCGGCCGATCTGGTCGCCGACCGTCAGCGGCATCTCCCACCACCCCTCGGCCCACGCGCGGATCCCCCGCTCCCGCCACGTCCGCGCGTACTCGGCCACCCGGTCCTCCACCCGGGCGGGCATCGCTCCGAGCGAGTGGTTGATCAGGTAGGTCGTGCGCTCCAGGATCGGGAATTCGGAGCGGTAGTCGAGCAACTCGCGCACGAACGGCAGTCTGCCCGACCGGCGTCCGCGAGGGACGTGTCCCAGGGACTGTCCCTCGGACGTGTCCCAGGGACTGTCCCTCGAAAGTGTCCCTAAACGGCGGTTTCGCGGGCGGCGCCGAGGCGCTACGGTCGGCGCATGCCGCGCCTCCCGCGCTCGTCGCTGCCGAGCCCGGCCTGGTATCACGTCACCTGCCGCGGAGTCGAGCAGCGGACGATCGTGCTCGACGACCGCGACCGCGAGGCGTGGTTCGCGCTCCTCGTCGAAGTGGAGCGCCGATTCGACTGGAAGCTGCACGCGTGGGTGCTGCTCGACAACCACTTCCACCTCCTGGTCGAGACGACACAGCCCGAGCTCTCGCGCGGCATGCAGCGGCTGAACGGCCTGCATGCGGTGCGCTTCAATCGCCGCTACGACCGCAAGGGCCATCTCTTCCAGGGGCGCTTCGAAACTCGCGTGATCGAGGACGAGCGCTACCTGGAGAACGCGATCCTCTACGTCTACGAGAACGCAACGCGCGTCGGCCTCCCGGGCTGGCCGTGGCGCGGCGCCGGCCAGCCCGCCGCCCCCGCCGCGGCGCGCACGCGGCGCGCGACGACCATCGGTCTATGCTGTCCACGGCGTAACGGATGAGCAACGAGACGAAACTCAACGAGCATCCGGTCGGCAGCGTGGACCGAACCAACGGGGCGGTCGTGGTGCATCTCGTCGGCGAGCTGGACCTCTACAACGCGCCGCAGATGCGCGCCGCGCTCCTCGAGCTCTGCTCCGAGCAGCCGGAGCGCCTTGTCGTCGACCTGGCGAACGTGGACTTCGTCGACTCGACCGCGCTCGGCGTCCTGGTCGAGGCGCGCACGAGGCTCGAGCACCACCAGTTCCTGCTCGCCTCTCCGGGGCTCGAGACAGGTCGAGCGCTCACGATCTCCGGCCTCGATCAGCACCTGGCCGTGCACGACAGCGTCGAGTCGGCCCTGGCGGCTCAGCTCGGCTCGTAAGCAAACGTTCATTGCGGCCCGCCGCCCCGTGCGGCAGAGTCCGGCCGTGAAGCTGCTCGGGCTCGCTGCCGCACTCGTCCTGCTCGCCGCCGCCACGAGCGCCGCCGCACCGACCAGGGAGGCCGCGAACGGGCTCCCGGCCTACGTGGAGGGGTACGCCAAATGGCCGAAGCTGAACGCGGTGCCGATCCGCGGCGGCTCGGCCGCCCACCAGGGCACGAAGAACGTCTACGCGAGCAAGCGCAAGGTCGGCCGGCGCTATCCGCTCGGGACGATCGTCGTCAAGGTGGCGACGCCGCCCGGAAAGCGCTGGCTCTCCCTCGTGGCGACGATGCGGCGGGTGAAGGCCACCGCCAACGGCGGCTGGCGCTGGGAGGAGTTCACGCGCACGTCCCCGACCGCCCGCTTCACGAAGGTCGGCTTCCCGGAGTCGGGATGCGCCGCCTGCCACGCGCAGGCGAAGGCAAACGACTACGTGTTCACGCGCCGGCGCTAGTAACCGGCGGCTTCGAGGAGCTTCAGCCAGACCTCGCTGCGCGTCGGGAAGGAGGGCACGGCATGGGCGAGCCGCTCGAGCGGGACCTCGCAGACGACCGCGATCGTCGCGGCGTGGAGCCATTCGGCGACCTCGACCCCGGTGAACGTCGCGCCGACGATGACGCCGCGCGTGTCGTCGATGACGAGCCGCGACGTCCCGGGCGCGTTGCGCCCGACGAAGCTCGCGCCTGCCGTCCCGCTCGTCTCGACGTCGACTGCCCGCACGACGAGCCCGGCGCTCTCGGCCGACGCGAGCGTGTGGCCGACCGCGGCCACCTGCGGGTCGGAGAAGACGACGCGCGGCGACAGCGGTCCGTCGGAGACGACCGCGACGTCCTTGCCGAGGATCGCGTCCGCCGCGAGGCGACCCTGGTACTTGCCCATGTGCGTCAGCAGCGCGCGACCGTTGACGTCGCCGATCGCGTAGAGCCAGTCGTACCGTGAGGAGCGCAGGTTCGAGCCCACCTCGACCGGCTTCCCGGGCTCGAGCCCAATCGTCTCGAGCCCGAGCCCCTCGGTGGCCGGCTTCCTCCCCACCGCCACGAGCAACTCTGCGCCAGTAACGCTCGACCCGTCGCGGAGCTCGACCGTCACGTCTCCGTCCCGCGCCACCGACACGGCCAGGTTCCCGGTGCGCACGTCGACGCCCTGCTCGCGCAGCGACGCCTCGACTTCCTCGGACGCGAACGGCTCCTCGCGGACGAGCAGGCGCGGCGTCCCCTCGAGCAGCACGACCTCCGTCCCGAGCGAGGACCATGCCTGGGCGAGCTCGACGCCGACCACGCCGCCGCCGAGGATGATGAGGCTCTCGGGCGCCTCGGTCGCGGTCGTCGCCTCGCGGTTCGACCACGGCCGCGCTTCGGCGAGCCCGGGGATCGGCGGCATGACAGGCCCGCTCCCCGTCGCGACCACGACGGCCTTCTCTGCGAGAAGCACGTCGTCGTCGCCGACGCGGATACGACGCTCGCCCTCGAAGCGGCCTCGCCCTCGCACGAGCGTGACGCCCCGCTCCTCGAGCCACGGCAACTGGCTCGAGTCGTCGCGATCGTGGATCACCTCGTCGCGCCGTCTCGAGCACCGCTCCTGACGTCGAGCCCTTCCGCGCGGAGGCCCGGCACGCGTCGCGTCTCGGCGAGCAGCTCGCCCGGCCGAAGGAGCGCCTTCGACGGCATGCACGCGTAGTAGGAGCACTCGCCGCCTACGAGGTGCTGTTCCACGACCGCCACGCGGAGACCGCCTTCCCCGAGTCGCCCGGCGGCGACCTCGCCCGCCGGCCCGGCCCCGAGCACGATGACGTCGAATGCTCGCTCGCCCACGATGCGAGTCTCGCAAACGAGCGTGTGCGACGATCGCGTCATGAGCGCCGGCCTCGACGCGCAGCAGCTCCGCCGCCTGATGGCGCACTGGGCGACCGGTGTCGCAGTGATCACGAGCCGCGACGAGACCGGCCCGCGCGGCGCGACGTCGAACGCGCTCACGTCGCTCTCGCTCGACCCGCTGCTCGTGCTCGTCTGCCTCGACCACGGCTCGAACACGCTCGCGGCGGTCCGGAGCTCAGGCCGCTTCTGCGTCAACATGCTCGCCGCCGGCCAGGAGGAGCTCGCACGCCGCTTCGCGACGAAGCAGAGCGGCGAGGAGAAGCTCGCGGGCGTCGCCCACGAGGTCCGCGAGGGCGTGCCGATCCTCGCGGACGTACTCGCCTGGCTCGCGTGCGAGACCGAGCGAGAGCTGGACGGCGGCGACCACGCGATCCTGATCGGCCGGCCGCTCGCCTCCGGCGCCGACGCCGAGGCGCAACCGCTCCTGTTCTACGGCGGCACCTACCATGCGGCCGCTCTCGACCGCGCTGCGGCGGGCTGAGCGCGTGGCGCCGGCCGGAGTCAGAGCACTGGCGCGTCCGCTATCGCGCGCACAACCGTCTGCCTCGGCCGGCCGTCGTCGTCCTGCCGGCCCAGTATGGCCCGGAGCGCCGGCCGCCGCCGCTTCCGCTCGTGATCTCGCCGCACGGGCGAGGCGTCAGCGCAGAGACCAATGCCCGCATGTGGGCCGATCTCCCCGGACAGGGCCACTTCGCGGTGATCTGTCCCGGCGGGATGGGCCGGCGGCTGCCGCTCAACTCCTGGGGCTGGCAAGGCCAGATCGCCGATCTCGCGCGGATGCCTTCGATCGCGCGCGCCACCCTGCCGTGGCTGCGCGTCGACGGCAACCGCATCTATGCCGTCGGCGGGAGCATGGGCGGGCAGGAGACGCTGCTGCTGCTCGGCCGAAATCCGAGCCTGCTCACCGGCGCGGTCGCCTTCGACTCGGTGACGAACTTCTACCGGCGCTACTTCGACTTCGCGCTCCGCCCCGGCACGCGCCGCCAACAGGCGCTCGCCCGGATCGAGGTGGGCGGAACCCCGCGCACGAACCCGACCGGCTACGTGCTTCGCAGCCCCTCGCACTGGAAGGAGCAGATCGCACGATCGGGTGTGCCGCTACAGATCTGGTGGAGCGAGGCCGACGAGATCGTCGTCGACCAGCGCTTCCAGTCCGGGCTGCTCTACGCCGACCTGCAGCGGCTCCGGCCGCGCGCTCCCGTCGAGAAGGTCACCGGCTCCTGGGGTCACACCGCCGCGAGCTACCGCAACCTCCAGCTGCCCGGCGCTGTGCGCTGGCTCGGGCTGGAGGAGCGTCTAGACGCCCGCGGTTCCGCAGCGTGACGACCGTGTCGGCGAAGCTCATGTTCCCGGCGACGTCCCACGCCCGGATGCGGAGCCGGTAGCGCCCGTCCGGCAGCCGCGCCGTGTTCCAGTACGGGCTCGGGAAGAGCCGGAACCAGTAGATGCCGTCGCACTGCATCGTGCGATGGAAGAGCATGCAGGCGTTCGCCGGCAGGTTCTGCTCCGTGCCCGGAGCGAAGTGCTGGCCTGCCGGCTGGTCGAGTAGCTGCTCGGCGCGAAAGGCCTCGCGTCGGAGCACGACCCGCCCGGTGGCGAGCCGCACGACGGTGATCGAGAGCCGGAACGGGATGGTGCGGCGCCGCCAGGTGGGGCAGATCACGGAACCAGCCGATGAACGTCTGCGGGTCGCTCACGCGGACGCGGACGTCGACCTTTCCGGCGAGCGCCGTCTTCGCGAGCCGCCGGCCCGCCTGCGGCAGCTGCGCGACGGTCGTGCCGCGCCGCCGCCCCCACCGCGGCGTCGCGGGCGTGTAGAAGCGGATCTCCCGGATCTCGGGCGCATGCCGATCGACGTACGGGTGCAGCTTGCCGCCGCGTCGGAGCGGGTTGATCATGAGCGTCTTGCCGCCCGCCGCGAAGAGGAACTCGGTCAGGTGCACGTGCCAGAAGCCCTGGGACGTCCACCCGATCGGCTGACCCGCCTCGACGACGTCACCGGGGCGGACGGTGGGCTCTATGTGCCCGTAGCCGAAGTGGCCGATGCGGGCCAGCCCGACCCGGCCGGGAGCCGTCGCCTCGCGCACGCGCCCGCCCTCGATCGCGAACACGCGGTGCGTCCGGCCCGGCGGCGCGCCCCGCTCACGCCGGTCGTCGCGGACGGCGATGTCGACTCCGGTGTGGTAGATCGCGCCGCGCCGCGGGTCCGGGCGCGGATCGAGGAAGGAGCCCCTGATCGGATGCTGGCGCTTGAGCGGCAGCACCGGCCAGCCGCGCCACGTGTCGTTGTAGGTCTGGAAGGCTTCGAGCTCCCCCGGGACGGCCACGGCGGCACTATCGCAGGCCGGGTCGGTAAGGATGCGGCATGCGAGTCGCGGTCGTCGGCGCAGGAGTCACGGGCCTCTTCGTCGCGCACGAGCTGAGCACCCTGGGAGTCGACGTCACGGTCTACGAGCGGACCGGGATCGGTGCCGGCGCGTCGGGGGTGCAGCCAGGCGGGATCCGTCAGCAGTGGGGCACAGCGGTCAACTGCGTGCTGGCGCGCGAGTCGCTCGCGTTCTATCGCGACGCGCAGGAGCGGCTCGGGATGCGGGTCGACCCGGGATTCCGGGCGTGCGGCTACCTGTTCCTCGCTCACTCCGCCGACGCGCGGTCCCGCCTCGCCGCGAACGTCGCGCTCCAGAACGAGCTCGGCGTGCCGTCGCGGATCGTCGAGCCCGACGAGGCGGCGCGGCTCGCGCCCGGGCTCGACCCGTCCTCGCTCGCGGGCGCCGCCTGGTGCGCGGAGGACGGCTTCCTCGACCGCCCGCAGGCGGTGCTCGAGGCTCTCGGCGAGCGCGCCGCCGTCGTCAGCGCCGAGGTCATGGAGCTTCGGCCGCAGCGGCCCGGCGTGGGAGCTCGCCTTCGCGGACGGGACGACGACCACGGCCTCCCACGTCGTCGTCGCCGCGGGCTGGGAGTCCCGGACGTTGCTCCCGGAGCTGCCGATCGAGCGCGAGCCGCGCTCGTTCTTCCTCAGCGAGCCGATCCGCGCGCGCCTGCTCGAGCCGCTCCTGGTCTCGCTGGAGTGGCAGTTCGCCGCCAAGCAGCTCGCCGACGGCCGCGTGCTCGCCGGCGACCTCGCGGGTACGAGCGACGCGCTGCGCCAGGTGCGCAGGTGCATCGAGGCGCTCCTCCCCCGGCTCGAATTCGTCACGTTCCCACTGCTCGCGGAGGGCTTCTACGACGTCACCCCAGACCACCAGGCGATTCTCGGCGAGGTGCGGCCGGGGGCCTGGGTCGCCGCTGGTTTCAGCGGGCACGGCCTCATGCTCGCACCCGCAGTCGGGCGGATCATCGCCGAGGCGATCGCGCTCGGACGCGAGGACGAGGCGCTGCGCGTGCTCGACGCCCGACGCTTCGCCGAGGCGCGCCCGCTGCCCGAGCCGCAGGTGGTCTAGATGTTCCTGCAGCTGCTCGCGAACGGCCTGGTCACGGGCTCGGTGATCGCGATCGCCGCCGTGGGCGTCTCGCTCGTCTACGAGATCCTGCGGATCGTCAACTTCGCTCAGGGCGACTTCCTCACCTTCGGCGCCTTTGTCGCGGTCGCCGCGAACGTTCGCTACGGCGAGCGAATGCTGGTCGCCACGATCGGCGCGATCGTCGCGACCGCGCTGCTCGCGCTGGCGCTCGAGTTCGTGCTCTGGCGGCCGATGCGCCGGCGGGGCGCGGGCTTCATGTCGCTCTTCATCACCTCGATCGGGCTGGCGCTGCTCTTGCGGCACGTGCTCTTCCTCGTCGCCGGTGCCGAGCCGCGGAGCTACCTGATCGACCCGTTCAAGGTCTATGTGGTCGGCAGCGTCAGGCTCGGAGGCAGCCAGGGTGTGGCGATCGTCGTCGGCGCCGCCGCGATCGTGCTCGTGGCGCTGCTGCTGGCGCGAAGCTCACTCGGGCGGAAGATGCGCGCGCTCGCGGACGACCCGGCCCTCGCCTCGGTCGCGGGCGTGAACGTCGACCGCGTCGTCGTCTACACCTGGCTCCTGGCGGGGGCGCTGGCAGGCCTGGCGGGCGTCCTCCAGGGGCTCGTGCTCGCGTCGTTCACGCCGAACACCGGCTTCCAGCTCTTGCTGCCGATCTTCGCAGCGGTCGTGCTCGGCGGAATCGGCAGCGCGTACGGCGCGCTCGCCGGCGGCTTGCTTCTCGGCGTGGCGATGGAGCTGTCCACCTGGGATGTGCTGGGGGGCGGCGTCGACCCGGTCTACAAGCCGGTCGTCGCGTTCGTGCTCCTGATCGCCGTCCTGCTCGTCCGGCCGCAAGGAATCTTCGGGAAGGCGCGGCTGCTGTGAGCACACTTGCGAGCGGGGAGTTCTGGGCGTTCGTCGGCGTCGTGGCCGGGATCTACACGATCTTCGGGCTCGGCGTCCAGCTGCAGTTCGGCTACACGGGCCTGCTCAACTTCGGCCAGGTCGCCTTCATGGCGATCGGCGCCTACACGATGGCGATCCTGACCGTGAAGACGGGCATCGGGATGTGGGCCGCGGCCGTGGTCGCGATTGGCGTCTCGGTGCTTGCCGGACTCCTGCTCGGGCTGCCGACGCTCCGGCTGCGGGCGGACTACTTCGCGATCACGACGATCGCGTTCAGCGAGATCGTCCGCTACGTGGCCCTCAACGAGGACCGGCTCACCGGGGGTGCGCAGGGAACGATCAACCTCGCCGGCGCCGGCGTCGCGACGCAGTACGACGAGAGCTGGCAGCGCTTCCAGGCTCGCGTCCAGGATCTGCTCGGCCTCGGCTCCAAGGACGTGACGATGCTCGTGCTCGTCTGGAGCGCGGCACTCGTCCTGCTCCTCCTCCTCCACGTCGCCGTCCGCTCGCCGTGGGGACGCGTGTTGCGCTCGATCAGGGAGGACGAGGACGCCGCCGCCTCGCTCGGCAAGAACGTCTTCGGCTACAAGCTCCAGTCGCTTGCGGTCGGGGCGGCGCTCGGAGGCATCGCGGGGCTCTTCTACGCCTGGCAGTTCTCCTTCTTCAGCCCCGACGACTTTGCGCCGCTGATCACCTTCTTCGCCTACACGATCGTCATCCTCGGCGGGACGGCGCGGACGTGGGCTGTCCCTGTGGGCGCGGTCGTGTTCGGCGTCATCTTCGCCGGCACGCGCTTCTTCGACTTCCCCCCGTTCAGCTACTTCGACTCCGCGGACCGAGCGTACGTCCGGCTCGCCCTGATCGGGGCGATCCTGATCGGGCTGATGGCGTTCCGTCCGCAAGGGCTGCTCGGGAAGCGCGAAGAGATGGTGCTCGAGTGAGCCTGCTCGAGGTGCGGGACGTGACACGCAGCTTCGGCGGCCTGCGCGCGGTCGACGCAGCGTCGTTCGACGTCGCCGCAGGCTCGATCACGGCGCTGATCGGCCCGAACGGGGCCGGCAAGTCGTCCCTGTTCAACATCGTCTCGGGCTTCCTCCGCCCCGAGCGGGGCACGGTCCGCTTCTTCGGGAAGGCGATCCAGCGCCGCCCGCCGCACCGGATCGCACGCGCCGGGCTCGTCCGCACGTTCCAGACGCCGCGGGCGCTCACGAAGCTGTCGGTGCTCGAGAACGTGCTGGTCGCTGCGCCGCACAACAGCGGCGAGCGGCTGGAGCGGGTCTTCGCGACGCCGCGCACGGTCCGCGCGCACGAGGAGGCCGCGGAGCAAGAGGCCCGACGGCTTCTGGCGCTCGTGGGGCTCGACCGTCAGGCAGATGCCTACGCAGGAACGCTCTCCGGTGGCGAGCGCAAGCTGCTCGACTTCGCGCGCGTCCTGATGACCGAGCCGCGACTGATCCTGCTCGACGAGCCGACGGCCGGCGTGAACCCGACGCTGGCGGCACAGCTGCTGCAGCACATGCTCGCCCTGCGGGAGGAGCGCGGGGTCACGTTCCTGCTCGTCGAGCACGACCTCGACCTCGTCATGCGCGCGTGCGACACGGTCGTCGTGATGAACGAGGGGCGGATTCTCACCACCGGCACTCCGGACGAGGTGCGGCGGGACGAGCGTGTCGATCGACGCCTACCTCGGTACGCACGCATGAGTGAGCCGCTCCTCAAAGTCGAGCGGCTCGAGGCGGGCTACGAGCAGGTGACCGTGCTCCACGGCGTCTCGCTCGAGGCCGATGCGGGCGAGATCGTCGCCGTGATCGGGCCGAACGGCGCCGGCAAGTCGACGCTGTTGAAGGCCGTCTACGGCCTCGCCCGCGTCAGCGCAGGCAACGTGCGCTACCACGGCGCCAACGTCACGCGCACACGCGCGCACGAGCTGACTTCGCTCGGCCTCAACTTCGTGCCCCAGACCGACAACGTCTTCCCGAGCCTTTCGGTCGCCGAGAACCTCGCCGTCGCCGCCGGCGTCCTTCCCGCGCGCCGAGCGGCCCGTGGCGCTCAAGCGCGTCCACGAGCTCTTCCCGCTGGTGCGCGAACGGCGTCGCCAGCGCGCCGGCACCCTCTCCGGCGGCCAGCGCAAGCTCGTCGCGCTCGCGCGTGCGCTTGTCACCGTCCCGCAGCTGCTCCTCCTCGACGAGCCTTCTGCCGGACTGGCGCCTCGGGCGATGGACGAGGTCTTCGCCAAGCTCTCCGACATCCGCGAGCTCGGGATCGCGATCGTGATCGTCGAACAGAACGCGCGCCGCGCGCTCGCCCTCGCCGACCGCGGCTACGTGCTCGAGCTCGGCCGCAATCGCTACGAGGGGACGGGAAGCGGCCTGCTCCACGACCCGAAGGTGGCGGAGCTCTACCTCGGCGGCGCGGCGAGCGCCCGTGCCGCGCGGGAGGAGGCGGCGGCTTCCTCGAAGCCGCCGCCGTCCCTGAACTAGCCGCGGAAGGTGATGATCCTGGAGGTGGTGATCTTGCCGCCTCCGTACTTCCAGATCTCGAAGACCGCCGAGCCCGGGTCGCCGTTCGGTCCCAGTCCGTCGGTCCCCAGGCTCCCTCGTAGTCGACGTCCCTGCCGGCGAGCAGGAGCCTGATCGCCCGGTCCATCTGCCTGTACGTCACCTTGACGCCGGGCGGCCCGGAGACCGCGCGGAGCTGCGCCTTGATCCGCGCCGGGCTCGCCGACCTCGCCTTCACCGCCGCGAGGAACGCGAGGTTGGCCGCGTCGAACGCTGACCCCTCGAAGCCCGTATACGCCTTCGCTCCCTTCGCCCGCTGCTTGTAGAGCCGGTCGAAGGCAGCGCGCGCGGGCGCGCCCACAGAGGTCGGTGCCGTGCCGCGCAGCCCTTCGACCGCCGGCCCGCCGATCTTCTCCAGCACGTCCGCGTTCCGCATCGCCTCCGTCATCAGCGTCTTCGCGGGGCTCCACTTGCCCGTGCGCACGAGCGCGGGGGCCATCTTCTCGAACGTCTCCGGGAAGTCGATCATCACGAACCCCGTGGGGTTTCCCTCGACGAGCCTGCCCGCCTCGGTGTCGAAGGTCGCCTGCGTCGGGTTCCACGAGACCTGCACTCCGATCTTGCCGCCGAGCTTCGTGTACTGCGCGACGAAGAGCTTCCGCAGCGCGACGCCGAACGCGTCGTTCCGGGCGCCGACGTTCACGGTGGCCCCTCTGCCGAACGCCCCGACGGCCGCCTGCGCGAGCACACGGCCCTGGAGGCTGTCCGAGGCGAGGATCCGCCACAGGTAGCCGTTGTCCTTGATCGTCGTGATCTGCGGCGCCGTCGACGTCGGCGTGATCTGGACGACCCTGTTCGGGATCGTCACGGACTGGGCGACCGGGATCGTCGCGCCGGAGGCCATCTCCCCGATCACGACGCTGACCTTGTCGACCTTGACGAGCTTCGTGGCCGCCTCGACGGAGGCCGCCGCCTGCGTCTGCCCGTCCTCCGAGGCGACGAGCCGCGTCGAGATACCGGTCTGCTTCACGCGCTTCAGCGACTCGTTCTGGAGGTCGACCGCGATCTTGACCGCCTGGTCGAGATTCGCGCCGTACGCCGCCAGGTCACCGGTGAAAGGCAGGACGTTGCCGATCCTGAGCTGGAACGCCACCTGTTGCTCGCCCCGATCGGTGCCGGCACCGGCCGAGGCGGCCACGACACAGGTCGCCCCCAGCTCCGATCAGCCACAAGAGTTGTCGTCGTCGTCGTTGCACGGCCCCCTCCTTCTGCCACCAACTTGACGTGTCAGGCGCGACCCTAGGCGAAACGCACGGTCAGCGGAAGTGCGGCAGGACGCGCTCGGCGAGCAGCTCGACGCCGCGCGCCGTCGTCAGCCCCGTCGGCGTCCCGAACTCGATCCTCGACGCTCCCGCGGCAAAGGCGCGCTCGACGTGGTCGATCACCTCCGCAGGCGTCCCGGCGAAGACGAACCGCTCGAGCGGCGGCTCGTCGGCGGGGCCGAGCTCGAGCGTCGGATCGCGGCGCGCCACGATCGGGAGGTAGGGCTCGACCGCAGCGCGGGCCCGGGCGCGGGCGGCGTCGCCGTCCTCGTCGACGACGGTCACGGCGCCGAGGACGATGCCGACCTCGTCCGAGCCGATCCAGTCGCGGACGACCGGCACCAAGTCCGGGTTCGCGGAGCCGCCCAGCTTCACCTCCGCGGCGCCGACCTCGCCCGCGAACGCGGCAGTACGCCTCCCCCACGTCCCGAGCAGGAGCGGCACCTCGCGGCGGAGCGGCTCGTAGTGAAACCCCTGTCCGGGCGCGAGACTGAAACGCGTCCCGGCGAAGCCGCTGCGATCGCCCGCCAACAGCTTCCTGATCACGGTCACCGCCTCCCGCAACGCCGTCAGCGGCCGCTCCTCGCGCAGCCCGAGCTCCTCCAGCCAGGCGCCCTGGACGAGCCCGAGATACGCCCGCCCGTTCGAGACGGCGTCGAGCGAGGCGATCTGGCCGGCGATCTCGACCGGATGCAGCGTGTAGGGGTTCAGGGCGGCCGGGCCGACCCGGACTCGCTCCGTCGCCTGCGCGATCAGGATGAGCGGCGCGATCGCGGGCTGGTAGAGCAGATCGTGGTAGACGGAGACGACGTCGAAGCCGCCCGCCTCCGCCTGACGCGCGAGCGCGGCGTACTCGGCCGGGCTCTTGTCCGACTGCATCCCGAGGCCGAACTGCATTCGACGTTACGTCAGGTCGCTGGTTCGCATCGTCCGCTCGCCGATCCGCTCGATCCGCATGATCACGCGCTCGTCGGGGTCGGGGCAGGCGACGAGCGAGTCCTGCTCGAGCCAGTCGGACTCGGGCAGGCGCCGCTGCTTGGCCGGGAGGAGCGGGATCACCGACTGCAGCGCGTAGAGGCAGAAGAACCGCCCCGGCGGGATCCGCACGCGGCTCGACTCGGTCAGCTCGAAGTAGTCGCCGACCTGGAGCCCGCAGACCGAGCGCCCCTCGATCCGCTCGACCGTGACACGAAGGTCGTAGATCGCCATCTCGTCGCGGGCCACGGCGCGAACGCTATCCCCTAGACTCGCCGATCGTGCTCGACTACGCGGAGCGGAGGCGGCGGCTCGCCGAGCGGATGCTCGAGACGCAGGTCGACCTGCTCTTCCTCGCCCCCTCCTCGGATCTCGAGTACCTCACCGGCGTCGAGCGGATGATCCCGACGTTCGGCCAGTCCGAGTACGCGCACGGCTGGGTCGCGGGCGCGTTCTTCCGACCCGACCGCGAGCCGGTCTTCGTCCTGCCGCGGATGATGACGCTGTTCGACGTGGCCGGGGAGCTGCCGGGCGAGCTCGTCGTCGTGAGCGAGCGCGACGACGGGCCGAGGCTGTTCGAGGAGGCCGCGCGCGGCCTCGGCGCCGGCGCGGACGCTCGCCGTCGGCAACCGCATCTGGGCCGAGACCGTGATCCACCTCGAGGAGGCGGTGTCGCCGGAGCGGCTCGTCACCGGATCGTCGCTCGTGAACGAGCTCCGGCGGACGAAGTCGCCCGAGGAGCTGGCCGTGATGGAGCGTGCGTGCGGAGTCTGCGACGCCACCATGGCCGCGGTCGCACCGAAGGTCCTGCCGGGCGCGACGATGCTCGACCTCGTCGAGGAGGTGGAGCACGTGATGCGCGTCAACGGCTCGCGGGTCCCTTCGTTCACCACCCACGTCTTCACGGGCTTCGGCGAGGGCAAGAGCTCCGCCGACGACACCCGCACCGTGCCCGTCGAGGAGGGCGACGTCGTCATGTTCGACTTCGGCGCCGTCGTGGACGGCTATTGCTCCGACTTCGGCCGCACGGTCTGCGTCGGGGAGCCGGAGGCGGAGGTTCGCGAGGCGCACGCGCTCGTCCTCGCGGCCCAGGAGGCCGGCCGGGCCGCGCTCCGGCCGGGCGTGCCCGCGAGTGAGGTCAACCGCGCCTGCCGCGAGCCGATCGAGGCGGCCGGTTACGGGCCGAGCTTCAAGCACCGGATGGGGCACGGGATCGGCCTGGACGTCCACGAGCGCCCCTTCGTCTCCGAGGAGGACGACACGCCGCTCGAGGCCGGCATGACCTTCACGGATGAGCCCTCGATCCTCGTCGACGGCCGCTTCGGCGTCCGCACGGAGGACGTCGTCGTCTGCGAGCCGGGCGGCGGCCGGAAGCTGAACCGGTTCCCGCCCGACCTGATCGTCAACGCCTGAGCTCGGGGCGGCCGCGAGCGCGCCGGCCGCCCCGACTCGAGGCCTTCGTCCTAGCCCGACGGCCGCGGCAGGCGCACGTCGATCGAGTAGAGCGGGTTGAACACCGCGCCCTGGAGATCGCTCGTGGCGGCGAAGACCTGCGTCGGCTGGATCAGCGGGAAGTACGGCCCCGACGCGTTCAGCCGGTTCTGGATCTGCCGGTACATCGGCGCCCTCGCGACGTCGCTCGTGGTGACCCGCGCCCTCGCAGCGAGCCGCTCGAGCGCGGCGTCGGACCCCTTCTTCCAGCCCACGCGGAGCCCGACCAGCTCGCCCGGCATGAAGGCGAGGTAGTCGGCCGGGTCCGGGTAGTCCGGCCCCCACAGGGAGAGCCCGAAGGCCATCCTGCCGCTGCGGTACTTGTCCAGCCACGTGCCGACCGGAGCGCCCGCGAGCTGGATCTGGAGCCCCGCCTCCTCGAGATTCGCCTGCACGCGCTGGGCGAGCGTCGTGAACGCGACGCCGTTGATCGTGAGGTCGCTCGGGAACTCGAGCGTGAACGACTGGGTGCCGACACCGGAGGCGGTGATCTCACTGCGCGCCTTGGCGAGGTCACGCTTGACCGCGGACCGGGGCGGCAGCGACCCGAGGAACATCGACGGGATGATCCCTCGCGCCTGGATCGCTCCTCCGCCTGCGAGCTGCACGAACGACTGATAGTCGAGCGCGGCGCGGACGCCCGCCTGGAAGCGCTTGTTCGACGTCGCGGTCGAGATCGACGGGTTGTTGTTCGCGAACAGCCAGAACACCCAGGTGGACGGCTGCGTACGCACCCTGAGCCGGTTGTTGTTCTGGAGCGACTCGGCGTGCTGGGCCGAGAGGTCGATCGCGACCTCGTGCTGCCCGCGCTGGATGTTGATGAACTGCGTCGCCGCGACCATGTTGCGGACCACGACCCGTTCGAACGCGGGCTTCCGGCCCCAGTAGCTCGGGTTCTGGTCGAGGACGATTCGCGAGGTCGTGCTGTACTCGGTGAGCACGTACGGCCCGCTGCCGGCGCCCTTCGAGGCGGGCGAGTTGAACCACTTCTCGGCCTTGTCCGTCTTGTCGGCGCCCGGGTCGGTCCGTGGCGCCGTTCGCGCGCGCCAGCTTCGAGTTCACGATCCCGAGCGAGGTGTTCGCGACGATCGCCGGGATCGCCGTGTTCGGCGTCTTCGAGCGGAGGACGACCGTGTGCGTCCCGCGCGCCGCGACCGTCACGCCGCCGAGCAGGAAGGCCGGATTGCCCTTGAGGTTGATCAGGCGGCGGAACGAGAAGACGACGTCCGCGGCGGTCATCGGCGTCCCGTCGGCGAAGCGAATGTCGCGCCGGAGGTCGAAGGTGTAGGTCCTGGCGTCCCTGGAGACCCGATATCCCCGCGCCGCCATCAGACCCGGCTTCGAGACGTCAGCGCCCCTGAACGTCAGGAGCGTGTCGTACATCCCTCGGTTCACGATCGACGCGGTCGGCTCGAAGGCCCGCTGCGGGTCGGCCGTCCTGATCTCGAAGGAGCGGTCGACGACGAGGGTGTCGACCGCCGGCCCCGCCGACCCGGTCGAGACCCCGTACGCGGCCGCCGCGACGAGCGCGACGCCTGCGACCAGCGCCGACTTGCTCCGAACCCTGCGTGTCATGGGCTCTCTCCTTCCCTCTCGGTGGCGAGTTTCGAGCCTACTCCGCGGGTGCGGCCGGCGCCAGCCGCCGCGACTTGACGGCGGGAGGCGCGGGCGGCTCGCCCGGCGTCTGCAGCCAGCACGCGGCCGAGCGACCGGGTGCGAGCTCGACGAGCGGAGGCTCTTCGGAGCGACAGCGATCGAAGGCGTAGGGACAGCGCGTGTGGAAGCGGCAACCGGCGGGCGGCTTCGACGGGTCGGGCACCTCGCCCGGCAGCGCCTCCGGCAGGACGCCGGCGCCGTCCGCGCGCGGCACGGCGCCGATGAGGGCCTCGCTGTACGGGTGCAGAGGCGTCGCCCAGAGCTCCCTCGTCGGCGCGCGCTCGACGATCTGGCCGAGGTACATCACCGCGACGACGTCGGCGACGTGGCGGACGATCGCGAGGTCGTGCGAGATGAGCAGGAGGCCGAGCTCGAGCTCGCGGGCGAGGCCGGCGAGGAGATTCGCGATCTGCGCCTGCGCCGAGGCGTCGAGCGAGGCCAGCGGCTCGTCGAGGACGATCACCGACGGGTTCGCGGCCAGCGCCCGGGCGATCGCGATCCGCTGCCGCTGTCCGCCCGAGAACTCGTGTGGGTAGCCGCGGGCCGCACCGGCCGCCAGGCCGACCTGGTTGAGCAGCTGTGCGATCCGCGCCGGCCGCTGCGCCCGCGTGCCGAGACGGAGCGTGCTCAGCGCTTCGCCGATCTGCTCGCCGACCTTCCGGCGCGGGTTGAGCGACGAGAAGGGGTTCTGGAACACCATCTGGAGACGCGCGAGCTCCCGCGGCCGGGCGCCCCGCGACAGCGGTCGCACCTCCCGGCCCTCGAAGCGGATCGACCCCGCGAGCGGCGCCACCATCCCGACGGCCGCGCGTGCCAGTGTCGACTTGCCGCAGCCGGACTCGCCCACGAGCCCGACGATCTGCCCCTGCGCGACCTCGAGGCTGGCGCCCGCGACGGCGCGCACCGGGCCGAGGTCCCGCCGCTCGTACTCGACGACCACGTCCTCGAGGGCGAGGGCGGCCGGGCCGACGGGCTGTGCCAGGGTGGTCATGCGCGCAAAGGATCGACGGGACAGGCGAGCGTGCGGCCGTTCACCGGCTCGAGCGGAGGAACCGACTGGCTGCAGGAGTCGAGCGCGTACGGGCAGCGCGGATGGAAGGAACAGCCGGGCGGGATGCGGCCCGGCGCGGGCGGCGTGCCCGGAATCGCGACGAGCGGGGAGGCAGGCGCCTCGGGATGGGGCAGTGCGTCGAGGAGGCCGCGCGTGTACGGGTGGCGGGGCCGGCCGAGCACGTCGGCGCGCACGCCTCCCTCGACGATGCGGCCCGCGTAAAACACGGCGACACGGTCGGCGATCGCCGAGAGCACGCCGAGATCGTGCGAGATGAGGACGATCGCGAGGCCCGACTCGCGCCGGAGCCGATCGAGGAGTCGGATGATCCCGGCCTGCACGGTGACGTCGAGCGCCGTCGTGGGCTCGTCCGCGACGAGCAGCGTCGGCCGGCACGCGAGCGCGACGGCGATCGCGATGCGCTGGCGCATGCCCCCGGAGAACTGGTGCGGAAACGCGTTCAGCGAGCCCTCCGGATCAGGGATCCGCACCTCGCGCAGGAGCTCGAGGGCGCGGGCGGCCGCGTCGCTCCGCCCCAGCCCGAGATGCCTGCGGACGTGCTCGGTGAGCTGGGTCCCGACGGACAGCATCGGGTGGAGCGACGTCATCGGGTCCTGGAAGACCATCGCCAGCTCGCGGCCGCAGATCCGCCGCAGCTCCCCCGGCCGCAGCCGAAGCAGGTCGCGCCCGCCGAAGACGGCGCGGCCTCCGACCGCAGCTCCGGGCGGCAGTAGCCCCATCAACGCGAGCACGGACATCGTCTTGCCGCTGCCACTCTCGCCGGCGATCCCGAAGACCTCGCCGGGCTCGACGCGGTAGTCGATCCCGTCGACCACCGTCACGCGGCCGGCCGGCGTGGGCAGACCGACGCGGAGGCCTTCGACCTCGAGCAGCGCACTCACAGGCGCTCCCTCGATTCGCGGGCGGTCCGGGGGTCGAAGACGTCGCGGAGGCTGTCGCCGATGAAGTTGAAGGCCAGCACCGCCGTGAAGATGGCCAGGCCGGGGAAGGTGCCCATCCACCAGAACTGGAAGAACTGCGTCCCGGTCGCCACCATCGAGCCCCATTCGGCCGCCGGGGGCTGGGCGCCGAGACCGAGGAACGAGAGCCCGGAGAGCAGCAGGATCGCGCTCCCCACGTCCAGGGTCGCGAGGACGAGCACCGGGCCGGCGACGTTCGGGAGCACGTCGCGCACGAGCGCACGCCTGGACGAGGCGCCCAGCAGCCGGGCCGCCCACACGTACTCGGAGTCCCCGACCGAGAGCACGAGGCTGCGGACGACGCGTGCGTACGACGGCCAGGCGACGATCACGAGGGCGAGGACGGCGTTCGTGAGCCCGCGCCCGAGCGCGGCCGTCACGACCATCGCGAGGATGATCGCCGGGAAGGCGAAGACGAGGTCGGCAGTGCGCATGACGGCGCCGTCGACCCAGCCGCGGAAGTAGCCCCCGAGCGCGCCGAGGACGCCGCCGATCGTCGAGGCGAGCACGACGAGCAAGAGCCCGAGCGGCAGGGAGATGCGGGCCCCGTAGACGACCCGCGAGAAGACGTCGCGGCCGAGCTCGTCGGTGCCGAAGAGGTGCTCGGTCGAGGGCGGCGAGAAGGGGGTGAACGACTGCTCCAGCGGGTCGTAGGGCGCCACGAGCGGGGCGAAGACGGCGACGAGCAGCCACATCAGGGCGATCGCCACCCCCGCGACGGTGAGCGGCTGTCGCGCCAGGGGGCGGATCCAGTCCGCGAACGAGCGGGCGGGCAGATGCTCTTCCGGCGCGACGGTCGTACTCATGTGACGCGGATCCGCGGGTCGATGACGCCGTAGAGCACGTCCACGACGAAGTTGACGACGATGTAGACGAACGCGACGAAGAGGCTGACGCCCATGATCGAGGGCAGGTCGAGCGTGACCGCGCTGCGATAGGCGTACTGGCCGACTCCCGGCCAGGCGAAGATCGTCTCCACGAGCACGGTGCCTGTCAGCACGTTCGCGAAGATGAGCCCGATCACCGTCACGACCGACGGGAGCGCCGCGCGGAGCACGTGCCGTACGAGCACGGTCGACTCGGCCAGCCCCTTCGCGCGGGCCGCACGGACGTAGTCGTTCCGGATCACCTCGAGCACTGCCGAGCGCGTGTACCGGGTCAGGAGGGCGACGTTGAAGGCGGCGAGCACGAGCGCCGGCAGCATCAGGTGGTGGAGCGCGTTCCAGGCCGTGCTCCACTGCCCGGCGAGCAGAGCGTCGATCGTGTACGCGCCCGTCTTGTGCGGCGGCGCGAGCACGCCCGGGTCGAGCCGGTCTCCGCCCGGGAACCAGCCGAGCCGGAAGAAGAAGACGTACAGCGCGACGAGCGCGACCCAGAACGTGGGCATCGAGATGCCCGCCAGCGAGACGACGCGGAGCGCGTGGTCGGTCGGCCGGTTCCAGCGAACCGCGGCGATGACGCCGAAGGGGACGCCGACGAGGATCGCGATCAGCGTGGAGAAGATCGCCAGCTCCGCCGTCGCCGGCACGTACGTGGCGAGGTTCTGCCGGACGGGCTGGTGATCCTGGAGCGACTCGCCGAGGTCGCCCTGGAGGAGGTTCGTCAGATAGCGCCAGTACTGGACCGGCACCGGCTCGTCGAGCCCGTAGCGCTCCTCGAACGCCGCGACGGCGGCCGGGTCGGCGGCCGCCTGCTCGCCGAGGTTGGCGGCGACCGGGTCGCCGGGGACGAGCTGCGTGAACGCGAACGCGACGAACGTGATGCCGAGGCAGAGCAGGACGAGCGCCGCGGCGCGCCGGAGGAGAAAGCGGGCGAAGGGCGGAGCCGAAACGCGCGGGATTCTCACGGCACGTGGCCGATAGTAACCGCGCTCTCGTGATCGGCCGGATCAGCGGGCGACTGCCTCCAGGCGCTCCCACGTCTCCCCGTAGATCAGACCGCGCACGTCCTCGGACTCGAGGAAGGAGCGCGGGAAGCCCAGCTCCGGCGCGCCCGCCTCGTCCAGCTCGCCACGCTCCTCGGCTGTCAGCTCGAGCTGGAGCGCACCGAGGTTCTCGACGATCTGCGCCTCGGTGCGGGCGCCCACGATCGGGACGATCGTCGGCGGGCCGCCCGCTCCGAGCAGCCACGCGATCGCCACCTGGGCGGCGGTGGCGCCGTGCGCGGCGGCGATGCCCTGCAGGAGCTCGACGAGCTGCTCCGTCTTCTCGCTGACGCGGTCCTCGGGCCAGCGGCGCTCGGATGCAGGCTTGCCGGTCAGGATCCCGGCCCCGAGCACGCCCCACGGCACGAGCGCGAGCCCGAGCGAGGCGGCCATCGGGAGCAGCTCACGCTCGGGCTGGCGCGAGGCGACGCTGTAGGGAATCTGCAGCGCGACGAACGGCGACCAGCCGCGCAGGTCGGCGATCGTGTTCGCCTGCGCGGCTACCCAGGCCGGAGAGTCGGAGATGCCGACGTACAGCACCTTGCCGAGCCGGACCTGGTCGTCGAGAGCGCGCACGGCCTCCTCGATCGGCGTCGTCGCGTCGCGCATGTGGAGCCAGAGCAGGTCGACGTAGTCGGTGCGCAGGCGGCGAAGGCTCTGCTCGAGCGAGCGGACGAGGCTCTTGCGGTGGTTGCCGCCGGCGTTCGGATCGTTCGGATCGAGGCTGAGCGAGTACTTGGTGGCGATCACCCAGCGCTCCCGCTGCGACTCCGTGAGCTCGCCGACGAGGCGTTCGCTCGATCCGTCGGTGTAGTTGTTGGCGGTGTCGACGAAGTTGCCGCCGGCCCCGTCGTACCGCTCGAAGATCCGCCGGCTCTCGTCGGCGTCGGCGCCCCAGCCCCAGTCGGGCCCGAAGGTCATCGTTCCGAGGGCCAGCTCGCTGACCCGCAGGCCGCTTCTGCCGAGAAGCTTGTAGCGCATGGTGACGTCCTTTCGCGGAGGTAGTATCGTCCGATAATAATCGAATGAATACGACTGAGCAAGAACGAAAGATCCACGACGCCTCGGCGGCCGGGCCGGCCTTCGCCGTCGAGCTGCGCGCCGACCCCGCCTTCGAGCTCCTGATCGGGCTGTCGACGCTGACCGCGGAGCGAACAGCGGAACGGCCGAGCTGGCTGCCGGACGACCTCGCCGCCTGCTCGGCCGGGCTCAGGCGGGCGATCGCAGAGGTCGGGCGCGAGGCGGGCGAGGTGTGGCTCCACCTCCTCGGCCTCGCGCTCGACGCTCCGGTCGGGATCCGCGGCCGACTTCGTCGACCGGGTCGCTCACACGGACCCGGAGGAGCTCCGCCGGCACATCGTCGGCGTCCACGTGCCGTCGTGGCGGATCGTCGCCGGGGCGGAGACGCTCGAGCGCGCCGCTGCAGGGGATCGGGCGGCGATCGCGGCCCTGCTCGATCACGACCGCTACTACGCGGGCCGCGCGCAGCAATCGCTCGAGCTGCTTCTGCCGCTGAGCGCAGCGCAGACGAACAGCGCCTCGTCGCGGTGCTGCGCCGCTTCGCGGACGAGGCTTTCGCGCCCCGCGAGGACGAGGTCCTGGCCGCGCTGCGGGCCGATGTGGAGTCGAAGCGGGCGCTGGCCGCACGCGTGAGCCCCGACGCCTTGATCTCCGCGGCCGCCCGCGGCTTCGTCTACGAGCGCGAGCCGGAGGCCTCGCGTGTCGTCCTCGCCCCGCAGCTCGCCGCGCGGCCCTGGCTGCTGCTCTGCCAGCATCGGGACGCGCGGATCATCTGCTACCCGGCCGAGGAGCCGCTCGAGGCGGAACGGGACGTGCGCGAGCGGGCCGTGCTCCTCGGACGCGCGCTCGCCGAGGAGGGGCGTATCCAGATCCTCCGCCGGCTCGCGGCCGGCGACGCGTCCCTCAGCGAGCTCACCGAGCTGACCGGGCTCGCGAAGTCGACGGCGCACCACCATCTGAACCAGCTCCGCGCCGCCGGTCTCGTGATCGTCAGCGGCAACGCCCGCTCGTACCGGTACTCGCTCCGCGAGGAGGCGGCCGTCGAGACCGGCACGCTCCTGGCCGAGCTGCTGTCCGTGCGACGCTAGAGGGATGAGTCGGCCGCGCTGGCCGTCCGCGTCCGAGCTCCGCATCGGCCTCGGCTGCATGCGGCTGTCGACGGACGCGGACCGCGACGAGGACCTTCCCGCTCGAGACGATCGCCGCCGCAGCCGAGGCCGGGATCACCGTGTTCGACACGGCTCGGGCGTACGGCGACAACGAGCGGCTGCTGGCCCGCGCCCTCCGCCTCTGCGGTGCCGACTCGACGGCACGGATCGTCACCAAGGGAGGCATGGCGAGGCCCGGCGGCGCGTGGGTCCCGGACGGTCGCGCCAAGGCCATTCGAGCCGACTGCGAAGCGAGCCTGGCCGCCCTGGACGGCCTGACGATCGACCTCTACCTCGTCCACGCGCCCGATCCGCGGACGCCGTGGCGCACCTCCGTGCGCGCGCTGGCGCGGCTCGTCGACGACGGCCTCGTGAAGAGCGTGGGGCTCTCGAACGTCAATCGAGGCCAGCTGGACGAAGCGCTCGAGCTCGCACCGGTCACCGCCGTCCAGGTCGCGCTCAGCCCCTTCGACGACGGCCCGCTCCGAGGAGGAGTGGTCGAGCGCTGCGCCGAGGCCGGGATCGCCGTCATCGCCCACTCGCCGCTCGGAGGGCCGCGCCGCGCGGGCCGGCTCGCGCGCCACGAGGCGCTCGTCGGCGTCGCGGCGGCCCGCGGTGCGACTCCGGCCGAGGTCGCGCTCGCGTGGCTGCTCGACCTCTCACCCGCGGTCGTTGCGATCCCCGGCGCTCGGCGGCCGGAGACCGCGCGCTCTGCGGCCCGTGCGGCCACGCTCAGCCTCGAGGCCGACGACCGCGCGGTCCTCGCCGGCGCGTTCGGCGGGCCGCGCCCCGCCCGCCGCCCGTCGCGCCCGCGGCGGACGGACGACGCGGACGTCGTCCTCGTGATGGGCATCCCGGCAGCCGGCAAGAGCCGCGTCGCCGAGGAGTACGTGGCCCAGGGCTATGTCCGTCTCAACCGCGACGAGCGGGGCGGCTCGTTGCGCGAGCTCGCCGACGCCCTCGACGAGCAGCTGGCGTCGGGCGCTCGGCGAATCGTGCTCGACAACACCTACCTCACGCGCGCGGCGCGGAGCTATGTGATCGAGACGGCGGCGCGGCACCGGATCGCGACGCGCTGCATCTGGCTCGATACGCCGCTCGCGCAGGCGCAGGTCAACGTCGTCGAGCGGCTGCTCGAGCGTCTCGGCTCGCTTCCCGGTCCCGAGCAGCTGCGGGAGCTGGCGCGGGAGCCAGGCGTGATCGCGCCGACGTCCCAGATGCGCACGCTCCGAGAGCTCGAGCCGCCCTCGCCCGACGAGGGATTCGCCGGCGTCGAGCAGCTGCCGTTCGAACGCAAACATTCCTCGGATGGACGAGCGGGAGTCTTCATGGCCGCGGCTGCGCTGCGGTTGCCCGGCTGGGAGGACCCGGATCCGGACGCGCCTCACCTGATCTTCGACTGGAGCCCTGGCGACGGTGCGGATGACCTCCTCGCGCTCGCCGCCCTCCTGACGGCCGACGTCGTCGAGACGGCGCTCTGCCCGCACGCCGGCGGCCCGCCGACCTGCTGGTGCCGGCCGCCGCTGCCCGGACTGCCGCTCGCGTTCGCACGGGCGCACGGCATCGACCCGTCCCGCTCGATCCTGATCGGAACGGGGCCCGCGCACCGGACCCTCGCGACGACGCTGGGCGCCCGCTACGTGCAGCCTCGCGAAACGTGAACCGCGACCGCGACTACCACGAAGAGGTCGTGCAAGCGCTGCGCGCGATCGGCGATCCTCGTCTGGGAGAGGCGATCCGGCGAGACCGCGGCTCACAGCTCGAGCACCTCGGGATCCGCTTCCCGGCGCTCAGGAAGCGCGTCAAGCAGGGATTCTCGTTCTCCGACCTGCCGGAGGAGCAGGTCCTCGAGATCTGGGACGAGCTCTGGGCGTCCTCGCCGTACGGCGACGTCCTCTTCGCCGCGCTGGAGTTCTATGCGCCGATCGTTCGCAAGCGCGTGCCGGCAGGTCTCTGGCCCGTAATCCGGCGCTGGAGCGGCCGGGTCGACAACTGGTGCCACAGCGACCTCCTCAGCGGCGTCTACTCGAGGGTGCTCGAGCGCAATCCGGACGACGTGTATCCGCAGTTGCAGGCCTGGAACGCCGCCGAGGACGAGTGGCTGCGGCGTATCTCGATCGTGAGCCTCGTGCACTACAGCGGACGGAACGCCGTCTTCCTCCCACCCGGCGACGTGCTGCCCCTCGTCTCGAACTGCCTCGGCGACGATCGGCACTACGTGCAGACCGCCGTCGGCTGGGTGCTCCGCGAGCTCGGAAACGTCTACGAGGACGAGGTCGGCGCGTACCTCGAGACGCACGCGGCCGAAATGGGCGCTA
>CAWCDT010000017.1:0-62471 GCA_963794385.1 uncultured Gaiellaceae bacterium | reverse complement strand
AGGCGGACGTCACCGTCGCAGCGGACGTCGCCGGCATGGTCGAGGCGGCCGACGCGATCGACGTGCTCGTCAACAACGCGGGCGGCGGCATGGCCGACGACCTGCTCGAGATCTCGGAGGAGGAGTGGGACACCGACGTCGAGCTCAATCTCAAGTCGGCGTTCCTCTGCTCGAAGGCCGTCCTGCCGGGTATGATCGAGCGCGGCTCGGGCGTGATCGTGAACATCGTGTCCGTGAACGGGATGGCCTTCTTTGCGAACGAGCCCTACAGTGCGGCGAAGGCCGGCCTGATCAATCTGACGCGCAGCATGGCCACGCGCTACGGCAAGCACGGGATTCGCGTCGTCGCGATCGCACCGGGCACGATCCGCACCCCGCTCTGGCAGGAGCGCGTCGACAAGGAGCCGGCGATCTTCGAGCGGCTCGTCCGCTGGTACCCGCTGCGCCGCGTAGGGGAGCCGGATGACGTCGCGAACGCTGCGGTGTTCCTCGCCTCCGACGATGCCGCGTGGATCACCGGCGAGGTGCTGCGCGTCGACGGCGGCCTGCTTGCCGGCAACGCGCAGATGGCGCGTGAGCTGGTCGCGAACTTCTCGCCCGACGACGAGGACTAGGCGCTCGTGCTCGACCTGCTGATCCGCGGCGGGCGTGTGATCGACGGCGCCGGCAATCCGTGGTACCGCGCCGACGTCGGCATCTCGGGCGACCGCATCGCAGCGGTCGGACGGCTGCACGACGAGCCCGCGGAGCGCGTGATCGACGCGGACGGTCTCTTCGTCTGTCCGGGCTTCGTCGACATGCATACGCACTCCGACCTGCAGCTGCTCGCGAACCCGGCGCACGAGGCGAAGGTGTGCCAGGGCGTCACGCTCGACGTGCTGGGCCAGGACGGCCTCAGCTACGCACCCGTCACCGACGACGTGCTCGAGCAGCTGCGCGGCCAGCTCGCCGGCTGGAACGACGACCCGCCCGGCTTCGACTGGAGCTGGCGCACGGTCGGCGAGTACCTCGACCGGCTCGACGCCGACGGGATCGCGATCAACGCCGCCTACCTCGCGCCGCACGGGACGATCCGCATGTGCGCGATGGGCTACGACGATCGTCCGCCGACCGGCGACGAGCTCGCGCACATGAAGCGGCTGCTCGCCGAGGCGCTCGAGCAGGGCGCCGTCGGCCTCTCGACCGGGCTCACGTACACGCCCGGGATGTACGCCGACGACGACGAGCTCGTCGCGCTGCTCGAGGTCGTCCGGGACTACGGCGGCTACTACACGCCGCACCACCGCAACTACGGCCGGCGCGCGCTGGAGGCGTACGCGGACTGCATCGAGATCGCACGCCGGTCCGGGGTGCCGCTGCACCTCGCGCACGCGCACCTCGGCTATCCGATCAACAAGGGCAGGGCGCCGGAGCTGCTCGTACTGATCGATCAGGCGCGGGACGACGGGATCGAGATCACGCTCGACACGTATCCGTATCTGGCAGGCAACACGTACCTGCACGCGTTCCTGCCGAGCTGGATGCACGTCGGCGGCAGCGCGGCGACGATCGAGCGGCTGCGGGACCCCGCGCTGCGGGAGCGGCTGCGCGCCGAGCTCGAGGACGAGGGCTCGGACGGCTTCCACGAGATCCCGATCGACTGGTCGGTGATCGTGGTCGACGGACGCCCTGTCGCCGAGGCCGCGGCGGCGGCGGGCGCCCGGCCGATCGACTACGTCTGCGAGCTGCTCGTCGCGCGGAACCTCGGCGTCTCGTGCATCGCCCACACCGGCAACGAGGAGAACGTGCGCATGACGATGGCGCACTGGTCGCACACCGCGGGCAGCGACGGCATCCTCGTCGGCGACCGGCCGCACCCGCGCGGCTGGGGCACGTTCCCGCGCTACTTCGCCGTCTACGTGCGCGAGCTCGGGATCCTCGGCTGGGAGCAGGCGGTGCGGAAGATGACCTCGCTGCCGGCGCAGCGGCTCGGCTTTCCCGACCGCGGCCTGCTCCGTCCCGGTATGGCGGCGGACGTCACGTGCATCGACCCGGAGACGATCCGCGACACGGCGACGTACGAGGAGCCGCGGCGTCTGCCCGACGGGATTCCGTACGTGCTCGTCAACGGCGTCGTCGTGGTCGACGACGGCCGGCACACAGGGGCGCTCGCCGGCCGGGCCCTCAGGGCGTCAGGGCGCCGCGTATCCAGTCCAGCGCGTCCAGCCGCATGAGGCCGTAGTGGTAGAAGTCGACGCGACGTAGGCCGCGCTCGCGTGCGAGGTCGACTTTCGTGCGCAGGTTCTCGACGGAGTCGCAGTCAGGGGTGGAGGGGCGGAAGATGACGGAGACCGCGGCGTCGCCGTAGGCCTCGAGGTCGCCGCGTACCCGCTCCGGGTCGGCTGCGTAGCCGATCGCTTCGATCCCGTCGCAGGCCCTGGCGACGGCGTCGACGTCGACGCCGAGTTGCCATGCGATCGAGGGCGCCGGGGCGCCTGTCGGCCGGCCGTCGGCGTAGCCCTTCACCGCGCCCGAGAGCTCGATGAACTCGAACGGCGTCTCACCGGCCGCCTCGGCGACCTCGGCGACCAGGGACGCGACGACCTGCTCGCGTACGCGCGCGTACTCGTCGCGTTCGGGCTCGCCGCCCGGGTCGTCGCCCGCGAACGCACGCTCGATCGCCTCGCGCGCGCCGCGACGCACAGCCTCCCCGTCGACGCCTGCCGCGCGCGCCGCGCCGAGACAGTGCTCGCAGAAGCACAGGCCGAGCAGGTAGCGCGTCCGCGGCCCGAGCGGGACGAAGTAGCGCTCGTGCGCGTAGCCGTGCTCGATGCCCAGGTAGTGGAGTGCCTCCGAGCAGATGCCGGCGACGCCGAGCGCGGCGATGTCGGCGGCGAGCGCGCGGGCATAGGCGCGGGCATCCGGGTTCGCGGGACAGAGCTCCGTCACGTAGCGGTCGCCGAACGCGTTCTCGGGCGCGCACTCGGGGTGCGCCGCGGCGAGCGCGCCGTTGTGGAGGAAGACCGTCCACGCTCTCACGGCCAGGCCGCGCCGGTCGGCGGCGGCGACGACCTCGGGCAGCACGTGCGCCGCCTCGCTCACGGGCGGCTGCAGCCGCGCCGCACGCAGCGCCGGTCCGGGCGGGAAGAAGACGGCGCCGCTCTCGAGGAACCGCACCTTGCGGACCGGGTTGTGCGGGAAGACGTCGCGGCCCTCGTGGTACGCGGCCGCGACGGTGACGCCGCCGAGGCCGCCGCGGCGCTCGACGTTGTCCAGCACGGTCGTCGATTCCCTCGTCCGCGAGGTCGGTCGCGAAGCAGAAGATCGACGTCTCCACTAGCGGGCGAGCCAGCCGCCGTCGACCGGCAGCGTCACGCCGTGCACGTAGTCGGAGGCGGCAGAGGAGAGGAAGACGACGGCTCCGCCCATGTCGGCAGGCTCGCCCCAGCGACCGGCCGGGATGCGGACGCTGATCTGCTCCGTCCGCTCGGGATCGTCGCGCCAGATGCGCGCGTTCAGCGCCGTCTTGACGTAGCCCGGAGCGATCGCGTTCACGTTGACACCGTGAGGCGCCCACTCGTTCGCGAGCGCCATCGTCAGCTGCGAGACGCCGCCCTTGCTCGCCGCGTACGACGAGACCCGGAGCCCGCCCTGGAAGCTCAGCACCGAGGCGATGTTGACGATCTTGCCCTTTCCCTGCTCGACCATGATCCGGCCGGCGAGCTGACAGAGCTCGAAGGTCGCCGTCAGGTTGACCTCGATCACCTCGTCCCAGTCGCCGAGCTTGTGCTCGGTTGCGTCGGCGGCCCTCCCGATGCCGTGGGAGTTGACGAGGATGTCGAGCCCGCCCAGCCGCTCGACCGCCTCGTCGAAGCCGCGGCGCAGATCCTCGCGGTCGGCGAGGTCGGCGCGCACGGCGATGCCGCCCAGCTCGGCGGCCGCCTCGTCCGCGCTCTGCGAGCGGCCGAGCACGGCCACGCTCGCACCGGCGTCGACGAGCGCCCGCGCCAGCCCGCGCCCGATTCCGCCGCCGCCGCCCGTGACGAGCGCGCGGCGTCCGGTCAGTTCGAACGGACCGGCCATGCAGTTGAATCAGCTGCGGCAGGGTCGCGTGCCCCGAGCTCGGAAAGGATGCGCGCGGTCTCCCGATACGACTCCTCGACCAGCTCGACCATGCGGTCGGGCTCCGGCACCCGCTCGAGCTCGACCGACACCGTGCCCGTGAAGCCGGTGTCGAGGATCGCCTGCAGATACTCCTTGATCGGCGTGACGCCGCGTCCGGGCGGCATGTCGCCGTGCACCTTGCCGTCGCAGTCGGAGACGTGCACGTGCCCGATCATCCCCGCCAGCACCGCGACGTCGTCGAACGACGCGCCCGAGAGGTGCAGGTGCGAGACGTCCGCGTTCCCCTTGACGGCGGGATGGTCGACCTCGCGGATCAGGCGGGCGAGCTCGTGCACGCTGTTCGCCACCGCATGCTTGAACGGCTCGAGCTCGATCACCAGCTCGATCCCCCGTGCCTCCGCGTGCTCGGCGAGCTCGCGGAGGTTCTCCGCGACGAGCCCGAAGATCTGCTCCTTCGAGAACACCTGCAGGTCGCAGTAGTACTCGCCGACCACGAGCAGCACGTTGCGGCCGCCGAAGTACGCCTGCTGGTCGATGTACGCCTTGCAGCGGTCGAGCGTGAAGCGGCGCACGGCCGGCACGAAGTCGACGAGGCCGAGCGCGATGCAGACGGCGGAGCGGATCGGCAGACCCGAGCTCCTCGCACGTCTCCTTGATCGCGCGGCGCTCGTCGTCGGTCGTCGTCAGCGGGTCCTCGAAGACGTCGTACGCGTCGAAGCCGATCTCCTTCGTCTTTGCGATCCCCTCGAGCACGCCGAGCGACGTCCCGTGCCAGGCCGAGCCGATCAGCCCGAGCTCGAGGGCGTGGTCCATCAGCTGGCGACGTGTGCGGCGCGGGCGGCGGCCAGGTCGGCCGTCCCAGATGGGCGGAACAGCTCCGTCTCGAAACGGCTGCGATCCCCACGGTGCAGGCCGACGAAGTACTCGATCGGGCGGCCGTCGTCGAGATACGTGACCCCGGTGAAGGCGAGGACGGGGGCTCCTTCGTTCACGCCGAGGTGCTGGGCTAGCTCGCCGGTCGCCGTGCGCGCCTCGATCGCGCGCGTGCCACGGTGGAGTGTGAGCCCGAGCTCCTGCTCGTAGGTCTCGAAGAGGGAGCGATCGCTCATGTCGAGCTCCAGGATCGGCGCGCAGATCGAGTGGGGCATGTAGGCGGTCGTGACGACGAGCGGCTCGCCGCGCAGGAACCGCAACCGCTCCAGCAGCACGATCGGCTCCGGCTCCTGCAGGCTCGAGCATCGGGGCGACGTGCGGCGACACGGGCTCCACCTCGAGCCGCAGCACCTTCGTCGTCAGCCGCTCGCCTCGGGCGCTCAGGTCCTCGTGCAGGCTCGTCAGCGACTGCGCGACGAACTCCGAGACCTTCGGCTCCGCGACGAACGTTCCCTTGCCCTTGAGCCGGGTGACGAGGCCGGTTCGCTCGAGGTCGCTCAGCGCCTGGCGGACCACGGTCCGGCTGACGTCGTAGCGCTCGCACAGCGAGGCCTCCGTCGGGATCTGCTCGCCGGCGGCGAGGACGCCGTCGGCGACCGCGCGCTCGAGCAGCTGGCGCAGCTGGTAGTAGAACGGGACCGGCGAGGCTTTGTCGATCGTCCCCGCGATCTCTGTGGCGCTCTGGGGCGCTGTAGATGCTTCGCTCACGGCCGGGGATACTGTAATGACAACATGCTTGCATTACAACTTCGCCTGAGATAGCGTCGGCCGGTGCTCGAGACAACCGTGCTCGGCTCCGGCTCGCTGGTCGGAATCGTGCGTTTCCACGAGGGTGGAGACGTCTCGGGCGCGATGGCGGCGCTCGTTCGGGGCGGGATCGAGCAGGTCGAGGTGACGATCGACACGCCGGGCGCTCTCGCCGCGGTCGCCGACGCCGCCGGGGACGGGAGGACGGTGGGGGTCGGCACCGTCGTGGACTCCGAACAGGTGCGCGCGTCGGCGGCGGCGGGCGCCCGATTCGTCGTCAGCCCGGGGCTCGTCCCCGAGGTGATCGAGACCGCGCTCGAGTGCGGGCTCGAGCCCGTGCCGGGTGTCTTCACGGCGACCGAGATCCTGGCCGCGACCGCCGCCGGGGCGCGCGTGATGAAGCTCTTCCCGGCGTCGTGCGGCGGGCCTCCGTACCTGCGCGCGCTCCGCGGCCCGTTCCCCACGATCCCGCTCATCCCCACGGGCGGCGTCCGGATCGACGAGGTCCAGGCCTACCTCGAGGCCGGTGCGACCGTGATTGCGCTGGGCAGCGAGCTCGTCGGGCGAGAGGCGCCACGATCGGACACCGACCTCGAGTGGATCGCAGCTCAGGCTGCGCGCGCCACGGCGGCCCTGCGCGACGGCGCCCTGTCGACGCAGGCGAGCGCTTAGGTGCAGCTCTCCGATCTCGAGACGCCGGTCCTGACCGCCGATCTCGACGCGATCGAGCGGAACGTGTCCCGCATGCAGGCGTACTGCGACGAGCACGGGGTCGCGCTGCGACCGCACATCAAGACCCACAAGCTGCCCGAGCTCGCCCGGCTCCAGCTCGAGGCGGGAGCGGTCGGGATCACCTGCCAGAAGCTCGGCGAGGCCGAGGTGATGGCCGACGCGGGCTTCGAGGACATCCTCCTCTCGTTCCCGCTCGTCGGCGAGGCGAAGGCCGAGCGGCTCGCCGCGCTGGCGGGACGCGTGAAGATGACCGTCGTCGGCGACTCGGCGGCGGTCGCCGAGGGCCTCTCCCCGGTGCTCGCCCGGCACGGCGTCGAGGTCGACTTCCTGGTCGAGTGCGACACGGGCCTGGGCCGGACCGGCGTCCAGAGCCCGGACGAGGCGGCCACGCTGGCCGAGCTCGTCGACGGGCTCGACGGATTGCGCTTCGCCGGGCTGATGACCTACCCATCGCTACCCGAGACGGCGCCGTGGCTCCGGGCCGCCCGCGAGGCGATCGAGGCGCGCGGGCTCTCGGTCGAGCGGGTGAGCGGTGGCGGCACGCCGACGGCCGGACGAACGCACGAGCTCGGCGTCGTCGACGAGCTCCGCGTGGGCACGTACGTCTACGGCGACCGTGCCTGCATCGCGAACGGCTCGGTGCCGCTCGAGGACTGTGCGCTGCGGATCGTCGCCACCGTCGTCAGCCGGCCGACGCGAGAGCGGGCGATCATCGACGCGGGGTCGAAGACGCTCACGTCGGATCCGGCGATCGGCGTGACCGGCCACGGCCTGCTCGTCGAGTACCCGGAGGCAGAGGTGTACGCGCTCAACGAGGAGCATGGCTACGTCGACGTCAGCCGCTGCGACCCTCCGCCCGAAATCGGTGACCGGGTCACGATCGTCCCCAACCATGCGTGCACGGCCGCGAACATGCACGACGAGATCGTGTTACACCGCGGCGGAGAGGTCGTCGAGACGCTGCCCACTGCGGCGCGTGGAAAGGTGAGGTGAGCGATGAGGAATGCGATTCAACCCGAGGGTCTGGCGCGGCCGGCGGCGCCGTACTCCCCCGTCGTCGTCAGCGGCGATCTCGTCTTCACCGCCGGGCAGGTCGGGTTCGACGAATCCGGGCAGCTCGCGGCCGAGGACGTCGGCGGGCAGTGCCGGCAAGCGCTGGAGAACATCCGCACGTGCCTCCGGGCGGCGGGCTGCGAGCTGGACGACGTGATCAAGGTGAACGCGTTTCTCACCGACCTCGGCAACTTCCCGGCCTTCAACGAGGCCTACCGCGAGTACTTCGAGGAGCCGTACCCGGCGCGATCGACGGTCGGCGTCAGCCTGCCGGCCGGCATCCTCGTCGAGATCGAGGCGGTCGCGCGCGTCCCGGCGACGTAGGGCCGGCCTCCTCGCCGCGGCTTCTGCGAGACTTCGGCCATGAAGGGTGCGCAGAAGCCGAAGCACGAAGGCAAGAAGAAGCCGGCGATGTCGCTGAAGGAGAAGCGCGCCGCGAAGAAGCTCGCGGCGAAGACGTCAGGGCCGGATCGTCGAAACCTAGAACGCGTTCCTGCTACCGTGGCCGCACGGAGCCGACCGGTTCCGTGGAGATCTAGCTTCTCGTTCCTCCTTTTTGGGTTGTTCGAGGTCAGTTGCATCTCGAACCTGCTCGTACCCAAGGAGTCGAACAACGTGTCACAGTCATTCCAGGAGCTCGGCGTCAGCGCGCCCGTCATTCGGGCGCTCGAGGCGGCCGGCATCACCCATCCCTTCGCGATCCAGAGCCTCGTCCTGCCGGACGCGCTCGCCGGCCTCGACGTCCTCGCCGAGTCGCCGACGGGCTCCGGCAAGACGCTCGCCTTCGGCCTGCCGCTCGTCGAGCGGACGGCCGGCTCGACCGCGCGGCCGGGGGCACTCGTCCTCGTGCCGACGCGCGAGCTCGCCGGCCAGGTCGCCGCCGACCTGCGTCCGCTCGCCAGGGCCAAGGGCCTGCGCGTGGAGACCGTCTACGGCGGCGCCCCGATCGCGGCGCAGATCAAGAAGGCGCGCGACGCGCACGTCCTCGTCGCGACACCGGGCAGGCTGCACGACCTGATGGAGCGGCGCGCCGTCTCCCTCGCCGACGTCCGCGTCCTCGTCCTCGACGAGGCCGACCGGATGCTCGACATGGGCTTCAAGCCGCAGGTCGACCGCATCCTGCGCGCGGTGCCGGCGAACCGGCAGACGATGCTCTTCTCGGCCACGTTCGACGGCGCCGTCGCCGAGCTGGCGCGCGCTTATACCGTCACTCCGTCGCACGTCCGGGCGGCGCTGCCGGCGGAAGCGCAGCGGGGCGAGGTGGAGCACGCGTTCGTCCCGGTCACGCACGAGGACAAGCTCGACCGCCTGGTCGAGCAGCTCGCCGTCGACCGCGGGCTCGCGCTCGTGTTCGTGCGGACGAAGCACGGCGCCGACAAGCTCACGCGCAAGCTCGAGCGGCAGCACCGGATCAAGGCGGTCGCGATGCACGGCAACCTCTCGCAGAACCAGCGCGAGCGGGCGCTGGCGCAGTTCGAGTCGGGTCGCGTCTCGACGCTCGTCGCCACCGACGTTGCCGCCCGCGGCCTCGACGTCGACGACATCACGCACGTGATCAACTTCGACCCGCCGCAGGGCGACAACGACTACGTGCACCGCGTCGGCCGCACGGGCCGCGCCGGGCGCAGCGGCACCGGCGTCACGCTCGTGCTGCCGGATCAGCGCAACGACGTCGGCCGCCTCGCCACGCGCCTCGGCCACGGCAAGCAGTTCGTCGCCTCCGGGATGTCGGTCGCAACGAAGCCGAAGCCATCCGGCACGGGCGGCCGGCAGCGGCGGCGGCGCCGCTGAACTAGGCGAGTTCGGCCGGGAGCTCGTCCGGCCTGAAGCCGTCATACGTGCCGTCGTGCTCGACGGCGATCAGGCGTAGGCGGCCGGCGTAGCGGTCGCACTCGCTCGCGGGGAAGAGATCCCTGCGTCGGGCCAGCACGTGCCAATCGCCGGGCTCCTCGGACAGCTCCGTGGTGAACGCCCTCGCACGGCAGTCGCGCGCGGCGATCTTCATCGCGGCCTCCGTCGGGAACGAAAGTCGAAAGAGGCCGGAGATCACGAGACCACAGAGTACCTACGTTACGCTTCGGTCGTGAGCCGCGATCCGGACGTGAACGTCGTCGGTGGCGAACTCCTGCCGTGCTCGAACGCGCCGGTGACCGGGTTCTTCCGAGACGGCTGCTGCTCGACCGGGCCTGAGGACGTCGGCTCGCACACGGTCTGCGCCGTGATGACGGCGGAGTTCCTCGACTTCAGTCGCCTGGCAGGGAACGACCTTTCGACGCCGCGGCCGGAGTGGGGCTTTTCAGGGCTCGAGCCCGGCGATCGCTGGTGCGTCTGCGCAGAGCGATGGCTCGAGGCGCATCGCGCCGGCTACGCGCCGCCGGTCGTGCTCGGCGCGACGCACGCCCGCGCGCTCGAGGTCGTCCCGATCGACGCGCTGACCGCCTTCGCCGCGACGCCCGACCGCGCCTAGGGAAACCGGTCGCTGCCGGGGTTGAGGTCGAGGCGGCCGCCGTCGCGGCACTCGCTCGGCACGAGGTAGTCGGACGCGGAGCGGGCGAAGGTCGCGTTGTCGACGAGCTGCTGGCGCATCATCCGGGCCGCGGTCCGCTCCGAGAGACCGAGCCGCTCTCCCAGCAAAACCCCGCTCTGGAACGCGTAGCAGTTCGTGACGCCCTCGTCCGACTCGCCCCGGAGGTGCCACGCCTCGTGCGCGAGCACGGCGAGCGCGCGTGCGGTCTGGCTGAACGGGCCTTCGTCGCCCTCGGTCACGCGGTGGAGCCGGTAGCAGATCTCGGGCGTGAGAAAGGCGTTCGTCCCGCCGACCTCGGCCAGCCCGTCGGCGTGCTGGACGATCCCGACCGCCTCGCCTTCGGCGTCGCAACGGACGCGTGCCTCGTGGCCGGCGATCCGCGCCGCTTCCGCGGAGAGCCGCGCCTCGGTGCGTGCCTGCTCGGCCTCGTCGAGGCTGTCCCAGCCGCGGTCCGGCAGGACGAACAGGGCGATTGCGAGCACGACGAGCCCCGCCACCACGATCGTCCGCAGCCTGAGACCGGGGCCGCGCGGCCGCTGCGCCGGCGCCGGCCGCTCGGAGGGCTCGGCGTCCTCGTCGAGCGTCGGGAGCCAGACCTGCTGACCGTCGACCTCGACGAGCACCGGCTCGAGCCACTCCTCGCCGCCGAGCTCCTCGATGTCGGTTTCCTGCGGTCCTCGCCGTCGCCGCGGCGGCGCGGTTCCGCGCTCGCGCCAGACCGAGACGAGGAAGCTGGCCTCGAGCGCGGCGAGGGCGAGGAAAGGGAGCCAGAGCGGGATCCAGTCGCGCAACCCCGGGACGAGGAACCAGGCGACGACGAAGACGACGGCGGCGAGCCGGAGGAGCTGTGGGGGTGAGAGACGGTTGTCCTCCATGCGCGTACCGCTTGCAACTGTTATAGGATCGCGACGCCGTTGGGGGGAACGCTCTACATGCTCGAGGGGGTCGCCGCGCGCTCGCAGCGCTGCTCGCCCTCGCTGCGCTGCTCGCGTCGGGCGCGATCGCCGCGTCCGGCCCGGTCGAGCAGCCGCCCGCGCCCGCCGTCGCGCCCGAGCTCTCGCGCCTGACCGACGGCGCCGCCGCACCCTCGCTCGACGCGGGCACGACGACCGAAGAGCCGGCAAGCGTCGACGGCGACGTCCTCGCTGCCTTCCACGAGGACGAGCACGTCCCGGTGATCATCCGGCTCCGCGACCAGGCCGACGTGGAGGCGGTCGCGGCGCAGGCGAGGGCGAGCGCGCGAGGCGGCGGCGAGGCGCCCGCCGAGGCCGTCGTCGAGGCCCTGCAGGAGACGGCCGACGCGACCCAGCCCGGCCTGCGCAGCCTGCTCCGAGCCGAGGAGACGGCGGGGCGCGCCGCGAACATCCGCTCGTACTGGATCTTCAACGGCCTCGCCGCGACGGTCAGCCGCGGCACGCTCGAGCAGCTCGAGCACCACCCCGAGGTCGAGAGCATCAGCCTCGACGAGGAGATCGCGCTCCCGGAGGTCGTCTCCGAGCCGCGCCTCCCGACCTGGAGCCTCGAGAAGGTGAACGCGCCGAAGACCTGGGGCGAGTACGGCTACACGGGCAAGGGCGTCGTCGTCGGCGTGATGGACTCGGGCGTCGACGGCGGCCACCCGGCGCTCGCGAGCCGCTGGCGCGGCCGCAACGGCGACACGAGCGCGAGCTGGTACGCGGCGACGGGCGAGAACTACGCCGAGCCGGGCGACGGGCACGGTCACGGCACGCACGTCACCGGCTCGATCGTCGGCGGCGCGCCCGGTCAGATCGTCGGCGTCGCGCCCGACGCCGAATGGATCGCGGTCAAGATCTTCCGCGACTCCGGCTCGACGAGCTCGAGCATCATTCACGACGGCTTCCAGTGGATGCTCGCCCCCGGCGGCGACCCGGCCAAGGCGCCGGACGTCGTCAACAACTCGTGGGGCTCGGCGGCGACGTTGAATACGGAGTTCCTCGAGGACGTGCGCGCCTGGGTCGCGGCCGGGATCTTCCCAGCATTCGCGAACGGGAACGACGGCCCCGGCACCGGCACGGTCGGCTCCCCGGGGAGCTTCCCCGAGTCGTTCGGCGTCGGCGCGACCGACATCAACGATCAGATCGCCTCCTTCTCGAGCCGCGGGCCGGTCGTCTGGGACGGCGTCCGCTACGTGAAGCCGCAGCTGAGCGCTCCGGGCGTCCAGATCACCTCCTCCTGGCCTCGGCAGCTCGGCGAGGGCGACTACAACACGATCTCGGGCACCTCGATGGCGACGCCGCACCTGACCGGAGTCGTCGCGCTGCTCCTCTCGGCGCAGCCGGACCTGAGCGTCGAGGCGACGCGAGAGACGCTGCTCGCGAGCGCCCGCACGGCGCCGCACATGGGCAAGCTCCCGAACGACAACTACGGCGCCGGGATCGCGGACGCGTACGCGGCGATCACCCGCGCCCGCTTCTCGGGGACGCTCACCGGGATCGTCCGGGGGCCGGCAGGCCCGATCGCGGCGCGCGTTGCGATCCCGGCGCTCGGGCTCGAGACGACGAGCGACGCGACGACCGGCTTCTACGAGCTGCGCGTTCGCGAGGGGACGTGGACGGTCGAGACCTCGGCGTATGGCTTCGTCGGCCAGAGCGCGCAGGTGACGCTCGCGGCAGGCGGCTCGGCGACGCGCGACTTCTCGCTCGCTGCCGCGGCCGTGCACACGCTCTCGGGGACGGTCCGCTCCGGAGGCGAGCCGGTCGCCGGCGCACGCGTGCGCGTCGCGGACACGCCGCTCGAGCCGGCGTACACCGACGAGGACGGGCGCTACTCGCTCGAGGTCGCCGCGGGCAGCTACGAGGTGGGCGCAGAGGCGGTCGGGCACGAGCGTGCGAGCAGGAGCGTCGAGCTGACCGGCGACACGACGGTCGACTTCGCGCTCGAGCGGCTCGGCGGCGCGGTCGAGGCGGAGTGGGCCGAGTACCAGAACAACCCCGCGCGCACGGGGCTCTCGGCCGAGGAGCTCGCGGCCGGCGCGCTCACCGAGTCGTGGTCGGTCGATCTCGCCGGCCAGATCCTCTTCGCCTCGCCGGTCGTCTCAGCCGGACGCGTCTACATCGCGTTCGACAACGGGCGCCTGAACGCGCTCGACCTCGACGACGGCTCGACGCTGTGGACGTTCACGACGGGCGCGGCCTTCCGCTCGACGCCCGCGGTCGTGGACGGCAAGGTGTTCGTCGGCGGCGGCGACAGCGGCCAGTTCCACGCGCTCGACGCGGCGACCGGGGAGCCGCTCTGGTCGTACGCGACCGGCGACCGGCTCACGTACACGGCACCGACCGTGGTCGACGGCACGGTCTACTTCGGCACCGGCTGGGGCGAGGGGAACGGCGGCTGGCTCTACGCGCTCGACGCAGCGACGGGCTCGCTCCGCTGGAAGGCTTTCGTCGGCGCGCAGATCTACTTCGCGCCCGCGGTCGGCGGCGGCCGTGTCTACGCCGCGAGCTACGACGCGCAGCGGCTGGCCGCGTTCGACGCCGAGAGCGGCGAGGAGCTCTGGTCGCTGACCCGCTCCGGCGACAGCTTCGCGGCGATGCCGACCTACGACGGCGGGCGTCTCTACGTCGCCACGAACAACTTCGACACCGGGGCCGGCAGCGTGCTCGCGGTCGACGCCGCGAGCGGCGAGCTCGTCTGGGAGGCCGAGGGCCACGGCGACGCCGCCGGCAACGCGCCGGTCGTCTTCGGCGACCTCGTCGTCGCTGGGTCGAGCGCGAACAACTGGGTCGTCGCCTACGACCGCGCGAGCGGCGAGCGCGAGTGGGTGCAGGCGATCGGCTCGGCGGTCTCGAACAGCCAGCTCGCCGCGGACGGCGTCCTCGTCGGCGGCTCGCAGCAGGATCACCGCGTCTGGGCGCTCGACGCCTACTCGGGCGAGCTCCTCTGGGACGACGTCGTCGCCGACAACGTGCTCTCGGCGCCCGCGCTCGCGGACGGCCGCCTCGTCCTCGCCGACCGGGCCGGCGGCATCCACGCCTACGAGTCACCCGGGACGGTCGCCGGCACCGTCACCGGTTCCGGCGGCGCGCCGCTCGACGCCGAGGTGCGAGTCCCCTCGAGCGGCGAGTCGACGCGCACGGACCCGGCCACTGGTGCGTTCGAGCTCGAGCACCGCCCCGGCGAATACCTCGTCGAGGCGTTCGCGTACGGCCATCGCGTCGCGGCGGCGACGCTCCGGATCCGCAGTGGCCAGCGGGTGGCGCACAACTTCGCGCTCCAGCCGGTCGCGAGTGGCTCGCTCCGCGGCACCGTGCGGGACGAGGCCGGCGAGCCGCTCGCGGGCGTGACCGTCGCTCTCGCCGGAACGCCGCTCGAGCCGGCGACGACCGCGGCGGACGGCTCCTTCGCGTTCGCGTCGGTCGCGGCCGGCTCCTACGAGCTGACGGCCCGGCTGGGCGGCTACGTGCCGTTCGCCACCGATGTCACGGTGGCCGCCGGCGAGGAGACGGTCGTCCAGGTGAACCTGCAGCGGTACGAGATCGCGGTCACGGGCGATCACCAGGGCGCGCTCACCCGCTCGCTCGAAGCCAAGGGCTACCGCGTCGAGGCGACCACGATCGCCGCGATCGCAGACCGTCCGGGCGACTACCGCGTGATCGTCGCCAACGGCTCGCAGGACGATCCGGGCGAGGAGGTCTTCCGCCGCTTCGTCGCGAACGCCGACGCGGCCGAGGTCAGCGTGATCTTCCTCGACACCTGGGGGATCAGCTACGGCTCGCTCCTGCACCTCTCGCGCTACACAGGCGACCCGCCGACGACGGGAAGCGGCTTCAACGAGGGCGAGATCAGCTTCGTCGCCCGCAGCGAGCACCCGCTCACGGCCGGGCTGACGGTCGGCGAGCGGGTCGAGGCGCTCGCCCGCGAGACGGAGTACGCCTGGTTCAGCGGCTACGGCGGCCGCTCGGTGGCGGACGTCTACGTCGGCGAGCAGGGCCGAACGGTCGGCTCGGCGATCGGCTACGAGCCGCGCACGCTCGGCAGCGTGCACGTCCTCCTCTCGCTGCACGGCGCGAGCCCGTGGACCGGGCCGACGACCGGCTGGACGAACGCGGCGGCCCGTGTCTTCGACAACGCGATCGGATACGCGCTCGACGCCAGTTTCGGCGCGGCCGCCGGTACGGTGACCGACGCGGCGGGTGCTCCGCTCGCCGCGTCGGTGACCGTCGTCGAGACGGGCGAGAGCACGGTCGCCGCGGCCGACGGCACCTACCGCCTGCTCCTGCCCGCCGGCGCCTACACGCTCCGCTTCGAGCGGGTCGGCTACACGCCCAGGGAGGTCGCGGTCACGGTCGCCGACGGCGAGACGACGACGGTCGACGCCCAGCTCGCCTCGAGCGGGCTCGGCGCCGTCACCGGGATCGTCAGAAGCGCCGCCGGCGGAGCCCCGATCGCGGGCGCGCGCGTGGAGGTGCTCGGGAGCGGTCTGCCCGCTGCAACCACCGGCGCCGACGGCCGCTTCACCGTCGACGGCGTCCCCGGCGGCACGTACAGCGTCGAGGTCGGCGCGGCAGGCTTCGGCACGAGGGTGGTCGAGAACGTCGTCGTCGCCGACGGCGCCGCGACCGACGTCGCGGTGGAGCTCGAGCCCGCGCTCCGCGCCGCCGTCCTCGGCGACCACAACGGCACGATCACGGCGTTCCTGAACGCGAACGAGATCACCGCCACAGCCACCGGCTGGGAGGCGATCGACGCGCTCGGAAGCTACGACCTCCTGATCCTGAACAACCCGACCGACCCGGGTGAGGAAGCCTTCAAGGCCCATCTCGCGGCGCTCGACGCGGCGGGCAAGAGCGCGATCTTCATCGAGGGCGCCCTCAGCTCGGGCGGCGGCGTCCGGCTGCTGCGCAAGTACTTCGGCGACCCGCCGGCGCGCGACTTCGTCTCCTCCGACGGCGACCCGTTCTTCGAGCCGACCGTTTCCGGCCATCCGCTCTTCGCCGGGCTCCCGGAGGGCCGGATCCAGGTGCTCGCCGGCGACGAGTGGGGCGCGTACTTCACCGGCTACTCGGGGATCGAGCTGGCGCGCTTCGGGACGAACGAGCTCGGCGTGCTCGGGAGCGGGGCCGCCTACGAGCCGCGGACGCCGACGAGCGTGCGCCTGCTCCTCGGCGCGCTCGGGGCGAGCACGCTCGCGAGCCCCGCCGCCGGCTGGACGGAGGACGGCAAGCGCGTCTTCCTGAACGCCGTCCGCTGGGCCGTGGCGCCCGGCCTCTCGGCGGTCGCGGGCCGGGTCGCGGACGCAGGTGGGGAGCCGATCGCCGGCGCCACCGTCCGGATCGCCGAGACCGGTCTCTCGACGCAGAGCGGCGCCGACGGCAGCTACGAGCTCCCGCATCCGGCCGGCTCCTACACGGTCGAGGTGAGCGCGTTCGGCTACGTCGCCCGGAGCCTGCCGGTCACGCTCACGGCGAATCAGGTCACGCAGCTCGACGTCGAGCTCGCGCTCACGAACGTCGGCGCCGTGACCGGCACGATCACGAGCGCCGGCGACCTCTCGCCGCAGGCCGAGCCGGGAACGCCGCTCGTCGGGGCGACGGTGCGCCTCGTCGGGAAGCCGCGGACGGCGACGACCGCCGAGGACGGCTCCTACACCCTCGCGAACGTCGAGCCGGGGACGTACACGCTCGAAGTCGAGGCCGCGGGCCATGTGCGGCTGCTCGTCGAGGGCGTCGTCGTCACGGGCGGCGAGACGACGCGGCGCGACGTGCGGCTCCGCTCCTCCCCGAACGTGGGCGTGATCGACGACTGCCAGCAGACGGCGGACTGCGTCGACAAGATGAAGGGCTATCTGAGCGAGTGGGGCTACCTGCCGGAAGAGATCGGCTGGGGCGACACCGACCGGCTCGCGGAGCTCGACCTCGTCGTCGCGAACCTCGGCGACTTCCCGCGCCTGGATCCGGGCGCGGCGGGCCTCGCCGCCTTCCAAGACGCGGCGAACCGCGCGCACGTGCCCGTGATCTGGCTGGAGCAGTTCCAGCGCGGCTCGATCCGGCACCTGAGCCTGTACGAGGGGAATCCGGCCACGGTCGGCGAGGGCCGCACGCGCGGGACCGTCGAGGCCGAGATCCTCGCCGAGCACCCGCTCACGGCCGGGTTCGCGGTCGGCGAGCGCGTGCCGATCATCGAGTCGAACGGCGAGCACACCTGGTTCAACGGCTACTCCGGCACGACGGTCGCCAACCTGCGCACGGGGAGCGACGGCGTCCGCGGCTCGGCGATCGCGTACCGCGGCCGCACCGCGTCGAGCGTCGATGTGCTCTTCTCGAGCTTCGCGGCCAGCTTCTACACCTGGCCGCCGGTCGGCGGCGAGCCGGCCGAGCTGCTGACGCCGCAGGCCGAGCGGCTCTTCCACAACGCCCTCAACTACGCGCTCGACGCGCCACCGCTCGCCGCCGAGGCGCGCGGCACCGTCCGCTCGAGCGCGGGCGGCACGATCGCGAGCACGGTCAAGGTGCTCGAGACCGGCAAGACGTACCCCGGCCGCGCCGGCGACGGCTCCTTCCTCGTCCCGCTCCAGCCGGGGACGTGGACGCTCGAGGTGAGCGCCTTCGGCCACGCGACGACGCAGCGCTCGGTCACGGTCGCCGCCGGCGACGTCCGGCAGGTCGAGGTCACGCTCGTCTCGGACGCGCGCGGCTCGATCGCGGGCCGCGTCACCGACGAGGCGGGTGTGCCGCTCGAAGGTGTCTCGGTCGCGTTGGAGGGGACGCAGCTCGCGGCTTCGACGGGTGCGGACGGGCGCTACCGGATCGACGACGTCCCGGTCGGGACGTACGAGCTCGTCGTCCGCAAGACGGGCTTCGGGCTCGAGCGCCGTTCGGTCACCGTGGCCGCCGGCGCGACGACGACCGTCGACGTCGCGCTCGCCGTCTCGCGTGTCGTCGCGGTCGCCGGCGACTTCCAGAACCGGATCACGACCTTCCTGACCGAGAACGGCTACGCGGTCGTCCAGTGGAGCTGGGCCGACGTCCAGCAGCACGTGGGCGAGCTCGGCGACGTCGGCCTCGTCATCCTCAACGGCTCGGGCACCCAGCCGACGAACGCGGAGCTGAACACGTTCCTGGATGCGGCGGCCGCTGCCGGGCGGTCGGTGATCTTCGCGGGCCAGAACGGCACCGGCTCGATCCGCACGCTCCGGACCGCGACCGGCGATCCGGTGACGGTCACCCACTCGTTCGCGCAGCAGCAGATCTACTACCGGCCGACCGCCGAGCACCCGATCTTCGCCGGCTTCCCGGTGGGCGAGCCGATCGAGCTGATGCGGCATCCGTCCGGCGGGACGAACAATCAGCAGTACGAGTTCTTCCTCGGCTACAGCGGGACCTCGCTCGCGCAGCTCGGCGCCCCTGCAAAGGGCGGCGACCTCGGCGACGGCGTCGGCTTCCGCTTCACCTCCGCGACGAGCGTCCACGTCCTGCTCGGCAGCCTCGGCGCCTCGAGCTTCGGCGCTCCGGGCGAGCGGTGGAGCGACGCGGCCGAGCGGATCTACCTGAACGCCGTCGCGTGGGCGCTCGAGGCTGCGCAGGGGCAGGTCTTCGGCACCGTCACCTCGGAGGGCCAGCCGGTCGCGGGCGCCCGGGTCACCGCGGTCGAGCAGGAGCTGAGCACGACCACGGGCACCGACGGCACCTACCGGCTCGGCGTCCCGAACGGCACGCACACGATCCGCGTCACCGCGACCGGCTACGCGCCCTTCGAGCAGGTCGTCGAGGTCGCTCAGGACGCCCGCGTCCAGCTCGACGTCGTCCTGACGCCGATCGAGCGCGGGGCGATCGCCGGAACCGTCGTCGACGCGGCCTCGAGCTCGCCGCTCGCGGGGGTGCAGGTGCTGCTCACGGGCGCCGGCGACGGCGAGGACACGACCGACGCGGCCGGCGCGTTCGGCTTCGACGCGCTGCTGCCGGGCGAGTACTCGCTCGAGCTGCTCAAGACGGGCTATCTGCCGCAGACGGTCGCCGCGACGGTCACGAGCGGAGAGACGACCACGCTGGCGCTGGAGCTACAGGGGAACGACGTCGCGGTGCTCGGCGACGTCGACGGTGTGCTCGTCTCGTTCCTGCGCGAGCACGAGGTCGCGGCCGAGGAGCGCACGTGGGTCGACCTCGCCGCCGACGTCGCCCGCTACGACGTCGTCGTCGTCAACGGCGGCGAGCCGACCGCCGACCGGTTCGAGGCGGTGGTCGACGCGGCCGACGCGGCCGGGACGAGCCTCGTCTTCACCGGCACCTGGGGCGTCCTCAACGGCGGGCTGCGCCTGCTCGCCCAGCACCGGCCCGACGAGGTCGCGATCGGCGGCCAGGGCTTCCGCGACGGTGCCGTCACGCTGACCGGCTTCGACGGCGCGCATCCCTTGTTTGCCGGACTGACCGCACCGGCGACGCCGCTCGCGCCCGACTCGTACTACAGCTTCCTCGACCGCTACATCGGCCCGTACCTGGCTCGGCTCGCCGTGGCCGGCCGTGGCGGCGACCTCGGCACGTCGGTTGCGTACGACTTCCGCAGCGCGGACAGCCTGCACCTGCTGCTCTCGGCAGGGGCCGCCAGCGACTTCGTCGGCCCCGGCTACGGCTGGACGGCCGACGGCGAGAAGCTGTTCCTGAACGCAATCGAGTGGGCCCGGGAGGCCGAGCAGGCCGCGCCGGCGGCGCCGACGCTCGCGACGACGGCCGCTCCGGTGGTGCCCTCCGGGCCGATCGCGCTCACGGGCACGGCCGAGTTCCGGTCCACCGTGTCGATCCTGCGCGGCGCGGACGAGGTCGCGACCGCGGAGCCGGCACGCGACGGGACGTTCACGGTCTCCGGTCTGGCGCTCGTCGAGGGCCCGAACACCTTCACCGTGGTCGCGCACAACTACGGCGGCGATTCGCCCGCGTCCGCGCCTGTCACAATCACGCTCGACTCGACCGGCCCGGTTCTCTCCTGGACGCCCGCCGACCACACCGGCTTCTTCGACCCGTCGCTCGTCGTCAGCGGCACGGCGTCTGACGCGCACGCGGGCGTCGCTTCCGTGACCGTGAACGGCGTCGCGGCGTCGCTCACGCCCGACGGCACCTTCGCGGCGGACGTCGACCTCGTCGAGGGCGAGACCACGCTCACCGTCGTGGCGCGTGACCGAGTTGGGAACGAGACGACGGAGACGCGCACCGTGCGCTACTTCGCCTACGACACGGCGTGGCAGGTGGCCGGCGCGAACGGCAACGGCACGCTCAACGCCTTCCTGCGGATCACGAACGCAGCGGGCGGCTCGGTACAGGTCGACTCCGTGCTCGCGGAGCTCGTCGCGGCGGGCGGGTCGGTCGCGGTCTCGGAGCCGATGCGCTGGGAGCCGAAGGACGAGCGCTACCACGCGAGCCTCGGCAGGCCGGCCGACGGCAGCTACACGCTCCGGGCGAAGGGGGTCGTCGAGGGCTGGAACGTCGCCGTCGGCGGCCCGGTGGTCGTCCGCGGCCGCGCCGGCGCCCCGACTCCCTAGCGCCCCGACACCCTAGCCCCCGGCTCCCTTCCTGACCGTCTGGGCTGACCCGAGCCATGTCCTGAGCGGACCGGTCCGGTGTCTGGCACGAGTCTGACACCGTGTCAGAGACGAACCTGGCACGAGCCTGGCACGTGTCAGGGACGAGTCTGACACCGGACATGGCCGTAACGAACATCTCCGGCGTAGACTGAGGTCGTGCGCACGCATCCTCCCTGGTAACTCCTAGCCCGTAGGTCGCTCGGCGGCGTCGTCGCGGCGCTGCTGGCGATCGAGCTGCTAGACGAGCTCGTCTTCGGCGCGCGCGAGGCGGCGTGGCCGCTGATCCGCGACGACCTGTCGCTCTCGTACACCGAGATCGGGCTCCTGCTCGCGGTCCCGAGCGTCGTCTCGCTCGTCGTCGAGCCGGTGCTCGGGGTGGCGTCGGTGACGTGGCGGCGTCGCGTCCTCGTGCTCGGCGGCGGCCTGGTCTTCGCCGCCGCGCTCGCGCTCGCTGCAGTGGCTCAGTCGTTCTGGGTGCTGCTCGCGGCGTTCGCGCTGCTCTACCCGGCCTCGGGCGCGTTCGTCTCGCTCTCGCAGGCGTCGCTGATGGACCTCCAGCCGGAGCGGCGCGAGCACAACATGGCGCGCTGGACGTTCGCCGGCGCCGTCGGAGCCGTGCTCGGGCCGCTCCTCCTGGCCGGGTTCGCGTTCGCCGGCCTCGACTGGCGCGTGCTCTTTGCCGGCTTCGCCGTCGTGGCGCTCGCGCTCGTCGCCGCGGCCCGCCGGGCTCCGGACGACGGTGACGACGGAGAGCGTCTGCGGCTGCGGGAGGCGCTGCGCGCGATCACGCGTCCCGAGGTGTTCCGCTGGCTCTTCCTGCTCGAGCTCTCCGACCTGCTCGGCGACGTCTTCCTCGCCTTCCTCGCGCTCTACTTCGTCGACGAGGTGGGGACGTCGGTCGCGACCGGCGGCCTCGCGGTCGCGGTCTGGACCGGCGCGGGGCTCGTCGGCGCTGCCGCGATGATCCCGCTGCTCCGGCGGGTCGACGGCCTGCTCTACCTGCGAGCGAGCGCGGCCGCGAGCGCCGTGCTCTTCGTCGGCTTCCTGCTCGTACCCGCGGTCGAGGCGAAGCTTGCCCTCGTCGCCGCGATCGCGCTTGTCAACGCCGGCTGGTACTCGGTGCTCCAGGCGCGCCTCTACGGCGCGCTCGCCGGCGCCAGCGGTCTCGTACTCACCGTTGGCGCGCTCTTCCCGCTCAACGCGGCGTTGCCGCTCGCAATCGCGGGCCTGGCCGAGCGGTGGGGCCTCGACATCGCCCTCTGGCCGCTGCTGGCGGCGCCGTTCGCGCTGCTCCTCATGGTCCCTTCCACGCGTCGCGCGAGCGTGCGATAGTCCGTGCGTCCAACGAGGATGGAAAGGGGAGAGGAATGAAACGACTCGTCACGCTCGTCGTGGCTGTAGGAACACTTGCTCTCGCGCCAGCGGCGCTCGCGAAAGGGGAGCTCGAGGTCAGCGTCGTCTCGAGCCCGGCGCAGTACGTGTCCGGGAACGACGCTCGAGTTGAAGTCGCCGTGCCGGACGACACCGGCTTGTCCGACGTCGTCGTGACGCTGAACGGCGCCGACGTGACCACCGCCTTCGGGCCCGACTCGGAGGGCGGAAGCCAGCTCGAAGGCGTCGTCACCGGGCTCCCGCTCGGCGAGAGCACGATCGTCGCGCGGTCACACCCGAACGCGAAGGGCAAGAAGCACTACGACGAGCTGACGCTCGTGAACAATCCGATCCAGGGCCCGATCTTCTCGGGGCCACACCAGACGCCGTTCCTCTGCTCCTCAGCGGGGAATGCGGGGGGGATGGGTCTACCGCCGATCCCTCAGTCCCCGACCTGCGAGACGCCGACCGTCGTCTCCTTCGTCTACGTGAACGCGGCCAACCAGTTCCTGCCGTACGACCCGGCTGCGCCGCCGCCTGCGGGGTCGATCCGGCAAACGACGACCATGGACGGGAAGACCGTGCCCATGATCCTCCGCTGGGAACGTGGCGTGATCAACCGCTTCATGTACTCGATCATGATGCTGTCGCCGCAAACGCAGAACGCGGCGACGCCCGACCTCTCCGCGTGGAACGGGAAAGCGCTCTTCAGCTTTTCCGGGGGCGTGGCGATCGGCCATTACCAGGGTGCCGCATCGGGCGGCGACATGCGCCACGCTGCCGGCCTCTCGATGGGCTATGCCGTCCTCTACTCGAGCGGCAACCGCACGAACACGCACTACAACCTCCAGCTCGGCGGCGAGACGGCGATCATGGTCAAGGACCGGTTCGTCTCCGCGTACGCGGAGCCGGAGTACACGATCGGCGTCGGCGGCTCCGGCGGTGCGATCCAGCAGTACGTCTACGGCCAGAATCACCCGGGCCTGCTCGACGGCGGCGTGCCGCAGTACTCGTACCCCGACATGGTCACGCAGACGATCCACGTCGGCGACTGCGAGCTGCTCGAGCACTGGATGGACAAGAGGGCCGCGTCGAACCCGGTCTCGATGTGGCGGACGTGGGTCAACCGCACGCTGATCGAGGGGCTCAACGCTTCGGCGACGCGCCCGAACGCCGTACGCAGCCCTTCTCGGGTGGGTGCCCCCGGCGCCTCCGAACGGCTCGACCGAGTGCATCAACGGCTGGCGCGGCCTCTCGCCGCTCGCGCTCAACCCGCACTGGTACTAGCACCGGCCCGGTGCAGGGCCCGCCCGGCTACGACCCGGCCGTTCACGGGCCGGGTCGAATGGACGCACTGGGGCGATCTCGTGAACATCTACGGCACCGACGAGCACGGCTTCGCCCGCACGCCGTGGGCCAACGTCGGCGTCCAGTACGGGCTCGACGCGCTCGCCGACGGTGCGATCACGCCCGACCAGTTCCTCGACCTGAACGCGAACGTCGGTTCGTGGAAGCCGTCGCACGAGATGGTGCAGGAAGGCTGCCCGTACATCCCGGCGGCGTGCGCCAACCCGGCGAACTTCGACGTCTGGAGCTCGAGGAACATGAACCTCTCGCCCGACGGCGGCGTCACGCCGGCGGCGCGGCGCGAGGGGAACCAGCGAGGCGGGCTATGCGGCCTACCGCTCCGGGATGGTCTTCCGGGGCAAGCTCGACATCCCGGTGATCGACTGGCGCCACTACCTCGAGGACGAGCTCGACATGCACAACTCGCACCAGTCGTTCGCGGCGCGGCAGCGGCTCCTGAACTACGACGGCGACGCGTCGAACCAGCTGATCTGGTTCACCGACGCGCGGCCGGCGAGGGCGTTCGACCAGACGCCGCAGGCGTTCCTCGTCCTCGACCGCTGGATCAAGAACATCCAGGCGAACCCGGACAAGAGCGTCGCCGAGAACAAGCCGACCGACGCCAAGGACGCCTGCTTCGCCACGAACGGGACGCTGCTCGCGAGCGGCGACGACGTCTGGAGCGGGATCCTCGACGACGGCGCCGCAGGCGCCTGTACGCAGCGCGTTCCAGATCCACTCGACGTCCCGGATCGTCGCCGGCGGCCCGATCGAGGGCGGCGTCTTCCAGTGCGCGCTCCAGCCGGTGGAGCGCGCGATCTCCCATGGCCTGTACGGCTCGTGGGAGCCGACGGCCGACGAGGTCGCCCGGCTGAAGCAGATCTTCCCGAGCGGAGTCTGCGACTACTCGAAGCCGGACCAGGCCCTGCCGCCGGAGCTCTCCGGCAGCTCGAACGGCTCGAAGAAGTAGAAGACGTCGGAGTGAGGGGGCCGCGCGAAGGCGCGGCCCCCTCGACGACTCAGGTGTTGTCGGTGACCAACTTGAACTGCGAGCCGGTCGGATCCGCGGCGCTGGCGAGGCGTCCGTACGGCGTGTCCTCGGCCGGCCGGACGACCTTCCCGCCGAGCTTTTCGATCTGCTCCAGGGCTGCGTCGACGTCTTCGACCTGGAAATACACCGACCAGGCCGACGGCGTGCCTTCCGGCATGTCGCTCGTCGCGTCGTAGATCCCCGCGAGCGCGTCGTCGCCCTCGCCGAGCGTTGTGTAGCGGAACTCGGGTGTGTCGCTCATCGTGTGGTCGTCCCACCCGAAAACGTCGCGGTAGAAGCCGACGCTCGCGTCGTAGGAGCGGGTGTGGAGCTCGAACCAGCTTGGTGCGGCCGTCTCGTTCCGCAGCTCGAACCCCTTCTGGTTGCCCGGCTGCCAGACGCCGACCACGGCCTGGCCGGGGTCGCCGACCATCGCCATCCGGCCGTTCTGGCCGACGTCCATCGGCTCGAGGTGGACCTGACCGCCCTTCGCCGCCGCGTCCTTGACCGTGCGATCGACGTCGTCCGTCATCAGGTAGACGGTCCAGGCGTCGGGGTAGCCCTGCGTGCCGTCGTTGTGCATGCAGCCCCCGATGTGCTTCCCGTCCTTCAGGAACGTGAAGTAGCCGCCGAACTCGGGCCCGGCGGACTCGGTCGTCCAGCCGAACAGCTTCGCGTAGAACTCGGTCGCCTTGTCCGTGTCCGAGCTGTAGAGGTCGATCCAGCACGGAGCGCCGACGACGAGCGTTGGTGTAGGCATCTGCTCTCCTCCTGACGTTAGGGGGTCGTCTCATTGGTCGGGTACCCACGATTCAGGGGTTGCGGAAGAAATTCCGATTGCGCGCGTGTTGCGCTTCGGTTAACCGCCTAACCCCTTTGCACGAGGTGCGTAGTAGCTCACATGAGCGTCGCCCTCGTGGAGCCGATGACCACCGAGGTCGATCCGGCGCGCCAGTTCGACTTCTGGCTCGGCGAGTGGGACTGCACCTGGGAGCAGGACGGCGTCGAGCACGTCGGCACGAACTCCGTCTACGCAGACCTGGGCGGCTGCGTCCTGGTGGAGAACTTCGACGGTCGCCCTTCGCTCGACTTCCAGGGGCTCAGCTTCTCCGTCTACGACCGGGAAGCCGGGTGCTGGAAGCAGACCTGGGTCGACAGCGAAGGGGGGTACCTCGACTTCGCCGGCAGCTTCGAGAACGGCGTCATGGAGCTGCGCCGAAACGGCGAAGTCGACGGGGCCCCTGCCGTCTTCCGCATGCGCTGGGAGAACATCGAGCCGAACTCGCTCGACTGGAGCTGGCAGCGCTCGGTCGACGGCGGCGAGACGTGGGCGACTCTCTGGGCGATCGAATACTCGCGTGTGCTCTAGCCATGCCACGCACGGTTCGCGGCGCCCTACGCACGCCGCGATGAGGAGCGCCTCGCAGCGCGGCGCGTGACGCGCCTGCGCGAGCCCGCCGCCTGCGGGATGCTCCACCGGGACTGACCTTCGCCTCCCTCACCCTCCGGGAAGCGCGGGTCAGTGCCCGGGAAGGGAGCCGTCGGACCGGCCTCGTAGAATGGCCCGGCCGTGAGCGCCGAGTTCGTCCACCTGCACGTCCACAGCGAGTACTCGATCCTCGACGGGGCGTGCCGTATCCCCGCGCTCGCCGCCCGGGCGGCCGAGCTCGAGATGCCCGCCGTCACGCTCACGGACCACGGCTCGCTCGCCGGCGCCGTCGAGCTGCACCGGGAGGCCGCGAAGCACGGGATCAAGCCGATCGTCGGCTGCGAGGTCTACGTCGCCGACGACCGCCGCGCGCGGACGCGCGGCTACGCGCACCTGACCCTTCTCGCCGAGTCGAACCGGGGCTACGGGAACCTGATCAAGCTCTCCTCGCTCGGCTATCTCGAGGGCTACTACACGAAGCCGCGCGTCGACTGGGAGCTGCTCGAGACCTACTCCGAGGGCCTCGTGGCGCTCTCGGGATGCCTCTCGGGGCGCGTCTGCAAGGCGCTCGAGGAGAGCCGGCCCGCCGACGCGCGCGCCGATCTCGACCGGCTGGCGCAGATCTTCGGTCGCGAGAGCACGTACGTCGAGCTCCAGAACGCGGGTCTTGACGTCCAGCAGCGTGTCAATCCCGAGCTGGCGAAGCTCGCGGCCGAGGCGAAGCTCCCGCTCGTCGCCACGGGTGACGTCCACTACCTCACCGCCGCCGACGCATACTCGCACGAGGCGCTCCTCTGCATCCAGTCGGGCGACTCGCTCAAGAACCCGAATCACTGGCGCTTCGATACGAACGAGTTCTACTTCAAGTCCCCGGCGGAGATGGCGCTCGACTTCCCCGGTCACGAGGACGCGCTGCGGCGAACGCTCGAGGTTGCGGAGCGTTGCAGCGTCGAGCTCGAGCTGGGGAAGATCCTCCTGCCCGCGTTCCCGACCCCAGAGAGCCGCGACGCGTTCGAGTACCTCGTCGAGCTCTGCGAGCAGGGGCTTGCGCGCCGCTACGACAAGGTCACGCCGGAGCTCCGCGAGCGGCTCCAGTTCGAGCTGAAGACGATCAAGGAGATGGGCTTCGCCGACTACTTCCTGATCGTCTGGGACTTCATCCACTTCGCAAAGGTGAACGGGATCGGCGTCGGCCCCGGGCGCGGCTCTGCCGCCGGCTCGATCGCCGCCTACGCGCTCGAGATCACCGATATCGACCCGATCCGGTACGACCTGCTCTTCGAACGCTTCCTCAACCCCGGCCGCAAGTCGATGCCCGACATCGACATCGACTTCGCCGTGGAGGGGCGCGAGCGGGTGATCAACTACGTCGCCGAGAAGTACGGCCGCGACCGGGTCGCCCAGATCATCACCTTCTCGACGATGGCGGCCAGGGCTGCGCTGCGCGACGCGGGCCGCGTGCTCGAGATCCCCTACGGCACGGTCGACCGGCTGGCGAAGCTCGTCCCGGAAGGCCCCGGGCAGACGCTCGAGGAGGCCCTCCGGCCGGGGCAGGACTTGAAGGCAGCCTACGACTCCGATCCGGTTGCGAAGGAGATCGTCGACCTGGCGCGGCCGCTCGAGGGGCTGACCCGCGCCGACTCGATCCACGCCGCGGGCGTCGTGATCGGGGCGCAGCCGCTGATCGACGTGATCCCGCTGCAGCAGAAGGGCACCGACCAGGAGGTCGTGACGCAGCTGAAGATGGGCGATGTCGAGGCGCTCGGGCTGCTGAAGATGGACTTCCTCGGCCTGCGCAACCTCGACGTGATCGACAAGGCCGTCGATCTCGTCGGCGGCATCGACATGACCGCGATCCCGCTCGACGACGCGAAGACATACGCGATGCTCGCGCGCGGCGAAGCGATGGGTGTCTTCCAGTTCGAGTCCTCGGGCATGCGCGAGGCGCTGCGGCTCGTGAAACCGACCGTGTTCGAGGACCTGATCGCGCTCGTCGCGCTCTACCGGCCGGGGCCGATGCAGTACATCCCGAACTACGCGAAACGGAAGGCCGGCACCGAGCAGGTCACGTACATCGACCCGCGGCTGAAGGCGATCACCGGCAGGACGTACGGCATCTCCATCTACCAGGAGCAGTCGATGGAGATCGCGAAGCAGATCGCCGGCTTCGAGCCCGCGGAAGCGGACGACCTGCGCAAGGCGATCGGGAAGAAGATCCACAAGCTGATGGCGTCGCTGAAGGACAAGTTCATCAGCGGCTGCATCGCGAGCGAGACGTCGGAGCAGGTGGCGCGCCAGCTCTGGGACGACATCGAGAAGTCGCAGGACTACTCCTTCAACAAGTCGCACGCCGCCTGCTACGCGCTGATCGCGTACCGCACAGCCTGGCTACGCGCGAACCACCCGTGCGAGTACATGGCGGCGCTGATCAGCTCGGTGATGAACACGAAGGACCGGGTGCCGCTGTACGTGAACGCGTGCGACGAGCTCGGGATCGAGGTGCTGCCGCCCGACGTCAACTCGTCGCAGACCGATTTCGCAGTCGTCGAGCGGAAGATCCGTTTCGGGCTGAACGCGGTCAAGAGCGTGGGGGAGACCGCCGCCCGGGCAATCATCCGGGCGCGCGACGAGGGCGGCCCCTTCGAGTCGATCTGGGACTTCACCGAGCGCGTCGACCCGCAGGTGGTGAACAAGCGCGGCCTCGAGGCGCTCGTCAAGTGCGGTGCGCTCGACTCGACCGGCGCGACGCGGATGGGAATGCTCGGCGTGCTCGAGCAGGCGCTTGCGTGGGGACAGAAGCACGCCGCCGACCGGCTCGCCGGCCAAGGCTCGATCTTTGACGCTATCGGGTTCGGCGCAGCCGAAACCGACTCGGAGCGGCATCACCCCACGATTCCCCTGGTGGAGTTCGAGAAGCCGGAGCTCCTGAAGCTGGAGAAGGAGACGCTCGGGCTCTACGTGTCCGAGCACCCGCTGCACGCTGTGCGGGATCAGCTCCGCCGCAAGACCGACTGCACGCTCGCCGAGCTCGAGCGCCGTCGCGACGGCGAGGTGGTCACGGTCGGCGGGATCGTTTCGGCCGTCAAGCAGCTGACGACGAAGAAGGGCGAGCCGATGGTCTTCCTCGGCCTCGACGACCCGACCGGCGGCGGCGAGGTCGTCGTCTTCAACTCGACCTACGCGCAGGCGCGCGAGCTCTGCGTCGCCGACCGGATCCTCGTGATCAAGGGACGCGTCGACCACAAGCAGCAGGGCGAGACGAAGCTGATCGCCTCGGAGGTGACCGCATTCGAGGCCGTGCCGGAGCGCACCGAGATCCGCTTCAAACTCGATGCCCGCTCGGCGCGCGCGGGCCTGATCCGCGACCTCGCGCACCTCGTCAAGGACTATCCGGGCGAGTCGCCCGTCTACATCGCGCTCGAGACCTCGCTCGGCCCGAAGACGCTGGCGCTCGGGCCCGGCCTACAGGGTCGCGATCGACACGGACTTCATCACCGAGGCGCGCACGCTCCTCGGCGCCGACGCGATCCAGTAGCCGGGCTCGCGTGCCCGCACAGCGAGACCGCCCCTCGCGGGGGCGGTCTCGTCGTCACCGGATTGGCGCGACCCGGACTCAGTGCGCGAGCCGGTGAACCCTGGTGAACCGGACTGCGAGCGAGAGCCCGATTGCCAGCAAGACGCCTAGGCCGAAGCCGAGACCGACCTGCCGAAGGTCGATGGCCCGCCCCGAGCTCGTCGCAGTCACGACCGACGTCGGGAGACGGCGCGGACGCGAGCTGCGCGTCGAGCTTCGCGATCTGGGACTCCTCGCGCGCGTCGAGCATGCGCGCGACCTGCTCCTGCTCGAGGGCGGCCGCGCGATCGGCGCTGTCGGGGCTGAGGTACCCGACCGCGTCGCTGCGCCGGTCGGAGGCCCAGTCGTCGGCCAAGGCCGGGACGGCGAACAGGAGTGCCGCTCCGACAGTGGCGGTGATGAGTGAGATCGTCCGGGTCATCGCTCCTTCTCCTCCGCTCGTGGTGGCCTCATGACCACTCGAATCGAAGCTACGACGCGGACGGCTCCAATGAAGCGGGCGCATCCCCTGTGTTTGGCGGTGCGATCCCCCGTGTTTGAAGCGCCCCCGCGACCTCGGCGCGTTGGCGGATCCCGAGCTTCCCGAAGATGCGGCCGAGATGTCCCTCGACCGTGCGATCGGAGAGGAAGAGCGCCGCGGCGACCTCCTTGTTCGTCTTGCCGAGCGCGACGAGCGCAGCGACACGCTCCTCTGCAGGCGTGAGCGCGCCGGGAGACGCCGCGCGCCCGCTGATGCGCTTCAGCTCGGCTCGGGCGCGCTCGGCCCAGAGCGCCGCGCCGATCCGCTCGAAGACGGCGAGCGCCTCCTCGAGCGTCGCGCGCGCTTCGCGTCGCCGCTTCAGTCGCCGCTGCGTCGCGCCGAGCGCGAGCAGCGTACGACCGCGGTCGAGCGGGAGCTCGACCTGCGCGTGCCGGTCGAGCGCCGTCGCGAACGCGGCCAGCGCGGCATCGAGCTCGCCCGCCTGCGCGGCGAGGAGTCCCCGGCAGCGCGCGCAGTTGGCGAGCGCCGAGACGCGCTCGAGCCGGCGGGCGTTCCCTTCGTACCAGTCCAGGAGCTCGCGCGCCTCGAGGAGACGTCCGAGCTCGACGAGCGCCTCGACGTGGTCGACGACGAACCGGGTCGCCCCGGGCTCGACGATCCCTTCTCGCCGGACGACCGCAGTCTGCGACGCCAGGTGCTCGACGGCTTCGCTCGGCCGCTCGAGCGAGAGGGCGAGGAGTCCCAGAGCCGCGGATGCGACGAGGACCACGAAACGGTCCGAGCGCGGTCTCGATGACGTCCGCCGCAGCCTCCCTGGCGGCTTCAGGCCGACCGCGTTGTGCCTGAGCGAGACTCTCGAGCGCGCGTGCGCGCAACGTGAACAGGAGCAAATCCGTCTGCTCGGCGGCCTCCTGTCCCTGGCGAGCGCGCGCGAGGCCCGTCTCGACGTTTCCGAGCAGCAGCTCGAGCTCGCCGAGGAGGAAGAGGAGCCAGGGCCGCGCGCTCTCGTCACCCAGCTCGTCGGCGCTGCGCAGGAGATCCGTGAGAGCGGCACGCGCCTCGTCGTGCGCGTCGATCCACGTCCAGTATTCCGCGAGCGAGCAGAGCGGCTGGTCCAGAACGCGAACGCCTGCCGCCGCTGCCTGGAGCGCGAGCGCCTCCTCTGCCGTCGCGGCCGCCGTTGCCCGTCCGAGCAACGCCTCTGCACTGAGTCGCGTCAGCTGCACATCGCCCGCGAGCGCCAGATCGCCCATCTCGGCGGCGAGCGACAACGCGATGTCGGCGTGCCGCACTGCGTCGTCGAACCGCTCGAACCTCCAGACGCTGCAGGCCGCGACTCCTTCGTGGGCGAGAGCCAGTGTCTGACGATCGGCACCTGCCAGGTCGATGACCTGCTCGAAGAGCTCCCTGGCCTCGTCGGGCGCTTCGTAGAGTCGGATGCGCGCGAGGACGACGAGCGCCCGCGCCAGTTCCGGGCCGGGCTCGAGCGGTGCGATCACCTCGCGAAGCTGGGCCTCGGCTCGGCGCGAGTCACCGGCCTCGAAGTGGAGGAATGCCGCCTCGACCGCCCTCCGAACCTCCTCGGGTCGTCGATCGGGCGGCGTCAGCTGCCGGGCGCGGTCGAGGAGAAGGGCCGCGGGTCGCGGGGCTCCACGTGTGCGCGCGTAGCCGGCCGCATCCTCGAGCGCGGCGGCCACCGACTCGTCCGGCTCGTCGACCGAGGCGGCGAGTTGCCACGCGCGGGCCTCCGGATCCTCGAGGAGCTCCGCCAGCCGGGCGTGGATCTCCTTGCGACGCACGAAGTCGGCGACGTCGTACGCACCCGCGGCCAGCAGGGGGTGAGTGAAGCGGATCCGGTCGCGGTCGACTTCGACGATGCCGGCCCGGATCGCGGGAACGAGACCCGCCTGGCGATCGACCCCGGTGGCCGCCTCGACGATCGTCGTCGTCGGATGAGCGTGCGCCGCCGCGGCGAGCAGGAAGTCACGACTCTCGGGCGTGAGCGCCTCGAGTCTTGCCCGGACGAGCTCGTGGAGCGACTCGGGCACCGGCAGCAGCTGCCCCGCCTCGACGATCGCGTCGCCGCTTTTCAGCGTGCGGGCGATCTCGAGTGCGAAGAACGGATTGCCGCCCGATGCCTGGTGGACCTCCGCCAGCAGCGGGCGCGGCACGGCGAGGTCGAGGTGCTCGCGGACGACCGCGTGCAAGGACCCGAGGTCGAGCGGCCCGACCTCGAGCGTGTGAACCCGCTCCGCCGGCAGGCTGCGTCGGATGTCGGCAGCGACAGTGCTCTCCGGCGACCCGCGACGAGAGAGCAAGAGGCCGACGTGCTCGCCCCGAAGTCGTCGCGCCGCATATCCGACCGCGCCGGCCGACGCAGCGTCGAGCCACTGCGCGTCGTCGATTGCGACGAGCAGCTGTTGCTCGGCGCTCACGGCCCGCAGGACGTTCAGCACGGCGACTCCGACGGCATGCGGATCCGGCGAGGGGCCGTCCTCGTCGTCGAGCACGAGCGCGCGGGAGAGCGCGCGCCTCTGTGCCGGAACGAGCGCGTCGAGCACGTCTGCGAGGACGGGATCGAGAAGATCGCCGAGCCCTGCGAACGACAGCTCGGTCTCGCTCTCCGCCGGAAGCGCGCGCAGGACCCGCAGCCCTCGTTCCTCCGCGTCGGCCACGCCGGCAGACCAGAGCGTCGTCTTGCCCATGCCCGCGTCGCCCTCGAGGAGGAACGCGGTTGCGCCGTCGGAGATCCCGGCCAGGAAGTCCCTGAGGGCGGCGAGCTCGGCGTCCCGCCCTACCACCGCAGTAGGCATCGCGTCTTGATCGTACGGCGTGCGCGACGCCGTGCATACGGCGCGCTGGGGTATCGAGGGCGAGCGGGCTAGACCCACAGGATCTTCACGAAATCCACTCGACCTCCGCACATGAGCGGCGGATACTCGGAGCGTGGCGAGGGTGCGGCCGGGCTGGCTCGCGGTTGCGGCGGTGGCCGCGCTCCTCTGCACGGCCGCCGCCGATGCGTCGCCGGGCCTCCGCGCGGGCATCACAGACAGCGGCGGCGCGTACTACGCCGACCCGGCCGCCTTCTATCCGGCGCTCGGGCAGCTCGGCGCGCAGGTGCTGCGCGTCCACCTCAACTGGGGCGGGAGGCTCGGGGTCGCCAGGCGACGGCCGGTCGAGGGCACCGACGTCGACGATCCGGCCTATGACTGGCGGCTGTACGACCGGATCGTGCTCGGCGCGGAACGGCAGGGGGTCGAGGTGCTCTTCACGATCTTCGGCACGCCGCCCTGGGCGAACGGCGGCGCCCGGCCGACGCGCGCGCCGCGCGACGCGACCCGGCTCCGCGAGTTCGCGTACGCGGCGGCGACTCGCTACGGCGGCGGCTACCTGCGCGGCGACGGCGTCCGCCTCCCGCGCGTCCGCTACTGGACCGCGTGGAACGAGCCGAACCTCCAGATCGGGCTCGTGCCGCAGTGGCGGCGCTCCGGGGGTCGCTGGGTGATCCAGAGCGCCCGCGACTACGCCCGGATCTGCAACGCCGTCGTGGAGGGGATCCGCACCGCGATAGTCCCAGGTTCGAAGGTGGCGTGTGGCGTCACCGCCGCACGCGGGAACAACAATCCGCGCGGCGACCGCCCGTCCGTGTCACCGCTCGCGTTCCTCCGCGCACTGAAAGCAGCGGGCGCGCGCGGCTTCGACGCGTACGCGCATCACCCCTACTACGGCGCGCCCTCGGAGTCGCCCTCGTCCCGCTCGCCGGGGCGCGGCGGTGTCACGTTGGGAAACATCGACGACCTCGTCCGCGAGCTCACGCGCCTCTATGGCCGGAAGCCGCTCTGGCTGACCGAGTACGGCTACCAGACGAACCCGCCGGATGGGATCTTCGGCGTGCCCTGGTCGACCCAGGCGCGCTACCTGCGCCAGTCGTTCGCGATCGCGCGAGCGCACCCGCGCATCGAGATGCTGCTCTGGTTCCTCCTCCGCGACGAAGGCGATCCGGCGCGCTGGCAGTCGGGGCTGATCTCCGCCCGAGGCGAGCGGAAGCCGGCCTACGCCGCCTTCCGCGCCGAGCTGGCGCAGCTGCGCCGCTAACCCAGACCTCTAGGCGTCGAGCCGCGCCTCCTCGAGGTCGAGATCGCGCGAAACGCGACGCATCACCTCGTCTGAGATCGCGCCCGCGCGGCGGAGCTCGAGCACGGCCTCGCGCTCGGCGGCGAGCAGCTCGCGGCGCAAGCGCTGGTAGGCCTGCGACTGCTCCTCGATCGCGCCGTCGTCGCCGTCGTCGAAGCGGGCGGAGAAGCGATCGCGGCGGAAGCCGTAGCTGCCGCGGAACCGGTCGGCCGTCGCCGGGCGGACCCAGTCCTCGCCGACGAGCTCGTCGAGGCGGGCGAGCGCCGCGGTCGCCGCGTCGATCCGGGCGCGCGCCTCCTCGCGCTGCTCCTCGGCGGCGTCGTCCTCGAGCCGGAGCAGCCGGATCACCGTCGGCAGCGTGAGCCCCTGCCCGACGAGGGTGACGAGGATCACGGCAAACGTGAGGAAGAGGATCAGGCTGCGGCCGGGGAACTGCTGCCCGACGTCCGTGCTGAGCGGGATCGCGAGCGCGGCCGCGAGCGAGACTGCGCCGCGCATGCCCGACCACGCGATCAGCGCCAGCTCGGCACCGTCCGGCATCGGCTCCCGCTCGCGGATCCGGCGGAAGAGCCGCCGCGGCAACCAGGCGGCCGGGAACACCCACAGCCAGCGGACGAGCACGACGGTCAGTGACACCGCGAGCGCCCACCAGAGCAGCTCACCCGTCGAGTAGGGATCGAGCTCGTCGACGATCACCGGCAGCTGCAGCCCGATCAGGGTGAAGAGCAGTGCGTTCAGCACAAAGGTCACCATCTGCCAGGTCGACTCGCCGAGCAGGCGCACCTCGGCGTTCGTCAGCTCGGGGGTGTGCCAGCCGAGGTAGATGCCCGCCGTCACGGCCGCGATCACGGCCGAGACGCCGAGCAGCTCCGCCGGCAGGTACGCGAAGTAGCCCGTGAGCAGCGAGATCGTAATCTCTGCAGGCGGGTACTCGAGCCGCCGTCGCACCTGGCGGACGATCCAGCCCACGCCGACGCCGACGGCGACGCCGCCGGCGACGTTGAACACGAACGACAGGCCCGCCTCCCAGAGGGTGAACGTGCCGCTCACGACCGCGACGACGGCGAAGCGGTACGCCACGAGCGCGGTCCCGTCGTTGACGAGGCTCTCGCCCTCGACGATCGCGACGACGCGGCGCGGCGCACCCAGCCGCCGCATGATCGCCGTCGCCGCGATCGGGTCGGTGGGCGAGACGATCGCGCCGAGTACGAATGCCGCCGACCAGGGCAGTTCCGGCACGATTGCGTGCGCGACGACCGCGACGGCGACCATGGTCAGCAGGACGAGCCCGATCGCGAGCATCCCCACCGGCCGCACGTTCGCCCGCAGGTCGCGAAGCGAGGTGAAGAACGCCGACGAGTAGAGGAGCGGCGGCAGCACCCCGATGAGCACGAGCTCGGGCGGCAGCTCGAACGCCGGCATTCCCGGGGCGAAGCCGAGCGCGAGCCCGCCGAGCACGAGCAGGATCGGATAGGGGACGTTGACCCTCGGCACGAGCACGAGCAGCGCGGTGCCGGCGACCAGCAGGACGAGCAGGGCGGCGAGGTCTTGCTCGTGCAGCTCGGTCAGAGCAAGCCCTTGTCGCGCAGCTCTCGCCGCGCCGACTCGGTCTTCTCGAGCTCGAGGCCCATTCCGCGGAGGACTTCGGGCGTCTTCGAGAACTGCACGTCGGCGTAGTCGACGACCTGCACCTGGTTGCCCCACGGGTCGAGGAAGGAGTTGCCGCCGAAGAGCTCGGCGCCCGCCTCGCGCGCCGCCGCGAGCACCGCGTCGCGATCGTCGACCACGAGCCCGAAGTGACGGTGCCGGTCCGGGCCCTGCGTCCGGCCCTCGGCGAGCGCGACGAACTGGTCGCCCATGTCAACGAACGCCATCCCCGGAATCCGTCCGCGCAGCTCCAGGTCGAAGAGGTTGCCGTAGAAGGCGAGCGCGTCGTCGATCGAGCCGACCTCGAGCGCGATGTGGTTGATCCCGACTGCGCGGGGCACGACGGTCCTAGTCGGCTGCGTTTTCGGCGGCGCGGTCCGCCAGCGTCTGCAGCACCTTCAGCTGGATCTTCGGCGAGTCGTGGAGGAGCTTGCGGAAGGCGGACTCGTGGAGGACGAGCACGCGGACGGGGGTCGTCGCCGTCACCGTCGCATTGCGCGGTCGCGACGAGACGAGCGCCATCTCGCCGAAGAACGTGCCCCCCTCGAGATGCTTGGCACGGCGCCCCTTCGCCTTCACGTCGACCTCGCCCTCGACGAGCGCGAAGAACTCGTGCCCTCGTTCGCCCTCGCGGATCAGGATCTTCCCCTCCGGCAGGCGTGAGCTCGTCGGTCAGGGTCGCGATCTCCGCCAGCTCCTGCTTGCTGCAGCCGGCGAAGAGCGGCACCCGCTTCAGCACCTCGAGCTTTGCGTCCTTCCGTAACCGCACGAGCCGATCCTATCGAGCGGCTACTTGAACTTGAAGTCGGCGAAGCGAAGGCTGCCGTCGACGAACTGCAGCTCGAGCCGCCGGCAGCCGGCCCAGCTCTTGTCGGTCTTCCAGATGTACTCGTACTTGCCGGACGAGCGAGTCGAACTTGAGGCCGCTGCCGCCGGCCGTGACCGTCGTCTCGATCTCGTCGGTCGGTACGCCCGTGACGCAGGCGATCGTGACGACTCGTGGATAACCGGGAGCGAAGATCGCGAGACCGCGGTTGCCGCCGAGGCTGAACTTGACCGGGATCGCCCTGCCCGCGTTCACCACGTTCAGCGTCGGCGGGTTGTCGACGGGCGGGAAGAAGCCGCTGAAGGCCGAGACGACGAGCGTTCCGGTGCGAGTCGCAGGCGTGTAGGTGACGTCCCCGGCGAAGGACGCGCTCACGGTGTACGTACCGGCAGCGAGCGCGGTAGGTGGGAGGGATGCCCGCCCGAGGTAGTCGGTGATCGTGGAGAAGATCTTCGTCCCGCCGGGGCCGGTGAGCGTAAACGTCACCGTCAGCTGGAGCAACGGCTGCTGCTTGCCGCCGACCGACGCGGTCAGAGTCGAGACGATCCCCGTCGCACTGCCGGTGACGAGCGGGAGTTGGGTGAAGGCGGACAGGTTCGCCTGCGCCTTGCCGATCGCGAAGGGCTCGGAGTCCGACGACGGCAGGTGGGTCGCGTCGCCCCAGAACGAGGCCACGAGCTGGTGGTTGCCCGGTGCCGTGACGAGCGGCACGGGGAGCGTGACGCGCCCGTCGGCTCCTGTGATGCCGACGCGGGCCGAGCCGCCGATCGTGATCGTCACCGTCTTGCCGGCGCCGGGGCGCCTCCGGCCGTCTCGGCGAGCGCGGCGGTAATCACGGGGCTGTCGCCGAACGTGCCGCTTGCAGTTGGCGAGAGGAGCGTCAGCGTCGTCGCGGTCTGCGAGCTCCCGGCGATCCGGTAGTACGAGCCGCGGTTGTCGTCGAGCGAGACGAGGCCGAGGCCGTTGGCGGCCTGAACGACGAACTCGCATGGTCAGCCGGTGCGCACGGCGAGCTGCCCCTTCCAGAGCCGCGAGTCCGCCTGCTGCTGGAGGTCGAGCGACGACCACGTGCCGTTGCCGGTCGTGTACGTGACCCAGACGGTGTGGATCGCCGCCTTCGGGTCGCCCACCACCGCCGCGGTGACCTCGACGCCGCCCGACGCGGGCTCGAGCCTCGACGCTGACGATCGAGGGCGCGTCGGAGAGGGCGGCGCTCGATCAGGTTGCCGCTGTAGAAGAGCCGCAGGTCGAGGTTCGTATACCGGCGCAGCGTGCTCGTCCCCAGCGCGGCGTCGGCCGTCCGGTGTTGCGCCGGCGTGACGATCAGCTTCGTGCCCCCGGAGCCGCCGAGCGCGCCGAAGTAGTTGACGTTCGCCAGCCGCATCGGGAAGAAGACGGGCGACAGGAACGGCGCGTGGACGCCGCGCAGCTCCGTCGTCGGCGCGCCCGGTGAGCGGCACGACCGTCGAGTCGGTGAACGTCCCGCCGCGGAAGCCGACGCCGCGAAGGACGACGCTCGAGTCCGTCGGCGTCACGTTCAGCACGGTGAGGGGCAGCGCCGGCTCGGCGGGGTTCGTCACGATGCCGTCGGGCCCGGAGAGCCACGTCGCAGTCAGCTGCGAGTTGTCCTGGACGTTCCTCAGCGTCGCGGTATTCGTCGTCAGGCTCGGCGCGACTGCCAGATCGAACGTGCGGAGACCCAGCGTGGCGGCCGGCCCCGACGCGACCGGAACGGGCGTGATCACGCCTCCCGTCCCCGGTCGGAGCGCCACGCCCCGCGGGCATGTTCACGCTGAGCATCGGCAGCCCGAACACGGCCGACTCGAGCAGTGCCTTCTCGTGCAGGCCGCGCACGTCCGGCGTCGCCGCCAGATACTCGAGCTTCGCCTCGCACGAGCGCCTCGCCGACCGACACCGGTCCCGTGCCGGCGCGCAGCTGGCGGGCGAAGTTGCGGTACAGCCGCTCGCTGTACTCGAGGAAGTCGGTGTCGCCGTACTGGTAGCCGGTCCCGGCGATCAGCGTGGCGCGCTTGCGCGCGAACGCCTGCGCCCAGTCGAGCGGCTGCGCTCACGCCCGTGATGCGCGTCGCCGTCGACGAGGTTGTAGCCCGGAGTGGCAGCCGGCGCTGAAGACGATCGAGTTGACGAGGTTGACCGGCGAAGCGGTCAGTTCGGTCGTCAGCAAGCTCGTCGTGAAGTCGGCCGCGAGCGCGCTGTTCGCGCTGAAGTGGCCGGCGAGGAAGATCACGTCATGGCGGCTGCCGAGCAGCGCCGTCGACAGCTGGGCCGCGTTCCAGGACGCCGGGTCCTGCGGTGACTTGTCCGCCGGGGTGACGAGCTGGTCCACTGCCGCGCCCGTGCCTGCCTGGAGCTCGGCCCGCACCGCCTCGGCCGCGTCGGCGAGGAAGTCGTAGCCGGTCACGAGCGACGAGCCGGGCGCGACGACGCCGCCGGCCTGGGTGTAGGCGTCGAGCAGCCCGCCGATCTCGGCCGGTGTCTCGATGAGGCGGCCGACGGCGAGCCCGGGCACCGGGAAGCCGCTCGTGCGCAGCGAGACGAGCGTGCCGGCCCCGTACGCGTCCTGGCTGAGGACGAAGTCGTTCCGCAGGCTCGCCTCGGACGCCGAGTCGCTCCGCACCGGCGGGACGTAGCCCGACTCCTGGCCGAGCAGGCTCTGATCGGGGTAGCGGAAGAACGGGATCGCGTCGTCGCCGCCGGCGATGACGACGTAGCGAAGCCCGGGGTTCGCGGGACGGTAGGAGTCGACGATCCCCTTGATCTCCTCGGCGACGAGGTTCTGCGCGAACGGGCACGCGGCGTTGCTCGCGGCCTGCTGCTTCAGCGCGGCGACGCGGGCGTCGCCTGCCACGTCGACGACGACGCCGGCGATCTCGGGCCTGGCCGCGAACGTGGCGAGCTTGCTCCCGAGCGTGCCGCCGCCGGGCAGTGCCGCGCCGAGCGCGACCTTCGTCGAGTCCGTGAGGATCACGGTCCGGATTCCCGCTCCCGGCGCCGCAGCCCGCGGCGTCAGCGTGGTGTCCGTCACGCCGACGCAGGTCGTCGTCCCCTTCGAGACGGACACGGTGAACTGACTGCCCGTGTGGAACGCGCCGCCCCTGCCGCTGACCCGGACGTAGAAGCTGCCGTCGTTCGACCAGGAGTTGACGACGACCGACTCGTCGCCCGTGCCGGGCGTCGCCGAGACGCCGATGATGCTCCGCGTCTGCGCGCTCGAGAACGCTTGCGCGATCTCCTCGGGGCTGAAGACGCTCGGGCTGAACACCGACGGCGAGAACACCGAGGGGCTGAAGACGCTCGGGCTGAACACCGACGGCGAGAACACCGAGGGGCTGAAGACGCTCGGGCTGAAGACCGAGGGCGAGAAGACCGACGGCGAGAACACCGATGGGCTGAACACGCTCGGGCTGAAGACGGACGGGGAGAACACGGATGGGCTGTAGGCGTCGGGGCTGAACACCGACGGGGAGAAGACCGAGGGCGAGAAGACGGAGGGCGAGAAGACGGAGGGCGCGTACTCCGCGCTCAGCTTCGTCAGGTCGGCGGCGCTCGCGGGAGCGAGTTGCGCCTCGAACGCCTTCCCGATGTCCTTGAACACCGCCAGGTCGAAGTCGGCGGGAAGGCCCGTGAGCCCAACCTGGATGCGCTGACCAGGCGTGACGTCGAACTTGTACCAGCGGGCCTTGCCGGGCGAGTCGACGAAGTCCCGCGCGGTCGCATCCGAGCCGGAGAGCCGCAAGCGCCTTCGGCCAGAAGTCGTTGTCGCCGGAGCTGACGAGGCAGGCCGAGGCCGATGTCGCGACAGGCGAGGTCACCTTCACCGACACGAAGTTCCCGGGCGGCACCCCCGTCAGGGCTGCGCTGAAGTAGCCGTCCGGGTCGGTCGTCGCCGACACCGGCCCGCCCGCAGGAGTCCGCCGCCGCCGAGCTCGCCCGCCGTGCAGGTCGCCGCGGTGGACGCGGCCAGCGTGAGCGGGAGGTTCGAGGCGCCGTCGACGCGCCCGAGCACGACCGCCCCCGTGCCGCCGGTCGAGACGACGCGGAACAGGCTGGGCGTGGCGAGCGTCAGCGTGGTGTAGTCCACGATCAGCCGCGGCGCCTTCACGATCGAGTGTTCCTTGCTGTAGTAGCGGAGGAAGTAGGACTGCTCGAGCTTCCCGTTCTGGCAGACGACGGTGAACGGCGTGCCGCAAGGGATCGTGAAGACCTCAACTGAGAGCCTGCCGTCACCGGCGCGCTCGGCGCCGACTCGGGCGGCGAGATTCGGCGAACCGAAGTCGCGGCTCTTCGGCGGCGTCGTGTTGGAGCAGCCCACGCTCTCGAATGCGGACGCCGCGCCGAGGTTGGCCGAGGCCGTGCTGAGTGGGCTGCCGAACAGCCGCCATTCCGCCGGAGGCGCCTGCGGCACGAGGCCGTCCGCGGGCCGTGTGTTCCACGTGACGGCGTTCTCCGCCCACGCGTCGTCCGGGATGAAGCTCGCGTAGTGGTCCGGGTCGCCGTCGAAGGCGAAGCCCGTGAAGCTCGTCAGCCGCAGCGTCGCGCCCGTGATCGTCGCGCCGGCCGGGATCGCCGAGAGGTCGAAGCGGAGGAGGCCGACCGCCGGGCCGGTTCCGCAGCCGTACGACGACGCGCCGCCGTGGACGTCGAAGGACGTTTTCGAACCGTTTGCCGTTGTCGGAGTCGACGCGCGGACGAACGTGTCGGCTTCGGGGGTGAGCGTGATGCTGGCTCCGAACGCCGCGGGCGCCGACAGCAGGCATGCGGCGCACACGGTCAACACAACTAGGACTTTCCGACTCGTCATCACACCTCACCCTCTGCCGCAGTACACGGCGGACCCGTGGCCACCGACCCTACGAACTCGTTCGCTCGGAATGCAAGGAAGATGCAGAGATCAGTAGATAGCGACAGGTACGCGCCGGTCTACCGCGCCGTGGCCGCAGGCGCGGAGAGCGAGCTCGAACGTGGCCGCGGGCGGCAAGTGCCCGCCCCCGCTCGCGCGCCGCCGTCGCGGCGGCCTCTCCGAGCTCGTCCCTCGCCGGAGCGAGGTTGCCGTTCCAGCTCCTCCTCAGGCCCTGGGGCCCGCGGCGTCCCGATCTCCTCGCGGAGCGCGTCGGCAGCCCCGACGAGCTCGAACGCGCGCTCGGCCTCGCCGCACAGGGCCGCCAGCTGGCCGATGTCCTCGAGGAGGAACGCGAGCGCCCACTTGTCGTCGTAGTCGCGATACGCGCGGAGGCTCTCCGCGTAGTGGCTGCTGCGCCGCGCGCGTAGTCGCCGAGCCCGCGCGTCGCATTGCCCAGGTTGTTGTCGCTGATCGCGACCATCCACGACGTCGCCCACCTCGCGGTTCAGGCGCATCGCGTCCTCGAAGCACTCGCGGGCCTCCTCGTACTCGTGCTCGAGGACGGCGATCGTGCCGAGGTTCGTCTTCGAGACGCCGATCGCCCAGCGATCGTCGAGCTCGGTCCGGAGCTCGAGCGACCGCTCGTGGTAGTCGCGCGCCGCTCCGTAGTCCCCGCGGTACTCGGCGACGACGCCGAGGTTCGAGAGCAGGCCGGCCATCCCGGCCTTGTCGTCGAGACGTTCGCGGATCTTCAGGCTCGCCTCGTAGCGCGCCACGGCCCTTGGATAGTCACCCTGCTGGGCGGCGAGGGTGCCGGCGAGGTGCCAGACCCGGCCGACGCCGAAGTCGTCTCCGGACGACTCGAATGTCCGCGCGGCCTGCTCGAGCAAGCTCTGCGCCTCGTCGTAGTGTCCCTGCTTCCGCGCCACCTCGGCGAGTGCCGTTTCGCACCAGGCGCGAGAGCCCGCATCTCCGAGCTCCTCCGCCTTGGCGAGCGCCTCGCGCTCGACTTCTTCGGCGCGATGCCAGTCGCCGACGAGCTCGACGACCTTGCCGAGCTTCAGCAGCACGTCGACCCGTTCGTGCTCCGGGACGAGCGGCGCTGCGCGCTCGAAGTAGTCGATCGCGGCGGCGTGTGCGTAGGCCGCCTCGGCCGCGTCGCCGGCCCGCACGAGGTAGTCGCGCTTCTTCTCGAGGTTCTCGCTGTGCCAGTAGTGGTGGGCGAGCAGGTCGAGCTGCAGGTCGATCGCGTCGGCCTCGGTCTCCTCGATGTAGTCGCCGACCCGCTCGTGCAGCATGGCCCGGATCGAGAACGGCATGCTCTCGTACGCCACCTCCTGGGTGACCACGTGCTTGAAGATGTAGGACTGCTCGGCCTCCCGGTCGAGCGTGACCAGATCGAGCGACTGCAGGGTTGCGAGCTGCGCGCCGACGTCCTCGGGCGAGCCGAGCTCCGGATAGACGGCCGGGAGCGCCGGAGCGATGAACGACCTGCCGACCACGCTTGCGACCTTCAACGTGCGCCGCGGCGCCTCGCCGAGCGTGTCCACGCGGCTGAGGATCAGGCTGTGCAGGCTCTCCGGCAGCTCCAGGTCGCGGAGAGCCGTCTCGTCCTGCGGATCGATCCCGTGCCCGTGGATGAAGTTGAGGAGCTCCTCGACGTAGAAGGGGTTGCCCTCGGAGCGCGCGGTGACGAGCTCGACGAGCGCGGGCGAGGCTTCCGCCCGAGGGCCGAAGAGCTGCGCGAGCTTCGAGCGGATCAGGCGCTCGGCGTCGGCCGGCTCTAGTTCGGCCAGCTCGAGCTCTGTGAACTGCGGCAGGTGCCCGAGCCCCAGCCCGCCGCCCGGCGCGGCGGCAGGCCGGTAGGCGAGCACGAACAGCACCGGCAGCGTCGCTGTCGCCCGCACGAGCGCACCGAGCAGGTCGCGCGCGAGTGGACCGATCCAGTGACAGTCCTCGAGCACGATCACGATCAGCTCTTCGGACGCGCGGGCCCGCAGGCATTCCGCCAGCAGGCTCTCGAGCGAGGTCTTGCGCAGCTTCGCGTCGAACGAGCCGGTGAGGTCGTTGTCGGGGATCGGGATTCCGAGCAGGGGGCCGAGCAGCGGCGCGCGCTGCACGAAGGCTGGGTCGATCGCCGCGAGCTCGCGCTCGAGCGCGACCAGCTGTCTCGTTTCCGTCTGCAGCTCGTCGACCCCGAGCAGGCGTCGCCAGACCTCCTGCCAGACGAAGTAGTCCGCGTTCGTCCCGAACGCGGGGCACTCACCGAAGGCGACGAAGCCGCCGCCGGCACGCACGGCGCGGACGAACTCCGCGACGAGACGCGACTTGCCGACGCCCGCCTCCGCCGAGATGCCGACGATGTTCCCTCGCCCTGCGAGCGTGCGCTCGAGCCCGGCCGAGAGGGCCTCGAGCTCCGCGCCACGCCCGACGATCTCGAGCTCGTAGCGCGTATGCCGCTGTGAGGCGCGGCCGCTCGTGCCGGTGAGGGAGTAGGCGGCGACGGGCTCGGCCTTGCCCTTCAGCGTCAGCGGCGGCAGCTCCTCCCAGGTAAAGGATTCGCCGGCCAGCTCCATCGCCGACTCCGAGACGTAGACGCGGCCGGGAGGCGCCTGGGCCATCAGGCGCGCGGCGAGGTTGGCCGCGTCGCCGAGGCACACGAACGTGCGCCGCATCGCATGACCGTAGGTCCCGCTGAGCATACGGCCATGTCGCGATCCCGATCGTGAGGTCCGACACCGGCGTGACGCGGTCGAGCCCGCGCAGGCCGAGCGCGGCGGCTGCGGCACGGGCGGCGTCGTCCTCGTGCGCATGCGGCGAGCCGAACACGATGTAGAGATAGGCGCCCTTGTCGCCGATCGTCAGCTGGAGCAGGTTGCCGCCGTATTCGGTGCAGATGCGCTGGGCCCGGCGCACGAAGTCGTCGAGCTTGGCTGCGGCGGCGTCATCCCCGTCGTAGTCGATTCCCGCGAAGTGCACGAACACCGGGGTGGCCGGCCGCAGCTCGGACAGAAACTCGCCTCTGCCGGTACGAAGCCGCTCGTAGACCGCCGGCAGGATCCACGGTCGCACCAGGTCCTCCGGCAGCGCGTGCTCCGGCTCGTCTGCGGGGACGGCGGCGGGTGGGTTGGGGAACCCCGAGACGACCCCGACGGTGCGGCCGCTCTCGCCGTCCAGGCGGAGCTCGCCGATCTCGATCCGGTCGCCGAGCGACTCGAGCGCGGATTGCTCCAGCACGACCTCGTTCTGGCCGGCCTGGTGCTCGGCGGCGGAAAGCTGGTCGACGAGGGTTCCGGCGAGAACGTCGATCAGCTGGATCTCGGGGTCGCCGACGACGAATCTTCGGGCCGCGCCCACCGCGACTGCGATCTTGAGCGCGAGCCGAACGGTCGTCGCCGCCGGCGTGACGATCTCGCCGACCGCGGCCATCGTCTCCTGCATGGCCAGCGCGCACGCGGTAGCGCGCGACCCGTCGTCGCCGTCGAGCCAGCATGTGATCGCGTCGCCGCTGAAGTAGATGACCTCGCCGCCGAAGCGGTCGAGCTCGGCGATGATGGCGTGGAAGACGAGATTGAGGCAGGCGGTCAGCTCCTCGGCGCCACGCTGCGGCCCGAGCTCGTCGGCGAGCGCCTCCGTCAGCGGTGTGAACCCGGAGATGTCCGCGAACAGGGCGGCGCCGCGAACCCGGTCGGGCAGCGCGATATCGTCGGCGAGCGCCCGCCGCCGGTCGCGTGAGATGTACGCCTCCGGATTGTCGAAGGCCAGTCCCGGAGCGATCGTCGACGCCGCAGCCCGAACCTCAGTCATGCGTCTCCTCGGCAACACATTCGCTCGCGGACTTGTCCCGTCGATTGTGACAGCCGCGGCCGCGATCACAAAGGACTGCACGGAACCCGGCGCGATCGCGTGGTGTATCACCCACGAGTGGTGAGCCGACCACCGAGAGAGGACGAGCTCGTCGAGCGCGCCCTGGGCGGAGACGCCGGCGCATTCGCCGCGCTCGTCCGAGACCACGAGGAGATTGCCTTCCGTACCGCATACCTGATCACCCGTAACGCCGCCGACGCCGAGGACGCGGCGCAGGTCGGGCTGACGAAGGCCTGGCGCGCGCTTCCGCGTTTCCGGCGCGGCGCCCCGCTTCGTCCGTGGCTGCTCGCGATCGTCGCCAACGAGGCACGCAACCGGCGCCGGGCGGAGGGCCGCCGCGAGGGGCTCGCGCTCCGGGCGGCGCACGAGCTTCCCTCAGGGGGCGCGGCTCCGTCTCCTGAGGGGAGCCTGCTGGTCGCCGAGGAGCGCGCGGAGCTGCTCGCGGCGATCGAGCGGCTGCGCGAGGACGACCGGCTCGTGCTCACGTGCCGCTACCTCCTCGACCTCGGCGAGGAGGAGACGGCCGAGGTGCTCTCGCTGCGCCGCGGCACGGTCAAGTCGCGCACGGCACGCGCGCTCGAGCGGCTGCGCGTCGAGCTGGGGGAGGACACATGAGCGAGCTCGAGCTTCGCCTCGGCGCGCTGCGAGGCGAGATCGACTGGCCGGAGACGCCGAGCTTCGAGCTCGACTTCGAGCGTCGGCCCGCGCGCCGTCCGTGGCTGCGCCCGCTCGCGATCGGCCTCGCGGTCCTCCTGGCCGTGTTCGGTGCCGTTCTCGCGCTCTCGCCCGGGGCGCGCAGCGCCTTCCTCGAGCTCTTCCAGCTGAAAGGTGCGACGGTGGAGCTCGTGGAGACGCTGCCGGAGGTCGAGGTGCAGGCACCCGACTTCGGCGAGCGCGTCAGCCGCGCCGAGGCGGAGCGGCGGGTCGGGTTCGAGCTCGCGGACCTCGGCCCGCCTGATGCGGTCTTCGTCCGCGGGAACACGATGGCATCGCTCGTCTACGGCCCGGTCGACCGGCCGCGACTCGTGCTCTCGCAGCTACGCGGTGCGGTGTACGACGGCTTCGTGAAGAAGGTCGGCGCGAGTGGGACGCGCGTCGAGGAGGTCGCGGTCGACGGCGAGCGTGGCCTCTTCGTCTCCGGCGACGACCACTTCGTGATGTTCCTCGGCGAGGACTTCACGGTGCAGGACGAGCCGACGTTCCTCGCCGGCACGGTGCTCCTGTGGAACGACGGCCCCCTTCTGTACCGGCTCGAGGGCGACCTGACGCGTGACGAGGCGCTCGAGCTGGCGGAATCGATCGAGTAGGGACCCATTTCGCTCCGGGCGGTGTATCAGGGGTGTCACCCGATCCGGAGGTCCGCATGAAGAAGCTCCTGCTCGTGCTCGCCGTCGCCGCAGTTGCCGTTCCGGCCGCGAGTGCCGGCGGCTGGGCGACCGTGGGCCTCAGCTCGCTCCCGACCGGCACGCCCCCGGGCAAGACGTGGGCCGTCGACATGACCGTGCTCCAGCACGGGCGCACGCCGCTCACCGGAATCGCTCCTGTGCTCACGATCAGGAACGACGGCGGTGAGACGCGCTCGTTCACGGGCACGCCGACCGGGAAGCCGGGCGTCTACCGCGCCAACGTCGTCTTCCCGAGCGCCGGCACGTGGTCGTACCAGGTCTGGGACGACTTCAGCCGGACGCACACGTTCAAGCCGGTCGAGATCGGCGCTCCGGGGGACGCGTTCCCGTACGCGCCGCTCGGTCTCGTCGCCGCGCTCGCCCTCTCGCTCGCTGTCGCGGGTGGGACGATTGCGTACCGCCGCCGCCGCCCCGAGCCCGCGCCCATCACCGACCTGAGGAAGGCCGCATGAAGAAGCTCTTCACGTTCGTCGCCACCGCAATCGCGGCGCTTGCGCTCAGCGCCGCCGCGCAGGCCGGCTGCATGGCCACGGTCGGTCTCAGCTCGACGCCGAAGCCGGGGCTCGCCGCCGGGCAGCCGTGGATCGTCACGATCCGTGTCCTCCAGCATGGCCGGACGCCGATGGCCGACGCCAGGCCGGAGGTGCGGATCCGCAATGCCGCGGGCAGGCTCGTCCGCTTCCAGGCCAAGCCGACCGCACGCGTCGGCTCCTACCGGGCGCGAGTCGTCTTCCCACGTGCAGGTCGGTACACGCTCGGCGTCTACGACGGCTTCCCCTTGGCCGACTGCGCGCGGGTGCACTCCTTTAAGCCGGTCGTCATCGCGGCCGTCTGACCGCCTCTTCGAGCCCGGGCCCTCGCAGGCCCGGGCTCGACGGCGTTGCACTCTCCACTGAACCGGGTAACCACGCGGTCATGGAGCTCGCGGCCGGGATCCTGTTGCTCGCCATCTCGCTCCTCAGCGCCGCTTTCGTCGGAGTCGTCTTCGTCTGGGCGGCCCGCAAGGACGGCGAAGAAGATCGCGCGGTGCAAAGGCGCTTGGGAATTCGCCGGCGGACGAGGCTCGGCCGGTAGCCGAAACCTCGGCGCAACGTCCTCCTTTCAGAACGCTTACCGAAGCTTCACCGCAATCACCTTTCAGGGGGACAACCTTCCCTGTCCACCTGACGAAGTACCGGTACACACCCACCACCGGAGGACACGATGGCTGCGGCAGAGCTGACCACCAAAGACACCGAGCGAGAGAAGATCGAGCGCTGGCGCGCCGGCGAGCTCGAGCGCGCGGGGTACGAGGCGTCGGACGCCGCCCTGCTGGCGAGCCGCGGCGACATCGACCTGCACCACGCGATCGACCTGCTGCGCAACGGCTGTTCTCCCGCGCTGGCGCTCCAGATCCTGCTCTAGCGCCGTCCGTCGTCCGGCGCGGGCAGAATGCGCTCTGCCTTGACCTTCCTCGCGTCGATCCCCTCCCCGTCTTCCGGCACGCTCGAGCTCGGGCCGGTGACGATCCACATGTACGGCCTGATGCTGCTGCTCGGCATCGCCGCGTGCATCTTCATCACCGGGCGGCGGTGGGTCGCGCGCGGCGGCGACTGGGATCTGATCTTCCGCGTCGCGGTCTGGGGCGTCGGCGGCGGCATCGTCGGCGCGCGGCTCTACCACCTGGCGACGAGCTGGGACCAGGTGCCGGACGAGTGGTGGGGACCGATTGCGGTGTGGGAGGGCGGTCTCGGCATCTGGGGCGGGATCGCCGGCGGAGTGCTGGTGGGCGGCATCGTCGCGAAGCGGGCAGGCGCGAGCGTGACGGCACTCCTCGACGCCGCCGCGCCCGGACTGCTGGTCGCGCAGGCGATCGGCCGCGTCGGCAACTGGTGGAACCAGGAGCTCTTCGGCGAGCCGACCGGCCGCCCTTGGGGGCTCGAGATCGACCCCGCGCGCCGACCCGACGACTACCTCTTCAACGAGACCTTCCACCCGACGTTCCTCTACGAGGGGCTCTGGTGCCTCGCCGCCGCCGGCCTGCTGATCCTGCTGGACCGCCGCTACACGTTTAAACCACCCGCGCTCTTCGCGCTCTACGTCGCCATCTACACCGGCTTCCGCTTCTATCTCGAGACGCTCCGGATCGACCCGTCCGAGGAGATCGCCGGCCTGCGCGTGAACGCGTGGGTGTCCGCGATCCTGTTCGTCGCCTCGGTCGCGTTCTTCGTCTGGTGGCAGCTCTTCCGCGGCCGGCGCAGGCGTTCGCGCCGGGAGCCGAAGGCAGAGCCGCCACCGACTATGGCCGTTCCGCGCGGCCGCGTCCGACCTCGCAGCTAGCCTCGGCTCGCGATGCTGGTGCGCGAGCTCGAGCTGGACCTCGACGCGTTCGAGGGCCCCTTCGACCTGCTCCTGACCCTGCTCCTGCGGGAGGAGCTCGAGCCGGCCGAGGTCGACATGGCCGCGATCGTGGTCGCGTTCGTCGACAGGCTCGCGGAGCGTGAGGAGCTCGACCTCGAGGCGTGCGGGGAGTTCCTGGTCCTGATCGCAGCCCTCCTGGAGCTCAAGGCGCGTGCGCTCTTCCCCGACGAGGAGGCCGAGCTCGCCGAGCTGGAGCCCGAGGAGGCTGCGGAGGAGCTCGCTCGCCGACTCGCCGAGTACCGGCGGATGAAGGAGGCGGCTGCGTGGCTCGCGGATCGGCTGGCGGGCGAGCGCGACCGCTACTTCCGCACCGGTCCCGCGCCGCTCGTGCCCCGTCCCGAGCGCAGGCTCGCGCCCCAGGACCCGGCGCAGCTCGCAGCCGCGCTGCGGTTGCTCGCCGAGCCGCCGCCGCAGGTGTCGCTCGCGCACATGTCGCTCCGCTTCCCGCCCGTCTCGCAGTTCCTCGAGCGCTTTCGCGCCGTGCTCGCGCCGCCGGCGCCGCTTCGACTTCGACGCCGAGGTCGGTGAGCTCTCGCGCGTCGACCAGGCCGTGGCGTTCCTGGCGCTGCTCGAGCTGCGAAAGACGGGCGAGGTCTCGCTCGAGCAGGCAGCGCCCTTCAGTCCGATAAGGGTTTCCCGGTCACACAGCGAAAGGGGAAGCGAATGGATCGTCCGCTCCGCCTGATCACCGCGAACCCGCTCGATCAGCTCGCCCGCACGCTCGAGGCGCTGCTCGTCGTCGCCTCCGCACCGCTCTCGGCCGACGAGCTGGCCGAGGCCGCGGACGACGACGCCGGCCGCGTCGAGCTGGCGCTGGGGTTGCTCTCGGAGCGCTATCGCGAAGGCCGGAGCGGGATCGTGCTCGAGCAGGTCGCGGGCGGGTACGCGTTCCGCGCGTCGCGCGATGCCGCACCCGCGTGCGAGCGCCTGTTCGAGCGCCCAGTCGACCGCGGCCTCACGCAGGCGGCGCTCGAGACGCTTGCGATCGTTGCGTACCTCGGGCCGTGCAGCCGGCCTGAGATCGCCCGCATTCGCGGCGTCGCTGCCGACTCAGCCGTCGCGGGTCTGCTCGAGCGCGGCCTGATCGCCGAGGCCGGTCGCGACGATTCCCCCGGCGGCGCGGTCCGCTACCGGACGACCGCGCTTTTCGAGCGCGTGTTCGGGCTGGAGAGCGCTGCAGCGTTGCCGCGGCTGGACGACCTGGGAGGCTCGGCCGAGGAGATCCGCGAGCGGCTTCAGACGGTCGCCGTCGGCAAGACCGCCTAGCGGCTCGTGGCCGGCTGCGGCTCCCGGCCGGCGGAGCCGGCCTCCGCCGCAGCCTCGCGCCGCTCGCGGCGCTCCAGCCGGCGGCCCGTACCTCCGTACTGTTCCACCGGCCTACGCACCGCGAGCGGCGCGCCACGAACCGCTAGGTCGTCTCGCCGTCGGCGAAGACCGCCTAGATCTTGCGAGCGAGCACGCCCTCGATGAACTCGCTCTTCGCGACGGTGTAGGCCTCTCGGTCGTGCTTGTGCTCGTCGGCCAACCGCCGTTTCAACTCCTCGTAGGCGCGCGCCGTGTCCGGCTCGGCGCGAAGCGTGTCTCGGAACGCGAGCTCCTCGCACCAGGCCTGCGAGCCGGGAACGACGAGGTGCAGGTGGTGCGTACGGTGCTCCGGCGACGGCTTGCAGAACCAGTTCATGTGCTCCTGCTGATACGGCGCCCACCAGTACGAGAGCGCCTGCAACGGCTCGATCGCGGCGCGGCTTTCCTCGAGGCTGCGCACTTCGCCGAGGATGTCGATCACGGGCTTCGCAGCGAGGCCGGGGACGCTCGTGCTCCCGACGTGGTGGAAGCCGCCGGCGAGCCAGGGTGCGAGCACTGGCTCGAGCAACTCGCGCTCGGCTTCGAAGAGCTCGGGCCATGCGGCGTCGTACGCGGCGATCCGGACTAGATCTGCCACGCGCCGCCGCGCAGCACCGGCACGCGGTCGCCGTCGCGGGTGATCCCGTCCACGTCGACCTCGTTCGAGCCGATCATGAAGTCGACGTGGATGTCGCTCTTGTTGACGCGCTCGCGCTCGGCGTCGTCCTCGACCGGGAAGGTGTACGCGTTCCCGAGCGCGATGTGGCTCGCGGCGTTCTCGTCCAGCAGCGTCGTGTAGAACACGGTTCCGAGCGGGCCGATGCGGCCTTCCTTGTCGACGAGGGCGATCTCGCCGAGGCGTGAGGCGCCGTCGTCCTTGGCGAGCGTCGCGCGCAGCGCGTCGGCGCCCTCGTCGGCGTCGGCCATTGACGGCGCGGCCTCCCTGGAACTCGATCCGGATGCCGTTCATGTACGAGCCGTAGAGCTCGAGCGGCATCGTCGCGGAGACATGGCCGTCGACTCGCTCGGGGTCGGGCGTCGTGAAGATCTCCTCGGTCGGGAGGTTCGGGTAGTGGGTGAGGCCGTCGGCGGTCGTGAACTTCGCCCCGAGCCAGGTGGAGCTCCGCAGCAAGCCGATCGTCAGGTCGGTACCGGGGCCCTGAAGGTGAAGCGCGTCGAAGCGGCGCTCGGTCATCCGGGCCGCACTCGCCACGATCGTCTCCATCCGCTCCTGCCAGGCTTGCACCGGATCGTCGCCGTCGAGCCGGAGAACGTGGACGATCTCTTCCCAGAGCTTGTCGAGCGCCGCTGCCGGCTCGAGCTCCGGGTGCACCCGCTGCGCCCAGCTCGGATTCGGGCACGGACCGGCCGTCCAGTTGGTCGTCCGCGCGTTGACGACACGGGGCACGGCCGAGATGTAGGGGAGCAGGTCGCGACCGGTGCGCGCTGGGTCGAGGCCCTCGAAGACCGATGCGCTCGCTCCAGCCAGTGACACTCGCGCCGCGTGCTCGTCGGAGAGCCAGTCCATCCGCTGCTCGATCCAGGGCGGGACATAGTCGAGCGTGTCCTCCGCCGCCAGCTCGAGGCGCGCGCGCTTGACGAGCAGGTCCCACCAGAAGACGTCGACGTACTTCGCGCCACGCCTGTACGCCGCGCGCGCGACGGCGCGCGCGGCGTCCTCCATGCCGAGATAGGCGGTGACGCCGAGGATCTGGCCGGGCTGGAGATTGGCGCCGAAGCCGACGAGCAGCTCGGCGAGTCGGTCGAGGTCGGCGGAGCGGTCGCGCACCGCGCGCAAGACTATCCGCATGCGTCTGAATGCATTCCTCGCCCGCGCGGGCGTTGCCTCACGCCGCAAGGCGGACGAGCTGATCAAGGCCGGCCGGGTGCGGGTGAACGGCGAGCCGGGCGAGCTGAACACGTTCGTCGAGCCGCGCGACGTCGTCGAGGTGGACGGAGAGAGGGTCGAGCAGCAGGCGCTCGGCTACGTGCTCCTGAACAAGCCGGCCGGCGTCGTCACGACGGCGAGCGACCCGCAGGGCCGGCCGACCGTCGTCGGGCTCGTCCGGCACGAGTCGCGGGTCGTGCCGGTCGGCCGTCTCGACGTCGAGACGACCGGTGCGCTCCTGCTCACGAACGACGGCCCGCTCGCGCACCGGCTGGCGCACCCGCGCTACGGGGTGGAGAAGGTGTACGAGGTCGAGACGTGGCGCGAGCCCACCGACGAGGCGCTGCGACGGCTCGCGGACGGGGTGGAGCTGGAGGACGGCTTCACGGCTCCCGCGCGGGTGCGTCGCCTCGGCGCAGCCCGCTTCGAGCTCGTCCTCCACGAGGGTCGGAACCGACAGGTGCGGCGCATGTGCGAGGCGGTCGGCCACCGCGTGCGGCGGCTGCACCGCAGTGTCTATGCGGGGCTCGCCGTGGACGACCTCGGGACGGGGGAGTGGCGGGAGCTCACAGAGAGCGAGGTCGAGCGGCTCCGCGAGGCTAGCGCGCGCGAAGCACCGCGACGTCGTACGTGATCGGGCTGTCGAAGCCCTTCTGAGGCTTCGCCGCGCCGCCCGTGGCGACGACGGCCCCGTCGCGCGCCACGGCGACGGCCGAGAGGTAGTCACGATTGGGACTTCCCGACGCGGCGTTCACGGCGAGCATGCCGCCGGTGCCGAACGACCCGTCGACGCGGCCCGAGCTGTCGAACCGCCACACAGCGAGCTGGGGGTCGTTCGCCCCAGGAGTGTGAGCCGAGCCGGCGACGACGATCCCGCCTCCGGATTCGAGGCCGAGCGCGAGGCGGTCGTGCGCGAGCCCGATCCGCGGCTCGGCCCGGCCGGCGTGCGCGAACGAGCGGTCGATGCGCCCGTCGGGGAGGTAGCGGACGAGGCGGAGCGGCTCGCATAAGGTCGTGCAGTTGCCGTCCGATGTGCCGGCGTACCCCGCGACGACGATGCGACCGTGCGCATCCACGGCGACCGCGTAGGCGGCGTCCGGCGAGTTGCTCCACGGGGTCACAACGAGCCCGTCGCCCCCGCCGAAGCTCGGGTCGCGCGTCCCGTTCGCCCGCAGCCGAAGTACGAACCACTCGCGCCACTCGCGGTCCGGCCGCTCGGTCATGCCGACGACGACGAGGCGGCCGTCCGGCTGCCGCGTCAAGGCGTACGGATACTGGACGTCGTGGTAGGCGACGCCGCGCGTGCCGAAGCTTCGGTCGACGCGGCCACGCGAGTCGAACCGCACCAGCGTCAGCCGCTTCACCTCGGTCATCGCCGCGACGACGACGGCGCCGTCGGGGTCGGCCGCGATTCCGGCCACCGGCTGGATGAAGTTCCGCGTCGGCACGCGGAGCGAGACGATCCCGCGCCGCCCGAAGCGCAGGTCGAGGCGCCCATTCGCGCGGGCCTTGAAGGCGAAAACAGCGACGTCGTTCCCGTACTGGTCGGCGTTCAGGTTGCCGGCCGCACCGCCGACGAGGAGCGACCCGTCCCGCAGCCGTGCGGTCCCGGACACACCATCGTCACCCTGGCCGATGCTGACGCGGAGTACGCCGCCACGGCCGAAGCGCGCGTCGGGAGCGCCGTTCCGGCGCAGCTTCAGGAGCACTGCGTCCGGGCCTTCGAACCCCTCGAGATGACCACCTGACTCGGCCGCGACGACAACGGAGCCGTCCGCGAGCGGAAGCACACCGCGGCCGACGTCGTGACCGTTCGTCAGGCGGCGCAGTACGAGCCCGTCGCCGCCGAACCCGGGGTCGAGCCGGCCCGTCGGCGGCGCGGCGGCGCTCGCGGTCGCTGCCACGGCGAGCGCTGCAACGGCGGCGTGTAAACGCACGGCTAGAGCGACCGAGGTCGAGCGGCTCCGAAGAAGCGGCCGGCCTCGCTCTTGACGAACCCCATGCGGTCGAACATCGCCTCGAGCGTCGGCTCCGAGGCCTTGCGCGCCTTCTCGGCTCCCCGGGCGAGCAGGCGCTGCAGCTCGCTCGGGTCTGCGCGGAGCTCCTCGTAGCGCTGCTGGATCGGGGCGAGCGCCTCGGCGACGGCGTCGCCGACGTCGGCCTTGAACTGCCCGTACCCCGAGTCGCCGTAGCGCTCCTCGATCGAGCCGACCGACTCGCCCGTCAACGACGAGAGGATGTCGATCAGGTTCGTGACACCAGGCTTGTCGTCCCCGCGGCGCACCTCACGCCCGGAGTCGGTGACGGCGGCGCGGAACTTCTTGCGGATCGTGTCGGCGTCGTCGAGCAGCTTCACCGTTCCCTGCGGCGTGCCGCCGGTCGTCGACATCTTCCGCTCCGGCTCCTGCAGGTCCATGATCCGCGCTCCGACCTCCGGGTACACGCCCTGCGGGACCGTGAAGGTCTCGCCGTAGCGGGCGTTGAAGCGCTCCGCGACGTCGCGGGCGAGCTCGAGGTGCTGGCGCTGGTCGTCGCCGATCGGGACGATGTCGGTCTGGTAGAGCAGGATGTCGCCCGCCATCAGCACCGGATAGGTGAAGAGGCCGGCCGACACGAACTCGCGCTGGTCGGCCTTGTCCTTGAACTGCGTCATCCGGCCGAGCTGGCCGAAGCTCGTGACCGAGCCGAGCAGCCACGCCGCCTCGGCGTGCGCCGGGACGTGGCTCTGGACGAAGACGGTCGAGCGCTCGGGGTCGAGGCCGGTCGCGAAGAGCATCGCTGCGAGGTCGAGCGTCTTCTCGCGAAAGTCGTCGGGGTCGTACTCGACGGTGATCGAGTGCAGGTCGACGATGCAGAAGAAGCCCTCGCCCTGTTCCTGCGTCGCCGCGTACTGGAGGAAGCCGCCGATCAGGTTGCCGAGGTGCTTGTCGCCCGTGGGCTGGATGCCGGAGAAGATGCGCATGTCGTCTCTTTCGGTCGCGGAACGAGAGAGACCTCCTGGTGGAGGTCGCGGAGAGCGGGCGAAACGGAGTGCGCGGCTAGCGCATGCTCCCGCTCCGCCCGCGGCGCCAGAACCAGGTCTCGCACGGGGAGCAGGAACGCATGGAGCGAGAATAGCCGCAACTAGACTGGCGCGCATGGCAGCTGTCGGCTCTCCCGAGCTCCTGATCGTGATGGGCGCGCAGGCCACCTCCGACCAGGTGGACGAGGTCGTCGCCCGGCTCGAGGAGGCCGGCGCGAGCGCGCACGTCAGCCACGGCCGCGACGCGACCGTGATCGGGGCGATCGGCGAGCGCGAGCTGCTGGCGACGCTGCCGCTCGAGGGCTTCCCGGGCGTCGAGCAGGTGCTGCCGATCCTGAAGCCGTACAAGCTCGTTTCGCGCGAGCTCCGGCGCGACCCGACCGTGATCGAGGCGCGCGGACGTCGGCTCGGCGACGCCTACTTCGGCTTCATCGCGGGGCCGTGCACGGTCGAGACGCGCGCGCAGACGCTCGAGACCGCGCACGTTGTCGCGAAAGAAGGGGTCACGATGCTGCGCGGCGGCGCCTTCAAGCCGCGCACCTCGCCGTATGCGTTTCAGGGCCTCGGCGTCGAGGGCCTGGCGATCCTCGCCGAGGCGCGCGACGAGACCGGGCTCCCGCTCGTCACGGAGCTGATGGACCCGCGCGATGTCGAGGCCGTCGTCGGGACTGCCGACGTGATCCAGATCGGGGCGCGCAACATGCAGAACTTCAACCTCCTCTCCGAGGTCGGTCGGGCGCCGAAGCCGGTGCTGCTCAAGCGCGGTCCGTCGGCGTCCGTCGAGGAGCTCCTGATGGCGGCCGAGTACGTCGTCAAGGAGGGCAACGCTCAGGTGATCCTCTGCGAGCGCGGGATCAAGACCTTCGAGCGCTCGACGCGCTACACGCTGGATCTCTCCGCGATCCCCGTGCTCAAGCACGAGACGCACCTGCCCGTGATCGTCGACCCGTCGCACGCCGCGGGCAAACGCGACCTCGTGCTCCCGCTCGCGCGAGCCGCCGTCGCCGCCGGCGCAGACGGCATCATCGTGGAAGTGCATCCGCGCCCCGAGGAGGCGCTGTGCGACGGGCCGCAGCAGATCCCTGCGGGTGAGTTTGCGGACTTCGCGCACGAGATCAGGGCGCTCGCCTCGCTGCTCGGCAAGACGATCGGGTGACCTCGTCGGTCGGGATCGTCGGAACGGGGCTGATCGGCGCCTCGGTCGGGCTCGCGGCGCGGCGTGCCGGCGTCGACCGCGTCACCGGCTGGGATCCCGATGCGGCGCACCTGGCGGCCGCGGCCGAGCGGGGTGCCGTCGACCCGGCGCCGGAGCTCGCCGCTGCGCTCGAGGGCGTGGAGCTCGCCGTCGTCGCGGCGCCGGTGACGGCGCTTCCCGCCCAGGTGCGCGCCGTGCTCGACGCCAGCCCGCCCGGCTGCACGGTCACGGACGTCGGCTCGACCAAGGGCGGCGTCTGCGCGGCGGCCGCGGGTGTCGGTCGCTTCGTCGGCGGCCACCCGATCTGCGGCTCGGAGGCGCGCGGCCCGGAGTGGGCGACGGCCGAGCTCTTCGACGGTGCGACCTGGTTCCTGACGCCGGTCGCCGCGACCGAGCCCGACCGCTACAAGGTGCTGCACGGCTTCGTCTCTGCGCTCGGCGCGGTGCCGGTCGCGATCGACCCCGAGGCACACGACCGGCTCGTCGCCGTCACGAGCCATCTCCCGCACGCGCTCGCGAACGTGCTCCTGAACCAGGCCGGCGGAGCCCGGGTCGACGGGCACGAGCCGCTCGCCGCCGCCGGGGGCTCGCTGCGCGACATGACGCGGGTGGCGGGGGCGAACCCGCGCATCTGGGTCGACATCTTCCTCGAGAACCGCGAGGCGCTCGCCGCCTCGCTCGCCGAGCACCGGCGCCGCGTCGAGCAGGTGGAAGCGGCGCTGGCGGCGGGGGACGCCGGCTTCCTGGCGCGCTGGATCGGAGAGGCCTCGTCCAACCGGCGGCGGCTGCTCGAGACCGCCTACGAGGACGCGGGCGCGCTGCAGCGGCTGCGCGTGCACGTGCCCGACCGGCCCGGCGTGATCGCGGGGATCGCGCAGGCGCTGGGCGCAGAGCGGATCAACATCGCCGACTTCGACCTGCAGCACCTCTCGAGCGAGCGCGGCGGCACGCTCGCGATCCTCGTCGCCGGCGAGCAGGAGGCCGAGCGCGCCGCGGCGCTCCTGGAGCAACAGGGCTACGGCGTCGTCGTCGCCCCCGTGCTCGAGGAGGGCTCGTGACCACCGCCCTTTCCCGTCGCGTCTCTCCGGGACCGGTCCGGGGACTGTCCCCGGACGTGTCCCACGCGGACGTGTCTCTGTTGCAACTTTTTCGCAACTCTTTTTCCACAGGCACGTGAGCGTGAAGGTCGAGCCGACGGCGGCCGTGCGGGGGCACATCGGCGTCCCCGGCGACAAGTCGCTCTCGCACCGAGCGCTGCTGCTCGGGGCGGTGGCGGACGGGGAGACGCGCATCGCGGGCTTCGGCCGTTCGGGGGACACCGAGTCGACGCTCGCGGCCGTCCGCGCGCTCGGCGTGCGCGTCTACGAAGTCGACGACCGCACGCTCCGCGTCTTCGGCGCCGGCCTGCGCAGCCTGAAGCCGCCCGAGCAGCCGATCGACTGCGGCAACGCAGGCACGCTCATGCGCCTGCTGCCCGGGCTGCTCGCAGGTCAGGAAGGACGGTTCGAGCTGACCGGCGACGACTCGCTCCGCACCAGGCCGATGGAGCGGATCGCAGAGCCGCTGCGCCTGATGGGAGCCGCGATCGAGACGACAGACGGTCGCGCGCCGGTCTCGGTCGAGGGTGGACCGCTCCGGCCAATCGAATACGAGCTGCCCGTCGCGAGCGCGCAGGTGAAGTCCGCGGTGCTCCTCGCGGGTCTCTACGCAGACGGCGGCGAGACCACGGTCACCGAGCAGCCGCCGACCCGCGACCACACGGAGACGCTGCTCGCGCAGGCCGGCGTGCCGGTGCGCCGCGGCCCGCGCAGTGTCTCGGTCCGGCCGGTCGAGCGGCTGGAGCTCGGCGACGTCGAGATCCCTGGAGACTTCTCCGCCGCCGCGCCACTCCTCGTCGCAGCGACTCTGCTCGCGGGATCCGAGCTGACCGTGCACGGCGTCAACCTGAACCCGCGCCGAACCGGCCTGCTGGACGTGCTCCAGCGGATGGGGGCGCAGATCGCCGTCTTCAACCGGCGTCGCATCGGCGGCGAGCCTGCCGGCGACCTCGATGTGCGGCCGTCGCAGCTCGTCGGCACGACGATCAACGCCGGCCGAGGTGCCGCTGCTCGTCGACGAGCTGCCGCTCTTCGCGCTGCTCGCCGTGCACGCGCACGGCGACAGCGTCCTCCGCGGTGCGGCGGAGCTGCGCGCGAAGGAGACGGACCGGATCGAAGCGGTCGTCGAAGGCCTACGCCGCCTCGGCGCGCACATTCAGGCGACGCCCGACGGCTTCAAGATCCGCGGCGTTCCATCGCGAATCCGAGGCGGCTCGCTCGACGCCCACGGAGACCACCGGATCGCGATCCTCGGCGCGGTCGCCGGCCTGGTCTCGCGCGAGGGCGTCGACGTCGAGGGCGCCGAGTCGGCGGCGGTATCCTTCCCCGGCTTCTTCGACCTTCTCGATTCGCTCCGAGCAACCACCACCTGATGATCGTCGCCATCGATGGGCCCGCAGGGGCCGGCAAGAGCACGGTCGCACGGCTTCTCGCCCAGCGGCTCGGCTTCCGCTACCTCGACACCGGTGCGATGTACCGGGCTCTCACCTGGCTCGCGCGCCGGCAGGGGATCGCGCTCGACCTCGCCGACGAGCTGGCCCAGCTCGCCGCCGACAACCCGGTCCGCTTCGACGAGGCGGGCCGCGTCTTCATCGACGACTGCGACGTCACCTCCTCGATCCGCAAGCCCGACATCGACACGCTCGTCCCGGTCGTCGCGCGGCACCATCAGGTGCGCGAGGTGATGCGCGAGCGCCAGCGGGCGCTGGGGGAGGAGGGCAACGTGGTGATCGAGGGGCGCGACATCGGGACGGTCGTCGCGCCGCACGCGCAGGTCAAGGTCTACTTGATCGCCGACGCCGGGGTGCGCGCGTCGCGCCGCTCGACGGAGCGTCCGGGCATCGGCACGGACGCGCTCGCGACCGACCTGAGGCTCCGCGACGAACGGGATGCGATCAACATGCGTCCGGCCGAGGACGCCGTCCAGATCGACACGACGACGCTCGCCGTCGACGACGTCGTCGCCCGGATCGAGCACCTCGTGCACGCTCGTCCGACGAGCACATGACCCGCATCGACGCCGTCTGGACCGTCGGTCGGTACACGATCGGCACGCTCGTCCGGCTGCTCGCGCCTTTGCGGAACTACGGCGCCGAGCGCGTGCCCCGGGCCGGCGGCGTCGTGCTCGCACTCAACCACTTCCACTGGATCGACCCTCCCGTGTTCGGCCTGTTCTCGCCGCGCCCGATCCACTTCCTCGCCAAGGTCGAGGCGCACCGCGTGCCCGGGCTCGGGCAGCTGATCCGGAGCTTCGGCACGATCTCGGTCCGCCGTGGCGAGTCCGACCGCGAGGCGGTCCGGCGGATGCGCGAGGTCGTCCGTGAGGGCCACGCGCTCGGCCTCTTCGCCGAGGGGACGCGCCAGCGCTCGGGTGCGCCGGGACGGGTGCAGCCCGGCGCTGCGATGGCCGCGCTGCAGGAGGACGTGCCGGTCGTGCCGGCCGCGATCCACGGCTCGTTCGACTGGCGGATCGGCAACTACCATCCGATCTCGGTCGCGTGGGGCGAGCCGGTCCGCTTCGACGGCCTGCCCAAGGGGGCGAAGGGCTACCGCGAGGCGTCGAGCGAGATCGAGCGGCGCATCCACGGCCTCCACGACTGGCTCACCGAGATGCATGCGCTCGGCCGTCCACGACACGCGACTCCGCCGCGATGAGCGAGACCGCTCCCGAGATCATGGGCAAGGTCGCGATCGTCGGCTTCCCGAACGTGGGCAAGTCGACGCTGATCAACCGGCTGACCGAGACCCGCCAGGCCGTCGTCCACAAGACTCCGGGCGTGACGCGCGACCGCAAGGAGCTGCTCGCCGACTGGAACGGCAAGCACTTCCTCCTGATCGACACGGGCGGCGTCGACGATCTCGCCACCGACCCCTTCAGCCCCTCGATCGCGCGTCAGGCGCGCGCCGCGATCGAGGAGGCCGACCTCGTCCTCTTCGTCGTCGACGCCCGGCACGGAATCACGCCCGGCGACGAGGAGCTCGCGGCCACCCTGCGGGCCGCGAAGAAGCCCGTGATCGTGCTCGCGAACAAGATCGACGACCCGCGGAAGGACCTGGAGGCGATCGAGTTCCACAAGCTCGGGCTGGGGGACCCCTTCCCGCTTTCCGCCCTCCACGGCCACGGCACCGGCGACCTGCTCGACCGCGTCGTCGAGCTGCTCCCCGGCCAGGGCCCGGTGCAAGTCGGGGACGAGGCGATCCGAGTCGCCATCCTCGGGCGGCCGAACGTGGGCAAGTCGTCCCTCCTGAACGCGCTCGTCGGCGCGGAGCGCGTGATCGTCTCGGACGTTCCGGGGACGACGCGCGACACCGTCGACACGATCCTCGAGCGCGACGGGCGCACCTACCAGCTGGTCGATACCGCCGGGCTGCGGCGGAAGCGAAAGCAGCGCCAGGGGATCGAGTACTACTCGGAGCTCCGTGCGCTCGAGGCTGCCCAGCGGGCCGACGTCGCGCTCGTCCTGATCGACGCGAGCGAGGGGATCGTCGACCAGGATCTCGCGGTCGCGGACGTCGCGCGCAAGGCCGGCAACTCGACGCTCGTCGTGCTCGCGAAGTGGGACGAGACCGACGTCACGATCGAGGACGTGCGGCCGAGGATCGAGGCGAAGCTGCGCCAGCGGCCGCCGCTGATCGCCGTCTCGTCGAAGACCGGCCGCGGCCTCGACCGGCTCCTCCAGTACATCGCCGACCTCTTCGAGAAGCACACCGGCCGGATTCCGACGCCCGCGCTGAACAACGCGCTGGCGGAACTGCGCCAAGCGCGGCAGCCGCCCTCCTCGAAGGGGAAGCGCCTCAACCTCCTCTACGGCACCCAGGTCTCGACGCGGCCGCCGCGGATCCGGATTTACGTCAACGACCCAGGACTAGTCACACGCGACTACGCGTACTGGGTCGAGAACGAGCTCCGAAAGCGGTTTAGCCTCGCGGGTGTGCCGGTCTCGATCGACTTCGTCAAGCGCTCGTGAATATCGTCGTGGTCGGGGGAGGGTCGTGGGGCACGGCGTTCGCCGGCCTCCTGCGCGACCGCGAGCACGAGGTCACGCTCGCCTGCCGGGACCCCGAGCAGGCGCGCGCGATCGCGGAGACGGGACACAACCCGCGCTATCTGACCCGGGCCGACCTGAGCGGCGTCCGTGCGACGACGATCGCGGAAGCGCCCATCGAGGACGCGGAGCTCGTCGTCGTCGCCGTCCCGAGCGCGGTCTTCGGCTCCGTCGTCGGCGCGCTTCCCGGCGAGTCTCCGATCCTCTCGCTGACGAAGGGGCTCGATCCCTCCACCGGCGAGCGGCTCTCGACGCTCGTCCGCGGCCGGCCGGTGGCCGTGCTCTCCGGGCCGAACATCGCGGAAGAGATCGTGGCCGGCCTTCCCGCCGCGGCGGTGATCTCGAGCGAGGACCACAGCCTGTCGCTGGAGCTCCAGAAGGCGATCAACTCGATCACGTTCCGCGTCTATCGTCAACGACGACGTGATCGGTGTCGAGCTCTGCGCGGCGGCGAAGAACGTGATCGCGCTCGCGGCCGGCGGCGCGGACGGGCTGCGCCTCGGCGACAACGCGAAGGCCGCGCTCGTCGCGCGTGGGCTGGCCGAGATGGCGCGGCTCGCGGTCGCGGCCGGCGGCCGGGAGGAGACGTTCTCCGGCCTCGCCGGGATGGGCGACCTCGTCGTCACTTGCTGGTCGAAGTCGGGGCGGAACCGCCGTGCGGGCGAGTTGATCGCGCAGGGCACCGATCCCCAGGAGGCGGTGCGGCAGATCGGGATGGTGGTCGAGGGGCTGACGACGGCGCCGGTGCTGCGCGACCTCTCGCACCGGCTCGGGATCGAGCTGCCGATCACCGAGGGCGTCTGCGCCGTGCTGGGCGGCGAGCCGCTCCAGGATCTCGTCGGCAACTTGATGCGGCGGGAGCCGACGACCGAGTAGGTC
>CAWCDT010000016.1:0-30167 GCA_963794385.1 uncultured Gaiellaceae bacterium | reverse complement strand
CTGTGAAGGACGCGATCGCGACCGAGCGCCCCGACGAGCTCGTTGTCTCGACGCACCCGGACGACAAGTCGGGCTGGCGTCGGCGCAACCTGCTCGAGGATATTCGTAAGGCGGCCGGCTCGATCCCGGTCGAGCACGTCGTCTCCGACGTCGCGTCACGCACCGGCGCGGAGAACGTGCTCGTGGTCGCGAACGAGACCGTGCTGGGCCGCTGCTGTTCGCCGGACCGCGAGCGGGCCTGGACACGAACCCCGCGGCGCTGTTCCAGACGACCTGCCGGCAAGGCCAGGTCCCGACCAGGGCCACGGCTTCGTTCCCCAGGCCTTCGAGGAGCGCCTGCGCCGCGCGCTGGCGCGGCTCCGCTCGGAGGGGATCGAGGCGCACGGCCAGGTCGCGCACCCGGATCCGTTCACGGCCGCGATGCACGCCGTCCGCGATGAGCGCATCGACTCGATCCTCGTCGCCACCTTCCCCGAGCAGAAGCCCCCATCGTGGCTCCGCCGCGACCTGGTGGGACGGCTACGGAGCGAGTCGAAGCTGCCCGTCGAGCATGTCGTCGTCGAGCCGGCGACCTGGTCGGAGGCGTCCTCGTGAGCGCGCACGCGGACGCCCGCACGCCCACCACGGCCCGCCGATCGCGAACAAGAGCTCGCGCGTCGACGCGCCGATCCTCGGCATGTTCCTCTTCATCGCCTCGGAGGCGATGCTCTTCGGCGCCTTCTTCACGGCCTACTTCTTCATCCGTGTCGTCAACCCCGAGGCGCATCCGTGGCCGCTGCCGCCTTTCCACCTGCCGGTCTTCGTCGCCGGCGTGAACACGGCGATCCTGCTCACCTCGAGCTTCACGATGCACTGGGCGCTCCAGTCGATCAAGCGCGGCAACCGCGCGGGCATGAAGGCCGGCCTCGTGCTCACGTTCCTGATGGGCCTCACCTTCCTGCTCACGCAGATGCTCGAGTACGCGCGCATCGGCTTCAACCCGTCGGACGGGGCCTTCGGCACCATCTTCTTCGGCCTCACCGGGTTGCACGGGGCGCACGTCTTCGTGGGCCTGACCCTGCTCGGAATGGCCACGCTACGCGCGTTCCGCGGCCACTACACTGCCGAGCACCACCACGGTGTCGAGATCCCAGGAATCTACTGGCACTTCGTCGACGTAATGTGGATCGTGGTGTATTCGACGATCTATCTGATCTGAGGACGGCACCAGATGGCGCGCAATCCGTTCCGGAGCGAAGCAGAGGCCTATCGCTTCCTGCTGATCACGGTCGGGTATTTCGCGCTGATCGTCGTCGCCGCCTCGATCGCGACCTGGCTCGGCGTGGTCGTCTTCGCGGCGCTGACCGCCGTTGGCATCGGGCTGTGGATGCGGGCGCGCTCGAACGAGCCCGTCGTCAAGACCGTGGTGCCGCACATCGGCGGCGAGGACGAGCGCCGGATCCTGGTGATCGCGAACGAGACCGTGGGCGGCGACGAGCTGCTGGCGATCCTGCGCAGAAAGGCGGAGGGTGTACGCGAGCAGATCCTCGTCGTCTGCCCCGCGCTCAACTCCGCCGTCCGGCACTGGGCCTCCGACGAGGACGGCGCGCGCGCTGCTGCACAGCAGCGCCTCGACCGGAGCCTCGCCCGACTCCGGGAGTACGGCGTCCATGCGCGCGGCGAGGTGGGTGACGGCGACCCGCTGCAAGCGATGGAGGATGCGTTGCGGACGTTCGGGGCGGACGAGATCGTGATCTCGACGCACCCCGAGGGCCGCTCGAACTGGCTCGAGCGCAACGTCGTCGGCTCCGCCCGCGACCGCTTCGACGTCACGATCACGCACGTCGTCGTCGACCTCGAAGCAACCGCCGCAGACGCTTAGGCCGAGTCCGACGCGTCCGCGCGGGACGTGTCGGGGCCAGGACCCACCACGTCCGGAAGCGCCACTATCGGAGGCGAGCTGACCGCAGCTAACTTCACAGCGTGCCTCGTCCACCGCGTGTGCATGTTCCGAATGGCGTCTGGCACGTCACGCATCGTGCGACCGACGCGGAGGTCTTCTTTCTAGAGAACGCGGACTACGGCGCCTTCTTCGACCTCCTGAGTGCGGCGGTCCGCTGGGCTCGCTGGATTCTGCACGACTACTGCCTGATGACGAATCACGTGCATCTCGTGATTCAGACGCCGTATCCGACGCTCCCTGCCGGCATGTGCCGTCTGATGAGCACGTACGTGGACGAGTTCAACGAACGCCACGAGAGGCGTGGTGCGCTCGTGCAGGGCCGGTATCAAGGCGAAGCTCGTCGACACCGACGACTACTGGTCGAACTGTCTCCAGTACGTCGCTCTCAATCCCGTCACGGCCGGACTCTGTGAGCGTCCGGAACAGTGGCCGTGGAGCAGCTACGCACGGCGGCTCAACCCGGCCATTGCGGACATGTGGGGTCCTGGCCCCGACACGTCCTACCGGGACGGCTACTTGCCGGCGTTCGCGACGACGTAGTCGGCGACTGCCTCGATCTGCTCCGCCGAGTAGGAGTCCTTGAAGGCGGGCATCGCGCCCATGCCGTTGGTGACGCGCTCGATTACGAGCTCCTTGGGCGGCTGCGAGTCGTCGAGGTTGGGCCCGACGGTGCCGCTGGCGCCGGCCGCCTCGAGCACGTGGCAGCCTCCGCAGCCGGCCTCCGCGAAGATCGCCTCGCCGTCGGGGGCCTCTCCCGCCTCGCCCTCACCCGTTGTCGTCCCTCCACCTTCGCCGGTCGTCGCGCCGCCGGGTTGCGATCGAACCGGCAACGCGGCCACGGAGGCGACGTAGGCCGCCACGGAATCCGCGTCCTCGCCCGTGACGATGTCCGCGGGCATTCCGGGCTGGCCCGTCGGGGGCTCCTCGACGGGGTAGGAGATCTGGCCGCGGACGACCGACTGGATCGTCGTCTCGCCAAGACCGTCGGCCCTGGACTGGCGGAAAGCATCGTCGAGGTTCGGACCGATCGTCCCGCGCGTGCCTGCATCGGCCAGCACGTGACACGACCCGCAGTGCTCGATGAAGAGCTCCCTCCCCTGTGTCGCATCGCCTGCGCCTGCTTCGGGCAACCCCTCCGTGCCGCAGCCGGTCGCTGCGAGAACCGCGGTCAGTACCGCGCAGGCGCCGACCAGCCCGCGCAGGCTCACGCTAGGCCGCGGATCCAGTTCCGACCGCGGCCTCGCGCGTCGGGTGGATCGTGAAGACGCGGTCGAGCCCCGTGATCTCGAAGATCTTGGTGATGTTGCGGTCGCTGCACACGAGCGACAACTGGCCGTCGTTCGCCCGGAGCCGCTTCACCCCGCCGACGAGTACGCCGAGCGTCGTCGAGTCGATGAACGTCGTATTGCTCAGATCGACGACGACGTCGCGGCCGCCCTGGTCGATCACCTCGAGCAGCTGCTGCTTGAACTCCGGCGCCGTGTAGAGATCCACCTCGCCCGAAAGGGAGATCACGTACTGGTCGTCACTCAGCTTCTCGGTGTTGACGTCGAAATTCATGCGCGCATGCTCCCAGGGGTCGCCGACAGGATCTGTCGTGGTCTTCCCGGCCGCGGGTGAGTCTAACCCGAGTCCGGAGGCGCCTGCGCTTCCTTCAGCTGTGCGATCTGCTGCTTCACGATCGCGGCGCTCGGGTCGTCCGGGGCGAGCTTCAGGAAGCTCTCGTAGGCGCTGATTGCCCTCGCGTAGTCGCCTGCCTGCTGGGCCGCCTGTGCCAGCTCGAGTTGGACGTTCGGATCACTTGGCGCCACGGTCACGAGTTTCTCGTACGTCGCGACCGCGCTCTGGAACGACTGCTGCGCCTTCGTGTAGGCGTCGCTGATGACCTGGTTCGCCTGGGTCGAGATCGCCTGATCGATCGGGTCGGGGTCGAGCGTCCGCCCGTTGCCGAGCTCGAGCGGGGCGCCGAACGTCGAGCCGAACGTGAGGAAGCTGGCGCGCACCTGCTCGGCCTGCGCCTGCTGGGCGAAGCTGCCACCTTGCGCGAGATGGACTCCCGCGAGCTCGCGCAGCGCGTCCTGGTCCGTCGGCGCGAGGACGAGGTAACGGTTGAGCGCGGTGATCGCCTCCTGGGTCTCGCCCTCCTCCTGGAGGGCCGTGGCGAGGTTGCGCTGGGCCTCGGCGCTCTTGGGATTCTCCGCGACCTGCTCGCGGGCCTCGGAGACGGAGACACCGCTGCCCGACGCGCCGCCGTCGCGGAGGATGTCGCCGATCCCGGTTCCCTGGTCGGACCCGATCCCGAAGATGACGAAGCCGAGCCCGAAAACGAGGGCGAGGAAGACGAACATCCACTTCGCATGGCTGCGAAGCCGTGAGAAGAACAGGGTGTCTTCTACGGCCTGGCGCTCGCGCTGGCGCTGACGTGCGGTTGCGCCAGCATGCGGCCGCGCGCTGCGGACGCTGCGTCGATCAACTCGTGCCACTCGAATGCTCCTCTCTCGTACCTCGTCTGGCCGTCGACCAGGGTAGCCGTGATGCGCTCCGGTGTTCCTCCGAAGACCACGGCCGCCGCGGGATCCTCCCATGGTAGATACGGCGAGCCCGACATGGTGACGACGGCGAGGTCGGCGCGCTTCCCGGGCACGAGCGAGCCGATCTCGCCGTCGAGCCCCAGCGCCCGTGCGCCGCCGAGCGTCGCCAGCTCGAGCGCCTCACCGGCGGTGATCGAGCCGGCGCGCTCCGAGCGGGCTCGGGCCAGCGAGATCACCGTGCGCAACTCCTCGAAGACGTCGTGCGACGGGACCGAGGAGACGCCGTCGGTGCCGATGCCGACGCGAAGCCCGGCCGCCCGAAGCGCTTCGAGCGGCGCGATCCCGCAGCCGAGCAGGGCGTTCGAGCGTGGGCAGTGTGCGACCGCGACCCGGCGCTCGGCGAGCAGCCGGATCTCCTCATCGTCGACCTTGACGCAGTGAGCCGCGACCACACGCTCGTCGAGCAGCCCCGCGCCGGCGAGGCGGCGGATCCCGCTCTGCCCGTCCGGGTCGATCAGCAGCTCGCCGACCGCCTGCCACGGGCCCTCGCCGCGGAGCAGCCAGTCGAGCTCGTCGGTGCTCTCGTTCAGGTGCGTCGCCACCGGAAGGCCGAGACCGGCGCACACGGCGTAGACCTCGGTCGAGCACGTGTACGGCGCGTGCGGGGAGACGCCGAGCCGCACCCGGTCCGAGAGCGCCGCCTCGACGTACGCACGCTTCTCCTCGAATTGCCGTAGGGCGTCGTCGGGATCGCTGCCGAAGACCTCGAGATAGACGATCGCCCGCAGCCCGAGCTGCGCGCAGGCGCGGGCGCTCGCGCCCGAGAAGGCGAGGTCCCCGACCGTGCCGACTCCCGAGCGGAGACATTCGGCGGCGCCGAGTCTTGCGATCGCCTCCATGTCGGCCCGCTCGAGCCGGTGCTTCCGCTCGATGTGCAGCGACAGCCAGGGGCCGAACGAGAGACCGTCTCCGAAGCCGGCGTAGACGGCGTACTCGAGATGGGTGTGCGCGTTCACGAAGGCCGGCACGATCGCTGCCTCCGGATAGTGCTCGCCTGCGCCGAGCTCGTCGATCGTGCCCACGGCCGCGATCCGGCCGGCCTCGATCGCAAGCGCGCCCCGCTCGACCGGCTCTCCCTCGATCGGCAACAGCCAGTCGGCCGAGAGAACCTTCACTCGACCGCCCAGCGCGACGGCTCCTCGACGATGTCCCAGCGTTTCTCCATGAACGCCGACAGCCAGATGGAGAGCTCGAAGAGGAGCAGCAAGGGCACGACCTCGAGGGCCAGTGAGACCGGATCGACGGTGGGCAGCAATACGGCGAAGACGACCATGAAGAGGATCCCGAGACGCCTGTTCCGGCGGAGCTGTGCGGCCGAGACGATCCGCAGACGGACGAGCGCGAGGATGAACATCGGCATCTGGAAGGCGATCCCCGTCGCGATCAGCGTCACGGTCACGAAGGAGAAGTAGTAGCTCGCCCGGATCTGGATCTCGAAGACGTCCTCGTTGAAGTTCGTCAGGAACTCGAGCGCGCGCGGAAGCACGATGAAGTAGCAGAAGGCGACACCGCCTGCGAACAGCCCCGTCGAGAGGACCGCGAAGACCGCGACCGTCCGCTGCATCCTCTGCTCGATCGCAGGAGCGAGGAACGCCCACAGCTGATAGAGCAGGACGGGGAGCGTGACGGCGACGGCGGCCGCGAGGCTGACCTTGACCGCGGTCGTGAACGGCTCGACGACGCCGAGCGTGACCAGCTCTTTGTCGTCCGGCAACGGCTCCGAGAGCCACTCGACGATCCGTTCCTGGAAGTAGAACGCAACCACGAAGGCCGGAGCGAGCGTGAGCAGGCTGATCACGAGGCGTGCGCGGAGCTCGCCGAGGTGCTCGACGAGCGTGGCCTCCTCGCCGTGCTCGAGGCGCCGCGGCAGACGCTTCAGGGCCACGTGACTGGTTGGCTAGGAGACGGTGTCGCGCTCGCGCTCGGCCTGCGTGACAGGGTGCTCTTCCTCCGCGGGCGGGAGCTCCTGCGCAAGCCGGTGATGCACGGGCTCGTCGTCGTCCTTGCCGGAGATCGAGTCCTTGAACTCACGCATGCCCCTGCCGAGCGAGCGGCCCATCTCGGGCAGCCGCTTCGGCCCGAAGACGAGCAACACGACGAGAAGCAGGATCAGGACCTCCCAGATGCCGATGCCGAACGGCATGGCCGCAGCGTACCACCGTTTCCCGAAGGTGCGCCCCGGGGAGGCGGGGTGGGTGAAGAAGCCGATCCCCGAGCAGGTGATCGTGGTCGCGGGCGGCTCGAGCGGGATCGGGCGGGCCGTCGCGCGCGCTGCGGGCGAGCGCGGTGCGAAGGTCGTCGTCTCGGCCCGGAACGCCGAGGCGCTGGACGCGACGGTGGCCGAGCTCGCGGACGTGGGAGCCGAGGGGCTTGCCGTGCCGGGAGAGGCCACGAGCGAGGCCGACGCCGAGGCGCTCTGCGAGCGGGCGGTCGAGCGTTTCGGCCGGATCGACAGCTTCGTGGCGACCGTGATGGTCACCGTCTACGCCGAGGTCGAGCAGCTCGCGCTGGACGAGCTCCGGCGGGTGCTCGAGGTCAACTTCCTCGGTCGCGCGGTCGCCTTCCGCGCCGCCCTCCCGCACCTGAAGGCGAGCCGCGGGACGTTCGTGGACGTCAACTCGGGGCTCGCGTACCGCGGCATCCCGCTTCAGGCCGCGTACTGCGCGTCGAAGGCCGCGGCGCGCTCGTACTTTGAGTCGGCGCGGGTCGAGCTCGAGCACGGGGGCGACGACGTCGCGATCTCGCTCGTCCTTCCGCCCGGGACGAACACGCCTCAGTTCGACCGGAGCCGACAGAAGCTCGGTCTCCAGCCCCGGCCGGTCGCGCCCGTGTACCAGCCCGAGGTCGTCGCAAAGGCTGTTCTCGGCTGCTGCGAGCGCCCCGAGCGGGAGCTGCCGGTTGCCTGGGTGACCCAGCGGCTCCTCTGGGGGCAGAAGCTCTCGCCCCGCGCGGGCGATCTGCTGCTGCTGCGGAACGGCTGGAAGGGCCAGGTGACGGGCGAGCCAAAGCCGGTCGATTCTCACAACGACCTCTGGGAGACGATCCCCGGCGATCCGGGTGCGCACGGCCGCTTCGACGACGAGGCGCGCGCCTCGAGCGCCTGGACATGGGCCCGGCGACGCCTGGGTAAGATCGGAGGGATGGCCGCGCTCGGGGCACCCGTGGCAGCTGCCGTGATCGGCTACCATGGAGTTACGAAGCGGCGCTGAAATCCGCTCAATTACGGGAAAAGAGGGATCACAAGCTTGGCGTTTCTGGAGATCAAGAACCTGCACGTCGCACTCGAGGACGGCACCGAGATCGTCAAGGGGATCGACCTCGAAGTCGACCTGAACGAGAAGCACGCGGTCATGGGCCCGAACGGCTCCGGCAAGTCCACGCTCGCCTACGCGCTGATGGGCCACCCCGCCTACGAGGTCACCGAGGGCCAGATCCTCCTCGACGGTAAGGACATCGTCGAGGCCGGCGCCGACGAGCGCGCGCAAAGGGGCCTCTTCCTCGCCTTCCAGTACCCGCACGCGATCCCGGGCGTGACCGTCACGAGCTTCCTGCGCAGCGCGATCAACGCGCTCCGGAAGGCGCGTGCAGGTGGCAAGGACGACCCGATCCCGGTCAAGGAGTTCCGCACCGAGATCCTCGCTGCGATGGAGCGGCTGAAGGTGCCGCGCGAGCTCGCCCAGCGCTACCTCAACGACGGCTTTTCCGGCGGCGAGAAGAAGCGCGTCGAGATCCTGCAGATGGCGCTCCTCAAGCCGAAGATCGCCGTCCTTGACGAGACCGACTCAGGCCTCGACATCGACGCGCTGCGCATCGTCGCCAAAGGCGTCAACGAGCTGGTCGGCCCCGAGACGGGCGCACTCGTGATCACCCACTACCAGCGCATCCTCAACTACGTCACGCCAGACCGCGTGCACGTCTTCGTCGGCGGCAGGATCGTCGAGAGCGGTGGCCCCGAATTGGCCCAGCGCCTCGAGGCCGAGGGCTACGATGCCTGGGTCCCGAAGGAAGAGGAGGTAGCGGCGTGAGCACGTCCGAGACCGACGTCGTCAAGGGGATCCGCTCCGAGTACCAGTACGGCTTCTCCAACTCGGACGAGGCGGAGAACTACTTCTTCAAGTCCGGCCGCGGCCTCTCGCACGAGCTCGTCGAGGCGATCTCCGAGCACAAGAACGAGCCCGAGTGGATGCGGAAGTTCCGGCACAAGAGCCTGGACTACTTCCTCGCGCGCCCGCTCCCGACCTGGGGCGGCAACGTCGCGGAGATCGACTTCGACAACATCTACTACTACATCCGCCCGACCGAGAAGCAGGCCGACAAGTGGGAGGACCTGCCCGCCGACATCCTCGACACCTGGGACAAGCTCGGCATCCCGGAGGCGGAGAAGAAGTACCTCGCCGGGGTCGGCGCCCAGTACGAGTCGGAGGTCGTCTATCACAAGCTCCAGGCCGACCTCGAGGCACAGGGCGTGCTCTTCCTCGACATGGACTCGGGCCTGCGCGAGCACGAGGACATCGTCAAGCAGTACTTCGGGACGATCATCCCGCAGAACGACAACAAGTTCGCGGCCCTGAACAGCGCGGTCTGGTCGGGCGGCTCGTTCATCTACGTGCCCCCGGGGGTGCGGATCGAGATGCCGCTCCAGGCCTACTTCCGCATCAATGCGGAGAACATGGGCCAGTTCGAGCGGACGCTGATCATCGTCGACGAGGACGCCTACGTGCACTACGTCGAGGGCTGCACGGCGCCGATCTACTCCTCCGACTCGCTCCACTCGGCGGTCGTCGAGATCATCGTCAAGCCGCGCGGACGCTGCCGCTACACGACGATCCAGAACTGGTCGAACAACGTCTACAACCTCGTCACGAAGCGCGCCGTCGCCTACGAAGGGGCGACGATGGAGTGGGTCGACGGCAACCTCGGCTCGAAGCTGACGATGAAGTACCCGGCGATCTGGCTGATGGGTGAGCGGGCCCACGGCGAGGTGCTCTCGATTGCCTTTGCTGGCAAGGGGCAGCACCAGGACGCGGGCGGCAAGTGCGTCCACGTCGCGCCGAACACCACCTCCGTGATCAACTCCAAGTCGATCTCAAAGGACGGTGGCCGTGCGGGCTACCGCGGCTTGCTCGAGGTGGCGAAAGGGGCCCACGGCGCCAAGTCGAAGGTCGTCTGCGACGCGCTCATTCTCGACGAGGACTCGCGCTCCGACACCTATCCGTACATCCGCGTCGACGAGAACGACGTCGATCTCGGCCACGAGGCGACCGTCTCGAAGATCGGCGAGGAGCAGCTCTTCTACCTGATGAGCCGCGGGCTCTCCGAGGCGGAAGCGAGCGCGATGATCGTCTCCGGCTTCGTCGAGCCGATCACGAAGGAGCTCCCGCTCGAATACGCGGTCGAGATGAACCGCCTGATCCAGCTGCAGATGGAAGGATCGGTTGGGTAGTCCGATCAGCAAGGTCGATGCGATCGGGATTCCTTCGCAGAACTCGGCGCGTTCCCGGACCTTCTACATCGACACGCTGGGCCTCCGGCCCGACGAGCACGCGGTGAACGAGTTCTGGATCGACCAGACGTGCTTCGCGATCTGGGAGCCGGCGCGGGTCGGGATGGAGTTCCATCCGGCCAAGAGCAGCATTGCGCTCCTCCAGGTGGACGATGTGGCGAGCGCACGCGCGGAGCTCGAGGCCAAGGGCGTGGACTTTGCCGGTGAGACGCTCGACAGCGGCGTTTGCCACATGGCCTTCTTCGCCGATCCGGACGGCAACGAGCTGACGCTGCACAAGCGCTACGCGCCGTACTCCGACGGTACGCAGCCGTGATCGGCGCCCAGCGCGTCGACTTCGTCTCAATCCCGGTCACCGACAAGGAGCGGGCGATGCAGTTCTACGGCGAGACCCTCGGGCTCGAGCGCGATCCGAAGTCCAGCGCCGATTGGCCGGAGTACTCGCTCGGGAACGTCACCATCTCGCTCGTCTTCCCGGATCGGATCGGCTGGCCGATGGTGAACACACCGCCGGGTGCGATCGCGATCCGCGTGCCCGACGTCGCCGACGCGCGGTCGAAGCTCGAAGGGGCGGGCTCGAGTTCGCGGGCGACACGTTCGACAGCGGCGTCTGCCACATGGCCTTCTTCAAGGACCCGGACGGGAACGGGCTGATGCTCCACCACCGCTACGCGCCCTACTCGGACGGCACGAGCCCGTAGCCGATGCAGATCGAGCACGTCGATTTCGTGTCGGTGCTGACGCAGGACCTCCCGCGGGCGAAGCGGTTCTATGTCGAGACGCTCGGGCTCGAGGTCGAGACCGAGGGCGAGAGCGATATGGAGCTCCGCTGCGGGCAGGTCACGCTCGACGTCTTCGATCCGTCGAGCATCGGGCAGCCCTTCGCGCCGTCGCCGGCCGGACTCGCGCTCCGGGTCGAGGACGTCGACGCGGCCCGCGCCGAGCTCGAGTCGAAAGGCGTCGACTTCGACGGCGAGACGATCGTGACGGACGTCTGCAAGCAGGCCTGGTTCAAGGACCCGGACGGGAACGCGCTCATGCTCCACCGGCGGTTCGACGCATGAGCCGGGCCGACCTGCTCGAGCGCTACCGGGCGCTGCCGCTGCCGACGACGAAGGACGAGGCCTGGCGATTCACCGACCTCAAGGACTTCGATCCCGATGCGTTCTCGGCGAACGACGCGGCCGGCGTCGCCTCGGCGCCGGCGATGCTGGAGCTCGAGGCCGCGGGCATCGTCCGAGTCTCCGAGGGCGGCCTCGAGATCGAACGGGCGCCGGACGGGATCAGGTTCGAGCCGCTCGACTGACCATCCGCTTGCTCGGACGAGCTGGTCGGCGCGGACGAGAAGTTCGCCGCCCACAACGCCGCCGAGTGGAAGCACGGCCTGCTCGTGCACGTCCCGAGGGACGTCGTCCTCGAGCAGCCGCTGCTCGTGCGCATCGTCAACTCGGTCGAGGGCGGCTCGCTCTTCTGGCGGCTGCTCATCGTCGCCGAGCCGGGCAGCCGCTTCTCCGTGATCGAGGAGTACGCGTCGACGTCGCCCGAGCTCTCCGGCTACGTCAACGCGGCGGTCGAGGTGTTCGTCGAGGACGGTGCGAAGGTGGAGTACGTCTCGGTGCAGAACGTCTCCCGCGAGACGTGGCACTTCGGCACCCACCACGCGCGTGTCCAGCGCGACGCCGAGCTCGACTGGGTCGCAGCCGGGTTCGGCTCGAAGAAGGGCAAGGTCCGGATCCAGAACGACCTCGCCGGCCAGGGCGCGACTTCGCGCGTCACCGGCGCTTACTTCGCCGACGGCGTCCAGCATCTCGACTTCGACACGTTCCAGGAGCACATCGCGCCGCACACGACCTCGGACTTCGCCTTCAAGGGCGTCCTCAACGAGCAGTCGTCCACGGTGTGGCGCGGGATGATCCGCGTCGAGGAGGACGCGCAGAAGACGAACGCCTACCAGGAGAACCGCAACCTACTCCTCTCGAAGCAGGCCCACGCCGACTCGATCCCCGGGCTCGAGATCATGGCGAATGACGTCCGCTGCACGCACGGCGCGACGCTCGGCCAGGTCGACCGGGAGCAGCTCTTCTACCTGATGGCGCGCGGCCTCTCCCGCGCCGAGGCCGAGCGGCTGATCGTGCGCGGCTTCTTCCAGGACGTGCTCGACCGGATCGAGCTCGAGCCGGTGCGCGACGCGCTCGGCGCGGCCCTCGAAGCCCGCATCCCGCAGGCGTAGCGCTAGGCGCCGTCAAGCGGGATCTCGGCACGCACGCGCGTCCCCGCTCCCGGCTCGCTGTCGACCTCGAAGCGGCCGTCGAGGGCCGCAAGGCGGTCGGCCAAGCCGTGCAGGCCGCTGCCCTCTGTCGCGTCGGCGCCGCCGACGCCATCGTCCTCCACCTCGACCACCAAGCGGCCGTCGGAGCGCGTGATCCGGACCGACGCGGCCGACGCGTGTGCGTACTTGGCCACGTTGGTGAGCGCCTCGACGACGACGTAGTACGCGGTCGCCTCGACCGTCTCCGGATAGCGGTCGGTCGGGACGGACAACTCGACCGGCACGGGTGCCCGGTCGCCGACCACGCGGAGCGCGGCCGGCAGGCCGCGTTCGGTCAGCGCCACAGGATGGATGCCCCGTGCCAACTCGCGAAGGTCGCGGAGCGCGCCCGACAACTCGTCGATTGCCTCATCCAAGCGCTTCTGGAGCGCGGGGTCGTGCGCGGCCTCGATCCGCAGCGCCCGCAGCGAGAGCAGCAGGACGACGAGCCGCTGCTGGGCGCCGTCGTGGAGGTCGCGCTCGAGCCGGCGACGGGCTTCGTCGGCTGCGGTGACGATCCGTGTGCGCGAGTTCCGTACCTCTTCCTCCTGCCGCTTGCGCTCCGTGATGTCGGTGCCGCAGATCAGATAGAGCTGACCGTCGTCGGTCATGGGCAGCGGCGTGCAGGACCACGCGACGTCGACCGGCTGTCCGCCCCGCGTCAGCCAGCGCCCGTCCTGTTCGGTCACGGTTCCGTTGGCGATCGTGTCCTCGATCGTCGACCGAACCGCCGCGGCGTCGTCCGCGGGGACGTACTTCTCCCAGAAGAAGTCGCCGCCGGTTGCGCCCGCCTCGTACCCGAGCATGCGCTCGAACGCGATGTTGCTTGCGCCCGGGCGGACACGGCCCTCTGCGTCGACGAGGCAGAGCAGGTTCGGCGTGTAATTGGCGATCGCGTTCAGCAGCTCGCGCACGCGCTCGAGCTCGACCACGCGCGCACGCAGGTCGACTGCGCCGCCGCTGTCCTCTTTGGGAGCCACCTGGCAATCGTACGACGCTCGCCGCGAAACGCTAGGGCCCGAGGCTTTCGACGGCTGGTGGTCAGGTGGGACGTTCTAGAGCTTGCCGGCGATTCGGGCCCACTCGGGCGTGCGCGGGTCGATCAGCTCGAAGTGGCCCGCGCCGCGCAGCGTCAAGAGCTCGACGCCGTGGACCTCCGCGTAGGCGCGGCTGTAGTCGAACGGCACTCGGTCGTCCTCCGTACCGTGCACGAGCAGCGTCGGCACCGGCGGCGTCGGGCGGCGCATCGGGTCGGCATGGGCCGGCGGCTGTGAACCCGCGAACTCGACCGCGGCGTTCGCGCCGATGCCCTCGTGCGCGGCACGTGCGAGATCGGTCACGCCGGCAAGCGACACTGCCCGCTCGAGCTTCCCCGTTCCGGCAGCCCAAAGCACGAGGTGCCCGCCCGCGGAGTGGCCGATCGCAGTGCCCGGTCCGGTGAGATCGAGCGCCGCCTCGACGTCGGCGAGGGTGTCGTCTACGCCGGTTCGCCGGTACTCGACGTTCCAGGTCGTCCAACCACGCAGCGCGAGATCGACGGAGAGAGCGCGCGTGTTGGACCGGGTGAAGGCGGGGCGCCAGAAGCCGCCGTGCACGAGGATCGCCGTCCGCCCTCCTCCGTGGCGGACGTCCGCGACCTGGTCGGCGTCGTCGCCGTACGCGAGCGTCTCGAAGCCGGGGTCGCGCGTCTCTGCCCAGGCGGCAAGCTCCTTGAGGAGGACCTCGAGGTCCACCGGCGGACGACTCTTCAACTGACCGTGCCGGGCTCGACGAGGCGGTGGAGCCGCGCGACGGCGTCTTCCGTGATCGCCTCGCCGTGGCCGACGCCGACGATCGGCGCCTCGAGCGCGACCAGCCGTCGCAGCGACTCGGCGTGCTGGACGGGGTTGATCGCGAAGGCGGGCCAGCCCCCTTCGAAGCGCGGCCAGGTCGCGATCGCGTCGCCCGCGATCAGGACGCCGCGCTCCGGCCAGTAGAAGGCGAGGTGGCCGGGCGAGTGGCCCGGGATGTGGAGCACCCGGAGCGGCCCGACCTCGCCGCCCTCCCCGATCGACTCGTCAACCGGGCAGGGAGCATGCCTAGGCCGGTTGAGGAAGATCCCGACCTGGAACGGATACGTCCGGAACGGCCGCGTCGGCTTGAGCCCGACCGATTGAGCGGGCCGCTCGCCGGCGACGATGTCCGCTTCCCACTCGTGCCCGAGCACGGTGGCGCCCGTCTCGCGCTTCAGCGCCGCGACGCCGCCGAGATGCGAGCGGTGCGCGTGCGTGAGCGCGATGCGCTTCAGGTCGCCGGGACTGCGTCCGATCGCCCTGATCGCTTCGAGCACGCCGCGCCCGTCGCCTTCGAAGAGCGTGTCCACGAGCGTCAGCTCCCCTGCGGTCTCGAGCAGGAACGCGCGCACGCGGCCGCCCTTGCGGCCGCCGAGGCTCCAGACGCCCGGCCCGAGCTCCCTCACACGGCGGTTCGCGTCCATGGCTGGAACGCGTTGTCGACCCCGCGCAGCGCCGGCTCGAGCCCGGGGAAGTGCCGGAGCAGGACGTCGCGCATGCTCGTCTCGTCGATCCAGTCGAGCCCCGCCTGGGTGTAGGTCTCGGCGTTGTAGTCGCTCGTGAAGAAGCGGTCGCTCTTCAGCCGCCGCGACGCCATCAGGACGAAGACGCGGAAGGCGGTGTCGCTGAAGCCGAAGCCCTTCGGCAGCGGCTCTGCGTAGAGGCCGACCATCAGGTCGACCCGCTCGACGTCCCCGTAGACGCGCCGCAGCTCCTCCGCCCAGACGGGGTTGTCGGTGAGCTCCTCGAAGGTTTCGGCCGGCTTCAGGTGGAAGAGGCGGCGGAAGTCGTTGTAGCGCGGCACACCACGCTCGCGGATGCGGAGGACGTCGATCGCGGCGAGGTCGATCACCGTCCCGTCGGGCCGTTTGAACTCCTGCAGGAAGCGCGGGAAGTTGTGGAGCGTGATCGCGCCCGGGTGCGCGATGCCAAGCGAATAGAAGGCGTTCTCGAAGCCGAGCTCGTCCAGCCGGTCGCGGACGTCGAGCGCGCCGAGGTCGCGGAAGGTCCGCTCCGCCAGGACCTCATCCGTCTCGACCGAACGGAAGGTGAAGTCGTCCGGGACCAGCGGGTGCATCCGGTAGACCGCGACGAACTCCTCGGTCAGCGAGTACGGGACGCCGTGGTGGTCGGTCGGCGAGCCGGGGATGCCGCCCAGCACTTCGTTCGAGCTCCACTTGCCGAACCGTTTGCCGAGGATGCCGTACCAGTTGGCGCGCATCCCGAACGTCGTCGTCTTGTGGGCGATGATCGCCGGCGTCCACTCGACCGTGTGGATCTTCGCCATCAGCGCAGCGTTGACGAGGCGCGCCGTGTCGAAGAGACGGGTGTCGTCCCAGTCGGGGTGCTCGGCGGCGAGGCGGTCGCAGATCGCGTTGTGCTCGAGCATGAAGAGCGTGTGCAGGAGCGCGAGGCCGAGCCAGAAGTTGCCGGCGACGCCCGCCAGGTCGATCATCGCGTCCAGGTCGCGCGGCAGCTGCTTGTCGGGATCGAGGCGGACCTTGCCGCCCGTGCCGGTTCGCAGCGCCGCCGAAAGCGCCGGCTCGCTGCCGTAGATCTGCGAGCCGTCCCACCAGTGTGAGTCGGCGGTGACGAACGTCGGCGCTGCGCCCTGGCCCGGCTGGTCCGGGTCGCGGCGCGTGCGCTGGATCCGCATCGGCCGCTCCTCCCAGGGGTCGTCCTCGGCGAGCTCGAGCTCCCAGGGCTTCTCGGGCTCGTCCTGGCCGTGGCTGAACCAGTCGTGCACCTCGAACTGGAGCCAGGCCGCGGCGAGCACGTTGACGATCGTGGCCGGGACGAACTCTTCGCGGGTGAGCAGCTCGCGGCTGACGATCCGCGGATTCGGGTCGAGCAGCTTGGCCTGCGGCTCCGGGTAGGTGTGCTCGAGCGGCACGTTGCGGCCGAAGCGCGCGCCGACCATCCCCATCTCCGGCTGGGCCGGGTCGTTGTAGCTGCCGTCGGGGTTTCGCACAGCGGTCGCGCCCCCGGGTGCCGCGCGCAGCGAGCCGCCGGCGCCCGTGTCGTACAGGTTCCGCTCGCGGAGGCGCGTGCGCAGGCCGATGAGGGTGACGATGCCGATGGGGCGCGGCAGCCGGTCCCAGCCGAAGCGGCGGTCGAGAGACGCCGCCATCGAGGCGAGAAGTTTCAGAGTGTCCCCCAGGCCATACCTGGGGCGATTTGAACACCCGCTGCGACCCGCGTCAACCGGGGAGGGAGTCGAGCGCGCGCTGTAGCTCGGCGACCTGCTCCTCGAGGCGGGCGACGCGCTCCTCGAGGGGGGATTGTGTTGGAACAATACTTTCGACGTCCGTCGATCGCTGCGGCTCGGGCGGCCCGCCCGCTTCGTCCCCGCCGAGCAGCTGCCGGTAGCGATCCTGGCTCTGGCCTGGGCGGCGCGGGAGCTGCTCGACGAGCTCGTGCTCTGCGAGCGCCTCGAGCGTCTTCTGCACGTCCTCGATCGAGCCGTACGGATAGAGGCGCTCGACCCGGGCCTTCAGCTCGCCGGGTGTCTGCGGCCCGCGCAGCATCAGCACCGCGAGGAGCGCGATCTGCGACGGCACCCGCCCGAGCGCCTCGTCGAGCAGATGGCGGTACTTGGCGACGCGGCTGCCGGGGCCGCTCGCGAGGCGGACCCAGCCGCGGCGGGAGAGCCGGTCGATCGCGGCCCGGATCGTGGCGTCGTCGTAGTCGACGACCGGGTCACGGTTCGTCGCCTGGTTGCAGGCGAGGCGGAGCGCGTTGAGCGACAGCGGGTAGGTGTCCGGCGTCGTCCGCTGCTTCTCGATCAGGCAGCCGAGGACGCGGATCTCGACGGCGTCCAAGTCCATGGCCGAGAAACCTACCGCGGCGCCCCGGGGAGTATGGGGCGCCGCGGCAGGTGTGCCGTCAGAAGGCGGCTGTGACCGGATGGTTCGACCGGATCAGGTCGGTCGGATCGACGATCGCCTTGATCCGGCGCAGGCGGTGGTAGCTCGCGCTGGAGAAGAGCGACGCCGCATTTCGCCGCGTCTCGGCGAAGTTCATGTACGTGTGCTCGGACTCCCACGGCGTGAGCGCGTCCCGTAGCGCGCCGACGCACGCCTCCACCGCCTCGCGATGCGTGGGCGTCGGAGCCATGCCGACGGCGTACATGATGAACGGCGCCTCCCAGGCGTCGATCGCGCCGTGCTGGGACGAGCGCCGGGCGACCGCGCCGCCGAGCTGGCGGATCTCCACCGAGAGGAGCGGCGCGCCGACGACGTGCTCGACCAGCCTGTCGATCAGCTCGTCGTCGACATCGGAGAGCATGCCGCCGTCACCTGCGGCCGGAACCGGCTCCTCCGGGTCCATGTGCAGCCGGGAGAGGAGGGCGATCGGCGTCGTGTCGACGGTGTCCATGACCGGCCCGAGCGCGCGCAGCGGCTCGAGCAGGCGGGCGCCCTCGCTCGCCTCGCCGAGCCAGATCGCCTGGACGACGACGAACGACTGTCCGCGCACCGGCTCCGGGATCTGCGGGATCGGCGGGAACTGGAGGATCCGCCCGACGGAGCTCATCTCCTCGGGCAGGTCGTCTGTCCAGGCGCGCCAGGCCTTCAACACCTCGGCGGCCCGCTCGACCGGGTACCAGAGGATGCCGGCGTAGACCTCATGGATCGGGAAGAGGTTGAACTCGATCGCGGTCACGATTCCGAAAGAGCCGCCGCCCCCGCGGAGCGCCCAGAAGAGGTCGGGCTCGTTGGCCCAATCGGTGCGGACAAGGGCGCCGGAGGCGGTCACGACCTCGATCGCCGTCACCTGGTTCGCGCCGATGCCGTGCTTGCGCGCGAGCCAAGAGAGGCCGCCGCCGAGCGTGTAGCCGACGACGCCCACATCGGGTGAGGAGCCGGCGAGTGCGGCCAGGCCGTGCTCGGCCGCCGCCTCGACGACCTCGATCCAGATCGTGCCCGCTTCGACGCGGGCGGTCCTGGCGACCGGGTCGATCGTGACGCCGCGCATGCGCTCCGTCTTGAGCAGGATCGTGTCGTCGAGCGCGCCCATCGCGTGGGCGCCGTGGCCGGTGCCCTGCGGGGCGACCCGGAGGCCGTTTGCGCGCGCGAACGCCACGATCGCGGTCACATCGTCGGCGTTCTCGGGGAGCGCGACCGCAGCGGGCCGCTGGTCGACGGTCAGGTTCCAGGCGAGCCGGGCCTCGTCCCAGCCGATGTCGCCGGGGCCGACGATGTCGCCCGCGAGCAGGTTGCGGAGGGTGGTGAGGTCGAGCTCGGGATACGTCGATTCATGGATGTCGATGATCTGTGTCATGGCCGCATCGTCTCGGCGTAGGAGACCCCTGCACATCGGTCCGGCGGCCGAAATCGGATCCGCCGGGAGGATGAGTCCGTCGTCGTCCTAGCGGGGGGCTTCGGCGGGGGTCAGACGCCGCGGGAGCGGTCGCGCCCCGATCGAGAGTGCGATTCCGGCCGCTGCGAGCGCAGCCACGGTGCTGAGGGCGAACGTCGTCGTGAACGCCGACTCGGCGGGTATCGAGGTATCGCCGATCGTCTGCGCGGTCAGGAGCGCCGCGGCGACCTGGCCGCCGACGACGGCGCCGATCATCCGCACGACCGTGTTCATCCCGGCCGCGACGCCCATCTCGACCGCGTCGACGTTGTCCGCGATCAGCGCCGCCATCGAGGCGAACGCGGCTCCGACTCCGAGCCCGAGCAGTCCGCTCGCGACGAGGACCGTCGAGGGCTCGTCGTGCGCCGTCACGAAGAGCAGAGCTGCGAGGCTGACCACGAGCATCCCGCCGGCGAGCGGCCACTTGGAGCCGATCCGGCGACCGATCGTGCCGGCGAGGGGGCCCGCGAAGAGCATCGCCACCGAGCTCGGCAGGAGATAGAGACCGGCCTGGGTGGCGCTGGCGCCGAACCCGTAACCGTGGCCAGGATCGGTCTGGACGAATGCGGGGAGGAGCACGAAGCAGCTGAAGAGGGCGAAGCCGGAGACCATCGTCGCGACGTTCGTCAGCAGGACGGGACGGTGCGCCAGCATGCTCAGGTCGACCATCGGCGAGCTCGACCGAGCCTCGACGAGGCCCCAGAGCGCGAACAGCGCGCCCGACAGGGCCAGGAGGCCGAGCACGGGCGCAGAGCTCCAGCCCCAGCTCTCGCCCTCGGTCAGCGCAACCATCAGCGAGAGCAGGCCGCCGGAGAGGAGAAGCGCGCCCGGCACGTCGACGCGCGACGGCGAGCGCACAGGCGACTCGGGCACGTAGCGTTGGATCAGCACGATCGAGAGCGCCACCGGGATCGCCCCCAGCACGAAGAGAAGTCGCCAAGAGAAGTGGTCGACGACGACGCCCGAGAGGACGATTCCGAAGCCGCCGCCGACGCCCCACACCGCCGAGAGGAGGCCGATTCCGACCTTGACCTTCTCGGCCGGGAACTCGTCACGGATGATGGCGAAGCTGAGCGGGAAGAGCGCCGCGCCGGCGCCGGAGACGATCCGGAACGCGATCAGCGACCAGATGCTCCAGGCGAACGCGGCGCCGAGGCAGCCGGCGAGGAAGAGCCCGAGGCTGATCAGCAGCACCCGCTCCTTCCCGAACTGGTCGCCGAGACGGCCGAGCACGGGCGTCAGGACGGCGCCCGAGACGAGAAAGCCGGTCAGCACCCAGGTCGTCCAGGCGGTCGTGGCGCCGAACTCCTCCTGGAACGTGCCCAGCGCCGGAAAGACCATCGTCTGCTGCAGCGAGAACGCGGCGCCCGCGAGTGTCAGGATCGCGAGGGTGACGTTGTGATGCTGCCGCGCGGGGTCCACCGGCGCACGCTAGCTGTCGGTGGTGTCCACACAGCTGGACAAGGCGTCCACGTTCCGAAGCAACCTGTTAGGTTCCGCGAGCCAACTGGCTCCGGCGGCGCCGCAGGCCGGAGCAGAAAGGGGGGTTGAGAGTGAAGACCCGACATCCGGGCCTCCGTCGCGTCGCCTTGCTGGCGGCCGTCGTCCTGACAACCACGATGGTGTCGTCGGCAGCCGCGGAGATTCCGCCCGATGCCGCGAACCACCCGCTCCTCCAGCCGATCGACGCGCAGCAGTGGGTCGACCAGGGTGAGCTGACGTGGGACGCCTACACGCCGTTCCGGCCGGACTCTTGGAACGACACGACGGGCTCGGACGGCTCCGAAAACCAGTACCGAACGGCCGTCATCCTGCTCGAGTTCCAGGACCAGCCCATGCTGATCACGCAGCCGGCGGGCTCGCATCCGTTCGGCAATCCGCAGGCAGGCTGGCAGCCGGTCGCGCGTGAGGACGTCGCGGACTGGTACTACGACTACTACGCCGTGCCGAACCAGTACAACGGCGGCCAGACGCTGCACGGGTACTGGATGGAGGACAGCCACGGCAAGATCGGCGTCGACGTCGAGGTGTTCGGGCCGTATCTCCTGCCCGGCAAGCTGCACGAGTACGGCATTCCCGACGGGCAATTCAACGCGCCTGCCGCGCGGTATTGCCCGGCGGGCGACAGCTGCAACAAGAACCTGCGCACCGACGGAGGCGCGCGGTGGCGGGCCGACATCGGCTGCGCGTCGGGCGCCTGTGGCTTCGACAACGGCTTCTACGTCACCGCCGGCCACGACGAGTCGTCGACCTGGCAGGAGTTCGGCGAGATGATGTTCCAGACGCGCGACGACATCCCGGACGCATTCGGGCCGCCGCGCAACCCCGACGGCAGCGCGCCGCTCAACGGCGAAGGCAACCCGATGCCGAACTGGGCGGACACGCGCTATGTCGAATGGACGTCGTGGAGGTCGGCCGCCAACCACTGGCCGAACGCAAGCGGCGCCGGCGGGTTCGGCACGTCGACGCAGGCCGAGAGCTCGGGGCAGAGCGTCTTTGCCCACGAGTTCAGCCACCTCCGCGGATTGCCGGACAACTACAACAACCCGTTCGCCGACAACGAGCGCAACTTCACCGGCTACTGGGAGATGATGAGCCGAGGCACGTTCAACGGCCCGGGTGGGACGCACAACCGCTGGCAGGTCCCGAACCAGGGCGGCTCCGGGCTCGGGCCCCACCACCTGCTCCACTTCAAGGAACGCCTCGGCGTGTTGGGCCCGACCGACCAGGTCACGCTCGCGCGCGACACACTGCAGACGCAGGGCGTCGCCATCGTGGAGCTCAAGGCGCGGGAGTCAGTGCCCGCCGGCGAGCTCGTCGGCCTCACGGTAACGCTCGGCAGCGGCGACCTTGCCGGCAGTTGTGCGAACCAGGGGTACACGGCGGACACGATCTTCTACTGCCCGAATAAGAACAACCCGACGATTCCGTACCTTCACTACCGCATGGAAGTCGTCGACCGGGTCGGGAACGACTCGTTCGCGCCCGGCCACGGCGTGCTGCTCACGAAGAGCCGGAACGGCGGGCTCCCGAGCGTCTGGATGATCGACCCGAACCCGGAAGACATCGGGATGATCGACTTCTACCGGCCGGACGGGACGCCCGTGGCGGTTGTGCGGGGTGACCCGCGGCAGCTGAACGACGCGACGTTCCACGCGGGCACCGGCTCGGGGAGCGAGTACGAGTACGTGGACACGTTCAACAACCTCCGCTTCTACGTGCTCTCGACCAGGCGGGACGCGGACGGCGTCCTCTACTACAGCGTGGCCGTCCGCCGCGTCGGCCAAGGCGATCCGTTCGCGCGCGGCGTCGGCCTCGGCAACGCGACCAAGAAGGGGCAGCGGCCGGGCTTCCTCGCCACGTGCACCTTCCCGGTCACCAATACCGGTCAGGCCGGGACGGGTATGTTCGACTCGGACGTCTACCGGCTGGCGGCAACGTCGAGCAGCGCCGACTGGAAGGTGACGCTGCCGAACGCGTTGACCGCGGCCAAGGCCGGCCAGACGGTGCAGGTGCCCGTGCACGTGCTCCGCGATCCGCTCACCGACGACGGCGACGCACGGACGACGGTGACGCTCACCGCCACGTCCGAGGCCGATTCGTCGAAGAAGGCGACGCGGACGTGCGCGGTGCACGTGCGCGACACGACACCAGGCGGCAACTAGCCGACGGGAGCATGGGGCGGGGCCGCGAGGTCCCGCCCTCGCTCCGTCTACCGTGAGCCCGTGCTTCGTGGGCTGTTCCTTCTACTGACGTCGTTGCTCGTGGCCGCGTGCGGCGGGAACGACGAGGTCGCCGGTGGCGCCGACGACCTCCCGGAGCCGGTCCCGACGACGGTCACGTTCGCCGAGCCGCCGCCGGGCGCGCTCGCCGCGCCGGACTTCACCGCCGAGCTCGCTGGACGGCACGACGGTGACGGCGAGCGACCTCTGGCGCGACCGCCCGCTCGTGCTCGTCTTCACGGCGAGCTACTGCGACCGGTGCGCCGACATCCATCGCGAAGTCGCGCGGGCCGTCGACGAGCACGACGGCGCGATCGCGCTGCTGGGCGTCATCGGCGAGGACGACATCGAGGGTGGCCGCGAGTACGCCGAGGAGCTCGACCTCGGCCACCCCGTCGCCGTCGCGGGCGAGCGGACCTGGCTCAACTATGCGGCTCGAGAGCCGGGGCTCGTGACGCTCGTCTCGCGCGGCGGGAAGGCGCTGCGCGGCTGGCCGGGAGGCGTCACCGCCGCCGAGCTCCGGCCGCGGCTCGAGGAGCTCTTCGCGGAGTGAGAGCGGTCGGCGTGGTCGCCTGGTGCGTCCTCTGCCTGGCCCTCGCGGGCTGCTCGTCCGGCGACGACGACACGCAGACGGCGCACATCCAGCTGGTCATCCCCGACAACAACATCCGCGAGGAGGGTGTCGAGTGCGCGGGCGCCCGCCCGTTCAGGGAGGTGCGGCGGGGAGCCTCGTTCACCGTCGAGGACGGGAGCGGCGAGGTGGTGGCCGAGGGGAAGCTGCCCGCCGGCACCGCCGAGAACGCCGATCCGAGCATCGACTGGGGTGTCGACCGGATCCCGACCGTCTGCGTAGTGGAGCTCGAGGTCGACTTGCCGGAACGGGTGCGCTATCGGTTCGTCGTCCCGGGCACGGTGCCGATCGAGTTCGACGCCGCGCTGCTCGAGCAGGACGAGCCCGCGCGGCTCGTCCTCAGCGGCTGACGCGAGCGGGTCGAACGCAGCGGCACCGCGGAACCTTCACTTCGTCCTCAGGAACCCATCACACGAGGTTTCTACGCTCTCGGCATGACGCGGATCGCGCGAGCGATGCTCGCGCTTGCGGTGCTGACGCTGGCCGGGGGTGCGGCCGAGCGCGGCCACGCCGGCTGCTCCCCGAGCTACACGATCGGCGACCACGCGCCCGTCTGGTCGCCGACGGGCGAGTGGATCGTCTTTGACCGCCACGACATCGGCTGCGGCATGCCCGCGTTCATGACATCGGTCCGCGCCGACGGGACGGCGGAGACGCGGCTGCCGCTCTTCGGACGCCAGAGGATCGAGTGGACGCCGGACGGGGCCGCGCTACTCGGTCTCGGCCTCGCGCTCGTCGAGCCGGATGGACGGGTTCTTCGCGCGCAGCAGGAGCTCGGGCCCGACTCGAGCGTTCAGCCGTCGTTCTCCCCCGACGGGTCTGAGATCGTCTACGCGGCCGGGCTCCCGAGTCATCTGTACGCCGTCTCGAGCTTCGGCGGCGCCCGGCGCATGCTCACGACGGGCCCCGGCGAGGCACGGCCGGTCTGGTCGCCGCGCGGGGATCTGATCGCGTTCGCGGTGGGGGGCGGGCTCGACGTCGTGCGACCGGACGGGACCGGTCGCCGTACCGTCTGGCGTGGCAACGTGGATCGCAGCGGGGTTGCGTGGTCGCCGGACGGCACTCGGCTCGCATTCATCCACTCGTCCGACCCTCGCTACATTCCGGACCTCCTTCGCGTGGTCGGCGTCGACGACGGCGGCGGGCGCGATGTTGCCCGGGGGACGTTTTCCTCGCACCCGCCCGCCTGGCGGCCGGACGGCGGCGCGATCGCCGTGACCCGGCTGGACGACGAGCGCACCGACGTGCTCACGGTCGACACCAACGGCGCGGGAGAACACGTCTTCGGACCGGGCGGCGAGCTGACGTGGTCTCCCGACGGCAGCCGCGTCGCTTTCGTGTGGCACGGACGGTGTCCCGCAACGCGCCTGGGCGTCTACGTGGCCGCGGCGGACGGCTCCGGCGCGCGCAGGCTGACGAACGACTGCCGCTTCGAGGGTGGGCCCGGCGCCGATGTGCTCCGGGGTACTGCAGACGACGATTTCCTGTTCGGCCGGGCCGGAGCCGACGTGCTCGTCGACGGGTTCGGCGAGGACCTCCTCGAGGGCGGCGACGGCCACGACCGGCTGGCCGGAGGCGAGGAGGCCGATGTGCTCGGCGGTGGCCGCGGCGACGACTTCGTCCGCCGGCGGAGGCGGCCGTGACCAGATCTTCGGCGGGCCTGGCCGCGACCGGATCGAAGGCGGCATCGCCAAGGACGTGATCTACGCCGCCGACGGCGAGCGCGACGTCGTCGCCTGCGGCCCGCAGTTCGACCTCGTGGTCGCGGACCGCCTTGACGTGATCGGCCGCGACTGCGAGCTGATCCGGACCGTCCGGCGCTGAACGGCTACGCGCGGACGAGCGGCTTGTACTTGATCCGGTGCGGCTCGAGCGCGTCGGCGCCGCGGGTCTCCTTGACCCAGCCTGCGTACTCCTCGTAGCTGCCCTCGAACCACGTCACCTGGCTGTCGCCCTCGAAGGCGAGGATGTGGGTCGCGATCCGGTCGAGGAACCAGCGGTCGTGGCTGATTACGACGGCGCAGCCGGCGAAGTCGAGCAGCGCCTCCTCGAGCGCGCGCAGCGTGTCGACGTCGAGGTCGTTCGTCGGCTCGTCGAGCAGAAGGACGTTGCCGCCGCTGCGGAGCAGCTTCGCGAGGTGGACGCGGTTCCGCTCTCCGCCGGAGAGGTCGGGGATCCGCTTCTGCTGGTCCGAGCCCTTGAAGTTGAACCAGGAGACGTACTGGCGCGAGTTGACCTCGCGCTTGCCGAGCTCGATCGTGTCCTGGTTTCCCGAGATCTCCTTCCAGACGGTGTTCTCCGGGCTCAGGTCGGCGCGGGCCTGGTCGACGTAGGCGAGCTCCACGCTCTCGCCGACGCGAAGCGCGCCCGAGTCGGGCTGCTCCTCGCCGACCATCATCCGGAAGAGCGTCGTCTTCCCCGCCCCGTTCGGCCCGATCACGCCCACGATGCCGCCGGGCGGGAGCGAGAAGGTCATGTCCTCGACGAGCAGCCGGTCGCCGAACCCTTTCGCGACGTGATCGGCTTCGACGACGACGTCGCCGAGCCGCGGCCCGGCGGGGATGTGGATCTCGACCCGGTCGAGCCGGACGTTCTGCTCCTCGGCCAGGAGCCTCTCGTACGCGGTCAGGCGCGCCTTCGCCTTCGCGTGGCGGGCTTTCGGGCTCGCGCGCACCCACTCGAGCTCGCGCGCGAGCGTGCGGCGGCGGGCCGACTCTGTCTTCTCCTCCGCGGCCAGCCGCGCCTGCTTCTGCTCGAGCCAGGACGAGTAGTTGCCCTGGAACGGGATTCCCTTGCCGCGGTCGAGCTCGAGGATCCACCCGGCGACGTTGTCGAGGAAGTAGCGGTCGTGGGTGACGGCGACGACCGTTCCCTTGTACGACTCCAGGGAGCGCTCGAGCCAGGCGACCGACTCGGCGTCCAGGTGGTTCGTCGGCTCGTCGAGGAGGAGCAGGTCGGGCGACGAGAGCAGCAGCCGGCAGAGCGCGACCCGGCGGCGCTCGCCGCCGGAGAGCGTCGTCACGTCCCGGTCGCCGTCGGGCAGGCGCAGCGCGTCCATCGCCCGGTCGAGCGTCGCGTCGAGGCTCCACGCGTCCGCGCGGTCGATCTGCTCCTGCACGGTCGCCTGCTCGGCGAGGAGCGTGTCGAAGTCGGCGTCGGGCTCGGTGAACTGCGCCGAGATCGCGTTGAAGCGGTCGAGCAGGTCGCGCAGCGCGCGCACGCCGTCCTCGACGTTCTCGCGCACGTTCCGGGCCGGGTCGAGCTCGGGCTCCTGGGCGAGCATGCCGACGGTCGCCCCGGGAGCGAGCTCGGCAATCCCGCTCGAGGGCTCCTCGAGCCCCGCCATGATCCGCAGCAGCGTCGACTTGCCGGCCCCGTTCGGGCCGAGCACGCCGATCTTCGCGCCGGGCAGGAACGAGAGCGAGATGTTCGCCAGCACCTGGCGGTCGGGGCCGTAGAACTTGTCGGCCCGGTACATCGTGAAGACGTAGTCGCTCACGGCCGCTCACGATAGCCACAGGCCGCCTCTATCCTCGACGTGTGAGCGGTTGCTGCGCACGTCACGGGCAGGAGGAGTTCTTCGGCGCAAGGACGGCGGCCCACGACGTCCGCAGGTACCGGCGCAAGGGACCGGATGCGATCGCCCGCTCGCTGGCGCGGCGGGCCGCTGCGCGGGGGCTCGATGGGGCAAGCGTGCTCGAGATCGGCGGCGGCGTCGGCCAGGTCATGCTGGAGCTGCTCAAGTCCGGAGCAGCTCGGGGCGAGGTGATCGAGCTACTGCCGGACTACGAGCCGCACGTCCGCGAGCTCGCGCGTGAGGCGGGCGTCGCCGATCGGGTGTCGTTCCGGACGGCCGATCTCGTCGCCGATCCGGCTGCGGGCACCCCGGCCGACATCGTCGTTCTGAACAAGGTCGTCTGCTGCACGCCCGACGGGGTCGAGCTGGCCGGGATCGCGGCCACGCTCGCGCGGCGGACGCTCGCGCTCAGCTATCCGCGGCGGACGTGGTGGGTCCGCGGCGTGCTCGGCCTGGTCAACACCTACTTCCGGGTGCGCCGCCGCCGCTTCCGTGCCTACCTTCACCCACCCGAAGCTCTCGACACTGCAGTTGAGGCGCACGGTCTCGCACGGGCGTCCGAGCGCGACGGGCCGGTGTTCCGCGTCGTCGCGTTCGAGCGGACGTAGGCTTTGGGTCATGAGCGAGCTCGGCCTGTTTCCACTCGGGATCGTGCTGCTCCCGACGGAGCAGATCCCGCTGCATATCTTCGAGGACCGCTACCAGGAGCTGATCGGTGAATGCCTCGCCGACGAGCGCGAGTTCGGGCTCGTCTACGCGCACGACGACGGGCTCAGCGAGATCGGCACGCGGGCCGCGGTGACCGAAGTGCTCGACCGCTTCGAGGACGGCCGGATGAACGTCGTCGTCGAGGGGCGCGAGCGTTTCAGGTTGCTCGAGCTCACTGAGGGACGCTCGTACCAGACCGGGCTCGTCGAGCCTGTCGAGGACGATGCCGACAGCGCCGATCCGGAGGACTCCGAGCAGGCTGTCGAGCTCTTCCACAAGCTCGTGGAGCTGACCGGGGCCGAGGTCGAGGAGCCGAGCCTCGCGGCCGAGCAGCTGTCGTTCGAGCTCGCCGGGCGCTTCGAGTTCGCGCCGGAGCTGAAGCAGCGGCTCCTGCAGCTCACCTCCGAGCGCGAGCGGATGCATCTCCTGGCGGAGCTCCTGGCGGGCGCGGCCACCGCCGTCGAGCGCGAGCGCGAGATCGCCCAGCGCGCCCAGGGCAACGGCAAGGTAGACCCGCGTGGCTGATCTACCATGACCGCATGGCGGTAACGGCCACCGAGAAGCTCGACGTCCAGCGCATCCGGGCCGACTTCCCCTACCTCGAGGAGCTGCAGAACGGCAAGCCGGTCGCGTTTCTCGACTCGGCGGCGTCCGCACAGAAGCCCCGCGTTGTGCTCGAGGCCATGAGCCGGTTCTACGAGACGTCATACGCGAACGTGCACCGCGGCGTCTACCGGCTCGCCGAGCGGGCGACCGAGGGGCTCGAAGGCGCGCGGGAGAAGGTGCGCGCGTTGCTGAACGCGACCGATGCCCGCGAGGTGATCTTCGTACGGAACGCGACGGAGGGCATCAACCTCATCGCGTACTCCTGGGGCCTCAACGAGCTCGGTCCGGGCGATGTCGTCCTCGTCACCGAGCTCGAACATCACTCGAACTTCGTCCCCTGGCAGTACGTCGCCAACCGGACGGGCGCCTCGTTCCGAATGCTTCCGCTCGACGAGAACTGCGAGCTGCGGCTCGATCTCGCGGACGAGATCGCGGGCGACGCGCGCGTCAAGGTCGTGGCCGCGGGGCTCACCTCGAACTCACTCGGCACGAACAACCCGATTGAGCGGCTCGCGGCCTGGGCGCACGAGCGCGGCGCGATCGTCGTCGGCGACGCGGCGCAGGCGGCCCCGCACCGGCGGCTCGACGCTCAGACGCTCGGCTGCGACTTCCTCGCGGTCTCGGGACACAAGATGTGCGGGCCGAGCGGCGCGGGGGCGCTCTGGGGCCGCGCCGAGCTGCTCGAGAAGATGGAGCCCTTCCTGCTCGGCGGCCACATGATTCGCATGGTCGGCGACGAGAAGACGACGTGGGGAGCGCTTCCGCATAAGTTCGAGGCGGGAACCGCGGCGATGGCGGAGGCAGTCGGCTTCGGCGCCGCGATCGATTACCTGACCAACGTCGGCTTCGACGCGATCGAGCAGCACGAGCACCGCCTCGTGAGCGTACGCGCTCGACGCGCTGTCCGACCTGCCGTGGCTAACGCTCTACGGGCCGCCGGCCGACCGCCGCGCCGGGATCGTCTCCTTCAACGTCGAAGGTGTGCATCCCCATGACGTCGCTCAGATCCTCGACATGGAAGCCGTCGCCATCCGAGCCGGCCACCACTGTTGCCAGCCGCTGATGCGGAGGCTCGGCGTGGTCGCGACGAACCGGGCCAGTTTCTACCTCTACACGACCACCGAGGAGATCGACCGTCTCGTCGCAGGGCTGCACCGAGCGAGGCAAGTGTTCGCTTGACTGAGTTCGACCAGCTGTATCGCGAGGTCATCCTCGACCACTACAAGAACCCGCGCGGGCATGGGCTCCTCGACGCACCCGATGCGCAGGCCGAGGGGCAGAATCCGCTCTGCGGCGACGAGGTGACCGTCTCGCTCCGGTTCGACGGCGACGTGATTGCGGACGTCGGCTTCGAGGGTCGCGGCTGCGCGATCTCCCAAGCAGCGACCTCGATGCTGACCGAGCTCGTGGTCGGCCGGGACGCGGACGAAGTGGCGCGGATGCCGAAGGAGGAGCTGCTCGAGGAGATCGGGATCCCGCTCACGCCGGTCCGTCTGAAGTGCGCGATCCTCGGCCTCGGCGTCCTGAAGGTCGCCCTGCACAAGTCGAGGGGCACGCCGCTCCCCGACGAGTGGGCCCAGGGCGACGACCTCACGATCGCCTAGTGGCCACCGTCGACGTCTGCCCCGAGGCGGAGCTGCCGCCCGGGCACGTGAAGATCGTCTGGTCCGGGCCGATCGCGATCGGCGTCTACAACTGCAACGGCAGCCTGTACGCGATCGAGGATCGGTGCTCCCACGACGACGGGCCCCTTTGCGAGGGCGAGTGGGAGCCGGACGAGTGCGTCGCCATCTGCCCACGCCACGGCTCACGCTTCGACATCACGACCGGAGCAGCGCTGACGCTGCCGGCCTACCAGCCGGTCGCGACCTTCCCGGTCCGCGTCGAGGAGGGCTGGGTTCGAGTCGAGGTTTAGGACGGCTGCGTCGCGTCGAGCTGCCGGTCGCGCAGCCGGGCGGCCAGCGTCTCGGGGTCGTCCACGCTGAGCACGACGCGGCGGAACTCGTGCCCGGCGAGGTCGAGCACGATCGCCCGCTCCCGGTCGTCGACGTCCAGGAACGACCACCGACCGTGCTCGCGGAAGCGGCCGCGCTGCGTCGTGCCGAACGGCGGCGTCGAGAGCCCGATCCGCCACGCGAGTGCACCTGGCGGGTCGGTCAGGCCGACCGA
>CAWCDT010000015.1:0-95186 GCA_963794385.1 uncultured Gaiellaceae bacterium | reverse complement strand
TGTTCTCCCCGTCGTTGGTTTCGTGCCAGAGTAGATCTGCGAGGCCGAGGACTCTCGGACGCAACCATAGGCCGGAGACACCGAGATCCGAGGCTTTGCCCTCCGTCGACTTGCCCGCGACGGTCTCGACGCAGTCGATTGAAGCGCCAACGATCTTGGCCGGCCAGCGTCGCTTCTGATTGGAGCCAAGCCGTCTGCCGAGAAGCCGACCGAAGTACTCGGTGCTCTCGGCGATCCGAGTCACACCGTGCCGTGCGGCGTAGAAGGGGACATGCTCTCCGCTCTCGCGCACGTGAACGAGTTCGAGATCGACAGAGTCGCCGCGACAAACGCGACTGCCCAGGTAGTCCTGCGTCTTGGCGGGGTCAGAGCAGACGAGCCCCCGCCCGAAGGGGCGTATGCCTTCGAAGTCCTCGGCGCGCAGTTCGAAGCCGAGTGTTTTCCACTGTTCCCTCCACGGCGACCGAACCCAACGATCACCGCTCTTCGGGTCTTTCTGCCACCTGGCAAGGTCGGGCACCTTTAGCATCCATACGTCGTCGCGGGCGCGGCTGAGACCGACGTAGAGCACACGCAGCTCCTCCAGTTCTTCTTCGTCCTCCACGTCGCGACGTGGTGCGGTAAGGAAGACGACGTCGAACTCGAGCCCTTTGCTTCTGTGGATTGTGGACACGACAATGCTGTGTCCTCCGTTTTGCGAGAACTCGTCCGGGACCTTACCCTGGCGGATCCGGTCGCGGACGACCTGGAGATCAACTCGTTGATCATCCGAGACCAGTCCGGTCAGGAGTTGCCACACTGCGTCGGTGCCAGGTGCATCTGGATATCCGTCGAGCCGCTCTTCGACCAGAGAGGCGAGCCGGTTCTGTCCCCATACGGTCCGTTGGACATCGCGGAAAAGGTGCGCGAGCCAGGCTGGTAATACCCTCTCGGTGGCCTGTCGTTGCAGCCGGTTTTCAATACCGGCATCGGCCAGCCGTCGAGAGATGGCTAGAGCCTGGTCGTTTGTACGACACAGCACCGCAGCCCGTTGCTCCGTACCACGCAATGCACCTGCGAGCTCGTCAAAGCTCTCGACCTGGTCGAGGTCTCGTAGTACGTCGGGAGCCGCGTCTGGACTTCACTCTTGTCGGGCTCGGGCAACCTGAGAAGCGCGCCGACGCCCTCCACGTCACCGGCTTGCCTACCTCTCGTCCGATAGTTGTCCTCGAGCCTCACTGTCTGGAGTTCGGGGTGGAACTCTCGGACCGCTCTAAGGAAGGATCCGGACGAGGTTGCATCAGGAGTAGCCCGGACCTGGTGGTCGTATATCGCTTGGGCTGGATCTCCGAGCAATGTGAATCCGTTCGCTTCACGGATCAGCCCCTCCACGAGGGATGCGCGAACACCTACCAAGTCCTGGATCTCATCAACGAGGATGTGGCGGTATCCACTAGCCGCGGCCCGCCCCTCGTCAGAACCAAGTGCCTCAGCGGCAGCAGCGATCCGTCCGTCGAGGCTAAGTCGCGCCAGTTGGCGGGCACATCCGCGTCGGGCAGCGTGGCGAGCAGTCGGGTTGCGAACGAGTCAAATGTGATCGGGCGCACGAACCGCGCTCCACCGCGACCCAGACCGATCCTTCTCTTGAGTTCCTTGACGACGGCTCTGGTGAAGCTAAGGACGAGGAGTTCGCTTCCCGGCGAGAGATCACCCGTCTCGATGAGTTGGCGGATACGCTCGACGAGCACATGGGTCTTGCCTGTGCCCGCCCCAGCCAGGATCAGCAGTTTTGCCTCGAGCGGCGCCTCGACAATGCGGCGCTGCTCCTGGAAGACTGCATGAGCGGACGCATTAGAGTGGGTACTCAATGAAGCGCTCCACCGCGATAGATCGGACGGTCAACCAGGCGAGGCTCGTTCTGCAGGGGCACGGGCTTGGATACGAGGTGGTCGGCGACGACCGGCTCGAAATCGAGTACGGCAGCGCCGAGCTCGTGGTTGCGGTGAAGCCGATGGGAGAGATCACGTGATGGTCATCACCGCGTGCATCCTCGACCATGTCCAGCTCGACGACGAATCCGAATTCAAGCTCTTGCGAGGGTTGAACGAACGGAATCGCGTGGTCCCGTACGGCAAGTTCTTCTTCGACGGGCTCCGTGGCGAGATCCACGTCGAGTACGAGCTGCTCGGCGACCATCTCCAGGACGAGGAATTCCTGTACGCGTTGACGACCGTCGCGGAGCTCGCGGACGATCACGACGACTCCTTGCAGCAGGAGCTCAAGACCGGTCGCAGGGGGATCGATAGGTCAGCGGTGTCGGCCTCGCCCGAAACCGTGTGATCAGCTCGGCTGGCGAGGCGGAACGCGTCCGCGGAATCGCGGCCGCACTGCAGTCGGTCGCGGCGGCAATGGATAGCGGCGGCGAGTGTGGCGACGAGCTGGACGAACTTGTCGTCCAGCTGAAGGGAGTACGTAGGAGGGCGTTCGGGCCAGCCCGCCGGGCGGGTTCCGCCAGTGGTCGAATCCGCGCTTTGCTCATCCAGCGTGTCGGGGAGTGGGTGACGGGCGAGGAACTGGCAGCAGTAGCGGGTATCTCCGAGTGGGCTCGCCGAATACGCGAGCTGCGGGAGGCCGGTTACCTGATCAGCGAATCCGGCGGTTCGTATCGATTGAACGAACTGCCGCGCGACTGAGCTCATTGAGCCCTTGTCGTGTCGAGCTCCGGCTCCCACAGGTATTCAAACTCGTGGAACGCGAGCCGCTCCCCGAACTGGGCCACGTTGTCCTGGACGTTGACGAGCAGGCAGCGGTCTGTGCCGCCATTCCGGGGGCCGCGCAGGCCGCGACCGATCATCTGCTGGTAACGGTTCGGCGCGTATGTTGGGCGGGCAAGATAGACAGCGCGGACACGTGGTGCGTCGAATCCGGCTGCGAGGACATCGTAGTTGGCGAGCACCCGGATCTGTCCCTCTCTGAACTGATCAATGTAGTGCCGCCTGACGCCTCGGTCGGTGTCGGCGCTGATCGCGGCCGCAGAGATCCCGGCACGCGTGAGGAGTGCGGCCATCGTGTGAGCGCGTTCTACGGAGACGCCGAATAGGAGCACCGGCCAGTCGTCGTCGAGAGCCTCGATGCTCTCGAGCAGAGTTCGGTTCCGGCCGACGTCCGCAGCGAGGCGTTGTCGCGCGGCATCGGGAAGGCGTTTGAACGACTCGAGGCTGCTTCAGTTCGTCGGCGGAGAGCGTGATGTCAGACCCCGGCAGCAGTTCGTGGTCGACCTGTGCAAGGATCCCTATCCGCTGAAGGTGCGGATAAGCGTCTGCCCCCCCGAGGGCGCGTGTGTCGAGCCGGCGGCGACCGTAGCGCGAGACGAGAGTCTTCATCTCCGCCTCGTTGCCGCGGAAAGGCGTCGCAGTCAAACCCGATGAGAGGTGCTCGCTCCTTGTTCCGTTCCATGCCCTGCCAAGCGAGGAGGCGTGAAGTAGGACTGGCCGACAGAAGTGTGGGCTTCATCCACGATGATGCAGCTCGCTCGGCTGAGCCACGTGTATGACGGTTTTTCGAAGACGCCTGCGTCGAGCTTGGCCGTCGTCGCGACCACTACCTGCTGGCCGTGTTCGGCTTCGTCGGCCTCGAAGTTGCCACGCAAGCGACTGATCGTGAGGCGTTCGCGGGGGCCCTTAGCACGCCAGAGTTCGCTCCATGTCTCCACCGCTTGCTCGCAGAGCTCTCCGGTCTGCGCTACCCAGAGGACTGGTGACCCAAGCTCTCCTTCGTTCATCGCGTCGATGAGTGCTTCGATCGTTACTCGCGTCTTCCCGGCCCCCGTCGGCAGAGAAGAGAAGCCCGCGCGATCCGCCGCCTTCAGTCCGGAGAAGAGAGCGGATCTCGGCAACGACTATCTCCTGATAGTTATGGAGGGGTCCCGATCTCCGGTGGCCCTTCTACCTCAAGGAGCCGCTCCACCTTGCGCGACTCGAAGCCGGCGAACTCGGGCCGGAACCCGAGGTCACGGACGAACGTGATCGCGGGCCGACTGCCGCCCCACCTTTGTGGAGGCTGCAGCCCACGTTCCTCGAGCACGTCTGAGTGCTCCTGCAACGCCCGGGTACGGTGCACTACCAGCGCGAGCTCGGCTACAGCCTTGTCGTCGAGACCTCCCTCGATCGCCTCAACGGAGTCGAGAGTGACCTTCGGCACGCGTGCTCTTAGTTCGTCTGCACCAACAGCGAGCAAGAGGCGGGACGGGTCATCTTTCGCCTTGCGTATCGCCGTTCTTAGCTCCTTGACTTTCTTGACCTGCAGGTTCCGGAGTGTTGCGTCGATGTCGGCGGCAGAGAGATCAAGCCCAAGCTTGTCTCCGAGCAGCTGAAGCAGTCTCGACTGTTCAAGATCACCGCGGTAATAGACGACCTCGGGTTCGAGCACAAGGTCGCGCACTTCACCGATCCGTCCATTGTCGGTGAACCTGTCTACGCGGATGTCGGCGCAGGGCTGGAGCAGAAGCTCCCTCTGCGACGGGGCGAGGCGCGAACGCAGAAGAGGGAACACATCGCCAAGTGCCTCGGACTCCCCGCTCGGCACAGCCACAACTTCGCTTCGCACAGCAGCGTCGGCGTCGCGAAGAAGCCAACTTTCGACGAGCTGCACTCGGTCTGACTCGGTGTCGACCCGCACGTAGGGTTCGCCTGTCTGGCTCAGCACCGCCACAAGGTCGGGGTCGCTCGCGACGGTAACCGTGCGCGCCGGTCGGACATCGTGACCTGATGCGATACGGCAGCGGATTGCTTCGGGTGCTGACATCCCCCACGCGCCGCCGCCGCATAGGCAGCACCGATGATTCCGTCATCGTCCGCGCCAAGCAAACGGACGAGCGCGTGTGACCACCGCTCCTCGTCGAGATCTTCCATTCGCTCGGGGATCTCGAGAAGCTCAGCAACCTGCGACGGAACTTCGGCGACCGGAAAGACACTCTCGAACCGGTCGAACGAGGTCCCACGGCTTCCTCAGTCGTACACGGCCCGAGGCTTGTCTCCAGGAGGCCCCTGCCCTTGACCATGTACACAACCGGGTGCGGCCAGGGGTGCTCCGGATACCGCGTCTGTGTCGTGTGCCCGAACGTCCATGGTTCCAAGTCGTCGGCGGTTCGGAGCAGCGCCGTCGTGTACCTCGCCCGACTGTTGTCGGACAGCGTCATAAGGGGTGTCAAGGGACCGGCGAACGGTCTGTCACGGAAGTCGAGGAGATCACGGTTGGGCGCACTTCCGGCCTCCTTGAGACGCTCGAGGTACTCGGTCCGGCGAGGCGCCGATATTCGATGAACCACGGCTCCTGCCGGGAGCCGGTGTTCCGGCTTGGTCCACTTGTGGCACCCATGAAGCGAAGTACTCGGAGTTCGTCCGCATGGAAGTGCGTGTCGATCAGGCTCTTGGCATCCTCGCCCGATCCTTCGTGGACGATCTCGCCGGGCAGGATGAGTGCTCCGAGCGGCCGATATTCACCGGCCCGTGTTCTGACTCGGACCGAGAGCGGATGGACATGCGCCTGCTGCAGTAGCTCCATCACCGCAGGCGCAGCGGATTGCCTGATCAGCGCCCAGAACGTGTCCCAGTCGTCTGCGCCCCAACTGCGCTCTCCTCCAGCAACTTAACCTTCAGGATCCGCTCAGAGTCGACGGCGCGTAGCCCCACGTTCGCTAGCAGCTGGTCGGTCTCCGCCTCCACGTCGGGGTGCACGTATCGCACATCCACGTCAACCGGAAGCGGCGCCCGTCGAAAGATTCCCTCCGCAAGAGTCGCCAGAATTGTGTCCTCGTCGAGGATGATCCGTGCCCGCTGGACAACGCTCAGGAGGGTCGGGTCCATCCTGACAAGCGAACTCGCAACAGTAATCGCGGCAACGCTCCCGGCAACTAGATCATCATCGGGGATGAGCGCTTCGAGCCACTCTCCGATCGAGGCGGCATTGCGAGACCCCATGTACATCTCGAGGCGTGCGCGCCGCTGCACGGTCTCAACAGACGGATGGGCCCAGTCCTTGGGACGGGTCTTCTGCTCACTCCACAGCGCCAGCGTCGGGCGTGGGATCCCCTCGGGATGGAGATTAATCGCCGAGGGAAACATCAGCCGACCGTCTTGACTCGGGGCGGTTTGTGAGATCTTGGCGAGGTCGTTGATTACCCGAGTCAGCTCACCGTCGGCCCAGCCTGCAGCCTCCGACCCGCGCGGGCATGAGTTCAGTAATACGCCCGGATCCTCGGGTGGGCACAACACCGACAAGTTCTCGAGCACGAGCAGGCCGACGCGCTCGATCAATTCTGCGTTGAACGGGCCCTCGATGATCCGTGTCCTGTCCTCGTTGAGCTTCCACGGGGCGTTGACAACCCCGCTCAATGTCGTCTGATCGAGCGTCGGGAAGAACGCCCAGAACTCGCCGCGCCGGCCACGGCGGGTCGGTACCGCCCAAACAAGAGGGATCCGATCGCGGTCTGCCATCGCACCCGCATCGAGTCGGGCACCCTCGCCTGGACTGTGCTCGACGCTGAAGACTCGCCATCGCGTCTCGTCGCCGTCGCCTTCGAGGACGAGCTCGTCACCGTCAGCCCGCGAGATTATCTTTCGCTTGGTTCCGAGTTCCCTGTCTTCGAGGATTAGTTCCCGCGACGTGCGGAGAGAAGAGCAGAAACTCGCTGGGGAAGTCTTGAATGTCCTGCGGCAACCACGAACTATCCTTCGTGTCGCGGACGAGGCGAACGACCGTGGTTGCCCACTGCATCAGCTCGGCGAGCGTGTAGTCGACGTCGGCGGCCTCGGCAGCATCAATCGCGGACGCGATGCGCAGTATCGGAGTCCGCGTAGCATCGGGAACGACCTCGCGGATGCGGGCCGCGGCTGCTTCGGGATCGAACGTCAGTGATCCCGACCTACTGAAGATCTCGGGGCGAGACGTGATCGCCAGCACAGACTTGAAGCCCAGTCCGAACCGGCCGATCTCGGTGCCTCGCTTGGAACTGAGGTTCGACGAGAGCAGCGCGCCAACCCCGTCCGCACTCAGCGCTCGGCCTTCGTTCGCACAGTAGAGGGCGTCCTCGGTCAAGACGACTTGGACGCGCCCAGTCGTGCCGATGAGCTCGTCCGCCCCGTTCTGGATCAATTCGAAGAGCTGCCGACGCCCATACCCGCCCTCAACGGCGGCTCGCTCGATATTGGCGTGCTCCTCGACGAATCGCGGTGCCTCCCGATACGCGGCGAGGGTTTCCGCCGAATATCGATCCACCGCCGCTCCTATCTCAGACTCCGTACCGGACCACTGTGTTGCCGCGGATGTCGTCAAGAGCTGACCTTCCACCCACTGTTTCTAAGAGCGGCCTTCATCAGTGCCCTCTGAAGACGCAACGAACTCTCCGGTCGACGAGTCTGCCGTGTGAACCGAATTCTCACCGACGACTGCCGCCCGTCTGAAGCGTGCGAGTACGGGGCGTTCACCGGGCTTCGCCCCGATAGGCCCAGGTTGTAGCGCCGCCACGCGAGCGCTTCGTCGCTCACACCGAAGCGGTTCGTGGCCCCCGGCTGCCCGACAGCTGGCTCGGGCATGACGAGGTTCGCGGCGAAGATGTTCGCCTCCCGCTCCAGCGCCTTCGCCTCCGGGTCGACGCCGATCTCCTCGGCGCGGCAGTAGATCGGCTGCGGCTGAGCGACGCCGACGCACTGGCAGATCCAGTGGCCGAGCTCATGGGCGATCGTGAAGCGGCGGCGCGGTCTCCGGCTCGGCCGCGTTGACGAGGATCCGGCGCTCGGCCGGGAGGAGCATGCCGCTCACCTCGAGCTCGCGCGCCTCGACGGCGAGGCCGAGCAGGTCCTCGGCGATCGACTCGACCGGGACGGGCAGCTCGTCGCCGCCGAAACGTCGCGTGGTAGCGCTCGCGCAGCTCGTGCGCGCGCGGCTCGTCGTACTTGTCGGACAGTGTCCTCCCCTCTCCCCGGTCAGCTGACGGCGCGGAAGAGGCGGTCGACCTCGTCTCGCTCGGCGTCCTGATTGTGGTCCGCCATGTCTGCACTTGCAAGTGAGAAATCGAGAGAGCGGGCTCGGTAGGCCACCTGAGCCTCGAGCGGCGGCGGGCGCCAGCCGGCGAGCTCGCGCACGTTCGCCTTCAGGAGCTCCGCGAGCGCGCTCCAGACGCTCGCGTCGACGCCGGCCGGGTCGAGCTGGCCGGTCTCGAGCTCGTGGTAGGCGCGGGCGAGCCGGTCGCGGCTCCGCTCCTGCAGGCCGAGCATCCCGAGCAGCGAGTCGACGACCGCGGCGCGCTTCAGCCCCTGCCGGCGGCGCAGCTCGAGCAGCGGCGGCTCGTGCTGGAGCCAGGCGGCGAGGAGCGCCGAGTCCTCGGCCGTCGCGCTCGGCCGCGCGGTCGCCTTGTGCAGGCCCTCGAACATGCGCGCGAGCGCGTCCGCCTCGGCGCCGGCGCGGTCGAGGTAGTCGGCCGCGCGCGGCCGCTCGCCGCGGGCGAGCGCGTCCGCGTACTCGGCGAAGAGCTCGTCGGCCCTAAGCAGCAAGCTTCTCCGCCACCTTTCGATGACCGCGGTGGGCGGCCTGGTCGACGGCGTTCCGGGTGATCCCGAGCTGCTCGGCCACCTGCGCCGGCGAGAGGCCCTCGCGGTGGAGCAGGTCGAGCACCTCGCGGTCGCGGTCGGGCAGGTCGGCGATCAGCGCAGCCAGGTTCTGCTCGCCCTCCCACTCCTCGAAGCCGTCTGGCCCGGTGGGATCCCAGTCGTCGGGGAGCGTCGCGCCCTCCTTCGCGGCCCACTCGTATCCCTGCGCCGTCCACTTCACGACGCTCCAGACGACGGCGCGGTACGGCACCGAGTAGGTCCTCCCGTCGGCGAGCTCCTTCGCGAGGCGCAGGAAGACGCGCTGCGCGACCTCGTCGGCCGCCTGCCGGTCGCGCACGCGGAGCGACACCCACTCCTGGACGAGGTACACGTAGTTCTCGAGGAGCTGGGTGTGCTCCTTGGCCTCGAGCAGTCGCTTGTCCTCGGCGTCGCGCGCATCGTGCATCGAGGACAGAGTCTCTTCGGACACGTCTGGATCTTACGAAGCGTCGAGTTCGGTGCTCAGACTTGCTTCTGCTACGGTTTGATAGCAAATGGAAGAGGGGAGCTTCCTGGAGATGCATCGACACTCATCTACCTGGCCAAAGCAAACGCATTTGCCTGAAGCAGCGGCGCTGCATCGGAGGAATCATCGTCCCGCCATCCGTCTGGCGCGAGGCTGTCGACGACGCCGAACGACTCGACTATCCCGATGTCCCGCACATCCGCGCCGCGGCCGAGTCGGGCTTTCTCGCTCGCGTCGAGCTCACCGACGCCGAGCAAGCGCTGGCCGGGGCGATCGCGACGCAGCAGCGACTCGGTGTCGGAGAGAGCGAGGTGCTCGCGCTCGGCCGTCAGACCGGACGTGCCTTGGTCGATGACGGTCGCGCGGCAAGAGTGGCGGCGACGCTCGGCGTGGTGCCGATCTCGACGCTCTTCCTCCCCGTCCTCGGCGTCCGACGCGGCGAGCTGGAGCGGAAGCCGCGCACAGCCTTCTCCGAAAGCTCGCCGTCGTGACCAACGCGCGCGCAGAGGCCGTGTACGAGATCGAGGCGTTCATCGACGAGGTGACCGGATGAAGACCGAGCAGATCAACATTCGACTGAAGCCGGACCTCGCGGCGCGCGCTGGACCGCGTCGCACGCGAGGAAGCGCTCGACCGGGCGCAGACGATCCGGCGGCTGCTCGAGGCGTCGATCAAGCAATGGGAGCTCGAGCATGCGCTTCGTCGGCTACCAGACGGGAGAGGTCTCGCTCGGTCGCGCTGCCGAGGAGGCGGGGCTCACCAACTGGGAGCTGATCGACGCGGCGCGGCTGGCGAGCATCGCTCATCCTCTGACCGCCGCGGAAGCACGATCGCGGCTCGCCGCCCTCACAGATGCGGGCGAACCGACGCTGCCCGACATCCCTCCTGCACCGGGAGGCGTGCTCCTCGTCGGGATCAACCCCGTGCCAACGTCGGTCGCAGCGGGCCACTACTACCAGGGTCGACTAGGACAGCGCTTGTGGCGACGGCTGGAGCGAGTCGGGCTGCTCGAGAGCGCTCGTCCCGGAGCCGAAGACGAGGCTTTCGCTCGTGCCGGCCACGGGCTCACCGATCTCGTCAAGCGGGCGACGGAGTCTTCCGCCGACCTTCGGAAGGACGAGCTCGCAAGCGGCGTCGACGCGTTGCGGGAAAAAATCCGCGCCTGGAAGCCCGGCCTCGTCCTCTTCGCCTTCCGCGAGCCTGCGCAGAGGCTGCTCGGAAGCAGCGTCGCACCCGGGCCGGGCCCGCCAGATCGAGGGGGTGCCGACCTTCCTGCTCAGCGGCCCGTACGCGCCGCGCGAGGAAGCGCGTCGGATCGACGAGCAACTCGCGAGCGATCGTCGGCGTAGCCGAGTCCGCAGTCGGCCTCCGACGCCGAGCGGACGCAACGCGTCACACGAGGCCGACCTGGCCGCCGGAAGGATCCGCTTGCCGCGGAGACGAAGCGCTTCTTCCCGAGCGAGCGCACAAGTGTCGAGGTCGTCCTGCGCGGGGAACGGCTCGCCGGCCGTTACGACCCGCGAACGGGTCCGGACCGGGAACGCGCGCGCCGTCCTCAGCGTCCAGAAAGCAGACGCTGACGCGGCTCGTCCAGCCGAACGAGGTGTTGCGGGTCACGCGCGGCCCCGCCGGTGTCGTCAGGCTCGACTGAGCTCCGCCAGCGACGCGTCAGCTCGAGCGTTCGGGCGCGCAGTGCTTGTCGTCGCCGAGGATCTCGTCGAAGCGGCGCGTCGCGTCGCGCTGCGCGTCGGCGTCGAACTCGGTGAGCCTCCGGATCGTTGCCTGCACGATCGGGGTCACGCCGGGGCCGATCGCGAGGACCCGGTGCAGCTCGCCGAGGCCGTTGCCGTTCGGCGCCTCGCTCGGGTAGCCGCGCGGGGGCTTCTGGCGGACGAACGAGTAGCAGAATCCGCCGTTGCGAGCGTGAGTCGCGATCGCGGTGTCGTGCCTCCAGCCGGGGCCGTAGTCGGAGTTGAGCGTGTCGATGTAGACGTTGCGCGACCACTCGTCCCGCACGCCGGCGGACGACGTCTTCGTCCCGTAGACCGGCTGGCCGCGGTACATCAGGCGGCCGAAGAGCCCCTGAAGAGCGCGGCCGTAGGTCCAGTGCCGGTAGAGCTGGAGGTCCGGCAGGTCGCCGCTCCAGTGCGAGACGTGCAGCTCGACGCCGCGTTGCCAGTCGGTCCACGGCTCGAAGCCGCGCATCGGGAGGTTGCGCTGCCACGCCTGCAGCGCCCAGTACGTCCCGTCGGGCGCCTTGCAGGCGGTGATGAGGAGCGGCAGCGCCGGGCCGTCGTAGGGGCGGCACGCGTCCCGGAACGTGCGCCAGTAGTTCGGGTTCTGCCGGCTCTTCCAGCCGCCGGAGTAGTCCAGCTGGAACTTGGCCTGGGTCGACGGCGGGTCGGTCTGGCGGGGGATCCCGTCGATCGCGCCCCAGACGAGGACGTGCCGCCGGAGGCCGGCGGCGGTCGAGTACTCGACGAGGGCGGTCCCGCTTCGCGTTCACCTTCAGCGTCGCGTCTGTCACGTTCTTGTCGCCGAAGATGGCGCCGGTCGCGCTCGCAGGCAGACAGAGCGCCAGCATGCACGTAACGATGGTGATCCCCCGCTTCAGCATCATCCCCTCGCTCGACGTGACGAGCGGCGTTCACTCTAGCCGGTCGTCTCGCTCGGCGCGAAGGGCTCGATCTCGGCGTCGTGGCCGGGTGCTCGCGCGAGGTGCGCGTCGCGCGTGACGAGCGAGGTGCGGATTACGCGTGATCAAGAGGTCGGCGGCATCCACGCGAGTGTCCGAGGCACGATCGGCGCTGAGCTGACCGGACGCGACGAGCCGGCGCAGCGCGTGCGTCACCTCGACGTCGACGAGATGAGGAGCATGCAGGTCTGCGTCCCGCCGATCACGGGCGATCCGGGTCGTCGCGCGCCTCGCGGATAACCCGAACGATTGCCTCACGTGACGCGCCGCCATGGCGGGCCTGCGCGCGGGCAATCACCTCTGCGACGGTCGGACGAGCGACTAGGCGCACGAGCTCCTCACGAAGGTAGTCCGACAGCGACATTCCCGCCGCGGCGGCTCGGGCCCGGGCGGCCGCGTGCACATCATCCGGCACGTCTCGAATCTGAATCGCTTTCGGCATCGTCACAGTTTGCATGCCTGCATGCAAGGTGCCTGCAACAGCCATGTCCCTACAGGGCGCGATGTGCGAGCGCGCCGACGTAGACGCCGGCGCCGACGATCGCGCCGCCGAGCAACGGTCGTCAGCGTGATCCGCTCGTCGGCGATCAGGGCGCCGAGCACGACCGCGACCACGGGCATCGAGACGAAGATGTACGAGGTCGACGACGCCGTCCAGCGCTGCACGACGAGCAGCACGGCCACGAAGAGGCCGACGGTGGCGGCGACGAGGTAGACGACGGCGACCTGCGTCTTGCCCTCGGCGGGCAGCGCCAGGTTCTCACCGGCAACGACGGAGACAACGAGCAGAACGGCCGCGCCCGCGGTCATGCCGACGAAGTTCATCACCACCGGGTGTTGCAGGCCGATGAGCTTCGAGACGACGACCGACTCGGAGGCGGCGAGTGCCGCGAGCCCGAGGACGGCGAAGGAGGCCCAGCCGAACGAGGCCGAGTCGGGCTGGACGAAGATCAGCGCCGAGCCGGCGAGCGCGATCAACGAGCCCGGCGAGCGCCCGTCCGCCGAACCGCTCGAGCCGGTGCGCGACGGCGAGCAGGAGGACGAGCAGCGGGCCCGACCGCCATCACGACCGCGGCGATCCCGGCCGGTATCTCTTGCATCGCCCAGTACATGCACCCGTACGCGGCGCCGAATGCGAGCAGTCCGTAGGCGAGCACGAGGCCGAGCGTGCGGCCGCGCGGGAGCGACAGCCGCAACGACCACGCAGAACACGCCGAAGACGGCAGCCGCGAGCGCGAACCGGAGGCCGGCGCCCCAGAGCGGGTCGAGCTCGCGGTTCGAGTACCTGACCGCGACGAAGTTCGAGCCGCCGATCAGCACGGCGCCGACGAACGCGCCGAGGGCCAGCTGGTCAGGCGTGGACTCCAGGCGAGCGGCCTCAGCGTCGGTCGCTGCCTCGGTGATGCTCACGCAAGTCACCGTACTCCGCCGTAAGACGGGCGGGCTCGAGCGGGACTCCCAGGAAACGAAAGGAGTCCCATGCTCGAGACCACACTCCAGCTCGGCGACGCGGTCGAGCACCGCGGCGTCGTGCTCGCACCGCTCTTCCCGCGCCGCTCGCCGGTAGCCGACTACGCGACGCTCGAGGACGCGCTCGCGCTCGGCCTGCGGATCGACGAGGTGAGCGAGTCCGGCTCTGTGCCGCAGCTCGCCGTCTCGAACCCGACCGACGCGAACGTCCTCCTCTACGACGGCGAGGAGCTGATCGGCGCAAAGCAGAACCGGATCCTGAACGTGACTGTGCTCGTGCCGGCAAAGAGCACGACGCCGATCCCTGTCTCGTGCGTCGAGGAGGGTCGGTGGAGCCGGCGCTCCGCGAGCTTCGCGTCGGCGCCGCACGCGGCGCACCCGGAGCTGCGCCGGCGCAAGGCGAACATGCTCGCCGCCGACCCGCTCGCGCTCGGGATCGCCCAGAGCGAGGTCTGGGACGAGGTGCGCGCCAAGTCGGCGCGCCTCGACGTCGACTCGCCGACCGGCGCGCAGGCCGACGTCTTCCGCTCGCGGGAGGACGAGCTGCGCGAGCTCGAGCGGGCGTTCCCGCTCCAGGCGGGCCAGTGCGGCGCGCTGCTCGCGCTCGGCGACGACCTCTGCCTCGACTACGTCTCTCGGCCGGCGGCGTTCGCGAGCCTCTACCCGAAGCTGCGCGCGGGCTACCTGCTCGACGGGCTCGAGCGGCTGGACGCGAAGCCGGCTCCGCAGGAGCGGCTGACGGGCTTCGTCGAGGCGGTCGAGACGGCCACGCGGGCGCGCCGGCCCTCGGCCGGGCTCGGCGAGGACGTACGCCTCGCGGGTGTCGGCGTCGTCGGCTCGGGCCTGGAGCTCGATCGTGAGCTGCTCCAGCTCTGCGCCTTCACGGGCGGCGGCGCGCGCCCGGGGCGGCTGGCGCGGCCGAGCCGGCGGCGGTAGACAATGAGCCGGTGACCGTTGCTCCGCTCGCGCTCGACCCGCTGCTCGCAGCGGTGCGCGAGCGGAGCACCGGCATCGGCTCGCAGATCCACGGCGAGCGGCACTGGCGCACGGTCGGCGCGAACGGGCTCTGGCTCGTCGGCGGCGGTGCCGGCCGTCGACACGCACGTCGTCTTCCTCTTCGCGCTCCTGCACGACACGATGCGGCTGAACGACGCGCGCGACCCCGAGCACGGGCCGCGCGCGGCGGCGTTCGCGGTCGCGCTGCACGAGGAGGGGCTGCTCGGCGTCACCGACGGGCAGCTCGACCTCCTCCACCACGCCTGCTTCGAGCACGCGGACGGGAAGGTGTCGAGCGATCCGACCGTCGGCGTGTGCTGGGACGCCGACCGGCTCGACCTGCCGCGCGTCGGGATCACGCCGGTGCCGGAGCTGCTCTCGACCGCGGTCGCGCGCAACGGCGGGCACCCGGCGGGCGAGCCGCCCGGCTGGTCGGAGCTGCACGCCCGGCTCTGAGAGGTCGACCAGTTACAGCGCCGCTTGCGATGATAGGCACGAGCGAACGAGGAGGTTCAGCTGTGGCCGCACCCGCCCTGACCGAGGCGCTCGACGCCGCCGGCGTCGACTACGAGGTCATCCCCCACTCGCACACCGAGACGGCCGCCGACGAGGCGCGCGCGCTCGGGCTGCCGCTCGACGGGGTCGCGAAGACGCTCGTCGTCGAGACGCCGCAGGGAAACGTCCGCGCCGTGCTTCCCGCGTCGGAGCGGATGTCGACCGCCAAGCTCGCCGAGGTCCTGGACGAGCGGCGGAAGAGCATCCACCTCGCGCCGGAGGAGTCGCTGCGCAGCGAGTACGCCGAGTTCGAGTACGGCGCCGTCCCGCCGATCGGCGGCGCGCACCGCGACCGCGTGATCGTCGACACGCACGTCGCCGGCCAGGACTCCGTCGTGCTCGAGGCGGGCTCCCATGACGACTCGATCCGCATCGCGACGCAGGACCTGATCAGGATCGCGGAGGCCGAGGTCGCCGAGATCTGCGCCGAGGAGTAGCTCGCTACGAGCGCAGTTCGACGAAGCCCGCAGCGGTGAAGTCGCCGTCGAATGCAAGCGCATCACCGATCCGCAGCGAGCGCATCAGCGCGAAGCTCGTCGCGTCGACGAACGAGTACTCACGCTCGTCACGACGACGTAGCCACGTCCAGGCTTCCTGTTCGAGGTGAGCCTCGACCCACACGGTCTTCAGCCTCGCCGTTTCGAGAATGCGATCGAGCAGCGCAACCGCGCCACGGTGTCCCTCGCGGCGGCGTGCGAACGTCCAGGTCTCGCCGAGAACGTGGTTCGACGTGACGAGGCGTTCCTCCCTGTGGCTCCTGAGCAGCTCGACCGCATCGTCATGGTGCGCGTCGGCCCGCATGCTCGACGCCACCCAAAACGACGTGTCGACGAAGACCACTCAGCGCTCGCGGTCGTAGACCACTTCGTCGATTCGCGCCGAGTCATCCGGACGCCCTTTGAACATCCCCACGATCTGCCAGAGCGGGTCCTCCTCGAGCGGAGGCAATGGTCTTACGTTCTCCCGGACGTACCGCCGGATGAGCGCGGCTTTCGAGACGCCTTCCTCGCGCGCCCGAAGCGCGAGCGCGTCGTCGAGCTCCTGGTCGATCATGATCTGCAGCCGTTTCACGCTCGTCATGTTACGTCAGTCTGGCGAAGTGATGTAAGCGGCGCTAGTGGCTCTTTCGTCCGGTTTAGGATCGGCCCGTGCGCGCTGCGGCCCTTGGAGCTCTCGTGGTCCTGGCGCTCGCCTTCGCTTCTGCCGCGGAGGCGCGCACCATCCATGTCCGCAGCGACGGGCAGTTCGCGACGGCCGAGCGTGCCCTGAGCCGTTCGGGCGGGAAGATCGTCCTCCACGCGCACCTGTACCGAAAGCTCGTCGTCAAGCCGCGCTCGCGGCGGCTGCTGCGGATCGTCGGGACGCGGGGCGCGCGCGTCCAGAGCCTGATCTTCGAAGGGACGCAGCGCGTCTCGTTCGGCCGGGTCCGGATCGGCCCGATCACGCACAACGCGCTCGTCCAGATGTGGGACTCCCGAGACATCGTCCTGCACGACCTCTTCGTGAGCGCACGGCGAACGCGGTTCTCCGCCTCCGTTCTGATCGCGGATGCGCGACGGGTGACGATCCGTCGGAGCACCTTCACGCACTGCGGCGACCGGGTGCGCGACTTCGTCAACTGCGTGACGCTGTACCGCTGGACGCACGACGTCGTGATCGAGGACAACTGGTTCCACGACTGTTACGGCTGCGATTTCGTCCACGGCCGCTTCGGCACCCGCCTCACGATTCGCAGGAACCGCTTCGAGCGCGCCCTGCCGTGCGGAATGGGCCGCTACCGGTGCGGACACCAGGATCTCGTCCAGCTCTTCGCCGGGCGGCGGCTGCGCGTCGCAGGCAACCGCTTCGGCGTCTACCGCGGCGGCGGGGCGCAGCTCTACCTGACGAACAACGTCGACCACGCGACGGTGATGAACAACGTCTTCGTCGGCACCGACGCGCGCGTGCCCGGGTACCGGGCGCGGATGGGGATCGTGCTCGGCAGCAACAGGTCGAGGCGGCTGCCGCACTACGCGAAGATCCTCAACAACACGATCCTGACCGGCTACCGGCGGCGGGACGGCTACGCGGGCTCGCTGCGGATGAGCTCGAGGTACGGCGGCGTGCCGCGCTGGAAACGGCCGATCGTGGCGAACAACGTGATCGCATTGCTCGAGACGCCCGGCCGGGTCTGCCTGGCCGCGCGGCAGTTCCTGGCGAACGTCGTCGTCCGCGGCCGGGGCTGCTCGCCGTACGACTTCGTCGGCTCGCCCGGCGTCGACTGGCGCGGACGGCCCGTCACCGGGTCGCCCGTGATCGACGAGGCGAACCGCGACCTCGCCCCGGCGACGGACGCGACGGGCCGCCGGCGCGGGCGCGCGCCGGACATCGGCGCGCTCGAATACCGGGCGCTAGCTCACAGGTTAAACCGCGCCCGGACCGAACCGGGCGCCGGATAAAGGCCCTCTCACCTAGGTCTTATCGAGTCTTTATCAACCTGCGTGAAAGTCCGTTCCGGGGCAACAGGATTCGGGAGGAACTTACGTGGGGGGAAACAGGGCGAGCGATGGCCACCGGAGCGGATGGAGCCGTCGCATGAGCGGGAGACGCTTCGCACTCGGCCTGTTTGCCCTCACAGCGGTGCTCGCCTCGGGGATCGGACTGGCCGGCGCAGTCGCCGCTCCGATCGCGCACACGTACGTCGTCAACGACACGGCCGACCGCGTCGACGCGAGCCCCGGCGTCAACGGCTGCCAGACAGCCGCCGGCACCTGCTCGCTGCGCGCCGCGATCCAGGAGGCGAACGCGGCCGGCGGCACCGACCGGATCGTCGTGCCGCCCGGCCTCTACGAGCTCGAGATTCCTCCGATCAACGAGAACGCGGCGAACGTCGGCGACTTCGAGATCATCGACCCGGTCGTCATCGACGGCGCGGGCCAGGGCCTCACGATCATCGACGGCGGCCGGCCGCTCCCCGGTGTGCCGCCCGAGCAGCACGGCATGGACCGGCTCTTCGAGATCCATCCCGGCGCCGGCGACGTCACCATCCGCAACCTGACGCTCCGCGAAGGCTTCTCCGACGAGCGCGGCGGCGCGATCCAGAACTGGTCGCCGGGCAAGCTCCGGCTCGAGCAGGTCACGGTGCGCGACAGCTACGCGACCGAGGCCGGCGGCGGTCTCAACAACGCCGACATCCGCGACTACGAATGGCCGTCCGGCGACCCGCCGATCCCGATCGTGCTCGCGGGCGGCCGGGTCGAGATCGTCGACTCGATCTTCACCGGCAACGGCTCCGGCGGAACCGGCGCCGCGATCAACAACGTCTCGAGCGGCTCGATCACGATCTCCGGTGGTTCGAGATCACGCTCAACCCCGGCCCGATCATGCCCGATCCCCTCGAGCCGCTCGAGTCCGTCGTCCTCGTCGACGCCGGCGGCGACTACCCGATCGGCCCGAGCGCGATCACGAACATGGGCGAGTGGGACGAGGTCGGGACGATCACGATCGTCGACTCGTCGCTCGTCGACAACACGTCCGAGGAGAACGGCGGCGCGATCCAGAACGCCGGCGACGGGATCATCGTCGTCGAGGACTCGCTCTTGAAGAAGAACCGGATCCGAGGCGAGCGGCGGCGCCCTCTACGCGGAGGGCGGCACCGTGCGCATCGTCGGCGGGACCGTCGCCGAGAACTACGCGGCGAACGGCGGCGGCCTCTACAGCGGCGGCTCGCCGACGAGCTTCGGCCTCCGCGGCCGCTTCGAGGTGACGCGGCACGCAGATCACGGACAACGAGGCCGAGGCGAACGGCGGCGGCATGTCGAGCGGCGGCGACGGCCAGGTCTTCGTCACCGACGTCACCTTCGACGGCAACTACGCCGGGCGACTCGGGCGCCGGCCTCGAGAACGGCGGACCGCGCGAGCCTCGCGGTCGTGGACTCGACCTTCACGCACAACCGCTCGCGTCGTCCACGGCGGCGGCATGACCACGCACTCCGAGCGCGCGGTCTCGATCGACCGGCTCGACCTTCACCGACAACGAGGCCGGCATCACGGTCACCGAAGGACCTCGAGCCCGGCGAGCTCCCCGAGATCGGCGACGGCTTCGGCGGCGGGCTCGCGACGGACGGCGGCCGAATCACGATCACGAACTCCGCCTTCGAGCGCAACCTCTCCTCGGACGACGGCGCCGGCATCGCCTTCCACGGCGCGGGCACCGTCGTCCTCGCCGACAGCACGATCCAGTCGAAACGAGGCGAAGTGCGAGGAGTGCTCCGGCGGCGGGATCGAGTACAGCGGCATGCGCGGCACCTTCGAGCGGGTCACCGTCAAGAACAACAAGGCGCTGACCGGCAACGGCGGCGGCATCCACAACACCGGCAGCGACGAGCTGACGATCCTCGACAGCCACGTCGAGGGGAACACCGCCCTGAACGGCGGCGGTCTCGCGATCCAGTCGGACGCGCCGATCGTCGTCAAGGGCTCGCTCTTCCTCAACAACGGCGCGCGCGCCGGACGCGACCAGGAAGGCCTGCTCCTCGAGGAGAGCGGCCGCGGCGGCGGCATCTTCTCGATCTCGGACAGCGGCTCGCTGATCGAGAACACCACGATCTCGGGCAACTTCGCCAAGATCGCCGGCGGCGGCCTCCACCACGACGCGGACGGCGAGCTCCGGCTCGTCCACATCACGATCTGGCGCAACGCCGCTCCGCTCGGGCGGCGGCGTCAGCGTCGTCGAGTCCGACTTCGTCCCGAGCGTCCCGCCGCAGCCGCACAAGTCGCTCTTCGTCAAGAACTCGATCATCGGCGGCACGTCTCCGGGCGGTAGCTGCGACTACTTCCTCACGACCGAGGGCGGGAACGTCGACACCGGGAAGACCTGCTTCCTCGAGGCGTCGCCCGAGATGGACATCAACCCGATCTCGCGCGGCGTGCGCGACTTCCGCGGCCTCGATCCGAAGCTCGACGCGATCGCCGACAACGGCGGCGCGACGCTCACCCACCGGCTCAACTACGGCAGCCTCGCGATCGACATGTCCGCGGCGCCGTGCGCGATCGCTCGACCAGCGCGGCGTCGAGCGGCCCCAGAACGGGCGCTGCGACGCGGGCGCCTACGAGTTCGAGGGCCCGCCGCCGCCGTTCGACGAGACGCCGCCGGACACCGAGTTCATCTCCGGCCCGATCCAGGACTCGATCGAGACGGTCGCCTTCCGGTTCACGGGCGCGGACAACCTGACGCCGCTCGAGGAGCTCCAGTTCGAGTGCCGCCTGATCGAGAACGAGCTCACCGAGGCGCCCGAGCCGACGCCGCCGTGGGAGCCGATCGAGCCCGAGTTCATCTGGTACGGCTGCTCGAGCCCCTGGTCGGTGCCGCTGATGGAGGAAGGCCTCTTCACGTTCGAGGTGCGCGCCGTCGACCGCGCGGGGAACGTCGACCCGACGCCGGTCAGCATGCTCATCGACGGCACCGACCTGACGCCGCCCGACACCTTCATCGTCGAGAAGCCGCCGCTCGTGAGCACGAGCCGCGCCGCCGTCTTCACCTTCTCGGGCGGCGACCCGATCACGCCGACGCAGTTCATCGAGTACGAGTGCCGGCTCGACAGCCGCGACCCGGAGATGTGGCTCGAGTGCTTCAACCCGACCGTCTTCTCGAACCTCACCACCGGCTCCGCACACGCTCGAGGTGCGCGCGGTCGACGGCAACGAGAACATCGACCCGACGCCCGCGCGGTACACCTGGACGGTCGGGCTCGTCGATCCGGGCGACCCGGGCGCGCCGGTCAACTGCGACAACGCGAACATCACGCTGACCGCGGCGGCCGACGGCTGGGCGGACGAGGTCAACCCGATCGAGAACTACCTGTTCGAGACCGAGCTCGAGGTGCGCTCCGGCTCGACCGGCGACCCGGCCGCCGGCGAGCCGGTGATCGGGCAGAACGCGCGCTCCTTCTTCCGCTTCCCGCTGCTGCCGGAGAACCTGGAGGACTGCACCCTCGAGTCGGCGACGCTCCGGCTCTACGCCGGCGGGTTCACGGAGGGCCGCACCTCGACGCCGTGCCGCTCGCGGAGACGTGGAAGGAGAGCACGCTCACCTGGTTCAACCAGCCCGACCCGCTCACCGGCGTCACGCCGGCGACCACGCCACAGGGTGAGGGCTACCGCGAGTTCGACGTCCTCGACCACGTGCAGTCGATGTTCGACCTGGGCGTCCACAACGGCTGGGTGATCCGGGACGCGCACGAGGGCGATCCGGAGGGCGGCGACAAGTCCTTCGAGAGCCGCGAGACGCCGCAGGACCCGCCGGACATGACGCTCCCGCTGCTCGAGCTGCGCTTCCAGGCCGAGGCCACGCCGCCGCCGCCGCGCCCGTGTGGAACGACCCGCCGCCGACCGAGCACGACTGCGGCGACGTCATCACCGAGAACACGATGCTCAAGAACGACATCACCGGCTGCCTCGGCGAGGGCCTCGTCATCGGCGCCTCGAACATCATCCTCGACCTCAACGGCAAGATGGTGCGCGGCGGCCTCATCCTCGAGCCGGGCGAGGAGGACGCGCTCCAGGTCGGCATCCGCTCGAGCAAGCCGAACGTCATCATCCGCAACGGCACCGTCGAGAACTTCGGCTACGGCGTGATGCTGACGCCGGGCGCGATCCACAACGTCGTCGAGAACATGACCTGAGCCGCAACGCGATCGCGGGCGTCCAGCTCTTCGACGCCGACAACGGCCGCCGCGGCAACACGTCCGCAACAACACCATCACCGAGAACGGCGAGAGCGGCGTCCAGCTCGTCGCGGGCACCGAGAACAGCCTCGTCGAGAAAACACCTTCACGAGCAACGGCACCTCGATCCTGCTCCAGGACGCCCGCGGCAACACGATCCGGGACAACGAGATCAGCGGCATCGTGCTCGACCCGGCGCTCGACTCGGACGCCGGGATCGTGCTCGAGCTCGGGTCGCGGACAACGTGCTCGAGGACAACAACGTGGCCGACACCGGCGACGCCGGCATCGTCATCCACCAGGGCTCGCACGGGAACCGGTCGAGGGCGGCAACTACCTGCGCAACGGCGACGCCGGCGTGATCGTCAACGACTCCGACCGCACGACGATCATCGGCATCACGGCCGCGCAGGAGTCCGACGGCGGCGTCGTGCTCAACAACGCGCACTACACGGTCGTCCAGCGAGCGACCTGCGCTACAACCCGGCCGGCATCGAGGCCGGGAACACGAACAACCTCGTCCTCGGCGGGCCGGAGCCGCACCACGGCAACGACGCCTCGCACTCGCTCCAGACCGGCTTCCAGATCGGCGAGGGCGTCGGCATCACGATCCAGTACAACACCGCGAACTTCACCGGCGGCGCGGGCATCGGCATGGAGGGCGCCATCTTCGACGCCCCGGCAGCGCGGTCGGCGGAGCGTTCATCGCCGACAACACGACCAACGAGAACGCCGAGGCCGGGATCTCGGTCGAGGTCGCACGCCACACGATCGCGCGGAACAAGGCCTACAACAACGCCGGCTACGGCATCGCGGCGGGCGAGGAGCCGTGCCCGGCGAGCCGCTCGACCCGAACGGGAACATCGACGGCGGCGGCAACAAGGCGAGCGGCAACCACGCCGACCTCGGCGTCGCCGTCGGCCCGCCCGACGCCGTCCAGTGCCTCGGCGTCGTCTGCGACGCGAGCGACAGCCGCCGCTCACCGGCTCGACCTGACTGCGCCGGACGACGAGATCGTGTCAGGGCCGCCTCCGGACACGAGCAGCGAGACGGCCGTCTTCACGTTCACGGGCACCGACAACTTCACGCCGCCGAACGGGCTGATCTTCGAGTGCCGGCTCGACCCGCCGCCGGACCCGGTCGTCCCGCCGGAGCCGCCGGACCTCGAGCCGCCGGAGCCCGGGCCGCCGGACATCGACACGCCGCACGAGCCGGCGAACTGGGGCGAGTGCGCGAGCCCGCTGACGTACCAGTTCCTCGAGCCGGGCGACCACCACTTCGAGGTGCGCGCGATCGACCACGCCGACAACAAGGACGCCACGCCGGCGACGTACGACTGGAACATCAATCCGGGCGCGCCCGACGGCGACCTCGGTCCGGACCAGGTCGCGCCCGACACGCGGCTCGCGGCTGCGCCCGCGCTCGATCACGACGAACAGGACCGCGACGTTCCGCTTCTCCGGCAGCGACAACATGACGCCGGGCCTGAACCTCGAGTTCCTGTGCCGCGACCGCGTTCACCTGGCACGTGCTGCCCGAGAACCCGGACTTCGACCCGGTGTGGTCGGCGCTGGGGCCCGTGCGTCACGCCGAAGAGTTCGCGAACCTCCCCTACGGCGGCCACTGGTTCCAGGTCGCGCGCGGTCGACCGTGCCGGCAACGCGGACTCGACGCCGGCCGCGCACCGCTGGTGGATCCAGCCGCCGCCGCCGGACAGGTCGACCCGGAGACGACGATCCACTCCGGCCCGGACCTGATCACCGTGCGCGACGAGCGGCGCCGTTCACGTTCTCCGGCACCGACAACCAGTCGACCGCGGAGGAGCTCACGCTACGAGTGCCGCCTCGACGGCGCGATGACCGGCTCGCCGAGCGGCCGGTCGAGGACTGGACGCCTGCACCGCGCCGCACATCCTCACCGCGCTCGCGCCGCAGCAGCACGTCCTCCAGGTGCGCGCCAAGGACCTCGCCCGGAACGTCGACCCGACGCCGGCGGCCTACGTCGTGGACGATCGGGCCCGCCCCGGTCCCGCGGCAGGTCTTCTGCGGCATGACGATCACGGCCAGCACGATCGTGAACAACAACCTGACCGACTGCCTCGGCCACGGCCTGATCATCGGCGCGAACGGGATCACGATCGACCTGAACGGGAAGATCATCGACGGCAAGGACCTCGGCGCCGCGATCATGAACAACGGCTTCGACTACGTCACCGTCAAGAACGGCCGCGTGACGGGCTTCGACTACGGCGTCATGCTCAACAAGGGCACGAAGCACAACGTCGTCGAGACGTCACGGCGCAGCTGAACCAGGAGGCGGGCGTCGGCCTCGGCCAGCCGCACGCGCCGCTCGACCCGAACCTGCCGACGATCCCCGAGGAGCCTCCGCCGGGAGTTCAGTCGCAGGTGAAGGACAACATCGTCCGCGGGAGCACGCTCGTCGGCAACAAGCGCGGCGTCTGGATCGCGAACGAGGCGCAGCGCACCCTCGTCACCGAGAACCTGATCGGCGCGAGCGGCAGCGAGGGCGTCTGGATCGAGCGCTCGAGCCAGAACCGCATCGTGGGCAACGACATCCAGGCGTCGAGCGAGGCGGGGTCGTCCTCCAGGGCTCGAACGAGAACATCGTCCTCGACAACTCGATGACCGACAACGGCGGCGGCGTCTCCATCGACGTCACGACCACCGGCACGGTCGTCGGCATCCCGTCCAACGACAACGTCGTCGAGGGCAACTCCATCCCCGAGAGCGGCGGGCCGGCGATCGAGGTCGTCTCGTCGATCGGCAACGAGCTGATCGACAACATCGGGACCGACTCGAACGGCGAGGCGATCGAGCTCTACAACGCGCAACGAGACCCTGATCAAGGGCAACGACGTCCGCGGCAACAAGGGCGGCATCTCGCTCAAGGGCTCGAGCGGCAACCACATCGAGGGCAACGACGCGAGCGAGTCGGACGGCACGGGCATCGAGCTCGAGGCGCTGTCGCTCTCGAACGTCCTCCTGAACAACATCTCCTCGAACAACACCGGCGGCGGCATCTACGTCGGCGACGAGACCGGCGCGGCCTCCGGGATGCTCATCGACGGCAACACGACGAACAACAACAAGGGCATCGGCATCTACGCCCCCAAGGTCAGCCACGTCTTCAAGAACAACGTGGCGATGGACAACGAGACGCTGGGGCATCTGGGCGAGCGAGGGCTCGAACGGCCGCGTCAACATCGACGGCGGCAGCAACATCGCCCAGGGCAACGACGGCCCGCTCGGCATCGACCTGAAGCCGCAGCAGTGCTGCACGATCCAGTGCATCGGCGGCCCCGGCGGCGCCTCCGACCAGATCGCGCCGAACACGACCATCCTCGAGACGCCGGTCACGTCGAGCTCGACGACGTCGCCATGTTCCGCTTCTCGGGCGCCGACAACGCGAGCACGGTCACCTTCGAGTGCCGCATGGACAGCACGATCGAGGCCGACTTCGCGCCGTGCGTCGAGCCCGGCGACGTACACGCTCGCGCCGGCTCGCACACCTTCCAGGTGCGGGCGCAGGACATCTCCGGCAACGTCGACGGGACGCCTGCGAGCTACACGTGGACGATCGTCGCCGCGACCGGCGGGCCGACGGTGACGATCGACTCCGGTCCGGACGCGGCCACGGTCGACACGAGCGCGACCTTCGAGTTCTCCGCGAACCGGAGCACGGTCGACCTTCCAGTGCTCGCTCACGCCGTCCGAACGTCGACCCGGTCTAGGAGCGCGTGCACCTCGCCGAAGACCTACACGGGCTCGACGCCCGGCAACTGGGTGTTCCGCGTCCGGGCGAGCACCGCTCCGACGGCGACGCCGACGCCGCGCTCCGCGAGTGGACGATCGGCGCGGCGCCGGTCTCGCAGACCGTGACCTGCGGCGAGCTCGTCATGACCAGTCGATCGTGCTCGAGAACGACCTCATCAACTGCCCGGGCTACGGCCTCATCGTCGGCGCGCCGAACATCACGATCGACCTCGACAGCCACATCGTCGACGGCATGGGGATCGACGCCGGGATCCTCAACAACGGCCACGACAACGTGACCATCAAGAACGGCATCGTCCACGAGTTCCTCTACGGCGCGCAGCTGAACCCCGGCACGCGCCGAACGTGCTCACCGGCCTGCGCATCGAGGCGAGCGACGAGGCGGGCATCGTCCTCTCCGACGCGGATCAGAACGGCAAGGGCAACACGATCCGCGACAACACATCCTCGCGAACGCGCTCGGCATCGCGATGTACTCGACGACGCGCGGCACGCTCATCGTCGACAACAACTTCGCCGCGAACACCGGGAGGGCATCTTCGCTGGAGTTCGCGGGCGAGAACCTCATCGAGGGCAACCAGATCGCGATGTCCGGCGGCGCGGCATCTTCCTGCAGTTCAGCTCCGAGAACACGATCCTCGACAACACGATCACCGACGCAGGCGGCGAGGGTATCGAGATCATCGGGCTCGAGGGCGCCGAGGTGCCGCTCGAGCTCCCGACTCGACCGGTCGCCGACGACAACCGGATCGAGCACAACATGATCAAGAACGGCGGCGGCGGCATCGCGATCAGACGCGAACGACAACGACATCCTCTTCAACGACATCAAGCGGCAACACCGGTGTCGCCGTCGCGCTCGAGCTCGCGACGACAACTTCATCCGCGGGAACGAGCTCGCCGACAACGTCGGCGGCGATCGAGCTCGGCGCGGCGAGCGAACAACCTCGTCGAGGCGAACAACGCGAGCGGCGGCCTCGGCACCGGCATCGAGATCGGCGAGCTGGCGACGAACAACATCGTCCGCGACAACACCGCGAGCGGGAACGCCGGCGACGGCATCGAGATCGGCGACTCGTCGCCCGTCGGCCACGGCAACCTGCTCGAGCTGAACACCGCCGACGCAACGGCGGCGACGGCATCATCGTCGAGGGCGTCGGCCACACCGTGCGGACAACACCGCCCAGCTGAACGGCGGCTGGGGCTTCTACTCCGTCGGCGCGATCGACGGCGGCGGGAACATGGCGGCCGGGAACATGGAGCCCGAGCAGTGCTTCGGGATCGTGTGCACGTTCGGCGAGCGTCCCGGGCGCCCCGGAGACGTGGATCATCGACAAGCCGGGCACGTCGCCGAACGGCCGTCGACGGCCAGATCGTGTCGAACAGCCGGAACGCGAGCTTCACGTACATGGCCTCCGACGGCCCGACGCCGCCTCACGCAGCTCGTCTTCGAGTGCCGCTTCGACAACACGAACCCGCTCGCCTGGGAGGACTGCGAGTACCCGGCCGAGTACTTCAACCTGAGCCCGGGCGCGCACATCTTCGAGGTGCGGGCGATCGACCTGCTCGCCGAGCTCGCCGACCCGACCCCGGCCAGCACACGTGGGGCTACGACGCCGCTGCCCTCCGGCATCGCGCCGCGACGTTCATCGACATGACGCCTCCGGCCGAGACCTGGCTGCCCGAGGGCATCTTCACCTTCCACTCGAACGAGCCCGACGTCACCTTCGAGTGCCAGCGTCGACGCCTTCGGCTGGGAGCCGTGCGGCTTCGAGGGCGCGCAGTACATGAACCAGGGCGCGTACGAGGTCGGGCTCGAGGAGACCGACGTCGGCCTGCACACCTTCTCACGTGCGCGCGATCGACTTCGAGGGCAACGTCGGCCCGCCGGCGCAGTACACCTGGCGGCTCATGGGCGTCCTCGTGACCTTCGTCGACGGCCCCGGCTTCACGCCCGCGAGCGGCGGCCCCGGCGGCGACCCGCGACGGGCGGCCCGACGATGAGCTCGACGGCGACGATCTCGTTCACGGTCAACGTCGCCGACGCGACCTTCGAGTGCCAGCTCGACCTCGAGCCGTACGAGGACGTGCAACGCGACCTACGACCCGGGCACCGGCCGGTACACGGTCACGTTCACGGGCCTCACCGTCGGCGACCATGTCCTGAACGTCTTCGCGGAGCTCGGAGACCGTCCCCTCGAACGGCGAGCAGGAGCCCGCCGTCTACGAGTGGGAGGTCGTCGAGACGCTCGACACGACCCGCCGGAGACGACGATCGAGCGCGCGCCCGGGCCCGGCCGACCTCGAGCTCGACCTTCTTCGAGTTCACCGGCACGGACGACCTGACGCCGACGCAGCTCCTCATGTACCAGTGCCAGGTCGTCGACGGCACGGCGTGCGCCGGTCGAGAACGACTGGGTCGACTGTCTCAGCCCGTTCAACCTGCTCGACGCGTACACGCTACGAGGACTTCCAGCTCGCGCCCGGCCTCAAGCAACGTTCTACGTGCGTGCGGTCGACCTCGCCGACCCGGAGGTCCCGAACCCGCAGCAGCCGGAGTTCGAGGGCAACCCGGATCCGACGCCCGCGACCTACACGTGGACGCCGATCGAGGACACGCGGGCCGCCGATGACGATCCTCGCCGGCGGCCGCCGGCGGACACGCCGCTCGGGAGCCGAGCTCGAGCTCCCGTTCGAGTTCGGCGGCCTCGACAACGCGACGCCGCCGCTCATGCTCGAGTACGAGTGCGCGATCGTGCGCCGCGCCGCTCAACCTCGCCGCGGCGGGTGGGAGGCGTGCGACTCGCCGTACACGCTCGAGGCCTGACCCCGGCACGGTGACGTTCGCCGTGCGCGCGATCGACCTTAGGGGCCTCGCCGACCAGACGCCGCGCGACGCGCACGTTGACCATCGCCGCGCCGCCGGTCACGACCATCCTGACCGGCCCGCCCGGCCGCATCGACCCGGTCGGGCTTCCAGAGCCGCGTTCTCCTCCACCGAGAGCAGCGTGTTCACCTTCCAGTCCGACCAGCCCGGCTCGACCTTCGAGTGCTCGCTCGACGGCGCCGACTTCGTGCCGTGCGGCAACAACCTCGACGCCGCCGCCGACGTACGCGGCGTGGGTCGTCGAGAGCGGCACGCACGAGCTCGCAGATCCGGGCGACGAACGCGCAGGTGATCGTCGAGGTGGAGCCGCCGTCTACGAGTGGACGGTCGAGCTCGGCCCCGACGTCGACGCGGCCGAACACCGGCCGATCCTCCGGGCCCGCAGAACGGGACGCTGAGCACGATCGCGACCTTCACTTCTCCGGCTCCGACAACCGGACGCTCCCGGCCGACCTCGCCTTCGAGTGCGCGCTCGACTCCGAGACCGTGTGGAACTCGCTGCACGTCGCCCGAGGAGTTCTCCGACCTCACCCGCGGCTCGCACACGTTCCGCGTCCGCGCGATCGACGCCGCCGGCAACGTCGACGCGACGCCCGCGCCTACACGTGGGTCGTCGCGCCGCCGCCGCTCACGACGATCCTGAGCGGGCCCGGCGACGCCGAGGAGGAGACGACCAGCCGGACCGCGACGTTCACGTTCAAGGCGGACGTCCCGAACGCGACCTTCGAGTGCTGGTTCGACGGCGCCTTCAACCCGCCGCAGGGGACGCCGTGCACCTCGCCGGTGACCTACTCGAACCTCGGCCTCGGCGACCACCTCTTCGCCGTGCGCGCGACCGACCAGTTCGGGAACGTCGAGCTCGAGTGGGTGGACCAGGAGTGCGTGATCGTCCCGCACCAGGTGAGCCTCGACTCCGCGCCCGCCAGCGGCACCGGCACCTCGGCCGACCTTCAAGTTCTCGAGCCCGGATGCGGAAGCGGTCTTCCAGTGCTCGCTCGACGGCGCGCCGTTCGGCAACTGCACCTCGCCGAAGATCTACCCGCGGCTCTGGCCCGGCCCGCACGTCTTCCAGGTCCAGGCCGTGTACTCTCGGCCTCGACTGGCTGGGCCAGCCGCTCGACTTCGATCCGGAGCCGGTGACGCTACACCTGGACGGTCGTCGACAACGAGGCGCCGAACACGATCCTCGACTTCGGCGCCGCCCGCGACGACGCACGAGCACTCATCGCCTACTTCGGCGTCAGCTCGGACGACCCGACCGCGCTCTTCGAGTGCGACGCTCGACGGCGAGCTCCGCCGAGTGCGAGCCCGGCGTCGCGGCCGAGGTCACCGACCTCCTGCTCGGCCCGCACACGTTCACGGCGCGGGCGATCGACCTCGTCCGGCAACACCGACCCGACGCCCGGTCGCGTTCACGTGGACGATCGTCACGCCCGCCGGCCCGCCGAACACGCCGGTCGGCACGAACGTCGTCGTCCCGCTCGACCAGCCCGGCGGCCCGGGAACGCGACGCGTCCTTCTTCGAGGTCACGACGGCCGGGCACACCACGCTCGAGCCGCTCGGCGGCGGCCCGCCGCTCCCCGAGGGCTACACGCAGGGCGGCATGCAGACCTTCGACTTCAAGACGACGGCCGAGTTCGGCGAGCCGGTCGACCCTCTGCCTGAGCTACGACCCGACGCGTTCGCGACGCCCGCCGGTCCGCCTGCTCTACTTCGAGGGCGACCTCTGGCTCGACATCACGACGATCACGAACCCGTTCACGGGCAGGTCTGCGGCCTGATCGAGGACTTCGGCCTCTACGCGCTCGCGGCCGCGTCCGTCGGGCTCGGCGCCGAACACGTCGATCCTCTCCGGCCCCGGCCTGCCCGGCCCCGAGGGCATCCCGGTCTCGAACCAGACGACCGCGACCTTCGAGTTCTGGGCCGACCAGCCCGACGCGCTCGATGCAGTGCTCGATCAACGGCGAGCCGTTCCAGTTCTGCGAGTCGCCGATCACGTACACGCACCTCGAGCCGGGCGACAACGAGTTCATGGTGCAGGCGATCAACTCGCTCGGGTTGCCTGGACCTGACGCCGGCGATCTACGAGTGGGAGATCGTCGCTCGGCCCGGACACGACGCCGCCCGACACGACCATCACGGCCGGCCCGGCCAACGGCTCCTTCTCGGCCAACTACATCACGATCTTCGAGTTCACCGGCCAGACGACCAGACGCCGCCGCTCGAGCTCGACTTCGAGTGCTTCCTCGACGGCGCAGACCTCGGCGGCTGCGACACGCTGGAGGAGATCGAGGTCGAGACCGCCGGCGAGCACACCTTCGGCGTGCGCGCGGTCGACGACGCCGGCAACATCGATCCCGACGCCCGGCCGAGCGCACCTGGACGATCGTCGACATGTCGCCGCCGGACACGGAGATCCTCAGCGGGCCCGACGGCGAGATCGACGGAGACCACCGCGACCTTCACGTTCGAGGGCTTCGAGGAGCTCACCGACCTGCCGGTCGACGAGTTCGAGTGCGCGCTCGACAACGCAGGACTTCGTCGCCGTGCACGTCGCCGTACACGGTCACGGCCTCGCCGTCGGCCCGCACGTCCTGCAGGTGCGCGCCAAGGATCCCGGCGGGCAACGTCGACATCTCCCCGGACTTCTGGGAGTGGATCATCATCGGCCCGCCCGACACGACCCCGCCCGACACGTTCATCGCCGTCGGCCCGCCGCACGACAACTCCGGCCCCGACGTCATCTTCGGCTTCCAGTCGAACGAGCAGGTCGAGGAGTACGAGTGCTGCCTCGACAGCAGCGCTCGACGGCCCGTGGGAGCCCTGCGAGCCGGTGCTACGAGCTGCTCGGCCTCGCGTCCGGCACGCACAAGCTGTGGGTCCGCGCGATCGACCTCGCCGATCCGCCGAACGTCGACCCGACCCCGGCCGGCCCGTACACGTGGGTCACGACCGGCGAGCCCGACACGATCATCACGCGACGGCCCGCCCGACGCGGACCGGCGCCTTCAGCGCGACCTTCGACGTTCATGAGCCGCCAGGCCGGCGCGACCTTCCTCTGCTCGGTCGACGGCACGCCGTGCGTTGCCCTGCACCTCGCCGTTCATCGCCGGCCCGCTCGTCGAGGAGGGCGAGCACGACTTCGAGGTCACGCGCCGTCAACCAGTTCCGCAACATCGACGGCGAGCAGGTCATGGACCAGACGCCGGCCGACGTACGAGTGGACGATCGAGGACGTCGAAGAGCCCGACACGTCGATCGTCTCGATGACGGAGCTCGGCCCGACCGACCTCGTCGAGCCGAACAGCGTCCGCTTCGAGTTCACCGGCGACGACAACCGGACCGTCCTGGTTCGAGCTCGAGTTCGAGTGCTCGCTCGACGACGGCGCGACGTGGGAGAGCTGCGAGCAGATCCACTACCTCGTCAAGGAAGACCTCGAGAGCGGCGTCGTACACGGCTCCAGGTCCGCGCGGTCGACGAGCATCGGCAACGTCGATCCGACCCCGCGCCGATGAGCGCACGAGTTCGTCATCGAGGCCGACCCGTTCGATCGACGATCACCGACGTCACGCCGCGCGAGCCTGCTCACGACCCCGGAGACGGACGCGACCGACGGTCGAGCTTCACCTTCACGTCCGACAACCCGAACGCGACCTTCGAGTGCTCGCTCGACGAGGGCGAGACCGTTCGAGCCCTGCACCTCGGGCGTCGACGTACACGCGTCCCGTACGGCGAGCACGATCTTCCCGCGTGCAGGCCGTCGCCGAGCTCGGCACGCGCTCGCTCGAGCCCGCCGTGTTCGACGTGGGCGAGCGGCACGCTCGATCCGCCGGTGGCGACGCTCCTGAGCGCGCCGACCGCGCGCCGACGGCGGCACCACGCTCGCGCACGACCGCGACGTTCACCTTCGAGGCCGAACCAGACCGGGCCGAACGTGCGGCTTCCTCTGCACGCTCGACAACCTCGCCGCCGACCTTCTGCGCGTCGCCGACGACCTACACGGGCCTCCAGCCCGGCGTCGAGCACACGTTCGAGGTCCTGGCGACCGAGCAGTTCGAGCTCCTCTCGTCCGATGCCGCGCTAGTGGACCTGGACGATCGAGGACGTCGAGGCGCCGGACACGAAGCTCGTCAACCCGCTGCCGCCCAACCCGAGCCAGAGAACGTCACCTTCCACTTCAGCGGCGTCGACAACGGCACGCCGACGATCGACCTCGACTTCCAGTGCTCGCTCGACGGCGCCGCTCGCGATCCCGAGACGATCGCTGCTCCTCGCCGTTCGACGCTCCAGAACCTGACCGGCGGCCAGCACACGTTCACGGTCGCCGCGATCGACAGCGGCACGCTCGGCGCGAGCTCGTCACCGACCTGTCGCCGGCGCAGCTACACGTGGCACGTCATCGCGCCGCCGCTCACGGTCATCACCGGCCCCGTCGAGCCCGGCGGCACGAGCACGAGCGCCGACGCCACGCTCAGCTTCTTCGACCAGCCCGGCTCGACCTACGTCTGCCGCCTCGACCCGGTCGACGAGCCGGTCGAGACGCCGTTGAGCCGTGCACCTCGCCGCTCGAGCTCACCGGACCTCACCAACGGCACGCACGGGCTTCGAGGTGCGCGCGACGACGCTGTTCGGCGTCCCTCGAGGTGGAGCCGGCCGAGTACGTGTGGACGGTCGCCGTGCCCGACACGACGGCGCCCGAGCACGACCATCGACCTCGGTCCCGCCAACGGCTCGAGCGCACGAACACGATCGAGACGCTTCATCTTCAGCGGCACCGACGGCCTGACCGCCGGCGCTCGAGCTCACGTTCGAGTGCCGCCTCGACAGCGCCGCCGCGACCGACGGCTGGGAGGGCTGCGACCAGGCTACCAGATCGTCGACCTCGCCGTCGGCGCGCACACGTTCGAGGTCCGCGCGATCGACCAGGCGGGCAACGTCGACGCGCACGCCGGCGAGCCGCTCGTGGACGCGCGTGCCGGTCCCGAACAACACGCTGCCGCGGGCGCCCCGGTCGAGCTCGCGCTCCCGATCCAGGGCGGCGGCACCGCGACCATCACCTTCGCCGAGGTCACGGGCGCCGGGCTCACGACGCGTCACCGCGCTCGACGCGGCGCGCCGACGCTGCCCGCCGGCTACCTCGCCGCCGGCGCGCGTCTTCTTCGACGTCTCCACGACGGCCACCTACGCCGGCGACGTCACCATCTGCCTCCCGTACGACCCGGCTCGCTCGACGAGCCGCGCCTGCTGCACTTCGACGGCAGCGCGTGGCTCCAGATCACGACGTCGATCGACCAGGCGAACGGCATCGTCTGCGGCCTCACCGACGGCCTCTCGCCGTTCGCGATCGCGCAGCCGATCCCGAGCTCTGCCCCGACGACGGAGATCGCTCGAGGGGCCGCGAGGCCGAGTCGTCGAGACCGCGCCCGGCTCGCCGAGGTCACGTTCCATTCGGCTCGCACGACCCGCTCGCCGAGTTCCAGTGCTCGGTCGACGGCGGCGGACGTGGAACTCGTGCGCCAGCCCGTACGCGTTCGACGGCCCCGGTCGGCTACGCACACGCTCCTCGCCCGCGCGAAGAGCGCCGAACGGCGCGATCGACCTGACGCCGGCCGGCCCGTACACCTTCACGGTCCTGGCGCGGCCGATCGCGACGGTCCACTCCGGTCCCGTCGACCAGGAGCCGGCGCGAGCCCGGCGTCCAGAACGAGAGCAGGAGCGCGACCTTCACGTTCAGCGTCCGACCAGCCGGGCAGCACGTTCGAGTGCCGCCTGACCGAGCGAGGCCGACCGGCATCGACGTGGGAGCCCTGCACGTCGCCGTGGACGTACAACGGCCTCGCGCTCGACGAGGAGTACACGTTCGAGGTCCAGGCGTACAACGCCGCCGGCCACGTCAGCCTCCTGCCCGCCGAGTTCGAGTGGGAGGTCGCCGACCTGACCGCGCCGGTCACGACGCATCGACGACCAGCCCGACGACCCGACGTCGGCGACGACCGCGACGTTCACCTTCTCGGCGAACGAGCCCGCGACCTTCGAGTGCTCGCTCGACGGCGCGGTTCGGCGACCTGCCCGTCGAGCGGATCACGCTACACGGGCCTCGACCTCGGCGCGCACACCTTCCACGTGCGCGCGACCGACCTCTCCGAGTACGAGAACCTCGAGCTCGAGCCGTCGGTCTACACGTGGACGGTCGACGCCGACGGCGCCGGCCGCGAACGATCACGGGCACGCAGCCGGGCGTCCGACGATCCTCGGCACGTTCACCGGCTGCCGACAACCACACGCAGCCGGCGACGCTCGACTTCCAGTGCCGGCTCGACGGCAGCCGCGAGCTACGCGCGCCTGCGCGAGCCCGAAGACCGTACACCGAACCTCGCCGCCGGGCCCGCACACCTTCGAGGTCCGCGCGATCGACGAGGCCGGCAACACGACGGCAGCCGGCGAGCCACACCTGGACGGTCGCTCGACACGACCGCGCCCGAGACGACGTTCACCGGCGCAGCCGCCGGCGTCGACGACGGAACACGGACGCGTCCTTCGCCTTCACGTGCAGCGACAACGTCGACCGGCCCGCGAGCCTGACCTTCGAGTGCAAGCTCGACACCGGCCACCTTCGCGGCCTGCACGACGCCGAAGACGTACATCGAGCCTCGCGCGTCGGCCCGCACACCTTCCAGGTGCGCGCGACCGACGCGGCCGGCAACGTCGACGCGACGCCGGCGAGCTACACCTGGACGATCCAGCGTGCCGCCCGACACGACCGCGCCGAACACGACGCTCGACGCGCGCAGCCGCCGGCGACGACGACGGACACGAACGCCTCGTTCCCGTTCGACCTCGACACGAGACCGCCGCGTCGACCTTCCAGTGCAAGCTCGACGCGCGGCGTTCGCGGCCTGCACCTCGCCGAAGTCGTACACGAGCCTCGCGCGTCGGCCAGCACACGTTCCAGGTGCGCGCGATCGACGCGGCCGGGAACATCGACCCGTCGCCGGCCGGCTTACACGCTGGACGATCCAGGCTCGCCCCGCCCGTGAACTGCGGCGCGCAGCACGACGCTGACCGCGAACGCGGACGCCTGGATCGACTCCGGCAGCCCGTCGTCGCAACAAGGGCTCCGACTCGATCCTCAAGGTCATGTCGAAGAGCGGCGGCAACCTGCGCGCGCTCGTCCGCTTCAACCTGCCGACGATGCCGCAGGGCTGCGTCGTCCAGTCGGCGACGCTGCGCCTGTTCGCGAGCTCGGCGAAGACGGGCCGGACGATCCAGGCCCTCCAGCTCGCCGGCTCCTGGAGCGAGGGCGGCGTGACCTGGGCGAACCAGCCGCCGACGACCGGCGGCGCCGTCACCGTCAGCTCGGGCACCGGCTACCGCGAGTGGAACGTCGCCGGCCTCGTGCAGGCGATGTACTCGACCGGCGAACAACGGCTTCCTCGATCCGCGACGCGATCGAGAACCAGGACGCGGAGCAGCAGTTCCACTGCCGCGAGAAGGGCACCAACCGGCCGCAGCTCGTCCTGCAGCTCGGGCCCGGCGCGCCGCCGCCGCCTCCGCCTCCGCCTCCGGGCCCGGACACGACGCCGCCGGACACGCAGCCTCACCGGCCACCCGCTCGGCGGCGACCACGAGCGACCTCGGCGACGCTTCACCTTCACCGGCAGCGACAACGTCACGCCGAGCGGCAGCCTGACCTTCCAGTGCCAGCTCGACGTCCCGGAGACGTCGCCTGGACGGCGTGCACGAGCCCGCGCGCTATCGCGGGCCTCGCCGCGGGCTCGCATGTCTTCCGCGTGCGCGCCGTGGACGCCGCCGGGCACGCCGACCCGAGCCCGTCCGTCTACTCGTGGACGATCGACCAGACGGCGCCCGAGACGGTCATCACCGCAGGGCCCGCCGTCGAGCACGACGTGCGACGAGCGCGACCTTCCACTTCATGTCGCCGGAGACCGGCACGACGTTCGCGTGCGCGCTCGACACGCGCGCCGTTCACGGCCTGCGTCTCACCGATCAACCTACACGAACCTCGCGGTCGGCCCGCACACCTTCCAGGTGCGCGCCTCCGACGCGGCGGGCAACCTCGACACGTCGCGCCGCGAGCTTGCCGTGGACGATCCAGCCCGGCGGCACGCCGGTCGAACTGCGGCCCGGCGCAGACGGTCTCCGTCGGTCGCCGATTCCTGGATCGACTCAGGCAGCCCGTCGTCGAACAAGGGCTCCGACTCGATCCTCAAGCTCATGTCGAAGAGCGGCGGCAACCTGCGCGCGCTCGTCCGCTTCGACCTGCCGTCGATGCCGCACGGGCTGCAGTCCTCGACACCGCGAAGCTGCGGCTCTACGCCTCGCTCGGCCTCGTCTAGCGCAGCGCACCCTCGAGGCGTTGCGGCTCGAACGGCGCCTGGACGGAGAGCGCCGTGACCTGGGCGAACGCGCCGGCGACGACCGGCTCGGCCGTGACGACGACCTCCGGCAGCGGCTACCGCGAGTGGGGCGTCGCAGACGCTCGTCCAGGCCATGTACTCGAGCGGCCAGAACCACGGCTTCCTGATCAAGGACGCGGCCGAGAACCAGGACGCCGAGCAGCAGCTGCACGCGCGCGAGAAGGGCAGCGAGCCGCCGCAGCTCGTGCTCACCTTCAAGCCCGCGTAGTCGTTAGGTCTCCGGCGGCGGCTGGAGCACGTAGAAAACCGCGCCGACCGGATCACGGAGCACCGCGAGCCGGCCGACGTCCGGGATGTCCATCGGGCCCGCGAGCACCGCTCCGCCGAGCTCCTCGGTCCGGCGCATCGTCTCGTCCGTGCCGGCGACGGAGAAGGTCGTCGCCCAGTTGGGCGTGACGCCTTCCATCCGCGGCGTGATCCGCATGATCCCGGCGATGCCCCTGCCGTCGACCTTGAGGACGCGGTACACCTCGCCGGCCTCGACCATCGGCGCCTCGTCGATCTCGTAGCCGAAGACCTCCTGGTAGAACGCCGCCGCCTTCTCCGGGTCGTTCGTCTGGCACTCGTTCCAGTTCAGCGTCCCGGGCTCGTTCGCGAGCTGGGCGCCGATGTGCTCGCGCGCCTGCCAGATCCCGAAGACAGCGCCGGTCGGGTCCTGCGCGATCGTCATCCGTCCGGAGTCGAAGACGTCGAAGGGGTCCATCATCACCGTGCCGCCGGCGCTACGGATCTTCTCGGTGGTCGCATCAGCGTCGTCGCTTGCAAGGTAGGTCGTCCAGTGCGACGGGACGTCCTCCTGGCCGGGCGGCGGCGGGCTCCCGGCGGCGACGAGCTTCCCGTTGAGGCTGAACAGCGTGTAGCCGCCGGCCTCCGGCTGCGTCGCCCGGTCCGCGGTCCAGCCGAAAAGGCCCCCGTAGAACTCGATGCTGCGGTCGAGATCGGGGCTCGTGACGTCGACCCAGCAGGGTGTTCCTTCGGCGTATGAGGTGAATTCGGTCATGGCGCGATCATGCCCGATTGCCGTTCCGAACGCCGGCGTGCTCCGCGTGGCCGTTCGCTACAGCTTGACGTCGATCTCGAGCGTCGACGGGCGTCACTCATACGGCCGACTGATCGGCGGTCAGACGCGGAAGCAATGCACTCCGCGGCCGAGGATCCGCTCGTAGACCATCTGGTCGTGTCCCTAGCGCCCACGTTGCGGGGCTGCGGTCGGGGACGGGCGTCCCGCCATAGAGTTTCGTCGCGGCCAGCACATCCCGTACCTCGGGCAGCCGGCAGCGCCACTCCAGGGGGCGCTCGGCGGGCAGCGGGTCGAGCCGCGAAAGCTGCCGGCGGCATTCATCGCGGCGCAATCGGCGTCGTCGTGCTTGAGACCGAGCACGTGGCCGAGCTCGTGTGCCAGTCTCGAGCCGCCGAGAACTGATCGCACCCCGGCGATCCTGGCTGTGTGAACACGGTCGCCGTCGCCCCCGGCGCGTATCCGAGCGTCGCGCGGCCGTGGCCGCAAGGCCGACCTACGTCCCTCTTGATCAAGATCGGCAGCAGCGGCTGTCGTCGCGACGAACCGGACACCCGCGCCACTCCGGTTCCAGGCATCGACCGCCTGCTGAAGCGCCCACTCGTGCTCTGGAGCGGCGTTGAAGTACTCGATGTCGCCACCCGGCCACGGTCCGCCGATGTCGGGCCCGGGCGGACTGAGGCCCGGTACGTCGGGCTGGATCGCAGGAGACTCGACGGCCGACGCCAGGCGATCCACCACGGTTCCGAGCTCGACGTCGGTCTCTGCCGCGATCGCGACCAAGCCGCAGAGCATGACGACAACCGCGACGAGCTCGAAAACGGAGACGTCGCGGCGCCAGATGCTGCCGGAACGGTTCCGCCGGCGGTGCCCGCTCGAGGGTGCTCGCCCTCCGAGGAACCGGTCTCGCTCCTCGTCCGTCCACTTCGCCCAATCGCGATCCTCCCACCCCACGAGGCGGAATGATCGTCAGCACGGGCGTTGGCGACATCCCACGAAGGGGTGGTCAGACCGACCTGAACGCCCAGTGCGTTCAGGGCAACGGCCGCGGCGCCGGTGGCTCGGGCGCTGGGAAGGCGGCCCAGCCCTGCTCGGCCATTGTCGCGAGGTTGCTCGACTTGAGGCCCGCGTCCGAGACGGTCAGCAGCGAGGCGCCGACGACGAGCGAGCGCCGGATCGGGACCTTCCCGTGCTCGACGTTTCCGACCGGGTCGACCCCGCGCGCGCGCCCGACCCGGTAGCCGGCGGCGCGCAGCTCGAACGGAACGACGACGAGGCCCGTGCGCGGCCAGTGGAGGAAGGCGTGGTGGTCCGACTCCGCCTCCGACCACCCCTGGCCGAGATGCTGCTTGTGCAGCCGCGTCGGACTGCGCAGGTTCGAGACGTCGAAGAGCGAGATCTGCGTGCCGAGCGGGCGGCCTTCGTCGGTCGCGTCCTGGCCGATGCCGAGCAGCAGGTCCTCGCCAATCGGGTGCAGGTAAGCGGAGTAGCCGGGGATCTTCAGCTCGCCGAGCACGCGCGGGCGCTCCGGCACGGCCAGGTCGATCGTGTAGAGCGGGTCGATCTGGCGGAAGGTGACCGCGTAGCCGACGTCGCCGGCGAAGCGGACGGCGTAGACGCGCTCGCCCTTCCCGAGCCCGCCGACCCGGCCGACCTGGGCGAGACCGCCGTCGCGCGGGCGTAGCGTCGTCAGGAACGACTCGGCCTCGCCGACGCCGCCGCCCCACCAGGCCGGCGCCTCGGTGCTGACGACGCGGAGGACGCCGCGGTGCTCGGAGAGCGACCACTGGCTGAGCAGGTAGCCGGACACCGTGCCGCTGCCGCGGTACTGCGTCCGCGCGGGACTCGAGATGTCGAACTTGTGGATCGCGGTCGTGACGCCGTTCTTCTCCTGCGTCGGCGTGTTCGGATCGGGACGGTCGGCCCAGCGCTCGGTCGCGACGTAGAGGCTCTCGGGGGAGGCGTAGACGATCCGCCCGTCCGTCATCACCGCGACCGAGTCGACGGGCTGGAGCCCCTTGCGCCAGGTCGACCGTCAGCACGGTGAGCATCCCGAGCCCGGAGAAGCCCGGCGGGCGACTCACCTGGCGGCACTGGACGAGCGCGCGCTTCGGCCCGGCCTTCGCGCCCGCCCGCTTGAGGCGGTAGGAAGGCAGCCACGCGCCGACGCGCGAGGAGGCGACGACGGCGCGGTTGCGCTTCGCCGCGGCCGACAGCGCATCGGGGCTCGGGTCCGTCGGCAGCCTGAACTGGAGCTTGGCGGGGATCTGGGCGGTGGAGATGATCCGCGCGCTGCCGCCGACCAGGCGCGCCGCGACGTAGGCGCCGTCGAGTGTCAGCGTGTTGACAACGCGCAGCCGGGCGGGATCGGACACGTCCACCTCAGTGAGGACGGACTCGGCCGGCGCGAAGGGCGCGATCCGCGCCGCGATCGCGGGCAGCGGCTCGGCCCAGTAGCCGCCGCGCGAGAGCACGAGCAGGCGGTCGCCGTGGAGGAGCAGCTCGTGGTTCGAGGCGGTGTCGAGCTTCAGCGTGTCGAGGAGACGCGGCTTCTGCGTGCGGACGTCGACTGCGTTGAGGCGGCCGCTCGCGACCGCGAAGACGGTGCGTCCGTCGGTCTTGACGAGGTCGGGCTCGTCGACACCTTCCTCCTGGACGTTCGTCCCCGAGTAGTCGACGCCCTGCTGCGGGGCCGCTGTCCGGGTGGGCGCGGCCTCGGCGGCGACCGGACCGAGTCCCGGCTGCCCGAGCCCGTACGGGCCGACGAAGCGGCCCGCATGCTGCTTCGCGTAGCCGAGCAGGTCGCCGCAGGAGCGGAAGGCGACCAGCTTCTGCGTTTTCGTCGCGCGCGCATCGGCTCTCGTCCCGGCGAGCGCGACGGCGACGAGTGCCGCCAGCCCCAGGAGCAACGCGACGCGTCGAGCCACGGTCATCACACTCCTTATACGTCACACGCGGCGCGCGCGTCACGGCTCGGTGGACATCTTTTCTGATATTTTCATCGCATGGACGCCGGCGAGCTGTTGCGCGAGGCGCGGCGGCGGCACGGGCTGACGCAGAAGCAGCTCGCGATCCGCGCCCGCACCTCCCAGGCCGCGATCTCGCGGATCGAGCGCGGGCTCGTCTCGCCCACGGTCGAGACGCTGGGGAAGCTGCTCGCGATGATGAACGAGGAGCTCGTCCTCGACGCCCGCGAGATCGACTGGGGGCACGACGTGACGCTGATCCAGGGCAACCTCGAGCTGAACGTGAGCCAGCGACTCGCCCAGGCCGAGGCATACGCGGAGTTCGCCCAGATGCTACGAGATGCAGGCCGAAGAGCCGTTTCGCCCGCGTGAGCTGCTCCGTGTGCTCGTCGCGCACGGTGTCGACTTCGTCGTCATCGGCGGCATGGCAGGCTCGGCACGCGGTTCCGCCTACATCACGCGGGATCTCGACATCGCATACGCGCGCGACCCGCACAACCTCGAGCGACTTGCGGCTGCGCTACGTGAGGTGGCCGCTCGGCTGCGTGGCGCGCCGGCGGACGTTCCGTTCCTGCTCGATGAAAAGACACTCGCAGCAGGCGCACATTTCACATTCGACACGGACAGCGGCCCACTCGATCTCCTCGACCGACCCGACGGATCGCCGAGCTACGACGCGCTCAGGCGGCGCGCCGGAGCGCCGATGGAGGTGGACGGACATCAGGTCCTCGTCGCGTCGCTCGACGACCTGATCGCGATGAAGGAGGCGACCGGTCGCCCACGGGATCAGGTTGTCGCGAGCGAGCTGCGCCTGCTCTCCGACGAGCTCAATCGACGCGGTACGCCATGAGGATCGCGTCGACGTACTCGTCGTCGCGGCGGTAGTGCTCGTGGCGAAAGCCCTCGCGCTCGTAGCCGAACTGCTCGTAGAGACGGATCGCCGGCTCGTTCCACGGGAAGACATGCAGTTCGAGCTTCCGGATGCCCGCATCGCGCGCCCACTCGACGGCCTGCTCGAGGAGCGCGCGCCCGACCCCGCGGCGGCGGTGACCGGCGGCGACCATCAGGCCGAGGTCGGCGACATGGTGGCTCGCCCGGTGCGGATCGCGCGCGACGGAGAGGCGGCCGACGACCGTGCCCTCATCCTCGGCGACGAAGACCGCCGCGTCCGGGTGTCGCTTGAGCGCGCGAAGATAGCGGCGCTCCTCCCCCACGCTGCGCCAGCTGTCCGTGTTCAGGAGCCAGGCCTCCGGCTCGCTGCCGACGGACACGGCGAGCTCGACGAGCGCCGCCGCGTCGTCCGGCCGCGCAGGTCTCACCACCAAGCTCATCCGACGACGATGCCGTGACCGCCGCGGCGCGGGTCGCCCGCGGCGGCGAGTGAGCCGTCCGCGCGGCGCTCCACTGCGGCGACGCCGCCGAAGTAGAGGTTGCGGCCCGACCAGCGAACGGGGCTCCATCCCTCTGGCGCGAGCTCCATCAGGCCGCCCTCGAGATGGAGGACGTCGCCGTCGACGTGGATCCGCGGGTTGTCGATCGCCTTGTCGACGGGCGTGCCGCGCAGGACGGTGTCGGCGACCTGCGCGATCGCGCCGGCGAGGCGCACCGAGCCGGCGCTGCCGAGCGCGAGCCGCGGCTGCTCGTCTTCGAGCACGAGCGTCGGGGTCATCATGCTCGCAAGCCGAGCGCCGGGCGTCTTCGGCGCGTGGCCGACCACGTCGAGCTCGCCGAGCATGTTGTTCAGCTGCGTGCCGCCGCGGAAGATGCCCGACCCCGCGCCGAGGGTCGAGGACAGCGCGGCGGCGTTGCCCTCCGAGTCGATGACGGAGATCTGGGTCGTGCCCGCCACCGCGAGCGGCGGCGCCGCCTCGTACCCGTGCTTGAGCGCCTGGGCACGCTCGTCGAGTGTGTTCGCCGTTGCCAGGCGTGCGAGGGCAGCGGCGACGATCGCGCCGCCGCGGGAGGGTGCCGGGGTCGTCAGCACCTCGCACGAGCCGATCCGGGTGCGGATCGGCTCCGGTGTCGCGACGCGATAGGCGGCGATGTCGTCCGCGAGCTCCGGGATCAGCTGGGTGACCGCGTTCGCGGCGGCGTCGCGGAGATGTTCGAGCGTCTCGACGAAGTCGACCGTCTCGATCCGCTCCTCGACACCGTAGATCCGGCGGCCGCCCTCGTCGCGCTGCAGGATCCCCGCCAGGATGAGGTGGAGGAACCGCTGGGCGTCGTTGCAGTCGAGACCCTGCCCGGCGAGCTCGACCGCGGGCTCGACGAGCGCCGGCCAGGGGACGGTGCCGAAGCGGCGGTGCGCCTCCTCGAGCCCGGCGACGAGCCCCGGGACGGCGACCGAGCCCGCGCCGATGTGGTAGCTCTGCGTCGAGTCGCCGAAGTCGACGGTCAGATCCTCGATCTCGCCGAGCGGCCTCGTCGGGACGGCGAAGAAGCAGTCGAGCAGGGTCGCTTCGCCGTCGAGCCATGTGAGCAGGAACCCGCCGCCCGTAGGCCCGGTCAGCGGCCCCTCGGCCACGGCTGCTGCGAAGGCCGCCGCGATGCATGCATCGACCGCGTTCCCGCCGCCCACGAGCACCCCAGCACCCGCCTCTGCGGTGACCCGGTTCCCGGCTGCGATCGCGCCCTGCATCGAACTCAGGGTAAAGGTGCTGTATGGATGCCGAAAAGGGTGAAGAGATGTTCGCCGGCGCGCGCTACCTTGTAGCTTGCGATGCGCGCCCACTTCGACCTGAGGATGAGCCACGCTGCGCTCTTCCTCGGCTCGCTCGCCGCGCTCGCGGTACTTGCCCTGACGCCGCAGCTGCTCGGTGACCGGCTCGCCGCCGGAATCGACGGGCTCGGTGACGCCGCGCCGCTCTGGCTCTGGATGGCCGGGGCCGCGTTCGCGGGCTCGCTCGTCGCTTCTGCCTGCGGGTGGGCATCCGCGTTGACACGCTGCGGCGGGTCGACGACGACGGCCGACGCGACCGCGCGCTACTGCACCGGCTCGCTCGTGAACGCGCTCGCACCGGCACGCGCCGGCACCGCCGTTCGCTTCGCGCTCTTCTCACGCGTGCTGCACGGCGAGGGGCGGCTCTGGACCGTCGGCGGCGTCGCGACGTCGCTCGCCGCCGTGCGGGCGCTCTGGCTCGCGGTCGTCCTCGCACTCGGCTCGGCGAGCGGAGCACTCCCGCGTTGGCCGATCGCGGCACTCTTGCTCGCGGCGCTTGTCGCGGGACTCGTTGCCTGGCGGGCCCGGTCGACACGGCCCGGACGCCGCTTCGGCCACGTCCTCGACGCCTTCCGCGTCCTCGGTCGCTGCCCGTGGGCGGCGGCGCGACTCGTGGGCTGGGTCGGACTGGCCATGGGACTGCGTCTTGCGGCGGCGGCGGGCATCGCCGCCGCGTTCGGCGTGGACGAGCCGCTCGCGGCGGCTCTGATCATCATCCCCGCGCTCGACCTCGCCGGGATCCTGCCGCTTACCCCCGGCAACATCGGCGTGGCGAGTGCTGCCGTGGCGTTCGCGCTGAAGGCCAGCGGCGCCGCTTCGGGCGTCGCGGTGTCGGCCGGAATCGCGTTCGGCGCGGTCGAGACGCTGACGACGCTCGCGCTCGGCTGCGGCAGCCTCCTCTACTTCGCCGGCAGCCGTGTGGAGGCGCAGCGTTGGCGGCCGGCGCTCGTGTCCGCGCTCGGCTGCTGCGCAATCGCGGGCGCGTTCGGCGCGACCGTGCTCTTCCCGCTGGTCTAGCCGGAGCTTCGGAGGAAGCTGGGCGGCTCGAGCGGGTCTTCGCGGCGCGGACGGCTTGGCGACGCCGGTGTGAACGACGGCTGCGCCCGGCGGCGGCTGCCCCCGAGACCGGTCGCGACGACCGTCACCCACACCTGGCCGGAGAGCCGTTCGTCGACGGTGGCGCCGAAGATGATGTTGGTGTCGTCGGTCGCCGCCTGGCGGACGACTTCCGCAGCGTCGTTCACCTCGAGCAGGGTCAGGTCTTCGCCGCCGGCGATCGAGAGCAGGATCCCGCGCGCGGCGACGATCTCGGTGTCGATCAGCGGCGACTTCAGGGCCCGCTCGGCGGCCTGCTTCGCGCGTTCCTCGCCCGTGGCGTAGCCGATCCCCATCAGCGCCGAGCCCGCGTCGCGCATGACGGTGCGAACGTCGGCGAAGTCGAGGTTGATCAGGCCGGGCATCGTGATCAGGTCGGTGATGCCCTGCACGCCTTGGCGGAGGACGTCGTCGGCGATCTTGAAGGCGTCGAGCATCGAGGTCGACCGGTCGAGCACCTCCAGCAGGCGGTCGTTAGGGATCACGATCACCGTGTCGCAGGCACCGCGCAGCTCCTCGACGCCGGCATTCGACGACGCCATGCGGCGCGTCCCTTCGAACCGGAACGGCGTCGTGACGATGCCGACTGTGAGCGAGCCGAGCTCACGCGCGATGCGAGCGACCACAGGAGCGGCGCCGCTGCCCGTGCCGCCGCCCTCGCCGGCTGTAACGAAGACCATGTCCGAGCCGCGTAGTGCGTTCTTGATCTGGTCGTAGCTCTCCTCGGCGGCGCGGCGGCCGATCTCCGGGTCGGCACCGGAGCCGAGCCCCTGGGTGAGATCGCGGCCGATGTGCAGCTTCACCGGCGCGTCCGAAAGCTGGAGCTGCTGGACGTCCGTGTTGACCGCGACGAACTCGACCTGCGAGAGGCCGGCGTCGATCATGCGGTTCACGGCGTTCAGTCCGGCGCCGCCGACGCCGACGACGCGGATCATGGCGAGGTAGGAGGACGAGTCGCGCGGCGGCGCGTACTCGAGCCTGGGCGCGGGCTCGGGCAGCGGCTCGATCACGCGTGCGACCGGTGGCTCGTAGACGGGCTCGCGCGGCGTCCGCGCCGGCTTGACCGGGGCCGGGGCTGCCGCGGCGGCGGACTCCTCGACCTCCTGCTCTTCTGCGGGCGGCGGCGCGGGCTCCTCCTCGACAGGCTCGGGGGCGGCCGCGAGCGGCTCCTCCTTCGCGAAGTCGGGGACGTGCTCGACCGTCTGCTCCTGCGGCTCCTCGGGCGGCGTCTTCGGCGCGGGCTCCTTCCCCTCCTGCTCGGCCTGCCGCTGAGCGGCCTCCGTCGCGCGGAAGAGCTCCGCGAGCGGGCCCTCACGCATGCTCGCGCGGTTTCGCGCCATCGAGCACCTCCTTCGCCAGCTCGCGGTAGGCCTCGGCAGCCATACCGGTCGGGTCGTATTTCAACACGGATGAGCCCTTCACGGGAGCCTCTGCGTACCGGACCGTCTTGCGGATGCGGGTCCGGTAGACGAGGTCGCCGAAGTTCTCCTCGAGGATCTCGACCGCCTCGCGCGAGTGCAGCGTCCGCCGGTCGAACATCGTGGGCAGGATCCCCTCGATCCTGACGTCGGGGTTGAGGTTCTCGCGCACCATCGCGAGCGTATTCTCGAGCTGGACAAGGCCGCGCAGCGAGAGGTACTCGCACTGCACGGGCACGATCACGCCGGTGGCCGCAACGAACGCGTTGATCGTCAGCAGGCCGAGCGACGGCGGGGTGTCGATCAGGATGAAGTCGTAGCTGCCGCGGACCTCGAAGAGCGCCTTCTCGAGCGCGCGCTCGCGGCCGATCATGGCGCTGAGCGCGAGCTCGGCGCCGGCGAGGTCGATCGACGAGACGGCGACGTCGACCTCGGCGCGGTGGACGATCTCCGAGATCGGGAGTCTGTGCACGAGCACGTCGAACATCGAGCGCTCGATCGCGTCCGGGTTCATGCCCTGGCTCATGGTCAGGTTCCCCTGCGGGTCGAGGTCGATCACGAGCACGCGGTGACCCTGTTCCTTGAAGGCGACGGCGAGATTCAAGGTCGTGGTCGTCTTCGCGACGCCGCCCTTCTGGTTCGCGAACGCGATCACCCGTTGCAAGGACATCTCCTCAGTGGGGATGTCGACCCGGACATTCGGGCGCGGGAGCAGACGCATGAACCCCATGTGGACACCGCATTCAAGCCTAGCCCGGGTTTTCCTTCACCCGCGTTTACCGTGGCTCGCCGTCGTCGTAGGCGATGTCCTCGAGCCGGGCGATCAGGCCGAGACCACGGAAGGCGATCTTGTTCGAACGCGGGTAGTAACAGAGGTCGCTCGGGTTGCGCGTCCCGTACGCGAGCAAGGTCATCCCGGGCGGACCGGCCCGGAAGCCGTGCGCGATGCCGCTGCCCGCCGGCCGCGAGACGACGTGTCCCGCGCGGATCGGCCTCTCCTCGTACTCCACCACCCCGGCCCGAGCACGTTGGGGCGTCGGCCAGAGCTCGAGGATGCCCTCCCCGTCGAGCACGACGAAGAGCTCCTCCTCGGCCGAATGGACGTGCGGCGGCGCCCCTTCCTCGCCCTCGTGGAGCTGGACCCAGTTCAGCCCCGTCTGTTCGGCTCCCGCCGTCCGTCCGAGCGGCTTCACCCGGCCGCCCGCCGCACCCTCGAGCTCGTCGACGTTGACCACGCTCGGAGGGCGCGCCGCGATCTCCGGCGGCTCGGGCTCCCCGGCCGCCACCTCCCGGGCCCACGGGTGGTCGCCGGTGCCGACCTCGGCCCAGGTGCCGCCGATCCAGCCCACCCCGGCGCGCGGAAGGTGCCCGACCTCGGTCTGGCCGCGGGTGCCGAAAGCGAGCACGTCCAGACCGTCGTCGTCCGCGCGCAGGCTGTGCGCCTCTCGCGCCCGGTGCACGACGCAGTCGCCTGCACGCACCTCGAAGGCGGAGCCGTCGAGGAGGCAGATTCCCGAGCCGCCGAGGACGTAGAAGATCTCCTCCTCGGTCGTCTGGCGGTGGAAGGGCGTCGACCACTTGCCGGCGTCGACCCGGATCCGGCTCAGGCCGACCGTCCTCGTCCCGGCCGCGACACCGAGGTTGGTCCACTCCCCTCCGATGTGGCCGGCCTCGCGCCGACCGCTCTCGGTCTCCTCCCAGTGGGCGATCACATGCCGATTATGTCCCGTGCCAGCGCCGTGCGAAGGCGCCCGACCACCTCCTCTGTGTCGCTGGTCGCGTCCTCGTGCTTGCGCGCCGGTGCCTCGGCCTCGCGGAGCAGCGCCCGTAGCTCCGCGAGCAGCTCGCTCGGCGCCGCGCCCGTCCGGTCGAGCTCGTCGATCCGGTCGAGCCGGGCGAGCATGCGCGATTCGTCCATGCCGACGACGCTAGCGACGGACCTCGAACGAGAGAGCTATGAGTTCGTCACGAAAGCGTGACTTTCGGCCCTCAAGCGGTCTCGGCGAGGCGGGCGGCCGAGCGCAGCCCGAGCAGGACCTCGTCGAGCGAGCAAACGAGGGCGTCGCGGTCGCCGTGGCGAAGCGTCTCGACGAGGGCTCGCCGAACCACGTCTCGGGCGCGGGGCGACGCAGGCTCACCGGCGGCGAGCGACCGCAGCGCGGCGTGGATCGCACGCCGCTCCTCGCTCACGTCGCCCAGGAGCACTGCGGCCCGCAGCTCCCAGGTCCCGCCGAGCAGCCCGGAGAGCGCCCCGCGCAGCTGCTCGGACCGGAAGGGCTCGTTCTGGAAGAGGGAGAGCTCCCAGCGGTCGAGCGCCTCCGCCAGAGCCGCATCCCCGTCCGCGAGGCCGAGGACGGCGAGGAGCTCGCGCGTCAGCTCGGCGCGGAAGGAGTCGAGTCGTGTCGGCTCGCCGTCCGGCTGCGTCGCCGCGATCGGCAGCACCGGCCGGATCCCGAACGGCCGCCAGTCGAGCCGCTCGAACAGGACCGGCCCGGCGGCCACCGGTGCTGCGGTGGCGAGCCGGATCGCGGTGACGGCGTCGGCGAGCTCGGCGGGGGCGTCGGGCGGCTCGTCGCCGGGCTCGAGACCGCGCTCGAGCTCGAGCACGCAGTACCGGTCGACGTCGCGCCCGAAGCCGGTCGGCAGGAGGCCCTGCGCCTCGGGCCAGTGGTGCGCGAGCTCGCCCGTGGCGGCGGCGCGAAGCCGGATTCCGCCGCCGAGGTCGACCTTGGTCACGACCGAGATCCCCACCACCGGAGCGACCGCGGCGTATGCGCGCGCGGCCCCGAAGAGCGAGTGCTCGAGCTCCGCGTAGGCACGCTCGAAGGCGACGTCGTCCCAGTCGAAGCCTCCGCACGCCTCGGCGGTAGAGATCAGGAGCGCCAGCAGGACGGTGCGGAAGAGCGCCTGCTCCTCGCTCGGCCTCGGGCCGGCGTGCGCCCGCGCGAAGATCGCGGCGGCGGGCTCGCGGAGCAGCTCCTCGAGCGCGATTCGCGCGTCCTCCCGGCCCGCCAACGCGCTCGCACGGGACTCGACGAACGAACGGACGAGCGGTCGGTACTCGTAGAGCGCGGGCCCACGCCGCTGCACGTGCTCCTCGAACGCGAACGGCAGCTCGTCGCCCTCCTCGAGCGCACGGCCGAGGAAAACGAAGGCGCCGAGACAGAAGGCGCGCAGGGTCAGGTGCAGGTGCGGTGCACGAACCGCCATCCGTCTCCCTACTCCCCCGGCGGCCCGCCTCCTGCCTGACAGCCCGGGCACCAGTACGCCGTGCGGTTGGCGTCGCCCTGTCCACGCGAGCGGACGATGGTGCCGCACCGACCGCAGGGCCGCCCCGCACGCCGGTAGACCTTGCGGGCGGACCGCTTCGACGCGAGCGAGTCCTGCATCAGCCGGCGCGCAGCCGCGACCGCGTCGCGCAGGGTCCCGTCGGCGGCGTCCCGGACCAGTGTCCATGGCGATACGCCGATCGCCCAGAGCGCTTCGGCCATCCACATGTTCCCGATCCCGGCGACGAGCCGCTGGTCCTGGAGCGCCTCGCCGAGCGGGCGGTCGCCCGCGGTCCGCAATCGCGCCACGGCCTCGTCCAGGTCGAGCCCGTCCGCGAGGACGTCCGGCCCGACCCGGGCGAGCGGCCCGGTATCGAGCGTCAGCACGGGGCCGTTCCAGAGGATCCCTTCGAGCTCGTCGCCGCGCAGAACGAGCCAGGGCAGCCCCGCCCTTACACGCATCGCGCCGCGCCGCTCGACGCGCCAGCGACCCGTCATGCGAAGGTGACTGCGGACGACGACGCCGCCCTCGAAACGGAGCAGCAGGTTCTTGCCGACCGCTTCGACCGACTCGAGCACGCGGCCGTCGACACGGTCTGCGACCCCGGTCACCCTCCCGCGCGGGTTCGGCGACTCGACCTCCAGCCGCTGGCCGACGAGCGGCTGCAGCCGGCGGGCGGCGCGATGCAGGGCATCCCCCTCCGGCATGAGCTACGGACGGAGCACGGCGCGCCGCGGCCCGGCCAGGAAGCCGGCCTCGACGAGCAGCGGCATCACGTCGCTCTCGACAACGGGCCGGCCGTCGAACCGCTCCACCGCGAGCCGCTTGGCGCCTCCCGCTTTTACGTGCTCGACGAGCGCGGCGATCGCTGGGCGGAGCCACTCCTCGTCCGGCTCGCGCAGCGGCACGAGGGTGCGGCCGCCGCGCTCGACGAAGAGCGCAGCCTCGCCCCCGAGCAGGATGACCTGGGCGCCGGCGACGCGGGCGGCTCGAGCGCCGGCCCGCTTCGGCCACGGCAGCGCGGCCCCGTACGGCTGGGCAGGATCGGCGGCCGCGAGCACGAGCGGCTCCGGCTCCTCCTCCGACCTGAGCTCGCGCAGCCGCTCGACCGCCCCGGGCAGGGCGAACTGCGCTCCGCCGAGCCCCTCGACGAAATAGCCACGCCGACAGGCGCCGATCGTCTCGAGATCCTTCAGTTCCGCGTACACGGCGCCGTAGCCGCCGGCGATGCCCTCGCCTCGGACGCCGTCCCGCGTGACGATCCCCTGGCGCTCGAGCAGGAGCTCGGCGAGCGCTCGCCGGTCGGGCGCGCCGGGGAAGAGCCGCTCGGTCGGCGACCAGCGGCCCTGCGTCGACGTGATCGCGGCGCCGCGGGTGCGCGAGAAGCGGCGCGGACGCCGTACGTCCCGCTGCGCCTGGTAGCGGCGACCTGCGCGCAGCGGCGTCCACGCGTCGTTCGTGACCTCCCCTGCCCAGACGAGCTCCCAGAGCGCGGGCAGCGCAGCCTCCGCCTCGAGCCCCGTCTCCTCGAGTAGGTCGAACCAGAACATCGCGCTGCGGCCGAGCGCCTCACGGATCGCTCCCGCCTCCTCGCTCTCGGGCGGAGGAGCGCCTCCGGGCCGCCCGAGCACCGGCGCGTCCTCGCGAAAGTAGACCGCGACCCGGTCGAGGCCGGCGCCCATCCAGACGAGCTCGCCGGCCGCGCAGATCGCGTCGAGCCAGGCGGGCTGGTAGCCGGGCACGCGGCGCGGCAGCACCTCCGTCTCCCAGAGCGACACGGGGAGCGCGAGCCCCTGGAGCGGGACGAGCGCCTCTCGCAGCCCGGCGCGGCGGCCGATCCCGTGCCAGGCGGGCAGGAAGCGGCCGAGCGCGGCCTGCTCGGCCGGCTCGACCTCGCGGCGGAGCGCGGCGAGCGAGGCGCGGCGCAGACGCCGCAGGACGTCCGGGTCGCACCACTCCCGTTCGCTTCCGCCGGGACGGAGCTCGCCGCGGACGAGCAGGTCGGCGCGCTCGAGCTCGTGCAGCAGCCGCTCGACGTCGAGCCCGAAGCGCTCGGCCGCCTCGGCGCTCGTGAACGGCCCGCGGCCTTTCGCAAAGCGCAGCAGCAACTGCCGGAGCGAGTCGGGGCCGCCTTCGAGGAACGTCTCTGGCAGGCCGCCGGGCGGCATCGCGCCCAGTGCGTCGCGGTACCGGCCCGCGTCCTCCGCCGCGATCAGCCGCTCCTCGCCCGCGTAGCGCACCGTCAGCGCGCGCCGCTCCGCAAGCAGGATCGCCGCTTGTCCCTCGTCGTACTCGCCGGCGCGCAGGTCGCCGCGGCGGCGGAGGACGTCGTGCAGCTCGTCCGGATCGCGCGGGTCCCCGCGCAGCTGGCGCTCGACCTCGGCGAGCGCGTCCGGGTCGATCAGCTCGCGCAGCTCCTCCTGGCCGAGCAGCTCGCGGAGCAAGTCGCGGTCGAGCGAGAGCGCCTGGGCGCGCCGTTCGGCCGGCGGCGTGTCGTCCTCGTACATGTACGTGGCCACGTAGTCGAAGAGGAGTGAGGCGGCGAAGGGCGAGGCCGACGCCGTCTCGACTTCGACGAGGTCGAGCTCCCGCGTCTGCAGCCCCTGCAGGATCCCCTTCAGGGCGGGCAGGTCGAAGACGTCCTGGAGGCACTCGCGGTAGGTCTCGAGCACGATCGGGAAGGAGCCGTACTTCCGCGCCACCTGGAGCAGGCTCTGCGCCTTCAGCCGCTGCTGCCAGAGCGGCGTCCGCTGGCCGGGGCGGCGGCGCGGGATCAGCAGCGCGCGCGAGGCGTTCTCGCGGAAGCGGGCGCCGAAGAGCGCTGTCTGGCCGACTTCCGCGACCACGAGCTCCTCGATCTCGTCGGGCCCGATCAGCAGGTCGGCGAGGCTCGGCGGCGCGTCGGCCTCGGGCAGATGGAGCGCGATCCCGTCGTCGGACCAGATCGACTGCGCCTCGAGCCCGATCGAGTCACGAAGGCGCGCGGCGAGCGCCATCCCCCACGGCGCGTGCACGCGGCCGCCGAAGGGAGTGAGGATGCAGACGCGCCAGTCACCGATCTCGTCCCGGAAGCGCTCGACCACGATCGTCCGGTCGGAGGGGACGACGCCGGTCGCCGCCGCCTGCTCGCGCAGGAACGTGAGCAGGTTCTGCGCCGCGCGCGGGTCGAGGTGGTACTCGTCCCGAAGGTGGGTCAGGGCGCTTTCGTCGGAGCGGGCCACGAGCTTACGGGAGGCGCGGCCGATCTTCTCTCCCAGCTCGAACGGGCGGCCGACGCCCTCGCCCTTCCAGAACGGCACGGCGCCGGGCACGCCTGGAGCAGGCGAGACGAGGACGCGGTCGCGGGTGATCTCCTCGATCCGCCACGTCGAGGCGCCGAGCATGAACGTCTGGCCCTGACGCGCCTCGTACACCATCTCCTCGTCGAGCTCGCCCACGCGGCCGCCGCCGTCGACGAGGTGGACGCCGAAGAGACCGCGGTCGGGGATCGTGCCGGCGTTCGTGACCGCGAGCCGGCGCGCGCCCGTGCGACCCCGGATCACACCCCCGGTGCGGTCCCAGACGATGCGGGGCCGGAGCTCGGCGAATTCGTCTGAGGGATAGCGGCCCGCGAGCATGTCGAGGACGTTCTCGAGCTGCTGGCGGGAGAGGTCGGCGAACGGATAGGCGCCGCGGACGAGACGGTGCAGCTCCGCGACCTCGATCTCGGCGTCGGCGACGATCGCGACGATCTGCTGCGCCAGGACATCGAGAGGGTTCCGAGGAATCTTCGTCTCCTCGATCTCGCCGCCGCGCATCGCGCGCGCGACGACGGCCGACTCGAGCAGGTCGGCCCGAAACTTGGGGAAGATACGGCCCTTCGACGTCGAGCCGAGCTCGTGACCCGCCCGGCCGACGCGCTGGAGGCCGCGCGCGACCGACTTCGGGCTCTCGACCTGGACGACGAGGTCGACGGCGCCCATGTCGATGCCCAGCTCGAGGCTCGAGGTGGCGACGAGGCAAGGGATTCGGCCCGCCTTCAGATCCTCCTCGATCAGGATCCGCTGCTCGCGCGCGAGCGAGCCGTGGTGTGCGCGGGCCACCTCGTCCTGGGCGAGCTCGTTGAGCCGGACCGCGAGCCGCTCGGCGAGGCGGCGGTTGTTGACGAACACGATCGTCGAACGGTGCTGCCTGACCAGCTCGAGCAGGGCCGGGTAGATCGACGGCCAGATCGAGCGGGTGTTCGACTCGTAGCCCGACGCCATGTCGACGCCGTCGGGCAGCACCGGCTGCACGAGCTCGGCGCTGGTACCCGGCTCGCGCATGTCCTCGAGCGGCACGACGACCTCGAGGTCGAGGTCCTTGCGCGTGCCGGCGTCGACGAGCTGGATCGGACGGTCGCCCGAGACGAAACGCCCGATCTCGGCCAAGGGGCGCTGCGTCGCCGAGAGGCCGATCCGCTGCGCCGGCCGGTCGAGCAGGGCGTCAAGCCGCTCGAGCGACACGGCGAGGTGGGCGCCGCGCTTGGTCCCGGCCACGGCGTGGACCTCGTCGACGATCACGGTCTCGAGCCCGCGCAGCGTCTCGCGCGCCTGCGACGTCAGCATCAGGAAGAGCGACTCCGGCGTCGTGATCAGGATGTCGGGCGGCTCCTTCACCAGCTCGCGCCGCTCCTTCTGCGACGTGTCCCCGGTACGGACGCCGACGCGGAGCTCGGAGCGGAGGCCCGCGAGCGGGCCGCGCAGGTTCCGCTCGACGTCGTAGTTGAGCGCCTTCAGCGGCGAGACGTAGAGCAGGCGGAGGCCGGCGCCGGGGGTCGCGTCGAGCCGGTCGATCCCGTAGAGGAAGGCCGCGAGCGTCTTGCCCGAGCCGGTGGGCGCCTGGATGAGGACGTGGCCGCCGGTCGCGATCGCCGGCCAGCCGGCGGTCTGCGCCGGCGTGGGCCCGGCGAAGGCGTGCTCGAACCAGGCCCGCGTCTTCGCAGAAAAAGGAGCGAGCGCGTCCACTCCCTCACACTAGCCAGCGGCCGCAGGGCTACCGAGCGGGCCGGAACTGCTCCCGCGAGATCGCGTCGCGCTCGATCTCGCCCACCTGGACGGTGGCGAGGTGGTAGTCGTTGGTGAGCCAGAGCGGCAGCTGGTTCCCGAAGAATGGGCCGAACGGATTGCCGCTCGCGCCGCCGGGAGTCACCTGCACCGCGTTCGGATGCGACCGCCGCGCTTCGGCGACGAAGCGCCGGGCCGGGCCGCTCCCGAACCGGAAGCCGTTCAATGTGGCCGCGCGTGGGTTGTGCGAGGACGCGTCGAGCACCGCGAAGCCGCCGTCGGTGGCGACGCCCGGGAGCCCGGGCCCGAGGTCGGCGAGACCGCCCGCCGGCGGCGCCGAGAAGGCGGGCCCGAGTGGATGGGAGAACGTGATCCGGTGCAGCCGGCCCCAGCGGTAGTCGGCGAGATTCGTCGAGCCGCCGAAGGCCGGCGCGAACGCGGGGCTCGCCGCGAGGTCGAGCGCGCTCTTCAACGCGCCGAGCACGCGCTGCGCGCCCTGGTCCGGTCCGGCGAAGAAGACGAACCCGGAGGCGCCGACGCCGCTCGAGCCGAGCAGCCGTCGCAGCGCCGTCATTGCCTTCTCGGGGACCGGCAGGAGCGCGCCGCCGAGCCCGGCAGCGGTCAGGGGGCCGTCGACAACTGCGGCGAGCGCCTGCCCTCGCCAGAGGCTGTAGATCGTGGCGGCGACGCTCGCGTCGATCTCCGCCTGGGTCGGCAGAGCGCGCATGCCGTCGGCATCGCTCGCGTCGTAGCCCTCCGAGATTCCGGTCGGGGTCGAGAACTGCCACGCCGCGAGGCGTGCGACCGCCTCCTGCACCTTCGGGTCGGCGCCAAGCGCAGCCAGCGGCGCCGACGCTCCGGGCGTCCGGGCCAGCTGCAGCGCCGCGACGATGCCCGGCACGAGCACCTCGGCGTCGTTCAGCTTCACGTCCGACTGCGCCGCCTGCATCTCCGCAAACGAGACCGTCCCGTCGTCCGCGAGGGCTTCCTGCACGCGGGCGGTCACCCGCGCGTTCCGGTTCCCGTCCACGTGGACGGGCGAGACGTAGCGGATCCCGCCGCCCGGCCGGATCTCGTTCAGCGCGTCGTTGTCGTACGTCTGCCCGGTCGGGTCCTGGTTCGCGTTCCCAACCCAGCCCCGCTCGGGGTTGACGAGTTGGTCGAGCTCCGTCTCAGGCAGGATCGCGAACGGAATCGCATGGCTCTCCGGCCGCGCGCCTGCCGGGATCCACTCGTGGCGCAGCGTGCCGGTGCCGTCGCGGATGAACCAGGGCGGCAGCCCGTCGACCGTGCCGGCCTGCAAGTCCTCGCGGAGCGGCAGCTCGTGATCGGTGTAGTAGGCGATGTTGCCGCCGTCGTCGGCGAACATCCAGTTCTGCGCCCCGACGTCGAACCAGCGCAGCGCGCGCTTCGCCCCGGCCACGTCCTCGGCGCGGGCGAGCTCACGGAAGTAGTCAGGCTCGCGCGTGGCGGAGAAGCCGGCGTACTGCACGCTCAGGTTCGACGCGATCAGCGGCCCGTGCCGGGTCTCGACCGCGATAGGAGGCACGCTCGCCGACGGCGGAACGGGGACGAGGTCGTCAGCGACGCCGTTGCCCGGCTGGTTCGCGCGGTAGCTCTGCGGAAAGATCTGAGTCGGCACGGCCGACCCGCGGAACATGGTCGCCACCGGTACGCCGTTGGAGACGATCACCGACTCCTGGTAGACGTCGGTGACGTCGGTCGGATCGACCGTCGACCCCCAGGCGATGTGCTCGTTCATCCCGTGCACGATCGACGGGAGGCCGGGGAACGTGACGCCGTAGAGCACGAGGTCCCTCGCCCGAATCCCGAGCTCGTAGAACGTCGACGGGGACGGGAGCGCCAGGTGCGGGTCGCTCGCGACCATCGGGCGCCCGGTGGCCGACTTCGAGCCGGAGACGAGCCAGACGTTCGAGCCGGTGTCGGCTGGGGCGCCGATCCCCACCGCGTCGAGCTTCCGCTTCGCCTCCCGCGCCTGCGCGAGCGTCTCCGCCTCGAGGAAGGAGCTCGACCAGTCGGGCCGGCCGTGCGTGCGGACGGGGCCGGAGGTCTCGCCCGGCAGGATCGAAGGCGCATGCGCGAACGGCTCGATCCGCATCACGTCCTCGGTGAAGAGACGCGTGCCGGCGACCGGGCCGAGCGCGGTCTGGTAGGCGACGAGCCGCTGCGTGTTGCCGATGTCGTTCGTATCGAACGAGAGCCCGAAGGTGAGGAGCTTCGTCGTCGCGGCGCTGTCAAGCGCCGACCAGGCCGGGATCGACGTCAGCTCGAGCGCGGCGTACTCGGGCGGGAGCGGATGGGTCGAGATCCACGCGTTCACGCCCGCGGCGTACGCCTCCAGGTCCGCGAGCGCGCCGGCGGACATGACCTCGAGTGACTTGGCCGCGGCGCGTCTCAGCCCGAGCGTGCGCAGCTGGACGTCGCTCGCGACCGCCGCGGGCCCGAGCAGCTCGGCGAGCGTGCCGCTCGCCTGGCGGCGGGTCTGGTCCATCTGGAAGAGCCGGTCCTGCGCGTGCAGCCAGCCGACGAGGAAGTAGGCGTCGTGGTCGGAGCGGGCCGAGATGTGCGGGACGCCGAGCGAGTCGCGGACGATCGAGGCCGGCGCCTCGAGGCCGGCGACCTCGACGCGGTCGCCCGGCGCGGGCGCGGCGAGCGAGCCGCCTGCGAACACGGCGGGCAGGGCGAGCGCGAATGCGACCACAGCTGTGCGCGTGGCGACCATCCTTCTCCTCTCCGCGCCGGGATTCTTCCCTCCGCAGGCGCGAGCGCAAACGTTGACCCACGCCGGGCAGGCTTGTAGCGTTGCGCGATCAAGCGGTACTTGCAGCGGCTGTGGGCGTGGATCCGAAAGCTTCTTGGGAGGAACGGCATGGACGACCCTGAGTCGACCGAGCTGACAACCGGTGAGCAGCTGCGGAAGTTCTTCCTCGAGCTGCTCGAGGGGACGAACCTGCGGGACTATCGCGCGAATCGCGCCGGCTACATCGGACGACGGGACGTCGGGGAAGGTGGCTACCTCGGCAAGGAGGCCGCGGCACTGCTCAACTCCTCCGATCTCCAGGCGATCGAGAAGCACATCAACTCGGTAACCGGGTCGAGCGGCGCGATCATCATCTGCGTCGTCTTCCCGCCCATCTGAACGCAGTCCAGGGCTCACTCGTCGTCGTCGGCACGGGCATCGGGGCGGCGCGGCTCACCGTCGAGGCGCGCGCCGCGATCGAGGCGGCCGACGAGGTGCTCTACCTCGTCCCGGACCCGATCTCGAGCCAGGCGGTCGAGCAGCTGAATCCGAGCGCCCGGACGCTCGCGGACTGCTACGTCGAAGGCGAGCAGCGGCGCATCGCCTACGCGCGCATGGTCGAAGCCATCCTCGAGCCGGTCCGAGCGGGGCGGCGGGTGTGTGCCGCGTTCTACGGTCATCCGGGGATGTTCGTGCTTCCCTCGCACGAGGCGATCGCGCAGGCGCGCGCCGAAGGATTCCCCGCCGAGATGCTGCCGGGCATCTCGGCCGAGGACTGCCTGTTCGCCGATCTCGGCGTCGACCCGGCCGTGTCGGGATGCCAAAGCTACGAGGCGACGAGATTCCTCGAGCACCGGCCCGCCGTGGAGACTCGCGCCGGGCTCGTCCTCTGGCAAGTGGGAGTGGTCGGCAGCGGCGACCACACAGCCGAGCCGACGTCGCCCTCTCTCGGGGCGCTCGTCGACGCGCTGCTCGCGCTCTACCCCGCCGACCACGAGGTGGTCGTGTACGAGGCGTCGAGCTACCCCGGAGTCGCCCCGCTCGTCCGCCCGGTCCCCCTCGACGAGCTCGCCGGCGCGGTCACCGCCGGGTCGACGCTGTACGTCCCGCCCATCGACGGCTGACCCGCGCGGCGGCTGCGGCGTTCCCCTTCGCCTCGTAGAGCTGGAGTGCCTCGGCAGCCGCGGTCGCGGCATCCTCACTGCGCCCGGCCGCCTCCGCAGCCGAGGCCAGCGCCTCGAGCGCATCGGCCATCAGGAACGTCGAATCGGTCTTCGCGGCGAGATCGATCGCGTCCTGCGCGACCGCCTCCGCCCGCTTCGCGGCGCCGAGACCGGCAGAGGCCTTCGCCCGCGCTACGCGCCAGGCGATCTGCGCGTGGATGTCGTCGGGCGCGGCGGCGCGCTCGCTCATCGCGGCGTAGCGCGCAGCATCGTCATACCGGCCCGCGGCGACGAGCGTCTCGGCGAGCTGCGCGGCGACCGACGCCAGGTTCGCCCGCTGACCGGCCGCCTCGAGCTCCATGAGCGCGCTGCGTAGTGTCTCCTCGGCGGTCCGCGCGTCGCCGGCGAGCAGGTCGATCATGCTCGTCCACGTGCTGATCGCGGCAAGCCCGACGCTGCGGCCCAGCGCGTCGAGGATCTCGGTCCCGCGTGCTGCCAGCCGGCGGGCTTCGTCGAAGTCCGCGGCCATCGCAGCCAGCACTGCGGCGGTCAATAGGAGCATCCCTTTCGAGGACGTGTCCTCGAGCATGTCCTCGACCGTGCGGGAGATGAAGCGACGGCCCTCTGCGACGGGAAGCGGCCCGATCACCGCGGCGAAGCCGAAGTACACGGCGACGTCCGCCGCCAGCCGTTCGTCGCCTGCCTTGCGGGCGTGCACGAGAGCCCGCTCGAGCGCGTCCTGCATCGCCACCGTCTGGCACCGCCACCAGTACGCGACCGCGAGCTGCGCCATCAGCCGTGCGACGGTGGCGTCGTCCCCCGCGGCCTCGAACTCCGGGAGCGCGCGTGCCACCTCGTCGGCCAGATCCTCCACCCGCACGTCGCCCCGGGAGAGCAGCGCGATCTGGCCCAGCCCGAGCCGGCCCCGTAGCGCACAGCGGACGTTGTCCGCCGCGACCGACGCTTCGATCGCGGCTCGGTAGGACTCCTCGGCCTCGTGTACCTGCCCTTGCTGGACCTGCGCCTCGGCGAGGTCGAGGAGGAGGTCGGGAGCCGTCTCGAGTGCGATCGCCCGCTCGAGCAGTCCGATCGCCGCCGAGGGGTCGCCCCGCGTCAGCGCGCGGCGCCCGGCGCGGGTGAGCGGGACCGCGGCCCTGGCCGCCAGTTCGGACTCGACGCGACCGGCCGGCCCGAGCTCGGTGCGATAGCGATACGCCTGCTCGAGGTGGTGGCCGATGATCTCGTCGAGGTCGGTGCGCTCGCCGACGCGCGTCTCGACCCAGCCGGCGAACTGCTCGTGAAACACCGCACGGACCTGCTTCGGCATCGACTCGTAGGCTGCGTCGCGGATGAGGATGTGCCCGAACCGGAAACCGTCCTCGCCGACGAAGCTGCGCCGGTCGGGGCGGATCAGCTGCTTGCGGACGAGCGCCTGCAGATGGCGGGAGACCTCTCCGACCTGCTCGGCCGGGGTGAGCTCGGCGACCGCTCCCCAGAGAAACACCTGACCCATCACGGCGGCCCGCTGCAGCACGGCGAGCTCCTCCGGCTCGAGGAGGTCGAGGCGCGCCGCGAGGACGGCCTGCACGGTCCCGGGCACGCGCAACGAGTCGACCTCCGTCAGGGGTTGAAGGCGTCCATCGCGCTCGACCAGCACGCCGTCCTCGATCAGCATGCGCAGCATCTCCTCGAGGAAGAGCGGGTTGCCGGCGGTCGCGCGGCCCACGGCGTCGGCGGCCTCCTCGTCGAGCGGCCCGGCCAGCTGCTCGAGCAGCTTCCGGGACTCGTCCCGCCCCAGCGGCGCGAGCTGGATCGTCGAGGGCCCGGCAGCCCAGGCCGGACGAAGCTCGGCCAGGTCCGGACGCGCCATGCAGCAGACGAGGATCGGCGCGTCGCGGCACCAGCCGGCGAGGTACTCGACGAGGTCGAGAAAAGCGGGCTCCGCCCACTGGACGTCGTCGAGCAGGAGCACGACCGGTCGCTCCCGCGCGAGCGTCTCGAGCAGGCGGCGCACCGCCCAGTAGAGCTCGTCGCTCCGGGAGCGCGGCTCGGCCCGGCCGATCGCCTCGAGGATGCGGCTGTGGATCGTCTCTCCCTCCTCCTCGCCGGCAAGCAAGTCCGCGAGGTCGAGCCGACGCACGATCTCGACCAGCGGCCAGTACGTGATCCCGTTGCCGTACGGGAGGCACTTCCCCTCGAGTGCGAGCACGTCCTCCCCCGCCGACGTCACGAGCTCGGCCGCGAGGCGGGACTTGCCGACGCCCGGCTCGCCGAGGATCGTCACGACTCGGCACGTCCGCTCGGTCGTGACGCGCTCGAGCTCCTGCCTGAGGAGCGCCAGCTCGGCGACCCGGCCGACGAGGGGCGAATCCATCCGGCGAGCCACGCCCGCCGCGCGGTGGTCGACGTCGATCAGCCGCCAGGCGGCTACGGGCTCCGACTTGCCCTTCAGCTCCAGCGGCGGCACCGGCTCGACGGTGACGGCGTCCCGGACGAGCTGGATCGTCGAGTCGGCGACGAGAATCTCGCCGCCGGCCGCCGTTGCCTCCAGCCGCTGCGCGACGACGACCGGGTCGCCGGTCGCGAACGCTTGGCCCTGCTCCGGATCGCCCGCGATCACCTCGCCGGTGTTGACGCCGGTGCGCACCTTGATCCGGACTCCGTAGTCATCCTCGAGCCGGTCGTTCAGGCCGGCGATCGCCTGGCGCAGCTCGACCGCCGCCCGGACGGCGCGCAGCGCATCGTCCTCGTGCACGAGCGGGATGCCGAAGACGGCCATGACCGCGTCGCCGACGAACTTCTCGATCGTCGCGCCGTGGCACTCCAGCACCTCGCGCGCCGTCTCGTGATAGCTCGACCACACGCTCCGCAGCACTTCGGGATCGAGCTGCTCCCCGAGCGGGGTCGAGTCCTCCACGTCGCAAAAGACGAGCGTGACCGTCTTACGGACCATAAAACGAGTCTAGGGAGAGTCCGCGAGCGTTACTAGCCGACGGCGAAGAGCAGGAACTGCGTGAACTGCGCCGGGGCGAAGTTGTTGTCGCTGACGAGGACGAGTGAGCGCCGTCCGTCGGGCAGGGTCGGCCCGAACGCCATCCCCTCGACGTTGTCGAGCGGCAGCCCGAGCGAGTCGAGGTCGAGGAGAAGCGTCTTCGCGACCGGCTGGAGGCCGCCGAGCAGCGTCGCGAGGCTGTCGAACCCGTTCACGTCGTCCGCTCCGGGCAGGGCAACCCGGTAGAGCTTGATCGTGTTCCCCGTCCCGGGCGCACCGACCGAGAAGGAGCGTTCCATCGCGAGCAGGAACTGATTGTTGAGCGGCAGCAGCTCGACGAGCCCGTTGACGGCGAACTGGGTCGGCGGGACGGGCGGCTGGGCGATCGGGTCGGTCGAGTAGACGTACTGCCGGTCGAGCCTCCCGGTCTGCAGGTTGTAGCGAAGCAGCCTCGCGGGGCTCCCGGCCGCGAGCGTCGCCGGTGGACCGTCCTGCGCCAGCGCGTTCTCGGTGCCGGTGTAGACGAAACGCCCGTTCGGCGGCGTCCCCGCGCTCTCGAAGCCGAGGTTCTGGCGCACGCCGCGGGTGCCGGCGGCGTTGGGGAGGAAGGCGCCGGGGACCGGCAGCGGGCGGAGCTGACGGCCGTCGAGGGAGAACTCTCGCACCCAAGGATCTATCAGGCGGACGGCGAAGCCCTCGGACGTGAGGACGAGCGTGTCGTCCTTCGTGAGCGCAAGCCCTTCCGGGTCGACCGTCTGGGGGGCGAAGGGCTGGCCGGTCGCGTCGCGGATCGTCGTCACCGCGACGATCTGGACCGCCGGCACGCCGCTCGAGACGTCGATCCTGAGCGTGTAGAAGCGCACGTTCACCTGGTCGTCGGAGAAGGCGTAGAAGACGCCGCGGCGCTCGTCGTAGGCAAGGCCCGAGAGGCCGCCGAACTGGGTGCCCTGGAACTGCGTCCCGGTCGGGATGATCTGCTGGCCGAGGAACTGGAGCTCGGTCTTCGGCCCCGCAGTGCCCGGTTTCTTCCCTGGGCCGGCTGCGGCGGGCGTGACCGCGGCAAGCAGGTACACCGCGAAGACGATCGCGAGCACGACGCCGACGAGCGCGGCGACGGCGACGTGGACGCCGCCGAGCGCGAGCCACGGCGTGCGCTCGCTGCGACCCCCCTCGACCTCCTGGGCGAGATCCTCGGCCTTCTCAACCGGATCGGGCATGCCTCGCTCGTACCCGGCTCGCTAGGATCGAACCGTGGCGGCCGTGCTCCACTTCACCGGGAACGCCGAAGCGGACGAGCTGATCTCATCCGACCCGCTCGCGCTTCTGATCGGCTTCGTCCTCGACCAGCAGGTCACCGTCCCGACCGCGTTCTCCGGCCCGCTCAAGCTGAAGCAGCGCATGGGCGGCCTCGACGCGGCGACGATCGCGGGCACCGACCCGCAGCGCCTCGACGAGGTGTTCCGCGAGCGGCCCGCGATCCACCGCTTCCCCGGCAACATGGCGAAGCGGGTGCAGGAGCTCGCCGCGGTCGTGGCCGACGAATACGGTGGCGACGCCGCCAGGATCTGGACTGAGGCCGGCGACGCGACCGAGCTGAAGCGGCGGATCGAGGCGCTGCCCGGATTCGGCGAGATGAAAGTGAAGGCGCTCGGCTCGGTGCTCGCGAAGCGGTTCGACGTCGCCGTCGCCCTCCCGCTCGTGCCCGACCATCCAACGCTGGGCGACGTCGACACGCCGGAGGCGCTGGCCGAGTACCAGGCGGCCAAGCGCGCCCACAAGGCCTCCCTGCGCGCGGCGCGCGCTTGATCGAGCTCCGTACGTACCGCGACGGCGGCCAGTCCGCCGAGGACGTCGCGCGGCAGGTCACCGAGTTCATGGCTTCGGCCGAGCGCTCGCTCGAGCTGGCGCTCTACGACATCCGCCTCCAGGACGAGGCGGCCGAGCTCGTCACGGCGGCCTTGCTCGCGGCACAGGATCGCGGCGTCGCCGTCCGGCTCGCCTACAACGTCGACCACCCCGGGCCGATCCCCGTTCCGCCGCCGCCCGGAACCGTTCCGGAGCTGCTCGAGGCGCTCCCGATTCCGACCCGCGCGATCCCGGGCATCCCCGACCTCATGCACCACAAGTACGCGATCCGCGACCGCGAGACGGTCTGGACGGGCTCGATGAACTGGACCCAGGACTCGTGGTCGCGCCAGGAGAACGTCGTCGCGATCGTCCGCTCGCCGAAGCTCGCGCTCGCGTACGGGCTCAACTTCGACGAGCTGTGGGAGACCGGCGACGTGGTCGGCTCGGGCAAGGTCGAGCCGCGGCCGGTCGACGTCGACGGCATCGAGGTGCGGACGTGGTTCACGCCCGAGCACGGCGAGGCGCTCGCGCACCGGATCGCGAAGCGGATCGGCCAGGCGAAGCGGCGGGTCAGGGTCGCGTCGCCGGTCCTCAGCTCCGGTCCGATCCTCGGCACGCTCGCGGAGGTGTGCTCGGACGGGAAGGTCGACCTCGCCGGGGTCGTCGACGACACCCAGGTCGACGGGGTCCTGTACCAGTGGCAGCTGAACGGGAACGCGAGCTGGAAGGTCCCGGCGCTCCGGCGCTTCCTCGAGGCCGCTCGCTTCGCCGGCAAGCCGTCGACGAGGTGGGCGCCCGGGACCGTCCACGACTTCATGCACGCGAAGGTCACCGTCGCCGACGACGTCGCGTTCCTCGGCAGCTTCAATCTCTCCCATTCGGGCGAGCTGAACGCCGAAAACGTGCTCGAGTTCAGGGACGCGGAGAGCGCGGACCGGCTGGCCGCGTTCGTGGACGAGATCCGGGCGCTCTACCCGCTCGTGACGCTGCCCGAGCAGCCGCCGGCACCTACGCCTGTCTAGAGTCGCTCCGTGCGGCCGCGGCCGGATCGGATCGAGCGCCTCCCCGAGCAGTACTTCACCTCGTTGCTGGCCCGCGTGGCCGCCGTCGCGGCGGAAGAGGGCGAGCCGCTGCTCGACCTCGGCCGCGGGAACCCTGACGTCCCGCCGCCGTCGCACGTCGTCGAGGCGCTCGTCGCGACCGCGCGCGAGGAGACGGCGGCGGTGCACGGGTATGCGCCCTTCGCCGGCCTGCCCGAGCTCCGCGAGGCGATCGCGGCCAGATATGCGGCGGTGTACGGCGTCGAGCTCGACCCTCACCGTGAGGTCGCTGTCGTGCCCGGGACGAAGACGGCCCTCGTCGAAGTGGCGCTCTGCAGCGCAGAGCGCGGCGACCGGATCGCGCTTCCCGACCCCGGCTATCCGGACTACAACTCTGCGGTGGCGCTCGCCGCTGCCGAGCGCGTCTCGCTACCGCTCGACGACGCCGGCCGCCCGGAATGGGATGCGCTCGCGAGCGTGCAACCAGCGCTCGTCTATCTCAACTATCCGTCGAACCCGACCGCCGCGACCGCGTCCGACGGCGTCTTCGCCGAGGCGGTCGCCTTCGCCGAGCGGACGGGCACCGCGGTGTTGCACGACTTCGCGTACGGCGACCTCGTCTTCGACGGGCGCACGCCGCGGAGCTTCCTGGCCGAGCCTGGTGCGAGCGAGGTCGGCGTCGAGCTCTTCTCGCTCTCGAAGAGCTACGGGATGGCGGGCTGGCGGCTCGGGTTCGTCGTCGGCAACGCCGAGCTCGTCCGGCGCGTGACGTGGCTCCAGGAGCACGTCCGTGCCGGCATCTTCACAGCGCTGCAGCGGGCCGCGATCGCCGCCCTTGAAGGGCCGCAGGAGACGGTGGGCGAGCGGCGGGCGCTCTACGAAGCGCGCCGCAACCGGGTCTTTGCCGCCCTCCCTTCCCTGCGTCCCCGCTGCGAGGGAACGTTCTTCGTCTGGCTCACGCTGCCCGACGGCCTGACGTGCGCGACGCTCCTGGCCAAGGCACGCGTCGCACTCGCGCCGGGCGAGGGCTTCGGAAGCCGTGGGCACGGTCATGCACGGCTATCGCTGGCCGTCTCAGACGCGACTCTGGATGAGGGGCTCGCGCGGCTCGGGCGCGCACTCAGGGACGCTGCATGAACCACTCCGTGAACTCGGAGCAGCGACCTTCGCCGTCGAAGCGGAGCAAGTACACGTTGTCGTAGACCTTCTCGACGCCCCCGCCCGCATCGAAGTACGTGCTCGACCCGACAGCGACGGCGCGGTCGCCTTCGACCGCGAACGCCTGGTACCGCGCGTCGAACGATCCGGGCTCGTCCAGTCCGTCCTCCTCAAGCCACGACTCCACGATCGCGTCCAGCCCGATGACGGGGTCGTCGTAGGGGTGGTAGCGATACGCCGCGTCCTCGCTGAAGAGTGCGCCGATCTCGGCCCGGTCGTAACTCTTCCAGGCGGCAACGTAACGCTCGAGCCAGCGGTCGACGTCCTCACGGTTCATGCCCGCACCTTAGACCAGCCGCGCGAGATAGAGCTTCGTGCAGAGCGGGTCGAGGTAGCGCTCTTCCGGGAGCTGCTCCGCCAGCAGCTCGAGAAGCCGCGTCCGGTCGGGCTCGGGCATTCCCGCGACGACGCTCCACGAGGCGACCTGCGCGAGCATGCCTTCCCGGTCCCGCTCCACTGGATTGGGAAAGCTCGACTCGGTGAGCGGCTCGAACGGACCGGGGAACGGCGTGCGCCAGAGACCGCTCCGCACCGTGTACTCGGCCGGCTTGGGAGTCGTCATCGCGTCGAGAAGGTCGTGGAAGGCCTGCGGCAGCGGCGGCTCCAGCTCTCCGTCGGACTGGTTGAACAGGATCGCGAGCATGCCGCCCGGTCGGAGCACCCGCGCGATCTCGCGCACCGCCTCGTCGTTGCCGAACCAGTGGAAAGCCTCCGCCACGAACACCCCGTCGACCGACTCGTCGGGCAGCGGGATCGCCGTCGCCGTCCCGGTCAGCGCTTCGGCCTCCGGCACCATGCGCTCGAGCACCGCCCGCATACCGTCGAGCGGCTCGACGGCGAGCACCCGCGCGAACCGGCGGACGAGCTGGCGCGTCAGCTTCCCGGTGCCGGCGGCGAGGTCCAGCACGACGGCATCGCGCGGCAGGGGCACCGCGTCGAGCGCCGCCTCTGCATAGCCGGGCCGCCCGCGCTCGTACTCGGCCGCGGTGCGGTCGAAGCTACGAGCGAGCTCGCTCATCGCTCTAGCCGACGCCTGCGAGGAGGAACGCCCGGTTCTCGCGCAGCATCTCGCGGGCGATCACGAGGCGCTGCACCTCCTGCGTCCCCTCGTAGATCTGCGTGATCTTCGCGTCGCGCATGAAACGCTCGACCGGGTATTCCTTGATGTAGCCGTAGCCGCCCAGGATCTGGACGGCCTCGGTCGTCACCCACATGGCGACGTCCCCGCACTTCAGCTTCGCCTGCGCGGAGACCTTCGTCAGCTCGGGGCCGTCGACGCCGGCGTCGGCCATCTGCCCGAAGCGGTAGAGGAGCCCGCGCGCCGCTTCCGTCTCCGTCTCCATGTCCGCGAGCTTCGCCTGGATCAGCTGGTGCTGCGCGATCGGCTTTCCCATCGTCTCCCGCGACTTCGCGTACTCGAGCGCATAGTCGGTCGCGCCCTGCGCGATGCCGAGCGCCTGCGCGGCGACCCCGGGACGGGAGCGGTCGAGGATCCGCATCGCGATCTTGAACCCATCGCCCTCTTCACCGAGCAGGTTCGCGGCCGGGACGCGGCAGTCGTCGAAGGTGAGCTCTCCTGTCGTCGAGCCCGAGATGCCCATCTTCGGCTCCAGCCGCGCGACGGCGAAGCCGGGCGCGTCCGCCTCAACGAGAAACGCGGAGATGCCGTCGTGCCCCGCGTCGGGGTCGGTCTTGGCGAAGACCGTGTACAGGTTCGCGACGCCCGCGTTCGTGATGAAGCGCTTGCTTCCGTTGAGGACGTACTCGTCGCCGTCGCGCGCGGCCGTCGTCCGCATCGCGGCGGAGTCCGAGCCGGAGCCGGCCTCGGTCAGCGCGTAGGCGGGCAGCCACTCGCCGCTCGCCAGCTTCGGCAGATAGGCCTCCTTCTGCGCCTGCGAACCGGCGAGCTTGAGCCCCAGCGAGCCGAGCTCCTGCACCGCGAGCAGGAGGCCGCTCGTGGCGCAGACCTTCGAGACCTCCTCGGTCGCGACCAGCGCGAGCAGCGTGCCCGTACCCGAGCCGCCGTGCTCCTCGTCGAAGAGCAGGCCGAAGATCTCGTGCTCGCGGAAGAGCTCGACGATGTCCCAGGGGAACTCGTGCGACTCGTCGATCTCGGCCGCCCGCGGCGCGACCCGCTCGCGCGCGAGCGTGCGCACGAGCTCACGGATCTCGCGCTGTTCCTCGGTCAGGACGTCCCAGGCCACGGCCCGGATCGTATCGGCCTGGGCGAGCTACAACTCGCGTGCCCGCGCGAGTGCCTCGCGCAGGAACTTGTGAGTCGCGTCGAGCTCGGACTGGGCGACCGGCTCGATACCCGCGACGATCGTCTGGTACGACACGGCGTGGTGGAGCGGGATCACGACGGCGGCGAGCGCGACGGCTTCGCGCATCCGCTCGGGCGTCTCCGCACCGTCCCAGGGCTCGAGGTATGCGTCGAGCATCGCCTCGCGTTTCGATTCGTTCCTCTCCCACTGGAGCGAGAGCAGGTCGATGAACGGATGGGCGATGCAGGCGTCGGTCCAGTCGAAGTAGACGAGCTCGCCGTCGCCGCGCGCGACGTTGCCGAGGTGGAGGTCGCCGTGCACGAGCGTCGCCGAGATCGCGAAGCCGTCGAGGCGACGGCATACCTCCTTGAGCGTCGGCGTGAGCCGTCTGAGCTCGTCCGTCTCCTCGGAGGTCAGCCGGGCGACGGCGCGCGGATCCTCCAGCAGCGGCTCGATCTGCGTCTCGAGCACGCCGAGCCTGCGGTCGAGGCAACCGTCGGCCAAGAGCTCGTCCGTCATCCCGGCCGCGCGCCGCTGCAGATCGGCGAAGCGGCACAGCATCTCGCAACGCGTCTCGATTGGCGCTTCCCACGACACGAGCTCAAGCTCGGGAAGGAGCATCCAGTCCCGCTCCGTCTCGAGCGCGAGCGGCGCCGGAACGTATCCCGGGAACCGCTCGGCGAGCCTGGCGGTGACTGCCGCCTCCCGCACGAAGAGCGGCAGTCGCGCCGGCGCCTTGAAGTACAGGTTCGGGCCGTCGGTGCGGACGCGCAGAATCGAGGAGATGCTCCAGTGCTTCACCTGCTCGATCCCGGTGAAGGTATGGCCCAGGCGCGCGACCTCGCGCTCGATCCAGGCACGGACCTCGTCGATCCATCCCTGTCTCGCCCAGGGCGCCCGTGCCGCCGGGGCCTCCCCGTGTTCGAGGGCCTCCAGATACTCCTCCAAGAGCCCGCGCTGCCGCTCGTCCGCGAGCGGAATCCGGTCGAGGTCGGCGCGACCGACCCACCGTCCGTGCGCGGGCGGCTGCCACGCGGGCTCGAGCAGCTCGAGCTCGTAGACCGCCTCGACCCGCTTCGCGTCCTCGTCGTCGGCGACGGCGAGCCGCCGCAGCAGCCACGGCTTCGTACCCAGCCTGCGCTCGAACGCGGGTACGACGACCTCGGCGTCCGCCGACCAGACGGCGTCCGGGACGACGGCTCGCGGCAGCCGCCAGAAGCGATCGCTTCGCAAGATGAGGACTCTTGGCTCGGCGGGATGCCGCAGCGCGGCGAAGAGGTGCGACCGCCACGCCATCAGGCCGGGAGGATGCGCCCGCGAACCTCGCCGAGCGGCTCGCCGCGGAGCACGACCTCGTCGCCGTCCTCGAGGAAGGTGCGCTCGCTGCCGTCGGTGAGAGCGAGCGGCCGCTCGCCGTTCCAGGTCAGCTCGATCAGGCTCCCCTCGCTGCCGCGCTCCGGCCCCGAGATCGTGCCCGAGGCCATCAGGTCGCCAGTTCGGACACTCGCGCCGTTCGAGGTCGCATGCGCGAGCTGCTGCGGCATCGTCCAGTAGAGGCCGCGCGCGTTGCCGCGCGAGATCACGGTGCCGTTCAGCTCGATCTCGAGGGGGAGGTCGAGGCCCCAGTCCTCGGCGACCCGCAGATGCGGCAGCGGCTCTGGCTCCTGCGCCGGCGCCGCCACCCGCCTCCCCTGAAGCAGCGCGAGCGGTGTCACCCAGGCGGAGACCGACGTCGCGAAGCTCTTGCCGAGGAACGGGCCGAGCGGCACGTATTCCCACGCCTGGAGGTCGCGGGCGCTCCAGTCGTTCACGAGCACGACGCCGAAGACGTGCTCGGCGAAGGCGTCGGTCGGGAGGGGCTCGCCGAGCCGCGACGGCAGGCCGACGACGAAGCCCAGCTCGAGCTCGACGTCGAGCCGGCGGGAGGGGCCGAAGGTGGGTGCGTCGGCGTCGGGCGCCTTCGCCTGGCCCCGCGGGCGGCGGATCGGCGTCCCGCTGACGACGACCGTGCCGGCCCGGCCGTGGTAGCCGACCGGCAGGTGGCGCCAGTTCGGAAGCAGCGGCTCGGCGTCCGGCCGGAACATCCGGCCGAGGTTCGTCGCGTGCTCGAGTGACGAGTAGAAGTCGACGTAGTCGGCGACCGTGAACGGCAGCCGGGGCTCGATCTCCGCGAGGTCGACTGCGTCTCCACGCTCCGCCGCCGCGACCGACTCCTCGGTCGTGCGCTCCCAGGCGGGTCGGCCCTGGGCGAGCAGTGCGTCGAGCGAGCCCTCGCCGAGGTCGACGACGGCGTCGCCGGAGCGGAAGCCGAGGTGCGGGACGCCGTCGCGCTCGAACGTGCCGAAGCCGAGCGTCACAGGACTCCGAGCGCCTTCAGGTCCTCGACCGGCTCGAAGAAGGAGCAGCTGCCGACCGCGACGAGCTGCTCGCGCCTGATCCGGGCGAGCTCCTCGGGCCCGGCCTCGCGGCCCTGCCAGCGGAGCGCGTCCTCGTCCAGCTCGATCTCGCCGGTCAGCGCGGCCGCATCCTCGAAGACGCACGCCGCGAGCACGTTGAGGAAGCCGTGGCGGCCCTCGGCGGCGAGCGGATGGTGCAGCCCGGCGGTCGCCTTGAACGGCACCCCCGCCTCGCGGCAGCACGCCAGGAAGCGGCCGAGCGCCTCGGCCGAGGGCACCTCGGCGCCGCCGCAGCGCACCTTCGCGCGGAGACCACGCTCCGCGAGCGCGGCGACGCGCTCCTCGAGGCCCTCCCCCAGCGGCAGCTCGACATAGGCCTCGCCCGAGAGCCCGTCCAGCCCGGCGTCCCAGCGTGTCTCGACCGCGGCGACCCGCGGACCTTGTGTTGGAACAACACTTTCTCCCCCGTCGAGGAGGACGGAGAGCTCGCGATCGCCGTCCTCGAGCTCGCCGAGCTTCGACGCGGGCCAAACGAGGCGCGCGAGCAGCCAGGCGTGCTCGTCGGCGTGCGCCCGCCGGTCCTCGGCGAGCGCTTCGGGAACGGGGAGACTCGCCGGCGGGAAGAGCGGCGCGTGGTCGATCAACCGGGCGAGCGCGGCCCGGCGCGCGTCGAGGTCGGCCATGCGGCCGAGTCTAGGCGCGGCGATAGACGATCGTGCGGCTGAAGCCGGCGAGATACCCAGCGCCCGCCTGGTTCACGCTCATCGCGATGCGGAGCGTCGAGCGGCCGCGTGGCACCGCCGTTCGCGCGGAAGAGCGCCGCCGAGCGCCGGTTGAGCTGGACGCGCTTGATCGTCACCCACCGACCGGTCGCCGAGCGCCGCTGCAGCTGGACGACGCGGCCGGCGAAGGAGCGCGCGCCGACGACGCGCGTCGCCAGCCGGCCGGTCGCCGTCCGGCGAAGCGAGACAGCCGGACGGACGGCGACGACCGACGCACCGCTCCGGCTGCCGTTCCAGCTGGCCAGGTACGACGTCTGGATCCTCGGCTTCGCCAGGAATCGCCACGTCCCGTCGGCGGCGGTCAGCACGGTCGCGATCGATCTCGGCGATCCCTCGCCGTACGTCTGCGCGAACAGGGTCACGAGCTCGCCCGCGCGCCTGACCGGAACGAGCCCCGAGAGCATGAGGCCGCGCCCGAAGACCACGCGGAGCGCAGGCGTCGCGAGGGTCACGCCGACGGTCGTGAAGACGACGTCGACGCCGCGGCCCGTCCCCGCGTCGCTCTCGGCGACGAGGCGGAACGTGGTAGAGGGTGCCCGCCGCGAGCCCCGAGAGCGGCTCCGAGACGGCTCGGGCGGCGCCGGAGCCGGCATTCCTCGTCGGCGTCCGCGACCCGTAGCGGGTCGACGTGCCGTACTCGAAGTACCAGCGCGTCGCCCGTCCCCGCGGGTCGACCGAGCCGGTGAGCGTCGCCGTCGCCGGCCCGACACTCTGTGCCTGCCCCGTCGTGACCCCTGGTGCGAGGGACGTGCTGAACTCGCGATCGGCGCCGACGCGCGTCCCGGCTGCGTTCGTCGCGACGAGGCGGAAGTGGTACGTGGTCGTCCTCCCCAGGCGCGTGAGCGGGGCCGAGACGGCAACGGCGCGCGTCCCCGCTCCGGCATTCCTCGTCGGAGTCCGCGACCCGTATCGCGTCGTCGTGCCGTACTCGAAGTACCAGCTAGTCGCGATCCCGTTCGGGTTGAGCGTCCCGTTCAGCCTCGCCGACGTGAGCGAGATCGCGCTGGCTGCTCCGGTGACGACGTCCGGCGGCCCGCCGGTCGAGAAGCGCTGGTCGGCGCCGCGGCTCGTCCCGCCGTCGCTCGTTGCGACGAGCCGGAAGTGGTAGACGCGCCCGGGGGCGAGACCCGACACCGGCGCGGAGACACCGACCGCGCTGCCGCCAGAGCCGCCGCTCCGTTCAGCCGTCCTCGACCCGTAGCTCGTACTCGTCCCGTACTCGAAGTACCACGTCGTGGCACGACCGTTGGGGTCGACGGTGCCGTTGAGCGTCGCCGAGGACACGGTCACGCTCGTCGCGGCGCCCGTGACGACTCCGGGTGCCGACGGTGTCGTGAAGATCCCGTCGGCGCCGCGGCTCGTGCCCGTCGCGTTGGTCGCGACGACGCGGTAGTGATAGGTCGTGCCGGGCGTGAGCCCGGTGAGAGACGCCGAGACCGCGGAATTAGCCGTCCCCGAGCCGGCGTTCTGGTTCGCGGTCCTCGAGCCGTAGCTCGTGCTCGTCCCGTACTCGACGAACCAGGAGGTCGCCTGCCCGTTCGGGTTGACCGTTCCGGTCACGGTTGCGCTCGTCGCGGCGACGGTGCTGACCGGCCCCGTGATCGCGGACGGGGCGACGACGGTCGCCGCTGCGCCGGCGACCGCCCACAGGAGCGAGCCCGCGACGGCGAGAACGGCGATGGCGAGAGATCTGCGGATGGGTGTGAATACCCCGCCGCGGTAAAGGCAGTGCTAGGAGAGTGGAAGGGTTCTGTTTAGGCTGGCCGCCGTGATCCTCGAGAACGGCGTCGTCAGGACGATGGATCCCTCGCTCCCTACGAGCCGGGCGCTCGCGATCGCCGGCGCGTACGTCGCGGGCGGCGTCGGCGTTCACGAGACCGCGCTCGCGAGCCCGGAGGTGGTCGACCTCGGCGGCCGCTGCGTCCTCCCCGCCTTCACCGATTCGCACGTCCACTTTCCGACCTGGTCGCTCGCGCAGCGCCAGGTGAAGCTCGACGGCTGCGGCTCGCTCGACGAGGCGCTCCGGCGGATCGGGGAGGCCACGGTTCCGCCCGGCCGCTGGCTGCGCGGCTACGGCTGGCGCTCCGGCGACTGGAATCCCTCGACGGAGCCGACGAAGGAGGCCCTCGACGCAGTCACCGGGGAGACGCCGACGATCATGCTCTCGAAGGACTACCACTCTGCGTGGCTCAACTCGGCCGCGCTCGCCGCCACGGACGGCGATCTGGACGTCGCGGGCGGCGTCGTCGAGCGCGACGAGCGGGGCGAGCCGATCGGAATCCTGCGCGAGGAGGCGGCGTGGCGCTTCCGCGACCGCTGGGTCGTCACGAGCCAGGACGAGTGGGTCGAGGCGACGCGGACGGGGCTCAAGCTCGCGAACGCGCGCGGCGTCGGGTCGATCCACGACAAGGACGGGTGGCTCGGCGCGCCCGGGATCTTCCAGCGCCTCCGCGAGGAGGGGAACCTCACACTCCGCGTGTGGGGGTCGATCCCGCACGAGCTCCTCGACTCAGCGGCCGCGCTGTCACTCCGGTCCGGCTTCGGCGACGAGTACCTCCGCGTCGGCTACTTGAAGTGCTTCATGGACGGCACGCTCGGCTCGCGCACGGCCAGGCTGACCGACGGTTCGGGCGTGCAGATCACGAGCCGCGAGGAGCTCGAGGAGATCGTGCGCCGCGGCGCCGAGCGGGGCTGGCCGGTCGCGGTGCACGCGATCGGCGACCAGGCGAACCGCGACGCGCTCGACGCATTCGAGGCCACCCGTGACGCCTGGGAGCAGAAGGGCCTGCGCCAGCGGATCGAGCATGCGCAGTGCGTGACGGCCGAGGACCTGCCGCGTTTCGCCGAGCTCGGCGTCGCCTGCTCGGTGCAGTTCTCGCACGCCCCGTCCGACCGCGACCTCGCGGAGCGCCTCTGGCCGGACCGGCTCGACGGGGCCTACGCGTTCCGCTCGCTCCTCGACTCGGGCACCGTGCTCGTGAACGGCTCGGACGCGCCGGTCGAGGAGCTCGACCCGATCGCGGGGATCGCCGCCGGCGTCCTGCGCACGATCGACGAGCGGCCCGCCTGGCGGCCCGAGCAGGCGCTGACGGTCGAGCAGGCGTTGCATGCGACGTGCGTCGCTCCCGCCTGGCTCTCCCAGGACGGACGCCGCCGCGGCAAGCTCCTCCCCGGCTGGCTCGCCGATCTCGTCGTGCTCGACCGTGACCCGCTCGCGTGCGAGCCCGAGGAGCTGCGCGAGCTCCAGGTCGTCGCCACCATGGTCGGCGGCCGCTGGGTGCACAAATCTCCGCCCTGGGATTAACCGGTGTCAGACTCGTCTCTGACACGGTGTCAGAGTCGTCTCTGACACCGTTTATGGGTCGTAACCTATAAACGAGTTGGCCTAGGCGTCGCGTCGCTCGGCCCAGACGCGCGCGAGCTCGACGATCATCGCCGCAGCGGCGGCCATGTCCTGCACGCTCGCCCACTCGCGGCGCGAGTGGTACTCGGAGCCGCCGGTGAAGAGATTCGGGGTCGGCAGCCCGCGGAGAGAGAGGCGCGCCCCGTCGGTACCGCCGCGGATGATCGTGTGCACCGGCTCGATCCCAAGCCGTTGCACCGCCTCGACCGCCGCCTCGATCACCTCGGGATGCTGGTCGATCACCTCGCCCATGTTCCGGTACTGCTCCTCCTCGCGCACGTCGACGGCGGCACGCGGCTCGCGCTCGCTCACGTCGGCCGCCAGCCGCCTGATCAGCGCCAGGTGCTCCTCGATCTTGCCGAGATCGTGGTCGCGGACGATCAGCTCGACCACTGACTCCTCCGCGCCGCCCTCGATGCTCGTCGGATGGACGAACCCCTCTCGCTCCTCGGTCGTCTCGGGCGAGAGCGAGTCGCGCGGCAGCGCCGCGACGAAGTCCGCCGCGAGCTTGATCGCGTTCACGAGCTGCCCCTTGGCGGTGCCGGGATGTGTCGAGCGGCCGCGGATCGTGACGAAGACCTTCCACGCGTTGAAGGTCTCGGCTTCGATCTCGCCGAGCTCGGAGCCGTCCAGCGTGTAGGCGTAACGGGCGCCGAAGCGCTCGAGGTCGAGGTGGTCCGCGCCGCCCGCGACCTCCTCGTCCACCGTGAAGCAGACGCGGAGCGGGGCATGCTCGATGTCCGGATTCCGCTTCAGATAGGCGACTGCCGCCATGATCTCGGCGACGCCCGCCTTGTCGTCCGCCCCCAGCAGCGTCGAGCCGTCGGTGGTGACGATGTCATGGCCGACCTTCTTGGCGAGGATCGGGAGCTGCTCGGGATCGAGCACGACTCCCTCACGGGGGAGCTCGATGACGCCGCCGTCGTAGCTCTCGTGCACCTGCGGGTCGACGCCCGTGCCCGTCACGTCCGGTGAGGTGTCGACGTGCGCGACCAGCCCGATCGTGGGCGCCTGCTCGACGCCGGGCAGCGAGCCGTACACGTAGCCGTACTCGTCGAGGCGCACGTCGTCGAGCCCGATCTCCTCGAGCTCGTCACGGAGAAGCCGAGCGAGGTCGAGCTGTTTCTCGGTCGAGGGCGAGGCGTCAATGCCGTGCGCCGACTGGGTGTCGATCCGGGCGTAGCGGAGGAAGCGGTCGAGCACGTCCGCCGCGAGCTCCGCGGCGAGCGGCGTCACGAACTCGGCTTTACGAGAGGTCGCCAAGGCGGGTGAAGAGCTCCTTCATCGTCGCGATGCCGCGCGGGAAGAATTCGACGAGCATGCGCTCGTTCGGCGAGTGCACGTTGCTCTCCGGCAGCGCGAAGCCGGTCAGGATCGTGGGAATGCCCTTGTCCATCAGCGCGGGCATGATCGGCAGCGTCCCGCCGGCGCGCGTGAGGATCGGCCTGATCCCGAACGCGGTCTCGAACGCGTCCTGTGCGATCTTGATCACCGGTGCGTCGGCGGCGACGAGCCCCGGCCGCGTCGATCCCTCCAGCTCCTCGACGATGACCGTCGCTCCCTCGGGGGCGGCCTCGTGCAGCAGCCGCTCGACCTCGGGCGCGACCGTCTCGGGGGTCTGGCCGGGGGCCAGCCGGACGGTGAAGTTCGCCTGCGCCTCGCTGACAACGGTCGTGTTCTTGAGGCCCGGCTTGCCGCCGAGGATCCCGTTCACTTCCACGGACGTCTCCGCGGTCGTCCGGAGATAGAACTCGTCGGCCGCCTTGGGGTCGTAAGGAATCGCGCCCGCGTCGCGCAACATGTCCGCGCCGGACGGCTGCTCCTCCCAGCCGGCGCGCTCCTCGTCCGTGACCGGCGCGATCCCGACCCGGAGCGCGTCCGGCACGCGGCCGTCGCGCGGCAGGATGCCGCCGAGCGTGGTGATCAGGGCGTGGATCGCGTTCAGGGCCGCGTTCCCGTACATGCCCGAGTGGAGGTCGCGCTCGCCGGTACGGACGCGCAGGTTGAAGGCTGCGAGCCCGCGCGTCGCGATCGCGAGAGAGGGCAGACCCCGGTGCTCCATGCCGCCGTCGAAGATCACGCACGCGTCGGCGCCGCGCTCGTCCTGCTCGAGGAAGCGCACGATCGACTGGCCGCCGACCTCCTCCTCGCCGTCCGAGACGACGCGGATGTTGATCGGCAGCGCACCCTCGGCGGCGAGCATCCCCGCGGCCTGGAGCAGCATCCAGAGCTGCCCCTTGTCGTCGGCGGCACCGCGGGCGTAGAGCCACTCGTCGCGGATGGTCGCGTCGAACGGATCGGACTCCCAGAGCTCGAGCGGCGCCGGGGGCTGGACGTCGAAGTGGCCGTAGCAGAGCACCGTCGGCGCACCGGAGGCGCCATTCGAGGCGCGGATCTCGCCGACGACGAGCGGCCGCGTCCCGTACGGGACGAGCTCCGCCTCGCCGCCGCTGCGCCGGATCTTGTCCGCGACCCACTCGGCCGCGCGCACGACGTCGTCGGCGTGAGCCGGGTCGGCGCTCACCGAGGGGATCCGCAACAGCTCGCTGAGCTCGTCGAGCCAGACCTGCTCCAGGGTGCTCATCGCCGCGAGTCTAGGCCAATGGCCCGAAGGAGCGGTCCAGGACCGCCCTTTCGGGTGATGGCGGGCGGCACGTCTCTGCCGACGATGAGCGCGGATGAGAGTCTCTGCGGCGCTCTCGCTCTCGATTCTGGCCCTGCTCGTCGGGCCGGAGCCTGCGCGCGCCGGCCCAGGCCTCCTGATCGGCGTGCACGACGACCGCATCAAGTGGACCGAGCGACCGAGCCCCATCCTCGGCACGATGCGGGCGCTCGGCCTGGGAGGCATGCGCGTGACGTTGGAGTGGCGTCGGGGCAAGCGAAGCCTGACCGGCTCCGACCACGATGCGCTCCGCCGCGCCGTCGCCGCACACCGGCACGGGGTGCGGATCGTGCTCGGGATCTACGGCCGCGCGAGGGACGCCCCTCGTACGCGGGCCGCACGCGAGGACTACTGCCGCTTCGCTCCGCAACGTTCTCGTCCGGTACGGCGAGGTGCGGGACGTCGTGATCTGGAACGAAGCCAACTCGAAGACGTTCTGGCGGCCCCGCGACACTGCTCCGGAGGGCTACGCCGCACTGCTCGCGCGCTGCTGGGACCTGCTGCATGCGACGGTCCCCGGCGTGAACGTGCTCACGACAACGGCTCCGAGCCACGATCCGGCCGCCTTCATCCGCAGGGTCGGCGCGGCCTACCGCGCAAGCGGCCGGCAACGGCCTCTCTTCGACGCCGTCGGTCACAACCCGTATCCGCTCCATCCCGGCGAGCAGCCGAGCGCGCGTCACGAGAGTCACATCGGCCAGGGCGACTACGACCGCCTCGTCGCGGTGCTCGACGAGTCGTTCGCCGGGACGGCGCAGCCGCCGGCGCCGATCTGGTACCTCGAGAACGGCTTCCAGACGACGACGGTCGGAAAACGGCGCCGCACGCACTATTCGGGCCGGGAGAACGTCGCCCGGACGCTCGCCCCGGGAGAGCAAGCCGCCCAGCTCGCCGCGGCCCTCCGGCTTGCGCACTGCCAGCCTCGCGTCGCCGCGTTCTTCAACTTCCTGCTCGTCGACGAACGCCTCCTCGGAGGCTGGCAGTCCGGCCTGCTCTGGGCCGACTGGAGGCGCAAACCGGCGTTCGAGGCCTACCGGGCCGCGATCGCCGAGGTTCGGAGTGGCACCGTCGACTGCGGGGCAGCGCTTCGGGGCTGAACCGCCGCGCTCGGATCAGGCGACGTCGCGCAGCTGCGCGGCGAGCGCGAGTGCTCGGAGCTTCTTCAGGCCCTGGTTCTCGATCTGGCGGATCCGCTCGCGCGTCACGTTGAACGCCTTGCCGACCTCGTCGAGCGTGCGGGGCTGCTCGCCGTCGAGGCCGTAGCGCAGCTCGAGCACGCGGCGCTCGCGGTGCGAGAGGGACTGCAGGATCGTACGGAGCGCCTCGTTGCGCAGCGTCTCCTCGGCCTGCTCGTCCGGCAGCGGCACCGAATCGTCGGTGAGGAAGTGCCCGAACTCCGACTCGTCCTCGTCGCCAACCGGCTTCTCGAGCGAGATCGGCGTCTGGGCGCTTCGACGAACCTGCTCGATCTCGCCGGGATGCAGATCGAGCTCGAGGCCGATCTCGATCGAGCTCGGCTCACGGCCGAGCTTCGCGCGGAGCGTGCGCTCGGTGCGGACGATCTTGTTCAGCTTCTCGACCACGTGCACCGGCATCCGGATCGTGCGCGCCTTGTCCGCGAGGGCGCGCGCAACGGCCTGCCGGATCCACCACGTCGCGTAGGTCGAGAACTTGAATCCCTTGCGGTAGTCGAACTTCTCAGCTGCCCGGACGAGGCCGATCGTGCCCTCCTGGATCAGATCGAGGAAGGGCAGCCCCTGATTCCGATAGCGCTTCGCGATCGAGACGACGAGGCGCAGATTCGCCTCGACCATTGCCTGCTTCGCCGCGTGCTCGCCTCGCTCGATCCGCTTTGCGAGCTCGACCTCCTGAGCCGCCGTCAGGAGCGGAACCTTGCCGATGTCCTTGAGGAAGAGCTGCAGCGTGTCGGTCGAGACCTCTCGGGTCGGCGCGTCGAGGTCGGCCTCCGGCTCGTCGCGCTCCACGACCTCGATCTGAAGCTCGTCGAGCGCTGCATAGAACTCGTCGAGCTGTGCCGTGTCGAGATCGAGCTCGTCCAGCGCGCTCGCGATGTCGTCGGCGACCAGCTTCCCCGCCAGCCGGCCGCTCTCGATCAGCGCCTTGGCCTCTGTCGAGGCCATCACGTCGAAAACCTGCCCCGTGCTGATGGTGGTGCCCCGTGCGCTCACTTCGGCTCTCCCCCTCCGATTGCGCTCACCCTCGTCGCGACGCCGCCCGCCGTCGACACGTTTGAAACAAAGTCGAAGAACATTGCCAAACCCCCTCCCCCAGCGCTATAGGCCGTTCGGCCTATCTTTCTTGCTCGCCGGTCCCGGCCGTGGCCACTTCGTCCAGGTAGCGCTGCGCTTCCCGGGCGATGCGGGTGCCGGGCTCGGCTGTTCTCGCTAGACGGAGCTGGCGGGTCGCTTCTTCCACGTCTCGCTGCCAGAGAAGGAGCACGCCGAGGTGGAAACGGACGGTCGCGGCGCTCGGAAATCGGCGCGTGAGCGGGCCGAGACGCGAGAACGACGCCGCAGGGTCGCTCTTCTCGTAGCGGCCGACCGCGTCGGCGACGAGCGCGTCGACGTCGTCCGGATCGAGCTCGAGCGCGTCCGCGAACGCACGCCGCGCAGAGACGGGCCGGCCGAGCCGCTGCAGCGCGATCCCGTACAGGAGGCGGCCGCGCACGCTCTCGTCGGCACGGAGGGCATCGAGCTGCGCGGCCGGCGTGTCCCCCTCGATCCGATACGGGAAGCTCGGCGTGAAGACCGGCAGGCCCGGCGCGAGCTCGGGGTGGATGAGGTCGTCCGCGCGGACGGCGTACGGCGTGTCCGGCTCGACGTCGCGCGCCTCGCGCCAGGCGGTGAGCGCACCGCCGGTGCCCGCCCAGAAGCGGGCCAGGCCGACGTGGAGCTGGACGAGCGCGCTGCGGGGATAGAGCGCGCCGAGCTGCTCGATCCGATCTTCTCCGGCCGGCCACGCGGCGAACGCCGCGCCGAGCTTCGCCTCGAGCGAGTCGTGACGCGCGAAGATGCGGCCGGCCTCGTCGCGGCGGCCCTCCTCGTAGAGGGCCGCGGCGCGCCTCAGGTCGCGCGCCTCGGCGTCGTCGCGGACCCCGAACGCGAGCGCGAGCGGCGGAAACCCCTCCCGCGGCTGCGGCTCGGCCGCCGCGGCCAGCGACTCGTCGGGATCGTCGGCCGTCAGCACGGTCGCACCGGCGACCACGACCGCCGCCAGCGCGGCGAGCGCAGCCACGATGAGAGTGGTGCGGCGACGGGCAGACACGCGGCCAATCTAGCGACGCCGCGGCTCAAGATTTTCGCGGGAAGAAGCACGGCACACGTATCGTTTGCGAGAGAGATGGCGACCTACAGGGAGCTGCTCGCCGGCGTCAAGGCAGAGATCGACGAGCTCGGCGCCGCCGAGGCGCGCGAGCGGCAGGGATCTGCGCTGTTCGTCGACGTGCGCGAGCGCGAGGAGTGGGACGAAGGCATCGTCCCCGGCGCGCTCCACATCCCCCGCGGCAACCTGGAGTCGCGGATCGAGGGCCTCGTGCCCGACCGGGAACGTGAGATCGTCGTCTACTGCTCCGGCGGCTCCCGCTCAGCCTTCGCGGCCAAGGCGCTCCAGGAGCTCGGCTACGAGAACGTCACGTCGCTCACCGGCGGCTTCACCGACTGGAAGCGGAACGGCTTTCCGGTCGAGGTGCCGCGGGCACTGACACCCGACCAGCGCCGCCGCTACTCGCGCCACCTGCTCATCCCCGAGGTGGGCGAGGCCGGGCAGGAGCGGCTGCTCGCCGGCCGCGTCCTCCTGATCGGCGCCGGTGGGCTCGGTTCCCCGGCCGCGCTCTACCTGGCCGCGGCGGGCGTCGGCACGATCGGGATCGTCGACGCCGATGTCGTCGACGACTCGAACCTGCAGCGCCAGATCGTGCACGCGACCGACCGGCTCGGCGAGCCGAAGGTGGACTCCGCGAAGCGGACGATCCAGGCGCTCAACCCCGACGTCGACGTGAAAACGTACGAGGAGCGGCTCACCTCCGAGAACGCCGACCGGATCCTCGAGGACGGCTGGGACGTCATCGTCGACGGCGCCGACAACTTCCCCACCCGCTATCTCGTCAACGACGCGTCGATCTGGCACGGCATTCCCGTCGTGCACGGCTCCATCTACCGGTTCGAGGGCCAGGTGACGGTCTTCAACCCCGGCGAGGGCCCCTGCTACCGCTGCCTCTTCCCCACCCCGCCGCCGCCGGAGCTCGCCCCGAGCTGCGCCGAGGGCGGCGTGCTCGGCGTCCTGCCCGGGATCGTGGGCTCGCTGCAGGCGAACGAGGCGCTGAAGCTGGTGCTCGGCATCGGCGACACGCTCGAGGGCCGGCTGCTCCTGCTCGACGCGCTCGGAACGACGGTCGACGAGGTCGCCGTCAAGCGCGATCCGACCTGCCCGGTCTGCGGCGAGCACCCGACGATCACCGAATACATCGACTACGTCGAGTTTTGCCAGGGCGTGCGCCTGTGACGCGGGTCCGCATCCCGCCTACGCTCCGCAACGAGGTCGGCGGCGAGCGCGAGCTCGTCGGGACCGGCGAGACCGTGCGCGAGGTGCTGGCGGACCTCTCCTCCCGCTATCCGGCGCTGGAGGCACAGCTCTTCGAGAACGGCGGCCTCGCTCCCTTCGTGAACGTGTACGTCGGCGGCGAGGACGTGCGCACGCTCGACGGGCTCGAGACCCGCGTCGACGGCGCCTCGCTCATTCTTCTCCCCGCCATGGCCGGCGGGTGCTGAACACCGCCGAATCGCTTCTCTCGCTCGTCGGGTCGACACCGCTCGTCGAGCTCTCCCGCTTCGCGCCCGGCCCGGTGCGTGTGTACGCGAAGCTCGAAGGGCAGAACCCGACCGGCTCGATCAAGGACCGGATCGCGAAGGCGATGATCGAGGCCGCCGAGGCCTCCGGCGAGCTCGAGCCGGGACGGCGGCTGCTCGAGCCGACCAGCGGCAACACCGGGATCTCGCTCGCGCTCGTCGCGCGTCTGAAGGGCTATCCGCTGACGTGTGTGCTGCCGGAGAACGCGACCGGCGAGCGCCGCCGGCTGCTCCGGCTCTACGGCGCCGAGATCGTCGAGTCGCCCGGCGCAGAGGGCTCCAACGGCGCCGTCAGGCTCGCGCTCGAGCTGGCGGAGCGCGATCCCTCCTGGTTCATGCCCTTCCAGTACGGCAACGAAGCGAATCCCCGGGCGCACTACGAGGGCACGGGTACCGAGATCGCCGAGACCCTCGACCGGGTGGACGTGCTCGTCGCGGGGCTCGGCACGGGCGGGACGCTGATGGGGACGGGCGCCCGGCTGCGCGAGAGCTTCCCGGACGTCGTCGTCGCCGCGGCCGAGCCGCTGCCGGGCGAGCACGTGATGGGGCTGCGCTCGCTCGAGGACGGCTACGTGCCGCCGATCCTCGACGTGGACAAGCTCGACCGGAAGATCCTGGTCTCGAACGAGGAGTCGGTCGCCGGGCTGCGCGAGCTGCTCGACACGGAGGGGATCTTCGGCGGTGTCTCCTCCGGTGCGGTCGCGCACGTCGCGAGACGGCTCGCGGGCGAGCTCGAGGAGGGCGTCGTCGTCTGCATCCTCGCCGACGGCGGCTGGAAGTACCTCTCGGCCGACTTCTGGGAGGCGGCGGACGTGGAGCAGTCGATGGAGCGCACGGTGTGGTGGTAGCAGCCTGGTGGTGATCCCGGCGTTGATCCGCGCCGAGCTCCGAGCGCACGCGGAAGCCGAGGCACCGAACGAGGCCTGCGGGCTGCTGGCGTTCCGCGACGGGGTCGCGGAGCGCTACGTGCGGGGACGGAATGCCGCTGGGAGCCCGTATCGCTTCGAGCTCGACATCGACCCCGAGACGTGGTTTCTCGAGGACGACGGCTACCAGCTCGCCGTCTTCCACTCGCATCTCTCCTCACCGCCGCGGCCCTCCCGGACGGACGTCGAGAACATCGGCCTCTGGCAAGGGCGGCCCTACCTGATCCTGACGCTCGGTTCCGACACGCTCGCGGCCTGGACGATCGAGGACGGCCGGATCGAGCCGCTCGCGCTCCAAGCATGAACGTGACGGAGCTGGCATCGGGCCTCTGGCGCTGGACGGCTCCGCACCCGGACTGGAGGGAAGGGGACGACTGGGAGCAGGAGGTCGGCTGCGTCTACTACGAAGCGCCGGACGCGACCGTCCTGATCGACCCACTCGTTCCGCCGGAGCGGGAGCAGTTCTTCCTTGCGCTCGACCGAGACGTCGAGCGGCGTGGGCTGCCGGTCTCGATCCTGCTCACCGCCTCGTGGCACGTGCGCAGCCAGGTGGAACTGGTCGAACGCTACTCGACGACGGCCGAGACACCGGCCGCCGTCGAGGAGTTCGCCCTGCCGCCGGAACTGGAAGAGATGCTCTGGTGGCTGCCCGAGCACCAGACGCTCGTCGCCGGCGACGTCCTCGTCGGAGCGGAGGGTGACGTCAGCGTTTGTCCGGACTCCTGGCTCGACCAACGCTGCTCGCCGGCGTCGCTCCGCACGGCGCTGAAGCCCCTCCTCGACCTGCCGCTCGAGCGCGTCCTCGTCGCGCATGGGGAGCCGGTGTTGCAGGACGGCCGAGCCTCCCTCGAGCGCGCGCTCGCGTCCTAACCGCCCCGCCTTACCCCCACGATTCCTCCTTCACTGGACGGAACGCGAGCTCGAGCACGCGGTGCCCGCGCGGGCGCGTGAGCACGAACATCACGGCCGCCGCGACGTCCTCGGCGCTCATCATCCCCGGCAGCGCCTCGGGCGAGCGTCCGCGTCCGTCCTCGAGCGCGAAGTCGGTCGCGACACCACCGGGACAGACGTTCGTGCACCGGATTCCGTGCGGGCGGAGCTCGTGGTCGAGCGCGCGTGTGAAGCCGACCTGAGCGAACTTCGAGGCGCAGTAGACGGCCTCGTTCGGCAGGCCGCGCCGCCCGGCCTCGGACGCGACCGAGACGAGGTCGCCGCCGCCCGCGGCGATCAGGTGCGGCACCGCGGCCGCCGCGGCGTAGAGGACGCCCTTGACGTTCACGTCGATCATCTCGTCGAGCAGGTCCGGGCGCAGATCGACGAGCGGGCCGTACGCGCCGACGCCTGCGTTCGCGACGAGGATGTCGAGCCGACCGAACCGCTCCGCCGTCTCGTCCACCAACGCCTGCACCTGAGCGCGGTCGCGCACGTCGCACGGCCGCGCGACGGCGTCGGCGAGGCCGAGGTCGTCGCCGCTGCGCGACGCCAGCCCGAGTCTCACGCCCTCCGCCGACGAGCGCGCGCGCCACGGCGGCGCCGATCCCCCGGCTCGCGCCGGTGACGACTGCGACCTTTCCTTCCAGACTCATCGGACCTCCTTCAGTGCGGGATAGAGCGAGCGGTAGCGAGCGTATGCCTCTTCGTACGGGCCGGTCCACGCAGGCTCGGGGTCGACGGTCTGCGCGCACCCGGACGCAGGCGGCGACCGCCTCCCCGGCCGAGGCGAACTCGCCGGCGGCGACACCGCCGAGCAGCGCGGCCCCGAAAGCCGACCCTTCCTCCGCAGCGGTGAGCTCGAGTGGGAGCCCGAGCACGGACGAGACGATCCGCAGCCAGAGCGAGCTGCGCGCGCCGCCGCCGGAGACACGGGCCGCGACCGGCTCGACGCCGAGCTCGACGAGCAGCTCGAGCGAGTCGCGCAGCCCGAACGCCACGCCCTCGAGCACTGCACGCGCGAGTGCGCCGCGGTCGTGCCGCAGACCGAGGCCCGTGAAGGCGCCCCGCGCGTCGGGATCGGCATGCGGGGTGCGTTCCCCGGCCAGGTAGGGCGCGAACAGAACCCCTTCGACACCCGGTGGCCACCGCTCGGCGTCGGCCAGCAGTTCGTCGTAGTCGGCCGCCAGCACGTCGCGCAGCCAGCCGAGCGATCCGGCGGCCGAGAGCATCACTCCCATCGCGTGCCAGGTCGCGGGCAGGGCATGGCAGAAGGCGTGCACCCGCGCCTGCGGGTCGGCGGCGAACTCGTCGAGCGCCGCGAAGACGACGCCCGACGTGCCGAGCACGACCGAGAGCCTGCCGGGACGGTCGACACCGACCCCGAGCGCCGCAGCTGCCTGGTCGCCCGCGCCGCCGATCTCCGTGCTCTCGTACGCGTCCGGCAACCAGCCGCGCGGGCAGCTCGAGCAGCTCCAGCAGCTCGTCGCTCCAGCGCCGGCCGGCGACGTCGAAGAGCAACGTCCCCGACGCGTCGGCCGCGTCGATCGCGCGCTCGCCTGTGAGCCGGAAGCGCACGTAGTCCTTCGGGAGCAGCACGTGCGCGATCCGGCCGAAGACCTCCGGCTCGTGGTGCCGGAGCCAGAGCAGCTTCGGCGCCGTGAAACCGGTGAGAGCGCGATTCCCGGTCAGCTGGACCAGTCGCTCGAGGCCGACGAGCCGCTCGATCTCGGCGCACTCCGCGGCGGTGCGCTGGTCGTTCCAGAGGATCGCCGGCCGCAGCACCGCGTCGTCCGCGCCGAGCGCGACGAGCCCGTGCATCTGCCCGGAGAAGCCGAGCGGCTCGCCCTCAGTCCAGCCGATGTCGCGCAGCGCAGCCTCGCCCGCACGCCACCAGTCGTCGGGATCCTGCTCGGCCCAGCCGGGTTGCGGCGTCGAGAGCGGATACCCGTGCTCGGCCTTCGCGAGCACGTCCCCCGTCGGCGAGAGGGCGAGAGCCTTGACGCCGGTCGTCCCGACGTCCAGCCCGACGAGCCTCACGCTCCGAGGGCGGCGTAGACGAGCTCGTAGGCGCGCACGGCGTCCTTCTGCGCCTGCGCCTCGCGCAGCGCCGCGTCGTCGATCTTCGCGGCGACACCGTCGATGAACCGCCACTGGAGCACGCTGCGCCGGACGGCGGCGACCGCGTCCTCCGTGTACGGGTAGAGGTCGAAGCCGAGCCGCTCGCCGCCCGCGCCGTAGTTCGCCCGGCGCAGCTCCACGGCCAGCTCCAGCGTCTCCATGAACGCGGTCGCGCCGACCATGTTGTCGTCGTCGAAGTCGCCCCAGCCCGAGTTCGCGTGCTGGTGGCCGAGCAGGCCCTCGGCCGCGAGCAGCGCCGCGTATTCGGCGAGGTTCTCGCGGTTCATGATCAGGTGCTGCCAGTCCATGTTGACCTGGACGTTGTCGATCCCCTGCGCGCGCAGCTTGTGGATCACGTGCAGGGTCATGCCGACGTTCCGCATCAGGATCTTCATCGCGGGCTCGGAGTTCTTGTGCTCGAGGAAGAGCTTCACGCCGTGCCGCGCGCACACCTCGGCCGCCTGCCCGACGCCGTCGACGAGCCAGGCCCAGCTGTCGGCGTACGGCGTCTGGAACGGGTAGTTGTAGCCCTCGATCCCCGGCCAGATGATGAAGTGAGCGCCGATTGAGCCGGCGAACTCGGCCGCGTCGAGCGTCCGCTTGACCGCCTCCGCGCGCGTGGCCGGGTCGGGCGAGACGAGGCCGCCGCGGCCGAAGCGGGCGTCGAGATGGAGCCCGGTCGCCATGCAGTAGATGTCGTGCTCGCCGAGCGCGTCGCGGACCTCGTCGAGGTTCTCGGTGCGAGAGCTCTTGCGGGTAATGGAACTCGTAGCCGTCGATCAGGTCGCCGAGCCCCTCCACCGCGCGCCGGACGCGTTCCACCGTTGTCTCGCCGGCGAACTCCGGCTTGTACCCGCCGGGGACGAAGCGGGTCGCCATCGTGCCGAGGGCCCAGATGCCGAGGCTGGTCTTCACGCCGTCTCGACGGTCTCGCCCGAACCGGCCGAGCGGTAGAGAGCGTCGATCGTCCGCGCCTGTGCGAGCGCATCCTCCCGGCCCAGCAACGGCTCGGCGGTGCCGTCGACCGCGGCCGCGAAGTTGGTCAGCTCGAGCCGGTACGAATCCGCCTCGTCGACGGGAACGGCCTCGTCGTTCACGAGCACGCCGCCGCCCCAGTCGGCCCGCCAGGGCGCCTCGACGACGAGCGTCCCCTCCTCGCCCACCGCCTCGAGGCGCTGCCGCTTCGGGAGCGAGAACGAGGCGTCGAACTGAGCGATCACGTCGTTCGGAAAGCGCAGCGTGCCGTGGAAGTCGACGTCGACGCCCGTCGGGCCGAGCACCTGCTCTCCGAAGACGTGTTCCGGCTCGCCCGCGAGCAGGCGCGAGCCGCTGACGCAGTAGCAGCCGACGTCCATCAGCGCTCCCCCGTCGAGGTCGGCCAGCATCCGTATGTTCGAGAGGTCGCGCAGCTGGAAGCTGAACGTCGAACGGATCGCGCGCAGGCGGCCGATCGCGCCGTCGTCGACGAGCGCGCGCGCCTTCGCCGCCTGCGGGTGGTGCCGGTACATGTAGGCCTCCATCAGGACGAGCCCGGCGCCGGCGGCGGCGTCCCATGCCTCCTCCACCTCCTCCGGCCGCCGCGAGTAGGGCTTCTCCACGAGCACGTGCTTGCCTGCGGCGAGCGCCTTCATCGTCCACTCGTGGTGGAGGCGGTTCGGCAGCGAGATGTAGACGGCGTCGAGCTCGTCGTCCGCGAGCAGCGCCTCGTAGCTGCCGTGGGAACGGGGGATCCCGTGCTCGCTCGCGTAGGCCTTCGCCCGGTCGCCGTCGCGGCTCGCGACCGCCGCGAGCTCGACCTCGTCAGGCGCTGCCGCGATCAGCATCTCGTTGATGTTCGCCGTGGAGAGGAGGCCGAGCTTCACTGCGTCTCCAGCCCGGCTTGCTCGAGCGCCCGCCGCGCGAGTGCGTCGTCGTCCGCGCCCGGAGAGGCCGCTGACGCCGACTGCGCCGACCCGTTTGCCTTCGGCGAACCCCGCTACGCCGCCGAGGAAGAACGTGAAGAACGGGTCGAAGCTCGCGAGCTCGGCCGGCGGCTTCGAGCCCAAGCTTCTCCGCGAGCGCCCGCGTCGAGACTGCGTCGCTGCGCGCGGCCGTGTACGCCTTGCGCTGCGCGTTCAACCGAGTGTCCGGAGCGGCGCCGTCCATCGTCGCCGCCGCGACGAGCTCGCCGTGCGCGTCCGCGACGAACACCGACACGGGTGCCGACGCCTCCGCGACGACCGTGTCGACGATCTGCCGTGCCTGTTCGAGCTTCACGCGTGCCTCCGAATGGTTGAGACTCTCCGGGCAACCCTACGACAGGAGCACATGGCGGAAGAAATCGGCATCGGCATGCTCGGCTACGCGTTCATGGGCAAGGCGCACTCGCGCGCCTTCCGGGCGCTCGCCGCCCTCGACTCGCCGCTCAGCCCGCGGCTCGTCGCGATCGCGGGCCGTGACGAGGCCGCCGTCAGCGAGGTCGCCGGCCGCTTCGGCTACGAGCGCTGGACGACCGACTGGCGAGAGCTCGTCGACGACCCGGCGATCGGCCTCTTCGACAACGGCGGCCCCAACTCGCTCCACGCCGAGCCGACGATCGCCGCCGCCGAGGCGGGCAAGCACGTCCTCTGCGAGAAGCCGCTCGGCCGCGACGCCGCCGAGAGCCACGAGATCTGGCAGCGGGTCGCGGCGACCGGCGTCAAGCATCTCTGCGGCTTCAACTACCGCTTCGTGCCGGCGGTGCGGCTCGCCCGGGAGATGATCGAGGCCGGCGAGCTCGGCGAGATCCGCCACTTCCGCGGCCGCTACCTGCAGGACTGGGGCGACGACCCGACGCTCGACACGTGGCGCTTCCAGCCGGAGGAGGCAGGCTCGGGCGCGATCGGCGACCTCGGCACGCACGTGGTCGACCTCGCCCGCTTCCTCGTCGGCGAGGTCTCGACCGTGTCGGCGCTCGTGCGCACCTTCCTGCCCGGCCGGAAGGTGGACGACGCGCTCGAGGCGGCGGTCGAGTTCGAGAACGGGCCCGTCGGCACGATCGAGGCGACGCGGCTCGCGCTCGGGAGGCGGAACGCGTTCCAGTGGGAGATCAACGGGTCGAAGGCGTCCCTCGCGTTCGACATGGAGCGGCTCAACGAGCTGCAGGTCTTCCGGGCCGACGGCGACCGGGCGCGTGGCTTCAAGACGGTGCTCGTCTCCGAGGCGGATCACCCCTTCTGGGACCTCTGGTGGCCGCCCGGGCACATCATCGGCTGGGGCGACACCTTCGTCCACGAGGCGTACCACCTGCTGAACGCGATCGCGGGCGAGACCGAGGTGGCGCCGTACGGCGCGACGTTCGAGGACGGCTACCGGGCTGCCGAGGTCTGCGACGCGATCGTCCGCTCGAGCGACAGCGGCCAGCGCGTCGCCGTGACGTACCGCTAACGACCGGCCTTGGCCTGCAGCCGGCGCGCGATCGCGTCGAGCGTGACCGCGAAGAGCAGGATCGCGCCCGTGACGATGAAGATGATCCCCTGGCTGTAGCCCTTCGTGTTGAGGCCGTTCTCGATCGTCTTGATCACGAGCGCGCCGAAGAGGGCATTGCGGACCTCGCCGCGCCCGCCGAAGAGGCTCGTGCCGCCGATCACCGCCGCCGCGATCACGTCGATCAGCAACGTGCCGCCGCCCTGGTTCAGGTCGACGCTGTTCAGCCTCGCGGCGAGGACGATGCCGCCGATCGCGGACATCGCTCCGGCGAGCATGAAGACGAGGATCCGGATCCGCGCGACGTTGATACCCGCCCGGCGGGCAGCCTCCGCGTTGCCGCCGACGGCGTAGACGTGCCGGCCGAACGTCGTGCGCTTGGCGAGGAACGTCAGCACGAAGAGCGCGACCAACACGATGATCAGGGCCAACGGGACGCCGCGGCGCTGGTCCTGGTTGCAGATCGCGACGACCAGGAAGATCAGCGCCGGCGGCAGCACCAGCCTGAGGCCGAAGATGAACGGATCGCGCGGACGGATGCCGTGGCGGAGGTTCGCGTAGAACGCGCTCAGGACCGCGATCACGTAGACCCCGCTGAGGATCGCCGCCATGATCCAGCCCGCCCTGTGGCTGAAGAAGTAGTTCGCCGTGTTGTTGATCCAGGTGTCCTGGATGATGATCGCGCCGCGCGCCTCGACTCGCTCGATGATCACGCCTTGCCACATCAGGAAGCCGGCCAGCGTCACGACGAACGACGGCACGCCGATCAGCGCGACGAACGACCCCTGGAAGGCGCCGATCGCGACGCCGGTGAGGACGGCCAGGCCCATGGCGATGAGCCCGGGTAGGTGCGCGCCGTCCGGAAGCTGGGCCTCGGCCGCGACCACGGCGCAGAGCCCGCTGACGTAGGCGACCGACAGGTCGATCTCGCCGAGGAGGAGCACGAAGACGACGCCGAAGGCGATCAGCGTCGTCCCGGCCATCTGCGTGATGATGTTGTTGAAGTTGCCGGCGGAGAAGAAGTTGGGTGCCGTCTGGCTGAAGTAGGCGACGATGATCGCGAGCGCGAGCAGCACGGGCGCCGGCCCGAGGTTGCCGGCCCGGAAGTTGTCGTAGATGCGGCGCGGAATCGAGCCCGAGCCCGGTCGGCTCGACCTCGACCGCCTGTGCTCCCGCAGTCACGCCGTCACCTCCGCCTCGGTTTCGGGGATGCCGGACACCTTCGTCGGCCGGCCGGCCGTGATCGCGTGCACGACCTCCTGCTCTGTCGTCTTTGCGCGCTCGTAGACGCCGACGTTGCGGCCGAGACGGAGGACGGAGATTCGCGTCGCCGTCACGAAGACGTCGTGCAGGTTGTGCGAGATCAGCACGACGCCGAGGCCCTGCTCCGCCAGGCGGCGCACGAGCTCGAGCACCTGCTCTGTCTGGGCGACGCCGAGCGCCGCGGTCGGCTCGTCGAGGATGACGAGCTTCGAGTTCCACATCACGGCCCGTGCGACGGCGACCGACTGGCGCTGCCCGCCGGAAAGGCTCGCCACGGGCTGGCGGGTCGACTTGATCGTGGTGACGCGGAGGCCCTCGAGGGTCTCGGCCGTCTTCACCTCCATGATCGGCTCCTTGAGCCGCTGGAAGAGCGTCGTGCTCCTCGCGTCCGAGGTACATGTTCTGGACGACGTCGAGGTTGTCGCAGAGCGCGAGGTCCTGGTAGACGACCTCGATCCCGAGGCGTCCGGCGTCCTTGGGGCTGTGGATGGAGACGGGCTCGCCTTCGAAGAGGATCTCGCCCTCGTCGTGGCCGTGGATGCCTGCCACGCACTTGATCAGCGTCGACTTGCCGGCGCCGTTGTCGCCGACGAGCGCCATCACCTCTCCCGCGCGGGCCTCGAAGTCGACGTCGGTCAGCGCCTGCACGGAGCCGAACGACTTGGAGATGCCTCGCAGCTCGAGAAGCGGTGCGTCGCTCACGGCGGGAGTCTCATACCACAGAAGCGGGCGGAGGCGCCCCGCCGAGGGCGCCTCCGCGATGACGACTGCCTCGGCTAGGTGCAGAACTGCCTGTACTGGCCGACGCAGACCTTGCTCCTCTTCAGGTAGCCGCTCGTGAAGAGGATCTTGTAGTTGGACTTGTTGATCGTCTGCGGCGGGATGATGTACGCCGGCAGCCGCTTGCCGTTGTTGTCGACCGTGCCCGTCGTCCTCGGCTTCGCTCCCCTGAGGAGCGCGATCGCGGCCGTAGCCGAGGCAGTCGCGAGCTTCCGCGTGTCCTTCCAGATCGTCATCGTCTGCCAGCCGGAGATGATGTTCTGGACGCCCTGCTCGGTCGCGTCCTGACCGCTCAGCGGGATCGGCTTCAGCTTGCGTGCCTTCAGCGCCACGACCACCGCGTTGGCGAGGCCGTCGTTGGCCGCCGCGACAGCGTCGATCTTGTTCTGGGTCCGCGTGAGCATCTGCTCGAAGATCGTCCCCGCCTTCTGGTTGTCCCAGTCCGGCGTGAACTGCTGCGGGCCCTTCTTGAAGGTGCCGTTCTTGTAGAGCGGGTTCAGGACCGACTCGTAGCCGCCCTTGAAGAGGAACGAGTTGTTGTCGGTCTGCCCGCCGTGCAGCTCGGCGACGACCGGCTTCTTCGAGTACATGCCCTTCGCCCTCAGCCCGTCCACGACACCCTTGCCCTGCAGGACGCCGACCTGCCTGCCGTCGAACGAGATGTAGATCGCGGCGCTGCCGCCCTTGACCTGGCGGTCGTACTCGATCACCTGGGCGTCCTGCGACTTCGCCGCGTTCTCGATCGCGATCGAGGAGCCGGCGTCGAGCGACACGAGGATGATGACCTTGGCGCCTGCGCTCAGGCACTGGTCGGCCTGCGAGCGCTGCCGCTGCGCATCGCCGTTGGCGTTGTTGATGACGTACGAGACGCTTCGCCTTCGTGAAGGCGGCGACGAGCGCCGGCCGGTCCTGCGTCTCCCAGCGGACCGACGTCTTCGGGTCCGGCAGCAGGACGCAGATGTCTGCCGCGGCCGCAGCCCGTCTTGCCCGGCTTCGCCACCGCAGACGTGACGGTGACGCTCACCGTCAGTGCCCCGATGACGAGTGCAACGATCAATCTCTTCACAGTCTCTCCCTCCATCTCCGTTCGGACAGGGATTCCAAGAAGTCACAGACGGCCAACGTCCCGGATTGTTGAGCCAGCAGCCAAACTAAACTCACCGCAGACCCGCGTCAACTGCACTTTCGCGGCGCTCTGGAAAGCCCGGCGGGACGGCATAACATGAGCGTCGATGAGCGCCCCCGCAACCGTCGGCCGCGGCAAGCCGACCCTGCAGATTCGAGGCACGGCGTACCCCGTGCTGCTGCCGTCGTGGCGCGATCCCCGGCTCCATCTCGCCGCCGTGATCGTCTCGCTGCAGGTGCTCGGACAGGTGGCGTTCGAGTTCCGGCTCTCGATCGCGCAGATCCTGGTCTCCCTGCTGACGTGCGCCGTGCTCGAAGTGGGGATCGCCCTGCGGCGCCAGCACGTGCTCATGTGGCCCGCGAGCGCGCTCCTGACCGGAAACGGCGTCGCCTTCATCCTCCGCGTGCCGGGCACCGAGCACGGCGACTGGTGGAGCATGAACGGCTGGTGGATCTTCGCGGGGACCGCGGCCGTGTCGCTTCTCTCCAAGTACCTGATCCAGTTTCGAGGGCGCCACATCTTCAACCCGTCGAACTTCGGGCTCGTGCTCTGCTTCCTGCTGCTCGGGCCCGAGCTCGCCGATCCACTCGAGTTCTGGTGGGGACCGATGTCCCTGTGGCTCGCGCTCGCGCTCGCGCTCATCGTCGGCGGCGGCTTCGCGATCCTGCGGCGCCTCCGCCTGCTCTCGATCGCGCTCACGTTCTGGGCCACGTTCGCCGCGTGCCTGGGCGTCCTCGCGGCGAGCGGCCACGCGATGCTCGCGCGCTGGCACCTCGGCCCGGTCTCGGATTGGGAGTTCTGGAAGGTCCTCGCCTTCTCGCCCGAGATCCTCGTCTTCCTGTTCTTCATGATCACGGACCCGCGGACGATCCCGGAGAGCCGGCTTGGGCGCCGAGCGTACGCCGTGTCGATCGGGTTGCTGGCGGCGCTCCTGCTCGCGCCCCAGACGACCGAGTTCGGCGCCAAGGTCGCCGTGCTCTCGGCCCTCGCGCTCGTCTGCGCGGCGCGACCGCTGCTCCTGCTGCTCCTGCCCGTCCTCCGCTCGCGGACGCGGCTGGGCGCGCGCTCGACGCGTCGGCAGCCGTACGGCGGGCGCGGCGGCGCTCGCGGGCGCCGTCGGGTTCGTCGGCCTGCTCGTCGTCGCCGGGACCCCGGCCCGCTCGAGCGCGGAAGCGACGGTTCTGCCCGCGCCCGCTGGGGGCGAGCTCCCCGCCGTCAGCGTCCAAACAGGAAAAGGGATCGCGCCGATCGACCGGCGAACGGCGGAGCAGATCGCGAGGGACGTCGTCGCCGACCTCGAGAACGAGTCGGAGGCCCTTCGACGCCGCGATCGCGAACGCGCGACGGCCGGCGCGGACGGGGCTCGCCTCGCCGCCGTGTGGCGGCAGATCGATGCGGCGGACGGAGGCGCCGTCGACGTCCCTCGCTACGAGATCGAACGCGTCCGGGTGACCCTGGAGCCCAGCGACGGCCAGGCGCCCCCGACTGTCCTCGCGAGGGTGGCGGGAACGGTCGAGCTCCGCGGCACACCGAGACGTTTCGTGGGGACCTTCGAGCTCGTGCTGAAGGACGGCCGCTACCTGATCACCGCCGCGCGCGGTCAGTCAGAGCCCTCCTTTCGCCGCCGCGCGCTCGGACGATCTCGGCGGCGTGAGCCTGCGCGACGTCGCCGCAGAGGTCGGGCTCGACTTCAGGCACGGCGCCTTCCGCTTCGGGGTGACGAACGAGCCGGAGGCGATGATGGGCGGCGGCCTCTGCTGGCTCGACTACGACAACGACGGCTGGCTCGACCTCTTCGTCGTCAACGCATACGGCGACGACGAGCTCGTCCGCTGGACCGAAAGCGGCGGAGCTGCCGCGCAGCGCGCTCTTCCACAACGTGCGCGGCCGGTTCGAGGACGTCAGCCGCGGTTCCGGAGCCGACCTGCAGCTGCGCGGCAACGGCTGCGTCGCGGCGGACTTCAATCTGGACGGCAACACGGATCTCTTCGTGACGACGGCCGGCTACAACGCCGCAACCAACGGCTACGACGCGCTGCTCTGGGGCAACGGGAGACGGCACGTTCACGGAAGGCGCCCGCGCGGCCGGGATCAACGACCCGGGCTGGCATTCGGGTGCTGCCGTCGGCGACGTGAACGGCGACGGACGCCCGGACCTGTTCGTGGCCGGCTACGCCGACCCCAACGTCCCCGTCCCCTCGTCCGCGGCCGGGTTCCCGGCCAACGTCGCCGGCGTGCGCGACCGCCTCTACCTGAACCAGGGCCCCGACGGGAACGGCCGCGCCCGGTTCCGCGAGGTCGGCAAGCAGGCCGGCCTCGAAAGGGCGCAGGTCGACCACGGCCTCGGGGCAGTCTTCACGGACGTCGACGACGACGGCCGGCTCGACCTCTACGTCGCGAACGACCTCGACCCCAACCGGCTCTACCTGAACCGCCCGCGCCCGGGCGGCCTCGGATTCCGCTTCGTCGAGCGCGGGCGGCTCGAGGGCGTCGACGACCCGAATGCCGGCATGGGGGTCGCGGCCGCGGACTACAGCCTCGACGGGCGCGAGGACCTGTTCGTGACGAACTCGCGCCGACAGCTGCACGCCGTCTACCGCAGCTCGCCCACGGGGTTCACCGACGCGCGCCCCGACTTCGCCCCGGCGCTCGGCACGGACTTCACCGGCTGGGGCGTTTCCTGGATCGATCTCGACCTCGACGGCAATCTCGACCTCGTCCTGGCCAACGGCGCGATCCCGATGAAGAGCCTCGCGATGGACGCCGAGCGCCTGCAGGTACTCGAGAACCAGACGGGCGAGGGGCGTCGCGACGAGTTCGCCGACGCAGGTGACGCCGTCGGGGTGGATGCGGTACCGCGCAGCAACGGCCGTGGTCTCGCCGCGGCCGACTACGACAACGACGGAGACGTGGACGTCGCGGTCAACTCGATCGGCGGGCGCCTGCTCCTGCTCCGGAACGACGGCGCCGCCGGCCACTGGCTCGAGGTGAAGCTGAGCCGCTTTGCTCCCGGCACGACGGTCACGGCCGTGCTGCCGGGCGGGCGAAGGCTCGTCCGCGA
>CAWCDT010000014.1:0-78470 GCA_963794385.1 uncultured Gaiellaceae bacterium | reverse complement strand
TCTGGGCGATGAAGCGCTCGGTCGCCTCGTGGGCCTCGTCGTCGACGATCTGCTTCGGCGGCGACTTCATCAGGTAGCTCGACGGGCCTTCGAGCGCGCCTGCGACCCCGTTGTTGAGTGCCAGCTTGGCGAGGCGGACCGCGTCGATCACGATCCCGGCCGAGTTCGGCGAGTCCCAGACCTCGAGCTTCAGCTCGACGTTCAGAGGCACGTCGCCGAACGACGAGCCCTCCATCCGGATGTAGGCCCACTTGCGATCGGTCAGCCACGGCACGTAGTCCGACGGGCCGACGTGGACATTGCCGTCGCCGAGGTCGTAGTCGAGCATCGACGTGACCGCGTTCGTCTTCGAGATCTTCTTCGACTCGAGGCGGTCGCGCTCGAGCATGTTGAGGAAGTCGGAGTTGCCGCCGACGTTCAGCTGCATCGTCTTGTCGAGCTTGACGCCGCGCTCGCGGAAGAGGCTCGTGAGCACGCGGTGGGTGATGGTCGCGCCGACCTGCGACTTGATGTCGTCGCCGATGATCGGCAGGCCCTTCTCCTCGAAGCGCTTCTGCCAGTAGTTCTCGCGCGCGATGAAGACGGGCATGCAGTTGACGAGCGCGACGCCGGCCTCGAGGCACTGCTCGGCATACCACTTGGCCGCGGCCTCGGAGCCGACCGGCAGGTAGCTGACGACGACGTCGGTCTGCGTCTCGCGGAGGATCCCGACGATGTCGTCGGTCTCGCCGGGCGCCTTCGTGACGATCTCGGAGAGGTACTTGCCGATCCCGTCGTGGGTCATGCCGCGGTTGACCTTGATGCCCGTCTTCGGCACGTCGGCGAACTTGATCGTGTCGTTCGGATGCGCCCAGATCGCGTCGGCGAGGTCCTTGCCGACCTTCTCCGCGGTCACGTCGAACGCGGCGGTGAACTCGATGTCGCGGATGTGATAGCCGCCGAGGTTCACGTGCATGAGCCCGGGGACGAACTGGTCGTCCGGGGCCTCCTTGTAGTACTGCACGCCCTGCAAGAGCGAGTTCGCGCAGTTGCCGACGCCGACGATCGCGACGCGCACCTTGTCGGAGGTGCTAGCGCGGCCGTTCGTCGAGGCGGTCGAAGCCATGGGGGTGTCCTTTCGATTGGAGGCGAAGGGGATCTCGAGCTCCTCGGAGAGCGTGAGGAGCACGAGGTCGTTGACGTTGCTGCCCCGGCGGCGGGCGGCGGCCTTGAGCTCGCGGCGGAGCTCGGGCGGCATGCGCAGGACGACCGCGCCGGCCGCGCCGGGGATCGCCTTGCGGCGGCGGCCGCTGGGGGAGAAGGGGACGCCGAACCGCTCCGAGAGCAGGGCGACGGCGACGTCGTTCAGGTTCGACTCGCGCCGCGCGACCTCGCGGACGAGCGCGCGCTTGAGCGAGCCGGGCATGCGGACGAGCACGCTCGTCCGCTCTCTATGAGAAGTGCTAGCAGCCAAACTGCTAGCACTATAGCACTCGACGAGCGTTGGCACGACGTGCGACGCGTTCGTTGGCGCGGCGATCAGCGGAGCGCGCTGCTGCGAGCTCGCGGCGGACGTGCAGGATCCGCTGCAGCGACCGTGACCCAGGCGGTCAGCGCGAGCACGCCGATCGCCCAGGGGAGCACGCCCCAGGGAGCGAGCGCCAGGCCCGATCGAGATGACCACCACGCGCTCGGCCCGCGAGCCGATGCCGACGTCGGCCTTGATCCCCAGCCCTTCCGCCTTCGCGCGGGCGTACGGGACGAGGAAGGAGCCGCCGATCGCGGCCACGGCGAGCGCGAGCGCGAGCTCCTTGCCGTCGCGCATGAAGACGAGCGCGATCGCGCCGAGCATCAGCCCTTCGCCGACGCGGTCGAGGGTCGAGTCGAGGAAGCCGCCGAACGGCGTCTGCTTGCCGCCTGCACGGGCGAGCGCGCCGTCGAGGATGTCGAGGATCGAGCCGACGACGAATGCGAGCCCGCCGAAGAAGTAGAACCACTCGCTGCGGTACTCGAAGTAGACGAGCACGGCGCCGACCGCGCAGAGCGTGACGCCGGCGGCGGTGAGCATGTTCGGGGTCACGCGCGTCCGGGCGAGCCCGGTGATCGAGCGCGACGGCCATCCCGCGCGCTCCCGGCGGTGTACGCCTCCTTCAGGCTCATGCTTGGCGCGTGCGTGAGGCAGCGCCAGGGGCGATAGACGATTGCTCCGGCGACCGCGGCCACGAGGATGCCCGCGGCGATGTCGAGCCAGAAGTGGTTGCCGGTCGCCATCACGGCGAACCAGACCCAGGGCGCCCACGCGAGCCAGAGCGCTTTCGCCCACCAGCGCCGCACGACCGTCGCCATCACGACGCTGACGATCAGCGCGTCGAGTGCATGCAGGCTCGGCATCGCCGCGTACGGATTCGACGAGAAGGCGACGAACGTCGAGGAGTGGTTGACGGTCGAGTGCGCTGCGAGCGTGTCGACGAACCCGGCCTCGGGGAACATCCGCGGCGGCGCGGTGGGCACGAGCACGTAGCCCACGAGCCCGATCAGGTTCCCGATGATGAGCGTGTTCCGGAACGCGTAGAAGCGCTCATGGGCTTTGAAGTACACCCAGACGAGCGCGATCCCCACGACCGCGAACTGGGAGAGCCAGTAGGTCACCGACGTCGCCTGGATCAGGAAGCCGGAGCTCTCGACCGCCGTCTGCAGCGTGAGCTCGAACATCGAGTGGAGGCGGCGTTGGACGTCGATGATCCACTCGCCGTTGGCGAACGCCGTCGCGACGCCGCCGCGATCGGCGAGCCCGCGTGCCGCCTGATAGGCGACGTAGAACCCGAGCCAGAACGCGAGCTGCAGCGCGAGGTGGGCCCAGCCGCGCGGAAGGCGGCGGTCGGCCGCTGCGACGAATGCGGTCATGAGGGGTCGATTCTATCCGGCCGGGTGGGCGGCCCCGTCGCGCGGGCCGTCCCGGGACAAGGAACTTGCGTCCAGCTGGTTGGAGGCGTACTCTCAGTCAAAGCGCCGCCCGCCGCAGTCGGCGCGTCTCGGCGACGCCATCACGTATCCGTCAGGAGGCTCTATGGCAACGACGGTGAAGCTGACGGTGAACGGCAAACGCCACACCGTCCAGTCGGCGCCGGACACACCGCTTCTCTACGTCCTGCGCAACGAGCTCGACCTGCAGGGCCCCCGCTTCGGCTGCGGCCTCTCGCAGTGCGGAGCGTGCACGGTGCACATCGACGGCCAGGCCGTTCGCTCGTGCATCGTCCCCGTGTCCTCGGTCGCCGGGAAGAAGGTGACGACACTCGAGGGGCTCGGGACGGCGAAGAATCCGCACCCGGTCCTCGAGGCATTCATCGCCGAAGAGGCCGCCCAGTGCGGCTACTGCATCAACGGCATGGTGATGCAGTCGATCGTCTTCCTGAAGCGCAACCCGCGTCCCACCGAGGCGCAGATCAAGCAGGCCCTCAACGGCAACATCTGCCGCTGCGGGACGCACTACCGCATCGTCCAGGCTGTCAAGCGCGCCTCACAGGCGACGGCGGCATAGGGGGAGCGATGACGAACCTGATCGAGACACCCCATTCCCGCCGCGACTTCCTCAAGGGCGGCGGTGCGCTCATCGTCGCGTTCAGCGTGCCGCTCTCGCTCGGAGCGACGCGCGCGAAAAGCGCGACCGGCGCGATCGGCCCGGCGCTGATCGACGCCACCCAGATCGACTCGTGGGTCGTGGTCGGGCAGAACGGCCGCATCACCATCCACACAGGCAAGGTCGAGCTCGGCACCGGCCTGAAGACGGCGCAGATGCAGATCGCCGCCGACGAGCTCGACGTCGCGCTCGACAAGATCGACCTGATCCAGTCCGACACCTGGCTCACGCCCGACCAGGGCACGACCGCCGGGAGCCAGTCGATCAAGTCGAACTTCGCCCTCAACGGCCTGCGCGGAGCCTGTGCCGAGGCTCGCAAGGCGCTGGTCGACATGGCCGCACAGAAGCTCGGCGTGCCGGCGAGCACGCTCGTGACCCGCGACGGCGCGGTCGTCAGCTCGAGCGACGCGTCGAAGAAGTTGACGTACGGCGAGCTGATCGGCGGGCAGAAGTTCAACCTCCGGGTGACGAACCGGGCGCCGCTGAAGAAGCCGTCGGAGCTGAAGATCGTTGGACGCTCGGTGAATCACGTCGACGTCCCGGCGAAGGTCCGCAGCCAGCAGGAGTACATCCAGAACCTCAAGGTGCCGGGGATGCTGCACGGACGGGTGGTACGCCCGCCGGGCATCAACGCCACGCTCGTCAGCGTCGACGGCATGAAGAAGCGGGTCCCCGACCTGGTCAAGGTCGTTGTCCAGAAGGACTTCGTCGGCGTCGTCGCGCGCTCCGAGATCGGCGCGATCCGGGCCGCCGAGAACCTGAAGGTGACCTGGAAGGACCCGGGCGGCGTGCCGTCCAACTACGACGCGCTCTATGGGCAGATGGAGAAGCTACCCGCCCAGGCGCGTCTGCTCGCGAACGACGGCGACGTCGACAAGGCGCTGGCTTCCGCGGACAAGGTCATCCAGGCCACCTACTACTACCCGTACCAACTGCACGGCTCGATGGGCCCCTCGTGTGCGGTCGCCGACGTGAAGGCCGACGAGGCCACCGTCTGGTCGCCGACGCAGGGCGTCTATCCGCTCCGCACCGCCGTGGCGAGGGTGCTCGGCTTCCGCGACCAGCAGGTGCACGTGATCTACAAGGAAGGCTCGGGCTGCTACGGCCTGAACGGAGCCGACACCGCCTCGATCGACGCCGCGCTGCTCTCGAAGGCCGTGGGTGCGCCGGTCCGCGTCCAGTGGATGCGCGCCGACGAGCACATCTGGGAGCACTACGGCACGCCGATGATCATGAAGGTGCGGGGCGGCCTCGACAAGGACGGCAACCTGATCGCCTGGGACTTCGACAGCCTGCAGGCGTCCCGCGGCGGCCGGCCCGGCAACGTCGGGGCGGCGAACCTCCCGACCGGCGCCCTGATCGGCCTCACGCTCGCGCCGCGTCGGGCACAGGCACCCACGTTCCCACCGCTCGGGGCGGACACCTCGAACACGGAGGCGAGCTACCTGAAGGACGAGGAGGGTCTCGTCCCGAACGCCCGCGTGCTTGCGAGGACGGTCGACTCCTGGTTCTTCACCGGCCCGCTTCGCTCGCCGGCGCGGATCCAGAACTCGTTCGCCAACGAGAGCTTCATCGACGAGCTCGCAGTGGCGGCGGGAGCCGATCCGGTCACCTTCCGGCTCCGCTACGTCGGCGACGCGCGGCTCCGCCACGCGATCGAGGTCGCTGCCAAGGCCGCCGGCTGGGAGCTGCGCAACTCGCCCAAGCCGGCGTCGAAGGGTGACATCGCCACCGGACGCGGTTTCGCCGCGATGCAGTACGAGGGAATCGACGGCTACGCCGCCACGGTGTGCGAGTGCGAGGTGAACAAGAAGACCGGCAAGGTGCGGGTGACGCGCGTCGTCGTCTCGCACGACGTGGGGATCATCATCAACCCCCGCGGAATCAAGGCCCAGATCGAGGGGAACGTCGTTCACGGCGTCTCCCGCGCGCTCAAGGAGGAGGTCGTGCTCGACCCGAAGACCTCCAAGAGCCGAGACTGGGACAGCTATCAGGTGCTCCGGTTCACCGAGCTTCCTGAGATCAAGATCGCGCTGATCAATCGCCCGAACGAGTCGCCCACCGGCTCGGGTGAGAACGCTATGACCGCGATTCCAGCGGCCGTCGCAAACGCGGTCTTCGATGCCACGGGCGCCCGCATCCGCCGTCTCCCCCTCACGCCCGCCCGCGTGAAGGCGGCCCTCGCGGAGCTCTAGGCACGCGTCGAGGGGCGGTCCGAGCGGCCGCCCCTCGACCTCCGTCTACCAGGGGAAGCCGCGCTCGGAGACAGCCTCCTCGACGAGGCCGCGGGCGAGCGAGAGGAACGGCCTGTCCGTCGGCGGGTGGGCCGGCATCGGCTCGGCGAGGATCCGGTCGAGCGTCGCCGACGCGATCGGAAGCTCGACCTCGATCTCCTCAGCGACGATCGCGAGGAAGCGGCGCATTGCGAGGCGGGTGTCGTCGCCGTCGACGGTCATGCGCCTCGTCAGCCAGGCCGAGGCCTTGCCGACGACGTCGACGCCCTCGGAGCCCTCCGGTGGGTACGTGGCGACGTAGCGGTACCCCTCGTCTTTCAGCAGGTCGACGTCGACGGCGAGGGCGGGCACGGCGGCGCGCGCCAGGGCGGGGCCGCGCTCCTCGAGCTCCTCCTCGGTCAGGAGCTCGAGCAGCGGCTCGACGTTCGCAAGCTGCCCCTTCACCGAGGGGTGCCGCGCGAGGTAGGGAAGCGAGAGGCGGTAGGCGAGCGCGAGCGGGAGCTGCTCGTCCGCCTCGGCCTCGCCGCCTGCGTCGTCGGGCCAGACCGCCTCGGCGGCCGCAGCGAGCTTCTCGCGCAGCGCGTCCGGAGGCTCGCGGGCGGCGAGGGCATCCGCGACGCCGGCGAGCAGCTGGCGCGGCTCGCCCCGCGGCACCTCGACCTCGATCGCGTCGGCGCGCTCGAGCAGGTCGACGTGGGTGAAGGGGGAGAGTGGCTCGAGCCCGTGCGAAGAACTCGAACTAGCCACCGATGTAGCTCATCTCGACCTTGGGCAGGCCGACCGTCGCCTCGGAGCGGCGCTCCGAGTAGCGGTCGGTGCGCTTGCCCCAGATCGCAGTGATCGCGTCCCGGACGTCCTCCTCCGAGGCTCCCCCGCGCACGAGCGCGCGGAGGTCGTGGCCGCGCACGGCGAAGAGACAGGTGTAGAGGCGCCCCTCGGCGGAGATGCGGGCGCGGGTGCAGTCGCCGCAGAAGGGCTGGGTGACCGAGGCGATCACGCCGAGCTCGCCGCTGCCGTCGCGGTAGCGCCAGCGCTTTGCGACCTCGCCGCGGTAGCGCGGCTCGAGCGGCTCGACCGGGAGCTCGGCGTCGATCCGCTCGATGATCTCGGCCGCCGGCACGACGTCGTCGAGCCGCCAGCCGTTTGTGGCGCCGACGTCCATGTACTCGATGAAGCGGAGCGTGTGGCCCGTGCCGCGGAAGTAGCGGGCGAGGTCAAGGATCGCGTGCTCGTTGAGACCGCGTTTGACGACCGCGTTCACCTTCACCGGCAAGCCCGCGGCCGCGGCGGCGTCGATGCCCTCGAGCACCTTGGCGACCGGGAAGTCGACGTCGTTCATGACGCGGAAGGTCTCGTCGTCGAGCGAGTCGAGGCTGACCGTGATCCGGTCGAGACCCGCGGCCGCGAGGGCCTCCGCCTTCGCCGCGAGCAGCGACGCGTTCGTCGTCAGCGTCAGCTCGGCTCCGAGCGGCGCGAGCAGTGCGATCAGGTGCTCCACGTCCTTGCGCACCAGCGGCTCGCCCCCTGTCAGCCGCAGCTTGTTCACTCCGAGCCCGACGAAGACGCGGGCGACGCGCTCGATCTCCTCGAAGGTCAGCAGCTCTTTCCGGTCCATGAAGCGGTAGTCGCTGCCGAAGGCTTCCTTCGGCATGCAGTAGACGCAGCGGAAGTTGCAGCGGTCCGTGACCGAGATGCGCAGGTCGCGGAGCGGGCGGCCGAGACGGTCCAGCGTCATGGACATGAGCGTAGCGTGCCGCGAGATGATTGATCGGCAATCACCGCACTCGCTAACTTCCACGGCCGATCAAACGATTCCGTCAAACTAGATCAGCGAGCGTGCGTGCGGCGGATCACGATCACCATCCGCGAGACGGTGTCGACGAGGTTCGTGTGGCGGTGACCGCCCTCGCCTGAGATGAACGTGGCGCTGTCACCGGGCCCGAGCTCGATTGCGCGCCCGTCCGCGAACTCGGTGCGGATGCGCCCCTCGAGTAGGTAGACGAACTGCTCGTTCGGCTGCACGACGAAGTCCTCCATGTGCGCGTTCGGAGCGTACGTCGCCAGCAGCGCCTGGAGCGCGTGCGGGCCCTCGGGGACGAGCACCTCGACGTCGATCTCCTCGGAGTCGTAATGCATCAGCGGGCGGTCGTCGGCGCGCACGACGACGGGATCCGGGTGCCGCGGCTCGGGAACGAGGTCTGCGAGGCGGAGGTCGTAGAGCTGGGCCAGGCGGCCCAGCCGGCCGATTGTGATGTCGCTCCGGCCCGTCTCGATCAGCGAGAGGAGCGAGCGCGAGATCGACGTCGCGTCGGCGACCTGCGCGAGGGAGAGACCGCGTGCGTTCCGCGCCTGTCGCAGCGCGGCCCCGAGCGCTGGATCGTGCGAGGAAGTCATTTCGACGGACCTTATTGTGTCTTGCGCCGCGGTCTTGTCCAACATGTTGGACATCTGTTCGTCTATTCTCGGTGAACGCAGCAATCGGTTCGCTGACACGAGGGGGTTTCTTTGCGCACGTTGCGGATGGGGTCGTTGCTCGTCGTCGTGGCCGCCCTGGCGGCGCTCGTCGTCGCGGTCTCGGCCTTCGGCGGCTCCGCCCGGCAGACGGCGACGACAGTCACCGTCGCGGCCGGCAAACCGACCGAGTTCAGGTTCACGCTCTCGAAGCGGACGGTCGCCAAGGGCCTGACGACGTTCAAGGTCACGAACAGGGGCACGGTCAACCACGACTTCAGAATCTCCGGCAAGAAGACGGCCTCGCTCGCGGCCGGCAAGACGGCGACGTTGAGGGTCACCTTCAGGAAGGCCGGCAGGTTCGCCTACATGTGCACGCTCCCCGGCCATGCTGCCGGTGGGATGAGGGGGATTCTGACCGTCAAGTAGGCGGCCCGGGTCGTCCGTGTTTCCGAGGGCGCCGGCGACGGCGCCCTCGCTGTCCAGGGCTCAGGCGAGGACGCTGACGACGCCCGACTCCGCCGCCGCCCGGCTCCGAGCCGCGGCGGTGGCCTCGACGATCTCGGCGCCGATCGCGACCGCGACCTCCTCGGGCGATCGCGCGCCGATCGCGAGCCCGATCGGGGCGTGGATCCGCGCGATGCCGGCGTCGCCGACACCCTCCGCGCGGAGGCGCTCCTCGCGGTCGGCGGTCGTGACCTTGCTTCCCATCGCGCCGATGTAGGCAGCCGGCGTCTCGAGCGCGGCGATCAGCGCTGGGACGTCGAACTTCTCGTCGTGGGTGAGCACGCAGATCGCCGTCGTCTCGTCGACGGGCGCGCTGCGCAAGAACTGGTCGGGCCACTCCACGACGAGCTCGTCGGCCTCCGGAAAGCGCTCCGGCGTGACGAAGCGAGCCCGTGCGTCACAGACCGTGACGCGATAACCGAGCAGCTTGCCGACGCGCGCCAGCGCGGCGGCGTGGTCGATCGCGCCGAAGATATAGAGGGCCGGTCGCGGCGCGAGAGCGTGCACGAAGACCGGCGTGCCGTCGAGATCGGCGAGTGCGCTCTCGCCGCGCGCCAGCAGCCGCGCAACCGGGCCGTCGGCGCCGTCGTGGAGCCGTTGTGCGCCCGCCGCGTCGCCGCTCGCGGTCATCGTCAGCGCTGCGGGCCGGTCCTCCCGCACGGCGTCGTTGAGCGCAGGCACGAGCGACGTGTCGAGGGCAGCGATCAGGATCCCGACCGTGCCGCCGCAGGAGAGGCCGACCTCGACGGCGTCGTCGTCGGCGATCCCGTACTCGCGCAGCCGTGCCGGGCCGCCGTCGAGGACCTCCTGCGCCTCCCGGATCACGGAGGGCTCGACGCAGCCGCCGGTGACCGAGCCGGCGATCTCGCCGAGATCGTTCAGCGCGAGCGAAGCGCCCGGGTCGCGCGGTGCCGAGCCGCGGCGTTCCACGACCGTGGCGATCGCCACGCGGCGACCGTCGGCGTGCCAGCGGGCGAGCGTGGGCAGGATGTCCCGCACGGCCCGAAATCTAGCCGCTCGCAGAGGATTCGGACCTGCCGCGCCGGGGAATGACCCGTTCCCAACCGAGGAAAGGGGTCGTCGTGGACGAGGATCGGATCGAGGGGAAGGTCAAGGAGGGCGCCGGCAAGCTGACCGGCGACGAGGAGCTGGAGAAGGAGGGTCAAGCCCAGGACGCGTGGGGCAAGGCCAAGGACAAGGCGGACGACGCCAAGGATGAGGCGGACGACGCTTGGGAGTCGACCAAGGACGCCGCCCACGACGCCAAGGAGTCGCTCGACAGGAAGATCTAGATCCTGACGCGATCGACCGAGGGCGCCCCGTCGAGGGCGCCCTCGGCGTCCTCGGCTTCGGGCAGCTCGCGGAGCCCGAGGATCGGCGACGGGAGGAGCCAGAGGAAGCCGGTGAGCGCACCGGCGGTCGCGATCCAGAGGGTCGGGCGTAGTCCGATCCACGACCCGAGCGCGCCGCCGGCGAGCGCCCCCAGCGGGCGCACGCCGTAGTTCACGACCGTGTACGCGCCCACGATGCGTGAGCGGAGCCGCTCCGGGATAACCGCGGCGAAGATCGCGCTCGCGGTGATGTCGAGCATCATCACGCCGATCCCCGAGCCGAACTCGGCGAGGAAGAGGCAGGCGAGGATCACCCACTGCGGTCCTTCGGCGAGCGGGACGAGCAGCAGGGGCGCGGGAAAGACGACACAGCCGACAGCGAACGCCGGCCCGATCCCGATCCTGCGGGCCACGCGGTTGGTGACGAGCGCCCCGATCACACCCCCGACGGCTCCGGCGCCGAGCACGAGCCCAAGCGCCCCGGCCTCGATGCCCAGCGACTCCGTTGCATAGAGGATGAAGAGGGCGAAGAAGACGAAGTTGAAGAAGTTGATCGTCGCCGTGGCGCCGAGCGCGGCCCGGACGATCGAGTTGCCGAACACCCAGCGGATGCCGGCAGCGACGTGGCCCTTGCCAGGCTGCTCGGGCGGCGGCTCCTCGACCTCGACCCGCTGCAGGAACAGGGCCGACGCGATGTAGGAGCACGCGTCGACGATCAGGGTCACCGGCGCGGAGAGCGCCTGCACGAGCAGGCCGCCGATGCTCGGGCCGGCGACATACGAGAAGGCGCGGCTTCCGTGGATGAGCGAGCTGCCTTCGACCAGCCGCCGGCGCGGAACGAGCGCGGCGTACACCGGCAGGTACGAGACCTGGAAGAGGACGCTCAGGCTCCCCATCAGGAACGCGACGACGAACATGTGCGGGAAGGTGAGCGCGTCGAATGCGTACGCGACCGGGATCGACCCGATCAGGAGCGCGCGGCCGAGGTCGGTCGCGATCATGATTCGCCGCTTGCGCGGGCGGCGATCGGCCCAGGCGCCCGCGTGGAGCGCGAAGAGCAGGTTCGGCGCGAGCTCGGCGGCGACGAGATACCCCATCTGGGCCGCGCTCGCGTCGAGGGTCAGGACGGCAACGAGCGGCAGGGCGATCAGGCTGACCTGGTCGCCGAGCAGCGAGACGGTCTGACCCGCCCAGAAGCGCCGGAACTGGCGATTCTCACGGAGCAGCGTCGGCACGCGCATGGCGGCGACTTTAGTCTCGCCCGATGCCGGCCCTGCTCGCGCTCGTCGCCGTCACCGCGGTGTGGGGCCTCACGTTCGTCCAGGTCAAGGACGCGGTCGAGCTCTACCCGCTCTTCGCCTTCCTGGCCGTGCGCTTCGCGATCGCGTCGGCGGTGCTGGCGGTCCCGGCCGCCGGGCGGTTGCGCTCGCTCGGGCGCCCGGGCTGGACGGCCGGTGCCTCGCTCGGCCTCCTGCTCGCGCTCGGCTACGCGCTCCAGACGGCGGGGCTCGAGCGGACGACCGTCTCGAGCGCCGGCTTCATCACCGGCCTCTACGTCGTCTTCACGCCGCTCCTCGGCCTCGTCCTCTTCCGAACGCGCGTCGGCCGGGCGGTCTGGCTCGGAGTTGCGCTCGCCGTCGCCGGGCTGGCCATGCTCTCGGGCGTCGGCGCCGGCGACCCCGCCGGCGATGCGCTCGTGCTCGCAGCGTCGGCTGCATACTCGCTTCAGATCGTGCTGATGGAGCGCTACGCGCCCCGGTACGACGCGGTCGCGTTCACGCAGGCGGAGATGCTGGCCGCGTTCGCCGGCTTTTCGGTCGTCGCGGTCGCGCTCGGCCAGGTCGAGCTGCCGCGCGGCTGGACGGTCTGGGGCGCGCTGCTCGTGACGGGCGTCTTCGCGAGCGCGCTCGGCTTCCTCGTCCAGACCTGGGCCCAGCGCCGGCTGAGCGCCGCCCGGACGGCGCTCGCCTTCGCAATGGAGCCGGTGTGGGCCGGGATCTTCGGCTTCTGGCTCGCGGGCGACCGACTCGGCGCGCTCGGTTGGGGCGGCTGTGCCTTGATCATGGCGGGCATCGTCGTCGCCGAGCCTGAAGCCGGGCGGACGCTGCGCCGGCTCGTCGGCCGCGGGGCGACCTGATCGCTCACCGCGAGGAGCGGAGCACCTCGGGCCCGGTCGGGCGCGGGTCGCCGTCGCCCGGCTCTGCGGTCACGCTCAGCACCGGGTAGAGCGCCGGGTCGACGGCGGCGGTGAAGGTGACGTGCGAGCGACCGTTCTCGTCCGGGTGGAACGTGCCGGCGGAGATGCGGTTCGGCGTCTCACGCGTGTCGCCGGGGCCGACGAACCAGAGCTCGTAGTACTCGCCCTTGGGCAGGATCGGCAGCTCGTCGGTGCGCAGCGTGATTACGCGACCGATCCCGGTCCTGCGTACCTCGACGGATGCCTGCGCACCGTTCGGAGAGCCGAGGGTGCCCTGGAGCTCCAGCTCGCCCGCCGGGCCGCCGACCCTCAGCGTGAGCAGCAGGATCGCGGCTGCCGCGACCAGAGCTCCCGCCCCGGCCGCAAACGCAAGCCGGGGCCGGCGGCGCCGCACCGTGGGCAGAGGCGCCAGCTCGGCGGCGGCTGCGCGCTCGACCGCTGCGAGCACGTTGCGCTTGAGGCGGGGCGGCGGCGCGACGGTCGGCGCCGCGTCGCGCAGAAGCCACACGGCGTCCTTCAGCTCACCCAGCTCGGCGCGACAGTCGTCGCACCGCACGAGATGCGTCTCGAAGTTCCTCCGATCCTCCGCGGAGAGCAGCCCGAGGGCATAGCCGCCGAGATCGTCGTGTCCGTTCGCCTCAGTCAACGAGACCGCGCTCCTTCAGCTCTCGTGAGAGTTTGCGCAACGCGTGGAGCGTGCGCGTCTTGACGGTGCCGAGCGGGATGCCGAGCCGCTCCGCGACCTGGCGCTGGGTGAGGTCGCCGTTGTACTGCAGGTCGAGTACCTCGCGGTGGGCCGGCGTGAGCGACTCGAGCACCTCGCCCACGGCCAGTCGGAGGACGACGTCGTCGAACGCCGCTCCGCCGATCTCGTCCGCAGTCTCGGGAGCAACGGCTGTCGGGACCGGGGCGCGGGCGCTCCGCCGCCAGAGGTCGACAGCCGCTCGCCGGGCCAGCGTATAGACGAATGTCCGCACCGACGACCGCTCGGGGTCATACCGCCCCGCGGAGCGCCACAGGCGCACGAATGTCTCCTGGACGAGGTCCTCCGCAAGCCCGCGGTCGTGGAGGAGGTGGACACCGAGGGCGTAGAGGCGAGGCCCGTATGCGTCGTACAGGGCCGCGAGCGGCTCGTCGCGGTCGCCGGCGGCGAGCCGGGCGACGAGCGCCGCCTCGTCGAGAGCGGCGGTGGGCGCAGCTTCGGCTTGGGGATGGAGGCGGGCGATGACCGAGGGGTTCGCTCGAACGGGCACATCCGGTTCGGCGGGACGGGCCGCATGCGCGACCCGTCCCCGCCGGTGCTGCGTCCTACTGGTCCTGCCACGCCGCGAGTCCGGTCACGACGGTGTTGCCGCCGCCGATCCGACCCAGCTGGCGCGTCTTGCCGGACGTGATATCGACCGTGTAGAGCCGCGCGCCGGAGCGACCCGAGGGTGCGCCCGCGACGTAGCCCTGGTTCTGCGCGCCGGCGATGTCGAAGCCGACGTCGCTACCGAGGTCGATCCGGGTCCGGAGCGGGTTCATGAGCGTCCCCGCGTTCGCCGGGTTCTGCAGCCACAGCCGGTCGCCGCCGCCCGAGGTGTCGTAGGCGAACAGCATCGTCGCAGCCGGGCGGTTCGCGAAGGCAACGAACGACGAGTTCGTGTACGCCGAGCCGACGACCGTGACGTCCGCAGGCGTCAGCTTCGTGTCGGTCGCGAGCAAGCTACCCGGGTCCGGATCGAGCCGGATGTTGTCGTCCGCGTCGCTCGTGACGCGAATCTTGTCCACGGTCGGGTTGAAGTCGAAGCCGATCTTGTCGCCGTTGAGCGCGGCGGCCATCGACTCGAACGCCGGCCCCTCGGCCACGGCGATCGCCGTGTCCGGATTCACCCGGTAGACGACCTTGTCGCTGCCGAGCGCGTAGAGGTCTCCGGTCGCCGGGCGGAAGTCGATGCCCTTGAGCGAGACGCCCATCGGCAGCCCGGTGATCGCCTTCGCACGGACGAGCTCCGGCGACTGCTCGCGGAAGCGGAGCAGGTTCCCTGCGTTGTCCGTCGCGTAGATCAGCCGGGACTTGCCGCGCTGGTCCTTGTCGTCGTCACGGCCGCGCTTGTCGCCGCCGAGCGCGACGAGCGGGACGAGCAGCGCCACGACGGTCGCGGCGACGATGCTGCGTGTAAGGAAGTGCATGGCGTGAGCCTCCTTTGGAGTGTGGTTACGCCACGCGTGTTCGCAGTCGCCCTCGCGAACGGTTCAACGGCGGCTAGATCAGCCAGCGTCCGTCGCGCTGGACGAGCTCGCCGTCCACGTGCAGTTCGCCGCCGGGGCGGAGGTCCTTGACCATGTCCCAGTGCACGGCGCTCTCGTTCGTGCCGCCCGCGTACGTGTAACTGGCGCCGACGGCGAGGTGGACGGTGCCGGCGATCTTCTCGTCGAAGAGGACGTTGCGCGTGAACCGGGTGATGCGCGGGTTGCAGCCAAGCCCGAGCTCGCCGAGCCGGCTGGCGCCCTCGTCCGTCGCGAGCACCTGCTTCAGGAACTCCTCGCCCTCCGTCGCGGTTGCCTCCACGACCCTGCCGCCGCGGAAGGCCAGGCGTGCGCCGAAGACGTCATGGCCGAGATAGACGGCGGGGAATTCGCCGAAGGCGATCACGCCCTCGGCGCTGTCCTCGACCGGGCTGTAGAAGACCTCGCCGTCAGGCATGTTCCGGAACCCGGCCGAGACGACTCCCTCGCGGCCCTGGATCCCGAGCGTGAGGTCGGTCCCGTCGCCGACGATCCGCACCGAGCTGCCGCGGTCGAACCGCTCTTTGATCGCCTGCATCCGTTCCTCTTCCGCGTCCCAGTCGAGCAGGCAGGCGTCGTAGACGAAGTCGGTGTACTCGTCGAGCGTCATCCCCGCCTGCTCCGCCGCGGCCGGCGTGGGGTACTCGACGATCGCCCAGCGGACGTCGAGGCTGCGGGCCCGCTTGCTCGCCGGCGCCATCGCCTGCTGGAGGAGGCGGCGCCGTTCCGGGTCGAGCTCGGAGCCTGAGTGCACGTCCTCCGGGGAGCGGATCGTCAGCCGCGCGTCCTCGTGCTCGACCGCGTAGCGCTCGATCGGCGGCAGCTCGCCGAGCAGCTCGAGCGGGGCCTCGAGCGCCCACGGGAGGTCGACGCGGAAGCGGTCGGGACCCCAGTTGAGCCGTGGGAGGTAGTAGGCGCCCCGGCGGGCGATCGCGCGGGCGACCTCCTCGACGAGCGGACGCGCGAGCGGCGTCGCCCGGACCGAGACCTGCCAGCCGGGCTGCACGTCCAGGCACCGCCTCACCATCAGCTCGGCCAGCTGTGGGATGCGCGGGTCGGCTCACGGCGCCGGATCGTACTCGCTGTAGGTTCGCGTGGTGGATGCGGTCGTGCTCGCGCTCGCCTCGGCCGCGCTCTTCGGCGCGATGACGGTCGCGATCAGATTCGCACTCGCCCGGATGCCGGACGCCGAAGCGGGTGCGCTGCTGACGATCGTCCCCGCTCTGGCGGTCACGATCCCGTTCGTCGCAGCCGGGGATGTCGTGCTCGAGGGCGTGTGGCCCTTCCTGCTCGCCGGCGTGCTCGGGCCCGGGTGCTCACAGGTCCTGTTCACGCTCGCGATCCGCGATGCGGGCCCGTCGCGAACGTCGGTGACAGTCGGGACGGCGCCGCTCTTCTCCGTGGCGATCGCGCTGGTCCTGCTCGACGAGCCGGCGAAGGCAGGCGTGCTGGTCGGCGCGGTCCTCATCGTCGTCGGCGGGATCCTGCTCGTCCGCGAGCCGGGACGGCCGGAGCACGTGAAGTGGATCGGGCTCGGGTTCGCGCTCGCGGCGACGATCGTGTTTGCCGTCCGCGACAACCTCGTCCGGCATCTCTCGCTCGACACCGAGGTCGAGCCCGCCCTTGCCGCTGCGGCGACGCTCCTGGCCGGCGGTGTCACAGTCGCCGTCTGGCTCTTCGTCACGCGCCGGCGGCTTCCGACTGCCGGTCTCCTGACCTTCGTTCCGTCCGGGATCCTCTTCGGCCTCTCCTACGTCTGCCTCTTCGAGGCGTACTACCGCGGTCGTGTGACCGTCGTCTCACCGCTGGTGGCGACCGAGTCGCTCTGGGGCGTCGCGCTCTCGGCGCTCTTCCTCCGCCGCCACGAGCTTGTTGGCCCACGGCTCGTCGGCGGGGCGGCGCTCGTCGTCGCAGGCGGTGTCTTTATCGGCGTCTTCCGCTGATATCTGATATTCTGCGACTCAGATTTTCTCTCGTACAAGACATCAGCACGGAGGAGACATCACACATGGCAAAGACAATCGGAATCGACCTCGGCACCACGAACAGCTGCATGGCGGTGCTCGAGGGCGGCGAGCCGACCGTGATCCCGAACGCCGAGGGTGGCCGCACGACGCCGTCCGTCGTCGCGTTCACAAAGGACGGGCAGCGGCTCGTCGGCGCGCCCGCAAAGCGACAGCAGGTGACGAACCCGCAGGCGACGATCTTCTCGATCAAGCGCTTCGTGGGCCGCAAGTGGGACGAGGTCTCCGAGGAGATGACGATCGTCCCCTACGAGGTGGCGAAGGGCGAGAACGGCGACGCGCGCGTCGAGGTCGAGGGCAAGGAGTACGCGCCGGAGGAGATCAGCGCGATGATCCTCCAGAAGCTGAAGGCCGACGCCGAGTCGTACCTCGGCCAGCCTGTCACAGACGCGGTCATCACCGTCCCGGCCTACTTCAACAACGCGCAGCGCGAGGCGACGAAGGACGCCGGCAAGATCGCCGGCCTGAACGTGCTCCGGATCGTGAACGAGCCGACCGCGGCCGCACTCGCATACGGGCTCGACAAGGGATCGGACCAGACGATCCTCGTCTTCGACCTCGGCGGCGGCACCTTCGACGTCTCGATCCTCGAGCTCTCGGAGGAGGGCGTCTACGAGGTGAAGGCGACGAACGGCGACAACCACCTCGGCGGCGACAACTTCGACAAGGCCGTCGTCGACTGGATGGTGGCCGAGTTCAAGCGCGACCAGGGGATCGACCTCGCCGCCGACCGGATGGCTCTGCAGCGGCTCTACGAGGCGGCCGAGAAGGCCAAGATCGAGCTCTCCTCGACGATGACGACGCAGATCAACCTGCCGTTCGTCACCGCGACGCCTGAGGGCCCGAAGCATCTCGACCTGACCCTGACGCGCGCGAAGCTGGGAGAGATCACGGCCGACCTGCTCGAACGCGTGGTCGGGCCGACAAAGCAGGCGCTCGCGGACGCGGGTGTCGAGGCGTCGGCGATCGACCATGTCGTCCTCGTCGGCGGCATGACCCGCATGCCCGCCGTCCAGGACAAGGTCAAGGAGCTGCTCGGCAAGGAGCCGCACAAGGGCGTCAACCCGGACGAAGTCGTCGCGGTCGGCGCCGCGATCCAGGCCGGCGTGCTCAAGGGCGAGGTCAAGGACGTGCTCCTGCTCGACGTGACCCCGCTCAGCCTCGGCATCGAGACGAAGGGCGGCGTCTTCACGAAGCTGATCGACCGGAACACGACGATCCCGACCCGCAAAGGGGAAACATTCTCGACCGCCGAGGACAATCAGCCGTCGGTCGAGATCCACGTGCTCCAGGGCGAGTCGGAGATGGCGACCTACAACAAGACGCTCGGCAAGTTCCAGCTCGTCGGCATCCCGCCGGCGCCGCGGGGCATGCCGCAGATCGAGGTCGGCTTCGACATCGACGCGAACGGGATCATTCACGTCACCGCCAAGGACCTCGGGACGGGGAACGAGCAGCAGATCAAGATCGAGGGCGGCTCGGGCCTCTCCGAGGACGAGGTGCAGCGGATGGTCTCGGACGCCGAGGCGCACGCGGAGGAAGCGCACAAGCTGCGCGAGCTCGCCGACGCGCGCAACCTCGCCGAGCAGCTCGCCTACCAGACCGAGAAGACGCTCAAAGAGCACCGCGACAAGCTCGACGAGGCTGACGCCTCCACGATCGACGGTCGGATCATGGAGCTGCGAGGCGTGCTCGAGTCGTCCGACGTGGGTGAGATCCGCGCCAAGACCGAGGCGCTGAACGAGTCGGCGACGAAGCTGGCCGAAGTGATGTACGCCCAGGCGGCCGCGCAGGCGCAGCAGGCCTCGGCGGCCGGCAGCGGTGACGGCGACACGGCCGACGAGGAGGTCGTCGAAGATGCGGACTACGAGGTCATCGACGAGGAAGAGGCGAAGACGTCGTGACCGACCAGCCGCTCGAGCCGCGCCTCGAGGACGAGCAGGACGAGCAGGTCCCGAGCCCGTCGAGGAGCCGTCGGCGGAGGAGCCCGAGGAGGAGGAGCCCGAGGAGCCGGCGGCGGAGGAATCCGCGCCGGCTCCGGACGACGCGTACCTGCGTCTCGCGGCCGACTTCGACAACTACCGCAAGCGGGTCGCGCGCGAGCAGGCCGAGCTCTTCCAGCGCGCGAACGAGCGGCTGCTGCACGAGCTCCTGCCGGTGCTCGACGACCTCGAGCGGGCGCTCGAGGCCGCTTCCGAGCACGAGGAGGCGAAGCTCGAGGAGGGCGTCCGGCTCGTGCACCGCTCCCTTGTGGGACTCGTGGAACGGCATGGCCTCTCCGAGATCGATACGGACGGCGCCTTCGACCCGCACGTGCACGAGGCGCTCCTCGCCCAGCCGGGCGAGGGCGTCGAGGAGGGCTCGGTACTGCAGGTGCTCCAGAAGGGTTACAAGCTCGGCGACAGGGTGCTCCGGCCGGCGCGGGTGATCGTGGCCGAATAACGAGATGACGAACCTGTACGACACCCTCGGCGTCGCCAAGAACGCCTCCGCAGACGAGATCAAGAAGGCGTACCGGAAGCTCGCACGCGAGCACCATCCCGACGCGAGTGGGGGAGACGAGGCGAAGTTCAAGGAGATCCAGGGCGCCTACGACGTCCTCTCCGACCCCGAGAAGCGCAAGCAGTACGACGCCTTCGGGACGGCGAACGGGCGCGGTGGAGCGGGCCCGCAGTTCCAGGATTTCGACCTGGGCGATCTCGGCGACCTCTTCGGCGGCATCTTCGGCGGGCGCGGCGGCTTCGGCCGGCGCAGTCCGCAGCCCGAGCGCGGCGCCGACCTGCAGACGGAGGTCCACATCTCGTTCGAGGACGCGCTTGCCGGCCTTCAGGTCCCGGTGCGGACCGAGGTCGAGACCGCGTGCCACACGTGCGGCGGCACGGGCGCCGAGCCCGGGACCGCGCCGGTCGTCTGCCCCCAGTGCGGCGGCCGCGGCGTCGTCTCCGATTCCCAGGGCCTCTTCTCGCTTTCGCACCCGTGCCCGCGCTGCCGCGGCAACGGCACTGTCGTCGAGAAGCCGTGCAAGACGTGCCGCGGCTCCGGCCGCGAGCGAGTGCAGAAGACGTTCCAGGTGAAGATCCCCGCCGGCGCCAAGGACGGCACCCGCATCCGTCTGAAGGGCCGGGGTGAGCAGGGCCGAAACGGCGGGCCGGCGGGCGACCTCTGGGTCGTGACCCGGGTCGCCGCGTCGCCGCTCTACGAGCGTCGCGGCGCCGACTTGATCGTCGAGGTCCCGGTCACCTACGCCGACGCGGCGCTCGGTGCCTCGATCGAGGTGCCGACCCCCGACGGCCCGATCTCGCTCAAGGTGCCCGCAGGCTCGCAGCCGGGGAAGCTGCTCAAGGTCAAGGGCCGCGGCGCCCCGAAGCTCAAGGGCGGCGGCAAGGGCGACCTGCTCGCCCGGCTGAAGCTGACGGTGCCGCAGAAGGTGTCGAAGCGGGAGCGCGAGCTGCTCGAGGAGCTGAGGAAGGTGGGCGGCTGATGCCCGACCGGCCGCTGTACATGATCTCTGTCGCCGCCGAGCTCGTCGGCATGCACCAGCAGACGCTGCGCATGTACGAGACGAAGGGGCTCGTGCGCCCGAGCCGGACACCCGGCGGCACGCGCCTTTACTCCGATGCGGATCTCGATCGCCTGCGCGTGATCCAGCGCCTGACGACCGAGCTGGGTCTGAACCTGGCCGGCGTCGAGCACGTGCTTCGGCTCGAGGACGAGCTGCGCAAGCAGCGCGCCCGGGCCGAACGGCTCGAGCGCGAGCTGCGCGAGCAGATCCGCGACGTGCACCGGTCGTACAGGCGGGAAGTGGTCGTCTACGAGCGCGCCCGGCACCCGGAGGCACGGCACTGATGGACTTCTCGAAGCTCACCGTCAAGAGTCAGGAGGCGGTTTCGGCGGCGCAGGAGCTCGCGCGCCGGACCGGCAACCCCGAGCTCTATCCCGAGCACCTCCTCTTCGCGCTCCTCGACCAGGAGCTGGTGCAGCAGCTCGTTCCCGACGCGGCTGGGCTCCGCGCCGAGACCGAGGCGACGCTGCGGGCGAAGCCGGCGATCCAGGGCGCCTCGCAGCAGCCGGCCGCGGGCGCGGCTTTCTCGCGCGTGCTCGACCAGGCGTTCGACGAGGCGCGCAAGCTCGAGGACGAGTACGTCTCCACCGAGCACCTGCTGCTCGCGCTCGACGTCGTCCCGCGGGAGGAACTGCTCGGGCGGATCAAGGAGGTTCGCGGCGGCCAGCGGGTGACGAGTCAGGATCCGGAGGGCACCTACCAGGCGCTCTCGAAGTTCGGCCGCGACCTGACCGAGGCGGCCGAGCAGGGCAAGCTCGACCCGGTTGTCGGCCGCGACGAGGAGATCCGGCGCGTCATCCAGGTGCTCTCGCGCCGCACGAAGAACAACCCTGTCCTGATCGGGGAGCCGGGTGTCGGCAAGACCGCGATCGCCGAGGGGCTGGCACAGCGGATCGTCGCCGGCGACGTGCCGGAAGGGCTGAAGGGGAAGCGGGTCTGGGCGCTCGACGTCGGGGCGCTCCTCGCCGGCGCGAAGTACCGGGGCGAGTTCGAGGAGCGGCTGAAGGCCGTCCTCGCGGAAATCAAGAACGCCGAGGGCAACATCGTCCTCTTCATCGACGAGCTGCACACGATCGTCGGCGCCGGCGCTGCCGAAGGCGCCGTCGACGCGGCCCAGCTGCTGAAGCCGATGTTGGCGCGCGGCGAGCTGCGCGCGGTCGGGGCGACGACGCTCGATGAGTACCGCAAGCACGTCGAGAAGGACGCCGCGCTCGAGCGCCGCTTCCAGCCGGTCTTCGTCGGCGAGCCGTCCGTCGCCGACACGATCGCGATCCTGCGCGGGCTGAAAGAGCGCTACGAGGCGCACCACCGCGTGCGGATCCGTGACGCCGCGCTCGTCGCCGCCGCGGTGCTCTCCGACCGCTACATCTCCGACCGTCAGCTGCCGGACAAGGCGATCGACCTCGTCGACGAGGCCGCGTCGCGGCTGAAGATGGAGATCGACAGCTCGCCGCTCGAGCTCGACCAGGCGCATCGCGCCGTCCGCCAGCTCGAGATCGAGCTCGCCGCGATGGGTAAGGAGTCGAAGGAGGTGCGCGAGCCGGTCGAGCGTCAGCTTGCCGACGCGAAGGAACGCCATGCCGGGCTCGCGGCCCGCTGGGCCGAGGAGAAGGGTGCCCTCGACCGGATCGGCGAGATCACGAGCCGGATCGACCAGCTGCGGATGGAGGCCGAGCGCGCGGAGCGCGCGGGCGACCTGCAGCGCGTGGCCGAGATCCGGTACGGCGAGCTGCCCGCACTCGAGAAGGAGCTCGCCGAACGCGAGGCTCCGGCCGACCCGATGGTGAAGGAGGAGGTGGACGAGGACGACGTCGCGGCCGTCGTCGCCTCATGGACGGGCATTCCGGTCTCACGCCTCCTCGAGGGCGAGACCGAGAAGCTGATCCACATGGAAGAGCGGCTGCACCGACGCGTGATCGGCCAGGACGAGGCGGTCGAGGCGGTCTCGAACGCGCTCCGGCGCGCCCGCTCGGGGCTGCAGGATCCCGACCGGCCGATCGGCTCCTTCGTCTTTCTCGGCCCGACCGGCGTCGGTAAGACCGAGCTCGCCCGCGCCCTCGCGGAGTTCATGTTCGACGACGAGCGGGCGCTCGTGCGGCTGGACATGTCGGAGTACCAGGAGCGGCACACGGTCTCGCGCCTCGTCGGGGCGCCGCCCGGCTACATCGGCTACGACGAGGGCGGACAGCTGACCGAGGCGGTGCGTCGACGCCCTTATTCAGTCGTCCTGCTCGACGAGATCGAGAAGGCGCACTCCGAGGTCTTCGACGTGCTCCTGCAGGTGCTCGACGACGGGCGGCTGACGGACGGCCAGGGCCGCACGGTCGACTTCCGCAACACCGTCCTGATCATGACTTCGAACATCCGCTCGGCGGAGCAGATGCACGAGCACTTCCGGCCCGAGTTCCTGAACCGGATCGACGAGATCGTCGTCTTCGAGCCGCTCTCGCGCGAGCAGCTGGGCGAGATCGCCGAGCTGCAGCTGGAGCGGCTGCGGGCGCGGCTGGCGGAGCGAAAGCTGTCGCTCGAGCTGACCGACGCGGCGAAGGAGGTGCTCGCGGAGGCCGGCTGGGACCCGACGTACGGCGCGCGGCCGCTGAAGCGCGCACTCCAGCGCCTGGTCGAGAACCCGCTCGCGCAGCGGCTTCTCGAGGGCGAGTTCGCCGAAGGAGACGTGATCCGCGTCGACGCCCAGGAACGGCGAGCTCGTCTTCGAGCGCGCCGCCGAGCCGGTCGCCTCCTAGGGGAGACGCAGCATGGACCGCTTCACCGGGGGTTGCCTGTGCGGCAACGTCCGAATTGTGGCGTCGGGACTCCCATACCGGGTCGGCCTTTGTCACTGCCTCGACTGCCGCAAGCATCATGGGGCCCTTTTTCACGCTTCCGCGGTGTTCCCTCAGGATGCGGTGACGATCGATGGCGAAACGCGCGACTACGCCGGGCGGTTTTTCTGTCCTCGCTGCGGCTCCTCCGTTTTCTCACGGAGCGCAGACGAAATCGAAGTGAACTTAGGATCCCTGGATGCCCCTGACCAACTGAGGCCAAGCTACGAACTCTGGATCGTCCGTCGCGAGTCCTGGTTGCCGCCGTTTCCGCTCACGAGACGATACGACCGCGATCGTGACGCCACGGGTCGCTTTGAGGAGTAGGTCGCACGAACGGTGCGAATCAGCGTTCGAGCGGGCGCGCCGGCGTCGACCCCGTGCTAGTCGATCCGCTCGAGGAAGGTCGCCTCGCCCCGCTCGGGCGGGGCGCCGACGATGAAGAGGCGCAGCTCGTCCTCGTGGCGGTTCGAGAGCTGGAGCGCGGTCCCGGGCTGGACGATCAGGACGCTCCCCTTCGCCAGCTCGTGCCGCTCCGGTTCGTCGCCCTCGCCCAGGTGGACGGTGAGCGTCCCGTCGAGCACGACGAAGACCTCCTCCTGGATCGGGTCGATGTGGCGGCGCCCGACCGACCCGGGCGGATAACGGAAGAGGTTCGCGCGCGATCTCGTCATCGCGTCGGAGAGCGTTGCGACGAGGCGAGGGTCGTTCTCGCCGCGCGGCTGCCACTCGAGCTCGCCCGCGTGGAAGATCGCGTAGCCCACGCGCGCATCATTGCGGTTTCAGCCAAGCGTCCGCGTGCGCGACAATCGTCACATGGGCGAGGCCGTCGTCGGACGCGGCGAGGAGCTCGGGGCGATCGAGACGTTTGTCGCCGGCGACTCCTGGCCGCGCGCTCTGCTGCTTTCGGGAGAGGCCGGGATGGGGAAGACGACCTTGTGGCGGGCGGGCGTCGAGCAGGCAGACGCCGAAGGCCACACCGTGCTCACGGCTCGGCCGCTCGAAGCCGAGGCGAAGCTCGCCTACGCCGGCGTCGGCGACCTGCTCGCCGCCCGTCACGACGCCTTCACGGATCTGCCGGCGCCGCAGGCGCATGCGCTTCGGGCCGCGCTCCTGCTCGAGGAACCGTCGAGCGGGTCGGTTGACGAGCGGGGCGTCTCGCTCGGCTTCCTCGGCGTGCTGCGGGCACTCGCTCAGGCGCGGCCGGTGCTCGTTGCGGTCGACGACGTGCAGTGGCTCGACCGAGCTTCGGCTCGCGTGCTCTTCTTCTCAGCGCGCCGGCTTCAGGAGCACGTGAGCTTCTTGCTCGCGCTGCGCTCCGAGGCGCGAGCCGTGCTGCCGTTCTCGCCCGAGCAGGTCTTTCCCACGTACGACGAGCTCCAGGTAGGGCCGCTGGCGCTGGGGGACGTGCACGTGCTCGTCGCGCAGCGCCTCGGTGTCACGCTGCCGCGGCCGGTTCTGCAGTCGGTACACGACACGGCGAGTGGCAATCCATTCTTCGCCCTCGAGCTCGCCCGCGCGAGAGTCGAGGGCGGCGTGGGGCTGCCGCCGACCCTGCGAGAGCTGATCGGAGCTCGCGTCGCCGCCCTGCCCAACGCGACGAGACGTGCGCTCGCAGCAGCGGCCGCGCTCGCCGACCCGACCATCGAGGTCGTGGGCGGCGCCACCGGACTGGACGCAAGCAGCGCGCTCGCCGGCGCGATCGAGCAGGAGATCGTCAGCGTCACGGCCGGCCGGATTCGCTTCGCGCATCCGCTGCTCGCAGCCGCCGCGTACGCAAGTGCCGGATCTGGCGTTCGCGAGCTCCATGTCCGGCTTGCCGCGCTTGTCGGTGCCCCCGAAGAGCGCGCGCGCCACCTGGCACTCGGCGCCACAGGTCCGGACGCCGAGATCGCCGCTGCTCTAGACGACGCGGCCCGGCTCGCCGCCGCTCGAGGCGCGCCGGTCGCGGCGGCGGAGCTGCTCGAGGAGGCTCGTACGCTGACGCCCGCGAACGACGCTGAGTCGTCCTGGACCCGCGCGGTAGAAGCCGCGAGCTACCACTTCCAAGCCGGCGACACGGGCCGCGCACGGGCGCTGCTGGACGAGGTCGTGCCTCAGCTTCCGCACGGCGTCGAGCGCGCCCGGGCGCTGATCGTCCTCGCACGCGTGCGCTCGCTCGACGACGACATCCGGGCTGCTGTGGAGCTGCTCGAGGAGGCCGTGGTCGAGTCGGTCGAGGCGCCCGCGGTGCAGGCGCGAGCGCACGAGATCCTGTCGGGGATCCTCTTCCGCCTCCGCGAGCGGTTTCCCGAAGCAGTCGAGCATGCGCGCGCTGCTGTCGAGACAGGCCGTGCGCTCGACGACCCCGAGTTACTGGGGCCGGCGCTCGGTTCGCGCCTCCTGGCCGAGGCCGCTCTGGGTCTGAAGGAGACCGGGGCGAGCCTCGAGGAGGCGGACTCGCTCGGCGCGGCCGGCCGTGGCTCGCGAGCGATGGGCAGCTCTGAGTTCCAGGTCGCGGTCGTGCGGATGTGGTGGGAAGAGCTCGACGCTGCGAAGGAGTCCTTCGAGCGGCTGCTCGATGTCGCTCGGGACCTCGGGGACGAGAGCTCCGTCCCCTACATCCACGTCCTGCTCGCGCAGACAGAATGCCTCCGCGGCCGGTTCGAGGTCGCGGAAACGCATGCGGACGAGGGCGTGGTACGTGCCGAGCAGGTCGGCCAGGCCACGCTCGTGGCGTACGCGCTCGCTTTGCGCGCGCTTGCGGCCGCCTACAGCGGCGACGAGGAGACGGCGCGCGAGGCAGCCGCGGCCGCACTCGAACTGGCCACGACGACGAGCGGCCGTCCGGCGGAGCAGTTCGCGACGGCCGCGCTCGGTCTGCTCGAGCTCTCGCTCGAGCGCCACGACGCCGCGGCGGCGGTGCTGATGCCGCTCGTCGGGTTTGCGCGCGAGCAAGAGATGCGGGAGCCCGGCCTGACGCGCTTCGTCCCGGATCTTGTCGAGGCCCTCGTATCGCTGGGGCGGCTCGACGAAGCCGAGGATCACCTGACGTGGTTCGCCGCGAACGCGGAGCGGCTGCAGCGCGCGTCGGGTCAGGGTGCCGCGGCGAGGTGTCGCGGCTTCCTCGCGGCCGCTCGCGGACAGCCGGCGGAGGCCCTGACCTCCTTCGAGGACGCGCTGGCGCACCACGACATCTCGCCGATACCGTTCGACCGCGCTCGGACGCTGCTCGCACTCGGCTCCGCCCGCCGGCGGGCGAAGGAGCGCCGCGCTGCTCGCGAGGCGCTGGAGGAGGCTCGCGACGTCTTCAGCTCGCTCGGAGCGCGGATCTGGGAACGGCGCGCCGCAGCCGAGCTCGGCCGCATCGGCGGCCGGGCCCCGTCGGCGGGCGAGCTGACTCCGGTCGAGCGGCGCGTCGCCGAGCTCGTCGCCGCCGGCCGAAGCAACAAGGAGGTCGCCGGCGTGCTCTTCCTCAGCACGCGCACGGTCGAGGGTCACCTCTCTCGCGTCTACGGCAAGCTCGGCGTTCACTCTCGGGTGGAGCTCGCGCGCAAACTTGCGTAGTTCGCCCGTTTTTTGCGGCTGGTCCGCCGCCTAGCCTCGAAGCACTATCGACGAGCCGGATCGGACGATCCGGAGAGGAGGCGGACAGAATGAAGATGCGGACGACACTCGTGCTGGTGACGGCGGCGCTGACCCTGGCCGTGCCCGTTGCCGCTGCGGATCCGGACGGCTATCAGCCCCAGCTTCAGGGCGCTCAGACGGACGCTTTCGACCGGTACCTGAGGAACAACACACCAGGCTCTCAGCCGGACGCGTTCGATCGCTACCTGGCGAACAACGCGCCTGTCACCGAGCATGGTTCGACCGGTGCGGCGGGACATCCGGACTCGCAGGCGGTACGTCCGAGCGTGGTCGCGCAGCCGACGCGGGCAACCGACGACGGTTTCAGCTTCAACTGGGAGAGCAGCGTCCTCGGCGCGCTCGGCGCCGGACTCATCGCGTTGCTTGCCTTCGTCGGCGCCTCCGCGATGCGCGAACGGCGTCGCCTCGTGCCCCGCTGAGCTCGGAATCAGGCGGCGTGGACGTGTCCCGGGGACAGACCCTGGGACACGTCCGTTTCAGGCAGGGAGAAAAGACGGCGACAGGGGATGGGAGGCGCGGGTGCCCTTCACGCCGGCGGGGAGAGGGGTGCCGGCGGTGGCGTAGGGAAGGCCTCGGTGGTCGCCGTTCAACATGGCTCTAGGCTCGCAAACCGGCAATTCCAGCGGAATGCGGCGCGCAGGTGTTCGCGGGTGCGGTCAGCCGTACCAAAGGGACATGACGGGGCCAGGACCCGCCATGTCCGCTACGGACGGTGCTCTACTTGAGGTAGCGGTCGAACCAGTCGAGCAGGAGCTCGAAGCGCTGCACCCGGTGAGCCGGGTTGCCGGAGCGCGTCAGCTCGTGGCTCTCGGCGGGGAAGCGGACGAGCTCGACGTCGCGCTTCAGCAAGCGCAGGGTCGTGAAGAGCTGCTCCGCCTGCTCGATGTTGCAGCGCAGGTCGTTCTCGGAGTGGAGGATCAGAAGCGGCGTCTCGATCTGCTTCGCGTAGGTCCACGGTGACATCTGCAGGTACGTCTCGACGTCGTCGTGGACGAAGTCGCCGTGGAAGCCCTTGAAGACCCAGCCGACGTCGCTCGAGCCGTACATCGAGACGAAGTTGTTCACCGCCCGCTCCGAGCACGCTGCCTTGAAGCGGTTCGTGTGGCCGACGATCCACGACGTCATGAAGCCGCCGTACGAGCCGCCCATGACGCCGACCCGCTCCGGGTCGCAGAAGTCGAACTGCTCGAGCGCCGTGTCGGTCACCGCCATGACGTCCTCGACGTCGACCGACCCCCAGCCCGGGCCCAACCCGCCGCCGGGCCCCATGATCGCGCGGCCCCAGTCCTCCGAGTAGCCGGACGAGCCGCGCGGGTTCGAGTAGACGACCGCATAGCCGCCGCCCGAATAGACCTGGAATTCGTCGAAGAAGCCGTTCCCGTACTGCGTGAACGGACCGCCGTGGATGCTGACGAGGACGGGGTAGTGCTTCCCCTCTTCCAAGCCAGCGGGCCGGACGATCCACGCCTCGACCTCCGAGCCGTCCTTCGAGACCGCGGTGAAGCGCTCCGGTGCGACGAGGTCGCGGCCCTCGGCGAACGCCTTCCCGACCGAGGTCAGCTGCGTTTCGCCCGCGTACAGCTCACTCAGATTCGGTGACGTGGTGCCGGTCCTGACGACCTTGCCGTCGCGCGCGTCGTAGCCCGAGAGGACGATCGTGCCGCCGTGGACGAGCTCCGGCTCGCCCCCGTCCGGCGAGACACGGTAGACGTGGACGTTGCCGTGGTCCTCGAGCGCGAAGACGATCGAGCCGTCGTCCCAGATCGGCTCGCGCAGGTCCGGGTACGGGCCGCATTGACGGTCGAGGGAGGCGGTCAGGATCCGCCGGTCGCCGCCCGTCTCGGCGTCCACGACCGCGATCTGCGTGTGGCGCGGGAAGTCGAACCCACCCGGGCTCCACTTGCACGCGAGGAGCTTTCCGTCCGGCGAGTACGCCGGCGCCTCGTAGGCGCTGTCGCCGGCCGTGAGCCGCTTCGGCTCGCCCCCGGCGACAGGAACGACGTAGATGTCGCCGAGCAGCTCGATGTCCCAGTCGTCGCCGCGTGCGGAGCTGAACGCGATGCTCTCTCCGTCCGGAGTCCAGGTCGGCGTCGAGTCTTCGTAGTCCCCGTCGGTGATCTGCTTCGCCTCGCCCGAGCCGTCAGCGGGAACGACGAAGAGGTGCTTGCGCCGGTCACCGGTCCAACCGACGCTGTCGAGCTTGAAGAGGAGCCGTTTGAACCGCCGCGGTGCGCGCTTCTTGTCGTCCTCCTCCTCGTAGGCCTCGTCGCGTACGCGGGCGGAAAAGACGAGCTGCGTCCCGTCCGGTGACCACGCGACCTCGCCCGGATCCTCTTTCAGGTCGGTCAGGCACATCGGCTCGCCGCCGTCGGCCGGGATCACATAGAGCTGCGCTACAGCCTTCTCGTCCTCGCTGCGCTTCGAGATGAATGCGAGCTTCGTCCCGTCCGGCGACCAGCGCGGCTGCGCGTCCTTCTTGCCGGTGGTGAACCGGCGCGGCGGCTCGGAGCCGTCCGTCTTCGCGAGCCAGATCGACTGGTGGTACTCGTTCGCGTCCTTGTCGATCGACCAGACGACGTACGCGACCTCCTCGCCGCCCGGACGCAGCCGCGGGTCAGTGACCCCCGTCAGCTCGAAGACGTCCTCAGGCCGCATCCCCGCCACGAGGGGGAACTAAATCACGTCGCGTCGATCGGTAGGTAGGTTCTCGTCCGTGAGCACGCTCGCGACCGGCGCCGAGGCCATCGAGTGGGACCTCTCCGATCTCTACGACGGGCCCGACGATCCCAGGATCGAGTCCGAGCTCGACGACGGTCTCGAAGCCGCGCAGGCGTTCCGCGAGAGCTACCGCGGCCGGCTTGGTGAGCTCACCGCCGCCGAGCTGAACGACGCAGTCGCCGAGCTCGAGCGGATCAAGTCCGTCGCGACGCGCGTCGAGACATACGCCCGGCTTCGCCAGGCCGCAGACGCCTCCGAGCAGGCGCGCGGCGCCCTCGTCCAGAGGGTGCGCGAGCGGAACACGCGCGTCGAGACCGAGCTCCTCTTCTTCGACCTCGAGTGGAGCGAGCTCGACGACGAGGCGGCGGAGCGGTTCCTCGCCGACCCGGCGCTCGACCACTACGCCTCCGTTCTCCGCTCGGAGCGCCGCTACAAGCCGTACCAGCTGACCGAGCCCGAGGAGAAGATCTCGGCCGAGAAGGCGGTCACCGGCGTCAGCGCCTGGGACCGCCTCTTCGACGAGCTGCTCTCGGAGCTGCGCGTCTCGCTGGACGGCGAGGACCTCGCGCTCGACGAGGCGATGTCGCGACTCTCCCGGCTGACCGAGCAGGACGACCGCGCCCGCGTCGCGGCCGCCGTGACCGAGACGCTCCGGCCCGGCGTGCGCACCCGCGGCTACGTCCTCAACACGATCCTGAACGAGCGCTCGATCGAGGATCGCCTGCGCGGCTACGACACGTGGATCTCGTCACGGAACCTCGCGAACGAAATCCCTGACGAGGCGGCGCAGAGCCTCGTCGACGCGATCGTCGCACGCTACGACATCCCGCAGCGCTACTACGCGCTCAAGGCCCGCCTGCTCGGCCTCCCGCGCCTGAAGGACTTCGACCGCTACGCCCCGCTCCAGGAGGTCGGTGGCACCATCGCCTGGGAGGATGCGCGTGACATCGTCCTCGAGGCGTTCGGCGGCTTCTCGCCGCTCGCGGGCGAGGTCGTCGGCGATTTCTTCGAGCGTCGCTGGATCGACGCAGCGGTGCGGCCGGGGAAGATGCCCGGCGCGTTCTGCGCCACGCTCCTCCCGGAGGTCCACCCGTACGTGCTGATGAACTACTCGGGCGAGCGCCGGAGCGTGCTCACGCTCGCGCACGAGCTCGGGCACGGGCTGCACGGCTCGCTGGCGCAGGAGCTCGGGCTCCTGAATGCGCGCACGCCGCTGACGCTGGCCGAGACGGCGTCGGTGTTCGGCGAGGCGCTCACCTTCGACAAGCTGAAGGAGCGGGAGGACGATCCGCACGCGCTGCTCGACCTCCTCGTCGGCCGGATCGACGACACCGTCGCGACCGTCTTCCGCCAGATCGCGCTCAACCGCTTCGAGCACGCGATCCACAATGCGCGCCGGGACGAGGGCGAGCTGCCTGTGGAGCGCCTCTCGGAGCTCTGGTCGGAGGAGCAGCGGCGGATGCTCGGCGACGCGGTCGAGGTGACGGAGGACTACGGCTGCTGGTGGAGCTACATCCCGCACTTCATCGGCGTGCCGGGCTACGTCTACGCCTACGCGTTCGGCTACCTCTTCTCGCTGGCGATCTACCGGCGCTATCTCGACGAGGGGGACTCGCTCGTCGAGCCGTATCTCGACCTGCTCCGCGCCGGCGGCTCCGCGCCCCCGGCCGAGCTCGCGTCGCGCCTCGGCTTCGACATCGGCGACCCGGGTTTCTGGGCGGCGGGCCTGGACGCGATCGGGGTGCTCGTCGACGAGGCAGAGCAGCTCGCCGCCGAGCTGGACGACACCAAGTAACAGACTGTTACTTGGCCGGCTCGGGCGTCCTCGTGGTGGCCGCGACCCAGCGGGAGCTCGCGCCCGTCGCGGGAGCGCGCACCCTCGCGTGCGGGATCGGCCCCGTCGAGGCGGCCGCCTCGACGGCCCGCGCGCTCGCCGCCGATCCCCCGGAGGCCGTGCTGCACGTCGGCATCGCCGGCGCGCGAGGGCTCGAAGCCCTGAGCCTCGTGCTCGGCTCGGAGGCTGTCTACTGCGACGCCGACGGGCCGCTCGTCCCGGACCGCGCGCTGCCGGACGCCGAGCTGCTGGCCCGGCTCCGAGGCGCCTTCCCCGAAGCCGTCGTCAGGCCGATCGGCACGAGTGCCCGCGTCGGCGGCGCCCGCGACTTCGACGTCGAGGCGATGGAGGGGTTCGCTGTCCTCCGAGCCTGCGAGCTCGCCGGCGTGCCCGCGGTCGAGGCGCGGGTTGTCTCGAACGAGATCGACGAGCCCGACCGCACGCGCTGGCGGTTCGACGAAGCGTTCGAGCTGCTGGCGGTGACGCTGCCGGGGCTCGTGGCCGCGGTGTCGCCACCGTGAGCAAGACGCTTCCGCCCCCGCTGCCGCCCGCGACGCGCACCGTCGGTCAGCTCGTCGCCGAGTCGATCCGGCTCTACGGGAGCACGTTCCTGCGTGCGCTCCCGCTCGGGCTCCCGCGTGGCCGTCGCCGACCTTGCCGCCGGCGACCTCTCGATTCCGGGGCGGATCCTCGTCCTGCTCCTCGCCGCGCCGGCGTTCACCCTCGCCTTCGCCTGGGCGTCGGCGCTCGCCCTCGACACCCGTCCGAGCCGCCGCGCCTGGTCGCGGGCGCTCCTGCTCGGCACGCTCGCCTTCCTGCCTGCGGCGGTGTTCTTTCCCTGGTTCGCGATCCTCTCGGTCGCCTGGCTCGCGCTCGTCGGGCTCGTCGTCCCGGCCGTGATCGCGGAGGACCTCCCGGCCCGGCGGGCGCTGCGGCGGGCGGTCGAGCTCTGCCGCGCGGACTACGTCCATGCCATCGGCTCGCTCGCCACGCTCGTGATCGTGTTCTTCCTGACGAGGTTCGCGCTCGCCTTCGTGCTCCGCGGCCAGGCGGACAACACGATCCGCGCCGCGGTCTTCCTCGCCGACCTCGTGCTCTCGCCGCTCCTCTTCCTCGGCGCCGCGCTCCTCTACTTCGACCAGGCCGCCCGAGTACGATCCGAGCGGCCCCGAAAGAGGAGACGCTGATGCCGACCTATCTGATGCTCACGACGCTCACGCCGCAGGGCGTCCAGACGCTGAAGGCGAACCCGAGCCGGTTGCGTCAGGTGAACGCCGACGTCGAGGAGCTCGGAGCGAAGGTGCTGCACCAGTGGGCGACGCTCGGCGAGTACGACTTCGTCAACATCGTCGAGGCGCCAGACGCGGCGACTGTGGCGAAGGTCTCGCTCGCGCTCGGCGCCCGGGGCAGCGCGAAGCTGCAGTCGCTCGAGCTCGTCGAGATCGACACGCTGCTCGGCACACTCGACGCGTAACGAGGGCTAGCGGAAGCCAGGCTCGCGCGCGGGCGGCGGCAGCGGGCTCTGCGGCAGTCCGGGCCTCGGCCCGCCGTCGTTGTACTCCTTCGGCGCGACGTCGTTCGGCGCGTCGGCGTGGAAGAGCGAGGCGAGGTGCTGGATCTGAGAGCGCCCCGGGCCGAGCTCGAACTGGCCGCCGCCGTAGAGCGCGATCCCGCGCTCGGCGCACGCGTCGTAGAAGTCGAAGAGGTTCCGCACGGAGCCGAACCGGGACGGCTTCGAGTTGAGGCAGCGCGGCGCGAACGTGAGCGCGTCGACGTCCGCAACAGAGTGGATCGGGAAGTCCCAGGTGATCCGGTCACGATGAGGCTCCAGCACTGGGCGCGTCTCCTCGTTCAGGCGCGGGTCCTCGAGCCAGGCGTCCGGGAAGGCCCCGGCGACGCGGCCGTAGAGCTCGGCCGACGGCGTCGCGTCGACCCACTCGCCCTCGTACAGCCCCTTCAGGTCGACGACGTCCACGGCGCCGGTCGCGGCCAGCTCGGCCACGACCTCGTCCGTCCACGAGTCGCTCGCGTCGAGCTTGAAGCGGAGCTCCGGGTAAAGCGCGAGCAACTCCTTCACGGCGCTCTGCGAGACGCAGAAGCGGACCGGCTCCGGCTCGCGGCCGACGACCTCCGCCAGCGGGAGCCCCGCCTGGCGGAGCGCAAGGTCGAGCGCAGCCGATTCGAGCCCCCAGGGCCGGTAGCCGGGCTGGGCCGCGACGAGGCCGGAGAAGCTCTCCAGCGTGTGCTCGCCCGCGAGCGGGGGGAGGGCGTCCTCCGTGAAAGCCAGCTGCAGCTCCTCCTCGTAGCTGACGTCCTCGCCGACCCCCTCGTGACCGCCGCCGTGCAGGTGGACGACCGTCGTACGCCGGGTCAGGTGCCGGAGCGGGAGGGAGAGGTGCTCGAGCTCCACCCGGTCGACGGCGAGCGTCAGGTCTTTGACGCGGTCAAAGAGCGGCATAGGCGACGGCGACCTCCGCCGCGAGCCGGGCGTTGGCCGCGATCAGCTCGCGGTTCGCCGCGAGCGTGCGTCCGCCGGACTCGCGGTGCAGGTAGGAGAGGACGAAGGGGGTCACGGCCTGGCCCATGATGCCCTGTTCGTGCGCCTCGGCGAGCGCCTGCTCGATCAACGGCTCGACGTCGTCCAGGCTGTCGTCGGACGGACGCCCGAGCAGGATCGAGGTGTGACGGCCGAGCCGCCAGTGGGCGCGCGCCACCTCGGCGGCCTCCCGAGCCGACTCGACCCGCGCCGAGACGGGCGGGCCGCCGTGCGCGGTGTAGAAGAGCGGCAGGTCGTCGGTGCGGAAGCCGAGCACGGGCACGCCGAGCGTCTCCAGGAGCTCGGCGGTCGCGGGCACGTCGAGGATCGACTTCACTCCGGAGGAGACGATCAGCGCCTCGGTGCGGACGAGCTCGCCGAGATCGGCGGAGACGTCGGGCGGATGCGGGGAAGCCACGGTGGACGCCGCCGAGCCCGCCGGTGCCCATGAACCCGATCCCGGCCGCACGGCAGGCCGCCAGCGTGCCGCCGACGGTCGTCGCGCCGACGGCGTCCTGGACGATTGCGGCAGCCAGGTCGCGCGGGCCCACCTTGCGGGCGTCGGCCGTGAAGCGGCCCAGCTCCTCCTCGGACAGGCCGATGCACAGCCGGCCGTCGAGGACGCCGATCGTGGCGGGGACGGCGCCCGCGTCGCGCACGCGCCGCTCGCTCTCGAGGCCCACCGCGACGCCCTCGCCGGGCGGGAAGCCGTGGGCGACGAGCGTCGTCTCGAGCGCGACCACGGCCTCCCGGTCCGCAAGCGCGTGTGCGACCTCGTCCGAGACCCGGATCAGATCTCTCACGGCATCGAGCCTAGTTTCGCGACGCACCGGGCCGCGGCGGCAAGGGCGAGCTCGGGACCGCCGACGAGGTAGCCGGCGGCGAGCGCATCGCCGGCTCCGGTCGTGTCGACCACCTCGGCGGCGACCGCCGGCAACTCCAGCCCGCCGAAGCGGGCGCCGAGCGGGCCGCGTTTCAGCACCCACTCGCAGCCCTCGAGCGGGCCGCCCAGGATCCGCTCTTCGTCCTCGTTCGCGAACACGATCGCCGGCCGGAGTGCCTCGAGGCGTGCGCGGAACCGCTCCGGTCCGAAGTCCCGGATCGCGCTCCAGGAGGAGAGATCGACGCTCAGCCGCGGCGCCGACCCCGCGGCGCGCAGCGCCGCCTCGTCGATCGGCGCCCGCAGGAGCGAGTAGCCGGGAAGATGGAGATGGCTGCAGCCGTCGAGCCAGGCGGGGTCGAGCTCGTCGGCGTGGAGCTCGGGCGACACGCCGCGGTCGGAGGCCATCGTGCGCGAGCCGTCGGCCGCGACGAGCGAGACGACTGTGCCGGTCCGGCCGTCCACGACGGGACCGCGCACGTCGACCCCGTAGGCCTCGAGGCGGCGCGCCGCGATCCCACCCGCCTCGTCGTCCGCCCGCTTGCCGACGAAGCGCGCCTTCCCGCCCAGCTCGGCCACCCACGCGGCGACGTTCGCCGCCTGGCCGCCGGGGCCCAGCTGCGTGGTCGCGTCGGCGTCGGCGCCCGCCGCAAGGGGTTGGTGCAGGCGGACGATCACGTCCAGCAGCAGGTCGCCGAGGCTGACGATCATCTGCGTACGATCCTCCCATGGACGGTGAGTCACGCCGCTCGCGCTCGCGCACGCGCTCGTTCCTCGTCGGCGCGGCCGTCGGCGCCTCCGCCGCGATCGCCGCCGCGCGGCGCCTGCGGCCGAAGGAGCGGAAGCGCGAGACGCCGGCCGGCCTCGCCGCCTTCGAGGACGCTCCCTGCTACCGCGAGCTCGTCGAGAGCGAGCGGTCGGCGCCGTAGCCGCGGAGCGCCCGCGCGGCGCGCTCGATCGTCGGCAGGTTGATGTCGGCGTCGCCGAGGAAGAGCCGCTTGCCGACGAGCATCGCCTGGCCGGCGCGCAGCAGGTACTGCTCGGGCGTCACGACGGGAGCGCGGGTGCGGATGACGAGGAACGGGCCGAAGTCCTGGACCTCGAACGCCGAGGCGGGCCGCGGCGAGATGCGCGGGATCTCGAGCGAGCGCTCCGCGTTCGTCGTCTTGCTCGCGTCGAGCACCCAGACGCCGTGCCCGAGCGGTCGCTCGAGATCGAGGAGGTTGTGGAGGGCGAGATCCGCGTCCGCACGCGGGAGCACGACGAGCGGGAAGTCCGGACGCTGCTCCCACGCCTGGATGAAGAGCGGGTCGTAGCCGAGGAGGACGTCGTCCGGCCGCGTCGTCGCGGCGAGGTAGGCGGCCGCATCCGCGCGCGCCTCCTGCCGGACCTCAGGCTCCCACTCGAAGAGCTCGGGCGTCCGGTCCCAGGCCCACGCGACCTGCGAGACGACGAGCGCCGCGAGCGCCGCGGCGCCCCAGACGCGGCCGAGCCTCGCGAGTCCCGCTCCCACAGCAAGGGCGAGGAACGGGAGCAGGAAGATCAGGTGCCTGGTCTCGGGCGAGCCCGTGCTGCGCGCGACCACGAGCGCGACGAGCGGCACGATCGCGGCGCATGCCGTCAGGACACGGGTCTGGTACGGCAGCACGGCGAGCCCCGCTGCGGCCGCGACGAGCACGGCAGGCAGCACCGGGAAGCCGGCGGTGAAGTCCCCGGCGGCGCGCCAGACGAATTCGAAGACGTCGAGCCGCCCGTCCCCGGAAACGCCCGCGTCGAAGCGGCCCGCGAGGACGAGGTCGGTGAGCCAGAACGGGATCCCGAGCACGGCGACGGCCCCGAACGCCCAGAGCGCCTCACGCAGCCGGTCGCGTCGCGCGGCGACGACAAAGACCCCCTGCGACGCGAGCACGAGCGCCCCGTACGGGTGCGTCGCCACGGTCGCGAGAACCGCGAGCGCCCAGAGCGACCACGCCGTGCGTCCGCCGCGCTCGAGCGCCCGCAGCAGCGCGAGGTACGACAACGCGCTCGTGAGGAGGAAGAGGCTGTACATCCGTCCGTAGACGCCGTGGAAGAGGAACGTCCAGCTCGCCGCGACGACCGCGGTGGCGTAGAGCGCGTGCAGCCGCCCTCCGAGCCGCGCCGCGAGCAGGGCGACGACCGGCAGGCTCGCGACGGCGAACACGGCCGACAATGCGCGCAGCCCCTCGAGCCCGAGGTCGAGGTGGGCGACCGCCCAGGCGAGTAGGAAGTGGAGCGGCGCGCCGCCGCGTTCCTCGAGCACGACCTGGAAGAGCTCGCCGAGCGGGTGGCGTCCGACGAAGAGCGGCAGCGCCTCGTCCTCATGTGGCGGCCATGCGAGCAGCTGGTGGAAGAGGAAGCCGGCGCCGGCGATTGCGATCGCGGCGACGCCGAGCGGGAACCAGTGCGCTTCGACCCAGGCGCGCGCAGCAGCGCCTTCACGGGCTCCGATCCGCGTTGTCTCGACGGTATCGCTCATGGAGTTCTGTCGATTGTCGCTGCTACCGTTCGCCGCCATGCCGATCTACGAGTACCGCTGTCCCGACGGGCACGTCTTCGAGCTCTTCCAGCGGATGACGGACCCGCCCGCAGAGCGGTGCGAAGTGTGCGGCAAGAGCCCGGTCGAGAAGGTGCTGTACCCGGTCTCGGTCCATTTCAAGGGCTCGGGGTTCTACACGACCGACTACGGCCGCGGCTCGCGGAAGAAAGGCGACGCCGCGAAGGACGGTTCGGGCGACTCCTCCTCGGACAAGAAGTCCGAGAGCGGCGAGAAGAAGGCCGCCGCGGCCGACTAGACCCCGCTGCCGACCCTGCAGCCGGCTCCGAATGTCGTCCCGGGTCGGGGCGGCTGGGGGGCCGACAGACCCGTGAACATCGCCAGGGTCGAGGAGTTCTCCTCCGAGCCGATCAGCACCGACTCACCCCCGACGACCGACGGCTCGCCGCCGAGGCGGCAGTGGAGGGCCCGGTCGGCGTTGGCGCGGAACCGCACCCAGCCGAGCTGGAGCAGCTGCCCGGCCGAGAGATCGGTCGTGAGCGGCTTCGCGAGGTCGGCGCCGATGAACGGGAAGCTTGAGGAACGTGCCCGGCCCGACGAGCTTGTCCGTCATCGCCGAGACGACCGCCTGCTGCCGCTCCCCGCGGGTGAGGTCGTTCTCGGACGGGTCGAGCCGGTTCTCGCGCACGCGCGAGTAGACCAGGGCGCGCTGGCCGTTCATCGTCTGCTTGCCCTTCTCGAACCGCCAGCCCTGCCACTCTTGGCAGCGGGCCTCGGTCGGGTAGGGGCAGTCGAAGCGGTTCGACAGGATCGGCTTCGGCACGTCGACCTCGACCCCGCCGAGCGCGTCGATGACGCTGCGGAAGTCCTCGAAGTCGACCATGACGACGTGGTTCGGCTGCAGCCCCGTGAGCGCGCGGACGGTCCGCATCGTCAGGGTGGGCCCGCCGAGCTGGAAGGCGGCGTTGATCTTGTTCGGCCCGAAGCCGGGGATGTCGACGCGCAGGTCGCGCGGGATCGAGAGGTACGAGAGCCGGTTGCGTCCCGGGTCGGTGCGGACGAGCAGGATCGAGTCGGAACGGCGTGCGTCGGCCCTCGCCGCCGTCGAGTCGCCGTCCGTGCCGAGCAGCAGGATCAGCGACGGCTTCGAGGCCAGGAGGCCGTCCTGCGGGGCGAGGCTCGCCTCGACCGCTTTCGGCAGGCGGGCGTTCGCGTCCTCGACGCCGCTGCGGAAGGAGAGGAAGCCCGCGACCAGCCAGACGACGGTGAGCAGTACGAGCAGGAACACGGCGAGCCCGATCCTGCGTCCCCAGCGTGGGCGACCAGGCGCGTCGGCGGGGCGGTCGTCCGTCCGTTTCTGGCGTTCCGGGCGGGGCGTCGACGGCACTTTGCCCCTCACCCGGCCGCCCTTGTAGACCCGGTAGGGCTTTTCTCCGTGCGCCATCCGGCCGGGTATGGTAGCCGCGGCCTGTGAGCGCCAAACGAGTCATCGGCGTCGATCTCGGCGGCACGAAGATCCTCGCCGGGTCGATCGACGGCGAGGGCCGGGTCCTCGACCGCCGTGAGGTGCCGACGCCGACCGAGTCCCAGGCGGAGCTCATCGACGGGATCGCGGCCGCGATCGAGCCGCTTGCAGGCGACGGGCTCGGCGCGATCGGCTTCGGCGTCCCGTCCGTGCTCGACCGCTCCAACGGGCGGGTGCTCGGCTCGATCAACATCCCACTCGGGGACGTCTCGCTCGCCGACGAGCTGCGTCCGCGGTTCGGCGTCCCGGTCGCCGTCGAGAACGATGCGAACGTCGCCGCCCTGTCGGAGTGGAGGCTGGGCGCGGGCCGGGGGAAGCGCAGCCTTGTCATGCTCACGCTCGGCACCGGCGTGGGCGGCGGTCTCGTCGTCGACGGGGCGCTCTACCGCGGCTGGGCCGAGCTCGGGCACGCGGTCGTGGTCGCGGACGGGCCGCCCTGCCAGGGCACGTGCACCGGCCGCGGGCATCTGGAGGCGGTCGCCTCCGGCAACGCGGCCGACCGCGCGGCGATCGCGCTCTGGGGCGAGGGCGCGACGGCCGAGCTGCTGGTCGACCGGGCGGAGGGAGGCGACGAGGAGGCGATCGAGGCGCTGACGCAGATCGGACGCCTGCTCGGCGCCGCGATCGGGACCTTCACGAACATCTTCTCGCCCGAGCTCGTCGTCGTCGGCGGCGGCTTCGGGCTGGCCGCGTCGAGGTTCCTCTTCCCGCCGGCGCTCGAGGTCGCGCGCCGTGAGGCGCTCGAGCCGGCGCGTGCGGGGCTGCGGATCGTGCCGGCCGAGCTCGGGTCCGACGCAGGCCTGGTCGGCGCCGGGCTGCTCGCACTCGAGGCTCTCTAATGGAGCACTAGTGCCGCTCGCGGTCTGCGCGACGCCGATCGGAAACCTCGAGGACGTCACGTTGAGGGTCCTGCGCGAGCTCGCCGAGGCCGAGCTCGTCCTCTGCGAGGACACCCGCCGGACGAGGGCGCTGCTCGACCGCCATGGCGTCGCGGCGACCCTGCTCAGCTACCACCGTCACAACGAGGCGAAACGGACGCACGAGCTCGTGCCGCGGCTCGAGGCGGGAGCACGGATCGCGCTCGTCTCCGACGCGGGTCTTCCCGGCGTGAACGACCCTGGCGCCCGGCTGATCGCGGCGGCGCTCGAAGCAGGCGTGCCCGTGACGGTCCTGCCTGGCGCGTCCGCCGTCGAGACCGCCCTCGTGGCGAGCGGGCTGGCCGGAGAGCGGTTCCAGTTTCTCGGATACCTGCCGCGCGGCGAGCAGGCGCTCGCCGCCGTGTGGGCCGAGCTCGCCGCCTGGCCGCATCCGGCCGTTGCGTTCGAGTCGCCGCAGCGGCTCCCGGCGACGCTCCGTTCGCTCGCGGCGGCGCTGCCGGACCGGCCGGTAGCCGTCTGTCGCGAGCTGACGAAGCGCTTCGAGGAGGTGGTGCGGGGGACGGCTGCCGACGTCGCCGCCAGGTTCGGGGAGCCGCCGAAGGGGGAGATCACGCTCGTCGTCGGCGCGGGCGCGAGCGTGGAGCGTCGCGGCGCAGATGAAGAGGATGCGCTCGCCGCGGTCGTCGCGCTCGTCGAGGCAGGACTGCCGCGCCGTCAGTCCGCCGACGTTGTCGCCCGCCTGACGCGCATTTCCCGTAACACTCTGTACGAGAAATCGTTGAAAACGCGCTGAACGTTGCCGCTAGCGTCGTCGCAGTTGCTCTTCTCGACGACGAAGGCGGTCCTCATGCGGCGTGTGCTCGTTTTCGCGGTTGTCCTGGCGGCGCTCGCCGCCGCGCCGGCCGCAACCGCCTGGACCTGGCCCGTCTCCGGCCAGGTGCTGCGCCCGTTCTCGCTCGGCCCCGACCCGTACGCGGGCGGGCAGCACCGCGGCGTCGACATCGGCGCCGAGCTCGGCGCCTCCGTCGCCGCCCCGGCAGCGGGCACCGTGTCCTTCGCCGGCGCCGTTCCGAACGGCGGTCGCGCGGTCACGATCCAGACCGACACCGGCTACGCCGTGACGCTGCTCCAGCTCGCCTCGGCCGAGGTGGCGCGGGGCGACGTTGTCGGCGAGGGCGATGTGGTCGGGGTCGTCGGCGCGAGCGACGACGCGGTCACCCCGTCACCGCACGTTCATCTCGGCGTCCGTGTGGCCTCGGAGCCGGAGGGATACGTCGACCCGCTCGGGCTGCTCCCGCCGCGCCCGCCCGAGCCCGTCGCGGCGACCCCGCCGCCTCCCGTGCCGGTGTCGGAGCCGGCCCCCGCGCCGGTGCCCGCACCGGGACCGGCTGCGGCGCAACCGCCTGCTGTTGTCGAGGAGGCAACGGCGCCCCAGCAGCCAGTGCACGTCGGGTCCCCGCCCGCCGTCGCCGGCGAGCCGGCGGCGTCCGCGCCGCCGGTGCCGGCGGCGGTTATGGCGCCTGCGGTCCCGACGCGGAGAGGCGGCCGCGCAGCGACCGGTCGTCGCGGCGCCTGCGGAGCACGACCGTGCTGCCGAGCCGCCCCTCGCGAACGTCGTGACGCGGCGTCGTCCTCCGGCTCAGCCGGCGGCGGAGCGCGCTCCGCGCCCTGCAGCACGGACGCCTGTGACGCCGTTGCCGGCTGCGGCTCGACGTGTGCGGCCGGAGTCGAAGTCCTTGTCGACGGTGCGCCCGCAGTCGAAGCCGACGACGACTCCTCCGACGCCCGGCGATCCGGAGCCGCCGCCCGGACGTTGCCGCACCACTCACGAGCGTGCCGAGAGACGCTGTGCGGCCCGTGGACGGAGCGCGGGCGCCGACGCCGGTGCCAGCGGCCTTTTCGGGGACCGGTGAGCCGGCGCCGATCCCCTTCGCCCTCGCGGCCGCTGCACTCGCCGCAGTGGTGACTGCCGCGCCGTGCGCCGGCCTCGTTCTCATGCGCCGACGACGGCGAGAGCGCGAGCAGGCCGCGGGAGACGACGCTCGTATCATGGGCCTCGATGAGCCGGCCCGAGCCCCGCAAGATCCTGGTCGCGGTCGCGTGGCCGTATGCGAACGGCCCGCGACACATCGGTCACGTGGCGGGATTCGGCGTGCCTGCGGACATCTTCGCCCGCTACCACCGCCTTCGCGGGGATCACGTGCTCATGGTGAGTGGCACCGACGAGCACGGCACGCCGGTCATGGTGGCAGCAGATGAGGCGGGCGTCAGCCCGCATGAGCTCGCTGACCAGAACAACGAGATCATCCGCGAGGACCTCCGTCGCCTCGGGCTGTCGTACGACCTCTTCACGAGGACGACCACCGCAAACCATCACCAGGTCGTCCGCGACGTCTTCAGGACGCTGTACGAGAACGGCTACATCTTCGAAAGGACGACGACGGGCGCGTTCTCCGCCGCCACGGGCCGGACGCTGCCCGATCGTTACATCGAGGGAACGTGCCCGATCTGCGGCTTCCCGGACGCGCGAGGCGACCAGTGCGATAACTGCGGCAATCCACTCGACCCGGCGGATCTGATCGATCCGCGGTCTCGGATCGACGGATCAGCACCTGTCTTCCGCGAGACGTCGCACCTCTTCCTCGACCTGCCCGCCTTCAAGGAGCCGCTCGCGAACTGGATCGAGCAGCAGACGCACTGGCGCGCGAATGTCCGGAACTTCTCGCTGCAGTACCTGAAGGAAGTCAAGGCGAGACCGGTGACCCGGGATCTCGACTGGGGCGTGCGCGTTCCCGTGCCCGGCTACGAGGAGCAGGAGAACAAGCGGATCTACGTCTGGATCGACGCCGTCGTCGGCTACCTCTCCGCCGCGATCGAATGGGCGCGAAATCGCGGCACGCCCGACGCGTGGCGCGACTGGTGGCAGAGCCCCGAGGCCCGGCACTACTACTTCATGGGCAAGGACAACATCTTCTTCCACAGCGTCATCTGGCCCGCCCAGCTGCTCGGGTACGGCGGCGGCGGCGAATTCGGAGCCGGACGCGGAGAGCTGCAGCTGCCGTACGACATCGTCAGCTCGGAGTTCCTGACGATGGAGGGCCGCCAGTTCAGCACGAGTAGGGGCGTCGTGATCCATGTCGGCGACTTCCTGAGCAGGTACGACCCCGATCCGCTCCGCTACTTCCTCACCGCGGCCGGGCCGGAGACGCAGGACACCGACTTCACGTGGGCCGAGTTCGTCCGGCGCAACAACGACGAGCTCGTCGCCAACTGGGGCAATCTCGTCAACCGATCGCTCACGAGCGCGTACAAGAACTTCGGCGTCGTGCCGGAGCCCGGCGAGCTCGCCGCGGCGGACCAGTCGGTCATCGAGGCGGTCCAAGGGGGCTTCGGGGCCGTCGGGTGACCTGATCGAGCGCGCTCGTTTCAAGGCGGCGCTCGCGGAGACGATGCGACTCTCCAGCCTCGTCAACCAGTACGTCAGCGACGAGGCGCCTTGGGCCACGGTCAAGGAGGATCGCGCCCGCGCCGGGACGGTCCTCTACGTCGTGCTGCAGTGCGTCGACAATCTCAAGCTCCTGTTCACGCCGTTCCTGCCGTTCAGCTCGCAGGCTCTCCACGAGCTGCTCGGGTACGACGACGCCCTCGCAGGCGAGCTGCGCTTCGAGCAGGTCCGGGAGGGCGACGCCCGTGCCTACACGGTGCTCACAGGGGATTACACGGCCTCTGCCGGCGCCTGGAAACCGACCGAGCTCCCACCGGGACGACCGCTGCGCGAGCCGAAGCCGCTCTTCGCGAAGCTCGATCCGGAGCAGGTCGTAGCGGAGGAGCTGGAGCGCATGGAGCGCGCCGCGGCGGCGTGACGAAGTCACGCCGCCGAGGAGGGGGCTCGGGGGAACCGCAGGTTCCCCCTTCAGGACGCGCCGGTGCGAAGCACCGGCGACAGCGAGAAGGGGGCTCGCGGGGGAAACAGGGTTTCCCCCGCGGGAGCGAGCCGAAGGCGAGCGACGCGGTGTGATTGACACGCACGCGCACCTCGACGCGCTCGAGGACGCGAACGGGACGGTCGCGCGCGCGCGGGCGGCCGGCGTGACGCGGATCGTCACGATCGGGACAGGGATCGACTCGTGCCGGGCGGCGCTCGCGATCGCCCAGGAGAACGAGGGCGTGTACGCCGCGCTCGGCATCGACCCGCACCAGGCCGGCAGCGAGGAGGCCGAGCGGGTGGACGAGCTGCGCGGGCTGCTCAGCCACGCGGCCGCTGTCGCGGTCGGCGAAGCCGGGCTCGACTACCACTACGGGGCCGACCGGCAGGCCGAGCAGCGCCGGCTCTTCGAGGCCCAGCTCGAGCTCGCGGGCGAGCTCGAGCTGCCCGTCGTCGTCCACACGCGCTCGGCGAACGCGGACACGGAGTCGATCCTGCGCGGTCACGGGGGCACGGTCGTCATGCACTGCTTCTCGGAGCCTGGATTGCTCGCTGCGGGCCTCGAGCGCGGCTGGTATTTCTCCTTCGCCGGCAACGTCACCTACCCCAAGGCGGCCGAGCTGCGTGCCGCGGCCGCGGAGGTGCCCGCCGACCGGATCCTGGCCGAGACCGACAGCCCCTACCTCGCGCCGCAGCCCGTTCGGGGCCGCACCAACGAGCCCGCGCACGTCGTCCACACGGTCGCTGCGCTCGCGGCCGCCCGCAGCGTGGCCCAGGACGAGCTGGCGACGCTGATCGACGCCAACGCGACTGCCGCCTTCAGGCTGCCGTGAGCGTTCGTCCCAAGAAACGGCTCGGCCAACACTTCCTCGCGGACGAGAACATCCTCGCCGTGATCGGCCGCCTTGCTGAGCTCGAGGAGCGAGACGTGGCGCTGGAGATCGGACCGGGTCTCGGCGTGCTCACGCGCTTCCTCGCGGACCGGACCGCCCACGTGCACTCAGTCGAGCTCGACCGCTCGCTCGAGCCGCACCTCGCAGCGCTCGCCGCTCGCCCCAACGTCGACCTCCACTGGGGCGACGCGCTCGAGCTCGACCTCGCAGCGTTCGAGCCGGCCGCGACGAAGCTCGTCGCCAACCTGCCGTACAACGTCGCGACCCCGATCGTCGCGGAGAGCCTCGCGGGGCTGCCCGCACTGGAGCTCTGGTGCGTCATGGTGCAACGTGAGGTCGCGGACCGCTTCTTCGCCGAGCCTTCGACGAAGGCGTACGGTGCCGTCTCGGTGCTCGTCCAGCTCGCCGCTCGCCGGACCGGCTTCCATCCCGTCGCGCGCACCGTTTTTCGGCCGGCGCCGAACGTCGACTCGGCTCTCGTCGCCTTCAGACGCACCGCGCTGCCGCAGCGCTTCGACGGGATCAAGAAGGTCGTCGAGGCGTCGTTCGCGCACCGGCGCAAGACATTGCCGAACTCGCTGGCGCTCGCCGGGCTCGCGCCGCGAGAACAGGGCGCCGCCGCGCTCGACGCGATCGGGCGCCCGGCGGAGACGAGGGCCGAGGCGCTCGAGCCGGCCGAGTTCGTCGCGCTCGCCGAGGCGCTGTGAAGGGCCTCACGTTCCGGGGGGGCGCGAGCGGCGTCAGCCTTTCGCGGAGCCCGGCTCCGCCGGGCGGGAGCGAAAGGCGGCCGGGGCGTGAGAGGGCGTCGGCCCCCGCCAAGATCAACCTCGCTCTCGTCGTCGGGCCAACCCGCGACGACGGCAAGCACGAGGTGGCGACGGTGCTGCAGCGTGTGGATCTCGGCGACCGCATCACGATCGCTCCCGCCGCCACGCTCGCCGTCTCGGGTTTTCCCGGCGACACGATCGTTCACGGCGCGCTCACCGCGCTCGCCGACGCCGCCGGCGTCGAGCCGCGCTGGCGCGCCACGATCACGAAGCGGATCCCGGTGGCGGCCGGCCTCGGCGGCGGCAGCTCCGACGCGGCGACGGCGCTCCGGCTCGCGAATGCGATGCTCGACCGGCCGCTCGCGCCGGAGGATCTGCGAGCGCTCGCGGGCACGATTGGGGCCGACGTCCCCTTCTTCCTCGCCGACGGGCCCCAGCTCGGACGCGGTGACGGAGCGGAGCTGGCGCCGCTCGACCTGCCGCAGGACTACTGGGTCGTGCTGGCGCTCCCGCACGGGGCCGTCAAGCTCTCCACCGCCGACGTCTACCGCGGCTTCGACGAGCGCGTGGGGGCCGACGGCTGGAAGGAGCGGCGGGCTCGGCTGGAGCGGACGCTCGCGGCCGTCCGTCGCCCGCGCGATCTCGCCGCGCTGCCGGCCAACGACCTCGCGTCGTCGCCGCTCGCCGCCGAGCTGCTCCGCCGGGGCGCGTTCCGAGCCGACGTCAGCGGCGCGGGCCCGGCCGTCTACGGTCTCTTCCACCACCGTCGTCCGGCCGACGCGGCCCGCCAGGCCCTCCGCGGCGTCGCGCGGACATGGCTGACGGTTCCCGCCTGGTACGGGTGAACGCCGGCCGCTACGCTCGTGCCGTGGAGCGGCCGCTGACGATCGAGCACCGCAGCACCCGCTTCGGGCGCGCGCTGCGCGAGAACCGCCTCAAGATCGCCCTGATCGCAGCCGTGGTCGAGGGCATACTCGTGCTCGTCGGAGCGATCGAGTGGTGGATCATCGTCCTGATCGCGCTCGCTGCGATCGTGTTCTACGTGCTGCGCGGCCGTGCGGCGCAGCGAGAGGAGATCCGGGAGGGATCCTGGATTCTCGCCGTCTCGCAGCTCGCGGTCGTCCTCGTGCCGGCGCTGGCGCTCGTCCTGACCGCGTTTGCGATCGTCGCGCTCGTCGTCGCCGCAGTCGTCGCGCTCGTCCTCCTGCTCCGCGACCGACGCTAGATGATGAGTCATCTAGGATGTGCTCCCCGAACCGTGGGGCGTGGCCAAGTGGTAAGGCAACGGGTTTTGGTCCCGTGATCCCAGGTTCGAATCCTGGCGCCCCAGTCATCCCGTGACCGACACTTCACTTGCAGCCGTCGTCATGGCCGGTGGGCTCGGCACCCGCATGCGCTCGGCCGTGCCGAAGCACCTGCATCCGATCCTCGGCCGGCGCATGGTCGACTGGGTGCTCGAGACCGCCCGGCCGCTCGGAGCCGCTCCGCTCGTCGTGATCGCGTCGCCCGAGAGCCGCGGCGAGTTCGGGGACGTGGCAGTTGCGGTCCAGGAGCAGCCGCTCGGTACCGGAGACGCCGTTCGCTCCGCGCGTGAAGCGGTCGGCAACGGGGCGGGCCACCTGCTCGTCCTCTCGGGCGACACGCCGCTCCTGACGACGACCCTGCTCGAGCAGCTCGTCGAGACCCATCGACGCGAGGACGCCGCCGCGACGGTGCTCAGCTTCGAGCCGGCGGACGCCCGCGCGTACGGCCGGATCGTTCGAGGCGCGAACGACGCGGTCGAGGCGATCGTGGAGGCCGTCGACGCGACTCCGGAGCAGCTCGCGCTCGGCGAGTGCAATTCCTCGATCTACGTCTTCCGGGCCGACCTGCTCTGGCCGGCTCTCGACCGGCTCGCCCCGCACAACGCTCAAGGGGAGCTCTATCTCACCGACGCGGTGCGCGACCTCGTCGGCCGAGGCGAGCGCGTCGTCGCTCACGTCGCAGAGGACCCGGCCGAGACGGAGGGTGTGAACACGCGCGCCGAGCTCGCTGCCGCGGCGGCTGCGCTCCGCGACCGGATCAACCGGGCCCACATGGACGCGGGCGTCTCGATCCTCGATCCCGCGACGACCTGGATCGAGCCCGGCGTCGCGCTGGACGCCGATGCGGTCGTCCATCCGTTCACGTCGCTCCGCGGCTCGACGCGGGTGGCTGCCGGTGCCGAGATCGGCTCGCACGTGGTCGCGATCGACGCCGAGATCGGCCCCGAAGCGGTGGTCGGGCCCTTCTGTTACCTTCGCCCTGGAACGGTGCTCGGGCCGCGTTCGAAGGCAGGCACGTTCGTGGAGATGAAGAAAGCGAGAGTCGGCGAGGGGACCAAGGTGCCGCATCTCTCCTACATCGGCGACGCAGAGATCGGAGAGGGGACGAACATCGGCGCAGGATCGATCACCGCGAACCTTCCGCATCGGCCGGGCCAGCCCAAGGGCAAGACGACGATCGGGAGCAACGTCCGCGTAGCAGTGGACACTATGTTCGTTGCTCCGGTCACTGTTGGCGACGATGCGTGGACGGCGGCTGGTGCCGTCATCACCGACGACGTCCCCGACAACGCGCTCGCAGGCTTCCCACCGCGACAGGTCAACAAGGAGGGGCGAGGTGGAAAGCGGGACGATTGAGCTGGCGCTGCCCGGTCTCGAGGGCAGGAGTGCCACGCCTGCGCCGCAGCTCGGAGTCGGGCGCGCCCAGTCGCTGACGCCGCAGAAGCGGCTCTCGGTCGTGGCGGGAACCTCTCACCCGGAGCTCGCGGCCAAGATCGCCGGCCACATCGGCATCGAGCTGACGAACGTCGACCGTACCGTCTTCGCCGACGGCTCGCCCTACCTGCGCTTCGAGGACTCGGTGCGTGGCACGGACATGTTCATCGTCCAGACCGCGGCGTCCCCGATCGGCGAGAACCTGATGGAGCTCCTGATCCTGGTCAACGCGGCCCGGCTCGCCTCCGCGAAGCGGATCACGGCCGTGATCCCCTGGTATTTCTACGCGCGCCAGGACAAGAAGTCGCGGCCGCGCGAGCCGATCACCGCCCGCCTCGTCGCCGACCTCCTCGAGACCGCCGGCGTCGACCGCGTGATCACGATGGACCTGCACGCGGGCCAGGTGCAGGGCTTCTTCCGCATCCCGGTCGACCACATGGTCGCGGTGCCGATGTTCGCGCAGCACGTCCGCGATTACCTCGGCCCCGACGTCGAGCGGGTCGCCGTCGCGCCCGACACCGGCCGCGCGAAGCTCGCGGGCAAGTTCGCGGAGATGATCGGCGGCGGCCTCGTCGTCCTCAACAAGGAGCGGCCCGGCCACAACCAGGCGAAGGTGACGGGCGTGATCGGAGACGTCGCCGGCAAGGTCGCCGTGATGACGGACGACATCATCGACACCGGCGGGACGCTCTGCGCCGGCGCGGAGGCGCTCCGCGAGGCCGGCGCGACGCGCGTGATCGCGACCGCGACGCACGCCCTCTTCAACGAGCCCGCGCTCGAGCGGATCGCCGACAGCGCCTTCGAGCGCGTCGTCGTCACCGACACGGTGCCGGTGGACGAGCTGCGCAAGCCGCCGAACGTCGAGGTGCTCTCGATCTCGGGCCTGCTCGCCCAGACGATCCAGAACGTCTTCGCGGACGACTCCGTCTCCGCGATCTTCGCGGGCGAGAACCAGCTCTTCTAACGGAAACAGGTCAACCAGGCCGTTTGAAGCCGGTTTCTACCCAAACGTTCTACCACGAGCTGGCCGTCGTCGGTTCGCTAGGGTCGGATGACCTTCCACTGCGACCGAGAGGAGTGCGGCATGGCGTCCATTTCGGAGCGGGAGAGCAGCCAGATCGAGGCGGCAAACGCCTCCGGCACCACTCCGGTCGTCTTCATCCACGGCCTCTGGCTGCTGCCGAGCAGCTGGGCAAACTGGGCGGACTTGTTCGAGCAGGCCGGTTACGCGCCGCTGACGCCGGACTGGCCAGACGATCCGGAAACGGTTGAAGAGGCGCGGGCGAACCCGGACGTCCTCGCCAAGAAGACGCTGAAGCAGGTTGCCGACCACACGGCCGACGTGATCGGCAAGCTCGAGAAGAAGCCCGCCGTGATGGGGCACTCGACCGGCGGATTGTTCGCCCAGATGCTCGCCGGCCGTGGGTTCTCGGCAGCCACGGTTGCCATCGACCCGGGCGTGTTTCGCGGCGTCCTGCCGCTGCCCCTCTCCACGCTCAAGACGGCTGGCCCTTTCCTGCTCAACCCCCGGTATCGAGGCCGCGCCATCACGCTCACCTTCGACCAGTTCAAATACGGCTGGACAACGCCCTCGATGAGGACGAGGCGAAGCGCCTTTACGACACCTACCACGTGGCCGGGTCGGGGATCGCCCTGGCCCAGATGGCCAACGCCAACCTCAACCCCTGGACCGAGTCGAAGGTCGACACGAAGAACCCCGATCGGGGCCCGCTGCTGATCCTCGAAGGGGAGAAGGACCACACGGTTCCCTGGGCGATCGCCAACGCCTCCTACAAGCGGCAGAAGCGCAACCCGAGCGCCACCGAGATCAAGCAGATGCCCAACCGCGGCCACTCCCTGACCATCGACCACGGCTGGCAGGAGGTCGCGCAGACCGCGCTCGACTTCGTCAAGCGGTTCGTCCCGGCCAGGCCGAGCTAGCCGGCCTCGATCTGCTGGCAGCCGAGAGTCCTCCGCGTTTACCAGACCATGCTCCGACTGACTCAGTCCGACGACGCCCGCGAGACGATCAGCCTGGCGCTCGCGACTGCGACGCGCGGCTCGCCGAACTCGACGCCGATTTGGCCGCCAGCCGCAGAGCGCATCGCGGTCTTATGGACGATCCCGTCGCGGCCGAACGCGAGAACCTCGCCTACGAGCTCGCCTTTCTCAGCAGGTTGCTCGCCAACGTGCGGCCCGACAACATCGCCGTCCAGGCGTGCACCGAGCTTATGTACGATCGGTACGCACGGCTCGAAGAGCTCGAGCAGTCCGCCTCTCTTCCCCCCGCCGCGACCTCTCATCCGATCGACGGCCCTTCCGAGTCTTCCGTCGAGGGATTTCGCGTTCCTCAGCCTTCCTCGCTCTTTCGTCGCTGTTTTCTTCGCCCTCTCTTGGCGTCGGATGGAGAGAGGGTCGTTCTCAAAAAGCGGCTTCCGGAAAGCCGCCGCATCAGCGTCCTCCAAGGTAGCCCCGTTCCGCGTAAACGCAAACAAGCCGCAGGGGCCGCAGGATGGCGAGCTGCACGGCGGTAGAAAGTTCTACCCGCCTCAGGTGACATTCAGCCGATCTCGCAGCACCTGACCCGCCTGGGCAAGCCGTGGGCGATCCCGGAGATGGCCGTGTCGTGAACCAGCTCTTCCAATCGTTTCCGCTCTGTCGCTGGTTCGGCATTCGAGCTACGCTGTGGTTTACGGAGGGGTAGCCGTTCGGCTTCCGAACCCGCGTCGACTTGCGGTGTGCTTCCCGCGGCCCAGGCTTCAGCCACTTGAGGTCAGTTGAGGAAGGTAGCCATGCCCTCCGACGACCGATGTGCGGCTGGTCCGTCTGGCCAGGAATCAGGGGCTCTTCCGCGAGGTGAACGAGCGTGTCGAGAGGGTGGCGATCGAGTTCGCAGCCGACGCCCCGATCAGCTTCGTCTGCGAGTGCTCGGACACGGACTGTGCCACCCAGATCGAGCTCTCCGCTGACGAGTACGAAAGCGTCCGCAGCGTCCCGACCTGGTTTGCGATCGCGCCCGGCCACGAGATCCTCGAGATCGAAGACGTCATTACAATCGAACGGGCGGTACGCGACAGTGGAGAAGACCGCGATCGGCGGTGTCATCGCGGCCGCGACCGACCCACGTCGGGAGCTCTAACCCGACTCCTTGTCGACACCGTTTCGCCCGCGCGGAATGCGGCCAGACGAAAGCTGTGGAGTCCGACAAAGTCGCACTGTCCGAGATGCTGAAGACCTGCGTGCGGGCTCTCGAGGCCGCACGCGCCCAGCAGCCCCCTCTCCCCGCCCACATCCTCATCGCAATCGAGGAAACCTGCACCGACCTACGCGCGCGCCTGGCTGAGCTCCGCGCTGAGTTCTCGTAGCAGCTCGCTCCGTTACCTCACCGTGAGGCCGCCACGACGTCTTGCGCCGCGAGCGCGTCTTGCTCGCGGACGTCGTCTTCCGCCGCGGCGCGGACGAACGGCTCCGCTGGCCGCCGTTCTGGCTCGACGACTGCACGGACGTCTGGCGGACTCGCGCCATCAGATCGTCCGGCAGCTCGGACGCCCGCGCCTTCGCCTCGTCCATGACTCCCTTGGCCTGGCGCGAGAAGGTGTCGCTCTTCACGAGCGCGTAGAGCGCCGCCCCGGACGCTGGAAGCAGCAGCCAACGCGTCGTGTGACCCGCCCTCTGCGGGTGCTTCCCCTCTGCCGCGTCGGCCATCTCGGACAACCGCTCCGCGTAGTCGATCACTGCGACGAGAACCTCTGGATGCTTGCCATTCTTCTAGACCCCCGATTCGTGGCATTCGTGCAACGTGGCCGGGACCTTTCCCGGCGCCGAGCCGCTGAAACCGCCTGCAACTCCGAGGGTCGTGCCGGATCACGGACGCATGACTTTCGGGCGGGCGGGAACAGGCTCGCCATGCTGCTGCGGTCCCGGCTGTTTGGGCTGATCTACGTCGTCATCGGCATCTTCGTCGCCGCCTCGAAGGAGTACCTCGACAACCTCGAGACGGTGAAGCGGGTCCTGTCGGCCGTGCTGGCGATCGTGCTCTGGCCGCTCCTCTTCCTCGGCATCGACCTCCACGTCACCTGAGCCCAAGTAACAGACTGTTACTTGGCGTTCGCTACAATCCGCCGCCGTGGCCGGAGAGAGATTTCGCCTGGAAGTGACGGTACGTGAACGGCTCGGCTCGCCCGAGTCGCGGCGCCTGCGCAAGCAGGGGCTCATCCCCGGCGTGCTCTACGGAAAGACGGCGACTCGCTCGATCGCGGTCGACGAGCGCAGGCTGCGCAGCGCGCTGACCGGCTCGTCCGGTCTGCACGCAGTGCTCGACGTCGTGCTCGACGGCCAGACGACGGTGCACCCGTCGATCCTCAAGGATTACCAGCGCGATCCGATTCGCGGCACCGTCCGCCACATCGACCTGCAGGAAGTGCGGCTCGACCAGCCGATCCAGGCGACCGTCACGGTCCGTCTCATCGGCGCTGAGGACGCGCCCGGCCTCAAGGAGGGCGGCGTGCTCTCGCAGCCCGGATCGACCGTCAACGTCGAGGCGCTGCCGATGGAGGTGCCCGAGTCGATCGATGCGGATGTCAGCCGCATGGAGATGGGCGACACGCTCCGACTCGAGGACATCGCTGCGATCGAGGGCGTCACGTTCCTCGACGACCCGCACGAGACGGTGATCGCCAACATCTCCGCCCCGATCGTCGAGGTCGAGCCCGAGCCCGAGGAGGGCGAGGAGGAACTGGCCGAGGGCGAGGAAGCACCGGAGGGCGAGGCCGAGGGCGAGGCGCCCGAGGGCGAAGCGCAGGCCGAGTCCGGCACCGACTCTCAGGAGTAATGCGCCTCTTCCGTCGGGGCGAGACGGCCTCGACGCTCGACCTGCTCGTCGTCGGGCTCGGCAACCCGGGCCGCGAGCACGCGCAGGACCGGCACAACGCCGGCTGGATGGTCGTCGACGAGCTCGCCCGCCGGCACGACGGCTCGTTTCGCTCCAAGTTCTCGGGGCAGCTCGCCGAGGTCCGCCTCGACCAGCTGCGGCTCGCGCTGCTGAAGCCGGAGACGTACATGAATCTCTCCGGGAGCTCGCTCGGCGCCGCGGCGCGTTTCTTCAAGGTGCCGCTCGAGTCGATCGCCGTCGTCCACGACGACGTCGACCTCGAGCACGGCCGGCTGCAGCTGCGCCTCGGCGGCGGGCTCGCGGGGCACAACGGGCTCCGCTCGATCCAGCAGTCGTTCGGCTCGGCCGATTTCCTGCGCGCCCGCATCGGTGTCGGCCGCCCCGGCCGCGGCGATCCGCGTCCCGTCGCGGACTACGTGCTCAGCCCGTTCGAGCCCGAGGACGACGCCGAAGCGCTCGTGGCACGCGCCGCGGACGCCGTCGAGACGCTTGCCCGCGACGGGCTCGACGAGGCCCAACGCCGGTTCAATTGAACTGGGACGACTTCCTCGAGTCGTGGCGCGCCGGGGAGGTCGACGGTTACAGCGCCGAAGAGCTCAAGCGTGTGGCACTGCCGTCGGAGCTCCAGCGCTAGACCCGCTGGAGGTGCGTGTCCTTGAAGCCGCTCGGGTACTTGAGCCCGTAGCCGACGGCACGGTCGACGCCGATGTGGGCGATCCAGACGAGTCCGACGGCCGTGAGCGTGCCGACGTCCGAGACGACACCGAGCGCCGCCAGGGCGACGGGAAGGACGTACGTGTGCACGCTGTCGTAGGCGGCGGCGCCCGCGCGCGGCCCGGCCAGGTAGCCGAGCATCGAGAGGTCGGGCGCGAGCGCGAGCACGAGGTACAGCCACCAGGGGTGGTCGCCGTGGAAGTAGAGGAGCGTCGCCGCGAGGAACACGACCGCACCCTCCGCGTGCAGCAGCCGCCGCGGGAGGTGCTCCACGGCTAGCCGCTCCGGACCGAGACGACGCGCGCCTTCCAGGCGCCCCTGGGCGCGTGCACGTCCACGGTGTCGCCGACCTTCGTCCCGACGAGCGCAGCGCCGAGCGGCGAGTCGGTCGACACGCCGCCGCCGACGCTCGAGATCTCCACCTCGAAGCGGCCACCCTGCTCGTCCTCGACCTCGACGACAGAGCCCACGCCGACGACGCCTTCCTCTGCGTGCTCGACAATGACCGCGTTCTCGACCCGGCGGCGGAGGATCGTGATCCGCCGCTCGAGCAGGCCCTGCTCGTTCTTCGCGGCGTGGTACTCGAAGTTCTCCGAGAGGTCGCCGAACGATCGTGCCGTCTTGATCGCCTCGACGACCTCGGCGCGCTTGGGCCCCTCGAGCTCGGCCAGCTCGGCCGCGAGCGCGTCGCGCTGTGCCGCAGTCATCGACTCTCCAAGTCGCTCGCCCATCGGCGCATCGTAGACTGAAGCTGCGCGGGAACCCCGTTCCCGCCTCTCGTCATGGACCGTCCGGTGCTACATGCGTTCGTCAGGGAGCTGCTCGCGCTCGAGCGCCTGCAGGCGTTCGCGGACTCGCTGCCGAGCCGCGCCCGCGTCTCCGAGCCCGTCCTGCCGTTGCTGCTGGCGACCCTGCACGAGCACCTCGAGCGAGGGCTCGTCTGCCTGCTCCCGGAGGACGCGGACGCGCGTGACGCCGCCGAAGCGGCCGGCTGGTTCGTCGACCCCGAGCAAGTGGCGCTCCTCCCCGGCCGCGGCGTGCGCTGGGGCTCCGGCCTCGAGCCGCCGCCGCATCTCGTCGGCGAGCGGGCGCGGGCGCTCGACGTGCTCGGGCGGGGCGGCCTCGTCTGCGCCTCGGCGACCGCGCTCGCGGAGGGTGCGCCACCGCCGGCGGCGCGGCCGGACCCGATCCGGCTCGAGGTCGGCTCCGAGCCGGGCCTCGACGGCCTCGCCGAGGAGCTCGCGCTCGCCGGGTACGAGCGGGTCGAGCGCGCCGAGGAACGCGGCCAGTTCGCCGTCCGCGGTGGCCTGATCGACGTCTTCCCGACGACCGGCCGCGAGCCGCTGCGGATCGATTTCTACGGCGACGAGATCGAACAGGTCCGCGCGTTCTCGCCCTTCACACAGCGCGCGCTCCATCCGGTCGAGCGCGCCGTCGTCTACCCGGCAGCGGAGCGGCTGGCCGATCTCGTCGAGCCGACGCTCCCCGACGAGTGGGACGACCCCGTCGCAGTCGAGATTCCCACGGATCTCGTCCCCGTGCTCGACCGCGCGCCCGACTTCACCTGGCAGCCGGACGAGGTGCGGCGCGTCTGGGCCGAAGAAGGGCTCGAGGAGGTCGCGCTCGCAGGGACGTCCGAGCTCGACCCCTTCCCGCAGGGCCAGCCGTTCTCGTTCGAGGCGCAGCGGCCGGCGATCGCGGCGCGCGGCCTCGCGGAGGCGGAGACGGAGCTGAACGGGTTCGTCAACGGCGGCAGCCGCGTCGTCGTCGCCTTCCCGCACGCCGGCGAGGCGCTCCGGACCGAGAACCTGCTCAGGCGAGCCGATGCGCGGGTCGTCACGCCCGGCGACGACCTTCCTGAGCAGCCCGAGCTCCTCTTCGCCGTCTCGCCCGCCCGCCGCGGCTTCGTCTGGCGCGAGCTCGGCCTCGTCCTCCTGGCCGACACGCAGGTCTTCCGGAAGCGGCCGCCTCGCGCCGACCGGCGGCTCGGCCGCGCCCTCGCCTCCTTCGCCGACCTCCGCACGGGCGACTTCATCGTCCACGAAGACCACGGCGTCGGAAAGCTGCTCGGCTTCGAGACGAAGGAGGTCGCGGGCGTCACCCGCGACTACCTCTTCCTCGGCTTCCGCGGCGAGGATCGGCTCTACGTCCCGCACGAGCAGCTGGGCAAGGTCTCAAAGTACATCGGGGCCGACGGCGGCGCGCCCGCGCTCTCGAAACTCGGCGGCAAGGCGTGGCAGAACCTGAAGGCGAGGGCCCGCGAGTCGGTCCGGGAGCTCGCGACCGAGCTGATCGCGCTCTACGCGCAGCGGCAGCAGGCACCGGGGACTCCATACGACCTCGAGCACGAGTGGCTGGAGCGGCTCGAGGCCGAGTTCCCGTACCGGGAGACCGAGGACCAGGCCCGCGCGATCGAGTCGGTCAAGGAGGACCTGGAGGCTGCGCGTCCCATGGACCGGCTCGTCTGCGGCGATGTCGGCTTCGGCAAGACCGAGGTCGCCGTGCGCGCAGCGTTCGCGGCGGCCGTGAACGGTAAGCAGACGCTCGTCCTCTGCCCGACGACGATCCTCGCGGAGCAGCACTGGAACACGTTCAAGGCGCGCTACCGCGACTTCCCCGTGCGCGTCGAGATGGTCTCGCGCTTCCGCAGTGCCTCGGAGACGAAGCAGATCCTGCGCGACTTCGCCGAGGGCAAGATCGAAGTGTTGATCGGCACGCACCGCGTCCTCTCGCGCGACGTGATCCCGAAGGACATCGGCCTCGTCATCCTCGACGAGGAGCAGCGGTTCGGCGTCGCGCAGAAGGAGCTGCTGCGGAGCCTCCGGCTCGAGGTCGACGTGCTCGCGTTGTCGGCGACGCCGATCCCGCGCACGCTGCACATGTCGCTCTCCGGGCTCCGCGACATCTCGATCATCGAGACGCCGCCGGAGGGGCGCCGGCCGATCCGGACAACGGTGGGCGAGTACGACGAAGAGCTGATCAAGACCGCGCTCGAGCGCGAGGTCGCCCGCGGCGGCCAGGCGTTCTATCTCCACAACCGGGTGGAGACGATCGAGGAGGCGGCCGAGAAGCTGCAGCAGCTGTGCCCGACGCTGCGCTTCATCGTCGCGCATGGGCAGATGCGGGAGCGCGAGCTCGAGGAGAGGATGCACGCGTTCCTGCGGGACGACGCGGACGTGCTCGTCTCGACGACGATCATCGAGTCCGGGATCGACATCCCCCAGGCGAATACGCTGGTCGTCGAGCGCGCCGACGCGCTCGGCCTGAGCCAGCTCTACCAGATCCGAGGGCGAGTCGGCAGGTCCGACGTGACCGCGCACGCGTACCTGCTCTATCCCGACGCGACCGAGCTCTCGCCCGAGGCACGGGCGCGCCTCTCGACTCTCGCCGACCACACCGAGCTCGGCGCCGGCTTCCAGATCGCGATGCGCGACCTGGAGATCCGCGGCGCCGGCGACCTGCTCGGAGCCGAGCAGTCCGGCCACGTCGCCGCGCTCGGCTTCGAGCTCTACGTCGAGCTGCTCGCCGAGGCCGTCGCAGAGCTGCAGGGGCAGCGTCGCCTCGCCACGCGGCCGGTGCGCGTCGATGCGAGGGTCGATGCGTATGTCCCGGCGAGCTACGTCGCGTCGGAGGCGCTCAAGATCGACATCCACCGCCGGCTCGCGCTCGCGGAGTCCGACGACGAGCTGCGCGAGCTGCACGCCGCGCTCGAGGACCGCTACGGCCCGGTTCCGGAGCCGGTAGAGCACCTGTTTGCGATCCAGGAGGCGAAGCTGAAGCTGGCGCGGCTCGGGGCCGACTACCTTGTCTACCGCGGCGGCCGGGCGACCGTCGGCCCGCTCGTGCTTGGCTCAGCCGAGCTGCGAGCCCTGCGCGACGTGAGTGATACCGCGGTCTACACGACGGCCAAACGAGAGGTGTCGCAGCGCACAGAGGCCCTTGAGGGGGCAATCGAGCTGGTCGATGCTATCGTGGTAGCCCGTCAGGCGGCCTGAACGGGACGTCCTTCCGCGACTATATCTGGAGCTCGATCCTGACATGAAGAACATCTCTCGCATTCTCATCCTTTTCTGTGCGCTCGTTCCGCTCGCGCTCGCCGGCTGCGGCGGCGGCGACGAGGACGTGCCGGCGAACGCCGTCGCCGTGGTCGACGGCGAGCAGATCGCCAAGACCGACTACGACGCGCTCATCAACCAGGCGAAGAAGAGCTACGTGAGTCAGAAGCGCGAGTTCCCGAAGGCGGGCTCGCAGGAGTTCCAAACCCTGAAGAACCAGGCGGTGCAGTTCCTCGTCCAGCGCGAGCAGTTCGAGCAGGAGGCCTCGGATCTCGACGTCGAGATCACCGACAAGCAGGTGGACGCGCGGCTCGCCGAGATCAAGAAGCAGTACTTCGGCGGCGACCAGAAGAAGTACGAGGCGCAGCTGAAGGAGCAGGGCCTCTCCGATGCGCAGGTGCGCAACGACATTCGCGCCCAGCTCGTCTCCGAGAAGATCTTCGAGAAGGTCACCACCGACGTGAAGGTGACCGAAGCGCAGATCAAGGACTACTACACCAAGAACAAGGCGCAGTACAGCCAGCCGGAGAGCCGCAAGGTTCGCCACATCCTCGTCAAGACGAAGGCGCAGGCCGACAACCTCAAGGCGCAGCTCGACGACGGCGCCAACTTCGCCGCTCTCGCCAAGCAGCATTCGCAGGACACCGGCTCGAAGGCGAACGGCGGCGAGCTGACGATCTCGAGGGGCCAGACGGTCGCTCCGTTCGACAAGACCGCGTTCGCGCTGAAGCAGCAGGCGGTCTCGCCTCCGGTCAAGACCGAGTTCGGCTTCCACATCATCCAGGCGCTCGGCGCCGTCCAGGCTAAGAAGGTGACGCCGCTCAAGGACGTCCAGCAATCGATCAAGCAGCAGCTGCAGCAGACGAAGAAGAACGAGGCGATGACGAAGTGGGTCGACGACCTGAAGAAGGACTACGAGGACAAGGTCTCGTACGCCGTCGGCTTCAGCCCGCCGCCCGCGGCGACCGGCACCACCACCGCTGAAGAGAAGTAAGTCGTTGCCTTGCCTCTAGGCGAGAGGCGCTCGAAGAGCTGCAGGAGCTGACGCGGCGGCTACGCCGCGATTGCCCCTGGGATCGCGAGCAGACGGCACGGACGATCGTTCCGCACACGGTCGAAGAGGCGTACGAGGTCGCCGACGCCGCCGGCGCCGACGATCCCGCGAAGCTGCTCGACGAGCTCGGCGACCTGCTCTTCCAGGTCTACTTTCTGGCCTTGCTCCTGGAGGAGCAAGGCTATGGCGGGCTCGAGGACGTGGCTCGAGGCGTCCATGGGAAATTGGTCAGGCGGCACCCGCACGTCTTTGGGGACGTCCAGGCGGAGACCGCGGGACGTGTGCGCGAGCGGTGGGAGGAGGTCAAGCGCGATCTGGAAGATCGCGAGGGCATCTTCCACCACGTGCCGGAGACGCTGCCGGCGCTGCTCCAGGCACGCAAGCTGCAGCGCCGCGCGGTCGCTGCCGGCTTCGACTGGCCGGACCTCGCGGGCCCGCTGGCGAAGGTCCGCGAGGAGCTCGGCGAGCTCGAGCGCGAGGTCGCGCGGGCGGGGGAGCCGAGCCCCGAGACCGAACCGGACCGCGCCGTCGCCGACGAGGTCGGCGATCTCCTCTTCACCGTGGTCAACCTGGCACGACGCCTGAACGTCGATCCCGAGCTCGCGCTGCGTGACACGAACGCCCGCTTCGTCTCGCGGGTCGAGCGGGCAGAGGAGCTCGCCGCAGCGAGCGGCGAGCGCTGGCGCGAGCTGACGCTCGAGGAACAGGACCGCTACTACGACGCGGCGAAGGAGCAGCTGCGATGAGCTCGATCCGCCGGGTCAACGGGCGTCAGATCCTGGACTCGCGCGGGAACCCGACCGTCGAGGTCGACGTCGAGCTCGAGTCCGGGGCGTCCGGCCGCGCCGCGGTCCCCTCTGGCGCCTCGACGGGCGTGCACGAGGCCGTCGAGCTGCGCGACGGCGGCCCGGAGTGGGGCGGCAAGGGGGTCGGGCGGGCCGTGGCGAACGTCGACGGCGAGATCGCCGCCGCCGTACGCGGCCTCGACGCCGCCGACCAGGCGGGCCTCGACCACCGGCTGCTCGAGCTGGACGGAACCGCGAACAAGGGCCGGCTGGGCGCCAATGCGATCCTCGGCGTCTCGCTGGCGGCCGCCAGGGCCGCCGCCGCTGAGGCGGGGGTCCCGCTCTACCGCCACCTCGGCGGCGAGCAGGCGACGACGCTGCCGGTGCCGATGCTGAACGTGATCAACGGCGGCGCACACGCGGCGAACTCGATCGACCTGCAGGAGTTCATGGTCGTCCCGGTCGGGGCGGCCACCTTCGCCGACGCGGTTCGGATCGGCGCGGAGGTGTACCACGCCCTGAAGAACGTGCTCGCCGAGCGCGGGCTCGCAACCGGGGTCGGCGACGAGGGCGGCTTCGCGCCCGACCTCGAGTCGAGCGAGAAGGCGATCGAGGCGATCCTCGAGGCGGCCGAGGCCGCCGGTCACCGCGAGTCGGTCGCGATCGCGCTCGACCCTGCCACGAGCGAGGTCTTCAGGGACGGCGTCTACCGTTTCGAAGGCCGCGAGAAGGCGAGCGCCGAGATGCCCGCCTTCTGGGCCGAGCTCTGCGAGCGGTACCCGATCGTCTCGATCGAGGACGGCCTCGCCGAGGACGATTGGGACGCGTGGGCGCAGCTGACGAGCGAACTGGGCGAGCGCGTGCAGCTCGTCGGCGACGACCTCTTCGTGACGAGCCCCCAGCGGCTCCGCGAGGGGATCGAGCGAGGGGTCGGCAACTCGATCCTCGTCAAGGTGAACCAGGTCGGGACGTTGACCGAGACGATCGAGGCCGTCAGGCTCGCCCAGTCGAACGGCTACACGGCCGTGATGTCGCACCGCTCGGGCGAGACCGAGGACACGACGATCGCCGACTTGGCGGTCGCGCTCGGAACCGGCCAGATCAAGACGGGCGCCCCGGCACGCTCGGACCGCGTCGCGAAGTACAACCAACTCCTTCGGATCGAGGAGGAGCTCGGCGACCGCGCGACGTATCCCGGGCTGGGGCGCCTTCCCGAGAGCGCGCCGCGGCTAGCCTGTAGGCGGATGGCCGCCGTTCCGCGCCGTACGAAGATCGTCGCCACGATCGGGCCCGCGTCCTCGAGGCCCGAAATCCTCGCGCAGTTGATGAAGATGATCGACGGCGCGCGCCTCAACTTCTCGCACGGAACGCACGACGACCATGCCGCGACAGCGCGGTCGATCCGGGACCTGCAGGAGGAGGTCGGCCGCCCGGTCGCGCTGATCGCTGACCTGCAGGGACCGAAGCTCCGGATCGGCGAGCTGGCCGAGCCGATCGAGCTCCAGCGCGGGGACGAGGTCACGATCGCAGGCGAGGACGGCGCGGTCGACGGCGACCTCCCGGTCGCGCCGGCCGTGCTCGGCTCCGTCCTGCAACCTGGCTTCGACGTCCTCATCGACGACGGTGCCGTGCGGCTGCGGGTCGGCCGTGTGGAGCGCGGGCGGGCCCTCTGCGAGGTGCTCGTCGGCGGCGAGGTCAGCTCGCACAAGGGCGTCAACCTGCCCGGCGTGCCGCTGCCGATTCCCTCGCTCACGCGGAAGGACATCGACGACCTCGAGTTCGCGCTCGACCTCGGCGTCGACTTCGTCGCCCTCTCGTTCGTTCGCTCCGCCTCCGACGTCCAGGCGCTGAAGACGTTGATCGAGGCCTCGGGGTCGACCGCCTACGTGATCGCGAAGATCGAGAAGGCGGAGGCAGTGGCGGTGCTGGACGACATCCTCCGTGACGCCGACGCCGTCATGGTCGCGCGCGGCGATCTCGGGGTCGAGATCGGGGCGGCCGAGGTGCCGCTGCTGCAGAAAAGGATCATCCTGCGCGCGCTGGAGCGCGGCAAGCCGGTGATCACGGCGACCCAGATGCTGGAGTCGATGGTGCACTCGCCCGAGCCGACCCGCGCGGAGGCGTCGGACGTCGCGAACGCGATCCTCGACGGTACGAGCTCGGTCATGCTCTCGGGCGAGACCGCCGTCGGCGAGTTCCCGGTCGAGGCGGTCGCGTACATGGACCGGATCGCGCGGGTAGTCGAGCCGAGCCTCGGCTACCGGCACGAGATCCCCGGAGCAGAGGAGCGTCCGACGATCGGGCAGGCCATGTCGAACGCCGCCTGTGACATCGCCGAGGCGCTCGAGGCGAAGGCGCTCGTCGTGCCGACCTTCAGTGGCCGGACGGCGTCGGCGGTCGCCAGGCTGCGACCGCGCCGGCCGATCATCGGCCTCACGCACCACCGCTACTCGCTCCAGCACATGGCGCTCGAGTGGGGCGTGACCCCCGTGCCCATTCCGGAGGCCGCCGACGTCGAGGAGTTGTGGGCGACGTCGCTCGAGGCCGCGCGTCAGACCGGGATCGTCGAGCCCGGCGACCGCGTCGTGCTCACGGCCGGTACGGCGGTCAACATCCCCGGCTCGACGAACGTGATCAAGGTCGAGGTCATCTAGAAGTCCGAGAGGAACGCAGCCACCTCCGGGGAAAGTTCCCGTGTGGCCGGTCGAGCCCGCTCACTGTTCCGCCCGGCGAAGCAGCGCACTCGTGCGACGAGAAGGCGCGCCCGCTCGAAGCGGTCGGCGGTGCTCCTGCGCTGGTGCGTGCTCGGAGCCGCCGCTCTCGTGGCCTTCCTGTACTACCAGCCGGTCTCGAGCTACATCGAGACGCGATCGTCGCTCCGCGAGCGCGAGAACGAGGTGCGCCAGCTGCGCGCGGAGAAGAGCCGGCTCGAGGAACGCATGGCCGAGTCGACGACGGTCGCCGCGCTCGCACGTGAGGCGCGGCGGATGAGCCTCGTCCGCCCGGGCGAACGGCTCTTCATCGTCAAGGGCGTCCGCGAATGGCGTCGGGCGACGAGTCCTTAAGAACTCAGCGTTACGATCGGTGGGGATGAATGATCGCGCGCTCGTCGAGCGTCAGCTCGGCCGACGGCCGCGGGCCTTCCTCCGCGTCGTCGGCCGCTGCCCGTTCGGCGCGCCCGCGGTGACCGAGCAGTCGCCCTACGACGACGCCGGCGATCCGTTCCCGACCACGTACTACCTCACCTGCCCTCAGCTCGTGGCGGCGGTCTCTCGGCTCGAGGCCGCCGGCGGGGTAGAGCGCTGGAGCGGCGAGGTCGAGCGCGACCCCGAGCTCGCTGCCGAACTCGAGCGCGCGACCGAGGAGCAACGACGCATCCGACGAGAGCTCGCCGCCGGGAGGACGGGGCGCGACGACGGCTCTTCGCTCGGCCTTGGGATCGGCGGCAGCGCCAACCCCCGCCGGCTCAAGTGCCTGCACGCCCACGCCGCGTACGCGCTCGCTCGCCCTGGGTACCTGGTCGGCGAGCGCGTGCTCGCCGAGCTCGACCCGCTCTGGCCGCCACAACGCTGCTGCACCGACCTCTAGGATCGGCGCGGTGCAGGTTTCCGAGGCCGAGGTCGAGAGCGCACGACGCGACTGGGAGGAGGGATACCGACGCCTGCTCGAGCAGGCCCGGGAGTCGCCTTCGGGTGAGCGCCTGCACGCGCAGGTCGAGGCCGTCCTCGCAGAGCTCCGCCGCCGTCTCGGCGGCACGTTCACGCTGCGGGAGCTCGCCGGGACGTACGCCGCCGCCGAGCAGTGGAGCCGAGACGCAGTGGCGGAGCGCGCGCCGGCGCCGGGCTGGCCGCGCACCCACTCGCTCGTGGAGGCGGCTGCCTTCCACCTCTACTCGCTCGGCGCGCAGGACTACCGACCGTGAATGGGCCGCCCCGACGTCCCCGACGAGCCCGCCGCACGCCGTGGCTGCGGCCCGCGCTCACGGTCGCGGGGCTCCTGCTCGCGCTTCTGCTCGGGGTCTCGCTCGGCCGGGCGCTCGAGGACGGGCCGTCGCCCGGCGGCACGCAGACGAACGTCCGCACGCTCGAGCCGCAGCCGTTGCCGCCTGCCGCGCGCACGGTCACGGTGACGGTGACGGCAGGCTGAGCGTCAGTTCGAGTCCCCAGGTACGTGCAGGTTTGGATAGATTCATGCCCGGATGGCCTTCGAGGGCGATAGGCGCGTGAGTTCGGCCCCGCCCGAGTGGCTCACGCTCGGACAAGCGGCGAAGTACATCGGTGTCGCACAGAGCACGATGCGCAAGTGGTCCGACCTGGGCCGTGTCTCGGCGTTCTACACCCCCGGCGGTCATCGCCGGTACCGCCGTGCCGACCTCGATCGGTTCCTCGACCGCTCCGGCCCGACGAGCGCCGCAGGAGGTGTCGGGACCGGGGGCGGGCCGCTCATCCTGGTCGTCGACGACGACGAGCGGCTCCGTGAGTACGTGCGGGTGAACCTCGAGGCCGAGGGGTACGTCGTCCGCGAGGCCGGCAGCGGCGAAGAGGCGCTCAGCGTACTCGGCGAGCAGTCCCCCGACCTGATCCTGCTCGACGTGATGATGCCGCAGGTCGACGGCTGGGAGACGCTCCGGCGGATCCAGGAGCACACGGGCGTCGGCGCGATCCCGGTGATCATGTTCTCGGGCCAGGTCGACGAAGGCTCGGCCGGCGATGCGGCGTCGCGCGGGGCGCAGGGCTTCATCGGCAAGCCGTTCGACCCGCGCTCCCTGATCGAGTCGACGAAGCAACAGCTACCGCTCTAACGTGACCGGCGCGGTGTGAGCCGCTGGGCGAGCTCGACCGATCGGTCCGGGATCTGGTCGTCGACCATCGGGTCGGGGTGCTCGACCCGCTCTTCGCCGCCCTCTCCTACGCCGGCGCCTACGGGTTCGTGTGGCTCGCGATCGCGGTCGGTATCTCAGGCTTCTCGTGGAGCAGACCGTGGCTCTGGACGCGCGTCGGCGCTGCGATTCTGCTGGCGGAGAGCTGCTCGGCGGCGCTGAAGAGGTGGTTCGAGCGCGACCGGCCGCCTGTCGCCGATCCGCTTCCCGAGTCGCTCGTCGAAACGCCCGCCACGTACTCGTTCCCGTCAGGGCACGCGACAGTGAGCTTCGCCTGCGCGACCGTGCTCGCGCTCGCCGTGCCTCGGCTCGCCGTGCCGCTCTACACGCTCGCCGTGTTGATCTCGTTCTCGCGCGTCTACGTCGGCGTCCACTTCCCGCTCGACGTGCTCGCGGGCGCCGTGCTCGGGATAGCGATCGCTATAGCTCTTCGGACGCTTGCAGAAGCCCTGCAGCGATCAGCGCCAGGGATGCGGCAAGGCTGATCCAGAGCCCGATCCCGCGTCCGGCGAAGAAGAACTCGTCCGGGATGGAGATCGTCCGGACGAGGACGAAGATCGTCGACAGCGCGCCCAGCGCGATCACGAGCAGGCTCTCGGGCACTGCGGCGGGCAGCTCGAGGCCCCATTGGCGGAGGGCGACCACGAGGATCGCGGCGAGGCCGATGAAGAGCACCAGCTTGCCGAGCACGCCCGTGTTCCACCCGATCACGCTGACGTTGACTCCCTCGCCCGAGCCGGAGTACCAGCCAGTGAGCGCGGAGATGGCGAGCACGAGACCCGCTACCCACGTGGCGCGCTCGCCGAGACCCCAGATCGACTGACTTCCGCGGCGGAGCGCGCGCGGGTCTTCCGCAGGCTCGTACCCGGTTTCGGTCCTCGGCTCCGGCGCTTCCACGGGGCGAAGTATGAGCAAAGCATCGGCTGGAAGCCACGCTGGGACGATCGGCGGGACTACACTTCCGCGCATGGCCGAGCCTGCAACGCGCTCTCCGGCAGGCGACGAGGCGCCCCCCTTCGATCCAGTGGCGATCGACCGTGCCTACTTGCAGGAGCGGGCCCGGCGCAGAGCGCGAATCGAGCGCTCCCGGGCGCGCCGTCGTGCGGCTCTGCGGTTCTGGCTCGTCCTCCTGGCCCTGATCGCCGTCAGCGTGCTGCTCACACTGACGATCTGGCGCGAGGTCGAGCGGCTCTTCGGGCTCTAGAAGGAGCACTCGGTGGCCATCGAGAACCGCGCCGACATCTCGGAGGCGCTCGTAGCCCTCTCCAGGGCGGGCCGTTCGCTCGCCGACGGCGCGTCCCTCGATCCGATCCTCGCCGAGCTCGTCGACGCGGCCGCGCAGGGGACCGGCGCGGACCTCGCAGCCGTCTGGCTTCCGGAACGTGACGGCACGCTTGTCGCGCGCGCGGTGCAGGCGACGTCCGGCGCACATGTGGCGGAGCTGGAGGGAGCGCGTGCCGACTCGATGAAGACCGCACGGGAGCTGTCGCGGGCTCGCCTCGAGGGCGAGCCCGATTGCATATCGGTCCACATCGACGGAGTCGCCGGGGGAGGGGTGCTCGAGCTCGTTCGCGGCGGACCGCCCTTCGACCGCGACGCGACGCAGGTGGCCGTGCTCGCGGCCGATCTAGCCGGTCTCGCCACGCGCATCTGCGAGGACCACGCGGGCGCGAGCGGCGAAGCTGCGGTGCCGCTCGATCTCGTCGGGGACGCGCTCGCAGCCGCCGTCGACGACGAGGGCGCGTCGGCGCGTGTCGCCCGCCTGGCCGCCGCCGCGGCCGGGGCCGAGAGCGCCGTCGTCTGGCGTCGGCGCGACGGCGAGCTCGAGCTCGACGGCGTGCACGGCCCGGTCGAGCCTGACGAGGGGATGGCGCGCGCCGCCCGGGCGATCGTCGACGAGCCGCGCACGGTCGCGGTCCACGGCGATCGCCGGGTGGGGGAGACGGTGACCGTGCAGCTGGGGCAGCCGGCGCTCGGTGCGTTACAGCTTCGCTTTGCTCCCGGCCGGGGGCCGGACCGGGCCGGCCTCGACCGGCTCGCAAGCTTCGCCGTCCGGGCCGCACATGCTCTTCGCTCAGCCCGGCTCGCGCGGGAGGCTGGCGCCGAGCTGGAGCGTTCCCGTGCCCTGCTCGCCGTGATCGGCGAAGCCATCTCTCGCTTGTCCCTTGTGCACACCCTCGACACGGCCGTCGACCGGGTGGCCGAGCTCCTCGACGTCGATCGCGTTGCCGTATACCTGCGCGACGACGGGCGGTTCGTGGTCGGTGCGAGCCGGGGGGTCGACGGCCCACACGAGGCCGTCGCCGAGGCGCTGCTCGGTGCGGCGCTCGGCTCTCGGCAGGGGGTTGTCGAGATCGAGCAGGTGGCCGCCGACGACCGCTTCGTGCCCGTGCGCGCACAGGCCTGCCGAGTCCGGCATCGACGGCGCGCTGGCGGTGGCGCTCGTCGCAGCCGACGATCCGATCGGGCTCGTGGCCGCCTACCCGTCGCAGCCGCGTCCTCTCCGTTCGGGCGAGCCGGCGCTGCTCGCCGCGCTCGCCGCGCAGATCGCCGTCGCCGTCCAGAACGCACGGCTGCACGAGGAGGTCGCGGCCCGCGACCGCAGGCTCAGGGCGGCGCTCGACGCCGAGAAAGAAAAGTCGACGGCATCTGGACGCGCAGCACGACATCTCGCGCGCCTTCGCCCACAGCCTCTCGCTGCAGAACACACTGGACGTGCTCGCCTCGTCGATCGTGAAGCTGCTCGGAGTGGACGCCGCCGTGATCCGTGTGCCGGACGAGCGCGGCCTCGAGCTGACCGCGCGCGCGATCGCGGTGAACGACGAACACGTGGACGAGGCGGCGCGGGCGCTGCTCTCACGCCCGCAACCGCTGCCGCGCCGCGAGCTGCTCGCTCTGCTCGAACGCAGCGAGCCGCTTCTCGTCGACGCGGAGCAAGCCGAACAACTGGGCGGGGCCCTGGCGCTGCTCGTCCCGTTCCTGCGCCAAGGATCGAGCGCCGCGATCATCCCGATCGCCACCCCCGCCGAGCTGCTGGCGACGCTGACGATCGTCTCGCTGCACCCCGACCGGCCCGTCGGCGGCGAGGTCGCGGACACGGCGCTCGCGATCGCCGGCCAGGCGGCGCTCGCGATCGACAACGCGCGCCTCTACGGCCAGCAGAAGGCGTTCGCCGACACGATGCAACGCTCGCTTCTGCCTCGCGAGGCGCCCGAGCTGCCCGGCCTTGAGCTCGGCGACGTCTACGAATCGGCTGCGCGGATGGAGGTGGGCGGCGACGTCTACGACTACCTGACCCTTGACGACGGCAGGCTTGCCGTCGTGCTCGGGGACGTCACCGGTCACGGTGTCGACGCGGCCGCCGACATGGCGATGGCGAAGTACGTGTTCCGCTCGCTCGCTCGGGAGCACGTCGACCCGGGCGAGTACCTCGCCGCCGCGAACGACGTCGTCTCGTCCGAGATTGCGCCGGGCCGGTTCATCACGATGGTCGAGCTCGTGTTCGACCCTGCGAAGGCCGAGGTCGCATGCGCGAGCGCCGGCCACCCGCCGCCGCGGCTCGTCCTCCCGGACGGGACCGTGGAGGCGATCTCGGCGCACGGCCTGGCGCTCGGGATCGACGCACCGCAGCAGTACGACACCGTCACCGCCGCGCTGCCGGCCGGCTCGATCGTCGTCGCCTACACGGACGGCGTCATCGAGGCACGGCGCGGAGGGAAGCAGTTCGGCGTCGACCGGCTCGACGCGTTGCTCGCCGAGCACCGCTTGATGCCGGCACGGGCGATCGCGACCGCAGCGCTTGGAGCCTGCCGCCGGTGGGCGGACGACGGCGAGCTCAAGGACGACTTCGCCGTGGTCGTGATCAAGCGATCCGAGCCGCAGCAGTGAAAGTCTCGCACCGGGGGCTTGCGGCGCTCGTGTTCGGCGCCGGGATCGGCTCGCTCGCGACCGAGATCGCGGCGTCGCGCCTGCTCGCACCGTACTTCGGCTCGTCGACGATCGTGTGGGCGAACCTGATCGGCATCGTCCTGGCCGGGCTCGCGTTCGGCTACTGGCTCGGAGGACGGATCGCCGATCGCCGCCCGGAGCCGCGGCTGCTCGGCCTGATCGTCCTCGGCGCTGCGATCTGGGTCGCGATCACGCCGTTCATCGCGCGCCCTTTCCTGGATGCGGCGGTCGGGAACCTCGACGACGCGTCGGCCGGAGCCGTGATCGGCTCGTTCTTCGCCGTCCTGCTGCTGTTCGCGCCCGCCGTCGTCGCGCTCGGAACGGTGTCTCCGTTCGCGATCCGGCTGGCGATCACCGACGTCGCCACCTCCGGCGCCGTCGCGGGGCGCTTCTACGCCCTCTCGACCACAGGCTCGCTCCTCGGCACCTTCGTGCCTGCGCTGATCGCCATCCCTCTCATCGGCACGCAGCGGACGCTGCTCGTCACGGCCGCCCTGCTCGCGATCTCGGCCTCGTTCCTCCTCGGCCCGCGGGCCCTGATCCTCGCCGCGGCTCTGGGCGCGCTCATCGTCGTCCCGCCCGGTGCGGTCAAGGCGGAACCGGGTCTCCTGCACGAGGAGGACTCGCTCTACCAGTTCATCCAGGTGGTGGAGAAGCCGGACGGCCGCCGGCTGCTGCGGCTGAACGAGGGAGTGGCCACGCACTCCGTCTGGCGCGAGGACACGGTGCTCACCGGCGGCGTCTGGGATACGTTCCTCGCGCTTCCGCCTCTGCTCGACCGGCCGCTCCGCTCGGTTGCCATCCTCGGCAACGCCGCCGGGACGACCGCGCGGGCGCTCGGCGTCTACTACCCGGAGGCTCGCGTCGACGGGGTCGAGCTCGACCCGGCGGTCAGCCGGGTCGGGAGGGAGTGGTTCGGGCTGGAGGACAACCCGCGGCTGACCGTCCATGACGCGGATGCGCGGCCCTTCCTGCGGCGCACCGACGAGCGCTACGACCTGATCGTCGTCGACGCCTACCACCAACCGTACGTGCCCTTCTACCTGGCCACGCGGGAGTTCTTCCGGCTGGCGCGCGAGCGGCTCGAGCCGGGCGGGATCCTCGCCCTCAACGTCGCCACCGTCCCGGACAACGACAGCCTGCTCGACGGGATCGCGGGGACGCTGACGCACGAGTTCGACTCGGTCGCCGTGTGGCCGGCGCTCAAGTTCAACCAGATCCTGCTCGCGTTCGACGAGCCGGGAGACGTCACGCGCGTCGAGCTCGATGAGGTTCCCGTGGACCTGCGTCCGCTGGTGCAGCTGCTCGTGCGTCAGGTCCTTCCCGTGACCGAGAAGGCAGAGCGGCCGTGGACGGACGACCGCGCTCCCGTCGAGTGGGTGACCGACCGGATGATCGTCGAGTACGCGGCCCGGGGCGGCGAGCTCGACGAGGACTTCCTGCCAACGAAACCGTGAGACTGCTGCGCGAGGACGGCCCGCTGATCCGCGTCGGCCACCGCGGGGCGGCGGCGCTCGCGCCGGAGAACACGCTCCGCTCGTTCGAGGCCGCGCTTGCGCTCGGTGTCGACGCGATCGAGTTTGACGTGCTCGACCTGGTCGGCGGCCCGCTCGTGATCGCGCACTCGAACGACCTCGCGGAGGTCAGCCACGGTGCCGCTGCCGGCACCGTGCGCGACCGCTCGCTTGCCGAGCTTCGCGAGCTGGCGCCCGAGCTGCCGACGCTCGACGAGGCCCTCGGCTTCCTCGCCGGGCAGCAGGTCGCAGTCCACGTCGATCTGAAGCTCACGATCCGTCTGGACGAGGTGGCGCACGCGCTCGTGCGGCACGGCCTCGCCGACCGCGCGGTGGTCAGCTCGTTCCACTACCAGAGCTTGGCCGACGTGCGCGCCGCGGCTCCGCACGTCCGCATCGGCTTCACGTACCCCGAGGACCGCTACGGCGTCTCCCGCCGGCGCGCGCTCCGGCCCGCGATCCGCGTCGGCACGCTGGCTCTCCGTCAGGCGATCGTGGCGCGAATCCCGGCTTTGATCGATCGCGCCGGCGCGGCCGCGTTGATGCTTCAGCATGCGGTGGTATCGGCCGCGGCAGTCGAGCGCGCGCACCGCACGGGCGTCGCCGTCTGGGCCTGGACGGTCGACGACAGCGCCGAGCTCGAACGGCTCGAGCGGGCAGGTGTCGATGCAATCATCACGAACGATCCAGGACTGTTCGGGACGGTGGCTACACTCCCCGCGTGAAACGAGGGCTCGCAATTTCCCTGCTCGTAGCGTGCGCGGCCGCCGGAGTCCTCTCCGCGGTCCTGCTCGCTGCATCCCCGTCGGCGGTCGCCGACACGGGCATGACGACGACGGTCCCGACGACGACCGCTGCCGCCGCCGACGACGCCGCCGCCGACGACGCCGCCGCCGACCACCACCGTCCCGACGACGCCGCCTCCGACGACGCCGGCCCCGCCGCCCCCGCCGCCGCGCCCGACGACGATCGCCGCCGGAGTCACGGTTGCCGGCGAGGTGCTCGTGGGCGGTCTTTCACCCGCCGCGGCGACGGCCGAGGTGAAGGCGTACTTCGCGCGGCCGATCCTGCTGCGCCTCGGCAAGGTGACGCTGCGTGCAACGCCGAAGCAGCTCGGTGCTGCTGCCTACGTCGGCGATGCGATCAAGCGGGCGCGGATCGTCCAGCCCGGGGCGAACGTCCCCCTGAAGGTGAAGGCGCCGAAGCCGAGCATCGAGCGGTACGTGAGCAAGCTGGCGCTTCGCTTCGACCGCGCGCCGGTCGACTCCCAGCAGGGGTTCCGCAACTCGAGGCCGTTCGTGACGAAGGAGCGCGCCGGCCAGCAGCTGCTCCAGGCGCCCGTCGTGCGCGCCCTTTTTCTGAACCTGAAGACGCACGCCCGCGACACGATCCCACTGAAGCTGGAGCGGGTCGCGCCCCGCGTAACGCGGGACTCGGCCGGCCACGTGATCGTGATCCACCGCGGCGAGAACAGGTTGCGGCTCTACGACGGGATGAGCCTCCGGCGGACGTTCGGCGTCGCAACCGGTGAGGCGAGGTATCCCACGCCGCTCGGCCAGTTCGCGATCGTCGTCAAGTGGCGCAATCCCTGGTGGTATCCGCCTGCCTCCGACTGGGCCAAGGACGCCGAGCCGATCCCGCCCGGCCCGGGCAACCCGCTGGGTACGCGCTGGATGGGGCTCTCCGCGCCGCTCGTCGGCATCCACGGGACGCCCGATCCGGCCTCGATCGGCTACTCGGTCTCGCACGGCTGCATCCGGATGCGGATCCCCGAGGTCGAGTGGCTGTTCAACGAGGTCGAGATCGGCACGCCGGTCTACATCGTTTCGTGACGGGCCGGCTGCGCCTCGGCGCGCAGGTCGCGGCCGTCGCCCTCGTCGCCGCACTGCTCGGGTTGCTCGCCTGGAAGGTCCTGCAGGGCGAGAGCGAGGTGACCTCGTCGCTTCAGCGCGGCGGCACGCCCACGGCGCCCGACTTCACGCTCGAGCGCCTGGACGGGAAGGGCGACCTGACGCTCGCCTCGCTGCGCGGCAAGACGATCGTCCTCAACTTCTGGGCCTCCTGGTGCGGGCCGTGCAAGGACGAGACACCTCTCCTGCAGCAGGCGTCCGAGCGCTGGCGGGGGAAGGACGTCGTCTTCGTCGGCGTCGACGTCAAGGACTTCCGCGGCGACGCCCGCGCGTTCCTCGCCCGCTACGACGTCACCTACGCGAACGTCTACGACGGAAAAGGCTCGACCGTCGGCCGCTACGGGGTCACAGGCTTCCCGGAGACCTACTTCGTCGACGCTGAGGGACGCGTGCGCCACCGGATCGCCGGGCCTGTCGAGGACGCGGCAGAGATCGACGCCGGGATCGAAAAGGCGCTCGCACCGGCGTGAGGCTGCTCGCGACCGCGCTCGGAGCGCTCGCGCTCGCGGGCCCGGCCGCGGCGAGCGAGACCGCGCCTACGGCAGCCGAGCTCGAGTCCGAGCTCGTCTGCCCGGTCTGCGAAACGACGCTCGACACGTCGAACGCGCCCGTCGCGCTGCGGATGAAGGCGTTCATCCGCGCCCGGATCGCCGCGGGGGACACGAAGAGCGAGATCAAGGCGCAGCTCGTCGACCAGTTCGGGCCGACCGTGCTCGCGGTGCCGCCGCGAAAGGGCTTCGACTGGATCGCCTGGCTGCTCCCGCTCGCAGGCCTCGTTGCCGGGGCGCTCGTCGTGGGCGCGCTCGTGTGGCGGTGGACACGGCGCGGCGCTCCGCCTCCGGGCGGTGACGGGGTCGCGCCGCTCGATCCCGAGCTGGAACGGCGGCTCGACGCCGAGCTCGCAAAGTTCGAATGAGCGTCGACGAGTGAGCGGTACGGCGATTGTCGTCGCGTTCGGCGCGGGCTTCATTTCGTTCCTCGCCCCCTGCGTGCTGCCGCTCGTTCCCGGCTACCTCTCCGCCGTCTCGTCGGTCGAGGCGGAGCGCCTCGGCGAGCCCGGCGCAGCCCGGCGGGTCGTCGTCGCGAGCCTTCCCTTCGTGGCCGGGCTCGTTGCCGTCTTCGTCCTGCTCGGTGCCGGCGCGGCTGCGATCGGGCTCTCCATCACACGCAACCAGTTCCTGCTCGAGCAGGTGGCGGGTTTCATCCTGATCGTCTTCGGGCTGGTGTTCATGGGCCTGCTCCCGTGGCCCGAGCGGCTCGTCGGCGCCGGGCTCGTGCAGGGCGCACGCCGGCGCGGCTCGGGATTCCTGCTCGGCGGCGCGTTCGCGGTGTGCGCGGCGCCGTGCATAGGCCCGGTGCTCGGTTCGATCCTCGTGCTCGCGGGCGATTCCGAAACGGTCCTCGAAGGCTCGGTGCTGTTGGCCGTGTACGCGCTCGGGCTGGCGATCCCGTTTCTGATCGCCGCGGCGCTCTTCGCGCCCGCGATGGGCCTCTTCCGCCGCGTCCGCGACCACTACGCGGCGATCCAGTTCGTCAGCGGTCTCATCCTCGTCTCGCTGGGCGCGCTTCTCTTCGCGGGTGAGTTCTGGCGTCTGCGCGTCTACCTGAACCGCTTCTTCGAGACGGTCGGGCTCTAGGCGCAAGCGTAAGAAGATGGTTAGATTCGCTTCGTGGCGACGATCCTGCTCGCAGGGGTCGACCTCTTCTTCCGGGGCAAGCTCGAGGCGTTGCTGCACGGCCATCATCTGGTCACGACCGACAGCGTCGATCCGCCGGACCTCGTGATCGTCGACATCGCCCGCGTCGAGCCGGAGGAAGTCGTCGATTCCTGGCCCGACGTCCCCATCGTCGGCTTCACCAACCACACCGACAAGGCGGGGCTGCAGCGCGCCCATACGGCCGGGTTCGACCAGGTCATCGCGAAGTCGGCGCTCGCCGAGCGCGTGCCCGAGGTCGTGGCCGAGTTGACCGCTCCGTCAGCCTGATTCAAAGCTAGACTCGCCGCCGTGACGTACATCATCGCCGAGCCCTGCATCGACATCAAAGACCGCTCGTGCGTCGACGTCTGCCCGGTCGACTGCATCCACGAGTTCGGGCGCCTGCTCGTGATCGATCCGGAGGAGTGCATCGACTGCGGCGCGTGCGAGCCCGAGTGCCCGGTCGAGGCGATCTTCCCGGAGGACGCGCTCCCGGACAAGTGGGAGCCGTTCGTGAAGATCAACTACGCCTACTCGGACGGCGCCGACGTCATCGACCCGCTCGTCGACGCCTACGCGACCGAGCACAACGTCCAGAACCCGCCGCTCGACGGCGATTGACCCTCGCGCGAACGGGTAATTCGGTCCCGTTCAAGCTCACGAAGGAGGGGTCATGCCTCAGGAAGCATGGAGCGACAAGCGCGAACGTCAGTACGAGCACATTCGCGACAGCCTGGAGGATCGCGGCACGTCCGACCGCAAGGCGAAGGAAATCGCAGCCCGGACAGTCAACAAGGAGCGGGCGCGGAAGGGCGAGGCGAGGGAGTCGTCGCGCCTCTCGCGGACGGACATCTCGTCGGGCCGCCGCGGCGGCCTCCGGTCGGGCACGCGCCGCCCGAAGGGCCGCACGCGCGACCAGCTCTACGAGGAGGCGAAGGACCTGCGCATCGAGGGTCGCTCGAAGATGACGAAGGCCCAGCTGCAGCGCGCGGTGGACGCCAAGAAACGTTGAGCGCGCAGCTATTCTGGCTGCGTGAGACCTGAGACACTCGATCACGTCGCGCTCTGGGTCGCCGACCGCGGCCGGATGGTCGACGCCGCCGTCGAGCGGCTCGGCGTGCGCGTGATCGAGCGCACCGACCGGTTCACGCTGCTCGGCGCCGACGCGCGGCGCGGCAAGCTCACGCTCTTCGACGCCGAAGGGCCCCGTGAGCGCGGCGCGCTCGCGCGGATCGGGCTGCGCGTCTCGTCGCTCGACGGCCGCGATGCCGTCGTCGATCTCGGCGAGGGGCTCGAGGTCGTGCTCGTCGAGGGCGAAACGGACTCCGAGCTTGACCTCGACCACGTCGCGCTCTTCTCCGCCGACCCGGCGGCGGCGGCGGCCGCCTGGCGGGAGCTCGGCTTCGCGCCGGCGGAGGACGGGCGGCTCGAGGTCGGAGGCGCCTTTCTCGAGCTGCTTCCGGGCGATCCCGGGACCCCGGAGAGGCCGCTACTCAATCACCTCGGCGTGCTCGTCGAGTCGGTCGAGGAGCACCGGGCCCACGCGGAGGAGTTGGGCGTCGAAGTCGCCGACTTCGTCGATGCGCCGAACACGCTGGCGCTCTTCGTCTGGGGGCCTGATCGGGTCAAGCTCGAGTACATCGAGCACAAGGCGTCCTTCTCTCTCACCTGACCGAGCTGACGATCGCCGGTGCCGGCATGGCCGGCCTCGTGGCGGCCGCGCGGGCCCGCGAGCTCGGCGCGGCGACCGTGGTCGTCGAGAAGGGGGATCGTCCCGGCGGCTCGATGCTGCTGTCGAGCGGCGTGATCTGGAGACACCGGAGCGGGGACGAGTTTCGAGCCGACTGCCCGGCCGGCGACGTGGGCTTGCAGCGGCGGCTCGTCGAGGAGCTCGACAAGGCGCTCGACTGGCTCGAGTCGCTCGGCGCCGAGCCCGTGGCACGAGAAACGGGCAACCCGCGCACCGTCGGGCGCCGCTACGACCCGCGGGCGCTGACCGAAGTGCTTGTCGCCGCCGCCGGCGAGGTTCGGCTGGGAACCTCGTTCGAACGGGCCGACGTCCTCGCGACGGGGGGCTTCGGCGTGAGGCTCGCCCGCGAGCGAGGGTTGCTCCTGCGCGCCGCGCCCTGGAGCGAGGGCGACGGCCTGAACTACGGCGTCGCGGCCGGAGCGGCGACGAGTGACGGGATGGACGAGTTCTACGGGCGCGCGCTGCCGGCACAGGTGGCCGAGGGCGAGTACGTGTCGGCGTCGCAGCTCTACGCGCGGCACGCGCTCGTGCTGGACGACGCCGGCCGCGACCTCGGGGAGCCGGCGTGGCACGAAAACGACGTCGTGCAGCGGTTCCCCGGCGGCCGCGCCTGGTACGTCGTCGACGCCCGCGCGTTGCGAGAGTCGACGCGGTACGGCACAGTCGCGGAGCTCGTCGATCGCGCGCGGGCCGCCGGAGGCGACGTCAGGCCGGCCGGCGAGCTTCCGTTTCCGGTGCCCGAGTCGCCGAAGCTCTCGGAGCGACCGTTCACCGCCGTCCGCGTCTTCGCGGCCGTGACGCACACGATTGGAGGCTTGCGCGTGGACGAGCACGCCCGCGTGCTGGATCGCGACGGCGACCCGGTGCTGGGCCTCTGCGCTGCGGGCGCGGACGCGGGTGGGATCTTCACGGGCGGCTACGGCAGCGGCCTCGCCGCTGCGCTCGTCTACGGCCGCATCGCCGCCGAGACCGCGCTCGGCTGAAAGGACTACGCGAGCTGTGTGTACGCGCAGCGGCGGCGGTCGCCGGGGAGCGGCGAGGGCCCGAGCTTGCTGATCCGCAGTCGCATCTCGCCCTCCTCGACGGTCGAGCCGACCTGAGGCACCTCTCCGTGACGCAGCCGGAGCGTCCACCCCGACGGCGACCAGACGAAGAGGAGGTACTCGGAGCCGCCGTGGTTACCGTGCTCGTCCATCGTCGGCGCCGAGTCTAATCGCTTGGTGGGCCTGCGTAGGCCGGGAAGACGACGTGGATCGCCGTCCCGCCGTCCGGCCCTTGATCGACGGAGAAGCGGCCGTTCAGCGTCGAGGCGCGCTCGGCGATCGAGTCGAGGGTGGACTTGCGGCGCTCGCCCTTGCCGTTGTCGCTCACGACCGCCTCGATCTGGCCGTCGGCCGTATCGCGGATCAGGACCGAGATCCGCGACGGCGGCCCGCGTCGCACCGCCTGGCTGAGCGACTCGCGGACGATCTGGTAGAGGCCGACCTGCTCCTTCTCGCCGAGGCCGGCGGCGCGGTCGACGTCGACCTCGATCTGCAGCTTGTGCTCCATCCCCATCTGCTGCGCGAGCTCGTGCACCGCCGCGGCGAAGCCCTGGTCGCGGAGCACGACCGGCTCGATGTTGAACGAGAGGTCGCGGAGTGAGCGGATCGTCTCGCGGTGCCGCTCGAGCGCAGACGCCATGATCCCCCTCGCGGCTTCCGGGCGGCCCTCGTCGATCGCCTGCACGGCCGCGTCGAGCATCAGCGCGATCCCGGCCAGGTTCTGCACAGGCCCGTCGTGGAGGAAGAGCGCGAGGCGGCGCCGTTCGTCCTGCTCGGCCGTGATGATCCGCTCGACCAGCCGGTCGCGCTCCGCGTCCGGCGTGCCGGCCTCCATCAGTCGATGATCGCGTCGCGGAGCGCGATCGCGACCGCATGCGTGCGCGTGTCCGCCTCGAGCTTCGCGAGGATGTGCCGGACGTGACTCTTCACCGTCTCCTGGCTGATGAAGAGCTTGCCGGCCACGTCCGCGTTGGACATCCCGTCCGCGAGGAGCTGCAAGATCTCGCGCTCCCGCGCCGTGAGCATCTCGTTCTGCTCCTTGCCGGAGAGGAAGGCCGGCATCAGCGCCGGGTCGACGAAGCTCTCGCCGGCGGCGACCTTCTCGATCGCGCGGAGCAGAGTTGAATGCGGCGCCTCTTTCAGGATGTAGCCCTTCGCGCCCGACTCGAGCCCTCGGGCGAGCAGCGAGCGCTCGCTGTACGCGGTGAAGATCAGGACGGCCGTCTCGGGCACCGTTTCCAGGATCTGCTTCGTCGCTTCGAGCCCGTCCATGCCGGGCATGCGCACGTCCATCACGACGACCTGGGGGCGGCGGCGCTCGACGAGCGTGACCGCGCCGGCGCCGTCCGACGCCTCGCCGATCACGCGCACGTGCGGCGCCCGCGAGAGCGAGAGCCTAAGCCCTTCGCGCACCACCTCGTGGTCGTCGACGATCAGACAGGTGATCTCGTCCGGCATCGCGCGAAGTCTATGCAGCGAAGCGGCGCTCAGATCGCAAGCGACAGCTGCACCGGCTCCGGCGGCGGCGCGAGCTTGACCTGTCGCCGGTCGCGGATCCCGTGCTCGCGAGCAAGCGCGCGGACCCGTTCACGCACGGGCTCGACCTCGGGATTGGGGAGGTACGCACCGCTCGCGTAGAGCTGCTCGTAGCGCTCGAGCTGCTCCGGCCAGTCACGGGCGAGCGCCTCGAGGAAGTGCTCCTTCGTCCCGGGCCTGAGAAAGAGCACGTTCGCCCACACTCCTGTCGCCCCGGCCGCGCGCGCCGCCTTGACGACCTCCGCCAGCTGCTCCGGCCGGTCGGAGAGGCCGGGGAGGATCGGCGCGAGACCGACGCTCGCCTTGATCCCGGCCTCGACGAGCGTCGTCAGCGCGCGGAGGCGCTGGCGGGGCGGCGCGGTTCCCGGCTCGGTCGTCCGCCACACGTCCGGGTCGAGCGTCGGAACGGAGAACGTGACCGACACGTCGGCCCGCCGGGCCGCCTCGCGGAGCACGTCGACGTCGCGGACGATCAGCGGCCCGCGCGTGATGATCGAGAACGGGGTCTCGGCGCGCCCGAGCGCCTCGATGCAGGCCCGCGTCAGCCGGTAGCGTCCCTCGGCCGGCTGGTAGGGGTCGGTGGCGGCGCCGATCGCGACCGGCTCGCGCTGCCACGACCGCCGCGCGAGCTCCCGGGCAAGCACCTCGGCGATGTTCACCTTGACGCGGATGGAGCGGCCGTAGCGGTCGTCCGGCGGGCGGTCGGCCCGGAGCTCGAAGGCGCGGACGTAACAGAACGTGCAGCGGTGCACGCAGCCCGTGTACGGGTTCAGCGACCACGCGAACGCCATCCCCTTGACCCGGTTCAGCGCGGTGCGGCAGGGCTCCTCGCGGTACTCGGCCCGC
>CAWCDT010000013.1:0-100830 GCA_963794385.1 uncultured Gaiellaceae bacterium | reverse complement strand
TGCGTGAACACGAGGTCGCCGAAATGCCGCCGCACCTCGTCCTCGACCTCAGCGGCGAGCCGAGTGCGGCCGTCGACCATCGTCAGCAGGATCCCGGCGAGCCCCAGCCGCGGGTTCAGACGAGACTTGACGAGCTCGATCGAGCCGAGCAACTGAGAGAGGCCTTCGAGGGCGTAGTACTCGGCCTGGACCGGAATGATCACGCTGTCGGCGGCCGCCAGCGCGTTCACGGTGAGCGGCCCGAACGACGGCGGGCAGTCCAGGAAGACGAAGCCGTAGCGTTCCCGGGCGCCGATGAGGGAGCTACGGAGGTAGCGCTCGCCATCGGCGTGCCGGGAGAGCTCCACCGCCGCTCCCGCGAGATCCGCCTTCGCGGGGACGAGCTCGAGGTTGCCAAAGCGCGTCGGGCGGGCGACCTCGGCCACAGGGGCACCGTCGAGCAGGTCGTAGCTCGAGACCCCGTTCGCCTGCTCACCGAGGCCCGACGTCGCGTTCGCCTGCGGATCGAGATCGACGAGCAGGGCGCGCTCGCCGGCCTCGGCGAGGCAGGCGGCGAGATTGATCGCGGTCGTCGTCTTACCGACGCCGCCCTTCTGGTTCGCCAGTGCGATGATCCTCCCGGCCACCCTGTCGAGGATAGTGAGGGCCTGGACGACTCGAGCCTCGGGACGTGCTGCGCCCGATCCCCGCCCCTCCGTACGCCAACGCGGGGCCTCACGCACTCTGGCATATCAGCGACGACCCGGCGATCGCGCGCTTCCAGCCCCACGTGAGCGCGACCGCCGAGGGCGCGAGCCGCTCGTCCGGGCACTGGACGCGCGGCATCTGCCGCTCTACTGGTTCCCGCGTGACTGTCCCCGCGGCACCTTCTGGGCCGACGCGTCGTCGGACCCGACCGACGTCGCGCGGTTGCTCGCCGGTGCCATGCGCGTCCACATCTGCTCGAGTGCGAGCTGGCCCCAGCGTATGCGCAGTTCGAGCGGATCTGGGTCGGCAACGCCGCCGCTGGACGCCGCCCCGCGCCTATCGGCTACCCGAGGCACCATTCGAGCGACACGACGTCGGCGGCTACTCGATCGCCCGAACGGCGGTCGAGCCCGTCGAGGTGCAGCAGCTCGGGGATCTCGTCGCCCTACGACGACGCGGCCGAGATCGAACTGCGGCCGCTCCCGAACCTCTGGCCGACGTGGAACGAGGTCGTCGCCTCGACGCTCGAGTTCAGCGGCATGCGCCTCCGCCGACGCGCTGCCACCTCCTTAGACGCAGCGGTCGCTTCTTCGCGATCCCAGGCCGGCGCGGGAAGCCCGGCGGCGTCGGGCCGACCTTGCGGAGGACGAGAAACCCCGGCGGCGACTCCTCCAGCTCGGCCGCGATCAGCCCGCCGACACGTGCGACCGCGCCGGCGTCGGCCGTCGGACCGACCCAGAGCACAACCGCGCCGCCCTCGGCGACAAGCGGCAGGCACCACTCGGCTGCGACCGGCGGGCGCGCCAGCGCCTTCGCGACGGCGACCTTGTAACAGTCTGTTGCTTGGCTTTCGGCGCGGCCCCAGACCACGCGGAGGTTCGGGAGCTCGTGAGTCCACCGTTCGAGGAAGTCGGCTTTGCGGCGCTCGGCCTCGAGGAGCGTCACCTCACGCTCCGGCAACGACGCCGCCAGCGGGATCCCGGGCGTACCGCCGCCGCTCCCGACGTCCACGATCGGCCCGTCAAAGCGGCGGACCAGCTCGACTCCCGCTAGGGCGTCGTCCAGCAGCACGCGCCGCGCCTCGACCGGATCGCGAAGCGCAGTCAGCCCTGGCGTCTCGAGCACCGCGGCGAGCCAGCGATCGAGAACGTCGCCCTTCACCGGCCGGTTCGGACGACACCTGCTCGCGCGCGGAGCCGGGCTTTGCCCGGCGGGAGCGCCGGAACGGATGGTGCGTCGCTGCGAAGAAGGAGGGGGCTCATGGGGGAACCCTGGGTTCCCCCATGCCTAGACGTCGACGTGGCGCGGGTAGATGACGACGAAACGGTTGGGCTCGGTGCCCTCGCTCGCCGTCTCGACCTCGGGATCTTCCTTCAGCTTCTCGTGCACGATCTTGCGCTCGACGGCCGACATCGGCTCGAGCTCCACGCGCTGCCCGGTCGCGGCTGCCTGCTCGGCCAGTCGCAGCGCGAGCGCGTCGAGTGTCGCCTGCCGGCGGTCGCGGTAGCCGGCCGCGTCCACCACCACGGGCTTGCGCTCGTCGTAACGACCCTTGAACAGGATCGCGTGCGCGAGGTACTGGATCGCGTCGATCGTCTGCCCGTGGCGGCCGATCAGCATGCCGAGGTCGTGGCCCTCGCAGACCGCGCGGAGCTCGTCCTCGGTCTCCTCGATCTCGACGGTGCACTGCACGCCGATCTCCCGCACGATCCGCTCGACCAGCTCGCGCAGACGAGCCGCGTCCTCGCTCTCGTCTTCGCGGCGCTCTGAGACAGGCGCGGGCTCGGCGGCCGGCGCTGCAGACTCGTCCACGCTCGCGACCACCCGCGCGGGCGTGTAGCCGACGCCGAGCAGACCCCGCTCGCCCTCGCTGACGACCTGGAAGCGGACGGCGGCCTTGTCGAGGCCGGGGTGCATGCGCTCGAGCTCGCGCAGCGCGGCCCATTTCGCCTCGCCGACCGTCTCGCCGGTCATCTCGACGGAGTTCTCGGTCACGACGCCGAGCTCACCGTCTGGAGCCGCCCTTCTTCTTCCGCTTCACCTTGCGGACACGCGGCGGCGTCGCTGGCTTCGTTTCCGCCGGTGCCTTCGCGTTCGACGTCGCTGCAGCGGTCGTTGCCGTCTTCGGCGGGGTACGCGAGCTCTTCTTCGGCTGCGGCTGCGGCTTCGGCGTCAACCGGCGCGTAATCAACCCTTGGCCGGTCGTCCACAGGTTCGTCGTCAGCCAGTAGAGCATCAGACCGGAGGGGAAGTTGAGCACGAACGGGATGAAGGCGATCGGAAGGATCAGCAGCATCGCGCGCTGTGCGGGCTGCATGTTCTGCGACATCAGGTACGAGGACGTCAACTGGCTGATGCCGTAGAGGACGATGAGGAGCGGGCCCCAGCCGACCTTCGTGTCCTCGGTGATGTCGATCAGGCCGAGCCACTCGGTGCTCGTCCCCTCGTACTGCGGCTGGGACAGGATCTCCGAGTTGAAGTCGCGCAGGACGAAGAAGAGTCCGATGAAGATCGGGAACTGGGCCAGGATCGGCAAGCACGACGCCGCCGGGTTGATCTGGTTCTCCTTGTAGAAGGCCATCATCTCCTGGTTCATCCGCTGCTTGTCATGCTTCCAGCGCTGCTGGATCGCCTTCATCTCGGGTGCGTGGGCCTGCAGGTTCTGCATCGAGTGGATCTGGCGCACCGTCAGCGGCACAAGCACGACTCGCACGATCACGACGAGCGCGACGATCGACCAGGCCCAGGTCAGCCCGACGCTGTCGTGCAGGTGCGTGAGGATCCAGGTGAGCAGGTCCTCGAGCGGGGTGAGGATGCTGGCGGCGATCACGCGGGATCGACTCCGCCATGGCTCCAGGGATTGCAGCGGAGCAGGCGCCAGCCGGCCTTCGCCGTGCCCCTGACGAGCCCGTGCTTGCGCAGCGCGTCGAGCGCGTACTGAGAGCACGTGGGGTGGTACTTGCAGGTGTTCGGCGGTGTGAGGAGCCCAAAGGTGTGCCGCCAGACCTGGACGAGCCCGATCCCGATGTACTTCACGCGGCCGCCTTGTCCAGGACCTCGGTCACGCGCTCGGCCAGCCAGTCGCTGCCGCGTGTGTCCGCCGGTTCGGCCAGGCCGGGCCGGGCGACGAGTACGTAGTCGTGCCCTGGCCGTGCGCGATCGGACAACTCCCGCCACGTCTCCCGCAGTTGGCGCTTGACCCGGTTCCGGACAACCGCGTTCCCGACCGACTTCGGCACGGCCAGGCCGAGCCGGGGCTCGTCGGCGTCGCCCTCCTCGCGGGGAAACCAGTAGAGGACGAGGAAGCGCGTCGAGGCCGAGCGGCCGCTGCGGTAGACGGCATCGAAGTCCCGCGAGCGGGACAGGCGGTTCCGGCGCTGCACGTTGCGAGGATAGTCGGCGGGCTCAGGCGGAGAGCCGCTTGCGGCCCTTGGCCCGGCGACGCTTCAGGATCGCCTGGCCCGCCCGCGTCGACATGCGCGCACGGAAGCCGTGCTTGCGCTTGCGGCGTCGGACGTTGGGCTGGTAGGTGCGCTTCAAGAGGGGTCTCCGGTCGAAAGACAAGCCGCCGGGACGGCGGGGAGCGGAAGTATAGACAAGTCGTTCCGGAGTGGTTTTCCACAGTCCGGCGAAGGCGGCGAAAGGGCCGCAAACGGGCACCGTCGACGGCGACTCCCCACATGTTTTCCACACTTGTGGAAAGTCGTGTGGACTCACGAAAAGGCCTGCAAATCAGCGTGTTTTTGGTCGGGAAGAAGGCCTTGAGAGCGCTCCGGCACGCTGCTATGCTCGCCCCTTCCGAGGAGCGACCGAGAGGGCCGGCCGGCGCGTGGAGCACCAAATCGAGCTGACACCTGACACCCTCTGGGAGGAGGTGTCGGGTCGGCTCAAGGGGGCGCTGAACGAGGCGACGTTCGGCAGCTGGTTCGGCGACGCGGGGGGCGTCGGGCTCACCGACGACACCTTCGCGATCGCGGTCCCGAACGACTTCACGCGAGAGTGGATCGAGGGGCACTTCCTCGGCCTCATCCGCGCCGCGGTCAAGGACGCGACCGGTCACGAGCGGCGCATCCAGCTCACTGTCCGCGACGACAACCCCCGCGCCGACGCCGGTTCGGACCGGGCGCCCGTGGAGCGGCCCACCCGCGCCCCCGAGCCCGCTGCGAGCGGCGCGATGAATCTCAAGTACACGTTCGACCTCTTCGTGATCGGCTCGTCCAACCGCTTCGCGCACGCAGCCGCGCTCGCAGTCGCGGAGGCGCCGGCGCAGGCCTACAACCCGCTCTTCATCTACGGCGGCACGGGGCTCGGAAAGACGCATCTCCTGCAGGCAGTCGGCCAGTACGTCGGCGAGCACGGCAGCGGCCTGACAGCTCGCTACGTCACGAGCGAGACGTTCATGAACGACTTCATCAACTCGCTCCGCGACAAGCGGATCGAGGGCTTCAAGCAGCGCTACCGCACCTACGACGTGCTGCTCGTCGACGACGTCCAGTTCTTCGAGGGCAAGGAGCGGATCCAGGAGGAGTTCTTCCACACCTTCAATTCGCTCTACGAGGCCGGCCGGCAGATCGTGATCTCGTCCGACCGGCCACCGAAGGAGATCGCAACCCTGGAGGAACGGCTCCGCTCTCGCTTCGAGTGGGGGCTGATCACAGACATCCAACCGCCTGATCTCGAGACCCGGATCGCGATTCTGCGCAAGAAGGAGAAGACCGACCGGATCCACGTGCCCGATCCGGACGTGATCATCTACGTCGCCGAGCGGGTGACGACGAATATCCGCGAGCTCGAGGGCGCACTGACGCGTGTCGTCGCCTTCTCGTCGCTGACCGGCCGGCCGATGACCGTCGAGTTGGCCGAGGACGTGCTCAAGGACGTGTTCCCGCGGGGCCAGCCTGTCGAGATCTCGATCCGCCGGATCCAGGAGACGGTCTCGGAGCGGTTCGGGATGACCGTCAACGAGCTCTGCAGTGCGAAGCGCTCCCAGTCGATCGCATACCCGCGACAGGTCGCGATGTACCTCTCGCGTGCGCTCACCGACTCGTCCCTCCCGAAGATCGGCAAGGAGTTCGGCGGCCGCGACCACACAACGGTGATGCACGCGAACGCGAAGATCGAGGGAATGATTCGCGAGGACCGCACTGTGTACAACCTTGTGCAGGAGTTGACGGCAAGGATCAAGCAGGCAGGGTGAATTCGTGGAAACCTGCCGGAGGACGCTCGAGCCTGTTGAACGCTTCGCTTTCTCCACCGCAGGAGCCCACCGCGAAAACGGCTGCCACAAGCCGGATTGCACCGTCTTCCCCAACCTCCACACTCCCTATGACTTCTACGAGAGGATTTAAAGAATCATGGAGCTAGAGACAGCGGGAGATGCGACGATGACGGGGATGGCGACCACCGGCACCGGAATGAAGATCGCGGTCGCTCGCGACGAGCTCGTTGCGAAGCTCGGCATCGTTTCGCGGGCGGTCTCGACTAGGGGCACGGTCCAGGTTCTCTCGGGGATCCTCCTTTCCGCGGACGCCGCCGGCCTCACGCTCGCCGCTACCGACATGGAGCTGTCTCTCCGGACCACGCTCGAGGCGGAGGTGGACGGCGACGGCTCGGTCGTGATCCCCGGCAAGCCGCTCGTCGAGCTCGCCCGGCTGCTGCCGGAGAGCGAGGTGACGATCGAGTACCGCCCCGAGGAAGGCACCGTGCAGATCGTCTCTGGCTCGTACAGCTCGCGGCTGCACGTCTTCAACGCCGAGGACTTCCCGCGGCTGCCCGCCGTCGACGCGCAGTTGCACACGATCGACCGCGAGGCCCTGCTCGTGACAGTCGACCGAGTCGCACGCTCGGCCTCGCGCGACGAGTCGCGCCCGGTGCTCACCGGCATCCTCGTGCGCTTCGAGGGGGGCAAGCTCTTGATGGTCGCGACCGACTCGTATCGGCTCTCCGTGAAGGAGACGGAGGTCGGCGAATCCGCGCCGGAGCTCGAGGCGATCATCCCTGCCCGCGCGCTGACGGAGCTCTCCCGCCTCGCCGGCGGCGAGACGGTGGAGCTCGGCGTGCACGAGAACCATGCCGTCTTTGGCACGGGCGACGCCTGGCTGACGACGCGACGCATCGACGGCCAGTTCCCGAATTACCGGCAGCTGCTGCCGGAGACGTTCGAGGTCGAGCTGACGCTGCCGAAGACGGAGCTTGCGGACGTCGTCCGCCGCGCCTCAGTGCTCGCGCTGCGGAACTCGCCCCTGCGCCTGCGCCTGGCCGAGGGCGAGCTGACCGTCTCCGCACAGACCCAGGACGTCGGCGAGACGAAGGAGACGATGCCGGCGCCGTACGCGGGCGAGGAGTTCGTGATCGGCTTCAACGCCGAGTTCCTCCGCGACGGCGTCGACGCGATCGTCGGCGAGGACGTCAAGGTGAAGCTGATCAACCCCCTCCGGCCTGCGATCCTCGAGGACGCCGCGGGCGACTTCACGTACCTGATCATGCCGATCCGGCTCGCCGGCTGATCGTCCGCGAAGTCACCCTCCGCGACTTCCGATCGTACGAACGGCTCGAGCTCGTGCTCGAGCCGGGTCTCGTGCTCGTCACGGGTGCGAACGGCGCGGGCAAGACCAACCTGCTCGAGTCCCTGCACGTCGGCACGCAAGGGTTCTCGCCCCGGACCCGAGCCGACCAGCAGCTCGTGCGTTTCGGGGCGACCGGGGCTCGGATCGCACTGGGCGGCGACCGTGACGGTCGTTCCCTCGCACTCGAGGTGACGTTGGAGCCCCAGGCAGGGAAGCGCGCGAAGCTGAACGGCGCGCCGCTGCGATCGACGGAGCAGTTGCGCAGCGAGGTCTCGACGCTCGTTTTCACGCCCGACCGCCTCGCGGTCGTCAAGGGAGGTCCTGCCGCGCGGCGCGCCTACTTCGATCGGGCGCTGGCGCGGCTCCTGCCCGGCCGGGCTTCGGTGCCGCTGGAGTACGCCGCGGCGGTGGGGCAGCGGAACGCCGCGCTTCGCCGGGTCGCGATCGGCGTCTCGACGCGCGGCGCGATCGCGCCGTGGACCGAGCAGGTGGCGAGTCTCGGCGAGGCGCTGGTCGTGTCGCGCCGTGAGACGATCGGGCTGTTGGCCCCCGCCTTCGGCGAGCGGGCAGGCGAGCTCGGCCTGCCGGCCGCGACGCTCGCCTACGCCGGCGAGTCCCCCACCGTCGCCGCGCTCGAGGCTCGCCTCGATCGCGACCTCGAACGTGGCGTCACCGGCCTCGGACCCCACCTGGACGACGTCACGGTCCTCTCGGGCGACCGCGACCTGCGCGGATACGGCTCCCAGGGTGAACAGCGGCTCGCGGTGCTCTCGCTCCTGCTCGCGGAGGCGGAGGTGATCGTCGGCCGCGGCCAGACGCCACCGCTCGTCCTGCTCGACGACGTGCTCTCCGAGCTCGACGCGGCTCGCCGGGAGACGCTGGCGGCACGGATCGGGCGGGTCGGCCAGGCCATCGTGACCGCCACCGGCGCCGATGCTCTGCCGCTCGAGCCGGCGCAGCTACTCGAGGTGACCCCTGGGGTCGTGAGAACGCGCTGATGGAGCGCCTCGACCGCCAGATCCGCTCCGAGCTCGGCCGCTTCGGCCCGGCCGACGGCGACATCACGGCGATCGTGCGAGCCTGGCCTGTGGCCGTCGGGCCGACTGTTGCGCGGAATGCCTGGCCGTCCCGGCTCGCGCGGGACGGGACGCTGCACGTCAACGCCGTGTCCTCGACCTGGGCCTTCGAGCTCGGAAAACTCGCGACGACGATCCTCGAGCGGCTGCGGGACGAGCTCGGCGAGGCGGCGCCGCCGACGCTGCGGTTCGCGCCGGGCCCGATTCCCGAGCCTGCCGCCGAGTCATCGGAATCGCGGGCCTCGACCCCGCCCGAGATCGCCGCCGAGCACCGGGCCGAGGCGGCACGGATCGCGGCGCTGATCGACGACGAGGAGCTGCGCGAGTACGTCGCGAGAGCGGCCGCGGCGAGCCTCGCGAGCGTCGCCGCCGACGCCCGGTCCGGCCGGGGTTTCTGATACACTGCAATCGGCCCGCAAGATGGCTATTTGCAGGGCTTTTTTGATGGCCGAAACAGCATATACAGCAAAAGACATCACCGTTCTGGAGGGTCTCGAGCCCGTCCGGCTCAGGCCCGGGATGTACATCGGCTCGACCGGCGCACGTGGCCTCCACCACCTCGTCTACGAGGTCGTCGACAACGCCGTCGACGAGGCGCTCGCCGGGCACAACGAAGCCGTCTTGGTGACCCTCCACCCGGACAACTCGGTCACCGTCATCGACCGCGGCCGCGGTATTCCCGTGGACATGATCGAGGAGCAGGGGCTCTCCGCGATGACGGTCGTGCTGACGAAGCTGCACGCCGGCGGCAAGTTCGGCGGCGACGGCTACAAGGTCTCCGGCGGCCTGCACGGCGTCGGCGTCTCGGTCGTGAACGCGCTGTCCGAGCGTCTCGTCGCCGAAGTTCGCCGCGACGGCAAGATCTACCGGCAGGAGTTCGAGCGCGGCGTTCCGCTGCGCGACCTGGAGGTCGTCGGCAAGACGGACAAGTCGGACACGGGAACGACGATCTCGTTTCTCCCCGATGCGGAGGTCTTCGAGGAGGTCGACTTCTCGATCGCGACGCTCGTGCAGCGTCTGCGCGAGACGGCGTTCCTGACGCGTGGCCTCCGGATCACGCTCGTCGACGAGCGGGAGGGCGAGGACCGGCACGAGTTCTACGCCGAGGGCGGGATCAGGGACTTCGTCGCGTTCGTCAACGACACGAAGGACCCCGTCCACAAGCACATCGTCTATTTCGACGGCGAGAGCGAGCACGGCCAGGTCGAGGTGGCGATGCAATGGAACACGTCGTACGTCGACTCGGTCTACTCGTTCGCGAACAACATCAACACGCACGAGGGCGGCACGCACCTGCAGGGCTTCCGGGCCGCCCTGACGCGGACGCTCAACCGCTACGCCCGCGAGAAGGGCCTGCTCAAGGAGAAGGAGGAGAACCTCGAGGGCGAGGACGTGCGCGAGGGCCTTGCGGCCGTCATCTCCGTCAAGCTCGCGAACCCGCAGTTCGAGGGCCAGACGAAGACGAAGCTCGGCAACCCGCCGGTCGCCGGCCTCGTCGAGCAGACCGTGAACCAGAAGCTCGCCGAGTTCCTCGAGGAGAACCCGCAGGACGCGCGCCAGATCATCACGAAGGCGGTCTCGGCCGCGCGGGCGCGCCAGGCGGCGCGGAAGGCGCGGGAGCTGACGCGGCGCAAGAGCGCGCTCGAGAACAGCTCGCTGCCCGGCAAGCTCGCCGACTGCTCGATCAAGGATCCGGAGTCGGCGGAGCTCTTCATCGTCGAGGGCGACTCCGCCGGCGGCTCGGCCAAGATGGGCCGCGACCGCACCTACCAGGCGATCCTGCCCCTGCGCGGGAAGATCATCAACTCGGAGAAGAACCGGATCAACAAGGTCCTCTCCAACAACGAGATCCAGGCGATGATCACCGCGATCGGCACTGGAATCGGCGACGAGTTCGACATCTCGAAGCTGCGCTACCACCGCGTGATCGTGATGACGGACGCCGACGTCGACGGCTCGCACATCCGCACGCTGATCCTCACCTTCCTCTACCGGCAGATGCCCGAGCTGATCGACCGCGGGCATGTCTACATCGCCGTGCCGCCGCTCTACAAGGTCAAGCTCGGCAACCGGGAGTTCTACTTCGAGAAAGATGCGCAGCTCGAGGAGCTCCTGGTGCGCGAGCGGGTCGGCGAGCTCGAGATCGCGTCCCGCACCGGCGAGCCGCTCAAGTTGACCGAGGCTCGCTGGGGCCGCTTCGTGCGCTCGCTCGCCGAGTTCGAGGGCTGGCTCGCACGGCTTCGTGCCGATTTCGGGCCCGCGCCCGCGGACTTCGTGATCACGCACCGGATCGTCGAGGCCGACACCGCCTCGATTGCCGAGCTCGGCAAGGCGATCGACCAGGCGCCCGACAACGGGTATGCACTGAGCGTTCTCTCGGCTGCCGAGGGCTCGCTCGACGTCAAGGTGGTCGAGAACGAGACGAGCTCGGCGACGCACGTCACCGTGCCGGCCGAGTTGCTCGCCTCCCCCATCTACGCCAACCTGCGCCGCGCTTACGCGAAGCTGACCGAGATCGTGGGCCCGCCGCCGTTCCTGCTCGCCGTCGGCAAGAAGCGGCGTGACGCCGAGACGTTCGGCTCGCTGCGATTCGACGCGCTCGAGCTCGCCAAGGAGGGCCTGCAGCTCTCGCGCTTCAAGGGCCTCGGCGAGATGAACGAGGAGCAGCTCTGGGACACGACGATGGACCCGGCCCGGCGCCTGCTGATCCGCGTCGACGTCGAGGACGGCCCTTCGACTGCGCAGATCTTCTCGACCCTCATGGGTGACCAGGTCGAGCCGCGGCGCGCCTTCATCGAAGAGAACGCCCGCGACGTGCGCTTCCTGGACGTCTGATGTCCGATCTCGCGAACGAACCGCTCGGCGGCGGCCGGATCGAGCCGCGCGACCTCGAGCAGGAGATGCGCTCGAGCTACCTCGACTACGCGATGAGCGTGATCGTCGGGCGTGCGCTGCCCGACGTTCGCGACGGCCTCAAGCCCGTCCACCGCCGCGTCCTCTACGGCATGCACGAGGCCGGGCTGCAGCCGAACCGGCCCTACAAGAAGTCCGCCGCGACCGTCGGCGACGTGATGGGCAAGTACCACCCGCACGGCGACGCGTCCATCTACGACACGCTCGTCCGGATGGCGCAGCCGTTCAGCCTGCGCTACCCGCTCGTCGACGGCCAGGGCAACTTCGGCTCGATCGACGACGACCCGCCAGCTGCGATGCGGTACTGACAATTGGCAACACGCGGGTTGCCACACCGCGCGGGACGTTCAGGATCGACGAGCTCGTTCCCGATGCGGATGCGGAGTCGGACAATCCCGATCGAGCTCGAGGTGCTCGACCGGCTCGGGCGCCCGGTGCGAGCGTCGGTGCTCTTCCACTCCGGGCACGCATCCGACGCTGACGCCTTCGCACCCGCGAGGGCTACGAGCTCTCGGGGACGACGAACCATCCCGTGCTCTGCCTCGTCGACCTCGCCGGCGTGCCGATGCTGCTCTGGAAGCTGCTCGACGAGATCGACGCCGGCGACCGCGTGTTGATCTCGCGAACGCCGCGGCCGGTCGAGCCCGAGCTTCCGACGCGATGACCGGCAAACTGCGCTCCTCCTCGGCGCCTTCGTCTCCGAAGGCTGGGTCGGCGAGCGCCGCGCCGGGTTCGACAACATCGATCGCGACTTCTTCGACGCCGTCGCTCGCGGCGTATCGACGACGGTCGTCGGCGGGCCGCGGTATGTCGACCGAGCGAGATCCGCGTCCGGGAGCGACGCTCCACGAGCTCGATGTGCAGCAGCATCGACGGCGTTCGAGGCGAGCCCGCTTGCCGCGCTTGCCGGCGTCGCGGAGCGCGCGAGAAGCGTGTTCCGGAGCTGCGTCTGGCGCAGCGGCCAGGCGTTCAAGCGGGTTTTCCTCCAGGCGCTCTTCACCGGCGACGGCTCGTCGTCGCTGCTGCCGCGGAAGACGATCCAGATCTCGTACTCGACCTACAGCGAGCAGCTCGCGAAGGACGTCCAGCTGCTGCTGCTCGAGTTCGGCGTCGTCTCGCGGCTCTGCCGCTACGAGAAGGGCGAGATCAAGGTCTACATCGGCAACCGGCGCGACGCGCGTCTCTTCGCGCGCAACGTCGGCTTCCTCGGCGCGAAGCAGCGCAAGCTCGACGCCGAGCTCGCCCAGGTACCGACTGAGAGCCGCGCGCTCTCGCACGACCACGTGCCGTTCGTCGCCGACTACATCCGCTCGGACTGCGGCTCGCGCTGGGTCGACAAGGACTGGCTTCGCCGTCACAACGTCGACCGGATCGAGCGCTGGGAGCAGAGCGGCACTGCCATCCTCGAGCGAATCGACAGCGACGAGGTCAAGGCCGTCGTCGAGCCGCTCGTCACGGGCGACTACTACTACGCCGAGGTCGAGTCCGTCGACGCTCGGGCCCGTCGCAGCCCGTGTACTCGCTGCGGGTCGACACGGACGACCACTCGTTCCTGACGAACGGCTTCGTCAGCCACAACACCGAGGCGCGGCTCTCCCGCATGGCGACCGAGATGTTGCGCGACATCGACGCGGACACCGTCGACTTCAGCCCGAACTACGACGAGTCGCGCAAGGAGCCGGCGGTGCTTCCGTCGCGCTTCCCGAACCTGCTCGTCAACGGCTCAGCCGGGATCGCCGTCGGAATGGCGACGAACATGCCGCCGCACCGGCTCGGCGAGATCGTCGACGCGATCGTGCAGCTGATCGACAAGCCCGACGCGAACGTCGACGACCTGATGACGCACGTGAAGGGGCCCGACTTCCCGACCGGCGCGATCGTGCTGGGCCGCCAGGGCATTCGCGACGCCTACCGCACCGGCCGCGGCCGGATCGTCATGCGCGCGCGGGCCCACATCGAAGAGCTGCGCGGCGGCAAGTCGGCAATCATCGTCACCGAGCTGCCGTACGGAACGAAGAAGGGCGGCGAGACCGGCGTGATCAAGAAGATCGCGGATCTCGTCCAGGACAAGGTGATCACCGAGGTCTCGGACCTCGCCGACCACTCCGACCGCACCGGGATGCGGATCCAGGTCGAGCTGAAGCGGGAGGCGATCCCGCAGGTCGTCCTCAACAAGCTCTACAAGCACACGTCACTGCAGGCGACGTTCGGCTACAACGCGGTCGCGCTCGTCGACAACGTGCCGAGGACGCTCTCGCTGCTCGAGCTCGTCCGGCACTACCTCGACTACCAGCGCGAGATCGTCATCCGCAGGTCGAAGTACGAGCTGCGCAAGGCGGAGGACCGGGCGCACGTCCTCTCCGGCTACCTGATCGCGCTCGACAACCTCGACGAGGTGATCCGCGTCATCCGCGGCGCCGCCGACACAGACGCGGCACGCGAGCAGCTGATGACGCAGTTCTCGCTGTCGGAGATCCAGGCGACCGCGATCCTCGACCTGCGTTTGCGCGCCCTCACCGGGCTCGAGCGGAAGCGCGTCGAGGATGAGTACGCCGACCTGCAGGAGCGAATCGCCGAGCTGCGCGCCATCCTCGGCGACCCGGAGCGGGTCGATGGGCTGATCCGCGAGGAGCTGCTGGAGCTGAAGACGGTGTACGGGAAGAGCGACGACCGGCGCACCGAGATCATCGCGGCCGAAGGCGAGTTCTCGCTCGAGGACATGATCGCCGAGGAGGACATGGTGATCGCGATCACCCGCTCCGGCTACATCAAGCGGCTCCCGGTTACGTCCTACCGCGAACAGCGCCGTGGAGGCGTCGGCGTGATGGGCATGGATCTGAAGGACGACGACTACATCGAGCACCTCTTCGTCGCCTCGACCCACGACTACGTCCTCTTCTTCACCACCGTCGGCAAGGTCTACCGACTGAAGGTGCACGAGCTCCCGCTCGGGTCGCGCCAGTCGAAGGGCCGCGCGATCGTGAACCTGCTCCCGTTCCGGCAGGACGAGTCCGTCCGGGCCGTGATTGCCACCCGCGACTTCAAGGAGGCGAAGTTCCTCGTTTTCGCCACGAAGGGCGGCGTGGTCAAGAAGACCGAGTTCCTCGCCTACAACACGCCGCTGAGGGCCGACGGGATCATCGCGATCAAGATGCGCGAGGACGACGAGCTCGTCGGCGTGCGGCTCTCGGACGGCAACGACGACATCTTGATGGTCTCGCGCGGCGGCCAGGCGATCCGCTTCCACGAGTCCGACGTCCGCTCGATGGGACGCGATGCGTCGGGCGTGCGCGGCATGAACCTACGGTCCGGCGACGAGGTGATCTCGGTCAACGTGGCCCAGGACGACGCCGACCTGCTCGTCGTGACCGAGAACGGCTACGGCAAGCGGACGCCGCTGCACGAGTACCCCGTCAAGGGGCGCGGCGGGCTTGGCGTGAAGACCGTCCAGCTCACCGACGCGAAGGGCAAGCTCGCCGGCGCCCGCGTCGTTCGCGACGGCATCGCGGTCATGCTGATCTCGACCGGCGGCACGGTGATCAGGATGCCCGTCGAGGAGATCAAGCGGCTCGGCCGCTCCACGCAGGGTGTGATCGTGATGCGCCTGCGCGGCGAGGACGAGCGTGTCTCGAGTCTCGCCCCGGTCGTCGAGAGCGACGCGAACGGAGCCGACGAGACGCTGCCGCCGGACGTTGCCGAGCCCGGCGACGAGTAGCCGCGAGCCTCTTCCAATCCATCGAAGATCGTTGTATACCTTCGTCGCGGGGGCTCCCCGTACCCGCTGATAGAGGGATAGACGTGGCTTACAACACACAGGTGAACATCCTCGAACCGGTGAACCTGGCGGAGCACCTGGACAAGGTCGAGCTCTATCTTGGACAGGTCTGCCAGATCGCCGGGATCTCGAAGATGCAGCTCGACTACTGGACGAACAAGGCGCAGATCCCGACCAAGGGCAAGAAACAGCGCATCTACGACATTGACGCGCTCGAGACGGTGATGCTGATCAAGCAGGCCAAGGACAAGGGCCTGAACCTCGGGGCGGCGATCGACGCCGCCCACCGCTTCCGCGAAGGGAACGGCCAGCTCACTTAGCTCGTTCCGGTCTCGCCCGCGCCTCCGTTCTCTGCGGCCTTGCCCATAAAGGCGGTGAGGATGTCGATCGGGGCCGGGAAAACGATCGTCGTCGCGTTCGTGGCCCCGATCTCGAGCAGCGTCTGCAGGTAGCGCAGCTGCAGCGCCATCGGGGAGCGCGCCATCACGTCGGCCGCGTCGGCAAGCCTCTGCGAGGCCTGGAACTCGCCCTCGGCTGCGATCACCTTCGCGCGGCGCTCCCGCTCGGCCTCCGCCTGCCGCGCCATCGCCCGCTGCATGCTGGCCGGGATCTCCACGTCCTTGACCTCGACGATCGAGACCTTGATGCCCCAGGGCGACGTGGCCTCGTCGATGATGTTCTGCAGGATCGCGTTGATCTTGTCGCGCTCCGACAGGAGCTCGTCGAGCACGTGCTGGCCGAGCACCGAGCGCAGCGTCGTCTGGGCGATCTGGGAGGTCGCGACCATGAAGTTCTCGACCTGGACGATCGCGTTCTTCGGCTCGACGATCCGGAAGTAGGCGACCGCGTTCACCCGCACCGGGACGTTGTCCTTCGTGATCACTTCCTGCGGCGGCACGTTCAACGTGATCGTGCGGAGATCGACCTTCACCATGCGGTCGATCACGGGGATGAGCAGGAACAGGCCCGGTCCCTTCGGCTCGGGCAAGAGCCGGCCCAGGCGGAAGATCACGCCGCGCTCGTACTCTCGCGCGACCTTGATCGCGGCGAAGAGGAACAGGAGCAGGATGAGCGCAACGGCGGCGACGACGATCAGCGGGATCAACGGATCACGTCCTTTCGGCGGTGAGGGTCGGAGCGGGCTCGGCTGATCCTACGGTGAGCCGAAGCCCTTCCTGGTCGACCGACTCGACGACGATCGGTTCGCCTGGCTGGAGCGGCGAGCCGTCGGCCGTCTCCGCGTGCCAGAGCTCGCCGTCGACGAACACGAGGCCGTCGCCGCGCACCTGGCCGGGGACGCCGACGAGCCGGTGCGTCCCGACCTCGGGCGGCCGGCGGCGAAGCTTCACGGCCTTGGTGAGCGCGACGCCGAAGAGGAGCATCAGCGTGCCGGCGATCGCGATCGCCACGGGCAGAGAGACCTGGTAGGCCTCGCCGGCGGGGTCGAACAGCATCAGGGCGCCGATCACGAACGTGATCGCTCCCGCAAGCGCGAGAGCGCCGTGGGAGACGATGAACGCCTCGGCGACGAAGAACGCAGTCGCGAGCAGCATCAGAAGGAGGCCGGCGATCGAGACCGGCAGCACCTGGAGCCCGTACAGGCCGACGATGAGCGAGATCGCGCCGACGGTGCCCGGGAAGATCAGGCCCGGGTTCCACAGCTCCACGACGATCCCGATCAGGCCGATCGAGAGCATCAGGGCGATGATGTTCGGGTCGATCAGGAGGTCGAGCAGCCGCTTCCAGGTCGACATCTCGATCCGCTCGACCGTCGTCTCGGGCGGCGTGTCGAGCGTCAGCCCCTTCGGCTTGGTGCGTCGTCCCGTCGATCTGCCGGAACAGATCCGGATAGTCCTCGGCGATCGACGTCGATGACGCCCAGCTCGAGCGCCTCGCGGGCGCCGAGGTTCGATCGCCTGCCGCACCATCTTCTCGGCCTCCTGGACGTTTCGGCCATGCTCGCGGGCGAGCTCGCCGATGTACGCGGCCGCGTCGTTGACGATCTTCCGGCGCAGGTCGCGCGAGATGTCTTCGCCGCCGATCGAGACAGGGGTCGAGGAGCCGATGTTCGTCTGCGGCGCCATTGCGAGCACGTCGGAGGCCATCCCGATCACGGCGCCCGCGGAGTCCGCGCTCGAGCCGGACGGCGCGACGTAGACGATGACGGGGATCTCGGCCGCGAGCATTCCTTTCACGATGTCCCGCATCGACGACGCGAGCCCGCCCGGCGTGTCCATCTCGATCACGACGGCCGCGTAGTCACCCTCCTCGCCCTGCTCGATCGCGTCGAGGAGATAGTCCTGCGTGACCGGATTGACGTCGTTGTCGAACTCGGCGACGAGCACACGCGGCGGCGCGTCGGCGGCGAATGCGGGAACGCTGAGCGCGGCCGCGACCGCAGCGACGAGCACGAATCCCCGAGCGAGGGGTGCCACAACTCCAAATCTAGCTGTAAGGATTCGGTCAAACGAGGGACGCGGCCCTTGTCGCCGAACGGGTGAGTCGCCACCCTCAAGTGGAGAGACCCCCGTGCCCAAGTCCCTACTCGCCATCGTGGTCGTCGCCCTCGCGATCTCCGCGCCGGCGCTCGCCGCCGATGCGACGATCGTGTCGCGCGACATCCCACTCCAGGGCGAGCGGATGCTCACGTCCCGGACGCCCCCGGCGCGCTTCAACCTCGTCGGGCTGCACTGGCGCGGGCCGGGCACGGTGCAGTTCCGGACCCGGTCGGTCGCAGGGAAGTGGAGCGGCTGGCTGGCTGCGGCGCCCGAGGCGGAGGACCGTCCCGATCCGGGAAGCGCCGAGCGCGCCCGCACAGGCACCTGGCGGCTCGGCAATCCCTGGTGGGTGGGCGCGTCCGACCGGATCGAGTACCGCCTCCGCGGTCGCGTGACGCGCTTGCGCGCGCACTTCGTCTGGAGCCCGCCTGAGGGCGTGCCTGCACGCAGGCTGCAGAAGGCCGGAGCGCCGCCGATCGTGCCCCGCAGCGGCTGGAATGCCGACGAGAAGATCAGGCGCGGCACGCCGGCCTACGCGCCCCAGCTGCGCCTTGCGATCGTGCATCACACGGCCGGCGCGAACGGCTACACGGCCGCGCAGTCCCCTGCGATCGTGCGCGGGATCCAGCTGTACCACGTCAAGGGCAACGGCTGGAACGACATCGGCTACAACTTTCTCGTCGACCGCTTCGGGACCGTGTTCGAGGGCCGGTACGGCGGGATCGAGCGGAACGTGGTCGGCGCGCATGCCGAGGGCTTCAACACGGGCTCCGTCGGCGCGGCCGTCCTGGGTGAGTACAGCTCGCTGGCGGTGACGGCGAAGGCGCTCGACGCGCTCGAGCAACTCCTCGCCTGGCGCCTCGACATCGCGCACGTCGACCCGGCGTCGACGCTCTCGTACGTGTCCGGCGGGAACGCCCGCTTCGGTGCGGGCCTGCCGGTCTTCCTGCGGACCGTCTCCGGCCACCGCGATACCGGCTTCACGGACTGCCCCGGGACGGCGCTCTACAACCTGCTCACGGGGATTGCGGGTGAGGTGGCCAGGATCGGCCTGCCGAAGCTCTACGCGCCCGTCGTGACCGGAACGCGTTCCGGGGACGGTACGCGTCCGCGCACGTCTGTCGGCGCCGCTCCCGTGGACGGTCGACGTCTACGACGCGGTCGGGAACGCGGTCGCCTCGAGCTCGGGGCTCGGCACGAACGTCGACTGGAGCTGGGACGGGACGACGGCTCTGCCGGGTGCTTACACGTACGCGATTCGCTCGGACGCGGCCGTGACGCCCGCGTCCGGACCGATCGGCGGGGGCACCGCCGCGTTCGGGATCGCCGGCCTCGCGGCCGATCCCGAGACCGTCTCTCCCAATTCCGACTCGATCGCCGACCTGACGACGATCACGTACACGCTCAGCGAGGCGGGCAACGTGACCGTCAAGCTGCGCGACGGCCTCGGTGCGGAGGTGGCGACGGTCGCGCCGCGGAGCTGGAAGCGGGCCGGCGAGCATGCGATCCGCTTCGACCCGTCGCTGCTCTCCGACGGCGTGTTCCAGATCGAGGTCACTGCGAACGCGACAGGCGGCCGTCAGGCCTCCGCGTCGGCACAGCTCGCCGTGACGCGCACGCTGGGCGGCGTGGCCGCCTCGCGCAAGGTCTTCTCGCCGAACGCGGACGGGCGCGCAGATCGGATCGGGATCAGGTTCCAGCTCGCGGCCGCGGCGCAGATCCGGCTGCGGATCCTCAAGCAGGGCAAGTGGGTCGCGACGCCGTTCACGGGCCCGCTCGAGCCCGGCGCCCGGACGATCGAGTGGGACGGGGTGAAGCGGATCGGCCGGTTGCTCGACGGCGAGTACGAAGCCATCCTCGAGGCGACCGACTCCGTCGCGACGACGGCGGTCATGGTGCCGTTCACCTCGGACACGCGTCAGCCGAAGGTGCGGATCCTGACCCGCAGCCCGCTCAAGCTCTGGGTCAGCGAGCCCGCCGCCGTGACGCTTCGCTTCGGCGCGCGCAAGCTCGTCTACGACGCGCGTGCGGCGGGCGAGGCGCTCGTCCCGAACGCGCCGCGCCTCGGGCTCGTTCGCGCCGTCGCCTGGGATCCGGCCGGCAACACCAGCATCCCAGCGTCCAAGCGCTAGCGTCCGCCTCGGCCCGTACACTTTGCCGGTGCAACCGCCTGCTCGCCGAGCGCGTCCAATTCCGCGAGAGCTGCGGCCGGACCCGCCGCTCCGGTACGAGAGGTTGAGCGATCCCATCCTGGTGAAGAGAGCGAAGGACGGCGACAAGCGTGCGCTCGAGGCACTCTGCGAGCGGCACGCGCCCGCGGTGGAGCGGTTGGCGCGCCACCTCCTCCGTGACTCGGAGGACGCGCGCGACGCGTCCCAGGACGCGCTTGCGAGGCTCTGCGTGAAGCTCGGCCAGTTCCGGGGCGAGTCGGCGTTCTCGACCTGGCTGCACCGGCTGACCGTGAATGCCTGCCGCGACGTCGCACAGCGCCAACTCGCCCGCCGCTGCGAGCCGCTCGAGGAGGACCGGCGGGAGGCTCGGGACGGCGACCCGGCGCGCGCCGCCGAGGCGTCCGAGCTGCGCGCCGAGCTCGGCGCATGCCTCGCCGAGATCCCACCGGCCCAGGCGACCGTCGTCGTCCTCAAGCACGCGTTCGACTTCAGCTTCGAGGAGATCGCGGGGGGCCAGGGGATGCCCGTCGGGACGGCCAAGTGCTACGCGCACCGCGCCCGGACCGGGTTGCGGGAACGGCTCTCGGCATGAAGCTGCCGCTTGACAGGGAGGCGATCGAGGGGATCCTGCCCCATCGCGAGCCGTTCCTCCTGCTCGACGAGGTGACCGAGCTGCAGCCCGGTGGACGCGTCGTGGCCCACAAGCTCGTCACCGAGGAGGACTGCGCCGGGCACTTTCCCGGGAACCCGATCATGCCCGGCGTGAAGATGGTCGAGGCGCTCGCGCAGGCTGGCGCCGTCGCGGTGCTCAGCGAGGAGGAGAACCGCGGCCGGATCGCGCTCTTCGCCGGCATCGACGACGTTCGCTTCAAGCGCGTCGTCCGGCCGGGCGACCGGCTGAGGCTCGAGTGCGATCTCGAGACGGTGCGCGGCCCGATCGGTCGCGGCAAGGCGCGCGCGACGGTCGACGGGGAGCTGGCCGTGCGGGGAACCCTCACGTTCGCCGTGGACCGGTCGCAGTGATCGGCTCGGCCAACGGCGTGCGGATCGGGATCACGGGTCTCGGCGTCTGCGTGCCCGACCGCGTGTTCACGAACAAGGATCTGGAGCAGTTCGTCGACACCTCGGACGAGTGGATCCTCGAGCGCACGGGCATCCGCGAGCGTCGATTCGCGACCGACGAGCAGGCGCTCACCGACATCGCCGGCCCTGCGGCAGTCGCCGCGATGGCGGACGCCGGCGTCGAGCCGTCGTCGATCGACCTGATCGTGGTCGCGACGGTGACGCCGGACATGATGTTCCCGACGAGCTCGGCGCTCCTCGCCGACTCGCTCGGCATGCCCGACGCGGCCGCCTACGACCTGCTCGCCGGCTGCACGGGCTTCATGTACGCAGTCGCGCAGGCCTACTCGATGCTGGCCTCGGGCCTCGCGAGGCGCGCGCTCGTCGTCGGGGGCGACGTGCTCTCGAAGATCCTCGACTGGGAGGACCGCTCCACGCTCGTGCTCTTCGGCGACGGTGCAGGCGCGGTGGTGCTGGAGCCCGTCGAAGAGGGGGGCTTCCTCGGCTTCGAGCTTGGCGCCGACGGCGGCGGCGGCGAGCATCTGTGGCTGCCGGGCAGCGGCTCGCGGCGCTTCGAGGATCCGGACGGGCTCGTGAAGATGAACGGCCGCGAGGTGTTCAAGTTCGCAACGCGCGTATTGGTCAGCTCGGCGTCGAAGGTGCTCGACGAGTGCGGGCTCACCGTCGATGACGTCGACGTCTACGTCCCGCACCAGGCGAACAAGCGGATCATCGACTACGCGGCGGGCAAGCTCGGCATCCCGGAGGAGAAGGTCGTCGTCAACGTCGACCGGTACGGCAACACGTCGTCGGGCTCGATCCCGCTGGCGCTCGCCGATGCAGTCGCCGACGGCCGCCTGCGGGAGGGAGAATTGGTGTTGATGACCGGAATGGGCGCGGGCCTGACGTGGGGCTCCGCGTTGATCGAGTGGACCAACGGGAGGGCAGCGTGACGAAGATCGCCTTCATGTTCCCGGGCCAGGGCTCCTATGAGGCCGGCATGGGACGTGACATCGCCGAGGCCGTCCCGGAGGCGATGGCCGTCTACGAGGCCGGGAGCGCAGCCTCGGGGCTCGACCTGCAAGAGGTCTGCTTCCACGGGCCGGTCGAGAACATGCTCGACACGAAGGTGCAGCAGCCGGCGCTCGTCGCGACGAGCCTCGCGATCAACGAGGCGATCCGCGCGCGCGGAATCGTGCCGGACTTCGTCGTCGGCCACTCGGTCGGCGAGTTCGCGGCGCTCGGCGCCGCCGGCTCGCTCGGGACCGCCGATGCGATCCGCCTGGTGCGCGAGCGTGGGATCGCCATGGCCGAGGCGGCCGAGGAGCGCCCGGGCTCGATGGCGGCCATCCTGGGGCTCGCCGACGAGGTCGTCGAGGGTCTCTGCCGCAAGATCTCGAACGTCTGGCCCGCGAACTACAACTGCCCGGGTCAGATCGTGGTCTCGGGCGAGGACGACGCGGTCGGCGAGGTCTGTGTCGAGGCCGAGAAGGAAGGGGCGCGGCGGGCCGTGCGGCTCAGGGTGTCGGGCGCCTTCCATTCGCCGCTCGTCGAGCGGGCCGCCGACAAGCTCCGACCGGCGGTCGAGAAGATCCAGTTCGCCGACCCGCGCACGGCGTTCATGTCGACCGTGACCGCGAAGCTCGAGGAGGCGGGGCGGTACCGCGAGCTCCTCGTCGAGCAGCTGACCGCGCCCGTCAAGTTCACGCAGGCGGCCGGCGAACTGGTCGGCAAGGGCGTGACCACGTTCGTCGAGGTGGGTCCGGGCAACGTGCTCAGCGGTTTACTGAAGAGGATCGACAGGAGCGTGCGCACCGTCTCCGTCGCCAATCTGAAGCAGCTGCACGAGCTCGAGGAGCGGCTTGCCTGACGAGTTTGCTTCCCTCGAAGGGAAGTCAGCGCTCGTCACCGGCGCCTCACGAGGAATCGGACGAGCGATCGCGGCCGAGCTGGCGGCGGCGGGCGCGAACGTGGTCGTCGGCTACCGCTCGGGCCGGGAAGAGGCCGAGGCGCTCGCGGAGGAGATCGGCGGGCGCGCGATCCAGGCCGACGTCTCCGACGCGGAGGACGCGCGCCGGCTCGTCGAGGAGGCCGGCGATCTCGACATCCTCGTCAACAACGCCGGCCTCACGCGCGACGGCCTGCTCGCGCGGATGTCCGACGACGACTGGCGCACCGTGATCGACACGAACCTCTCGTCCGTCTTCTACACCTGCCGCGCCGTGACTCGCCCGATGATGAAGAAGCGCGCAGGCTCGATCGTCAACATCTCGTCGATCGTCGGCGTGCACGGGAACTGGGGCCAGACCAACTACGGCGCCTCGAAGGCCGGGATCATCGGATTCACGAAGTCGCTCGCGCGCGAGCTCGGCTCCCGCAACGTGCGCGCGAACGTCGTCGCGCCGGGCTACGTGAAGTCGCAGCTCACGGACGTCCTGCCCGAGGACGCGACCGCCGCGATGCTCGAGAACACACCGCTCGGGCGGCTCGGCGATCCGGAGGACGTCGCCGGCGCGGTACGCTTCCTCTGCTCCGACGCTGCCTCGTTCATCACGGGCGAGGTGTTGCTCGTCGACGGCGGACTGGGGATGTAGTGGCGGGAGAAAACGGAAGAAGGCGTGTCGTCGTCACCGGGGTCGGCATGGTGTCGCCGCTCGGCAACGACGCCGAGAGCTCGTGGGAGAGCCTGATCGCGGGTGAGTCGGGCGCGGCCGAGATCCAGCAGTTCGACGCGAACGAGTTCCCGGTCCATTTCGCCTGCGAGTTGAAAGAGTTCGACCCGACGCAGTGGATCGAGCGCAAGCAGGCCAGGCGCATGGACCGGTTCGCGCAGATGGTCCTCGCCGCGGCCCGCCAGGCGGAGGCCGACTCGGGCCTCGACATCGCGAAAGAGGCCGACCGCGTCGGCGCCTCGATCGCAACCGGGATCGGCGGTCTCGGAGCCTTCCAGGACTGCTACGAGACGCTGCTCGAACGGGGCCCCGATCGGGTCAATCCCTTCTCGATCACGGCGATCATCCCGAATATGGGCGCCGGCTGGGTCTCGATGGAGCTCGGCACGCGCGGCCCGCTCTCGTCGCAGTGCACGGCCTGCGCGGCCTCGAACATGGCGATCGGCGAGGGGGCCGACGCGATCCGGCTGGGTCGCGCCGACGCGATGATCTGCGGCGGCACCGAGGCGGGGATCACGCGCGTCGGCATCGCCGGCTTCGGCGCCATGCGGGCGCTCTCGCGCCGGAACGAGGACCCGAAGCGCGCCTCGCGCCCGTTCGATGCCGAGCGCGACGGATTCGTCATGGGCGAGGCGGGAGGCACGGTCGTGCTCGAGGAGCTCGAGCACGCGCGTGCGCGCGGGGCGAAGATCTACGCCGAGCTGATCGGCTACGGCGTCTCCTCCGACGCGAACCACATCACCGAGCCCGATCCGTCCGGCACGAACCCCGCCCGGGCGATGCGGATGGCCTTCGCCGACGCGGGTATCGACCCGTCCGAGATCGGCTATATCAACGCTCACGGCACCTCGACGCCGCTCGGCGACTCGTCCGAGACCCGCGTGATCAAGCTCGCGCGTCGGAGAGGAGAACGCGTACAAGACGCCGGTCTCCTCCACGAAGGGCGCGACGGGCCACTGCCTCGGCGCTGCAGGGGCGGTCGAGGCGATCTTCACGATCCTCGCGACACAGCGCGGAATCCTGCCGCCGACGATCAACCTCGAGGTCGAGGATCCCGCGTGCGACCTCGACTACATCCCGAACGAGGCGCGCCGGTCGGAGATCCAGGTCGGCGTCTCGAACTCGTTCGGCTTCGGCGGCCACAACGCCTGCGTCGTCTTCCGCAAGCTCGAGTCGTAGTCTCACTCAGAGCCGCAGCTCGAGCAGGACGACGTCCCGCCAGACGCCGTCGAGCTGGCCGATGCGCTCGCGCACGCCGACCTCGCGGAAGCCGAGCGCGCGATGGAGGGCGAGGCTCGCCTCGTTCTCGGGGAAGACGCCGGCCTGGAGCGTCCAGAGCCCGCCGGCGCGGGCACTCTCGATCACCGCCTCGAGTAGCGCACGCCCGACGCCCCGTCCGCGGGCACGCTCGGCGACGTAGACGCTCTCCTCGCCTACGCCGGAGTAGACCTCGCGGCGCGAGTACGGCACGAGCGCGACCCAGCCCGAGACGTCGCCGTCGAGCTCGGCGACGAGCCGGTGCCCAGGCAGGTGCGCGGCGTCCCAGGACTCCCAGGTCGGCACCGTCGTCTCGAACGTGGCGTCGCCGGTCGCGATCCCCTCCGCGAAGATCGCCGCCACGGCGGGCCAGTCGGCTGGACGCAGAGGGCGAACCTCGAGCACGGGGCAACAGTAAGCTCAGACCCATGGCCCGGTGGGCGACGTTCGACTGCTACGGCACGCTGATCGACTGGAACGCCGGGATCGGCGCCGTGCTCGAGCACCTCTTCGGCGCCGAGCGCGGACCGGAGCTGCTCGAGCGCTATCACCGGCTCGAGCCTGAGGTGCAGGCCGAGTCGTATCGCAGCTATGCGGAGGTGCTCTCGCTCACGCTCGAGCGACTCGCCTCTGAGGCGGGGCTCGCGATTCCCGAGGGCGACTCGGGAGCGCTCGCGCGCTCGCTGCCGGGCTGGCCGCCGTTCCGAGAGGTACCCGAGGCGCTCGCCGAGCTGCGCCGGCGCGGGTGGAACCTCGCGATCCTCTCGAACACGGACCACGCCTTGATCACCGAGTCGGAGAAGGCGCTCGGCGTGCCGATCGACCTGATCGTCACCGCCGAGGACGTGCACTCCTACAAGCCGGAGCACGGACACTGGAAGCGCTTCTTCGAGGTGACGACAGCCGACCGCGCGCACCACGTGCACGTGGCCGCCAGTCTCTTCCACGACATCGCGCCGGGGCGCGAGCTCGGCCTGACCACGGTGTGGATCAACCGGCTCGGGGAGGAGGCGGATCCGGAGCCGGACCGGGAGCTGGCCGACCTCGCCGCCCTGCCCGACACGCTCGACGAGTTGGTTCCGGCATGACCCTGCGGCCGCCTCGCGAGGACGAGTTCGAGGCCATGCTCGAGCTGATGCACGCACACCAGGTCGTTGCGTTCGGGGAGGCCGAGCCGAACGCCGACGAGCTTCGCAGCTGGCTGACGGCGCCCTCCGTCGACGTCGAGCGGGACATCCGCGTGCTCGAGCGCGAGGGCAGGCTGATCGGCTACGCCGACGTTGACGCCTCGCGCGACGAGCCGCCGCTCTGGTGGTGCGACATCAAAGTGGCGCCCGACGCCGACGTGGACGACGTCGTGCCCACGCTCGTCACCTGGCTGGACGAGCGCGCTGCAAGGGGCAGGCTTCGCGTCTGGACGGCGGAGGCGGACAGCAGGATCACGGACGCCTTCGGCGCGCTCGGCTTCACGCCGGCGCGCCACTCGTACCGGATGGAGATCGATCTCGCCGACGCCGCCCGCGAGCCCCGCTGGCCGGACGGGATCGCCGTACGCGCGGCGGCCGAGGAGGACTACCGGCCGGTCTTCGACGCGGTCGTCGAGGTCTGGCAGGACACGTCGGACCCGCTGGACTGGACGTATGAGGAATGGGCGCACTGGATGATCGAGACGCCGTCCTTCGACCCCTCGCTCTGGTTTCTCGCCTTCGCGGGCGACGAGCTCGCGGGCTTCTCGCTCTGCCGCGGGGACTCGAACGATCCTCACGCCGGCTACGTCGCAACGCTCGGCGTCCGGCGGCCGTGGCGGAAGCAAGGGCTCGGTGAGGCGCTTCTCCTACACTCGTTCGCCGAGCTCCGCCTCCGGGGCTACACGCGGGGCACGCTCGGTGTCGATGCGTCGAGTCCCACCGGTGCGACGCGGCTGTACGAACGGGCCGGCATGCGCACCTACCGCGACACCGTGTTCTACGAGCGCCCGGTACGGGCGTAGCCTTCGGCCGTGTCGCGCCTGCGCGCCCGCTGTCCGGACTGCCGCACACTCACGGCCGTCGCGCTCGGCCCGGAGTACCAGTGCCACTCGTGCGGCCGTGAATTCGCCGCCGGCCTCGTGCGTGTTCCCCGGGCCTGGGGCGTCGGGGGCGAGGCGATGGCCGCCGCCGCGTTCCTCGAACTGCCGTATCCGGAGACTGGGGTGATCGAGGGCGAGACTCTTGGCGAGCAGACGCTCCTGCTCGCGGCCGAGCTGCCCGACCGCCCGCTCGTCCTCGGCGGGTGCTGTTGCTCGCACGTCGGCGCCGTCGAGGCGCTCTCGGCGAGCGACGACGGCACCCTTGCTCTCGTCTGGATCGACGCGCACGGCGACCTGAACACGCCCCAGACCTCCCCGTCCGGAAATGCCTGGGGGATGCCGTTACGAATGCTCCTCGACGGCGGCGCCGTCGATTCGGCGAACGTCGTCTTGATCGGCGCCCGCAACCTCGATCCGCCTGAGCTCGAGTTCATCGAGTCGAGCGGGCTGCATCGCGGCGAGGACGCTCTTGGGTCTGCGCTCGAGGGGACGGATGCCGTCTATGTCGCGCTCGACGGTGACGCGGTCGAGCCGGGCGAGCTCGCCGTCTTCATGCCGGAGCCCGACGGGCTTGCACTGGAGGAGCTCGAACGGCTGCTGCGCGACGTCGCTGCGCGCTCCGGGCTCGCGGGCCTCGGCTTCAGCGGCCTCCTTTCCGACCCCGCGAACACGCCGAAGCTCGCGCGCCTCGCCGCCGCGGCGGGGCTGTAACCGTCTCCGGGAGGGGCGGGTCTAAACTCCGACGATGGCCGAACGGATCGACGTCTCGATCGAGCACAAGCACGCGCCGGAACCCGCTCCGAAGCAGCATCCGAACACCTGTCCCGGCTGCGGCTCGCACTACCGGGACGAGGAGCTCCGCGCCAACCTTCGCGTCTGCTCTCACTGCGGGCATCACTTCCCGGTCCGGGCGCGAGAGCGGATCGCCCAGCTCGCCGACGAGGGAAGCTTCGCCGAGGAGGCCGCCGACCTTCGCTCGGCCGACCCGCTCGACTTCTTCGACCTGCGCGCCTACAACGAGCGGCTCGCCGAGGCGGAGGTCGCGACAGGCCTCGGTGACGCGCTCGTCGTCGGCAGCGCCGCGATCGAGGAGCTCCCGTGCGAGCTCGCGGTGATGGATTTCTCGTTCATGGGCGGCTCGATGGGGTCGGTGACGGGCGAGAAGTTCACGCGCGCGTGCGAGAGCGCCGCTGACGCCGGCGTGCCGCTGATCTCCGTCTCGGCCTCGGGCGGCGCGCGCATGCAGGAGGGGATCCTGGCGCTGATGCAGCTGCCGAAGACCGTCGTCGCGGTCGAGGAGCTGCACGACGCGGGCTGTGCGCTGATCTCCGTCATGGCGCATCCGACCACCGGCGGCCTGCTTGCGAGCTTCGCCAGCCTCGGCGACGTCCTGCTCGCCGAGCCGGGCGCCCTGATGTCGTTCGCGGGGCCTCGTGTCGTCGCGCAGACGACGCGGGAGAAGCTCCCCGACGACTTCGGCCTCGCCGAGTCGAACCTCCGCTTCGGCCACGTCGACGCGATCGTGCCGCGAGGCGAGCTGCGGCCGACGCTCGCTCGTCTCATCCGGCTCTTCGGAGGAGAGTAGGCTGCCCCGTGATGCAGAGATCAGGCTCCGGGACCGGTTGAGCAAGCTAGGCGGTCTCGACCTGCTCCGCGGCGCGCGGCTCTCCGGCGAGCTCGAGCGGCTGCGGCGGCAGCTCGACCGGATCGAGGCAGAGCCGACCGACGAGGAGATCTGGCACAAAGTCGAGCTGGCCCGGCACGAGGAGCGGCCGTACACGCTCGACTACGTGGAGCGGATCCTGGAGGACTGGTTCGAGCTGCACGGCGACCGTGGCCGTGCGGACGACGCCGCCATCGTCACCGGCCTGGGGAAGCTGGAGGGCCGTACCGTCGCGCTGATCGGGCACCAGAAGGGGCGCGACATCAAGGAGCGGACGAGACGGAACTTCGGCATGGCGTACCCGGAGGGCTACCGCAAGTCGATGCGGGTGATGGAGCTCGCCGACCGCCACCGCTTCCCGGTCGTCACGCTCGTCGACACTCCCGGCGCCTATCCGGGGATCGCAGCCGAGCAGCACGGCCAGGGCGGCGCGATCGCCCGCTCTCAGGCCAGAATGGCGCGGCTGCGCGTTCCCACAGTTGCCTGCGTGATCGGGGAGGGCGGCTCCGGCGGCGCGGTCGCGATCGCGCTCGCCGACCGGGTGCTGATGCAGGAGAACGCGATCTACTCGGTGATCTCGCCGGAAGGATGCGCCGCGATCCTTTGGCGCGACGCGGGCGAGAAGCGCAAGGCGGCGGCTGCGTTCAAGCCGGACGCGGCACACTGCCTCGAGCTCGGCGTGATCGACGGGATCGTCCCCGAGCCGGACGGCGGCGCGCACGAGAGCCCGGACGAGGCCGCGCGGCTGCTGGGCGCGGCGATCGCGGACGCGCTCGACGAGCTTGTGGACATCCCTCAGGAGAAGCTGCGCGCGCGGCGGCGGGCGAAGTTCCGCGCCATGGGCGTGCTCGCCTGACGGCTGTCTTTCCACAGCTTCCACAGGCTTTTCCCCTGGCGCGAAAACCGTTCGAAACGCACGGAAATATGCGTTGAGGCCGGTAAAGACCGGCCTCAACTGACCCCCCGCCTCGGTGGAGAGGCGTCCGTTCCGTGGGTCGGACGCTCCTGAGCTTCGATGTCCGGTTGGTAACCCGTGAAACATCCGGCTCTGCTAAGCAGTGACCCGATGGCGTCGCTGCGGGACTACGAGCGCAAGCGGACGCGGGGTGCGACCCCCGAGCCGTTCAGCCGCGGCAGAGCGTGGCAAGGAGCCGATCTTTGTCGTCCAGCGTCACGACGCACGCCGGCTCCACTACGACTTCCGACTCGAGCGCGACGGCGCGCTCGCCAGCTGGGCCGTGCCCAAGGGCGTCCCGCTCGAGCCGGGGACGCAGCATCTGGCGGTGCATGTCGAGGACCATCCGCTCTCCTACGCGACGTTCGAGGGTGAGATCCCGGCTGGGGAGTACGGTGCCGGCACCGTCGAGGTCTGGGACACCGGCACGTACGAGCTCGTCGAGGAGAAACCGAACGGTGGCCTCACGGTCCGCCTCCACGGCAAGCGACTCGAAGGGTTGTGGTCGCTCGTGCCGGCGAAGCTGAGCGGCGACCCGAAGAACTGGCTGATCCTGAAGAAGAAGGAGAAGGAGGATGGCGTCCCCAGGCGCGCGCGCCGCTACGAGCCGATGCTGGCGACGCTCGCCGACTCGGTGCCTTCGGGCGACGGCTGGCTCTTCGAGGTGAAGTGGGACGGCTTCCGCGCGATCGCGACGATGCGCGGCGGGGAGCTCGACCTGCGGAGCCGGAACGACAAGTCGTTCCTCGAGCGCTTTCCGACCGTCGTGCGCGCGCTCGAGCGCTCGCTCCGCAGCCCCGACTGCGTGCTCGACGGCGAGGTTGTCGCGGTCGGCGACGACGGCCGAGCCACCTTCTCCGCCATGCAACAGGGCCGAGAGGGAACGACGTACCTCTACGTCGCCTTCGACGTACTCGAGCTCGACGGCGCACCGCTCGTCGACCTGCCGCTCTCGGAGCGGCGCGAACGGCTTGCGGCGCTCGTCGACACCCGGCTGAAGGGAGTCCAGCTCTCGGCGGGCTTCGATGACGGCAACGCGCTCTACGAGGCGGCGCAGGAGCAGCGCTTCGAAGGGATCATGGCCAAGCGGCTCGACTCGCGCTACCAGCCGGGGAGGCGGAGCCGCGACTGGCTGAAGGTGAAGACGCAGGGCAGGCAGGAGCTCGTCATCGCCGGGTACACGAAGGGCCAGGGGCGGCGCGCGGACGGCTTCGGCGCGCTCGTGCTCGGTGTCAACGAGGCGGGCCGCCTGCGCTGGGCGGGCAATGTCGGCACCGGCTTCGACGACCGCGAGATCAAGCGCCTGCTCGACAAGCTGAAGCCGCTACGCCGGAAGGACTCGCCCTTCGCAGAGGTGCCGAAGATGCCGCGGGTCCGCAGGGAGGACGCCGCCTGGGTCGAGCCGAAGCTCGTCGCGGAGGTCCGCTTCGCCGAGTGGACGCACGACGGGCGGCTGCGGGCGCCTGTCTACGTGGGACTGCGAGAGGACAAGGAGGTCGAGGACGTGCAGCGCGAGCGGGAAGCGATCGGCCCGGAGGTCCGGAAGGGCAACCGGGTGCTCAAGCTCTCGAACCTGGACAAGCCGTTCTGGCCGGAGGAAGGAATCACGAAGGGGGACCTGCTCGCGTACTACCGCGACATCGCTCCGGTCCTTGTCCCACACCTCCGCGACCGGCCGTTCACGATGAAGCGCTACCCCGACGGCTGGAACGGGAAGTTCTTCTTCCAGAAGGACGCGCCGAAGCACATGCCGGACTGGATCCCGCGGGTGCCGTTCGAGGCCTCGACCCGCGACCGGCCGCCGAAGCGTCGCGTGATCGACTTCCCGCTCGTGAACGACGAGCTGGCGCTGCTCTGGACGGTGAACATGGGCTGCATCGACATGAACACCTGGTATTCGCGGGTCGACAAGCCCTCCCGGCCCGACTGGGTGCTCTTCGATCTCGATCCGTCGCCCGATGTGGGCTTCGCTGAGACGATCGAGGTCGCGCGGCTGATCAAGGAGACGCTCGAGCTGCTCGACCTCGTGTCCTTCCCGAAGACGAGCGGCTCGGAGGGGATCCACATCCTCGTTCCGGTTGCGCGGCGGCACACCTATGCGCAGACGCGGGAGTTTTCGGAGATCGTCGCCGGCGCGATCGCGCGTGCGCATCCCGGTCTCGCGACGACGGAGTGGACGAAGGCGAAGCGCCGCGGCGTCCTGATCGACTCGAACCAGAACGGGGAGGGGAAGACGATCGCTTCTGCCTATTCCGTTCGTCCGAAGGCGGGCGCGCCGGTCTCGACGCCGCTGCGCTGGGACGAGGTGAACGAGTCGCTCGACCCGTCGGCCTTCACGATGGAAGCCGTGCTCGACCGGGTCGGGAAGGAAGGAGACCTCTTCGAGGGCGTGCTGACGACGAACCAATCGCTCACCGCCGCGCTGCGCTCGCTGCGTTAGGAGGGCAGAGACGCCGGCGGCGTGGAGCTCGTCGGACGTGCGCCGACGACGCAAGGCCTGGATGCCGATCGCGATCAGCCCGCCGGCCAGGCCCGCGACGGCTCCCTGCGCGACGACCTGCTTGAAGACGTCCCAGGAGAACGCTGCGGGGACGGTCCAGGCGCAGGGGCCCGAGTTGAGCGAGAGCGGGTCAATGCATCCGCCGACGGTAGGCCCGCCGACGATCCCGAGCCAGCCGAAGCAGCCCGCGACGAACGTCGCGCCGAGGGCGCCGACGAGCCCGTCGCGCCACGCACCGGCCGCGCCTGCGCAGAATTGCACCACGAGCGCGAGCGAGACCGTCGTGACGTAGAAGGAGAGCACCGCCGCGTCCGTCGCGCGCGTCTCGGCATCTGCTCCGTAGTGGACGACGAGACGCAGCAGCGCGGCAAGGACGAGGAAGCCGAAGCCGGCTGCGATGCCGACGAGGAGTGGGCGAAACGGGTGGATGCTCGGCGGCGGCGTGTGCAGCCGGCCGCCCGGGTCGAGGAACGCCCAGGGCGCCTCGGCGGGTCGCCGGCGCACGAGCAGCGCCCCGAGGGGGAACAGGCAGAGCAGCGCGAGTACGGGCACGAAGTACGGCCTGTGCACGATGACGAGGAGCTGGCCGTCCAGCACGAACTGCCACACGCGAAGGGGGACGGCCCACACCTCGGCGTCGACGGCCGCGTGCTCCACCTCGGAGGCCGCGCGTGAGAACGCAAGCGCCTCACGACTTCCCCGGAGGGAATAGAAGACGCCCATGAAAACCGTCAACGCCGCGGCCGCGACCAGCAGCCCTGCAGCCTGCGCTGCGCCGGGGCGCCGCCCGCCGAGGGCGCGGAGCCATCCCGACGCGCTGGTCCTGATCCAGGCGAACAGGAGCACGATGCCGGCGGCGAGGACCGCTGCCCAGGCAAGCCCGCTCAGCGTGATCAGCTCGCGGAACAGGGTGTCCTCGGCCGTGATGGATCGCTCGAGCGCGAGCTCGGGGCCGAGCACGAGCCCGAGCGCGAACGCCAGGCCGTCGAGCCACGGTGAGGCGGGCTCCCGCCCGTCCGCGAGCGCGGCGAACGCCTCGCGCCAGATCGCGACGCCTACCACTCCGACGGCGAGCGGCGCGAACGCGACGGCGGCGAGGAAGCGCAGGTCGAGCGGGTCGGTGACGAAAGTGGAGAGCAACTGGACGACGCTGTCGTAGGCGATCGTCGCGGTGAGCCCGGCCGCGAACGCGACGATCGCGCCGAGCGGAAAGAGCGGTCTCGTGTCGTCGACGACCGCGAGGCGCCGCTGGGGATCGGGGTGGACGTGCCGGAGCCGGCCGAGAGTCCCCGTCGTCGGCCGCGGCAACCCCGCGAGGACGCGGCGGAGCGCGCCGTCCGGCCCGTCCGGGACGGAGGCGCGGACGTCCGCGTAGATCTCGCGCGAACGCAGCACGGCGTTGCGGGTCAGGTAGACGATCGCGGCGAGGACCGCGAGCCGCCAGGCGAGGCTCCAGACCGTCGCCGGCTGCTCGTCGAGCAGGGTGAAGACGAACGGGACGATCGCGACGAGCAGGAACGCGTACCAGACCGCGAGCGTGAAGTAGGTGATGCCGACGTCTCGGTTGCGGATGTGCGCGAGCTCATGGCGCACGACCGCCGCGAATGAGGGTGGGTCCGCAGCATGCTTGACGACCAGCCCGCCGGTGAGCGCGACGCTGTAGCGGCCGGGATGGCCGAAGGCGAGGCCGCCTGGAGCCGCGTCGAGTGGGTTCCAGAGAAGTCTTGGCGGCCGCAGATCCTGCTCGCGGGCAAGCTCGGCGACGGTCTCGACGGCCGCGGGCGCGTCCGCGGCGGTGAGCGGCCGCAGCCGACGCCGCCGCGTGATCCAGAGGGGCGTCGCGAGCATGATCGCGGCGGCAGCGAGAAGGAGCGCCGCCGTGCCGCCCAGCATCCACCAGACCTGGTAGCGGTAGAGCTGCGCCACGCAGTCGGAATAGGCCTTCGACGAGGCTGTGAACTGCTCGAGGCCGCCCGCGCTCGACGGTGAGAGCGCGAGGCACTCGAGCACCCCGGCTGCATAGTCCTCCGTGTCCCGCGTGGCTGCCGCGATCCACTGCCAGACGTAGAGGTTCGCCCCGAGCACCGCTGCGACGAGGAGGCCGAACCGGAACGTCGTGTCCGATGGGAACGCGAACGGATTCAGCCGCGGCCGGCGCTCCGTAGGCGCCGCCGCGCTCATGCCAGCGCGAGGCTCCCGACGAGCGAGTCGGCGAGCAGGGCCGCCTTCGCGTCGGGGAGCTTCAGTTCCCGGGCCTTCTCGAGCGCAACGCTCCGGACCTGCTCGAGCTGCTCGTCGGTGAGCTCCGGCGGCTGCTCGTCCTGGTCCTCGTTGTCCCTGTGCACGAGGCGGGCGACGAGCCGCTTGATCGCGCTCTCGCCCTCCTCCTCCGCCGACTCGCGCAGCTTCGCGATGACGAAGTCGATCACCTCGCGTGCGACCTGGAGCGCCACCGGTGAGACGAGCACGAGCGCCGCGTCGACGCCGAACCCCAACGTGTCGTCCCGGGAACCCTTTTGCTCGAGCGAGGCAGGGTCGTCGAAGTACGCCTCGCTCGTCGCCCGGAAGAGCGGCAGCTCCTCGGGAGCGACCTGCTCGACCGCCGAGCGCGCAAGCGCCTCGACGAGCGCGTCGTCGGACGGAGCCGCGCTCACCGACCGCGCCCCTCTGCCGCAGCAACGGTCAGAGCTCCCATTGACACACCCCCTCGTCGCCTGGTTCCGACGATAGCGTCGGCCCGTTCGAAGTCAAGACGAGTGAGCCGTGACGCTTCTTCCCACCTGGCTTTACTCGCCGAGCCTGTGCGGATGCCCGAGGCCCGACAGCTCGGCGATGTCGCGGCGGAAGAAGAGCGACGTCGTCCAGTCGGTGACGACGCGAAGCTTCCTGGTCAGGAGCGGCAGCTGGAACAGGTGGTAGCTGCGCGTGATCCACCAGCCCGGAAAGCCCCGCACGCGGACTCCGAGCACGTCGGCGATCCCCTTGTAGCGGCCGAGCGTGGCCACCTGGCCGAGCATCCGGTACCGGTACGGCTCCAGCTCGCCGGACAGGTTCTTGGCGAGCCGCCGCGCCTGGCGGAGAGCGTGCTGGCAGGTCGGCGGATCGACGCGACCTGGGGTAGCTTCGTTCGGGACGGCCGCTCCGTCCCCGAGCGCCCAGAGCCGCTCCCGTCCTTCGACCCGCAGAAAGGGGTCGACCCGGACGCGTCCCCGGTCGTCGAGCGGCACGCCCAACTCGCCGAGCGCCGGGTTGGGGCGCACACCCGCGGTCCAGACGAGCGTGTGCGTGGCGATGCGCTCACCGTTCGAGAGCAGCGCCTCGTCCGCGGTGAGCGATTCGAGCGTCGTCGAGACGTGGATCTCGACGCCGCGGCCTGCGAGCTCCCGCGCGGCGTAGTCCCCGAGCCGCGGCGGGATCTCGGGGAGGATCTTCGGTGCCGCGTCGACCAGGACCCAGCGCTGCCGGATGCCGCGGAGGCGTGGGTAGTAGCGCAGTGCGTCGGCGACGAGATCGAAGAGCTCGGCGAGCGCCTCGACCCCCGCGTAGCCGGCGCCGACGAAGACGAAGGAGAGGTGCCTAGAGAGGCGCTCCGGGTCGAGCTCGGCGTCTGCCGACTCGAGCTCGCGAAGGACATGGTTGCGGAGATGGATCGCGTCGGCCAGGTCCTTGAACCCGAGTCCGTGCTCCGCGAGGCCCGGGACCGGGAGGGTGCGCGCCACCGCGCCGAGGGCGAGCACGAGCTGCTCGTAGTGGACGTCGTGGACGCCTGCGTCGGCCGTCTCGACCCGGGCGAGCTGCTGCTCCTCGTCGACCGCCGTGACCCGGCCGAGGATGAGCTCCGCATGGGGGCACATCTGCCGCAGCGGCACGACGACGTGCCTCGGCTCGAGCGCTCCCGAAGCCGCCTCGGGGAGGAGCGGCGTGTAGAGCATGAAGTTCTCGGGGCTGACGATCGTCGCCCCGTGCTCGCCGAGCAGCCGCGCGACGTAGCCGCCGGCGAAGCCGCCGCCGGCCACGAGCACCCCGCCGCGTGCCTCTCTTGCCGCCATGCCCGATTCCTACCATTCGCAGGGACTGACGGGCGTCGGTTCAAATTGACGTTGCTTATCGAGTTGATTAGCGTTCCCTATTCATGAATGCCGCGAGTGCATCGCCCAGAGCAGTCAGGTTGCAGGGGGAGAGGGCCGCGACGGCCCTCTCCCTCGGTGTGACGACCACGTACCTGACGCTGATCGTCGCCCTCCCGATCGCTGCGCTGATGTTCGAGGCGACGAACGCGGGCGCACGCGGGTTCTGGGAGGTGGTCTCGAGCCCGGAGTGCGTTGCCGCGCTCAAGTTGACGCTCTCCGCGTCGATCGCCGTTGCGCTGATCAACGCCGTGCTGGGCACGATCACGGCCTGGGTGCTCGTCCGCGACTCCTTCCGCGGCCAGGCGCTCGTGAACGCCGTCATCGACCTTCCGTTCGCGCTGCCCACGATCGTCGCCGGTCTGACCCTGCTGGCGCTCTACGGCCCACAGTCCCCGGTCGGCGTAAACGTCGCCTTCACGACGACCTCGATCGTCCTGGCGATGCTCTTCGTCACGCTACCCTTCGTCGTCCGGACGGTCCAGCCCGTGTTGCTCGAGCTGGACCAGGAGATGGAGCAGGCGGCGAAGTCGCTGGGCGCGTCCGAGCTGCAGACCTTCCGCCGCGTCGTCTTCCCGAACATCCTGCCCGGAGTCCTCTCAGGGGTCGCGCTCGCCTTCGCAAAGGCTGTGGGCGAATTCGGCGCGCTCGTGATCATCACCGGCAACCTGCCCTACGAGACGCAGGTCTCGTCCGTCTTCATCTTCGGCCGGATCGAGAGCGGTGATCAGGCCGGCGCTGCTGCGGTCGCCGTCGTCCTGCTCGTGATCTCGTTCGCCGCCCTGCTGGTGATCGGCGCGGTTCGCCACTACACGACGAGGCACGACCGTGGCTAGGCTCATGCGCCGCCTCGGTCTCCGCGCAATCGCGTTCACCTACCTCGCGGTGATCCTGCTCGCGCCGCTCGCGCTCGTCTTCTACCGCACGTTCGAGGACGGCTTCGACGCGGCCTGGGCCGCGCTCTCGTCGCCGGAGACGATCAACGCCTTCAAGCTGACGCTGATCATCACGGCGATTGCGGTGCCCGCCAACACCGTCTTCGGGATCGCCTGTGGGCTCTCGATCGTGCGCGGGAAGTTCCCCGGCAAGGGGATCGTGAACGCGTTCGTGGATCTCCCGCTCGCGCTCTCGCCCGTCGTCGTCGGGCTCTCGCTCTACCTGCTCTACGGGCGCGAAGGCTGGTTCGGCTGGCTCTCGGAGCACGGCTTCCAGGTCCTCTTCTCGCTCCCGTCGATGGTGATCGCGACGATCTTCGTCTCGCTCCCGTTCGTCGCCCGCGAGGTCGTCCCGACGCTGCGCGAGATCGGCGACGAGCAGGAACAGGCCGCGCGCACGCTCGGCGCCTCGTCCTGGCAGACGTTCCGGCGGATCACGCTCCCCGCGATCCGCTGGGCGGTCGTCTACGGCGTCATCCTGACGACGGCCCGCTGCCTCGGCGAGTACGGCGCCGTCGCCGTCGTCTCGGGTCGTGTTCAGGGAGAGACGGAGACCGCGACGTTGCGGGTCGAGGAGCGATACCAGTCGCTCGACCTCGCCGGCGCCTATGCGATCTCGATCGTGCTCGCCCTGATCGCCGTGCTCGTGCTCGTCGCCATGACCGTGATCCGACCGAGGGAGGAGGTCGTCTAGTGTCGATCGTCGTCAGGAACGTCTCGAAGCGCTTCAACGACTTCACGGCGCTCGAGGACGTCTCGCTCGAGGTCGCCTCGGGCTCGCTGACCGCGCTGCTGGGCCCGAGCGGCAGCGGCAAGTCGACCCTCCTGCGCGTGATCGCGGGGCTCGAGCGTCCGGACGAGGGCGAGATCGTCATCTCCGGCGAGGACGCAACCGGGGTCGCGCCGCAGAAGCGCGGCGTCGGCTTCGTCTTTCAGCATTACGCGGCGTTCAAGCACATGACCGTCCAGGACAACGTCGCGTTCGGGCTCACGATCCGGAAGCGGCCGAAGGAGGAGATTCGCGAGCGGGTGGCCGAGCTGCTCGAGCTCGTGCAGCTGCAGCAGTTCGCGCGCCGGTACCCGGCCCAGCTCTCGGGCGGCCAGCGGCAGCGCATGGCTCTCGCTCGCGCGCTTGCGGTGGAGCCGGAGGTGCTGCTGCTCGACGAGCCGTTCGGGGCCCTCGATGCGCGCGTGCGCGCCGAGCTGCGCGAGTGGCTCCGCCGTCTGCACGACGAGGTGCACGTGACGACCGTCTTCGTCACGCACGACCAGGAGGAGGCGATGGAGGTCGCCGACCGGATCGCGGTGATGAACAAGGGCCGGATCGAGCAGGTCGGCGGCCCGCGCGACCTCTACGAGCATCCCGAGACCGAGTTCGTGATGAGCTTCGTCGGCCCCGTCAACCAGGTCGGGGACACGTGGGTGCGGCCGCACGACCTCGAGTTGCTCGCCGATCCCTCCGAGAGCGCCGACGAGGCCATGATCGAGCGGATCGTCCACCTCGGCTTCGAGGTCCGGGTCGAGCTGACGCGTTCGGACGGCGAGCGGCTCTGGGCGCAGGTGACCCGGGACCGCTGCGAGGAGCTCGAGCTGGCCGAGGGCCAGATCGTCTACCTGCGCCCGAGCCGCGAGCGCGTCTTCAACTAGCGGCCCCTGGACGGCTGCGCCTCCCGGCCGGCGGAGCCGGCCTCCGGCGCAGCCTCGCCTCGCTCGCGGCGCTCCAGCCGGCGGCCCGTACCTCCGTACTGTTCCACCGGCCTACGCACCGCGAGCGAGACGCCAGGAGCCGCTAGTCGCTCCTTGAACGCTCGACGAGGTCGGCGAGCGACGTCTGCTCGAGGACGCCGCGCATGCTTGCGCGCAGCTCGATCCAGACGTCCCCGAGCGCCGCCGCGGCGCCGGTGTAGCTGACGTCCTCCGGCCTGCTCCCGCGCACGCTCGCGATCGGGCCTTCGACCGCGCGGACGACGTCGGCGAGGCTGATCTCGGCCGCCGGCCGGCCGAGCCAGTAGCCGCCGTCGGCGCCGCGCCGGCTCGCGACCAGCTCCGAGCGCCGCAGCTCGAGCAGGATGTTCTCGAGGAAGTTGAGCGGGATCTCCTGCGCGCCCGCGAGCCTCTCGCCCTTGACGGGGACGCCGGGCGGCGACGCGGCAAGCTCCGCGAGCGCGCGCAACGCGTAGTCGACCTTGGCCGAGACGCGCACGCTCTAGGTTCGCGCGGCGGGCTGAGCCGAGACCCAGGAGGAGCAGATCGACGAGACGTGCCGGTGGTCGGTCCCGCAACAACCGCCGAGCACGTTCACGTTCGGCAGCCGCTCCTTCAGCGCCGCGTGCCGGGCGGCGAGGTCGGCGGGATCGCCCTCGTCCAGCTCCGTCGCCTCGTCCAGCTCGGCGTGGCTCTTGGTGGACGCGTTCGTGCGCAGGCCGCCGATGCGGGCGACCCACGGCGCGGCGGCGTCGAGCACGTCCGCGAAGTGGGTCGGGTGAGCGCAGTTGATCATGAAGTAGGCAGGCCCGGCGTCCGTCTCCTCGTCCACCTGCTGGATCGCTCCGCCGAGCGCCTGGCCGGTCGGCAGCCGGCCGTCGGTCTCGACCGTGAACGAGATCACGACCGGCAGGCCGTGCCCGACCGCGGCCCGCGTGACGCCGATCGCCTCCTCGGCGTAGGTCATCGTGATCGCGGTGACCATGTCCGCGGCCGTGTCCGCGAAGGTGCCGATCTGAGTCGAGTGGTAGCGCTCTGCCTCGTCGGGCGTGAGCGTCGTCGTCGGGCTGTAGCCGTCGCTCTGCGGCCCCACGCAGCCGCTGATCACGATCGGTGGACCCGAGGCGTACTCGTCGCGGAGCTCCTCCATCAGGGCGATTGCCTTCCGGTTGAACGCGTCCAGCTCGTCGAGCGAATACCCGATCGCCGCCGCCCAGTCCGGGTTCGCGCGCCAGGTCGGGCTTTCGAGCACGAGGCCGACACCGTGCTCGCGGGCGAGCTCGGCATACGGCGCGTAGTAGCGCCGGAGCTCCTCCGTGCCCTGCTCGTCCTTGAGCAGGTCGAAGGCGGCGAAGGCGGGCAGCTCGAGGCCGTGGTGAAAGATCAGAGTTGTCTCGATGCCGCCGTCCGTCACGAAGAGCCCGCCGTCGAGCTGCGGAAGCCGGTCGCGGTACATGGGACGACCGTACCAGCCTGGTTCAGAGGCTTGATGTGGAATTGACGCGCTGTGGGGGCGCTCAGACCTGTCCGCGGCAGGCTGCGCCTGCGCGCCGACGGTCTGGCGCCGCGTCTGAGGCGGTCACACAGCCCGTGCAGGTTCCACGTCAAGCCTCTAGGCCGTCACCTCGGCCAGCCGGCGCTCCAGGAACGCGCGGTCGCCCGCGTTCATTTCGAGCTCGAGCGCGGCTCGGTAGGCGGCTGCGGCGTCCGCGCGCCGGTCGAGGCGCCGCAGCAGGTCGGCGCGGGTCGCGTGTAACAGGTGGTACTCAGGGAGCTCGACGTGGTCGAGCAGCTCGAGCCCACGCTCGGGCCCGTCCGCCATCGCGACCGCGACGGCCCGGTTCAGCTCGACCACCGGCGACGGCTCGAGCCGCGCGAGCTCGGCGTAGAGAGCCGCGATCTGTGGCCAGTCGGTCGCCCCCTCCTCGACATGCAGAGCGGCGATCGCCGCCTGCACCTGGTAAGCGCCCGGTCGCCGGTAGGAGAGGGCCCGCTCGAGCACCCGCGTGCCCTCGGCGAGCCGGTCCTCGGTTCCAGCGGGAGCGGTCCTGGTCGGCGAGCAGCACGATCGAGCCGTCGTCCGCGGTGCGGGCGTCCCGGCGCGCGTCGTGGAGGAGCATCAGCGCGAGCAGGCCCAGCGCCTCCGCCTCGTCCGGCATCAGCACCGCGAGCAGCTTCGCCAGCCGGATCGCCTCGTCGGAGAGCGACGCGCGGACGGCTCCTCGCCTCCCGTCGCTGAGTAGCCCTCGTTGAAGACGAGATAGAGCACCGCGAGGACGGAACGCAGCCGCTCCGGGAGCACGTGGTCGGGCGGGACGCGAAACGGGATGCCCGCGTTGCGCACCTTCCGCTTCGCGCGCACGAGCCGCTGGGCCATCGTCGGCTCGGCGACGAGGAACGCGCGGGCGATCTCCGCCGTCGTCAGGCCGCCGACCTCGCGGAGCGTAAGGGCGACGCGTGCTTCCGCGGCTGAGGGCGGGGTGGCAGCACGTGAAGACGAGCGCGAGCCGGTCGTCGGGGATCGAGCTCACGTCGCCCTCGTCGGCCGGAAGCGACTCGAGCCGCGCGAGCAGCTCCGCTTTGCGCGCGAACGTCTGCTCGCGGCGGAGCCGGTCGATCGCGCGGTTGCGGGCGGTCGTGACGATCCAGGCGCCTGGATTGCTCGGCGTCCCGTTGCGCGGCCACCGCTCGAGGGCGATCGTGAACGCGTCCTGCACCGCGTCCTCGGCGCGATCGAGATCGCCGAGGACGCGGGTGAGGATGGCGACGGCACGGGCCCATTCCTCCCGGAACGCGCGCTCGAGCGTCAATGCTCGATGACGGGCCTCAGCTCGACCGAGCCCCATGCGCTACGGGGATGCGCGCCGCGATCGAGATCGCCTCGTCAAGATCGTCGGCGTCGATCACCATCACGCCGCCGATCACCTCCTTCGCCTCGGCGTACGGGCCGTCGGTGACGAGGGTCTCGCCGTCCCGGACGCGCACGGTCTTGGCGGTCCGGGGCGCTTCGAGCTCGCTCGCCGGAGAGGAACTTGCCGCTCTCGCCGAGGTCGGCGAAGAGCGCCTCCCACTTCGGCACTTCCTCGGCGCGCGCGGCCTGCGCCTCCTCCGGGCTCAGCTTCTCCCAGGCCTCGACGTCCTCGGCCAGGTTGGTCAAGAGCGCTGCGTACTTCACGACGCCTCACCTTTCGTCGGGGTGCACGGGCCGCACCTCGATCGCCCCGTGGCGAGCGGCCGGGATCTTCGCCGCCCAGCGGCACGCCTCGTCGATCGAGTCGCACTCGAAGACGTAGTAGCCGCCGAGCGTCTCCTTCGACTCGACGAAGGGGCCGTCGGTGACGAGCGTCTCGTCGCCGCGGACGCGGACTGTCGTCGCCGTCTCGGTCGAGTCGAGCTCGTTTCCGCCCCTCGTCACGTCTGCCTGCGAGAGCGCCATGTACTCGCCCATCTCGCGCTCGCGCTCCTCCGGCGACAGCGAGCCCCAGCGGCCCTCCTCGCCGTAGATCAGTGCCAGATACTGCATCCGTTCCTCCTCTCGGACCTCGATTTCACCACGTAGACGAACGAGGTGTTAGGAAATCGACAGGGAAACGACAAGACGACATGGGCGAGCCGACACCACAGTCTTCCGACCCGGGTCCCGGCTTCGGTTTGCCCCCGGCCGACACCGGCAACTTCCTGCGCAACGGGATCGCGCGGGTGTTGCTGTTCCTGATCCACGTCGAGCGCCGCTTCGATCCCTTCTTCCGACCGCTGTTCGACAAGCTCTTCCGCGGCCCGCTCTCGACCTTCGTAACGGCCCTGATCAATCTGAAGCGCAAGGACGAAGGACTCGCGATCGCGGAGGAGAGGATCCAGCCGGACGAGGAGTCGAGCCTCGAGGCGATCATCGAGCAGTTCACGGCTCAGATGCACCGGCTCTGGAACCCCGGCCACTACGAGCGCGGCGGCAACACGAAGACCCACGGGATCGTGCGTGCCGAGCTCACCGTCCGGGACGACCTGCCGGAGCACATGCGGCGCGGCATCTTCGCGGAGCCGCGCACGTACCGCGCCTGGGTCCGCTTCTCCGGCCCGGGGCCCTACGTGACGCCGGACATCGACGACGTCGGCTTCATGAGCATCAGCGTCAAGCTGATGGGCGTACCCGGGCCGAAGCTCCTCGACGACGAGCAATCGACCCAGGATCTGCTCGGCGTCTCGACGCCGACGTTCGTCACCCCGGACACGAAGGCGAACGCACGCCTCCAGTACTGGAGCTACCGGAACGCGGCCGTCTTCTACTTCGTCAACCTGCGCAACTCGCACATCCTCGACTCGATCATGCAGCTGCTCTGGACCAAGACCCAGTCGAGCCCGCTCGAGGGCGACTACTTCAGCTGCGTGCCCTACCTGCTCGGGGACGGGCAGGCGATGCAGTACTCGTTCCAGACGAATCTCGAGACGAGGACCCGCGTGCCGCGCCTGCCGCTGCGACCGCCCGACAACTACCTCCGCGACGCGATGGTCGCCACCCTCGCCGAGCGCGACGTCGAGTTCGACGTCCTGCTCCAGCTGCAGACCGACCCGCACCGGATGCCGATCGAGAACAACGCCGTCCTCTGGCCGACGAAGCTGTCGCCCCGTGTGCCCGCGGCCGTGCTCAGGATCCCGAAGCAGACGTTCGACTCACCCGAGCAGCTCGCCTTCGCGCGGGTGCTCTCGTTCAACCCGTGGCACTGCATCCCGGAGCACCGCCCGCTCGGCAACCAAAGCCGGGCCAGGAAGCGGATGTACAGTGAGCTCGCGCGCCTACGGCAGCAGCAGAACGCCGTGGAGCACTACGAGCCGACCGGCGACGAGGAGTTCCCCGCCAGGTAGCGGAGCGCGGCGAGGCCGGGCAGGAAGAAGTAGGCGCCGCCCTTCACGAAGACGAAGCGGGGCACGTCGGTGACGCGCTCGCGGACGCTGTCGGTGGGGATCGTGAACGCGCCGGGGGCGAAGAACGGGTCAGCGTCGTCGTAGAGCTCGCCGAACTTGGGGTTGTTCAGCCAGGTCTGCTGGACGAATTCGAACTGGCGCGCGATGTTCGCGTTGAGGCAGATGAAGTGCAGGCCGCGCTCCGCCCCGTCGTCGGCGGCCAGCGCCTGCTCGAGCGGCAGGGGCGGCCCGTACTCGCGCCCGCGCCGGAGGATGCGGTGGCGGCGGTTGATCTCGAGCGACCTCGCCGTGCCCGGGCTCGGGTCGAGCGAGTCGCGCGGGTTCGAGCGGCGGATGTGCGAGCCGACCGGGCAGCGTGCGCCGCGGCGGTCGTGCTCCTGGTAGCCGAAGTCGTTCGCCTCGGCCAGGTTCGGATCGTCCGCCTCCGGTGCGAGCACGAGCGGCGCGCCGCTCGGCCAGCGCCCGACCATCCTCGCTGCCAGCCGGAGCCGCGCGTCGGGGTCGCTGCCCCCGTCCTCGCGCCTGGTCGCCGAGTCGGCGAACTGCCAGAATCCGGCGACGTCCTGGCGCAGCTGGCGGAGAACGAGGTAGCTGCCGTTTCGCAGCAGCGGCTGGTCGATTGTGAGGCCGTACTCGTTCTCGTAGCCGAGCAGGAACTCTCCGGCGCGGACGGTCTGCTCAGCGGGCCCGACCTTGCCGAGCCCCTCGACGAGCGGCTGCGAGATCCCGTCGCGAAAGCCGAACGGCTCGAAGCCGTCGAGATCGGCGGTGCCGAGCCGTGCGACGAGCGAGAAGCCGGCCGGCACCTGCTCCAGCGCCGCGAGGCCCGCCGCGTCCTTGGCGTAGAGGAGGAGCACGGCGTCGATCGGCGCGGCGGGCCCGCCCCAGTCCCAGCGTTCGGGCGCGTTCTCGCCGACATCGCCGAGGACCCGCGTGCGGTGCGGCGTTGTCATTCCGGCGACGAACTCGTTCGAGAAAGCCGTCAGCTCCTCGGCGGGCAGCCCCAGCCGCTCGAGTCCGGAGCTCGTGAACGCGACGTTGACCGCGCGCTCCGTGGGCCGCTCGCTCGCGCGCGTCACCGCTTCGCTCAGCTCGCCGAGCCAGCGTGCGCGCGGCGTTGGCGTCTGCGACCGCGAGCAGGAGGAATGCCGCGGACTTGAGGTCGCCGTAGCCGCGTGCAAAGAGTCCCTGGACGTCGTCGAGGTCGAGCGTCACAGCGACTGCACCCACCCCCGTGCGTCGCCGTCGCGCAAGCCCTTCCGAATCCGCTCGTTCTGGGCGATGTTGAGCGCCGTCAGGTTGCCGTATGCCGAGTACCAGACGTGCGTCGGCACCTGGTGCACGCGTAGGTAGTCCTTGAAGGCGAGCTCGTCGCGCGCGCCGCCGAACACGAGCCAGCGCGTCCTCGGGTAGCCGACGCCGTTCGAGAAGACGAGATTGAGGCCCCAGGCGACCTTGTCGATGAAGTCGTCCATGTAGCTCTCCATGCTGCCGTCGTAGTTGCTCGCGAAGAACATGCGCCGCTTGTCGTCGAGGAAGACCCAGCGTGCGAAGTGGATCGTCTTCACCCCGGAGAGGTTCGCCCGGTTGAAGAAGTGGCGCGCGGTGTAGTCGAGCCCGAAGACGACGCCGATCAGAGTCAGGCGCCGGAACAGCCCCGGCTTCACCGGGCCGACCGCCATGAACGGGTTCTGGACGATGTGGTCCTCGAGCGCCGCGAGCTCGAGGACGCGGGCGTCCTCCGGCTTCACGTGCGGCGCCTCGTCCCGGCGCTCGTGCCGCCAGAGAACGAACGCGTAGACGGGCAGGGCGAGGATTGCGAGCGGCAGCAGCGGCACGAGGAGGAGCGGGATCAGGACGAGGTGCGCCAGCTCGCGCAGGCGCGCAAGCCCACCTGGGCGCTCCGCCGGCTCGAGCGCCCAGGCGAGCGCGGGGTTCCGCTTGACGTGCTCGAGCACCGCGCGCCGGACGTCGCCAGGATTGCGTCCACGCCAGTCCTCGTCCGCCGAGTCGAGGAAGCGCTCGATCGCGTCGCGCAGCTCGGCCTCCTGCCGGATCTGCTTCGCCGTCCGGCCGGTCGTGTTGACGTATCTCGCCTGCTCCTTGACGACGTGGCGGCGGAGATAGTCCAGCCGTTGGCCCGCGCTCGCCGAGCCGCCTGCCGGATAGCCCTCGCAGTAGCCGAAGACGCGGTCGATGCCGTCGAGCTCCGCGAGCTCGGCCAGGTGCGTCGCGGGCGAGACGTCGAGGTCGCTCAGGTAGATCAGGCTTGCGGGGAGCGTGGCGCCCGACGCGTCCGTTTCCTCGCCCACGACCGCCAGCCGGGCAAAGTGGACGCCGGAAAGCCCGCCGAGGTCGAGGACGGAGCCGTTGGCGACTCCGTTCCCCATCGTCGCGAGAAGGCCTTCGAGGTCGGCGACCGCGCCCGCGCGAACGGGCGCGGCGATCGTCACCGCACGCTGATACGGCATGGCCGACTCCGCCGCTGCCGCCGGGGCGTCACGTCGAGAACTTGAGCGCGAAGATGGCCACCTTCTTCCGGTCCCAGAAGACGAGCCCGAGGTAAACGCCGGGGGCGATCTCGCGGATCTCGTCGCGAATCCGGCGGGCGACGAAGGACGTCTTCGAGTAGTCGAGGACGATCGTCTCCTCCCCGTCGAACCAGCTCGCTTCCCGGTAGACCTTCGCCCGGACGAGCTTCCAGCTGAACGGCCCGACCTTGTTGCGGAGGTCCCCTTTCTGCCCGTTGAACACCTTGCCGCGCCAGGCGACGAGGCGGATCAGGAAGGACGCGATCCGGGAGATGTCCGTCCCGGGCGCGATGACGACGATTCCGTCGGCGTCGCCGTCCCGAATCTCGCCTGCAGTGTTGGCGCGGAACAGGTCTTCGAGCTCCTGCTCCGACATTCCCAGCAGATCCGGCATGTCGACTGGCATCACGACCCTTCCGACGACGAGAGGCCGAACCTACCACGGTGCCGCTCGGCCCGGCCACGTGTTGACGCGCGGCAGCGGTAGTTGGTCCAATCGCAGCCCAGTGAGCAGGCTCAGCGGTCGCGATTACGCCCGCATCGCCCTTGCCGGCGTGCGGATCTTCAACGGCGGCGCGTCGCTCGTCGCGCCGGGCGCGTTCGCACGGCGGCTGGGAACCGAGGCTGACGCGAACGGACCGGCGGTGCACATCGCCCGGATGTTTGGAATTCGGACGATCCTGATCGGGCTCGACCTGCTCAGCACCGATCCGGCCGTCCGCAGGCAAGCCCTCCGGCTCGCGCTCCTCGTCCACTGCTCCGACACCGTCTCTGCGGCGGCCGCGGGGCTGTCGAAGCAGCTGCCGCCGCGTGCCGCCGCGGTCGCGACCGGCGTCTCGGCGGTGAACGTCGTGCTCGCGGCGATCGCGAGCGACGACCTCCGCCGTGAAGACGAGCTCAGGCCTCATGAGCGAGGAGCCGGCGCAGCAGCGTGAGCGCGCCGTCCTTGTCGAGGTAGTCGTTCAGGTTGCCGCACTTCGGGCTCTGGACGCACGATGGGCAGCCCTCGGCGCACGGGCAGCCGGCGAGCATCTTCGCCGTGTCCTCGACCCAGCCCTCGAAGCGCTCGAAGCCGCGCTCCGTGATCCCGACGCCGCCGGCGTGGCCGTCGTAGACGAAGATCGTCGGCAGCCCGGTCTGGTAGTGCACGTTCGTCGAGAGGCCGCCGATGTCCCAGCGGTCGCACATCGCCCACAGCGGCAGGAGCGCGATCAGCGAGTGCTCGGCCGCGTGGAGGGAGGAGAGCAGCTTCGGCATCTCCTCGAGACCTTCGAGCTGGGCGGCCGTGGGACAGAACCAGACCGCTTCGGTCTCGAAGCTCGTCTCGGGAAGGTCGAGCGGAACCGTCTCGAGCGTGTCCCCGCCGCTGATCGACTTGCGCTGGTACCCGATCACCCGCTCGGTGACGGAGACGCGGCCGTGGTGGAGCTCGAGCCCGAGCCGGTGCTCGAGCCGCAGAGGCTCGACGATCGAGGTCTGCGTCTCCTTCTTCGCCTGCGTGTACCAGTCCACGTCGACGCGTGCGACGAGCGCGACGCGGCCGTCGACGTCGAGCCGCTTGACGACGTGCTGCGCACCGAGATGGAGATAGACGGCGCCGTCGTGGACGGTCGAGTAGGCGCGCGAGCGCTCGACGAGCCCGAGCACGGTGCCGGTCTCGACGTCGACGACGGTGAACGAGTCGAGCTCGCCCGACCTGAGCAGGACGCGCGCGGCCGGATAGTCGGTTCCGGCCCAGACATAGCCCGCGTCCGTCTTTTTCAGCTCCGGGAGTACCGCTGCGCGCTCCAGCGTCTCCGTGCCTAAGGTCGCGGCGTCTGCCTCGTCGATCGGCCCCTCGAAGGCGGCCGAGAGCACGTGGCCGTCCAGGACGCGCGGGTTCGCGTGGTCGAGGAGGGCCGCCTCCACGGTTCGGCCGAGCAGGGTTTCCGGCTCGCGCATGAAGTACTGGTCGAGCGCGTCCTCGCTGGCGACGAGGACCGCGAGGCCCGGGCTGCGCCGGCCCGCCCGGCCCCACTGCTGCCGTAGCGAGCTGACCGTGCCGGGGAAGCCGACCGAGATCGCACAATCGAGCGTGCCGATGTCGATGCCGAGCTCGAGCGCGTCGGTTGCCGAAACGCCGAGCAGCTCGCCGGCCACGAGCCGCTGCTCGATCTCGCGGCGCTGTGAAGGCGTGTAACCGGCGCGGTAGGGAGCGAGGCGCGCAGCGAGCTCGGGATCGAGCCGATCTGAGGCGAAGCGGTGGATCAGCTCGACAGCCTTGCGGCTCTTGGCGAAGCAGATTGTCCGCAGGCCGCGCTCGACGAAGGTCGCGAGCAGGCGCGACGCGTCGCCGAGCGCGCTCGCGCGCTGGCCGAGCTCCTCATCGATCAGCTCCGGGTTCCAGAGCGCGATCGTCCGCTCGGTCGCCGGCGCCGCGTCGCTGTCGACGACGACGGCCGGCTCGCCGAGCAGCGACTCGGCGAGGTGGGCAGCGTTTGCGATCGTCGCCGAGGCGAGCACGAACTGCGGCTCGGAGTCGTACGCGCGCGCGAGCCGGCGCAGTCGCCGGAGCACGTTCGCCACGTGCGAGCCGAACACGCCGCGGTAGACGTGCGCCTCGTCGACGACGACGTAACGGAGGTTCGCGAGCACGTCGCCCCAGCGGTCGTGGTGCGGCAGCACGCCGACGTGGAGCATGTCCGGGTTCGTCAGGATCACGTTCGCCCACCTGCGGATCTGCCAGCGCCGCTCGGTCTCGGTGTCGCCGTCGTAGATGGCCGGCTTCACGCCCTTGACGCCGAACGCGCCGAGAGCGCGCGCCTGGTCCTGCGAGAGCGCCTTCGTCGGGTAGAGATAGAGCGCCCTGCTCTTCGGTTCGCGCGCGAGCAGGTCGAGTACCGGCAGATTGAAGGCGAGGCTCTTGCCGCTGGCCGTGCTCGTTGTCACGATCGCGTTGCCGCCCGCGCGGAGCGCCTCCCAGGTCTCGGCCTGGTGGGTGTAGAGCGACGTGATCCCCTGCGCGACGAGCGCGGAGGCGACGCGCGGGTCGAGGTCGTCCGGAAACGGCTCGCTTCGTCCCGTCCGCGCCGGCTCGACCGTCAAGTGGGCGAGCTCCTCTCCGGCCAGCAGGTCGTGCCAGGCGGGGGCAACGGTGCTCACGATCTCTACGCTAGCCTTCGGCCTACCGGGGTGCCCCTTACGGGGCTGAGATCACACCCGTCGAACCTGATCCGGTTCGCACCGGCGAAGGGAGTACCAGATCGTTCCGCGCTGCCTCACGATTGCGACGTCCGACTCCGGCGGCGGAGCGGGCATCCAGGCGGACCTCAAGGCCTTTGCCGCCGCCGGTGCGCACGGGTCGAGCGTGCTCGTCGCGCTGACGGCGCAGAACACCACCGGGGTGACGGCCGTGCACGAGCTCCCCTCCGAGTTCATCCGCGCGCAGCTCGACGCGGTGTTCGACGACATCGGCGTCGACGCAGCCAAAACGGGCATGCTCTTCTCGCGCGAGATCGTCGAGACGGTGGCGGAGGCGGTCGCAAGTCGCCCGGTGCCGCTCGTCGTCGACCCCGTCCTGATCGCCAGCTCGGGCGCGCAGCTCCTGCAGGACGACGCCGTCGAGACGCTGGTCGCCGGGCTCTTCCCGCTCGCAACCGTGGTGACGCCGAACCTGCCCGAGGCGGAGGCGCTCACCGGGATCTCGGGCGCGTCACGGCGGGAGCTCGCCGAGCGCCTCGTCGAGCTCGGCGCGACGGCGGCGCTCGTCACCGGCGGCCACGGCGAGACCGCGGTCGACCATCTTTTCGACGGGCAGACGCACGTGGAGATTGCGGTTGAGCGCCACGATGTGCCGGCGACGCACGGCGCCGGCTGCACCCACTCGGCGACGCTCGCGGCGTTGCTCGCGCGCGGACTTTCGCTGGAGGACGCGGCGCGAGGGGCGGCCGAGGCTGCCTCGGACGCCGTCCGCAACGGCCTCCATGAGATCGGCGCCGGCGAGGGGCCTGTCGACGTCCTCGACGTGAAAGGACGCGTATGAGCGTCGCGCGCCTTCGGCCCGCTCCCGTGGGGGAAACCATGTTTCCCCCACGAGCCCCCTTCTTCCAGTCTCGTGTGGGGGAACCTCCCGGTTCCCCCACGCCCCCTCCCCAGCTCATGGGCCAGGTTGGCCCATGAGCATCGACCCGGGCGCAACCCTCGCCGTGATCCGCGAGCGCAAGCCGCTCGTCCACAACATCACGAATTACGTCGTCATGAACGAGACCGCGAATGCGATCCTCGCCCTGGGCGCGCTGCCGGTGATGGCGCATGCCGAGCAGGAGGTGCGCGAGATGGTGGGGCTCGCGGGGGCGCTCGTGCTCAACATCGGCACGCTCTCGGACAGCTGGATCGAGGCGATGCTCGCCGCGGGCGCTGCGGCGAACGAGAAGGGCGTGCCCGTCGTCCTCGATCCGGTCGGCGCCGGCGCGACGTCGTACCGCACCGAGACGGCGAAGCGGATCCTGGCTGCGGTCGACGTCGCCGTGCTGCGCGGGAACGCGGGCGAGGTCGCGACGCTCGTCGGGGCAGAAGCGGAGGTGCGCGGCGTCGAGTCCGTCGGGGCCGGCGGCGATCCAGCCGCGCTTGCGCGCGAGGCCGCCAAGTCGCTCGACGTGGTTGCCTCCGTGACCGGCGTGGTCGACCATGTCTCCGACGGCGAGCGCTCGGCGTCCGTCTCGAACGGGCATGAGCTGCTGGCCGCGATCACGGGAACGGGGTGCATGTCGACGGCGCTCACCGGCTGCTTCCTGACCGGAAAGGACGATTCGTTCGAGGCCGCGGCCGAGGCGCTCGTCGCCTTCGGCGTCGCCGGCGAGGACGCGGCCGCCGAGGCGAAGGGGCCGGGAAGCTTCCATGTTGCGCTCTACGACGCGCTTGCGGCGCTCGATCCGGCGACCCTGTCCGCCCGGGCGCGGGTCGAGACGGCGTGAGAGTCCACGCGCTCGTCTCCGACGAGAAGACCGCGCGGCGGGCCGCGGCCGGCGGCGCGACGGTCGTGCAGCTTCGGCTGAAGGGTGCGCCGACCGCGGCGGTAGTGGAGCTCGGCCGCTCTCTCGCCGACCTCGACGCCGAGCTCGTCGTCAACGACGACGTCGACGCAGCGCTCGCGCTCGGCTGCGGGGTGCACCTCGGCCAGGCGGATCCCGGGATCGAGCGGGCGCGCGAAGCCGGGATCCCACTGGGTGTCTCGGTGACGAAGCGGCGGGAGGCGGCGGTTGCGGAGTTCTCCGGAGCCACCTATCTCGGTGCCGGTCCGATCTGGGAGACGCCGTCAAAGCCGGATGCCGCGCCGCCGATCGGCCTCGACGGCCTGCGCGACGTGTGCCTCTCGACCTCGCTACCGGTCGTCGCGATCGGCGGGATCGACGCCTCGAATGCGGCCGAGTGCATCCGCGCCGGCGCGGCAGGAGTGGCGGTGATCCGCGCCCTCGCGGAGATCGAGGCCCTGCGGGCGGCCGTCGATGCGGCTCTCTGACGCAGGCGAGGTCGGCCTCCTGCGCGAGCTTGAGGCGCGCGAGTTGATCGTCGGCGTCGAGCACGACGCCGCCCAGCTCGACAGCGGGCTCGTCGTCACCCAGGACGCGCTGGTGGAAGGAGTTCACTTCCGGCTCGACTGGCTGTCCTGGCTCGAGCTCGGTTTTCGGGCCGCCGCCGTCAACATCAGCGATCTCTCGGCGTCGGCCGCCATGCCCGAAGCGCTCTTCGTCACACTCGCGGCGCCTGGTGACGTCGAGCTGGATCGGGTCGTGGAGCTGTACGAGGGTCTCGCGGAGACGGAAGTGCCCGTCCGGGGCGGCGACATGACAGAAGCGGACCGGGTCTACATCTCCGTCACAGCGCTCGGTCACGCCAGGCGCGTGCCCGGCCGCACAGGCGCCAGGCCCGGCGATCAGCTGATCGTCACGGGTCCGCTCGGTGCGGCCGGCAAGGCGTTTCGCGAGGAGCGGTTCATCCGCCCTCCGATCCGCACGGAGGAGGGTCTCCGGCTCGGCGGCGTGGCGAACGCGATGCTCGACATCTCCGATGGGATCGCCGTGGACGCAGGCCACCTTGCGCGCCGCTCCGGCTGCCGGATCGTGGTCGACCTCGACGCGGTCCCGCTCGCGGGCGAGTTGGACGATCTCGGCTTCGGCGAGGACTTTGAGCTCCTCGCCGCGACGCGAGATCCGGTCGGCTTCCCGGTGATCGGCAGGTGCGAGCCGGGCGAGGGCGTTCTCCTGCTGCACGGCGGCGAGCCCTACGACCTGCCCGGCTGGGAGCACTTCAGGTCGCGCTGAGCCACGTCGCCCACTCGCGCTCGTAGTGGGCGCGTTTGCGGGCGCCGATCACCGTCGAGCGAGGCTCGCCGCTCTCGAACAGGATCACTGTCGGCAACGAGAGGACGCTGTAGCGCGAAGGCACGGCGAGGTGCTCGTCGACGTTCAGCCGCACGAGCTCCACGCCGTGCTCGGCGGCGATCGCCTCGAGCACCGGCTCGATCGCATCGCACGGCTTGCACCACGGGGCCCAGAAGTCGACGATGACCGGGCCGGCCACACTGAGCACCTCCTCCTCGAAGCTCGCGTCGGTGACCTCCCTCAAAGCCGGCCTCCCAATGCCGCGAGCCGGAGCAGCGGCACCTTCCAGATCGCCTCGAGCACGATCCCCCGCGACATCTTCGAGCCGCCGACCTCGCGGTCGACGAAGCGGATCGGCACCTCGCGGACGCGGAAGCCGCGCCGCAGTGCTCGGTAGGTCAGCTCGATCTGGAAGGCGTAGCCCTTCGAGTGCACCGCCTCGAGGTCGAGCGCCTCGAGCACGGAACGGCGGAAGCACTTGAAGCCCCCGGTGAGGTCGCGCACCGGCACGCCGAGCAGCAAGCGCGCGTAGAGCGAGCCGCCCGCGGAGACGACGCGACGCACGAGACCCCAGTTCTCGACGCCGCCGCCGGGGACGTAGCGCGAGCCGAGCACGAGATCGGCGTCCCCCGCCGCCTCGATCAGCCGCGGCACGTCCTTCGGGTCGTGCGAGAAGTCGCAGTCCATCTCGACCACGAGCTCGGCGCCGCGCTCGAGAGCGCGGCGGAAGCCCGCCAGGTAGGCGGGCCCGAGTCCCTCCTTCCGCTGCCGGTGGAGCACCTCGACGAAATCGAGCTCGGCCGCGAGCCGGTCCGCCAGCTCGCCTGTGCCGTCCGGCGAGTCGTCGTCGATCACGAGCACCGCGTCGTCCGGGCCGAGCACCTCACGAAGCGCGCGCAGCATCGGCTCGAGGTTCTCGCGCTCGTCGTAGGTGGGCAGGCAGACGAGGGTCCGCACCTCCGTATCATCGCGACAAGTGGCTGCGACCCTGCCGAGGAACGACGAGCTCGCCGACCAGCTCGAGCTGCTGGCCGACCTGAGCGAGCTCGAGGGCGAGGACTCCTTTCGCGTCCTCGCGTACCGCCGCGCCGCGACCCGGATCCGCGAGACTGGCGGCCCGGTCGCCCAGCTCGCGCTCGAGGGCAAGGCGAAGAGCCTCTCCGGGATCGGCCAGACGATCGAGGACAAGATCGTCCAGATCGTCGAGCACGGCGAGATGGAGGCGCTGACGAAGCGCAAGGCGGTCGTGCCGGAGGACGTCGTCAAGTTCATGCGGTTGCCCGGCCTCGGCCCGAAGACCGCGCGCAGGATCTGGAAGGAGCTCGGCGTCACGACCCTCGCAGAGCTGAAGGAGGCGGCCGAGCAGGAGCGGCTCCGCTCGCTCGCCGGCCTCGGCGCCAAGAGCGAGGAAAAGATCCTGAAGGCACTCGCCGAGGAGCAGAAGGACCCGCGCGAGTCGAGGCGCCTGCTCGGCGACGGGCTGCCGTTCCTGCTCGAGCTCGTCGAGGAGCTGCGGGCGCACCCCGCCGCGGTGAAGGTGTCCGAAGCCGGCTCGGCGCGGCGGCGCCGCGAGACGTTCCGCGACCTCGACGTGATCGCCACCTCGACCGACCCACCGGCGCTGATCGAGCACTTCACGATGCGCGACGAGGTCGCGAGCGTCGTCGCGAAGGGCGACACGAAAGCCACCGTGATCACCGTCAAGGGCCTCCGTCTCGACCTGCGCGTCGTGCCGCCGGAGTCGTACGGAAACCTGCTCCAGCACTTCACCGGTTCGAAGGAGCACAACGTCGCGCTCCGCGAGGACGCGGTCCGCCGTGGCTTCTCAGTCTCCGAGTACTCCGTCACGAACACCGAGACGGGCGAGGAGTTCCGCGCTGCCGACGAGGAGGAGCTCTACGCCCATCTGGGCTATGCGTACATCCCGCCGGAGCTGCGCGAGAACGGCGGCGAGCTGGCGGCGGCGCGGCTGTCAAATGAGAACCGGCGGGAGCTGCCGATGCTCGTCGAGCGGTCCGACCTCCGCGGCGACCTGCACTGCCATTCAACGTGGTCGGACGGCAAGGCCTCGATCGAGCAGATGGCCGTCATGGCCCAGTCGCTCGGGCACGAGTACCTCGCGATCTGCGACCACTCGCACCGCCTGCGGGACGGGCGCCTCGAGCGGCAGTGGGAGGAGATCGACGCGCTCAACGAGCGGTTCGCGCCCTTCCGAATCCTGAAGGGGATCGAGGTCAACATCCGCGCGACAGGCGAGATCGACTTCGACGAGGAGCTGCTCGCGCCGCTCGACTGGGTGATGGCCTCGGTGCACGCGAGCTTCGACAAGGAGCCGACCGGCCGCGTCCTGGAGGCGATGCAGAGCCCGCACGTGGACTGCATCGGCCACCTGACGAGCAGGCGCATCGGGGTCCGCAACCCGTCGGCCGTCGAGGTGGAGAAGGTGGTCGACGCCGCGCTCGAGACCGGGACATTCCTCGAGATCAACTCGCAGCCGGACCGGCTCGACCTGCGCGACGCGAACGCTCGCCTCGCCGGCGAGGCCGGGCTTCGGCTCGTGATCTCGAGCGACGCGCACTCGGCCAACGCGCTGCGCTACGTCGACCTCGGCGTCGCGCAGGCGCGGCGGGCGTGGCTGACGGCCGACCAGATCGTGAACACGCGCCCGTGGCCGGCGATCGAGAAGCTGCGCAAGTGAGCTTCCGTGAGGACGGTGCCGCGTCCCTCGACTGGGTGGCGTCGTACCTGGAGCGCGTCCGCGACCTGCCGGTCCTGGCCCAGGTCGAGCCGGGCGAGCTGCGGGAACGGCTGCCGCAGACTCCGCCTGACCGGGCAGAGCCGTTCGCGAACGTGCTCCGCGACCTCGACGAGCTGCTGTTGCCGGCGGCGACGCACTGGCAGAGCCCGCGCTTCTTCGCCTACTTCGCGAACACCGGCTCCGAGCCCGGGATCCTCGCCGAGCTCCTCGCCGCCGGCCTGAACCAGGTCGGGATCCTCTGGCGCACCTCGCCGGCGCTGCAGGAGCTCGAGGAGCTGACACTCGACTGGCTCGCGCAGCTGCTCGGGCTTCCGGCCGGCCTGCACGGCCATCTCGAGGACACCGCCTCGACCGGGACGATGACGGCGCTCGCGGCGGCCCGTCAGGCGAAGCCGGGGGCCCGGGTCGTCGTCTGCTCCGAGCACGCGCACTCGTCGGTCGACAAGGCGTGCCGACTGCTCGAGCTCGAGGCACGCGCCATTCCGGTCGACGAGGCCTTTCGGCTCCGGCCGGACGCGCTCGATCTCTCCGGCGCCTGCGCGGTCGTCGCGACGATCGGGACGACGTCGACGAGCTCGATCGATCCCGTCCCCGCGATCGCGGACGCGTGCGAGCGCGAGGGCGTCTGGCTGCACGTCGACGCGGCGTATGCCGGCTCGGCCGCCGTCTGCCCAGAGCTCCGGGACGCGTTCGCCGGCTGGGAGCGGGCCGACTCGGTCGTCGTCAACCCGCACAAGTGGCTGCTCACGCCGATGGGCTGTTCCGCGTTCTGGACCCGGCGCCCCGACGACCTCCGCGCCGTCTTCAGCCTCGTGCCCGAGTTCCTGCGCGTCAGCGAGGAGGTGGCGAGCCTCTCCGAGTACAGCTCCGCGCTGGGGCGTCAGTTCCGCGCGCTCAAGCTCTGGGCGGTGCTGCGCTGCTACGGCCGCGAGGGTGTGCAGGCGCGCATCCGGGAGGCGATCCGCCTGGCGGCGCTCTTCGAGGACCTCGTGCGGGACGAGCCGGGCTGGGAGGTCGTCGCGCCGCGGCCGTTCTCGCTCGTCTGCTTCCGCCGCGACGTCTCGGACGAGGAGAACGAGGCGCTGCTCGAGCGCGTGAACGCAAGCGGGGAGATCTTCATCTCGCACACGAAGCTGAACGACCGTTACGTCCTCCGCCTGGCGGTGGGGAACGCGCGGACCACCGAGGAAGACGTGCGACTCGCCTGGGAGGTGCTCAGGCGGGAAGCGGCTCGGCCTGTCTAGGCGCGAAGCCGTCGAGCAGCCGCTCGAGGAGCTCTCGGTCGCCCTCGACCCGGACCCCGTCCGGGATCCCGGTCGACGACGAGGTGGTAGAAGCCGACCGCGTCGCCTTCCACCAGGACGTCAGGTGTCTCGGCGATGCCCTCCGTCGCGACGCCGTCCACCAGCGTCGCCTCCTCGGCGCCGATCCGGAACGCGATTGTCCCCTGCGGGGAGACGGGTGAGAGCGCCAGATCGAGCGCGTGCACGAGCCAGCCGTCCTCGAGCGCGTCGAGCGGCGGCGGTCCCAGCAGGCGGGCGCCGAACCGGGCGAGCTCGTGCAGCACCGGCCGCAGCGAGCGGCCCAGCGGCGTCAGCTCGTAGACCATGGAAGCAAACGGCGGCGGGAGCCTCCGCTTCTCGACGACGCCGGCCGCCTCGAGCTCCTTCAGCCGCGCGGCGAGGACGTTCGTGCCGATCCGCGGGAGTCCGGCGGCGAGATCCGTGTAGCGCCTCGGCCCGTACATCAGCTCCCTCACGACGAGGAGCGTCCAGCGCTCGCCGACGAGCTCGAGCGAGCGGGCGATGGGGCAGTACTGGTCGTAGCGCTTCATGTGTCGTCCTCCCGGATGAGGCCCGTCAAGGGAATATCGTCCTCTGGGATGACTTGCTTTTTGAAAGCATGACGTTCAACAAAGCAAGTATACCCTGCTGAAAGGACAGCGCAACATGGTGACGTCTCCCCGGCTGAAGTGGTTCGGACTGGCGCTTCTGGGTGCCGTCCAGTTCATGGTCGTTCTGGACATCGCGATCGTGAACGTTGCTCTTCCCTCGATCCAGACCGATCTCGGATTCTCGCAGGCCAACCTGCAGTGGGTGATCTCGGCCTACGCACTCGTCTTCGGCGGCTTCCTGCTGCTGGGCGGCCGCACGGCCGACCTGCTCGGGCGCAGGCGCATCTTCATGGCCGGCCTGATCCTCTTCACGATCGGCTCGCTCCTCTGCGGGCTCGCGTGGTCGGAAGCCTCGCTGATCGGAGCCCGCGCGATTCAGGGCCTCGGCGCGGCGACGATTTCCCCGGCCGCGCTCGCGATCCTGATGACGACCTTCGCCGAAGGCCGGGAGCGGAACATCGCCCTCGGCGTCTGGGGTGCGGTCGGCGGCTTCGGTGCCGCGGCCGGCGTCCTCCTCGGAGGCGTGCTCACCGACGCGCTCTCCTGGGAGTGGATCTTCTTCGTCAACATCCCCGTCGGCCTCGTCGCCTTCGCACTCGCGCCGCTGCTGCTCCGCGAGAGCCGTGACACGCACGTCAAGACCTTCGACGCGCTGGGCGCCTTCCTCGTCACCGGCGGCTTGACGGCGCTCGTGCTGGGCATCACCCAGGGACGTGATTGGGGCTGGAGCTCCGGACGCACGATCGGCGTCTTCGCCGCCGCGGCGGCGCTGCTGCTCGCCTTCGTGGTCTGGGAGAAGCGCGTGGACGAGCCGCTGATGCGGTTCGGGCTCCTGCGCACGAAGACGGTCCTCGGCGCGAACGTCGCCGGCTTCATCCTCGGCACGGCCCTGTTCTCGATGTTCCTGATGCTGACGCTGTACATGCAGCAGGTGCTCGGCTACTCGGCCATGAAGACGGGTGTCGCGTACCTGGCGGTGGCCGGCACGTCGATCATCTGGGCGAACGTCGCCGCCATGCTCGTGAACCGGGTGGGCGTCCGGCCGCTGATCGCGGGCGGCATGGCGCTGCTCGCGGTCGGCATGCTCCTGTTCGCGCAGGTGCCCGTCGACGGCTCGTACTGGACCCACCTGCTGCCCGGGTTCCTGCTCGTCGCGGTCGGACTGGCGTTCTGCTTCGTGCCGATCTCGATCGCCGCGCTCGCGGGCGTGAACCGGTCCGAGGCGGGGATCGCCTCCGGCCTGATCAACACGACGCAGCAGGTCGGCGGTGCGGTCGGAATCGCGCTCCTCTCGACGGTCGCGATCACGCGGACGGAGAACGAGGTCGCCTCGGGGACGGCAGTGCCGGAGGCGATGACTTCCGGCTTCCAGCTGGCCTTCTGGGTCGGCGCCGCGATCGCGATCGTCGGCGTGATCGCCTCCCTGGTGCTGATCCGCCAGGAGGAGGTCGAGTCGGTGCCCGAGCCGGCGCTCGAAGCCGCTTAGAGCCGCCGCAACAAGTCCAGCAGCTCCGCGGGGCCGCCGACGACGACGTCGGCGGCCTCGCGCAGCTCGGAGGGCCCTTCCGCCGAGGCGACCGCCACTCTGACGCCGAGCTCGAGCCCGGCCAGGGCGGCGAACGCGTCGAGGTCCGTGGTGTCGTCGCCGGCGTAGAGGGCGCGGTCGAGCCTTCGCTCTCCGAGCAGGTGCGCGACGGCCGTCCCCTTGTGGGCGCCGAGCGGTGGCCGAAGCTCGAGCACCTTCCGTCCGAAGCGAGCGACGAGGCCTTCGTGGCGGGCCCGAGTTGCGACGGCTTCGAGGAGCGTGCGGGCGTCCGCTTCGTTCGGGGCACGCCGGTAGTGGAAGCTCACGGTCAGAGGCTTGCGCTCGACGTCGTCCCAGTCCACCGTGGCCGCGAAGTGCTGGAGGCGCTCGCTCCACTCGTGTGCAGCAGGCTCCAGCTCGAGCCCGTGCTCGCCGACGTAGACGAGCTCGTCCAGGCCCACGACCCGGCGTGCGTCGGCCCCGGAGCGGCCGCTGATGCAGGCGACGAGCGCGTAGCGGCCGTGCAGCCGCCGTAGCTCGGCCCGGGTCGGCTCCGGCACCGCAGCCTCGTGCGGCACGTCGACGATCGGTGCCAGCACACCGTCGACGTCGAGCAGGATCGCCGCCTGGTCCGGCGCCTCGGCGAGGCGGGCGAGCAGGCGGTCGCCGTCCACCGCCCTAGGATACGAGCGGTGCCGCTGAAGCTCATAGCGATCGGCCTGGTCGCGGGCCTCTTCAGCGCTCTGTTCGGCGTCGGTGGCGGGATAGTGATCGTGCCGCTGCTGATCATGCTGCTCGGCTTCGACGGGAAGCTCGCGACCGGCACGTCGCTCGCCGCGATCGGCATCACGGCGCTCGCCGGCGTCGTCCTCTACGCCTTCGAGGGCCACGTCGACGTGGCGCACGCGGCGCTCGTCGGCCTGCCCGCCGCCGCCGGCGCCGTCGCGGGCACGGCGGTCCAGCAGCGAGTCTCGTCGCAGGTGCTCGGCTACGCCTTCGCCGGCCTGCTCGTGGCGATCGCCGTCTGGCTGCTCGCGTCGTGAGTGCCGGGACAATCGTGCTCGCGGTCTCGCTCGGCTTCGCCGCCGGCGTGCTGGCCGGATTCTTCGGCGTCGGCGGCGGCATCCTGTTCGTGCCCACCCTCGTCGGTCTTGGCCTCTCGCAGATCGAGGCGGAGGCGACCTCGCTGCTCGCGATCCTGCCGACCGTCGCCGCCGGGACCTGGCGTCAGCGTCGCTATGGGAACGTTCGTCGGCGCACCGCGCTCGTGCTCGGGCTCGCCTCGATCGCGGGCGCCGTCGTCGGCGTGCAGGTGGCGACGGCGCTGCCGGAGGACACGCTGCGACGGCTGTTCGCGATCCTCCTGCTCGCCGTCGCCGCCCAACTGGCATGGCGCACACGGAAGTCGTCCCCGTATCCTTCCGAGCCATGACGCGGAACGAGGAGATCTGGCTTCCGCTCGTCGACGAGCCGATCGGCAGCATCGTCGCGCAGATCCAGGCTGACGACCGGGAGATCGAGCGTCTGGTCGGCTCGCCGCGGCGCATCCTTGCGTTTCGGACCTTCGCGTACATCCGCGTCGGCATGAAGCTCGGTGAGCTGCTCGTCGATCACGACATACCGCCGTACGACGGCACCGACACGTGGGTCGACGTGCTCCTCCGCGATCCCGGTAACCGCGCCGCGATCGCACACGAGGTCCGGTCTGTTGCGGAGGAGATCGCGGCCGACCCGCGCTACGGGGACGACGAGGAGCTCGGGCCCGACGACGCGGCCCGCGACCGCTTCCGCGAGTTCACGCGCCGACTGTCGTAAGGGCGACGCGGCCGCATCCGGCCAGGATTATCGGACGTTCCGCATAATGAATCGCCCAGTGCAGCACAGGCTTGTCCCACTTCTTCTGCTTGCGGGCGTCGTCGCCGCGCTCGGTGCCGGCACCAGCACCGGCGCGGAGGCGCCGGTCGTCTCGGCGGGCGCGTTTGGCATCTCGGTCGTCGTCCCGGGTCAGCCCGGCGCGTCGGCGGCCGGCTCGAGTGCCCCCGGGCCGGTGTCTACGGGCGCCGCCGGCGGCTTCGCGTACCCGGCCGACGGCGTCGGTGCGAGGTCCGGACCGCTGTCCTCGAGCGTGTCCGCGAAGTCGTCCGGGATCATTGCCGCGCACGCGGTCGCCGACGTGCTGCAGCTCTCGCTCCTGAACGGCGAGATCACGGCCGACAGCGTCGCGGCCCGTGCGAAGGCGACCGCCGAGGCGGCCGACACGGCAGGATCGGCGGTGGCGAACCTCGTCCTGCTGGGGACGCCCGTCGCCGCTGCGCCGAACCAGAGCTTCCCTCTCGCCGATTGGGGCTACGTCGTCACGCTCGAGCAAGTGGCGGAGGCGCCGGTCGTCGACGAAACGCGTCAGGCGCGCGCCGCGATCACGGCGCTCCGCGTCGTGCTGACCGCCGACCACGGCGGGTTGCCCGCGGGGAGCGAGATCCACGTCGGTCGCGCCGAGGCGGCCGCCTCCACGTCGGTCGTCCCGGCTCCCGAGCCGGAACCGACCCCGACGACCACCGCGAAGCCCACGCCCGCGCCGCCGAAGGCAAAGCCCCGGCCAAAGCCCAAGCCGCTGCCCAAGCCCCCCGAGCCGGAGGAGCCGGGGCACCCGGGCCCGATCTACCGACCGCCCCCCACGGACGTGTCGGCGCCTCTCTCACCGGCCGGGTTCGTCTTCCCTGTCTACGGCCCGTCGTCCTTCACCGACACCTTCGGCGCCCCCCGGGCCGGCGTCGGCTGGCATCACGGCGAGGACATCTTCGCCCCGCTCGGTGCGCCGCTCCTTGCAGTGACGGAAGGAACCGTGTTCTCGGTCGGCTGGAACGAGCGCGGCGGGTACCGGCTCTGGCTCCGCGACCGCCAGGGCAACCAGTTCTACTACGCCCATCTCTCCGCCTTCTCTCCCCTCGCCGTCAACGGGCGTGAGGTGCGGGCGGGGGACGTGGTCGGCTTCGTCGGCAACACAGGCGACGCCCAGTCGACCCCGTACCACTTGCACTTCGAGATCCACCCGGTCGGCCTGCTGCCGCTGGGCTACGACGGTGTGGTGAACTCCTTCCCGTATCTGAGCGCGTGGCGCCGGCTCGACGACGTCATGTTCGCGGCCGGGCGCGGCTGGGCACCGCCCGTCCCACCCGGCGCGACAGCACCGAAGCCGGCCATCGTCCTGCTCGGGTCGACCGATATCTCCAGCGCCAGCGGCCTGGAGCCGGGCTCGCTCGAGCGGGCGCTCGTCGCCCCGGTCTCGGCCGAGGGCGACGGCGCCCTGATCAGGTCCGGCTAGAAGCCTCTAGGACTTCGACTTCTCGACGGCCTCGTCGACCGAGCTCTGCACCGAGCTCGCGCCGGAGTTCGTCGGCGCCGGCGGAGGCGTGTACGAGTAGTCGTCCGAGCTCTCGCCGGTGATCTTCTCCATCAACCACTCACGCGTCTGCGGCCCGGTGATCGGGTTGAAGAGGATTCCCAGCGTGATCCCCGTGAGCAGCAGCAGCATGTTGCGGGTGCCGTGGTCCGCCTTGCCCTGGATCCGGTTCGAGGCGGTGCGAAGCTCCTCGACGGCCTTGCGCAGGTTCTCCTGGATGTCTTTGTCGGTTGCGGCACGCATTGCGGTCGAGCTGAGGTTCCGGTTGCCGAGCAGCTCGCCGTACACCTGCCTGGCGGCGCCGAACGCCTCCTTGAGGTTGTCGTGGAGCGCCTCGTCGTGCAACGCGCGGTCGACATACGGCCGCATCGTGTCGGCCGTGTCGTAGAGCTTGTCCTTCGTCCTGGCCATTGCGGCCCGTCCTTTCGGTGGCTCGTGGTCGTTCGCTCAATCTTGCCTCAGGACGCCCCTCCCAAACAGCACTACCGGCGCGGAGCCGCAGCCTGACGGTGCAGCGAGGCGTGCCGGGGGCGCCGCACGCGGCCATTGCCGCGGAACGCATCGTCGAAGACCTCCTCGACGTGGTCCGCGAGGACGAACTCGAGCTCGGCCGTCGTCTCCGCGGGCAGCTCCTCCAGGTCGGGCGCGTTCTCGAGCGGCAGGATGACGCGCTTCAGCCCTGCGCGTTGCGCTGCGAGTACTTTCTCCCGGACGCCTCCGATCGGCAGCACCTGCCCGGTGAGCGTGATCTCGCCGGTCATGCCCACGTCGTCGTCGACCGGCACCCCGCGCACGAGCGAGGCGAGTGCCGTCGCCATCGTGACCCCGGCCGACGGGCCGTCCTTCGGCACCGCTCCGGCTGGGACATGGATGTGGACGTCGTGCTCGGCGAACCACGCCGCCGGCACGCCGAGCTCGTCTGCGTGCGAGCGCACCCACGAGAGCGCCGCCTGCGCGGACTCCTGCATCACCTCGCCGAGCTGGCCGGTGATCGTGAGCCGCCCCTTCCCGGGGTAGGCGGTGGCCTCGATGAAGAGGACGTCGCCGCCGACGGCCGTGTAGGCAAGCCCCGTCGCGACGCCCGGATCCGCGGTGCGCTTGCGGGCGTCGGCTGCGAACGTGCGCGGGCCGAGCCACTCCCGGACCCGCGCCTCGTCGACCTTGATCTTCTCCTTGTGGCCCCGCGCGACCATCGTGGCGGCCTTGCGGCACAGTGCGGCGAGCCGGCGCTCCAGGTTGCGCACGCCGGCCTCGCGCGTGTACTCGCCGATCACAAGCCGCAACGTCCGGTCTGGGAGCGAGATCTTGCTCTTCCGGAGGCCGTGCGCCTCGACCTGCTTCGGCACGAGGTAGCGCTTCGCGATCGCGAGCTTCTCGTCGTGGGTGTACCCGGAGAGGTTGATCACGTCCATCCGGTCGAGCAGGGGCGGCGGAATCGTGTCGAGCGTGTTCGCGGTGCAGATGAAGAGCACCCGCGAAAGGTCGTACGGCAGGTCGAGGTAGTGGTCGCGGAAGCTCGAGTGCTGCTCCGGGTCGAGGACCTCGAGCATCGCCGACGCGGGGTCGCCCCGAAAGTCGGCTCCCATCTTGTCGATCTCGTCGATCAGGAAGACGGGGTTCGACGACTCGGCGTCGCGAATCGCGCGGATGATCGTCCCGGGCATCGCACCGATGTAGGTGCGCCGGTGACCGCGGATCTCGGACTCGTCGCGGACGCCGCCGACCGAAATGCGGATGAACTTGCGGCCGAGCGCCCGCGCGATCGACTGTCCGAGTGACGTCTTCCCCACGCCCGGCGGCCCGACGAAACAGAGGATCGGGCCGGCGAGGTCGTTCTTCAGCTTCGAGACGGCGAGGTGCTCGACGATCCGCTCTTTCACCTTTTCGAGGTCGAAGTGGTCCTCGTCGAGGATCTCGCGAGCATGGTCGAGGTCGAGGTTGTCGTCGGTGTGCTCGGCCCACGGCAGCGACAGGATCCAGTCGAGGTAGGTGCGGATGACGCCGTACTCGGCGGCGGCGGGCGGCAGCTTCTCGAGCCTGGCGAGCTCCCGGTTGGCGGCCTTGAGCGCGTGCTCGGGCAGCTGCTTCTCGTCGATCAGGCCCCGGAGCTCGTTGAGCTCGGCCTGCTGCTCGTCCGCCTCGCCGAGCTCCTCCTGGATCGCCTTCAGCTGTTGGCGGAGGAAGAACTCGCGCTGGCCCTTGTCGATCTCGCTCGCGACCTGCGACTGGATCTTGGAGCCGAGCTCCGACATCTCGAGCTCGCGGCTCAGAATCACCGCTACCGCCCGCAGGCGCTGCTCCACGTCGACGGTGGCGAGGAGCTCCTGACGCTCCTCGGTCTTCAGGCGGAGCGTCGACGCGACCAGAGAGGAGAGCGCGCTCGGGTCGTCGACGTTCGCGGCGGCGAGTTGCAGCTCCTCCGGCAGGTATGGCGTCAGCGCGATGATCTGGGCGAACTGCTGCTGCACGTTCCGGGTCAGGGCCTCGACCTCCGGCGAGTCGGAGACGACGTCCGGTAGCTCCTCCAGCCGGGCGACGAGATAGGGCTCGTCCTGCACCGGCGCCACGACCCGGACTCGCTCCAGCCCCTGGACGAGGATCCGCAGCGTCCCGTCGGGCACCTTGATCATCTTGTGCACGACCGCGACCGTGCCGACGTCGTACAGGTCGTCCCAGCTCGGCGGGTCGACCTCCGGATTCCGCACCGTGATCAACGCGAGCGTCCGCTCGCCCGAGACGACGTCGTCGATTAGCTTCACGGAGCGCTCCTGGCCGACCGCGAGCGGTGTCATCGACTCCGGGAAGACGACGGTCTCCTTCAACGGCAAGACCGGCAGCCGCAGTCCCTCCGGCGCCGGCGCGGTTGCCTGCTCGCTCATCCGACCCTGCGCACGACGATGGTGACCCCGCGCCCTCGCGGCGTCCGCTTGGCGATCGGGAGCGTGATCCGCAGCATCCCTGCCTCGTAGACGGCGCTCGCCGACGCCGCGGCAACGTCGTGGCCGAGCGGGATGCGTCGTTCGAAGCGCCCGTACTCGATCTCCGCCTGCTGGTAGACCTGCCCGCCCACCCGTGGCCGCGACCGCTCGCCGGAGATCGTCAGCGCCCGCTCGGCGACACCGGTCTCGATCGAGTCCGGATCGACCCCCGCGAGCTCGACGACGATGTTCAGCTGGTGCGGCTCGTCGGTCACGAAGCAGTCGACGGCGGGCCGGTAGCCGTGCCGAGCCGCGAACCTCGGCACCTGCCAGAGGTCCGCGAAGAGCTCCTCGATCTCCTCCTGCAACCGATCGGCGTCCCGCCGCGCCATCTTTTCACCCTACCCCGCCGAGTACGATCGAAGCGTGACGCTGGTGCGCCGAATCCTGCAGCTTCTGACCGCTGCGCTCGCCTTCGGCACCTACGTCTGGTTCGCGGCGGTCCGCTACGCGCCCCTCGTGAAAGGGCGTAAGGCGCGTCGCCGGAGGCTGCGTAGGGGAGCCTGATGCGTCCCGGCCTCTCCGCTCGGCGAGACCCGTCCGGCGCACCGTCCGGTGGGTCGTTGACGCTGGTGCAACACTCACGTGTCGGATCCGGTGTAGTGGGGAACCCGCCTGCAATGCGACTCGTCCTCATCGGGCTGCTCATGGGCGCCATGCTCGCGCTCTCCGCCCCCGCCGGCGCTTCGACCGGCGTCCGCTTCGGAATCCAGGACGACTCCTGGCTGGCGCACGGCCCCGGCACGCTCGACGACCGGCTCGATCGGCTGGAGCGGCTCGGCGTCGACCTCGTGCGGTTCAACCTGCGCTGGGACCGGATCGAGCGGGTGCGCGGCAAGCCCGACTGGGAGGAGAGCGACCTCGTCCTCGAGGGGCTCCGCGCGCGCCGAATTCCGGCCGTGGTCGGGATCGTCGGCTCGCCGCGCTGGGCGAACGCCGGTCGGACGCCCAACTTTGCGCCGGGCGCGACGTCCTTCGCGCGCTTCGCGCGCACCGCCGCCGCGCGATACCGCTGGGTGAACCAGTGGCTGATTTGGAACGAGCCGAACCAGCGGCGCTGGCTCCGTCCGACCGACGCGCGCACCTACGTCCGCCAGCTGCTCAACCCGGGCTATCGGGCGATCCACGCCGTCAATCGGCGGGCGAAGGTCGCAGGCGGGGTGACAGCGCCGCGTGCCGCGACCGGCGGTGTCTCGCCCGTCGCCTTCATCCGAGGGATGCGGGCCGCCGGCGCCCGCCTGGACGCGTACGCGCACCACCCCTATCCGTCGAGCACGCGCGAGTCGCCGTTCTCCGGCGGCTGCGCCCACTGCCTCACGATCACGATGGCCACGCTCGAGCGGCTGCTCGCCGAGGTCGGGCGTGCCTTCGGCACGCGGAAGCGGATCTGGCTGACCGAGTACGGCTACCAGACGGGTGCCTTCGGCGTCTCGCAACAGCGCCAGGCCGAGTTGATCGGCCAGTCCGGCCGTCGGGCTCACAAAACGCCTCGGGTGGACATGTTGATCCACTACCTCGTCAAGGACGAGCCCAACACCGAGCGCTTCCAGAGCGGCCTCTTCAACGTTTCGGACCGCGCGAAGCTGGCGGCGCGCGCCTTCCCGCTCCCGCTCGCCCAGGCGGGCAGGAGCGGCGGTGCCCTCGTGCTGTGGGGCCAAGTCAGGCCGAGGACGGGCGTGCAGACATACCGCGTCCAGGTGCGCGCCGGCAGCGCTTGGCGGTTCCGCGGCGGCGTGCGCCGGACGGGCACGCGCGGCTTCTTCAGCACCAAGGTGGCCGCTCCGCCCGGCGCGAGCGTGCGGATCTACTCGCCTCGCGACAAGGCGTACAGCGCCTCCGTCCGCGTTCAGTAGAGGCTTGCCGGCACTCCGCCGGTCGCCCCACGAGTAGCATCGGCGCCGGCATGAGGGCCAAGGGATTGATCGCAGCCGGCGGGGAGGCGACGCGCCTCGGCGAGCTGACACGCGTCGTCAACAAGCACCTGCTGCCGGTGGGCGGCTGGCCGATGATCTACTACCCGCTGCAGCTGCTCCAACTCTGCGGCGTAGGGGAGGTGCTGATCGTCACCGGCCAGGGGCACGCCGGCCAGGTGATCGACCTGCTCGGGAACGGCCGCATCGCCCATCGCGGCAACTCGATCCCGCTCTTCGACCTGGACCTGACCTACAAGGTGCAGGTCGAGCCCGGAGGGATCGCGCAGGTCGTCGGCATGGCTGAGAGCTTTGCCGGCGACGACGACCTGATCGTTTGCCTCGGCGACAACATCTTCGAGTACGCCGAGACGGATGCGATCCGATCGTTCGTCGAGGGCAATGACGGCGCTGCCGTCTTCGTGAAGGAAGTCCCCGATCCCGAACGCTTCGGGGTGGTGGTCTACGGCGACGACGGCCGCGTGACGGACGTCGTCGAGAAGGCCGGCGTCGTCGACCTGCGCTATCCGTCTCCGCCGTCGAGCGACGCCGTCGTCGGCCTGTACGCGTACTCGCCGGACGTCTTCGACGTCATCCGCCACCTTCGGCCCTCGTCACGTGGTGAGCTCGAGATCACGGACGTGAACCGGCACTACGCCGAGCAGGGCACGCTCGCCTGCCACCGGGTCACCGGGTGGTGGGAGGACGCCGGCACGCAGGAGTCGCTGCCCGAGATCGGCGCCCTGATCGGCCGCACGGGCGTGAACAAGGTTCCGGGCGCGTGATCGAGGGGCTTCTGCGGATCCCGCTCCAACGCTTCGAGGACGAGCGCGGCTGGTTCGCAGAGTTGATGCGAGCGGGCCGTCTGCCGAAGCAGGTGCGTCAGTCGAATCTTGTCTTCTCGCGGCAGGGCGTTGTGCGTGGCCTTCACTTTCATGAGCGGGGCCAGGACGATCTCTTCGCGTGCGTACGCGGGATGGTTCGCGTGGTGGTGCTCGACCGTGAGAGCGGCGAGACGTTCACCGAGGACATTGGCGACGACAACCCGGTCGCGATCTACATCCCCGGGACAAAGGCCCACGGCTACGAGGCGCTCACCGACTGCCTCTTCCTCTACCACGTGACCGAGGAGTACGACCCGGCCGATCCGGACGAGCAGGGGGTCTGCTGGGCCGACCCGCGCGTGAAGCACCTCTGGTCGACCGACGCGCCGATCCTGTCGCCGCGCGACCTGGCGGCGTGTATCTAGTCAGCGGGGCCGGCGGCCAGCTCGGACGGGCGCTCGCGCGGGAGTTCGCGGCCGACGGCGTCATCGCCCTGACGCGGGCCGACTGGGATGTCTCGCTGCCGCCGCCGCTCGTCGAGGCGCCCGACGTCGTCCTCCACGCGGCGGCCTGGACCGACGTCGACGGTGCCGAGAACGATCCGCAGGGCGCGGCGGCGGTCAACGTCGGCGGGACGGCGAACGTGGCCGCGCTGGGCGCACCGCTCGTCTACTACTCGACCGACTACGTCTTCGACGGCGAGAAACGCGAGCCGTACCTCGAGTCGGATGGGCCAAACCCACAGTCGGCGTACGGTCGGTCGAAGCTGCACGGGGAGGCGGCGGCCGGCGAGCGGGCTTGGATCGTGCGCTCGTCCTGGCTCTTCGGGCCGACCGGCCACAACTTCGTCCGGACGATGCTCCGGCTGGGCGCGGAGCGCGAGGAGGTGGCGGTCGTGGACGACCAGCGCGGCTCCCCGACCTACGTCGGGCACCTGGCCGCCGCGACGCGCGACGTGTTGCGCCTGCCGTTCGGCACCTATCACGTTGCCGCGGAGGGGGACTGTACGTGGGCCGACTTCGCGGAGGCGATCTTCGCCGAGGCTGCGCTCGACTGCAGTGTGCGCCGGATCTCGACCGCGGAGCTCGGACGGCCCGCGCCCCGGCCGGCGTACTCCGTGCTTCGGAGCGAGAAGGGCGCGCCGCAGCTGCCCCACTGGCGGGAGGGCCTCCGCGAGTGCCTCGCGGCCATCCACGCCGGCGCGGGCCGCGAATAGCCTGGGGTGGCTGGTTACCGCTTTCTGACCACGTGGGCGCTCGACGCCCCGATCGAGGACGTCTGGACGGCGATCTACGAGACCGAGCGCTGGCCCGAGTGGTGGCGTGGCGTCAAGGTCGCCGAGCAGGTTCGGGGCGGCCAGGGCCCGGACGACGGGGTCGGCTCGATCCACCGCTACGTCTGGCGGAGCCGCCTCCCGTACGACATCGAGTTCCGGATGACCACGACCCGAGTCGAGCGGCCGCACCTGCTCGAGGGCGCGGCAGACGGGAACCTGCGCGGCACCGGCCGTTGGCGGCTCTGGTCGGGTCAGGGCACGGCTGTTACCTACGAGTGGGACGTCGAGACCACGATCCCGTGGATGAACGCGGTCGCGCCGATCGGCAGGCCGGTCTTCCACTGGAGCCACGACGTCGTCATGCGCAACGGCGGCCGTGGCCTCGCGGAATTGCTCGGGGCCCGGCTGCTCGTCTGCGACTAGGCTTCCCGACTGATGCGCGTGCTCGTCACCGGCGGGGCCGGATTCATCGGCTCGCATTTCGCCAAGCGGCTCAAGGCTGCGGGCGAGGACGTCCGCGTGCTCGACAAGCTCACGTACTCGGGCAACCCGGCGAACCTGGACGAGACCGAGATCGAGCTCCTCGTCGGCGACATCTGCGACGCCGAGGTGGTCGCGGACGCGGCGGCAGGTTGCGACGCGATCGTGAACTTCGCCGCCGAGACGCACGTCGACCGCTCGATTCTCGGCGCCACCGACTTCGGCCGGACTGAGTTCTTCGGCACCCAGGTACTGCTCGAGGAGGTGCGGCGCACCGGCGCGCGCTTCGTCCAAGTCTCGACGGACGAGGTGTACGGCGACCTCGCAGGGGGCGGCTCGTCCACCGAGACCGATCCGATCAAGCCCTCGAGCCCGTACAGCGTTGCCAAGGCAGCCGGCGATCTCCACATTCCCGCCTACGCGCGCACCTTCGGAGTCAATGCTTCGATCACCCGTGGCTCGAACACGTATGGCCCGTACCAGTACCCCGAGAAGCTGATCCCGCTGATGACGACGAACGCCCTCGAGGGGGAGCCGCTGCCGGTCTATGGCGACGGGAGGCAGGTCCGCGACTGGCTCTGGGTCGAGGATCATTGCGCCGGGATTGAGACCGTTCTCCGGGAGGGGGGCGCGGGCGAGGTTTACAACGTCGGCGGCGACGACGAGCGAGAGAACGTCGAGATCGTCCGGCACATCCTTCGGCTGACGAGCGCGGACGAGTCGCTGATCCGTCACGTCGAGGATCGCGCCGGGCACGACCGTCGCTATTCGCTCGACACCACCAAGCTCCGCAAGCTCGGCTGGGTGCCGCAGAAGCCGTTCGAAGAGGGCATCGCCGAGACGGTCGGCTGGTACGTCGAGCACCGCAGCTGGTGGGAGCCGATCAAGTCCGGCGAGTATCGCGAGTACTACGAGAAGCAGTACGCCTCACGCCTCGCGGGCTCCGGCCCCTAGTCGTCCTCGTCACCTCCGTCGCACACGCGTCGCGCCTCGCGGCGCAGGCGGCTGATCTCCCTGCGTTCGCCCTGTACCTGCTCCGACCGGTCGAGCAGCTCGGCCACGCCGGTGCAGTCGCCGAGCGAGAGCCGTGCGAACGCCAGGTTGTAGGCGGCGTAAGCCTCGACGAGCTCTCCCGACCCGGACGAGAGCTCGACCGCCTGCTCGAGCGGAGGTATCGCCGACTCGTAGTCGCCCGCCTGGATCAGCGCGAAGCCCTGGTCGTTCAACGCCACGGCGTCCCCTGTTGGCGCAGCCGTCGTCGCGGCGGTCGTGGCCGTCGTTGCCGTCGTCGCGGTCGTCTCTGGAGCCGCCGTCGTCACCGTCTCGACGACCGTCGTCCCGGGCAGCGTGATCGTCTCCTGGACGGTCTGAGGCGTCGTCCCGGCCGTCTCGCCTTCGTCGCCCGCGAGCAGCGCCGCAGCCAGGACGCCCGCCGCGAGGAGCAGCACGCCCAGCACGAGCACCACAACCGGCACAGGCACACGTCGTCGAGGAGGGGTCGCGGGCGCCGCGACGATCCTGGTCGCACCTGCCGCCTCCGTGACTGCCGCGCGCAGAGCGTGCACCAGCTCGGCTGCCGAGTCGTATCGGTGCGCGGGATCCTTCGCCAGGCCCCGGGCGAGCGCCGCGTCGACCTCCGGCGGCAGCCCCGGGTTGAGCCGCGACGCCGGCGGGATCGGCGCGCTGACGTGCGCAAGCGCCTCTGCGGTCGTCGACTCCCGCTCGTATGGGCGCGCTCCGGTGAGCAGCTCGAAGGCGACGACCGCCAGCGCGTAGCGGTCGCTGGCGGCGGTTGCGCCCTCGCCGCGGGCCTGCTCCGGCGCGAGATAGCCGGCAGTGCCGACGATCGTTCCCGTTTCCGTCAGCGAGCCGAGGTGCGCGGCACTCGCGACGCCGAAGTCGGCGACGTGGACCTGGCCCTCATCGTCGAGCAGGAGGTTCGCGGGCTTGATGTCGCGGTGCACGATTCCGCCCCGGTGTGCCGCGTCGAGTGCGGCCGCGGCCTCGCCGAGCCACGCGAGCGAGCGGCCGAGCGGCTGTGCTCCCTCCGCCGCGATCCGGTCCGCGAGCGAGCCGCCGCCGAGGTACTCCATGACGATGTACGGGCGACCCTCGTGCTCGCCGACGTCGAAGATCGTCACCGTGCCAGGGGCGTTCGACAGTCGGGCGGCAGTCAGCGCTTCGCGTGTGAAGCGGGCCCGGATCGAGTCGTCGTCCGCGTAGCGGTCGGCGAGGACCTTGATCGCGACGACCCGGTCCAGGTCGGCGTCCTCGGCTCGGAAGATCTCGCCCATGCCTCCGTAGCCGATCCGCTCGGGCCGCCGGTAGCGGGGTGGCAGGCGGCTCGCGTCCACGCTGACCGTCGTGCCCATGGTCTCCGCCCTGAAAACGCCTGGCCACCTTGAGGGTTCGGTAAAGAAGACGGGAGAGTGCAGGGACTTCCGCTAGCCTCAACCTCTGGGCTCGACGATGCGGCGCATGGTTCTCGCCTTCACCGGTCTCGTACTCGCGCTCGCGGCTTCCGCGCCCGCGGGTCCTCGCGCGCCCGCTCCCGTGCAGCCCACACCGGTCACGGCGACGACCTTCGTCGCCAGCGGCCGCGGCTGGGGGCACGGCGTCGGGATGAGCCAGTACGGCGCGCTCGGCTTTGCGAACGAGGGCTGGACCTACGACCGCATCCTGGGGCATTACTACGTCGGCGCCCAGCTCGGTCCGGCGCCGGTCGCACGCGTCCGCGTCCTCGTCGCGGAGGCGCGGGCTGGTGTCAAGGTACGTTCGCAGGCGCCCTTCCGGGTGCGCGACGTCTTCGGAAAGACGTATCCGCTCCCGGCCGGCGAGGTCGCGCTCGGGCCGGAGCTCCGCGTCCTGGTGAACGGGACGCCGACGCCACTCACGGGCCCGATCGTCTTCCTGCCCGGCACCGCACCGCTGGAGCTCGACCGCGCGTACAGAGGCCAGCTCGAAGTCGCAGTCGCAGGCCGGAAGCTGAACGCCGTCAACGTCGTCGGGCTCGAGCAGTACCTCGCGGGCGTCGTCGCGCAGGAGATGCCGAGCTCGTGGCCGGACGAGGCGCTGAAGGCGCAGGCCGTGGCGGCGCGCTCGTATGCGCTGTCGCGCCGCCTCACGGGCAAGGGCTTCGACCTCTACGCGGACGTCCGCAGCCAGGTCTACGGCGGCGTCCCCGGCGAGCACGCGCGCACCACGGCCGCCGTCCAGGCGACGAAGGGCGAAGTACTGCTCTGGGAGGGCAAGCCGATCGACGCGCTCTTCCACTCGACCTCGGGTGGCACCACGATCGACGCCGCGGAGGGGTTTGGGAAGGCCGTGCCCTACCTCGTCGCGGTCGACGATCCCTACAGCTCCCTCTCGCCGGTTCATCGCTGGGGGCCCGTCGCAGTCTCCGAGGCGGCGATCCGCAAGGGCCTGAAGTTGCGTTCGCCCCTGACCGGGCTCAGGCTCACCCGCGGTCTCTCCGGACGCGTGACGAGCGTGGAGCTCCGGTCCGCGCTCGGGTCGGCGACCGTGACGGGCGCCGCGCTCCGCTCCGCCTCTGGGCTCCGCTCGACCTGGATCACCCAGCTGGCCACGCTTTCGCTCACGCGTCCCGGAGGGCCCGCGGTCTACGGCAAGTCGCTGACGCTGCAGGGCAAGGCGGCTGGGATCGCAGGCGCCCTGCTCGAGCAGCGCGTCGACGGCGTCTGGACGCGGCTCGCCGGCCCCGGCGCCGCGCCGGCGGCCAAGGTGAAGCTGCTCGCGCCGACGACGGTCCGGATCTCGGCCGGTACGCTGGCTGGGCCGACGATGAAGGTGCCCGTGGCTCCGCTCGTGACTCTTCGGGCCGATGGTCCTGCAGGGCTCATTGGCCGCGTCAGGCCGCTCGAGCCGGGGACGACCGTGGAGCTCCAGGTCGAACGCGCGCCGGACGACTGGCTCACGGTCGGAGAGACGACGTCGGGCCCCGAGGGAGAGTTCTCGCTCGCGCCGGCCGAGGCCGGCGCCTACCGCGCGCGCGTCGCCCCGGTGCAGGGGTTCGCAGAGGGCTTCTCGGCCCGAATCGAGCTGCGGTGAAGCGCCTCGCGCTCGCGGCCGCCGTCGTCGCCGCGCTCTTCGCGCCCGCCGCCGACGCCGCCCGCTACGCGGTCGGGGCCCGCTCGCAGGCCGACCTGGCGCGACTGCAGCGCGCCCTCCCCGGTGCCGAGAGCCTCGCTCCGCTGCCAGCACTCGTCGTCGATCGCGCGACGGCGCCGCGGCTGGCCGATCTGCCGGGTGCCACCTATGTCGAGCGGCTCGGCAACCGCCGTCGCCTTGCCTACGTGCCCAACGACCCGCTTGCGCAGCGACAGTGGCATCTCAACATGACCCGCGCGTTCGACTACTGGGACGCGGCGCCGGCGCTCGCTCCCGTGCGGGTTGCGGTGATCGACTCGGGCGTCGACGCCACCCACCCGGAGCTCGCGAACAAGATCGCCAAGGCGGAGACCTTCGTCGGCGGCTCTGCCCGGGTCGACGAGCAGGGGCACGGCACGTTCGTCGCAGGTGTGATCGCGGCCGCCTTCGACAACGCTTCCGGGATCGCCGGCATGGCGCCGTCCGCCGAGCTGCTGGTCGCCAAGGTTGTCGATACCGACAACCTCATCGACGTCGAGGCCGAGGCGCGTGCGATCCGCTGGGCGGTGCAGAACGGCGCCCGCGTGATCAACCTCAGCATCGGCGGCTTCCGCGATCCGCGCGATCCCGACCAGGACGCCTTCTCGCCGCTCGAGGCGGCCGCGGTGGGCTACGCACACGGACACGGGGCGGTCGTCGTCGCCGCAGTCGGGAACAGCCTCGAGGATCCGCCCGTACCGTGGCCGTACGCGAGTTATCCGGCCGCGCTGCCGCACGTGCTCGGCGTCAGCGCGCTGGCGCGCAACGGCTCCGTCCCGCCCTTCTCGAACCGTGACAAGATCTTCAACGACCTCGCCGCGCCGGGCGAAGGCATCCTCTCGACGTTCCCGCTCGCGCTGACAGTCGATTCAGCGCAGTGCGTAGAGCAGGGGTACTCGGTCTGCGCTGCCCAGGACTTCGACGATTTCCGCAGAGGAGAGGGCACGTCGTTCGCCGCGCCGCAGGCGAGCGCCGCGGCGGCGCTCCTGCTCTCGCTGCGACCCGAGCTTCGCCCCGAGCAGGTGACCGCCCTCCTCACGCAGACCGCGCGTGACGTCAACGCGGCGAACGGCTGCCGCGCCTGCCCACTGCGGCGCGACAAGCTCTCGGGGTGGGGACGGCTCGACGTCACGGCCGCGTTGCGCGCGCTCGACGGGCCGATCCCGCCGCCCGACCGCCTGGAGCCGAACGACGACGCCGGCGCCGGCTCGATGCGGCTCTGGGGCGTGACGAAGCGGATCGAGGCGACGCTCGACTTCTGGGACGACCAGAACGACGTCTACGCGATCCGACTCCGCCGCGGCCAGCCGGTGTTCGTGAGCGTTCGTGGCCCGGCCGGCACGGACACGAACCTGATTCTCTGGCGGCCCGGCACGAGACACGTGGATGACCTCGCCTCGCTCCGGCTCGTCGCCCGTCAGTCCGCCCGGCCGGGACCGCACGAGTACCTCTCCTACCGCGCGCGCCGGACCGGCCTCCACTACGTCCAGGTGAAGCTGGCCTCGCGCGGCGAGGGACGCTACAAGCTCGCCATCGTCAAAGCCTGACGGTCAGGCGCCGAGCGGCGGCGAGAACTACTGGTTTTCGAGCAACTCCTCGTCGGGGACCTCGCGCAGGACGCGCGCGGGGTTCCCGACGACGACCGTGCGCGGTGGCACGTCCTTCGTCACGACCGCTCCGGCGCCGACGAAGGCTTCCTCGCCGATCTCGATCGCGGGACAGAGAATCGCACCGCCGCCGACCCGGGCGCCGCGGCGGATCGTCGGGCCGATCACGTTGCCGAAGCGCTTCTCGGTGCGCCCCATCCAGTTGTCGTTCGTCGTCACGACGCACGGGGCGATGAAGACGTGCTCCTCGAGCGTCGAGTAGGCCGTGATGTACGCGTCCGCCTGGATCTTGGTCATCGCGCCGATCGTGGTGTCGTTCTCGACGTAGGAGCCGCGGCCGAGCACGACGTCGTCGCCGATCTCGACGCGCTCGCGCACGCAGGACTGGTCGCCGAGGATGACGCGGGCCCCGACCCGCGAGCCGGCGAAGACGATCGCGCCGGTCGAGACGATCGTGCCGGCGCCGATCATCAGCCGGCGGCAGCGGCTCGCGCTTCGCGGTCGAGCGCGGTGAGAGCGTCGGCTGCTTGCCGACGACGGCGCCTTCGAGCACCTTCACGCCCTCGCCGAGAACCGTTCCCTCGTACACCGTCGCCGTGGGATGGATCTCAGCCACGGAGCGACTCCGTCAGCCGGTCGAGCGCCCGCACGACCATCGCGCCGTCCGCGGCGACCGCGTGTCGGTCGCCCTCGCCCGCGATCAGGCCGAGGAAGGCCTCGCACTCGAGCCTGAGCGGCTCGGCGGTGTCGATCTTCGGGATGTGGATGTCGCCGGTGCGGGTCTGCCATTCGCCGTATCCCGCCGCCTGCTTCCAGGGCCCCTTCTCGTACACGGTCACCTTCCGCTCGAGCTCCATGTCGTCGAAGACGACCATCTTCTCGCGGCCGACGACGGTCATCCTGCGCATCTTGTGCGGGTCGAGCCACGAGAGGTGCATGTGCGCGATCTTCCCGGACGGGAAGCGCAGGTAGCAGAAGACGACGTCCTCGACGCCGTCGGTGAGGAAATCACGGCCGTGTGCGACCGCCTCGACAGGGTCCTCGCCGATCAGCCAGAGGATTACCGACAGGTCGTGCACCCCGAGCGACCAGAGCGCGTTCTCGTTCGTGCGCACGATGCCGAGGTTCTGGCGGTTCGTGTAGACGCAGAGAACGTCGCCGAGCGCGCCTGCGTCGACGAGCTCCTTCAGCTTGCGCACGCCCGGGTGATAGAGGAGCAGGTGCCCGGGCATCAGCACGAGGTCGCGCTCCGCCGCGAGCGCGACGAGCTCGTCCATCTGGGCGGCTTTCATCGCCGGTGGCTTCTCGACGAGCACGTGCTTGCCCGCCTCGAGCGCCTGCTTCGCGAGCTCGTAGTGCGTCGGCACGGGGGTGGCCACGACGACGGCCGCCAACGCTGGGTCGGCGAGCAGCTCTGCATAGTCGCCGGTGACACGGGCCTGCGGATATCGGGAGGCGAGCGCACTGCGCTGCTCGCCGTCGTGGTCGCAGAGCCAGACGAGGTCGGCGAGGTTCTCGAAGTTTCGGGCCAGGTTCGGGCCCCAGTAACCGAGCCCGACGAGACCGACTGTCGTCTTCGTCAAAGCTTCCAGACCTTGTCGCTCTTGCGCCCCTTCTCGCCGGTCGCGTTGCGGAAGTCGACGACAACGGCTTCGCTGTCCACGAGCGCCTCGTAGTCGATCCCGTCGTGGTTGGTCACGATTGCGATGCAGTCGTACTCGTCAGGCTCGAGCGGCATGGAGGTGAGGCCGAACTCGTCCAGCTCGGGGACGTGCGGATCGTGGTAGGAGACGTTGGCGCCCGCCGTCTCGAGCAGCTCGATCAGCTTCAGCGCAGGGCTCTCGCGCATGTCGCCGATCCCAGGCTTGTACGCGACGCCGAGTACGAGCACCTTCGAGCCCTTCAGCGAGCGCTGTTTGCCGTGGTTCAGCGCCTGCGAGATCAGCGAGCGGCAGTACCAGGGCATGTTCTCGTTCACCTTGCCCGCGAGCTCGATGAACTCGGTGTAGAAGTCGTACTCGCGGGCCTTCCAGGTCAAGTAGAAGGGATCGATCGGGATGCAGTGGCCGCCCAGGCCCGGGCCGGGCTTGAAGCTCATGAACCCGAACGGCTTCGTCGCGGCGGCGTCGACGACCTCCCAGACGTCGACGTTCATCCGCTCGCAGAGCTGCGCCAGCTCGTTGACGAGGGCGATGTTGACCGAGCGGAAGATGTTCTCGAGCAGCTTCGTCAGCTCGGCCGACTCGGGTGAGGTGACGGTGTGCACCGTGTCGACGGCCCCGGCGTAGAGGGCCGCGGCGCGCTCGGTGCACTTCTCCGTGATCCCTCCCACGACCTTCGGCACGTTCTTCGTCGTCCAGTCGGTCCGGCCCGGGTCGACGCGCTCGGGGGAGAAAGCCAGGTGGAAGTCCTCGCCCGCCTTGAGGCCCGAGGCCTCGAGCCGAGGCAGCAGCTCCTCGCGGGTCGTGCCGGGGTAGGTGGTCGACTCGAGCACCACGAGATGGCCCTTGCGGAGCCGTTTCGCGATCTCCTCCGTCGCCGCATTGACGATCGAGAGGTCGGGCTCACGTTGCTTCGAGAGCGGCGTCGGCAGAGCGATCAGGATCGCGTCGGCGTCGCGCAGCTCGTCGTAATCCGTGGTCGCGCGCAGGCCGTACTCGTCCACGAGCCGCTTCAAGACGTCCGAGGGGACGTCCTCGATATAGCTCTCGCCGCGGTTCAGCTGCGCCACGCGCTCGGCGTCGCGCTCGACGAGCAGCACGCTGCGGCCCGCCTCGGCGAACACCTGGGCGAGCGGGACGCCGACGTAGCCGGCTCCGACAATGGCGACGTCGGGCATCGGCGGGCAATCGTACAGAGCAGGTGCAGCTCCGTCGCCGCCCGAAGGGGGAGGATCGCATGCGTGCGGCTACAATCTCTCGCCGCGGGCCGTTAGCTCAGCTGGTAGAGCAGGGGACTCTTAATCCCAAGGTCGAAGGTTCGATCCCTTCACGGCCCACTCTTCGGACGCCCGTGCAAGTGCCCGCCTCGAAGCGAGCTCACCGAGACGGTCGCCGGAGTCGATCGCCCCGCCACATTCGTAGAATGCGCCGTCGATGGACGTGACGCTCGGCGGCCGACTCGAAGAGGGACGGAACGCGCTCGAGGCGGCGCACTGGGACGAGGCCCGAGCTGCCTTTGAGGCCGCGCTCGCCGACGAGGCGACGCCCGACGCGCTCGAGGGCCTTGGTCTTGCTCTTTGGTTTCTGGGTGACGTACGGGACGCCATCGCCGCCCGCGAGCAGGCTGTCGAGGGGTACGCGCGCGACGGCCGCTGTGACGACGCTGCGCGGCTCGCGGTCTGGGTATCGCACCAGCATCTGATCGGCGGCCGTGCGTCTGCCGCGCGGGGTTGGCTGGCGCGCGCCGAGCGCGTCGTGGAGGGCGCCGGTACGTGCGCCGGCCAGGGTTGGGTGGCCGTCGAGCGTGCGCGACACGCTGAGAACATCGAGGATCGTGTCGAGCATGCCCACCGGGCGATCGCGATTGCACGGGAGACCGGGGCAGGCGACCTGGAGGTGTTCGCGGTCAGCCTGCTGGGGCGGGCCGAGGTCAGCGCGGGACGGAGAGATCGGGGCATGAGGCTCCTCGAGGAGGCGATGGCCGCGGCGTCGGCCGGCCGGGTTCGGAACGTCCACACGCTTGCCGAGGCGTATTGCAACCTCATCGTCGCGTGTACGAGCGCAGGCGACTGGGAGCGCGCCGCGGAATGGTGCGAGCTCGTCGACGAGTTCGCGCGCGACTGTAATGCGACGCCGCTCTATGGGTCGTGTCGGACGATCCATGCCGACGTGCTGCTCGCGAAAGGACGCTGGGACGAAGCGGAAGGCGCGCTCCAGAGCGCTCTCGATGCCCATGCCCGATACGTCCCGGAGATGGGATCGCCGACCGTAGCGGCGCTGGCGGAGCTCCGTGTCCGTCAGGGTCGCCTGCAGGAGGCCGAGCAGCTCCTCGTCGGGCGGGAGGAGCACCCTGAGGCGCTGCGGGCGCTAGCCCACCTCCGCATCGCCCAGGGCAGGCCGCACATCGCGACTGCGTTCCTCGAGCGCGGATTGCTCGCGGCAGAGGGAGATGCACTGCAGACTGCCCAGCTGCTCGCTCTACTCGTCGACGCATGCCTCGCCGGCGAAGAGCAGGCCTCGGCGGAAGCCGCGGCCCTGGGACTCGATCGGCTCGCGCAGAGCTCGGGCATCGCAATCATCGCCGCACGCGCTGAGCTGGCAGCCGCTCGCGTCGCTCTCGCCGGCGGTCGCGAGGACGCTGCCCGGGACGCGGCTCGGCGATCACTCGCCGGGTTCGGGCGCCTCGGGATGCCCTATGAGATCGCAGAGGCCCGCCTCGAGCTTGCGCGGACACTCGCGTCGGAGGCACCCGACATGGCGAGCGAGGAGGTGCGCGCGGCCTTCGAGACCTTCCGCCAGCTCGGCGCCGCGCGCGCGAGAGACGCTGCCGCCGCGATCCTGCGTGAGCTCGGAGCGCCGCCGGGCGCACGACCGCGGTCGATCGGGGAGCTGACAGCGCGCGAGACGGAGGTTCTGAGCCTGCTCGGAAGCGGAATGTCGAACGCGCAGATCGCGGCGACGCTCTTCATCAGCAAGAAGACAGCGGGGCATCACGTGAGCCACATCCTCGCCAAGCTCGGCGTCCGCAACCGTGCGGAGGCCGCAGCCGTTGCCGCCCGCGCCGAGCGCTGAACGTCCTCGAGATGGGGAGCGGTTAGGGAGTTCTCCCGATGTGCGTCGTCCGGCGCCCAGGCAGGGTTGCCGAAACGAGGTAGAGGAGGAGACATGAACGCGCAACTCGTCGATTCGGAGCTCAAGGCGCGCCACCGGGCGATGTGGGGCTCCGGCGACTATCCGTTGATGGTCGACACGTTCCTGCTGCCCGTCGGCGAGCGGCTGATCGATGCGTGCGGGATCGGCCCGGGCATGCGTGTGCTCGACGTCGCGGCCGGGACAGGCAACGCGTCGCTTCCCGCCGCCCGCCTAGGCGCAACAGTCACGGCCAGCGACCTGACCCCCAGCCTGCTCGAGACCGGTCGAGAGCGCGCGGAGGCCGAGGGTCTCGAGCTCGAGTGGATCGAGGCGGACGCTGAGCACCTGCCGTTCGCGGACGAGTCGTACGACGTTGTCATCTCGGCGATCGGCGTCATGTTCGCCCCGCACCATCAGGAGGCCGCCGACGAGCTCGTGCGCGTCTGCCGTCCCGGCGGGACGATCGGCCTTCTGAGCTGGACGCCGGAGGGCATGCTCGGCGCCCTCTTCCGCACCATGAAGCCGTTCGCGCCGCCTCCGCCGCCCGGCGCTCAGGCGCCGCCTCTCTGGGGCGGCGAAGACCATCTCCGCATGCTCCTCGGCGACCGCGTCGAGCTACGGAGCGTCGAGCGGGGCGTGCTCGAGATCACAGCGTTCGCACGCCCTCGTGAGTACGGCGAGCACTTCAAGTCCTACTACGGGCCGACGATCGCGGCGCGGGCGAACGCCGAGCGCGAGGGACGGGCGGACGAGTTCGACGAGGCGCTCGACGCTTTCTGCGACGAATGGAATCGCGGCACGCCCGAGGAGGCTCGATTCGAGAAGGAGTATCTCCTCGCCGTCGGCACGAGGCGCTAGGCGGGCAGCGGGCGAGCGGGCGCGTCCCGCTCGCCCGCCCATGGCGGTCGCCGGCGCCTCTGGCGCTGCGCCTGGGCGGGTCGGTACGGTCTCGGCCGTGGGGCGAACGGTGGGAGAGCGAATGACGCCGAGCCAGCTGGCTGCGATTCTCGACAGCCTCGGGCACGGCATCACCGTACAGGGGCCCGAGGGCGAGCTCGTCTACGCCAACGATGCCGCTGCGCGCCTCTGCGGCCTCGAGTCGAGCGAGGAGCTGCTGCGTCTCACCGCCCTAGATGTCATCGACCGGTTCGAGATCGTCGGCGAGGACGGCGCGCCGCTCACGTTCGACCGGCTGCCGAACCGGCTCGCCTTCGTCAGGCGCGAGCCGCAAGAAGGTGTCGTCGGCTACCGCCTGAAGCCGAGCGGCGAGGACCGCTGGTCGACGTTGCGATCGACGCCGATGCTGTCGCCGGAGGGCGAGGTAGAGCTCGTGATCAACGTTTTCCAGGACGTGACCGAGGAACGCACCGCCGAGGAGCGCATCCGCTTCCTCGGCGAGGTGAGCACGATCCTTGCCGCCTCGCTCGACGTCGATGCGACGCTCGCCGAGCTTGCACGGCTGCTCGTCCCTCGCGTCGCCGACTACTGCATCGTCGACGTGCTCGGCGAGGACGAGACGACCCTTCGCCAGGTCGTGATCTCGCACCGCGACCCCGAGCGGGAGCAGCTCCTGAGAGAGCTCCGCCACCGCTATCCGCCCGAGGCGAATGCGTCTCATCCGGTAACGCGGGTTCTGACGAGCGGCGAGCCTGTGTTGATCCCGGACGCCCGCCACGGAGCGCTTGCGGACGCAGCGATGGACGAAGAGCATCTGCGGCTGTACGAGGCGCTCGACGCGCTCTCGTACATCGTCGTCCCGCTCGCGACGCGCGGCAGGCTGCTCGGCACGATCTCGCTCGGGACGGGCGAGTCGGGTCGGCGCTTCGGGACGTCCGAGCTTGCACTCGTGTACGAGATCGCGCGCCGCGCCGCGCTCGCGATCGACAATGCCCGGCTCTTCCGGTCGGCGCAGGAGTCGTACGCGCAGCTGAACACGCTCCTCGTCTCGGCGCCGGTCGGGATCGGCTTCTGGGACCGAGACCTGCGCTTCGTCCGCGTCAACGACGCGCTCGCCGCGATCAACCGGGCAACTCCGGAGGAGCACGTGGGCCGGACGCTGGCCGACGTGCTGCCGGGGCTCGGGGAACGACTCGAACCGCTCTACCGCAGCGTGCTCGAGACCGGCGAGCCGGTCGTGCACACGGAGTCGACCGACGATGCGGGCCGGGCCATCGGCGACCGGAGGCACTGGCTCTCGAGCTACTACCCGATCCGAACGGAGAGCGACGAGGTGATCGGGGTCGGCGCCGTGATCATGGAGATCACCGACCGCAAGCGCGCCGACGACCGGATTCGCCTGCTCGCCGAGGCGGGCGAGCTCTTCTCGTCGTCGCTCGACCGGGAGGAGATCTTCCGCAGGATCGCGCACGTCGTCGTGCCCCGCATCGCGGACGCCTGCAACATCTTCCTCGCGGACGGGGCGGAGCTCCTCCGGGTTGCCCACGCGCATGCCGACCCCGAGCTGGAGCGGCTCATGGACGCGATGCCCGACAGCTATCCGATGCCCGACGTGGCCGCCACCGCTGATGCGCCGTGTCGTCGGCGCGGGGGAGCCGCTGCTCGTACCGATGGTGACGCGCGAGCTCATGGACGAGCTCGCGCAGATCGGCCTGGACAGGAATGCGTTCGCGCGCGTGGGCTCGCGCTCGATGATGTTCGTCCCGTTCGTCTCACGCGGTGAGACCCTGGGTGTGCTGACGCTCGGCTCACGCGAGCCTGGGCGGTACGACGAGACCGATCTCGAGCTGGCGCTCGAGCTCGCGCGGCGGGCATCTGCTGCGATCGACAACGCCCGTCTCGTCGGGGAGCTGCAGCGGCGGGCCGTCGCAGGGCAGGCGCTGGAGTTCGTCGGCGAAGGCGTCTTCCTGGTCGACCGCGACGGGATCGTGCGGCTCTGGAACCCGGCAGCGGCGCGGATCACCGGCCTTGCCGAGCGTGACGTCGACGGTGCGAAGGCTGCAGAGGTCCTGGCCGGCTGGCCGCTCGAGCAGGCCGGAGAGCGGCCGCAGACGGTTCCGGTCGACGGCGCTGCCGGCGAGCTCTGGCTCTCGCTCACCGCCGTCGAGTTCCCGCAGGGCCGGGTCTATGCGTTCCGCGACCTCACCGACGAGCGGGCGGTCGAGCAGCTCAAGAGCGATTTCGTCTCGACCATCTCGCACGAGCTCCGCACGCCGCTCGCCGCGATTTACGGCGCCGCGATGACGCTTCGCCGCGAGGACGTCACGCTCGGCGTCGACCAGCAGGAGGGGATGCTCGGCGTGATCGCGGGCGAGTCGGAGCGGCTCGCCCGGATCGTCAACGACATCCTCCTCGCGAGCCGGCTCGACTCGGGGGCCGCACAGGTTTCGATCGGCAGAGCCGACGCCACCGTGCTGGCGCGCACGGTGCTCGCAGCAGCAGAGACCCATCTGCCGCCCGGTATTGAGCTCGCCCTGTCCGCGCCCGAGCCGGGCCCGGAGGTGGCGGCCGACCCCGACGGCCTCCGCCAGGTGCTCGTGAACCTCGTCGAGAACGCGGTCAAGTACTCGCCGGACGGCGGCCTCGTGGAGCTGGAGATCGACCCGGCCGACGGGCGGGTCCGATTCGCGGTGCGCGATCGCGGGCTCGGGATCCCGGCTGCCGAGCACGAGCGCATCTTCGAGAAGTTCTACCGGCTCGACCCGAACCTCTCGCGCGGTGTCGGAGGGACAGGACTCGGCCTCTACATCAGCCGCGAGATCGTCCGCCGCATGGGCGGGCGGATCCGCGTCGAGTCGGAGCCCGGCCGCGGCTCTATTTTTTCGTTCGACCTGCCGCGGGCGTGAACGCAGAGAGGCGGCCGAGCAGGCCGCCTCTCTCAGACCATCGTCAGTCCGGTCCGCTAGTAACGCGGGCCTTCCTCGACGTACCTGGTCGTCCGGCGCTCGCCTCCGAAGCCGCCCCACGAGGACCAGAAGATCATCGAGAGCACGAGGCCCAGCGCGCCGACCACCATCAGGATCACGCCGATGGTCTGCAACTCGAGACCCGAGACCGTCGCGTTCACGGCCCAGGTCAGGATCGCCCCGACGGCGATCAAGAAAATGCTCACTCCAAGACCCATGTTCGTCCTCTCTGTAGCGGGGGTTTTTGTCGTTGTTCTGGGGAGAAACGGTGATCGGCCCGGATCGGTTACGGGCTCTGCAGCCGATCGCGACGGGCTGATGTAGGCTCGCCGCGGTGCGAAGGGGCTCGATTGTCCGCATCACGATCTACGGCGTCCTCGCCGGTATCGCCGCATCGGTCGTCGCCGTGCTCGTCCCGTGGCTGCCCACGTCGGCCTCGGAGGAGATGGACCGGATCGAGTTCACCTTCTGGTTCACGACGATCATCTGCATCGCCGTCTTCTCGGTCGTGGCCGCGGCGATCATCTACTCCGTACTCAAGTTCCGGGCCCAGCCCGAAGACGACTCGGACGGGCCGCCGATCCACGGGCACACCGGCCTCGAGATCGTCTGGACAGCGATCCCGGCCGTCCTCGTGACGGCGATCTCGGTGGTCAGCGCGGTCGTGCTCGCGCAGAACGAGGACGCGGGCGCGAGTGCGATCCCGATCGACGTGACCGGGCAGCAGTTCGCGTGGAAGTTCCAGTATCCCGGCGACCCGGGGGTCGTCTCGGGGGAGCTCGTGCTCCCGGTGAATGAGTCGGTCAAGCTGACGCTGCGCTCGGTCGACGTGATCCACTCGTTCTGGGTGCCGGAGTTCGGGCAGAAGTCCGACGCGGTGCCGGGGATCGAGACGACGCTCGTGATCACGCCCACGAAGGTGGGCGAGTACACGCTCCTTTGCACAGAGCTCTGCGGGCTCGGGCACTCGACGATGCGCGCCCCGGTGCGGGTCGTCGAGCGCGCCGCCTACGACGAGTATCTCGCCGGCGCAGCGGCCGGGGGTGAGGATGAGGACTCGGGCGAGGCGATCTTCGCGAGCGCTGGGTGCGGCGGCTGCCACGAGTTTTCCCCGGCCGGCACGGACTCCCAGGTCGGGCCGTCGCTGAACGCGGTCGACCCCGGCGGCGAGCCGCTCGAGGAGTACCTGCGCACGGCGATCGTCGACCCGAACGCGAATGTCGTCAGCGGGTACCAGCCCGACGTGATGCCGGCCACGTACGGCGAATCGCTCTCGGACGAGCAGCTCGACGCGCTCGTGCAGTATCTGGTCGACGGGCAAGAGGGATAGCGAGTGACCGAGATCGCCGACACCCAGCACGAGGTCCACGGACACGCTCCGGCGCCGCCGCGGCATGGCACGGAGCACCTGACTCGTCCCGGCTTGATCCGGGCGGCGTGGATCACGCCGCTCTTCTGGCTGATCGGTACAGGCATCGTCGGCTTCTTCCGCTGGCTCGGCGGCTACGACCCGACCTGGGACTGGACGGTCATCACCGTCGTCGCCTCGCTGACGCTCGCGCCGGTGGGCTTCCTCGCCGGCATCGGCTCGTTCGACTACTGGCTCTACTACATCTCCGGTCGCCCGACGCGCGAGGAGGACCACTCCGGGCACGGCGCCTACAGCTGGCGGGACTACTTCAAGGTCAACACCGACCACAAGGTGATCGGCGTCCAGTACCTCGTGACGACGTTCTTCTTCTTCGTCGTCGGCGGCCTGCTGGCGATGATCTTCCGCGCCGAGCTCGCCCAGCCGGACATGCAGTTCGTGGACACGCAGACCTTCAACGGGCTCGTGTCCGAGCACGCCGCGTTGATGATCTTCCTCTTCATCATCCCGGCGTTCGCGGGGCTCGCGAACTTCGCCGTGCCGCTGATGCTCGGCGCGCCGGACATGGCCTTCCCGCGCCTGAACGCCCTCTCGTACTGGCTTCTGCCGATCGCCGGGATCATGTTCCTCGCCGCCTTTCTCGCACCGGGCGGCGCCTTCGCGACCGGGTGGACGAGCTACGCGCCGCTCGCCACCGAGCAGCCCATGGGCCAAGTCTTCTTCAACATGGGCGTCCAGTGGGCCGGCGCCTCGTCGATCATGACGGCGCTCAACTTCCTGGTCACGATCATCACGATGCGGGCGCCGGGGATGACGTTCTGGCGCATGCCGCTGCTCGTGTGGGCGAACTTCACGACGTCACTGCTCGTCGTGATCGCGACGCCGTTCATCGCCGGCTCGCAGTTCTTCGTCATGTTCGACCGGGTGATGCACACGAACTTCTTCAACGTCGCCGAGGGCGGCTACGTGCTCGGCTACCAGCACATCTTCTGGTTCTACTCGCACCCGGCCGTCTACATCATGATGCTGCCCGGGTTCGGGATCATCTCCGAGGTGATCGCGGTGATGAGCCGCAAGCCGATCTTCGGCTACCGGCTGATGGCGCTCTCGCTGATGGCGATCCTCGTGCTCGGCTTCTCGGTCTGGGCGCACCACATGTTCGTCGCCGGGATGGCGCCGTGGCTGCGCGTGCCGATGATGGTGACGTCGATGATCATCGCCGTCCCGACCGGGATCAAGGTGTTCTCCTGGTTAGCGACGATGTGGGAGGGCAAGCTGCACTTCCGAACGCCGATGCTGTTCGCGCTCGGCTTCCTCTCCATGTTCGTGCTCGGCGGCCTCTCGGGCATCTTCCTCGCGTCGGTGCCGATCGACATCGCCGCCTCGGACACGTACTTCATCGTCGCGCACATCCACTACGTGCTCTTCGGCGGCTCGGTCTTCACGATCTTCGCCGGGATCTACTACTGGTTCCCGAAGATGACCGGCCGGATGTACTCCGAGCGGCTCGGCAAGCTCCACTTCTGGCTCGCGTTCATCGGCTTCAACGGCACTTTCTTCCCGATGCACTGGGTCGGCCTGCAGGGGATGCCGCGCCGGGTCGCCGACTACGACTCGCAGTTCGCCGACTGGAACATGGTCATCTCGATCTTCTCGTTCCTGCTCGGCGCGTCGACGATCGTCTTCTTCTACAACGTGATCGTCAGCTGGGCACGTGGCCCGCGCGCGCCCTCCAACCCGTGGCGCGCGCTGACGCTCGAGTGGCAGGTTTCCTCGCCGCCGCCGGTGTTCAACTTCGACGAGATCCCGCAGGTCGTCGGCAGCCCGTACGAGTACGGCGTCCGCGGCGCCAGGCACGCCGTCCTGCGAGGCGGGAACGGCCACGTGGCCGTCCCGGAGCGCGCGGACGAGGAGGTTGTGCGGTGAGCGACGGCCAACGTCGGATCCTCGTCGTCGCCAACGAGACGCTAACGGGGGACGAGCTGCTCGACGCGGTGCGGAAGCGGGTCGAGGGCGTCGACGCGCTCGTGACCGTGATCGCGCCGGTGAACGAGCCGCGCGAGGGGTATGTGGTCTACGAGAACACGCGCCGCGCCTCGGCGGGCCGCCGGCTCGACCGCACGCTCGCAAAGCTCCGCGAGGCCGGGATCTCGGCCGACGGCCACGTGGTCGACAACGAGCCGCTGACCGCTGTGAAGGACGCGATCGCGACCGAGCGGCCGGACGAGCTCATCGTTTCGACCCACCCGGACGACAAGTCGGGCTGGCGTCGGCGCAACCTGCTCGAGGAGATCCGCAAGGCGGCCGGCTCGATCCCGGTCGAGCACGTCGTCTCCGACGTCGCGTCACGCACCGGCGCGGAGAACGTGCTCGTGGTCGCGAACGAGACCGTGCTCGGCGAGCCGTTGCTCGCCCGGATCCGGGAGCGGGCCCGCACGAACCCGCGGGCGGTGTTCCTGATCATCTGTCCGCAGAGCGATCCCGACCAGGGCTCTCATCCCGAGGCGGAGGAGCGCCTGCGCCGGGCGCTGGCGCGGCTCCGCTCGGAGGGGATCGAGGCGCACGGCCAGGTCGCGCACCCGGACCCGTTCACGGCTGCGATGCACGCCGTCCGCGACGAGCGCGTCGACTCGATCCTCGTCTCCACCTTCCCGGAGCAGAAGGGCTCGTCGTGGCTCCGCCGCGACCTGGTGGGACGGCTGCGGAGCGAGTCGAAGCTGCCCGTCGAGCACGTCGTCGTCGAGCCGGCGGCTCTGTCGGAGACGTCGTCGTGAGCGCGCACGCGGACGTTCCCGCCCATCACGGCCCGCCGATCGCGAACAAGAGCTCGCGCGTCGACGCGCCGATCCTCGGCATGTTCCTCTTCATTGCCTCGGAGGCGATGCTCTTCGGCGCCTTCTTCACGGCCTACTTCTTCATCCGTGTCGTCAACCCCGAGGCGCATCCGTGGCCGCTGCCGCCGTTCCACCTGCCCGTCTTCGTCGCCGGCGTGAACACGGCGATCCTGCTCACCTCGAGCTTCACGATGCACTGGGCGCTCCAGTCGATCAAGCGCGGCAACCGCGCGGGCATGAAGGCCGGCCTCGTGCTCACGTTCCTGATGGGCCTCACCTTCCTGCTCACGCAGATGCTCGAGTACGCGCGCATCGGCTTCAACCCGTCGGACGGGGCCTTCGGCACCATCTTCTTCGGCCTCACCGGGTTGCACGGGGCGCACGTCTTCGTGGGCCTGACCCTGCTCGGAATGGCCACGCTACGCGCGTTCCGCGGCCACTACACTGCCGAGCACCACCACGGTGTCGAGATCCCAGGAATCTACTGGCACTTCGTCGACGTAATGTGGATCGTGGTGTATTCGACGATCTATCTGATCTGAGGACGGCACCAGATGGCGCGCAATCCGTTCCGGAGCGAAGCAGAGGCCTATCGCTTCCTGCTGATCACGGTCGGGTATTTCGCGCTGATCGTCGTCGCCGCCTCGATCGCGACCTGGCTCGGCGTGGTCGTCTTCGCGGCGCTGACCGCCGTTGGCATCGGGCTGTGGATGCGGGCGCGCTCGAACGAGCCCGTCGTCAAGACCGTGGTGCCGCACATCGGCGGCGAGGACGAGCGCCGGATCCTGGTGATCGCGAACGAGACCGTGGGCGGCGACGAGCTGCTGGCGATCCTGCGCAGAAAGGCGGAGGGTGTACGCGAGCAGATCCTCGTCGTCTGCCCCGCGCTCAACTCCGCCGTCCGGCACTGGGCCTCCGACGAGGACGGCGCGCGCGCTGCTGCACAGCAGCGCCTCGACCGGAGCCTCGCCCGACTCCGGGAGTACGGCGTCCATGCGCGCGGCGAGGTGGGTGACGGCGACCCGCTGCAGGCGATGGAGGATGCGTTGCGGACGTTCGGGGCGGACGAGATCGTGATCTCGACGCACCCCGAGGGCCGCTCGAACTGGCTCGAGCGCAACGTCGTCGGCTCCGCCCGCGACCGCTTCGACGTCACGATCACGCACGTCGTCGTCGACCTCGAAGCAACCGCCGCAGACGCTTAGGCCGAGTCCGACGCGTCCGCGCGGGACGTGTCGGGGCCAGGACCCACCACGTCCGGAAGCGCCACTATCGGAGGCGAGCTGACCGCAGCTAACTTCACAGCGTGCCTCGTCCACCGCGTGTGCATGTTCCGAATGGCGTCTGGCACGTCACGCATCGTGCGACCGACGCGGAGGTCTTCTTTCTAGAGAACGCGGACTACGGCGCCTTCTTCGACCTCCTGAGTGCGGCGGTCCGCTGGGCTCGCTGGATTCTGCACGACTACTGCCTGATGACGAATCACGTGCATCTCGTGATTCAGACGCCGTATCCGACGCTCCCTGCCGGCATGTGCCGTCTGATGAGCCCGTACGTGGACGAGTTCAACGAACGCCACGGGAGGCGTGGTGCGCTCGTGCAGGGCCGGTATCAAGGCGAAGCTCGTCGACACCGACGACTACTGGTCGAACTGTCTCCAGTACGTCGCTCTCAATCCCGTCACGGCCGGACTCTGTGAGCGTCCGGAACAGTGGCCGTGGAGCAGCTACGCACGGCGGCTCAACCCGGCCATTGCGGACATGTGGGGTCCTGGCCCCGACACGTCCTACCGGGACGGCTACTTGCCGGCGTTCGCGACGACGTAGTCGGCGACTGCCTCGATCTGCTCCGCCGAGTAGGAGTCCTTGAAGGCGGGCATCGCGCCCATGCCGTTGGTGACGCGCTCGATTACGAGCTCCTTGGGCGGCTGCGAGTCGTCGAGGTTGGGCCCGACGGTGCCGCTGGCGCCGGCCGCCTCGAGCACGTGGCAGCCTCCGCAGCCGGCCTCCGCGAAGATCGCCTCGCCGTCGGGGGCCTCTCCCGCCTCGCCCTCACCCGTTGTCGTCCCTCCACCTTCGCCGGTCGTCGCGCCGCCGGGTTGCGAGCGAACCGGCAACGCGGCCACGGAGGCGACGTAGGCCGCCACGGAATCCGCGTCCTCGCCCGTGACGATGTCCGCGGGCATTCCGGGCTGGCCCGTCGGGGGCTCCTCGACGGGGTAGGAGATCTGGCCGCGGACGACCGACTGGATCGTCGTCTCGCCGAGACCGTCGGCCCTGGACTGGCGGAAAGCATCGTCGAGGTTCGGACCGATCGTCCCGCGCGTGCCTGCATCGGCCAGCACGTGACACGACCCGCAGTGCTCGATGAAGAGCTCCCTCCCCTGTGTCGCATCGCCTGCGCCTGCTTCGGGCAACCCCTCCGTGCCGCAGCCGGTCGCTGCGAGAACCGCGGTCAGTACCGCGCAGGCGCCGACCAGCCCGCGCAGGCTCACGCTAGGCCGCGGATCCAGTTCCGACCGCGGCCTCGCGCGTCGGGTGGATCGTGAAGACGCGGTCGAGGCCCGTGATCTCGAAGATCTTGGTGATGTTGCGGTCGCTGCACACGAGCGACAACTGGCCGTCGTTCGCCCGGAGCCGCTTCACCCCGCCGACGAGCACGCCGAGCGTCGTCGAGTCGATGAACGTCGTATTGCTCAGGTCGACGACGACGTCGCGACCGCCCTGGTCGATCACCTCGAGCAGCTGCTGCTTGAACTCCGGCGCCGTGTAGAGATCCACCTCGCCCGAAAGGGAGATCACGTACTGGTCGTCACTCAGCTTCTCGGTGTTGACGTCGAAATTCATGCGCGCATGCTCCCAGGGGTCGCCGACAGGATCTGTCGTGGTCTTCCCGGCCGCGGGTGAGTCTAACCCGAGTCCGGAGGCGCCTGCGCTTCCTTCAGCTGTGCGATCTGCTGCTTCACGATCGCGGCGCTCGGGTCGTCCGGGGCGAGCTTCAGGAAGCTCTCGTAGGCGCTGATTGCCCTCGCGTAGTCGCCTGCCTGCTGGGCCGCCTGTGCCAGCTCGAGTTGGACGTTCGGATCACTTGGCGCCACGGTCACGAGCTTCTCGTACGTCGCCACCGCGCTCTGGAACGACTGCTGCGCCTTCGTGTAGGCGTCGCTGATGACCTGGTTCGCCTGGGTCGAGATCGCCTGATCGATCGGGTCGGGGTCGAGCGTCCGCCCGTTGCCGAGCTCGAGCGGGGCGCCGAACGTCGAGCCGAACGTGAGGAAGCTGGCGCGCACCTGCTCGGCCTGCGCCTGCTGGGCGAAGCTGCCACCTTGCGCGAGATGGACTCCCGCGAGCTCGCGCAGCGCGTCCTGGTCCGTCGGCGCGAGGACGAGGTAGCGGTTGAGCGCGGTGATCGCCTCCTGGGTCTCGCCCTCCTCCTGGAGGGCCGTGGCGAGGTTGCGCTGGGCCTCGGCGCTCTTGGGATTCTCCGCGACCTGCTCGCGGGCCTCGGAGACGGAGACACCGCTGCCCGACGCGCCGCCGTCGCGGAGGATGTCGCCGATCCCGGTTCCCTGGTCGGACCCGATCCCGAAGATGACGAAGCCGAGCCCGAAGACGAGGGCGAGGAAGACGAACATCCACTTCGCATGGCTGCGAAGCCGTGAGAAGAACAGCGTGTCTTCTACGGCCTGGCGCTCGCGCTGGCGCTGACGTGCGGTTGCGCCAGCATGCGGCCGCGCGCTGCGGACGCTGCGTCGATCAACTCGTGCCACTCGAATGCTCCTCTCTCGTACCTCGTCTGGCCGTCGACCAGGGTAGCCGTGATGCGCTCCGGTGTTCCTCCGTAGACCACGGCCGCCGCGGGATCCTCCCATGGTAGATACGGCGAGCCCGACATGGTGACGATCGCGAGGTCGGCGCGCTTCCCGGGCACGAGCGAGCCGATCTCGCCGTCGAGCCCCAGCGCCCGTGCGCCGCCGAGCGTCGCCAGCTCGAGCGCCTCACCGGCGGTGATCGAGCCGGCGCGCTCCGAGCGGGCTCGGGCCAGCGAGATCACCGTGCGCAACTCCTCGAAGACGTCGTGCGACGGGACCGAGGAGACGCCGTCGGTGCCGATGCCGACGCGAAGCCCGGCCGCCCGAAGCGCTTCGAGCGGCGCGATCCCGCAGCCGAGCAGGGCATTCGAGCGTGGGCAGTGTGCGACCGCGACCCGGCGCTCGGCGAGCAGCCGGATCTCCTCTTCGTCGACCTTGACGCAGTGAGCCGCGACCACACGCTCGTCGAGCAGCCCCGCGCCGGCGAGGCGGCGGATCCCGCTCTGCCCGTCCGGGTCGATCAGCAGCTCGCCGACCGCCTGCCACGGGCCCTCGCCGCGCAGCAGCCAGTCGAGCTCGTCGGTGCTCTCGTTCAGGTGCGTCGCCACCGGAAGGCCGAGACCGGCGCACGCGGCGTAGACCTCGGTCGAGCACGTGTAGGGCGCGTGCGGGGAGACGCCGAGCCGCACCCGGTCCGAGAGCGCCGCCTCGACGTACGCACGCTTCTCCTCGAACTGCCGTAGCGCGTCGTCGGGATCGCTGCCGAAGACCTCGAGATAGACGATCGCCCGCAGCCCGAGCTGCGCGCAGGCATGGGCGCTCGCGCCCGAGAAGGCGAGGTCCCCGACCGTGCCGACTCCCGAGCGGAGACATTCGGCGGCGCCGAGTCTTGCGATCGCCTCCATGTCGGCCCGCTCGAGCCGGTGCTTCCGCTCGATGTGCAGCGAGAGCCAGGGGCCGAACGAGAGACCGTCTCCGAAGCCGGCGTAGACGGCGTACTCGAGATGGGTGTGCGCGTTCACGAAGGCCGGCACGATCGCTGCCTCCGGATAGTGCTCGCCCGCGCCGAGCTCGTCGATCGTGCCCACGGCCGCGATCCGGCCGGCCTCGATCGCGAGCGCGCCCCGCTCGACCGGCTCTCCCTCGATCGGCAACAGCCAGTCGGCCGAGAGAACCTTCACTCGACCGCCCAGCGCGACGGCTCCTCGACGATGTCCCAGCGTTTCTCCATGAACGCCGACAGCCAGATGGAGAGCTCGAAGAGGAGCAGCAAGGGCACGACCTCGAGCGCCAGTGAGACCGGATCGACGGTGGGCAGCAATACGGCGAAGACGACCATGAAGAGGATCCCGAGACGCCTGTTCCGGCGGAGCTGTGCGGCCGAGACGATCCGCAGACGGACGAGCGCGAGGATGAACATCGGCATCTGGAAGGCGATCCCCGTCGCGATCAGCGTCACGGTCACGAAGGAGAAGTAGTAGCTCGCCCGGATCTGGATCTCGAAGACGTCCTCGTTGAAGTTCGTCAGGAACTCGAGCGCGCGCGGAAGCACGATGAAGTAGCAGAAGGCGACCCCGCATGCGAACAGCCCCGTCGAGAGGATCGCGAAGACCGCGACCGTCCGCTGCATCCTCTGCTCGATCGCAGGAGCGAGGAACGCCCACAGCTGATAGAGCAGGACGGGGAGCGTGACGGCGACCGCGGCCGCGAGGCTGACCTTGACCGCGGTCGTGAACGGCTCGACGACGCCGAGCGTGACCAGCTCTTTGTCGTCCGGCAACGGCTCCGAGAGCCACTCGACGATCCGTTCCTGGAAGTAGAACGCGACCACGAAGGCCGGCGCGAGCGTGAGCAGGCTGATCACGAGGCGTGCGCGGAGCTCGCCCAGGTGCTCGACGAGCGTGGCCTCCTCGCCGTGCTCGAGGCGCCGCGGCAGACGCTTCAGGGCCACGTGACTGGTTGGCTAGGAGACGGTGTCGCGCTCGCGCTCGGCCTGCGCGACAGGGTGCTCTTCCTCCGCGGGCGGGAGCTCCTGCGCAAGCCGGTGATGCACGGGCTCGTCGTCGTCCTTGCCGGAGATCGAGTCCTTGAACTCACGCATGCCCCTGCCGAGCGAGCGGCCCATCTCGGGCAGCCGCTTCGGCCCGAAGACGAGCAACACGACGAGAAGCAGGATCAGGACCTCCCAGATGCCGATGCCGAACGGCATGGCCGCAGCGTACCACCGTTTCCCGAAGGTGCGCCCCGGGGAGGCGGGGTGGGTGAAGAAGCCGATCCCCGAGCAGGTGATCGTGGTCGCGGGCGGCTCGAGCGGGATCGGGCGGGCCGTCGCGCGCGCCGCGGGCGAGCGCGGTGCGAAGGTCGTCGTCTCGGCCCGGAACGCCGAGGCGCTGGACGCGACGGTGGCCGAGCTCGCGGACGTGGGAGCCGAGGGGCTTGCCGTGCCGGGAGAGGCCACGAGCGAGGCCGACGCCGAGGCGCTCTGCGAGCGGGCAGTCGAGCGTTTCGGCCGGATCGACAGCTTCGTGGCGACCGTGATGGTCACCGTCTACGCCGAGGTCGAGCAGCTCGCGCTGGACGAGCTCCGGCGGGTGCTCGAGGTCAACTTCCTCGGCCGCGCGGTCGCCTTCCGCGCCGCCCTCCCGCACCTGAAGGCGAGCCGCGGGACGTTCGTGGACGTCAACTCGGGGCTCGCGTACCGCGGCATCCCGCTCCAGGCCGCGTACTGCGCGTCGAAGGCCGCGGCGCGCTCGCACTTTGAGTCGGCGCGGGTCGAGCTCGAGCACGGGGGCGACGACGTCGCGATCTCGCTCGTCCTCCCGCCCGGGACCAACACGCCTCAGTTCGACCGGAGCCGACAGAAGCTCGGTCTCCAGCCCCGGCCGGTCGCGCCCGTGTACCAGCCCGAGGTCGTCGCAGAGGCCGTTCTCGGCTGCTGCGAGCGCCCCGAGCGGGAGCTGCCGGTTGCCTGGGTGACCCAGCGGCTCCTCTGGGGGCAGAAGCTCTCGCCCCGCGCGGGCGACCTGCTGCTGCTCCGGAACGGCTGGAAGGGCCAGGTGACGGGCGAGCCGAAGCCGGTCGACTCTCCGACAACCTCTGGGAGACGATCCCCGGCGATCCGGGTGCGCACGGCCGCTTCGACGACGAGGCGCGCGCCTCGAGCGCCTGGACATGGGCCCGGCGACGCCTGGGTAAGATCGGAGGGATGGCCGCGCTCGGGGCACCCGTGGCAGCTGCCGTGATCGGCTACCATGGAGTTACGAAGCGACGCTGAAATCCGCTCAATTACGGGAAAAGAGGGATCACAAGCTTGGCATTTCTGACCATCGAGAACCTGCACGTCGCGCTCGAGGACGGCACCGAGATCGTCAAGGGGATCGACCTCGAGGTCGACCTGAACGAGAAGCACGCGGTCATGGGCCCGAACGGGTCCGGCAAGTCCACGCTCGCCTACGCGCTGATGGGCCACCCCGCCTACGAGGTCACCGAGGGCCGGATCCTGCTCGACGGTGAAGACATCGTCGAGGCCGGCGCGGACGAGCGCGCCCAGAAGGGGCTCTTCCTCGCCTTCCAGTATCCGCACGCGATCCCGGGCGTGACCGTGACGAGCTTCCTGCGCAGCGCGATCAACGCGCTCCGGAAGGCGCGTGCCGGCGGCAAGGACGACCCGATCCCGGTCAAGGAGTTCCGCACCGAGATCCTCGCCGCGATGGAGCGGCTGCGGGTGCCGCGCGAGCTCGCCCAGCGCTACCTCAACGACGGCTTCTCCGGCGGCGAGAAGAAGCGCGTCGAGATCCTGCAGATGGCGCTGCTGAAGCCGAAGATCGCCATCCTCGACGAGACCGACTCCGGCCTCGACATCGACGCGCTGCGCATCGTCGCCAACGGCGTCAACGAGCTGGTCGGCCCCGAGATGGGCGCGCTCGTGATCACCCACTACCAGCGCATCCTCAACTACGTCAAGCCGGACCGCGTGCACGTCTTCGTCGGCGGCAAGATCGTCGAGAGCGGCGGCCCCGAGCTGGCCGAGCGCCTCGAGGCCGAGGGCTACGATGCCTGGCTCCCGAAGGAAGAGGAGGTGGCGGCGTGAGCACGTCCGAGACCGACGTCGTCCAGGGGATCCGCTCCGAGTACCAGTACGGCTTCTCCAACTCGGACGAGGCGGAGAACTACTTCTTCAAGTCCGGCCGCGGCCTCTCGCACGAGCTCGTCGAGGCGATCTCCGAGCACAAGAACGAGCCCGACTGGATGCGGAAGTTCCGGCACAAGAGCCTGGACTACTTCCTCGCGCGCCCGCTCCCGACCTGGGGCGGCAACGTCGCCGAGATCGACTTCGACAACATCTACTACTACATCCGCCCGACCGAGAAGCAGGCCGACAAGTGGGAGGACCTGCCCGCCGACATCCTCGACACCTGGGACAAGCTCGGCATCCCCGAGGCGGAGAAGAAGTACCTCGCCGGCGTCGGCGCCCAGTACGAGTCGGAGGTCGTCTACCACAAGCTCCAGGCCGACCTCGAGGCGCAGGGCGTGCTCTTCCTGGACATGGACTCGGGCCTGCGCGAGCACGAGGACATCGTCAAGCAGTACTTCGGGACGATCATCCCGCAGAACGACAACAAGTTCGCGGCGCTGAACAGCGCGGTCTGGTCGGGCGGCTCCTTCATCTACGTGCCCCCGGGGGTGCGGATCGAGATGCCGCTCCAGGCCTACTTCCGCATCAACGCGGAGAACATGGGCCAGTTCGAGCGGACGCTGATCATCGTCGACGAGGACGCCTACGTGCACTACGTCGAGGGCTGCACGGCGCCGATCTACTCGTCCGACTCGCTCCACTCGGCGGTCGTCGAGATCATCGTCAAGCCGCGCGGGCGCTGCCGCTACACGACGATCCAGAACTGGTCGAACAACGTCTACAACCTCGTCACGAAGCGCGCCGTCGCCTACGAGGGCGCGACGATGGAGTGGGTCGACGGCAACCTCGGCTCGAAGCTGACGATGAAGTACCCGGCGATCTGGCTGATGGGCGAGCGCGCCCACGGCGAGGTGCTCTCGATCGCGTTCGCCGGCAAGGGGCAGCACCAGGACGCGGGCGGCAAGTGCGTCCACGTCGCGCCGAACACCACCTCCGTGATCAACTCCAAGTCGATCTCCAAGGACGGCGGCCGTGCGGGCTACCGCGGCTTGCTCGAGGTGGCGAAAGGGGCCCACGGCGCCAAGTCGAAGGTCGTCTGCGACGCGCTGATCCTCGACGAGGATTCGCGCTCCGACACCTATCCGTACATCCGCGTCGACGAGAACGACGTCGACCTCGGCCACGAGGCGACCGTCTCGAAGATCGGCGAGGAGCAGCTCTTCTACCTGATGAGCCGCGGCCTCTCGGAGGCGGAGGCGAGCGCGATGATCGTCTCCGGCTTCGTCGAGCCGATCACGAAGGAGCTCCCGCTCGAGTACGCGGTCGAGATGAACCGCCTGATCCAGCTGCAGATGGAAGGATCGGTTGGGTAGTCCGATCAGCAAGGTCGATGCGATCGGGATTCCTTCGCAGAACTCGGCGCGTTCCCGGACCTTCTACATCGACACGCTGGGCCTCCGGCCCGACGAGCACGCGGTGAACGAGTTCTGGATCGACCAGACGTGCTTCGCGATCTGGGAGCCGGCGCGGGTCGGGATGGAGTTCCATCCGGCGAAGAGCAGCATCGCGCTGCTCCAGGTCGACGATGTGGCGAGCGCCCGCGCGGAGCTCGAGGCCAAGGGCGTGGAGTTTGCCGGCGAGACGCTCGACAGCGGCGTCTGCCACATGGCCTACTTCGCCGATCCGGACGGCAACGAGCTGACGCTGCACAAGCGCTACGCGCCGTACTCCGACGGTACGCAGCCGTGATCGGCGCCCAGCGCGTCGACTTCGTCGCAATCCCGGTCACCGACAAGGACCGGGCGACGCAGTTCTACGGCGAGACCCTCGGGCTCGAGCGCGATCCGAAGTCCAGCGCCGACTGGCCTGAGTACTCGCTCGGCAACGTCACCATCTCGCTCGTCTTCCCGGATCGGATCGGCTGCCGATGGTGAACACCCGCCGGGCGCGATCGCGATCCGCGTGCCCGACGTCGCCGACGCGCGGCGAAGCTCGAGGAGGCCGGCTCGAGTTCACGGGCGACACGTTCGACAGCGGCGTCTGCCACATGGCGTTCTTCAAGGACCCGGACGGGAACGGGCTCATGCTCCACCACCGCTACGCGCCCTACTCGGACGGCACGAGCCCGTAGCCCATGCAGGTCGAGCACGTCGACTTCGTGTCGGTGCCTGACGCAGGACCTCCCGCGGGCGAAGCGGTTCTATGTCGAGACGCTCGGGCTCGAGGTCGAGACCGAGGGCGAGAGCGATATGGAGCTCCGCTGCGGGCAGGTCACGCTCGACGTCTTCGATCCGTCGAGCATCGGGCAGGCATTCGCGCCGTCGCCGGCCGGAATCGCGCTCCGGGTCGAGGACGTCGACGCGGCCCGCGCCGAGCTCGAGTCGCAAGGCGTCGACTTCGACGGCGAGACGATCGTGACGGACGTCTGCAAGCAGGCCTGGTTCAGGACCCGGACGGGAACGCGCTCATGCTCCACCGGCGGTTCGACGTATGAGCCGGGCCGACCTCCTCGAGCGCTACCGGGCGCTGCCGCTGCCGACGACGAAGGACGAGGCCTGGCGCTTCACAGACCTCAAGGACTTCGATCCCGATGCGTTCTCGGGGAACGACGCGGCCGGCGTCGCCTCGGCGCCGGCGATGCTGGAGCTCGAGGCCGCGGGCATCGTCCGCGTCTCCGAGGGCGGGCTCGAGATCGACCGGGCGCCGGACGGGATCAGGTTCGAGCCGCTCGGTGACCATCCGCTGCTCGGCGAGCTGGTCGGGGCGGACGAGAAGTTCGCTGCCCACAACGCGGCCGAGTGGAAGCACGGCCTGCTCGTGCACGTCCCGAGGGACGTCGTCCTCGAGCAGCCGCTGCTCGTGCGGATCGTCAACTCGGTCGAGGGCGGCTCGCTCTTCTGGCGGCTGCTCGTCGTCGCCGAGCCGGGCAGCCGCTTCTCCGTGATCGAGGAGTACGCGTCGACGACGCCCGAGCTCTCCGGCTACGTCAACGCGGCGGTCGAGGTCTTCGTCGAGGACGGTGCGAAGGTGGAGTACGTCTCGGTGCAGAACGTCTCCCGCGAGACGTGGCACTTCGGCACCCACCACGCGCGTGTCCAGCGCGACGCCGAGCTCGACTGGGTCGCAGCCGGGTTCGGCTCGAAGAAGGGCAAGATCCGGATCCAGAACGACCTCGCCGGCCAGGGCGCGACTTCGCGTGTCACCGGCGCCTACTTCGCCGACGGCGTCCAGCATCTCGACTTCGACACGTTCCAGGAGCACATCGCGCCGCATACGACCTCGGACTTCGCCTTCAAGGGCGTCCTCAACGAGCAGTCGTCCACGGTGTGGCGCGGGATGATCCGCGTCGAGGAGGACGCGCAGAAGACGAACGCCTACCAGGAGAACCGCAACCTCCTGCTCTCCAAGCAGGCCCACGCCGACTCGATCCCCGGGCTCGAGATCATGGCGAACGACGTCCGCTGCACGCACGGCGCGACGCTCGGCCAGGTCGACCGGGAGCAGCTCTTCTACCTGATGGCGCGCGGCCTCTCCCGCGCCGAGGCCGAGCGGCTGATCGTGCGCGGCTTCTTCCAGGACGTGCTCGACCGGATCGAGCTCGAGCCGGTGCGCGACGCGCTCGGCGCGGCCCTCGAAGCCCGCATCCCGCAGGCGTAGCGCTAGGCGCCGTCGAGCGGGATCTCGGCACGCACGCGCGTCCCCGCTCCCGGCCGCTGTCGACCTCGAAGCGGCCGTCGAGGGCCGCAAGGCGGTCGGCCAAGCCGTGCAGGCCGCTGCCCTCTGTCGCGTCGGCGCCGCCGACGCCATCGTCCTCCACCTCGACCACCAGGCGGCCGTCGGAGCGCGTGATCCGGACCGACGCGGCCGATGCGTGTGCGTACTTGGCCACGTTGGTGAGCGCCTCGACGACGACGTAGTACGCGGTCGCCTCGACCGTCTCCGGATAGCGGTCGGTCGGGACGGACAACTCGACCGGCACGGGTGCCCGGTCGCCGACCACGCGGAGCGCGGCCGGCAGGCCGCGTTCGGTCAGCGCCACAGGATGGATGCCCCGTGCCAACTCGCGAAGGTCGCGGAGCGCGCCCGACAACTCGTCGATCGCCTCATCCAAGCGCTTCTGAGCGCGGGGTCGTGCGCGGCCTCGATCCGCAGCGCCCGCAGCGAGAGCAGCAGGACGACGAGCCGCTGCTGGGCGCCGTCGTGGAGGTCGCGCTCGAGCCGGCGACGGGCTTCGTCGGCGCGGTGACGATCCGTGTGCGCGAGGTCCGTACCTCCTCCTCCTGCCGCTTGCGCTCCGTGATGTCGGTGCCGCAGATCAGATAGAGCTGACCGTCGTCGGTCATGGGCAGCGGCGTGCAGGACCACGCGACGTCGACCGTCTGTCCGCCCCGCGTCAGCCAGCGCCCGTCCTGTTCGGTCACGGTTCCGTTGGCGATCGTGTCCTCGATCGTCGACCGAACCGCCGCGGCGTCGTCCGCGGGGACGTACTTCTCCAGAAGAAGTCGCCGCCGGTTGCGCCGGGCTCGTACCCGAGCATGCGCTCGAACGCGATGTTGCTTGCGCCCGGGCGGACACGGCCCTCGGCGTCGACGAGGCAGAGCAGGTTCGGCGTGTAATTGGCGATCGCGTTCATCAGCTCGCGGACGCGCTCGAGCTCGACCACGCGCGCACGCAGGTCGACTGCGCCGCGCTGTCCTCTTTGGGAGCCACCTGGCAATCGTACGACGCTCGCCGCGAAACGCTAGGGCCCGAGGCTTTCGACGGCTGGTGGTCAGGTGGGACGTTTAG
>CAWCDT010000012.1:0-21772 GCA_963794385.1 uncultured Gaiellaceae bacterium | reverse complement strand
ACACCTGCAGGATCACGTTCGCCGGCTGACCCTGGGCATTGTTCCGAAACTGCTGCTCGAGCACGCGCTCGATCTGAGCGCCGGTCAGGTCCATCGTCACGACGATGTTGCTGAACGGCTGGACTGCGAACGCCGCCCCGTACGTGAGCGGCCCGGCCGTCCCGATGTCGGCCCGGATGCCGCCCGGGTTCATGAACGCCAGCTGCGCGCCCACCGGCAACGTGTTCGCGAGCTGGGCGTCGGCGATCACGTCCCCGAGCGCAGATTCACCCGCAGCCGTCGTGGCGCGGGTGATAGGCGCCGTCGTCGAGCCGATCACGCGAGCGGCGATCGGGCCGGCGAAGACGTTGTAGCCTGCGATCAGCTCCGTGAGCGCGGGCACCTTCGGAACGTCCTGCGTGACGATGTGGTTGTTGACCGAGATCTCGCCGACAACGTCCTTCGTCGCGCGGCTGACCTCGAAGTCGATGTCCGTGATCAGACGGCCCTGCGACGCCGCCCCGGTGACGACCTTTCCGTCGATCCGGCAGTTGACGGCCCAGTTCGTGTGACCGGTGACGACGATGTCGATCTCGTCGTCCATCGCCTCGACGATCGGCGGGAGCGCCCCCGTCGGATTGACGCAGCTGTTCACCGCCTCCTGCGCGGGAGCCGCACCCGCGCCGTTGCCGCTGAGCGTCGTGTTGCCGCCCTCGTGGAGCAGCACGATGATCGTCTCGACGTTCTTTTTCTTCAGCTCCGCGACCGCGCGGTTCGCGGTCTCCGCTTCGCCGAGGAAGTCCACTGTGCGGATCCCATCCGGTGTGACGATCGTCGGTGTCGTCACCGTCGTCATGCCGATGATCCCGACCTTGACGCCCTGGAAGTGGTGGATCGCGTACGGCGCGAAGATCGGCTGGCCCGTCTCCTTGTAGGTGACGTTCGCAGCGAGGAAGTCGAAGTCCGCGCCGTTGAACGGGGTCCCGTCGTCGCAGCCGTCGACCGGGTGGCAGCCGCCGTTCTGCATGCGCAACAGCTCATCGACGCCTTCGTCGAACTCGTGGTTGCCCACGCCGTTGTAGTCGAGCCCCATCAGGTTGAACGCCTCGATCGTGGGCTCGTCGTGGAAGAGCGCCGACAGGAGCGGCGTCGCCCCGATCAGATCCCCTGCCGAGACGAACAACGTGTTCGGGTTCGTCGCACGGAGGTTGTTCACGTGCGTACCGAGGAACTCGACGCCGCCCGCCGGGACGCACGCCGGTAGGACGCAGCTGAACGTCGGGCCGGTTCCGGTCGAGGCGCCGATGCGGCCGCCAGAGCTCGCGCCGGCGGGCACGACTTCGAGCTGCCCGTGGAAGTCGTTCAGTCCGAGAATCTGGATCTCGGTCGTCTGGGCCTTCTCCTCGGCCCGCGGCGACGGGTCGTTCTTGGCGCCGGCGAGCGGCGCCGCCACGATCGCGACGGCGAGCGCCGCAATCGCTACGAGTGTCTTTTTCATCCTTCTCCCTCTCCCCTTCGGTTACGCGTTTAGGAGCAGCTCGGCTTCGGCGACGAGCGCCCCGGCTGCGGTTGGTGTGATGAACCTCGGCGTCTTGTCCCGCACCTGGCCGATGAAGGCTCGGAGCTGGTCGTCGCCGACCTTCGGGACACGGTCGAGGTGGTTCTGGAGCTGCGTGCACGTGTTGTTCCCGGTGATCGCACCGCTGCCGCAGTAGAGCGCGAGCAGCGCCTCGAGCCGTTCCAGCGTCGCCTCGAGCGCGAAGCGCGACGACATCGGATCATGATCCGAGAGGCCGCGGGCGCCGTCGCCCGCGAACTCCGCCGCGAAGTCGGCGTTCACGTGCGCGACGCGCGTCTGCTCGAGCTCCGCGAGCAGGTTGTCGGTCACGAACTGGCCGTCGAGCGTCTGGGCCTGGCCGACGAACACGTACGAGTACGCCGCCGCCGGAACCTCGGCGACGAGCGTGTCCCAGAGATTCTCGAGCCCCTGCTCGTAGAGCGGCCCGAGCTGGTCGCTCGGCGGCTGGAGCGGATCGTCGGGCCGCGGGAAGACGTTGAAGTCCCCGCCCGCGACCACGCGCTCGCCGTCGCCGAGCGCCTCGACGATCGCCGCCAGGTACGCGGCCTGCTCGCGCCGCTGGTTCACGCGTGAGTCGGGCGTGCTCGAGAAGTGGTTCGAGATCGCGTACACGTCGATCCACGCGCCGACGCCGACCGCGGTCCGCCAGATGCGGAAGAAGCCGACCTGGGGATCGCGCGTGTACACCTCGTTCCCGTCCACCGGGCCGGTGACATCGGCCGGCAGCGGCGCGTTCAGCGACTTCGGGTTCTGGACGTCCGCGTTGTAGGCGTTCGCGCCCGAGCGATAGGCGAAGTCGGGCGTGCTGCCGAGCACCGGGTGGTCGGCCGTCGCCGGCAGCAGCTCCACGCGGTCGGTCCGGTACATGAGCGCGGCGACGATGCCGCGGTCGTCCGAGCCGTCGCGGTCGTAGGCCGCGTCGTAGGCGATCCCGCTCTGCGCCTGGATCCGGAGCGCCAGTTCCTGCAGCGTGTCGGGCTTGCCGTCCCGGTCGTTCGTCGCCCCGCAGACGAGCGCGCCGCCCGTGACCGCGCAGATGTCCTGGTCCTCGGCCTCCTGGACGAGGATCACGTCCGGCGCGTGCAGGTCGTCGACGATCTGCTCGGCGATCAGGCCGAGCCGCTCCTGGTAGACGGCGTCATTCGCCGGGACGAAGTCGAAGGGCGGACTGACGCCCGGGCAGCCCGTGTTGCCGACGAAGTCGCAACCGTCGAACGGGTCGTCGCGGAAGTCGTAGAGGTTCTCGACGTTGTAATCGCCGACCGCGTACTCGACGTGGCGGTTCCCGGCCGTCGGCGGAGCGTTGAGCGACGGGTCGATCCCGTTCGCGAGCGACGGCGTCACCGTCGTCTCGAGCCGGTACTTGTTGAAGGTGAAGTTGAGCCCGCCGACGAGCGCGTTCGTCACGTGCGCGAACGTGCGGCTCGGCGGGAGGAGCAGCGTGTTGTCGCTCGCGAGCGACTTGAGGCCCCAGCGCGCCGACGAGGATGCGGAAGCCGTTGCCGTTGTCGACGAGGCCCGGCACGTCGTCGAGCGGGTGCGCGTCGCGGAAGACCCGCTGCGCGTAACCCGTGCGCTGTGCGATCTGGCTGTCACCCCGGACGAGCCACATCTCGGCATCCGCCGTGCTCGGGAAGACGTCGAGGCCGTCGGTGACGAGCGAGCCGGCGGGGACGCGGAGGCGCATGCTCTCGACCCGCTCCCAGTAGGTGTTGGCGGTGTCGAGCACGGCCGGCGGGTCGACGTCGACCGGCAGGCAGCACGACGTCGACGTCGAGCGCGGTCGCGATCGACCGCTCCAGCCGTGCGCTCGAGAGCTGCGTGAAGTTGAAGAACTCCGTGACACGGCGCCGCGAGGACGACGTTGTCGCCCACTTGCGGCATGTAGTCCGCCGATGAGCGACGTGAATGCCGCCCCATGAAGATCCAGATCCCGTCCGACGTGGTCGGATCGCCGTCCGCCTGGGCTGCGGTGTTCTGGACGAAGAAGCCGTGCTGGTCCGCCCCGGCGGACGTCCGGGCCAGAGTCTTTTCGTAGATGACGCCCTGGACCGTCACGGTCGCGCCTGCGCCGTTCCCGCTTGTCGGGGCCAAGGGCGAGCGATGCGTGAGCCCGTTACCGGTGACCGAGCCCTGCACGGCGCCGATCGTCATGATCTCCGTCACGGTGACGGCGAACGAGCACGTGCCTGTCTGCGGCGTCGCGTCGTTGTTCGACGCGGTCACCTGCACCGTGTAGGTGCCGGGCGCGACGGTGTTTGCAACCGAGACGGTGGCCGACGCGGTGCCGCCGGCGCCGGACGCCGGCGTCTGAGCCGAGACCGTGATCCCTGCAGCCGGGGGCGTGACGGTGGCGGCGAAGTTCGTGACGGTGCCGTCGGGATCGGTCGCGGTCACCGTCCGTGCGTCGCCGAGCTCCCCTCGAGCGTCGTCAGCGCGCCGGCCGCAGGTGGCGACGACCGGCTGGTTCACCGGGCCCGCACCGATCGTGTGTGAGCCGAGCCCGTCGAACGTGTCGGTCGCGAAGCCGTCCCAGCTCGACCGCCGGGTCGAACGCGTCCGAATCGTTCGTGTCGCCGGCCTCGATCGACAGCTTGCGGCGAAGTGTGTTGTCGGCGGTGCTCATCGAGACCCGTGCCCCACTCGGTGCCAGGATCGAAGCCGCGCTGGCCGATCGAGTCGATCACGACGCCGCGCCTTGCGGAGGAGAACGGCGTCATCGCCGTTGAACCAGCCCGAGCCGTTCGTCTGGTCGGCCTGCGGCGAGGATCGTCGCGCTGGCGGTCGCTCTGTGCCAGCACGAAGACGTCGCCGGCCGCGAGCGAGACGGCGTTGAGCGGGATCGTCAGCGTGCACGCCAGGTTGCCGTTGAAGCACATCTGCACGTCGTAGCCCGCGAGCGACACCGGTGCCGCTCGTCCCGTTGAAGATCTCGAGCGCCTTGTTGTTGCTCGAGCCCTCGATGTACTCCGAGAAGAAGAGCTCGGTCGGGGCCGCGCTCGCCCCTCCCGCGCCGCCGAGCGCGACGAGCGCTGCTCCCAAGACGGCCAGACGCAAACGAGTACCCGACACCGAAAGCCTCCCCTTTGTTGTGATCCTGCTCCCCCAAAATGGACGCGGCTCGTTCAGCCACCGCCGGTCGGCACTCTAGCCCGTTTCCGGCAAAGCGCCAAGGGAGATTCGACTTCGTCACCGCTTGTCGGCATACTGGAGACGTCCCGACGACGAAGGAGGTGCGAACACATGTCAGAGCTTGCCCCCTTCGCCTTCAGAGCTCCGCGGCTCTAGAGGCTCGTCGGCCACACCTCCGGCAGGTCCTTGAGCCGTGCGGCGCGCGCTTCGTCGGCGTGCGCCCGTCCATCCACCTTCGCTCAAGGAGCCACGCTTGTACGCATTGCAGGACCTCGGCTGGACTGACAGCCACACAACCGACTTCGAGCCTTACGCCGGCGACGGCCTCGTTCCGGCGCGCGTCGCCGCGCAGCACCGCGGCGCGTACATCCTCTTCAGCGAGCTCGGCGAGCTACGCGCCGAGACCTCCGGGCGCCTCGCACACGCCGCGGCCGGGACGGGCGACCTGCCGGCGGTGGGTGACTGGGTCGTAGCCGCGCCGCGCCCGCAGGAGCGGGCCGCGACGATCCACGCCGTCCTCCCGCGCAGGACGAAGTTCTCGCGCAAGGTCGCGCTCGCGGCCGCCCAGGAACAGGTCCTTGCCGCCAACGTCGACGCCGTTTTCCTGCTCATGTCCTTGAACGAGGACTTCAACCTCCGCCGGCTGGAGCGCTACATCACGATGGCGTGGGAGAGCGGCGCGGCGCCGGTGATCGTCCTCACGAAGACCGACCTCGATCCGGCGCACGAGCTGCGGGTGCTCGAGGTCGAGGCGATCGCGTTCGGCGTGCCCGTGCACGCGATCTCGAATGTGACCGGCGACGGCCTCGATCTCGTCCGCTCACACCTCGGGCACGGGCGGACGATCGCCTTGCTCGGCTCATCCGGCGTCGGCAAATCGACGCTGGTGAACACGCTCGCCGGCGAGGAGCTCCTCGCGACGCGTGAGATCCGCGAGGACGACGGCGAAGGCCGGCACACGACGACGCACCGACAGCTCGTGCTGCTGCCCGGCGGCGGGCTCGTGCTCGACACGCCGGGACTGCGCGAGCTGCAGCTCTGGGAGTCGTCGGATGGGTTGAGCGAGACGTTCGAGGACGTCGAGGAGCTCGCAGCGCAGTGCCGCTTCACCGACTGCGCGCACCGCACCGAGCCCGGCTGCGCCGTGCAGGCGGCGCTCGAGGACGGCACGCTCCCGTTCGAGCGCTGGGCGAGCTACAAGAAGCTGCAGCGCGAGCTGGCGCATCTTGAGCGACGGCTCGACAAACGGCTCCAAGCGCAGGAGCGGAAGCGCTGGGCCAAGATCGGCGCGGAAGGGCGCGCCAACATGCGGGCGAAGGGGCGCAGGTAGGTCTCCGGGCGCCGCGCGGGAGAACGCGGCGCCCGGCCCTACGCTCAGCCGCCGGTGGCGAGGTTCGCCGCACCGGGCGTGGGCGTGGTCGTGAACACCCAGTCGGAGGCCGCGTCGTTCGTGTCGCGGCCGTCGGGGATGCGACTGAGCGAGCCGGCGACCGTGTTCGAGTCGGCCACAGACGCCGGGAGGACGGTTCCCTCGACCAGGCTCACCGTCGCCGATCCGATCTGGGCCGCCGTGATCGCGCCCTCGTACGAGAGCGCGTCGAGCAGCGCGTCCGTCGACGTGTCGACGAGGGCGACGCCGTCCGGCGCCCCGTTCTGGGCCTCAATCAGGATCGCGCGGTGCGCACCCGCCGCCAGCGAGCCCGTCAGAAGCTCGCGGTCGTACTCGAGCCCGTCCGAGCCGTCGACGAGCACGAGCACGAGGCCGGTGAGGTCCACCGCCTCGGCGCCGTTGTTGCGCAGCTCGACGAAGCCGTCGCCGTCTGTGCCGACCTGGTCGTAGTCGATCTCGTTCACGACGATCGCTCGACCGGCGGGCGGAGGCGGAGGCGGGGAGCCACCGTCCTCGCAGCTCAGCACGATCGCGCCGTCGATCTCGGTCTCGACGGCGACCGTGCCGGCGCCGCCGTCCGACGTCGAGCAGCCGATGCCCGCGAGCTCCTCGATCGCATCGATCGAGCCTGACGGCCCCGGCGGGCCTGCCGGGCCGTCGGGGCCACGCTCGCCCTGCGGGCCTTGCTCGCCGGCGGGGCCTGCTGGGCCCGCCGGCCCTTCAGGCCCGGCCGGACCCGCAGGGCCCTCCGGGCCCCTGACGTTCCACGTCATCGTCTGTTCCGAGCGCTTGCAGGACTTGCCCTGCGAGGGCACGAGCAGGTAGCCGGACTTGTGTCGGCACGCCGTGATCACGTCCTCGGCGATCGCCGCGTCGAGCGCCGCGACGGCACCGCCGACCGCGACGGCGAGGGTCGCAAGCCCGACCACGAGCGCGTGCGCCCGGCGCCTCCTGAACCATGACTTCATCGATCCTCCTTGGGAAGCTGGAGCTGCCTGCTTAGCCCCGCGGGCTCGTCACCACCAGTGGCCGAAACGGCCCGACTCGCCCCGAAAAGGCGGTTCTGCGCGCCAATTGACACGCAATCGACACACTCCCGTGATCGAAATTCGCTTCCACCTCCCGGATCCGCGCCGCCGGCTCGCAGGCGTTCGACTCGCCCATCAGCTGGGCGACCGGCTTCCGCATGCCTTCAGGCGGCAGGGCCGAGCCTGGGAGCTCGCGGCACCGGCGCCGGACGTCGCGCGTTTCGAGTACCAGCTCGAGCTGATCGGCCGTGACGACGCGAGCGAATGGGTGGTCGACCCGGGCAACCCGAGGACGGCCAGCGGGCCCTGGGGAGCCAAGTCCGTCTGGGAGGAGCCCGGTTACGAGCCGCCGGCCTGGCTCGACGGTGCGCCTCCGGCCGAGCCGGAGCAGGTGACGATCCGGAGCCGCATTCTCCGGAGCGACCTGACTGCCCTCGTCTGGGCCCATCCAGATGCGAACGGCGACAGCCCGATGCTGATCGCCCACGACGGGCCCGAGTACGCAGAGCACTCCTCGCTCCTCCGCCTGCTCCCGCAGCTGCCGCCGCTCCGCGCCACGCTGATCGGACCAGTTGACCGGAACGAGATCTACTCAGCGTCGGCGCGCTACTCGCGCGCGCTCGCCGAGGAGATCCTCCCCTCCCTTCCCCCGGCACCGGTCCGGATCGGGCTCGGTGCGAGCCTCGGCGCGCTCGCGCTGTTCCATGCACATCGTCGCTTTCCAGAGAGCTTCGACGCGCTCTTCCTCCAGTCGGGGAGCTTCTTCCGCCGCGCGGAGTCGTACGAGCGCTGGTTCCCCCGCTACGAGCGGATCGCCCGCTTCGTCAGCGGCGTCCACCGCAACCGGCCGGAGCGCACGATCCCGCTCGTGCTCGCCTGCGGCACGGTCGAGGAGAACCTGGCAGCGAACCGCGCCCTCGCCGACGCGCTCGCCGCCCGCGGCTACGACGTCGAGCTGCACGAGTTCCGAGACGGCCACAACTGGGTCGCGTGGCGAGACTCGTTCCAGCCCCACCTGCAACGGTTGTTCGAGAGAATCCGACCCTGAACCGCCGCCAGCAGTCACTGTGGTCGCCCGCGATCGGGGCGAACGGAAACGTCGTCGTCTACGGGCACTGGGGCCGGCCGCTGCTCGCGTTCCCGTCGCAACAAGGCCCGGTATGGCAGTACGAAGAGCGCGGGATGATCGACGCGATCGGCGACCTGATCGAGGCGGGGCGCGTGAAGGTGTACGCCGTCGACAGCTTCGACTCGGGCAGCTGGTACCGCGACGACCTGTCGCTCGAGCAGCGGGCGCAGGCGCACGGCCGCTATGAGGACTGGATCGTGAACCAGGTCGTGCCCTTCGTGCAGGAGGACGCGAACACGCACGAGATCGCGCTGACGGGGGTCAGCTTCGGCGCCTACCACGCAGCCAATTTCGCGCTCCGTCGCGCCGACCTCTTCCCGCTCGCGATCTGCCAGAGCGGCGTCTACGACGTCTCGGTCGTCGCCGGCGGGGAGCGCGGCGACGCGGTCTACTTCCACAACCCGGCCGACTACGTCGCGCATCTGCACGGCGAGCACCTCGAGTGGCTACGCGGCCGCGTCAACCTCCTCCTCGTCGTCGGCCAGGGAGACTGGGAGGACTCGACCGGCGCGCTCGAGAGCACCAGGCGCTTCGCCGGCCAGCTCGCTGCGAAGGGAATCGCGCACGAGCTCGACGTCTGGGGCCATGACGTTGCGCACGACTGGCCCGCCTGGCGCGCGCAGATCGCGCATCATCTGCCCCGGTTCGTATGAAACGCACGCACCTGATCGGCCTCCTGCTCGGCACCGAGGAGGACTGGCCCCGCGCCTTCGAGCACCTGCTCTCCCGAGTCGGGCCGATCGAGCACGACGGCGAGACACACGAGCTCACCTGCGAGCGGATCACGATCGAGCCGTTCGACCTCCGCTCCCGGCCGCGCTACGCGCTCGTCGTCGACCGGCTCGGGTGGTGGTACACGGTGCCGCGCGAGTGGCTGAAGAAGATCTCGTTGATGGACGACGTCTACCTGCTCAACAACCCGTTCACGTTCCAGGCGATGGAGAAGCACTCGGCCTACTGCGCGATGATGCGACTCGGGTTGAAGGTGCCGGAGACCTGGCTGATCCCGCACAAGAGCCCGCCCGCGAACGAGCGCTTCCAGTCGACGGCCGAGCGCTACAACCTTCCGTTCGACCTCGAGGAGATTGCCGGCCGAGTTGGCTTCCCCCTCTACATGAAGCCGTTCGACGGCGGTCAGTGGGTCGGCGTGACACGCATCCGCGATCCGCAGGAGCTGCACGCCGTCTACGACGCCTCCGGCGAGCGGCTGATGCACCTGCAGGCTGCGGTCGAGGACTTCGACGTCTTCGCCCGCAGCCTCTCGATCGGCGCCGAGACGATGGTGATGCACTTCGAGCCCGACCGGCCGATGTACGACCGCTACCAGGTCGACCACGACTTCCTCAGCCCGGAGACCGGCGACGAGGTCGTCACGATCAGCCGCCTCGTCAACGCGTTCTTCCGCTGGGAGTTCAACTCCTGCGAGACGATCGTGAAGGACGGCGTCGCGTCCCCGATCGACTACGCGAACGCCTCGCCGGATGTCGCGCTGACGAGCCTGCACTACTACTTCCCCTGGGCGATCCGGGCACTCGTGCGCTGGTCGGCGTTCTGCCTCGCCACCGGGCGGCCGATGCAGATCAACCAGACGACGCGCGACTACTTCGCCGTCAGCGACCGCGACGACCTCTCGTACGAGGACAAGCTGGCCGAGTACAGGAAGCTCGCCGACGCGTACTTCCAGGTCGACGCGTACAACGAGTTCTGCGCGACCGCGCTCGGGCATCTCGACGAGGCCCTGCACGAGTGGGTCACCGGCCCGGACTTCGACGCCCTGCTCGTCGAGACGGTGACCTCGACCTTCCCGCCGCACGAGCACGAGCAGTTCGTCGGCCACTACCGCGGCCTGCTCGCGGCCTGGGCCGACGATCAGCGACGCGGGGCGAAGGTGGTCTAAGCTCGCGCGAACAGCGGCCGTCTCGAGACCCGGCGCCTTCCGTGCCTCGGCGGCCTCGACGAGAGGAGCGCCCGTGCCGTCGGAGCTGACCCTCGACATCCGCCCGTTTGGACCCGACCCGGCCGCGCTGCAGCAGCTCGGCCCCGGCCTGCTCGCGCACAGAAGCCTCCGGAGCGCGCTCGAGCGCACCCGACATCGTCTGCTGTCGGTCGAGCCGCTCGAGTCCGACCGCAAGACCGCCCAGCCGCGTGCGTCGGATCGCTTCCGGGCCACCATCTACGACTACACGAATAGCCGCACGCTGCTGGCCGACGGCACGCTGCGCGACCCGAAGGCGCTCGAAGTCACCGAGTCCGGGCAGCAGCCGGTGCCGAGCCCGGAGGAGTTCGCGGCAGCCGTCGCCGTGCTCGAGCGCGACGCGAGGCTCGGCCCGTCGCTCCGCAGCGGCCGGCTCACGCCGTACGAGCCGATGCCGCCGCTCGTCGTCGACGACGATGCGGGCGGCGGGCTCGAGCGCGTGCTCGCGGTCGGGCTGCTGCCCCGGCGCGGACTGAAGGGCCACGAGATCGCGGGCGTCAACATGAGCCGACGGACGGTGCTTCGCTTCGACGGCGGCGCGCCGGAGACGGCGCAAGCGCACAACCCGATCTGCGGCCAGCCGTACGCCGGGCAGGGCACGGCCGCGAAGGGGACGGCGGGCTCGGTCCTCGTTACCGTCAGCCAGGGCGGCACGGTGCTGTGGCGCTTCCAGGCGGTCCGGCCGACCGCCTCCTCGGGCACGAATGGCTCCGGAATCGAGCTGCGTTACGTCGACTATCGCGGCAAGCGGCTCCTCTACCGGGCCCACGTGCCGATCCTCAACGTCACCTACCAGGGGAACGCCTGCGGGCCGTACCTCGACTGGCAGTGGCAGGAAGGAATGCTCGACGCACCGGGAGCCGACGTCGGGCCGGGGTTCAGGCTCTGCCCGGCACCCGCCAAGACGATCCTCGACACCGGCCTCGACACCGGCAACTTCCTCGGCACCGCGATCTACATCGCGGGGCAGGAGGTCGTGCTCGTCTGCGAGATGCAGGCCGGCTGGTACCGGTACGTGAGCGAGTGGCGCCTGCACGCGAATGGCACGATCCGCCCACGATTCGGATTCGGGGCGACGTCGAGCTCGTGCGTGTGCACGAAGCACTACCACCACGCGTACTGGCGCCTCGACTTCGATCTCCGCAGTCCCGCCCCGAACCGCGTGCGGGAGTTCAACGACCCGCCGCTCGTCGGCGGCTCGAAGTGGCACACGAAACAGTTCGAGACGCAACGACCCCGCAACCCGTCGCGCAAGCGCCGCTGGCGCGTGCAGAACGCCTCGACGGGCGAGGCCTACGACATCGTCCCCGGCGCCGGCGACGGGGTCGCCACGGCCTCGCCGGACTGGCCGTTCCCGCAGGGCGACGTCTGGCTGACGCGCTATCGGGGCACGGAGATCGACACCGGCGTCACCGCGACCGGACCTCCCTACGAGGCGAACATCGGCACGTACGTCAACGGCGAGTCGATCGTCGACACCGACGTCGTCGTCTGGTACGCAGGTCACGCGACCCACGATGCAGCGCACGAGGAGCCGGGCCACTTCGGGCACATCGTCGGCCCCGAGCTGCGGAAGGTGAAGTGGTGAGAGAGGGCGGATGAGCCGCCCGTACGTGCTGGAGCGAATCCAGGTCGTGCCGGTGCCGATCGACGCCGCGTTCGCGTTCTTCGCCGACGCGCGCAATCTCGAACGGATCACGCCGGCGTGGCTTCGCTTCCGGATCGTCGAGGCGCCGGCCACTCTCTCCGCCGGCGCGCGGCTGCGCTACCGCCTCAGGCTCTTCGGGATCCCGATCCGCTGGCGCACCGAGATCGTCGCCTGGGCGCCGCCGCGCGGCTTCGTCGATGTGCAGCGCCGCGGGCCCTTCCTGGTCTGGGAGCACGCGCACCGGCTGACGCCGGTCGCCGGCGGGACGGAGATCTACGACCACGTGCGCTATCGCCTCTTCCTCGGTCCCCTCGGCGGACTCGTCCGCCGGCTGCTCGTCCGCGGCTGGCTCGAGCGGATCTTCGACTACCGCGCGGCCCAGGTGCCGGGACTACTCAGCCGACCGCCCGCCGCGCAGCCTCGTCAAACGGCGTGAGCTCCAGCGGGACGAGCCGGCGGATGCGCTCCTCCCGCGCGACCGTCGGGTTACGCAGGCCCTCGACGAGCGGGCGCGCGACTGAGGCGTTGACCGGCGTGACGAGGTCGAGCCAGAGGGAGGAGAGGTATGGCGTCAGCACCGGCACCTCGACGATCCTCGGCCTGCGGCCGAGCAGGCGGGCAATCCGCTCGATCATCTCTCGGTAGGTCATCACCTCGGGCCCGCCCGTGTCGTACGCCTCACCGTAGGCTCGCTCGTCGCCGCAGACACCCGCCAGATAGCGGGTCACGTCGTCGAGTGCGATCGGCTGCGTGGGCGTCGAGACCCAGCTCGGCGTCAGCATCACAGGCAGCCGCTCGACCAGGCCGAGGATCGTCTCGAAGGCCGCGCTCCCCTTGCCGACGATCATCGCCGCCCGCAGCGTGGTCACCGGCACGCCTCCCGACGCGAGCCGCTCGCCGGTCACGCGGCGGCTGCGCAGGTGTGGCGACGCGTCGGGGTCGTCCGCTCCGAGGCCGCCGAGGTAGACGATCTGCTCGACGCCGGCGGCCGCCGCGGCCTGTGCGACCGTCTCGGCCGCGACGCGGTCCTGCCGCTCGAAGTCTCGCGAGCCGAGCGAGTGGACGAGGTAGTAGGCGACGTTCGCGCCCTCGAGCGCCTCGGCAACGCCCTCGCCGGACGCCGCATCCGCGAGGACCCAGCGGGCGCCGGCCTCGTCTCGCGGCGAGCGCGAGACGGCAGTCACCTCGTGCCCGGCGAGCAGCGGCAGGAGTGCCCGGCCTACGACGCCGGTCGCGCCGAAAACGGTCACCTTCACGCCGCGCGGCTCCGTAGGAGCAGCTCGAAGTAGCGGCGGCTCACCGCGGCGTGGAACGGGCTCTGACCCTTCGCATAGAGCACGCCGGTCCACCACGGTGCGCCCCGCCGCGCCGCGAGCCGCGGCACGTACTCCTCGACGGTGACGCTCAGCTCGTGCTGCTCTCCCTCCGCGCGCTGGGCGAGCGTGACCGACCCGCCGGCGCGCAGCGCCAGCAGGCCGCCGAAGATCTCGTGCCGGCACGAGATGAGACCGGCCCCGGCCGAGAGCTGCGGCGGCCCGAACGTGAGGAGCGTCGCTCCCCCGAGCAGCTTCAGCTTGCCGCCGCCGCCGCTCCAGCTTGCGCGCACGCCGCCGCGGGTGAAGCGATCGACGGCGACCCAGTACGTGACGCCGAGCGTCCGAGCGCCGGCCTCGGATGCCTCGACCACCGGCTCCGGCACCAGCACGCGCTGCCGCGACTCGAAGCCGCCCGACTCGAGCACGCGCTCGGTCGTCTCCCAACCGCTCACGCGGCCGCCTGCCGGAAGCGGGCGACCGCATCCTCGTGCGCGACGACCGGCTCCGGATAGTCGGGCGTGCCGAGCTCCGGCACGTAGCGCCGGGCGTAGGCGCCGTCCGGGTCGAAGCGCTGCGCCTGCCGGACCGGGCTCAGCATCCGATTGGGACGGGAGTCCGTCCCCGTGCCGGCGACCCATTGCCAGTTGCCCGTGTTGTTCGCGACGTCGCCGTCGACGAGATGCGCGAAGAAGTGCTCGGCGCCCCTGCGCCAGTCGATCCCGAGATGCTTGGTCAGGAACGAACCCGTGACGAGCCGCGCGCGGTTGTGCATGAACCCCTCCCGGAGCAGCTGACGCATACCGGCGTCGACGAGGGGATACCCCGTGCGGCCTGCGCGCCACGCCTCCAGGCACTCCTCGTCGTCGCGCCAGCCCACGGCCCGCGGCCGCATGTCCTCGCGCGCGGTCTCGGGCCGCGCCGCGAGCAGCTGGTGGTTGAAGTCGCGCCAGCAAAGCTGGCGAACGAACGGCTCGGCGCCCTCGCGCTCGAGTGCGCGCGCGACCACCTCGCCGGGCGAGACACAGCCGAAGTGGAGGTAAGGCGAGAGCCGGGAGGTCGCGTCGGCGGCGAGGTCGTCCGCGAGCTCGGCGTAGCCCCGGAGGCCGTCGTCGAGCCATGCCTCCAGCCGCCTGCGACCGGCGGTCTCGCCGCCCGGCGGCAACTCGGGCGCAGGCGCGCCCCTCACGAGGTCGCCGGGCCGCGGCAGCCCTCCAACCGCGAGGCCGTCGGGCAGGGAGAGCCGCTCGGGGGCCGGCAGCAGATCGCGGCGCGGCTCGTGCCGCCAGCGGCGCCAGTAGGGCGTGAAGACGCGATAGTGGTCGCCCTCGGCGGGCGCGAGGTCGCCGGGGGGAACGACGGTCACGCCCGGGAAGACCTCGAGGCCGATCCGGTCGCGGGCGAGCGTGTCGCGCAAGCGTCGCTCACGCCGCTGGGCATAGCCGCTCACGTCCTCGCCCAGGAAGACGGCGTCCGCAGTGGACTCTGCTGCGACCTTCGCCGTCTCCGCGACGACGTCGCCGCGTCGGACGACGAGTGCCGCACCGCGGGCCCGCAAGGAGCGGTCCAGGTCTCGCAGCGACTCGATCAGAAAGGCGTCGCGGTTCGGCGCGCCGAACGCCGCGAGGACGGCGTCGTCGAGGACGAAGAGCGGGACGACGCGCTCCACCCGCGCGGCCGCCGCTGCCAGGGCGGGCTGGTCGTGCACGCGCAGGTCGCGGGTGAAGAGGACGATTGCGGTGCTCAGATGTTTCGGCATCTTTGGACAAAGGGTAGGCAGCATCTTCGACCACTCCGAGGAGGAACCACATGGCTCTCACCGAGCAGGTCGGCGCCGCGCTGGGCATGGACAGCCGGCGCGTGCAGGGCGATCTCCAGCGCTTCAAGGAACTGATCGAGCGGCGCGGCTCCGAGTCGGGCGCCTGGCGCGGCGAGGGCGAGAATCAGAGCGACTGAGCTCGACCTCCGGGCTGCGCTCGCGGGGATGACGGCGGCGGCCGCGTGGGCCGCCGCCGAGCCCGTGCTGCAGCGTCTCTTCGGCACGCCGTACAGCGATGTCCGCCTGCTTGGCGCCCCGCTCTCGCGGCGGCGCTGGCGCCTCGCGGGAATGGCTATGCACCTCGCGAACGGGGCGGCCGCCGGCGTTGCGTTTGCGCGGCTCGGACTGCGCGGTCCGGCGGCCGGGATCGCGGCGGCCCAGCTCGAGGGTGCTGCCCTTTGGCCCGGGATGGCGCTCGTCGACCGCTTCCATCCGGACCGCAGGAGCGGGGCCTGGCCGCCGCTCCTCGGGAACGCGCGCGTCTTCGGCCAGGAGGTCGCGGCGCACGCCGTCTTCGGCGCCGTTCTCGGGTTGCTCGTCACGGAGAAGCGGTGAGCCGTCCGCGACCCTCGGTCGCGGACGGCTCTCCCCCTAGCTGCACCAGTCGAAGAGCTCCGGGTTCGTGAAGTGAAGCCGGATCACGGCGCCGAGCGGCAGGTACGACCCTGCCGGCAGGTCGGTGTTGATCGGGCCTTCGCTTCCGCCGGAGTCGGAGTCGACGGTGTCGTAGTCGATCTGCTGCCGCGCAGCGGCGGCGAGCAGGCCGTTCTCGGCCAGGAAGCCGACCCCGGCCGCGATGCAGCGGGCGCCGCGAACGGCGTCAGCACCCCGTGCCGACGGAGCGGCCGTTGCGGCCGGGACGAGGGCGACCGCCGTGGCGGCGGCCGTCGCGAGTGTCAGGGCGAGCTTGCGCATCGTGTCTCCTCTCCTAGGCGGCGCTGGGCGGGACGAGGACGGTGTCGATCGCGTGAATGACGCCGTTCGACGCCTTGACGTCGGCGACGATCACGCGTGAGGTGCGGTTGAGCACGAGCTTGCCCGCCTTGAGCGAGAGCTTGATCCGCTCGCCCTGGACGGTCTTGACGGACGCTCCCTGCCGGGCCGCGGCGACGGCGGCCGTGCTCGGCACGCGCTTCGCGAGCACGTGGTAGGTGAGCACCTGCTTCAGGAGCGCCGGAGTCGTGGCGACCGCCTCGTATGTCGCCGGCGCGTTCTGCTTCAGCTTCGCGAACGCGGCGTTCGTCGGCGCGAACACGGTGTACGGGCCCTTCGCGGACAGCGTCTGCGCGAGGCCGGCCTGCTTGACGAGCGTGACGAGCGTCGAAAACCGCTTGTCCCCTGTTGCGACGCCGACGACCGTCTTCTGGGCGGCCGTCTGCTCGGCCGGTGCCGCCGTGGCCGTCCCGGTGAGCAGGCCTGCGGCGAGGAGCGCTGCGAGAAACGGGGCGATTCGGTGCTGCATGACTACCTCCTATGCTTGTTTGACAGAGAATGTACGAACACTATACAGACTCTGTACCAAGCACGCAAACGCCGATCGGCACGCGCCGCGGCGACGTTCCGCTGCCGGCCTCACGGCCGTCGTCCTAGGTCGACGCGGGTCTCAGGTCAGCGCCGGGGCGCGGGTCGGATCGCCCTGCGGAGGATCGCCGCAGTCGGCGTCCCTGGGGAGCCAGAGGACGAAGGTCGCGCCTGCGCCAGGCTCGGAGAAGACCTCGACCGAGCCGCGATGAGCTTCGGCGATTTGGCGCACGATCGCGAGGCCGAGCCCGCTGCCGCCGCCGGGCCGCGTGCGCCCGTCGTCGGTCCGCCAGAAGCGGTCGAAGATCGACTGTTGATGCTCGACCGCGATCCCGGGTCCCTCGTCGGCGACGGCCAGCCACGTCCACGCGTCCTGCCGGCCGTGCGCGAGGCGGACCGACGACCCCCGTGGTGCGACCCGGACGGCGTTGTCGAGAAGGTTCGCGAGCGCCCGCTTGAGCACGTCGCGGTCACCCGACACCGTGACGTCCGGCTCGACCGCCGTCTCCAGCTCGACGCCGCGCACCGCAGCGGCGGCGGCGAACTCCTCGCGTGCGTCCTCGAGCAGAACGGCGAGCGGAACCGGCTCGCGGCCGTTCGCCGGCGCGTCGAGGCGAGCGAGGGCGAGCAGGTCGTCGGTGAGGCGTGCCATCCGGTCGATCGCGCGCTTGATCACCGCGGCCGCCCGAGCCCGGCTCTCGGCGTCGCCTTCGGCGTCGGTGAGCGCGAGCTCGAGGTTGGCCTTGATCGTCGCGAGCGGCGTACGGAGCTCGTGTGAGGCGTCGGCGACGAAGCGGCGCTGGGAGGCGAAGGCGACGTCGAGGCGGGCGAGCATGGCGTCGAAGGTGTCGGCCAGCCGCTTCAGCTCGTCGTCCGGCCCGCCGAGCTCGATCCGCCGCGAGAGCTCGCGCGCCTGGATCTCGCGCGCGACCTCCGTGATGTGGGCGATCGGCGCGAGCACCCTGCCCGCGATCACCCACCCCACCGCAAGACTCGCGACGAAGAGCGCGCCGAGCGCGCCGAGCGAGAAGTTGCGCAGGTTGCGCAGCGTGCGCTCGTTGACCTGCTGCTCGAAGGCCCGTGCGTCGACGAGCGTCCGTTCCTCGAGCTGGCTGCCGTCGTTCACGGGCACGCGCTCGACGACGACCGTCTGCGACACCGGCTCGTCGCGGAGGCTGAGCGAGAGGCCGAAATACAGCCCCGCAACGAGGAGCGCCGCGACCAGGAAGAGCACGCCCGAATAGAGCAGCGTCAAGCGAACTCTGATCGAACGCATGAACTCCCTCATACGTCCTCCCGGAGTCGGTAGCCGGCGCCGTGCACCGTCTCGATCGGATCCCCGGCGAGCTTGCGGCGCAGCGTCATCACGGTCACGCGCACCGTCCGCGTCAGCGGGTTCGCGTTCTCGTCCCAGACGTGCGTGAGCAGCTCGAACTCGGAGAGCGCCTCGCCCGGCCGGGACATGAAGTAGCGGAGGAGCGCGAACTCCTTCGGGGTCAAGGCGAGCGGCTTGCCGTCCTGGGACGCTTCGTGGCGTGCGGGGTCGAGCTCGAGCGAGCCGACGCGCAGCGGCGGCGGGCCGGCGTCACCGGGCCGGCGCAGGAGCGCCCGCGCGCGGGCGGCGAGCTCCCCGAGCTCGAACGGCTTGACCAGATAGTCGTCGGCTCCGTCGTCGAGACCCGAGATCCGATCGTCGACCGTGCCGTGCGCCGTCAGCATCAGAATCCGCGGCTGCGGCGCGCCGTCCGCGCGCTCCTCGGCGCGGATCGTCCGGCAGACCTCGCGGCCGCCGGTACCGGGAAGGCTGAGGTCGAGGCAGATCAGGTCGTAGGGGTAGACGCGCGCCTTGACGAGCGCCTCGTCGCCCGCGTGCGCGAGATCGACGGCGTACCCCTCCCTGCGCAGGCCGCCCGCGATCGCGTCGGCCAGGTCCCGCTCGTCCTCGACGACAAGCACGCGCATAGGTTCACCCATCGTACTCGCCGCCTTTATCCGGGCTTTACCGCCGGATTGGTTGACTGGCGCCAACCCCTCGAGCAAGGAGAGCGCGCCGTGAGCGAGACCACCGTCGAGGAGCAGCGCGAGCTGCTCGAGCAGGCCCTTTTCGAGATCAAGCGGGTGATCGCAGGGCAGGACGCGATGCTCGAGCGCGTGCTCGTGTGCCTGCTCTCGAGCGGGCATCTCCTGATCGAGGGCGTGCCCGGCCTCGCGAAGACTCTGACGATCAAGACGACCGCGCAGGTGCTCGGCGGCACTTTCCAGCGAATCCAGTTCACGCCCGACCTCGTCCCCTCCGACCTCGTCGGCACGCGTGTCTACCGGCCGAGCTCGAGCGATTTCGACACCGAGCTCGGGCCCGTCTTCTGCAACTTCCTGCTTGCGGACGAGATCAACCGCGCCCCGGCCAAGGTGCAGTCGGCGCTGCTCGAGGTGATGCAGGAGCGCCAGGTCACAATCGGGCACGAGACCTACCCCGTCCCGGAGCCCTTCCTCGTCATGGCGACCCAGAACCCGATCGAGTCGGAGGGCACCTACCCGCTCCCCGAGGCGCAGGTCGACCGCTTCATGCTGAAGATCCTCGTCGGCTACCCCGAGCACGACGAGGAGCTGACTGTCGTGCAGCGCTCGCTCGTCGCGCCTCCCGTGCTGCGGCGCGTGCTCGAGCTCGAGCGGCTGCAGGACCTGCAGGCGGCTGCGGGCGCCGTGTACGTCGATCCCGGCATCGTCAGCTACACAGTCCAGCTCGCGACCGCGACCCGCGAGCCGGCGCGCTACGGGCTCGCCGAGCTGGCGCCGTTCGTCTCCTACGGCGCGAGCCCCCGCGGCCCCATCAGCCTCGTCCAGTCGGCCCGGGCGCTCGCGTACCTCCGCGGCCGCGACTACGTGGTCGTCGCCGACGTCGAGTCGCTCGCAAAGGACGCGCTCCGGCACCGGCTCGTGCTCAGCTACCAGGCACTCGCAGAACAGGTCGACTCCGATCAGATCCTCGACGCCGTGCTCGCCAAGGTGCAGGCGCCCGAGCTCGACCTGAGCAGAAGGGAGACGGCCGCCGCTTGACAGTCGCGCCGGAAGCGCACGCGTTCGAGCGCACGCCCGACCGCCCGGGCCCAGGCCCGCTGCCCGAGACGCTCCTCCGGGCGCTCGACCTCACGATCGGTCGCCGGATCGAGGGAATGCTGGCGGGCGACCATCGCTCGGCGCTCCTCGGGGCGGGCAGCGAGCTCGCTCAGGTGCGGCCATACGTGCCCGGCGACGACGTGCGCCGGATCGAGTGGAACGTCACCGCACGCACGGGTGAGACGCACGTGCGCATCGACCTGGCCGAGCGCGTCCTCGTCACATGGCTTGCCCTCGACATCTCGGCGTCGATGTCGTTCGGGACCGCCGAGCGTCGGAAGGCGGACGTCGCCGAGGGCGTCGCGCTCGCGCTCGGCCACCTCGCCAGTCGCCGTGGCAACCGGCTCGGTCTCGTCGGATTCGGCAGCGGCTCCGGCTCCTCGCAGGTGATCCCGCCGCGTGCGGGCCGAGCCGGGATGCTCGGCCTCCTCCTCTCGCTGCGGCGTGAGCCCGTGCTCGAGGGAGGCGGCGCCACCTCCCTCGGCGAGGCGCTCCACCTCGTCGCGCGGATGGCGCGGCAGCGCTCGCTCGTCGCGATCGTCTCCGACTTCCGCGGGCCGCGCGACTGGCGCCTGCCGCTCCTGCAGCTCGCGGGCGGCCACGACGTGCTCGCGGTCGAGATCCGCGACCCGCGCGAGGAAACGCTGCCGAACGTGGGTGAGCTGCGGCTCGTCGACCCCGAGACCGGCCGCCAGCTGCGGGTCGACACTGCGAGCTCTCGGCTTCGTCAGCGCTTCGAGGCCGCGGCCGCGGCCGAGCGCGCCGAAGTCGCCGCCGAGCTCACGTCGCTCGGCGTGGGCCACGTCGTCGTCTCGACCGAGGGCGACTGGCTGCGACCGGTCGCTCAGTACCTGCGCCGCAGGGGTGGCCGCCGGTGAGCTTCGACTGGCCGCTCGGGCTCCTGACGCTCCTGGCGGTGCCACTGGCGATCGCGGGCTACGTCGCGCTCGAGCGGCGGCGCGAGCGCCAGGCGGCGGCGTTCGCGAACCCGGCGCTGACGCCGAACCTGATCGGCCGGCGCCCCGGCAAGCTGCGCCACCTGCCGCCGGTGCTCGGCCTGCTTGCGCTCGCCGCGCTCGCGACCGGTCTCGCCCGGCCACACGCGACCCTCTCGGTCGAGCAGGAGCAGGCGACGGTCGTGCTCGCGATGGATACGTCTCGCTCGATGGTCGCGACCGACGTCCCGCCGACTCGGCTCGCGGTGGCACAGGAGGCGGTCCGTCGCTTCCTCCAAAAGTTGCCGGAAGACTACCGAGTGGGCATGGTCTCGTTCTCGCAGGCGGCGCACACCGTCTTGCCCGCGACGGCGAACCGCGATGCGGCGCTGCGTGCCCTCCGCAACCTCCGCACCGGCGACGGCACCGCGCTCGGCGAGGGGATCGCACGCGCCGTCCAGGTCGCCCAGCGCGTCCCTGCGGAACGCAACAAGAAGCCGCCGGCTGCGATCCTCATCCTCTCCGACGGCGCCCAGACCCAGGGCGTGCTCGAGCCGCAGCAGGCGGCGCAGCGCGCGCGGAGGCTCAAGATCCCCGTCCACACCGTCGCGTTCGGCACTCCGAACGGCGTCGTCGAGGTGGTCGACGACAACGGCTTCACGCAGCGCGTGACCGTGCCACCCGACCCGCCGACGCTGCGGCAGGTGTCGCAGCTGACCGGCGGCCGCTTCTACGCGGCGCCCGACGCCGCGAGCCTGAACGCGGTCTACGAGGAGCTCGGCTCGCGCGTTGGCCACGTCAAGGAGGACCGCGAGATCACGGCCGCGTTCGCGGCCGGAGGCGCCGTCCTGCTCCTCGCAGCGGGTGCCCTGTCCGCTCTGCTCTTCGGGAGGTTGCCGTGATCCGACTCGCCCTCGTTCTCACGATCCTCGCCGTTGTAGCCGGCATCGGGCCCTCGAACGCGAGCGCCGGCCGCGAATGTGACGGCCTCATCGTCTGCATCCCCGTCGCCGGACCGTGGGTGCAGGTGAACGGCGGCGGCACTCCGACCTACTACCAGCTCGCCTGTCCGGGCCGCGGCCAGGTGATCGGCGGGCTCGATGCCGACCGCGCCGGCCGCTCGAGCTCTCCTTCTTCGGGATGCTCGGCGGACCTGTCGGGCCGGGAGTGACGACCGGACGCGCCGCCGTGTTCGTCGCGCGGACGG
>CAWCDT010000011.1:0-191598 GCA_963794385.1 uncultured Gaiellaceae bacterium | reverse complement strand
CACGGTTAAGCGTTTGTTGCGCGAGTGCCTAAAAGCCCGCAAAGAGCGGAAATCCGGGTTCGTTCCGGCGTTAGGGTCCGGGTTGGTAACCGTCCTCCAGTCAAAGGAGGTTTGAATGGCAGCGACGGTCACACACTCCTTGGTCCAGCAGTTCGCTTCGATGAAGCCGAACGAGTTCGGACCGACGATCGAGCCGAAGTGGCAGGTCGGCGAGCGCCTCGTGAAAGAGGTCAAGGGATCGGTCGAGAAGGGGTACTTGACCCCGCTCGACGGCGCGCGCCTGATCTCGTCGATCACAGCGACGCTCTTCGGCTACGACGAGTTCATCTTGCGCGAGATCTCGCCTGAGACGTGGCTCGCGACGGCGCCGACGCGGCGCTAGTCAGCTCGTGTACGGAGAGGGAGGAGTGCTGCTCCTCCCTCTCTGCGCGTATGCGGGCTGACATTCCTCGCCTTCCGCGGAGCACGTGCTAGCGATCTCGCAGGATCGCGAGCAGCACCCGCAACACGGGCTCGCCCCGCGCCGGCAACGCGGCCAGCGATACGGCTGCGAGCTCCAGCTCCGCGAGCGTGACGTGGTCGGCCTCGAGTGCGAATCGGGCGAGCCAGCGGACCGCGGCCTTGTCGAACTTCCGGTCGCCGGCCGCGCCGTAGAGCGCGGTCAGACGGAGCGCGTCCTCGAGCGACAGCCATCCCTGCTCGTGCGCGGCGAGCTCGGCGAGCACGACGCTCTCCCGCTCGACCGCACGCCGAAAGCGGGTCAGCGGCGAGCCCTGCGCGGTCACGAACAGATGTTCGCACGGATTCGGCAGCCGACCTAGCGGACTGGCCGGACTGCGCCCGGGTGGACGGGTCGCTGCGAGCCCCCATGTCGCGCGCCCCCGCCCGCCCCGGCACAGCCGGGGATAGACAACACGCACCCGACGCGATCGGGGTCGCCAGGTGGTGAACGTCCGACAACGGAGTGGTGGAGATCGACAGGCCCGCCGAGAAGTGTGGTTAACCCCCTTCACGCGCGGAGCCGGGGCTGGCAGGCTGGTGCGAACGCCCACGGTGCAAGGGCGGCCACCCCATGATTCGCTTCGCGCTGAAAAGCCTGGCCGGACGCAAGCTGCGCACGACGCTGACCGCGCTCGCGATCGTGCTCGGCGTCGCGATGATGAGCGGCGCCTACGTGCTGACGGACACGATCGACAAGGCGTTCGACTCGATCTTCGTCGACTCGTATGCCGGCACGGATGCCGTCGTGACCGGGAAGGACCCCGGCTTCAGCTTCGAGGGCGAGTCGGCTCAGCCACCGCCGATCCCGGAGCAGACGCTCGAGCAGGTCCGCGGCGTCGAAGGGGTCGAGGTCGCGGCCGGCTCGGTGCAGGACTTCCAGACGAAGCTGCTCCGGCCGGACGGGACCGAGATCGACACGCGGTGGCTCGCCGTCGTTCGCGTTCGGCGTCGAGACCGAACCGGAGTACGACCGTTTCAACCCGCTCAACCTCGTCGAGGGCCGGTGGCCTCGGGGTGGGGAGGAGGTCGCCGTCGACAAAGGCGTCGCAGACGACGAGGACCTGAAGCTCGGAGACCGGATCGGTGTCGCCGCACTCGGACCGGCACAGGAGTTCCGGATCGTCGGGATCGCGAGATACGGTGATCTGAGCTCGATCGGCAGCGCCACGTTTGCGATCTTCGACTTGCCGACCGCGCAGAAGCTGCTCGATAGGGAAGGCAAGCTCGACGCCGTCCAGGCCGCGGCGGCGGATGGCACGACGCCGGAGCAGCTCACGGAGCGAATCCGTTCGGAGCTGGGCAGCGACGTCACTGTCCGGACAGGCGTCGAGGAAGCGGACGAGCAGTCGAGCGAGATCGCCACCTTCACGACGATCATCCGCTACTTCCTGCTCTCGTTCGCCGGTATCGCGCTCTTCGTCGGGGCGTTCGTCATCTTCAACACGCTCTCCATCACGGTCGCACAGCGGACGCGGGAGTTCGCCACGCTACGCACGCTGGGCGCGTCGCGGCGACAGGTGCTGAGGTCGGTCATCCTCGAGGCGCTGGTGATCGGGCTCGGCGCCTCGCTCGTCGGTCTCTTCGCAGGGCTCGGACTCGCCGTCGGGCTGAACGAGCTCTTCAAGGCGCTGAACCTCGAGCTGCCTCAGACCGACACGGTCTTCGCGACCCGCACGGTGGTCGTCTCGCTGCTCGTGGGGACGCTCGTGACGCTCGTCGCAGGCCTGTTCCCGGCGATCCGCGCCACCCGGGTGCCTCCGATTGCCGCCGTCCGGGAGGGCGCGACGATGCCGCGCGGCCGCTTCGCTCGCTATACGCCGTACATCGCAGCCGTGATCGTGGCGCTCGCCGTCCTCGCGCTTGGCTACGGGACGCTCGCGGACAACCTCGCGATCGGCGACCGTTTCGCCCTGCTCGGGGTCGGCGTCCTCGCGCTCTTCGTCGGGGTCGCGATGCTCTCGTCGCGGCTCGTGCGTCCGCTCGCCCGGGTCGTGGGCATCCCGGCGCGCCGGGTGGGCGGCGCCGCCGGCAAGCTCGCCGAGCGGAACGCGCAGCGCAACCCCGGCCGCACGGCCGCGACCGCGGCCGCGCTGATGATCGGGATCGCGCTCGTGACGTTCATCTCCGTCCTCGCCAACGGTCTGCGTGTCTCGAACAGCGACGCCATCGAACGCCAGATCCAATCCGACCTGATCGTGACGTCGCAGGACGGCTACTCGGAGTTCCCGGCCGCGGCCGGCGACGCCGTAGCCGACGCTCAGGGCGTCGAGGCGGCCAGCAACGTCCGACAGGACATCGCCCAGATCGACGGCGACGGCGCGAACCTGACGGGCCTCGACGACCGCGTCACCGAGGTGTACGCCTTTCGCTGGGAGGAGGGCTCCGACGAGGCACTAGCGCAGCTCGGTGCCGACGGCGCGATCGTGCCGAACAATGTCGCGGAGGACCGGGACCTTGCCGTCGGCGACTCTTTGACGGTGCGCTCTACCGGCAACGTGACGAAGGACTTCGTCGTCCGAGGGATCTACGAGGGGAGCCCGTTCTATCCGCTCCTCGGCACGGCGAGCATCTCCCAGGCGGCGTTCGACGAGCTCTACGACCGTCCGCGCAACCGCTTCACTTTGCTCAATGTCGCAGGCGACGGAGCGGCCGCGAAGCCAAGCGTCGAGGCGGCGCTCGCGGACTTTCCCGACACTCGGGTGTTCACGCGCCCGGAGTGGATCGACAAGGAGGACCAGGAGATTCAGCAGTTCCTGCTGCTGCTCTACGTCCTGCTCGCGCTCTCCGTGATCATCAGCCTCTTCGGCATGGTGAACACCCTCGCCCTGTCCGTCTTCGAGCGCACGCGCGAGCTGGGCATGCTGCGCGCGGTGGGGATGACGAGGCGGCAGACGCGGCGGATGATCCGCCACGAAAGCGTGATCACGGCGCTGATCGGCGCGGCGCTCGGGCTCCCGCTCGGAATCTTCCTGGCTGCGCTCGTGACGCGGGCCCTCGGACAGTACGACCTCCGCTTCGAGCTGCCGCTCGGCCAGCTGCTCGTGCTCACGATCGTGGCCGTCATCGCAGGGCTCCTGGCCGCGATCACGCCCGCCCGCCGGGCGGCGAAGCTCGATCCGCTGCGGGCGCTGCAGTACGAATGACGAACGGCCTCCGGGCCGAGCTGCACGGTTACGCCGCGTCCTCCATCTGATCGCTTCCGCATGCTCTTGTCGATGGAGCCCGCCGGATCGCGAGCGAGGCGTCGGTGTTCTTCCGGCTGAGCAGCCTCGAGCTCGGCCTGCTCCTCTTCGGAGTCGTGCTGGGGACGACGCTGCTCGGATCGTTTCTCGGCAGCAGGCTCCGTGCCCATGCGGACACGCTCCGCGAGCCGTTCGGCGTCCTCCAGGCTGCGTTGCTCGGCCTCGTCGCGCTCATTCTTGCGTTCGGCCTCACCATGGCGGTGGGCCGCTACGACGCGCGACGGGCGGCGGTCGTGGCCGACGCGAACGCGATCGGCACCACGTATCTGCGCGCCCAGATGCTGCGCGAGCCGATCCGCACACGCTCGCTGGACGCGCTGCGGCGCTACACGGACGAGGTGATCGCATACTCGAACGCGGTCCCTGGAACCGACGCGCAGCTCGAGCCGATCGCCGAAGCGGAGCGCCACCAACGCACGCTCTGGCGCCTGGCCGGCGAGGCCATCGCGGGCTCCCCGACCGACAGCGCCCCGCGCCTCTACGTCGAGACGCTCAACGAGATGATCGACATGCAGACCGTCCGGATCTCGGCCCTCTCGAATCGCGTCCCGTCAGCCGTGCTCCTGATCACGATCGTCGGTTCCGCGATCGGCCTTGGCCTGCTCGCGTTCTACCTTGCGATCCTCTCCCGAGGTGTCCTGCCGGTCGTCCTCGCGGCGGCGTTCATTTCGGTGCTCCTCCTCATCACGTTCGACCTCGACCGTCCCGTCCGCGGGCTCGTGCGTGTCCCGGACACACCGCTCGTCAACCTCCGCGGTTCGATGGAGCTGCCGCCGGCCGCCGAGGGCCCCAGCGGGCCATAGCCCGGTCCGGCCGTCCTCGTCAGGCCGTTCGCAGCGCTTCGATCGTCGCCGTGGGGACGATCCCTTCCACCCGGCGTGCCAGCTCCGCGTCCAGGGTGACGAACGCGTCCGCCTGCAGCTGAGTGAGTGCAACGTACTCGGCGTCGTAGGTCTCGGCCCACCCGAGCTGCTCTGCCAGCTGCCAGGCCCGACGCCGCAGAACGGCGTCGCCGAGGAGGCGGATCGGCATGGCCCAGATGCGGGTGAGCCGGTCGAGAGCGACATCCGACGGGATCTCGCCTCCGTGCACGGCCTCGTGCAGGGCCGACAGCGTCTGGGAACGCAAGAGCGTCGGCGCAAGAAGCTCGTGCTCGGCCGGAACCTCGATCTCCTCACTCGCCAGGTGGAGGACGACGCCGCAGTCGACGACGAATCTCGTCATCAGGCCGCCACGCTACCGCACGAGAAGTCAGTCGGCTCCGAGCCACCCCGCCTTGTCCACGGAAGTCAATGCGACTACCGTGGAAGTAGTGCTCATCGGTCGGGAAGCCGCCACTGCCCGCATCGACGAGCTGCTGCTGCAGGGTCGGGGTGGGCGCAGCGGTGCGCTTCTCGTGCGCGGCGAAGCCGGGATCGGCAAGACAGCGCTGCTCGACTATGCCGTCCGGCGCGCCGAGGGGATGACGATCGTCCGGGCACTCGGCGTCGAGTCCGAGGCCGAGCTCCAGTTCTCCGGCCTGCTCGAGCTGCTGCGGCCGTTGCTCGGGCACCTGTCCGAGCTGCCGCCCGCGCAGGCGGACGTGCTCCGAGGCGCGCTCGGACTGGGGGAGCCGACGTCGCTCGACCGCTTCACGACCGGCGCGGCAACGCTGAACCTGCTCGCCACGGCGGCCGAGTCGCGGCCCCTGCTCGTCATCGTCGACGACGCCCAGTGGCTCGACGGCGCGACTGCCGACGCGCTCCTGTTCGCCGCCAAGCGGCTCGTCGCGGACGCCGTCGTGCTCCTCTTCGCGGCCCGGACGGACGGCGGCGCCGGCGACGCCGAGCTGCCGGGCGTCGAGCGCCTCGAGCTCGGCCCGCTGACACACGAGGACGCGGTCGTACTGCTCACCGGTGACGGCGAAGCGCCCGACCCGGACGTGGCGCAGCACCTGTGCGAAGCGGCGCACGGGAACCCGCTCGCGCTCCTCGAGGTCCGCCGCCTGCTCAGCGCCGATCAGCTGGCGGGCCGTGAGCCGCTGCCGGAGCCGGTCCCCGCGGGGGCCGCGCTCGAGCGTGCGTTCGCCGGCCGCGCCGCGTCGCTGCCGCCCGACTCGCAGCGCGCGCTCCTGGTCGTCGCCGCCTCGCTCACGCACGAGACGGAGGTCGAGACAGTCGCAGCCGCACTGGACGCCATGGGAGTCGATCCCTCGGCGCTCGAGGCCGCCGAGGACGCCGGCCTGCTCGTGATCTCGGACCACCGCGTCGCCTTCCGGCACCCACTCGTGCGCTCAGCCGTCTTCCACGGCGCGCCTCCGTCCGAGCGCCGCGCCGCACACCGGGCGCTGGCGGACGCACTTCCGGCCGGCACGAGCCCCGAGCGGCGCGCCTGGCACCTCGCCGGAGCCGCACTCGGCCACGACGAGGAGGCCGCAGCCGCGCTCGAGCTCGCCGCACGGCAGGCGGGCGAGCGATCGGGGTACGGAGCCGCGGCGGCCGCGCTGGCACGGGCCGCGGACTTGACGAGCGACGAGAATGCTCGCCTGCGCCGGCTCTACGCCGCCGCCGACGCCGCGTTCCGCGCCGGACGCGCCGACGACGCGACCGCGTACCTCGCCGCACCGCTCGCCGCCACCGGACGACGCGTGCTCACGGGCCGATGCGCTGCGGCTGCAGGCGCGGATCGAGTACCTGGCCGCGAGGCCGGAACGGACGGGCGCGCTCCTCCTGGAAGCCTCGGAGCTCCTCGCGGAGATCGACGGCAAGCTCGCGATCGAGCTCGCTGCGGAGGCCTGCACGACGCTGCAGATTGCGGGCGACGCGGCCCGCCTGCTCGACACGGCGCGCCGCGCCAACTCCTTCGCCGCCGAGCTCGGGGACGACGAGGTCGCCCGGTTGGCGCTCTTCACGCTCGGCTGGGCGCTCTGCTACGCGAGCCACCCGGCCGAAGGGCTCCCGCTCGTCGAGGAGACCGCCACTGCCGTCGAGCACGTCGCCGACGGGCTCGACCCGCTCCACGTCCTGCGCGCGTCCCTCGCACTCGACTGGCTCGACCGCTCGCAGGAGGCGTTCGCGATCTCCGGCCGCGCGGTCGACGAGATTCGCGCGCGCGGGGCCGTCGGGCTACTCCCGTACGTGCTGCTCCAGCAGTCCTGGCACGCCGTCCGGGCGGGCTTGCTCGAGGAGGGCTACGCGACGGCGGCCGAGGCCCTCGGGCTCTCCCGAGAGCTCGAGCTGCTGCTGCCGCGCATGCAGGCGCTGCTGATCCTCACGGCCGTGACCGCGCGCCGCGGTGCCGAGGAGGAGTGCCGGCGCCATGCCGACGAGGTCGCCGCGCTCGCGGACAGCGCAGGCATTCCGGTCTTTCGGATCTGGCGCCTCTACTCGCTCGGCGTCCTCTCGCTCGGGCTCGGCCGCTTCGACGAGGCGGCGCACGACCTCGGAGCGTGTGCGGACGGCCTCGAACGGCTCGGGGCTGCACTCGCCGAGCTTCGTTCCGCGCGCGGAGCTCGTCGAAGTGCTCGTCCGCGCCGGCCGCGCGGAGGAGGCGGCGGCGGCTCTCTACCGGTTCTCCGCCTCGCCCGAGGCGCACAGTGCGCTCGGCCTCGCCGCGGCCGCCCGGGGCCGTGGTCTGCTCGCCTCGAGCGAGGACTTCGAGGCGCACTTCGACGACGCACTCGTCGCCAACGAGCGTTCGGGCGACCGCTGGTCGCTGGCGCGAACACGACTCTGCCTCGGCGAGCGCCTTCGCCGTGCGGGTCGGCGGCTGGATGCGCGTGAGCAGCTCCGGCTGGCGCTGGCCGCCTTCGAGGAGATGCGAGCGGAGGCCTGGGTCGCCAGGGCCCACGCCGAGCTCCGGGCGAGCGGAGAGGCGCTGCGGCGGCGGAAGACCTGGCAGGAGGAGCAACTGACGCCGCAGGAGCTCCAGATCGCGCTGCACGTGGCACGCGGGATGACGAACCGGGAGGTCGGGGCGGCGCTCTTCCTCTCGCACAAGACGGTCGAGTTCCACCTGGGCCGGATCTACCGCAAGCTCGACCTCTCCTCGCGTGCCGAGTTGATCGCCCGCTACGGGCAGGCCGCGCACGACCCCCAGCAAGCGCTCGCTTAACAGACTCGGGGCTCCGAATGGAGCCCCGAGTGCTGCGTGCCCCCGTCCTAGAGGCAGTCGGCCGCGACCGTGTCGGCCGCGTCCGAGACGACGGTGTCGTCACCCACGCCGCAGCTGATCTGGTCGGCGCCGGGGCCGCCGACCATCGTGTCGTCCCCCGCCTGACCGTCCAGGCGGTCGTCGCCCTGGCTGCCGACCAGCACGTCGTCGTCGGCACCGCCGTCCGCGGTGTAGGCGATCGCCGAGGCCGCGAGGCCACTCGCCTCGAGGATGTCGTCACCCGCGAGGCCCCTGACCACCAACCGATCGAGCGCCGGCTCTGCGTTCTCGACCCGCACCAAGGCGGCGAGCCCGAGCACGGTAGCCGTGCCGTTCTGGCCCTGGCTGACGATCACGTCGTCACCGTTCGTGCCGTTGACGGTGACCGTGTCGGCCGCCCCGTCACCGACCGCGCCGCCGATCGCGGCCGCGAGGTCGGTTTCGACCTCGACGACGTCGGTGCCGCTGAGGTCGTTGACCACGACGTTGTCGGCGCCGCCGAGAGCCTGGAAGAAGACCTTCTCGGTGTCGTCGAGGTCCATCGTGATGCTGGCGACATCGCGGAAGAACCGAGCCCGCCCGCCGTTGGCCGAGACGTCGATGTTTTCCGCCGCCCCTGCCCCGTTGAAGAGCAGCGTGTCGAGGCCGGCCTGGCCCTCAACCACGTCGCTGCCGTCGCCCGGGTCCCAACGGAACGTGTCGTCGTCGCCGCCGAGGAAGCCGACGTCGTCGCCGCGGTTGCCGTCGATGAGGTCGTCCTGCGTACCGCCCAGCAGCAGGTCGCCGCCGGCTCCGCCGAGGACCGTGTCGTCCCCGGCGCCGCCGTCGACCGTCAGCTTGATCGCAGACGCGGCGAGCGCCGCAGCTGAAACGGTGTCGTTCCCGCCGAGCGCGTTCACGACGAGCGTGTCACTCGCCGCTTCGGCGTTCGCGGCCGCGACGCGGGCGGCCAGTCCGAGCACGGTTGCGCTGCCGTCCGCGCCGGAGATGTCGATCGCGTCGTTGCCGTTCGTGCCGTTCACGATCAGCGTGTCAGGCTGGCCGTCGCCGGCGTTGCCGACGAGCGCGGCTGCGAGATTGACGTCGACGCCGTCGAGGTCCGTACCGGTCACGTTGTTCACGACCGTCGTGTCGGCGCCGCCGAGCGCGTTCAGGTCGATCTGCTCGACGCCGTCGAGGTCCATCGTGATGTTGCCGACGTTGCGGAAGAAACGGATTCGCTCGCCGTTCGCCGAGACGTCGAACGCCTCTGCAGCGCCGGCGCCGTTGAACAGCATCGTGTCGTCGTTACCGAACTGGCCCTCGACGCGGTCGCTGCCGTCGCCGGGATCCCAGACGAACGTGTCGTCGCCGAACCCCATGAAGGCGGTGTCGTCGCCCCGGTTGCCGTCCGCGCGGTCGTCGCCGAACCCGCCACGGTACGTTTCTCTGCCGGAGCCGCCGGCGAGAGAGTCGTCGCCGAACTCGCCGTCGAGGGTCGTCGCCTCCGTATCGGTGAAGACGCCGTTGACCTCGTCGATGCGGACGAAGTCGTCGCCGAATCCTGCCTCGACCTCGATCTCGTCGAACCGGTCGCGGTCGAACCGGCGCTCGGCCGAGCCATCGTCGTCGACGTCGAGCTCGAGCGTGTCGGGGTCGCCGGCCCGGAGCCGAAGCGCGATCGTGTCGCCTCTGAACGTGCCTTCGATCTCGAGGGTGTCGTGCCTGACCTTCGCCTCGACCTTCTGCTTGTGCTTCACCGCCGGCGCGGCGCCCGCCTGGGCCGCGAAGCCGAGGCCGAGCGCGGCGACGGCGGTGACGACGAGCGGCCGGAGCGCTGTCCGGCGGGCTCGTGCTGGTGCGTAGTTCATCTGTGGTTCCTCCAATCGGCTCGTGAGCGTTGGTCGCTCGGATGCGCCGATGGTCTCTCGCTGACATTCGTGTACGCGCCGAGGGAACCCCTGGACCGGCGGAGGAGGCCCCGCGTGCGGACCTAGGGTCATCCCTGGTGGATCTCGTCACGGCGGGCGCGTAGGCTCATGTTTCTTGCTGAAACCTGGCCTTGCCCTCGCCGCTATCTGCCTCGTCCTGCCGGGCGCCGCCTGGGCGGGCGCCGACGCAGGCGGAACGGTTGCGCGCCTGGACGTACCCCGTGAGCTGCGGGCCGTCAGCTACTACCCGGCCGACGCGGGCTGGACGCAGATGTGGGAGCCCTGGCGCCCAGCGCGGATCGCCGCCGACCTCCGCCGGCTCCGCAGCCTCAACGCCAACACCGTCCGCGTCGTCGTTCCCGCCCATTACTTCGGCTATCCGAGACCGGAGCAGGAGAAGCTGCGCCTCCTGCGCGAGCTCGTGGACATCGCGGCCGGCGCCCGCCTGCACGTGCATCTCACCCTGTTCGACTGGTGGGACGAGTACCGCGACATCGAGGGGTCGAAGCGGTGGGCCCGCGCCGTGCTCGCCCCGTACGTCGGCGATCGACGGATCGCGTTCGTCGAGCTCAAGAACGAGGTCGACACGACAGACAGAGCGGCGCTCCAGTGGACACGTGAGCTCGTCCCGTGGCTGCGGGGCCTGCTCAGGCGACAGACGCCGGTGACGGTGTCAGTCGGGGGGACGAAGCCGGCGCTCAGGCTGCGTCCGCTGGCTGCGGCCCTGCCGGCGGCGGCGCGGCCCGACTTCTTCAGTGCGCACTACTTCACGGGTGGCGGCGAAGCGGCAGAGCAGGTCTTCGCGACGCTGCGCGACCTCGCCGCCCCGACACCGCTGTGGATCGGCGAGCTCGGTTACCCGACCTCGACCGGTCATACCGGCTTCGAGGGTGTCCCGCTCACACCGTCCGGCCAGGAGGCCGCTCAGGAGCACTACTTCAAGCTCTGCTTCGGTGCCCTGGCGCGCCTCGGTCTCCCAGCGCCCGGGCTCTGGATCCTGGACGACTTCGCCGCGGGTGCGATCCCGGCGTCGGACGTGGACGAGAAGAAGACCGAGTACCGCTTCGGCCTTTTTCGCGAGGACGGCTCCGCCAAGCCGGCGGCGGGCACCGTGCGCCGGCTGTTCACTGGGCGCCTGGACACGGCCTTCAACGGAGGCTTCGAGGCCGCTGCGGTGGCCGAGGACGGATCGTCCGTACCGGCGGTCTGGGGGTCCAGGGGTGAGTTACGCCTCGTTCGCGACCCGGCGGTGGCGAGATCCGGTGCGGCGTCCGCCCGGGTCGTCGGACGGCCCGGACGGAGCGGGATCTTCCTCGTCACCCCGGTCGCGGCTGCAGTGCGAGCCGGCCGAGCACGGCTCTCGGCGTGGGTACGCGGCGCCGACGCGACGGTCCGCGTCGCGATCGCATGGTTCGGTCCGGCGGGCCGGCAAGTGGGGTTGAGGTGGGTGTCGGTTCCTGCCGGCGACAGCTGGCGCAGAGCGGTGGTCGAGGCCAGGCCGCCCGCGGGAGCCGCCTTTGCACGGATCGTGCTCGAGGCGCGACAGCTGCAGGGCTCCGCCTGGATCGACGACGTCTCCTTCAGCTGGCGCTAGAGCACGACGACGTCGGCGCCGCAGCTCGAGACGAGTGCGTCGAAGACGTCACCGGGCTCGACCCCGCGCAGCGACTCGTGTCCGAGGTCGACCTCGATCTCGGGCCAGGACTCGAGCCCGAGTGACCGCGCTCCCTCGTCGGCGCCGAAGCAGAGCAGCCGCTCCGTCGAGAAGACGCCGCGCTTGCCCGTCTGGCGCCGGGCGATCCCCTCCAGCTCGCGCAGCTCCTCGAATGGGTCTACGCGGACGTTCGAGTCGGAGCCGATACAGACCGGGATGCCGCGGTGCTCGATGCGCGCAGCGGGAAGGAAACCGTCCGCGAGGTCGGCCTCGGTCGTCAGGCACGCGCAGACGGTCGTGCCACTCTGTGCCAGAAGATCGAGCTCGGCGCCGTCAGCGTGCGTGGCGTGGACGACGGTGACATGCGGCCCGAGGCAGCCCGTGCGCTCGAGCAACTCGATCGGCCGGCAGCCGTGCTCGGCGAGGCATTCCTCGATCTCCCGCGGCTGCTCGTCGGCGTGGACGTGGAGCGGCAGGCCTTCGGCCACCGCGTAACGGCCGAGCTCTTCGAGCCACTCGCGCGGGCAGGCGCGGACGGAGTGGGGGGCAAGGCCGACGCGGACGCCCTCGGTACGGAGCGACTCGAGCTGGCGGAGGTAGTCGGCGGGCGACTCCTGCCGCATGCGCGGCAGGCCGCCGCGCGCATACGCCGCAAGCAGGAGGACGAGCTCGATCCCGGCCTCGGCGGCAGCCGCGACCGCCGCGCGCGCCTCGGGGAGGCCGAGGTAGTGGAACTCGCCGACCGCGGTGTAACCGCCGTTGCGCATCTCCGCGTACGTGGCGGCGTAGAGCTCGCGAACGCTCGCGGGCGTCTGGCGCTCCGCCTCGGTGAGCATCAGCTCCCGCCAGGCCCAGAAGTCGCCGCCGCCGGCCCGGCCGCGCAGAGCCCGCTGGAAGGTGTGGCTGTGCGCGTTGACGAAGCCCGGCAGCGTGATCGTCTCGGCCACGGCGGCAACATATCCTTGCTGGAGATGAGCGCCCGCGCAGTCTCCGCACCCCTCGCTCAGCTCCCGAATGCGCTGACCGTGCTGCGGCTGGCGCTTGTCCCGATCTTCGTCGTCGTCTTCGTCCGTGCGGAGGACGGCTCGAGCTGGGCCGCGGGCTGGATCTTCCTCGTCGCCGGGGTCACCGACCAGGTCGACGGCTTCCTCGCGCGCCGCTGGCACGTCGAATCGCAGTTCGGCCGGCTCGCCGACCCGCTTGCCGACCGGCTGATGATCGACGCGGCGGTGATCCTCCTCTGGCTGGAGGGAAAGCTGCCCTGGTACGGCGCCGCGATCATCGTCCTGCGTGACATCGTGCTCGTCGGCGGGTACAAGCTGCTCATGCCCCCTGACTACGAGCTCGAGGTGAGCAAGCTCGGGAAGGTCGCCACCTGGCTGCTCTACCTCTCGGTCGGGATCCTGCTCGTCGTCGGGCAGTCGACCGAATGGCCGCTCTGGCTCTTCTGGTTCGCGCTCGCGCTCGCGCTCGCTGCGGCCGTCCAGTACGTCGCGGAGGCACGGCGGGAGGTGCGGGCGTGAAGGCCGTAGTGATGGCCGGCGGGGAGGGGACGCGGCTCCGGCCGCTGACCTCGAACCAGCCCAAGCCGATGGTCCCGATCGCCGGCAAGCCGTGCATGGAGCACATCCTCGAGCTTTTGCTCGAGCACGGCTTCGACGACGTCATCGTCACGCTCGCATTCATGCCGCAGGCGATCCGGGGCTATTTCGGCGACGGCGACTCGCTCGGTCTCAACATCGAGTACTCGATCGAGGAGCTGCCGCTGGGAACGGCCGGCTCGGTTCGGCTCGCGAGCGGCGCCCTCGACGAGACCTTCCTCGTGATCTCCGGCGACGCTCTTTGCGACGTCGATCTCGGCTCGCTCGTCCGTCGCCACGAGGAGACCGGCGCGGCGGTCACGATCGGGCTGATGTCGGTCGACAACCCGCTCGAGTTCGGCATCGTCGTCACCGACGAGGACGGCAAGGTCGAGCGCTTCCTGGAGAAGCCGTCCTGGGGCCAGGTCTTCTCGGACACGATCAACACGGGCATCTACGTGCTCGAGCCGGAGGTCCTGAACCACATCCCGCGGGACGGCGCGTTCGACTTCTCGAAGGAGCTCTTCCCGCTGCTGCTCGAGATGGGGCGGCCGATCTACGGGCACGTGCTCGAGGGCTACTGGCAGGACATCGGGAACCTCGACCAGTACCGGCAGGCGAACTTCGACGCGCTCGACGAGCGCGTGCGCCTGAACATCGAGGGCATCCAGCTGCGCGGCAACGTCTGGATCGGCGAGGGCGCCGACATCTACGACGTCGAGGAGGTCGAGGGGCCGGCGTTCATCGGCAACCACTGCAGAATCGCGCAGGACGCCTCGGTCGGGCCTTACACCGTGCTCTCGAACGGCGTCACGCTGCGCGAACGTGCACGGACGGTGCGGACGGTGATCGACGCGGCGACGCACGTGGGCCGCAGCGCGTTGATCGAGGGAGCGATCATCGGCCGCACCTGCGATATCCGCGACCACGTCCGGATCCAGGAAGGCGCCGCGATCGGCGACGAGGTCACGATCGGCTCGGAGGCGAGCATCATGCCGCACGTCCGGGTCTTCCCGTACAAGGAGGTCGAGACCGGAGCCCAGGTCTTCGAGAACCTGATCTGGGAGACGCGCGCCTCTTCGCGCTTGTTCGGCAGGGACGGTGTCAGCGGGCTCGTCAACGTCGATCTCACTCCCGAGGCGGCCGCGCGGCTCGCAACCGCGCTCGGCACCGCCCTCAAGCGCGGCGCCCGCGTCGTCGCCAGCCGCGACTCCGCCCCCGGCTGCCGGATGATCAAGCGCGCGACGATCTCCGGCCTCAACGCGGCGGGGATCGACGTCGCCGACCTGCGCGTCTCGCCCCCCGCCGTCGGCCGGCACGTGCTCAAGACGCAGGGGTTCGCTGCCGGAGTGCACGTCGGCACGAGCCATCTCGACCCGGAGGCGGTCTTCATCCGCATCTACGAGCCGCCCGGGATCCTGGTCACGCCCGCCCTGCAGAAGGAGATCGAGAGGAACTTCACGCGCCAGGAGCTCCGCCGAGTCGACTCGGGCGGCGTCGGCTCGGTCTCGTACCCGGCGCGAGTGCGCGAGAGCTACGCGCAGGATCTGCTCGGCTCGCTGGACGCCGAGGCGATCCGCGAGCGGCGCTTCCGGATCGTCGTGGACTACGGCTACTCGGCCGCCTCGTTCGTGCTGCCCCTCGTGGTGGGGCCGCTCGGCGTGGAGGCGGTTTCCGCGCACGGCTTCTTCGCCGACGAGCTCGGCGAGCGCGGCACGCTCGCGCAGTCGATCGGGCACACGAAGCGCCTCGTGACGGCGATCGGAGCGGATCTCGGCGCCGTCTTCGACCAGTCGGGCGAGCGGCTCTACCTGGTCGACGAGCAGGGGCACGAGGTGCCGGTCGACCAGGCGCTGCTGCTCTTCGTCCGCCTGCTCGCCGAGCGAGGCACGAAGGGGAAGATCGCCTTCCCGGTCACGGCCACGAGCAAGCTCGACGAGCTCGCCGGCGACGGGCTCGAGATCGTCCGGACGCCGAACTCGCTCACTGACCTGACGAGCGCCGCCGCCCAGCCGGGGGTCGTGTTCGCAGGCGCGGTCGGGGGCGGCTACGTCTTCCCGGAGTTCCTGCCGGCCTACGACGCGGTCGCAAGCCTCGCGAAGCTGCTCGAGCTGCTTGCGCCGCTGCGGAGGCCGCTCTCGGAGCTCGTCGCCGAGCTGCCGGTGCCGACGTTGATCCACCGGCGCCTGGCCTGCCCGTGGTCGAAGAAGGGGCTCGTGATGCGGGTGCTGAACGAGCGTCTGGCCGGCCGCGACCTCGATCTCACCGACGGGATCAAGCTGATGAACGAGCACGGCTGGTCTCAGGTGCTGCCCGACCCCGACGAGCCGCTCGTGCACATCTACGCCGAGGGGGAGACGCCAGAGGCGTCGGAGGAGCTCGAGCGGGAGGTCCGGGAGCTGGTGGAGGAAGTGATGCAGGGAGAAGCGCCCGTACCGCGAACCTCGGTAGAAGCCTCAAGCTGAGGTTGACCCCTCGGTACACGTCCTGCTTTACTGACTCCGAGACGACGACAGAAAGGTGTCATGGAACCGCTACCCGATCTCGGCACGCTCTCAGACGAGAGTCTCAAGAGCCTGATCGAGGAGCTCGAACGGGAGGAGAACGAGGTCTCGTTCCGTCGACGCCTGCTCCAGGGCCGGATCGACATCCTGCGCGCCGAACGGACCGCGCGGCTGAAGGGGAAGGGCGTGGGGGACGTCGACGTCGAGGCCCTGACCGACATCCTCTCGTCGCGCAGCACGCCGGCTGGGGAAGAGGGCGCTTGAGTCACGTCTATTGCCCGGAGTGCGGGTTTCAGAATCCAGAGGCCGCGAACTACTGCGCGCGCTGTGGCTCGCTCCTGAACAAGGGCGAGGCGGGCGAGCAGACGATGTCGTACACGCCCGAGGAGCTGGCCGATGATCCCGAGGCGGCCGTCCAGGAGGTCGGCGGAAAGGGCCCGGCGCTCGTCGTGCGCTCCGGCGGCGGCAGGGCGGGGGAGAGCTTCTTCCCCTCCGCGGAGCGGACGTTGATCGGCCGCTCGCCCGAGTGCGACGTGTTCCTCGACGACGTGACCGTCTCCCGCCGTCACGCCGAGCTCGTTCGCAACGGCGAGACGTTCACGATCACCGATCTCGGCAGCCTCAACGGCACGTTCGTGAACCGAAAGCGGATCGAATCGGCCGAGCTCGGCGACGACGACGAGGTCCAGATCGGCAAGTACCGGCTGACCTTCCTGCGCCGATGAGCACGACGACGCCGACAACCGGAACGCAGCGGAGATCCGACCAGCCACGGCTGCACACGATCGGCGCGGTCTGCGCCCGTCTGCAGCCGGAGTTTCCGGACATCTCGATCTCGAAGATCCGCTATCTCGAGGACCAGGGCCTGCTGACGCCCAAGCGGACACGCGGCGGCTACCGCCTCTTCAGCGAGGAGGATGTCGAGCGGCTGGAGACGATCCTCAGGCTGCAACGCGACGAGTTCCTGCCCCTGCGCGTGATCCGCCAGGAGCTCGCCACCCGGCCCGACGCGGGCAACCGCGCCCGCAAGCGGCACACTGCGCTCGGGGAGCAGGAGGGCGAGCTCGACTTCGAGGAGTTGTGCGACCGGACCGGCATCGACGCGGTCTTCGCACGTGCACTCGAGGAATACGGGCTGCTCGCGCCGCGAATCGAGTCCGGCGACCGACTCTACCGCGAGGGCGACGTCGACATCGCGGCTGCGTGCGCGCGGCTCGCCCAGTACGGCATCGACGCGCGGCACCTCCGCACGTTCCGCAATTCGGCCGGTCGGGAGGCAGGGCTCCTGGAGCAGCTGGTCGCGCCGGCGTTGCGCTCGCGCAACGCGGAGCGGCGGAAGACCGGTCTGGAGGACCTCCAGCAGCTCGCGGAGACCTCGCAGGAGTTGTCGCGGCTGCTCTTCTGGCGGGAGCTCCGGCTCCTCGCCGAGAGGTAGAGTCGAGCAGTGAGCACCCCGGGGGCAGCGCTCGACCTGCGTGACCGCGTCCGCGACGTCCCGGACTTCCCGAAGCCCGGGATCGTCTTCAAGGACCTGATGCCGCTCGTTGCCGACCCGGTCTACTTCCGGGAGACGCTCGACCGCCTCGAGGAGCTCGCCCGGCCGCTCCGTCCCGACGTCATCCTCGGCGCCGAGGCGCGCGGGTTCATCTTCGGCGGTGCGCTCGCCGACCGGCTCGGGTGCGGCTTTGTACCGGCCCGGAAGCCGGGCAAGCTTCCCTGGGAGACTGTCGAAGCCACGTACGAGCTCGAATACGGCACCGACAGCCTGCAGGTACACGCGGACGCGCTCGGCAAGGGCTCACGCGTGATCGTCCACGACGACGTGCTCGCCACCGGCGGGACGGCCAGGGCGAAGACGGAGCTCGTCGAGCAACTGGGCGGAGAGGTCGTCGGCGTGCTCTTCGTGATCGAGTTGGAGTTCCTGCACGGTCGCGACAAGCTCAACGGCTACGACGTCCAGTCCCTGATCACGTACTAGCGCGCCCTAAGGCGGCCCGTCCGTCGTGCCGATAACAATGTGACGATGTACGACGCGCTCACGGCCCGGTACACGTTCGCGTGTCCCCGGCGAGAGCAGGCCCAGGTGTCGCTCTCGTCGTTCCGCCTGCTCGAGCGGCTCCCCGGCGCCGCGCACCCGTCGGTCTACGGCGTCCGCTTCGACTGCCGCTGCGGCGAGGAGCACCCCGGGCTCGTCGCCCACGACGACCTCGACTGGGCGCCGCTCGGCGCTCACGCCGGCCCCTTCGTCGACCTGATGACCTCGCGCACCGCGGACGCAGCGGAAGAGCTGCTCGGAGCCGCTGCATCGCACCTGCGCGCGGGCGAGTGGCCGTGGAGCTTCTTCTGCCATCCCGAGGGTCGGCCGCGGCCGGTCTTCCCGTCCTCGTTCGTCGCGGTCGCCCCCGGCGAGCGGCGATTCGGGCTCGCAGTGCGCTGTCCCGCGTGCGGTGCTCTCTCGGTCAACCTCGTCTCCCAGGCGCACGTCGACCTCCCGTTTGCCAACGACGCCGAGATCGGCGTCGTCGACCACGTGTTCGCCGGGGATGCCCTGCAAGCGCTCGAGGAGTTCCACGCCGAGCTGCACTCAGCGCGTTTCGACGAACGAAGGTTGCACCTGAACTAGGGCCTGTTCCGTTACACCTCCGACCGGGAACAACCCGGTCAGAACTCCCTGTGGAACGGAGGCAGCGATGATCGGAGTGACACGCGGGATCTCGACGCTTGCCGGAGCGGCCGTCGCCGGCATCCTGCTCTGGATCGCGACACAGATCGGTACGGAGAGCAACAGCGAGTACTGGGCCACGTACGGGGTGATCGCGGCGGCCGGCCTGACGATGGCGCTGTCGCAGCTCCTCGGCGGCTGGACGAAGTGGGGGTGGCCCCGGTTCTCGCTCGGGGTCTTCCTCGTCGGCTTCCTACCCGTGCTCGCGGTGGGCGGCTGGGTGCTGCTGGCGCGGCAACCCGCCGACTGGATGAACACGTCGAACTGGTCGCGTGACCTCGGGATCTACGGCGCCGTGGCGGACATCGGCAACATCCTGCCGGCGGTCGCCTTCGGGATCGGGCTCGTCTTCGGGTTCTCGTTCGACACCGCCGGCCCGCGCACCGAGCCGGTGCCGGTCACCAGGCGTACCGACGAAGAGCCACGAGTGGTCGAGCGCGACGCGGACGAGCCGCTGACCGCAGAACGCCGGGTCCCCGCACACCCTGAGGAGGAGCCGACCGTGACAACGACCCGTGGGAGCCGCGACGGCACGTGAGGCCCTGCACGGCGGTGGGCGTCCGTTCGCTGGGACGTCTGGATGGACGCCGCCGCCGTGAGCCCCGGGGAACGGAAGCGCTAGCGCGTCTCGCCGGGGCGGTCCTCGCCCCGCAGGCGCACAAAGAGGAAGATCGCCCCTGCGGCGACGAGCGACAGAATCAGCGACGTGCCGCCGGCGACGCCGAGCAGGATCATGCCGGGCCAGAGGAGGAGGAAGAAGAAGACGGCCCAGGCGAACGCCTGCACCCCCTGGTCAATCGACGGCATGCGCAGATGCATGAGGAGGCGATCCTAACCGGATCCCTATGCGGCCAGGCCCCAACCGGCTGACCATCGAGCCCGCGGGCCGCGAACGCGGCCCGCCTTCAGGGATCTTGCGCGCGACGGATCTGCTCCCGCTAATCCGCCACTTGCACAATTAATTCAGGGAGCCGGTGGCGCTTTCGTCCACCGTGCCCGCTGACTTTCCGCTTCCGCGTACGGCCCTCGAGCTCGGCTTCGACCTAATCGCGCTCCGTGCTCCCTGCAGGCAGGAACGTAACGGGGGTGTCCTCTCTGGGCAAGTCCTTCACGACGGTGTTGTCTGCAAATTGCGACAAGTTCTGGTTCTGGACACCGCGAGGCGGTCCCTAGGATGCCGTCGTGGGCCGCGCGCGAGTCTGGATCGTCGCCGCCGCGGCCTTGCTGGCCGCGGCCGTGCTCACGCTGCTCGGCGTGGGGGATAGCCCCGACGCGCTCCCGAACTGGCAGGCGTTCGTCCTCGGCGTCGTCCAGGGTGCGACGGAGCTGCTGCCGATCTCTTCCTCGGGGCATTTGATCCTCGTCCCCTGGCTCGGCGACTGGGACTATCTGAAGGAGCACGAGGCGTTCAACCAGACGTTCGACGTCGCGCTCCATCTCGGGACCCTGGTCGCTGTCGTCGGATACTTCTGGCACGACATCTGGAGGCTGGTGGCGGCGTGGGTGGGGACGCTGCGCACGCGCCGGCTCGAGACGGCGGATGAGAAGATCGCCTGGTTCGTGTTCGTGGCGACGATCCCCGCCGCGGTCGTCGGGCTCCTCGGCGAGGATCTGATCGCTGAGCATCTCGGGGAGCCGTGGCAGATCGCGCTCGCGCTCGCGTTCTTTGCCGGCCTGCTCTGGATCGCCGACCGGCAGCCGCAAGAGCGGCAGATGGGGGACCTGAGTCTCAAGGCCGCACTAGGCGTGGGTGTCGCCCAGAGCCTCGCGCTCATGCCGGGCGTCTCCCGCTCCGGCATCACGATCACCGCGGGGCGGTTCCTCCGGCTCGACCGCGACTCGGCGGCGCGGTTCTCGTTCCTGCTGCTCGTGCCGACGGTGCTCGGCGCGGTAGTGCTCAAAGGCGTCACAGACGTCCTGCTGGGCGACCTGCCGCCCGGATCCGCTGGGCCGTTCCTGGTCGGCATGCTGGCGGCGGCGGGCAGCGGGCTGCTGGCGATTGCGGGGCTGCTCGGCTACGTGCGCCGGCACGACTACTCGATCTTCGTCTGGTACCGGCTCATCATCGCGGCGATCATCCTGCTCCTGATCGCGACGGGCGCGCGCTCGGCGGGATTCTGACGCTTCTTCGCCGCCAACCTCAGGATGGGGAGAGGGCGCACGCCCGAGCCTCCTGTGCCAACTTGACATAACGCCTGTTCTCGTGCGTTGTCGGAGCCACGCGGTTCGCGGGAGCCATTGACGCACCATCGACGACTGAGCCACACTCCGACTCGCATGGTGCGGTGCGGTTCCGCGCCGGCATCCAACGGGAGGAAGGTGTTGAAGTGCCCAAGCAGCACATGTCTTGGTCGAGGTCCAGAGTCTCCCGTACGTGACCGACCACCGAGTAGAGGGCTCCGTTCGCGCCGACCTCACCCTCCGGACCCAGGTCCCCCGGGAAGAACCAGAGAATCGTCTGGCCGCTCACCTCGATGAGGAGGTCGTTCGCCTCCTCGTCGTAGCGCTCGGTGTACGTCCCGAAGTCCTTCGCCTCGAGGGCACGCGAAGGAGCTCTGCTCTCTGATCGAGTAGCACCGCCGACGTTCACGGTCATCGGCGGGAGTGGGCCCGGGCGGGTCGGCTCCCGCCGCTTCACTCAGCTGCGTCGGCATTCGCCCCCGTTGTCCGCGCGGCGCGCTTCCCGCATACTGGACATCCGGGTTTGGAGGCTAGAAGCTGTCGGGTAGAAGAACTGCTCGTCGCATGAGGACTGTCGACATCGACCAGCTGCTCCGGAACGACGAGCTTCTGCAGCTGCTGGAGACGGCTGAGCAGGCCGGCTCGCTGAAGGCCGCGGAGCTGGCCGAGGTCGTGGAGACGCACGAGCTCGACGCGCTCGAGCAGGACGCGCTCTATCGCGAGCTCGACCGGCGCGGGATCGAGCTCGTCGACGGCACACAGCCCGAGGAGCCCCCTCCGCCGCCGGCGCCGATCTCCGCACCCCAGGAGACGACGACGGACGCGCTCCAGCTCTTCCTGCGTGAGGCCGGCCGGCACCAGCTGCTGACGGCACCGCAGGAGGTCGAGCTGGCGAAGCGGATCGAGCGTGGAGACATGCTTGCGAAGCAGCAGATGATCCAGTCGAACCTGCGCCTGGTCGTCTCGATCGCGAAGAACTACCGTAACCAGGGGCTGCCCTTCCTCGACTTGATCCAGGAAGGCACGCTCGGCCTCATCCGCGCGGTCGAGAAGTTCGACTGGCGCCGCGGCTTCAAGTTCTCCACGTACGCGACCTGGTGGATCCGCCAGGCGGTCGCCCGCGCCCTCGCCGACAAGGCACGCACGATCCGGATGCCCGTCCACATCGTCGAGCGGCTGCAGAAGATGAATCGAGCCGAGCGGACGCTCTGGACGCAACTCGGCCGCGAGCCGACCCTCGAGGAGATCGCCGAGGAGGCGTCTCTGCCGGTGCACCAGGCGCTGGAGGTGCGCGCCGCGGCCCGCGCCTCGACGAGCCTCGACCAGCCGGTCGGCGACACCGAGGACGCGGTGTTCGGCGACTTCGTGGCCGGCGAGGGCCCGCTCCCAGAGGAACAGGTCGAGCTGTCGCTTCGCAGTCAGGCGCTCAAGGAGGCCCTCGCAGCGCTTTCCGACCGCGAGCGGCAGGTCGTTGTCCTGCGCTATGGGCTCACGGATGCGGAGCCGAAGACGCTCGAGGAGATCGGGCGGCGGCTGGGCCTGACGCGAGAGCGTGTCCGCCAGATCGAGCTCGACTCACTCAAGCGGCTCGCCTCGCTCCGCGAGCTCGAGTCAGTCGGCGCGACGCTCTAGCGGACTACGTCCGCAGATACAGCGCGAGTGCCGGTGCGACCGTGCGCAGCTCGAGGAGCGCGCGCGTTTCGAGCTGCCGGATCCGCTCGCGGGTGACGCCGAGCTCGGCGCCGACCTCTTCCAGGGTTTGCGGCACGGCTCCGTCGAGCCCGAACCGCATGCTGACCACGCGGCGCATGCGCGGGTTGAGCTTGTCGAGTGCCGCCGCGAGCTCGTGCGAACGGAGCCGGTCGGCCGTCTCGACGTCGGGGCCGGCCGACTTCGTGTCCTCGACCAGGTCCCCGAAGAGGCTCTCGCCGTCGCCGACGGGAGTCTCCAGACTGACCGGATCTTGCACCAGCGCGAGCAGCTCCCCCACCCGCTCCACGGTGAAGTCGGTCTCCATAGCGATCTCGTCGAGGCTCGGATCGCGGTTCAGCTTCTGCGCCAGCAGCCGCCGGCCGCGCGTGACTCGGCGCACCTGGTCCGCGACATGCACGGGCAGGCGGATCGTACGGCCCTGCTCGGCGAGCGCCCGCGTAACCGACTGCCGGATCCACCAGGTCGCGTAGGTGGAGAGCTTGAAGCCGAGCCGGTGGTCGAACTTCTCGACCGCACGGATGAGGCCGAGGTTGCCCTCCTGGATCAAGTCGAGCAACGGCACTCCCGCCTTCGTGTAGTTCCGCGTGATCGACATCACGAGCCGGAGGTTCGACTCGATCAGCTTTCGCTTGGCCGCCTCGTCGCCGGCGTCCTTGCGCCGTGCGAGCTCGCGCTCCTCGACCACGGTGAGGAGGCGTCCGTTCCCGATCTGGCGCACGTACAGCTTGAGGGGGTCCTGCGTGGCCTCGAGCCGCGGCGGAGACTGCTTCCCCCTCCTCCCCGTCGTTCGCGGCGGTGTCGAGCGCGGGCAGCAGCTCGAGTCGCGGCTCTGCGGCGACGTAGTCGAGGGGTTCGGCGTGATTCGGCTCCACGGGAACGGGTATCGGCCTAGTTGCGGCAGCCCTTGAGGACTTCGTGCGTCCAAGGAGGAAGAAACGCGGTCCCGAAAGCGTCCTAACTTTGTCACCACATTCCGCGTCTACCTTGCTCAAGTGCGAGCAAGAGGCAACCGAAGAGAAAAGTAGAAATTATTAGATATGTGTGGAATCGCAGGATATAGCCTCAATCCCGGGTCGAGCGTGCACCGCACGCTCGCCGCGCAGGCGCTCCTCGCCGGCATCGCCGAGCGCGGCGCCGACGCGGTCGGCTACGCCCACCGCGGCTCCGGCGCGGCCGTCACCGTCCACAAGCGCCGCTCCGGTGCGAGCGAGCTGCTCGACGAGGTCCGTGTTCCGCCCGGGGCGACGCAGGTGCTCGTGCACGTCCGTGACTACACGAAGGGGCATCCGCGGATCGAGGCGAACAACCATCCGATCCGGCACGGCGCGGTGGTCGGGATCCACAACGGGATCATCGCCAACGACGAGGAGATCTTCGCGCGCTACGGCTTCGAGCGCGAGCGCCCCGAGATGACGGTCGACTCCGAGGCGATCTTCGCCCTCGCGGAGCACGCACAGGGGAGCTCCGAGGTGCTCGAGGAGCTGTACGGCGCGATGGCGACGGCCTGGCTCGACGAGCGCGACGGCTCGACGCTCTTCCTCGCCCGCGCGGTCGGCCGCCCGCTCTGGCTCGGCAGCGGCGGCAAGGAGCTCTTCTTCGCGTCGACGCGGGCGGCGCTCGAGGTGCTGGAGCGCACGATCCGTGTCACGCTGAAGAAGCGCGAGGTCGAGGAGGGGACGCTGCTGCGCATCGAGGAAGGACGGGTCGCGCACACCGACCGCTTCCGCCCCGACCGCTCCTACGTCGAGGACCGGGTGCTTCCCTCCGTGCGCGCGCCGCACGAAGGCGCGTCGTGCCTCCAGCGCCTCGCCGCGATCGCGGTCGCTGCGACCTAGCGCCGACTCAACACTCAGCCGGAGACCGTGCCGTCCGGCGCGACCTCCGCGCCCTCGTCACGCAACCGTTCGCGGACGAGGTACTGGAACGCGGCCCACGCCGGCTGGACGTCGATCATCCGGTAGACCTGCCACTCCGTCAGCAGACTCTCGTCGGCACGCCGCGCCGTGGCCCAGTCGGCCATCTTCGGCAGTCGACCCAGCCGCCGCGCGAGCGCGGCGCCCTGCTCGACCGCCCGCTCCAGCCGTTCCTCCCCGACCGGCACGTCGAAGCCGGCCTCGCGCAGCGCCTGTGCGAGCGAGCCGAAGGTGTGCCAGAGCAACGACTTCGACGGCATCGCGCCTTTGCGCGCGTCGATGTCCCTCGCGGTCGGCGTGCGGCCGAGCTCCTCACCGAGGTCGCGCAGGCGTCCGAGCAGCTCCTCCCGCGTCGCGAACCGGCGCGGCACGAGGCCGGCCTGGCGCTTGGCCGCATTCCAGCTCCCGAAGTGCTCGATCACGGTCTGCGGGTGCACTGACGTCTGCGGGTCTGCGGCGAACTCCCGCATCGTCGGAGAGCGCCCCAGTCGCTCAGCGCTGTCCTTGAGCTGGGCGAGGATCTCCTCGTTCGAGTAGCGCTTCCGGATCCCGGCCTGGAAGGCGGCCAGAGCCTCCGGATCGATGCCTGCCACCGCAGGGTGGCGGCGGGATCGTCCCATGCAAGCAGTCTAGAGCATTTTCGTCGATTTGCAAGACGGCCAGAGCGGACACCTCAGCAGTAGCGGCGGGTACGCTCGCGGCCGATGAGCGTCAGCCCACGTCTCGCTTTCGAGTCGCTCGCCGCCCGCGCTGCAGGCGGGCTCTCACGCCTGGCGGGGGCCGGTGGCGGCACGACGCTGCCGGGCAAGCTCCTCTGGAAGCTCGACCCGGGCGCGATCGACGCGCTCGCCGCGCGGCTTCCGCAGGGAGCGGCCGTCGTTTCGGCGACAAACGGAAAGACGACGACCACCGCGATGACGGCGGAGATTCTCCGGCCGCGTCGGCTCGCGTGGAACCGCTCGGGCGCCAATCTCGTCTCCGGCGTCGCCTCCACCCTGCTCGCGAGCCGTGACGCGGAGCTCGGCCTGCTCGAGGTCGACGAGGCCGCGCTCCCCGAGGTCGTGCGCCGCGTGCGGCCACGAGCCGTGCTGCTCGGCAACCTCTTCCGCGACCAGCTCGACCGCTACGGCGAGCTCGAGCTGATCGCCGAGCGCTGGCGCGCGGCCGCGGAGGGTCTGCCGGCGTCGGCGGTCCTCGTCGTCAACGGTGACGACCCCCAGGTCGGAGAGTTAGCCCGGGGACGCGACGGCGCGCTCGTGTTCGGGATCGATGACCCGGAGCACGCGCGGCCGGCGCTCCAGCACGCCGCCGACTCGCGCTACTGCGTCGTCTGCGGGCAGCCGTACGAGTTCGCGGCCGCGTACGTTGGCCACCTCGGCGACTACCGCTGCCCCGCCTGCGGACATGCGCGCCCGGCGCTGCAGGTGCGGGCGCGGGCGATCGAGCTCCGGGGGCTCGACGGCGTCTCCTTCGAGCTGGAGACCCCCTCGGGCGCGACACGAGTCCGGCTGCCGCTCCCGGGCCTCTACAACGTCTACAACGCGCTCGGGGCTGCTGCCCTCGCCCACGCCCTCGGAGCCACGCCGGCGGCAATCCAGGCTGGGCTGGAGCGTTTCGGCGCCGCGTTCGGGCGCTTCGAGCGTATCCAGGCCGGCGACAAGAGCATCCTCGTCCTCCTGATCAAGAACCCCGCGGGGGCGAACGAGGTCGTCCGGACGCTCGAACAGAGCGGCGCACCCTCCCTCCTGCTCGTCGCCCTGAACGATGCAATCGCCGACGGGAAGGACGTCTCCTGGATCTGGGACGTCGACTTCGAGCCGTTGCTCGCGTCCACGGAGCACCTGATCGCGTCCGGCGACCGGGCAGCGGAGCTCGGCATCCGCTGCGTCCACGGGGGCCTCGACGAGGCCGCGCTCGAGGTCCAGCCCGACATCGAGCGGGCGCTCGACCGCGGGCTTGCGCTGACCCCGCCGGGCGGCGAGCTTGTCGTCCTCCCCACCTACACAGCCATGCTCGCCCTGCAGCGGCTCTTCGCGCGCCGCGGGCTCGCGAAGCCGTACTGGGAGCGCACATGAAGGTCAGGGTGGGGCATCTCTATCCGGACTACCTGAACATCTACGCCGACCGGGGCAACATCGCGGTGTTCGCACGTCGCGCCGCCCTGCGCGGCCATGAGCTCGAGGTGGCCTCGATCTCGGTCGGCGGCCAGGTCCGACCCGGCGACCACGATCTGCTTTACATCGGGGGCGGGCAGGACCGGGAGCAGGCGCTGATCGCACCCGACCTCGCGGCGAAGGGGCCGGGGATCCACGCTGCCGTGTCGGCCGGTGCAGCGTTGCTCGCGGTCTGCGGCGGCTACCAACTCCTCGGGCGCGGCTATCTCGGGCGGCACGGCGACTCTCTGCCGGGAGTCGGTCTCTTTCCGCACGAGACGGTCGCAGGCGAGCGGCGGATGATCGGTGACGTGCTGCTGGAATGCGAGCTCGAGCCGGGCGAGCGGCGGACGCTTGCAGGATTCGAGAACCACGCGGGGCGCACACGGCTCGACCCCGGTGCCGAGCCGCTCGGCCGGGTCGTGGCCGGGTTCGGGAACGACGGCGAATCGGGCTACGAGGGCTGCCGCGTCGGCCGGGCGATCGGCACGTATCTCCACGGTCCGCTCCTGCCGCGAAACCCCTGGCTCGCGGACTGGCTGCTCTCACAGGCGCTCGCCCACGCGACCGGAGGCGAGCCGCCCGAGCTGGAACCGCTGCCGGACCGCCTCGAAGCCGAGGCGCACGCGGTCTCAGCGCGGCGAGCCCGTGACCGCGGCGGCCGCTTCTAGGATCGCGGTCGCGCTCCGCTCGACGTCGGCCTCTGTCGTCTGCCAGTTGCAGACGGAGATCCGCATTGCCGACCGACCGCCCCACTTCGTCGCCGAGAGCCAACAGGTGCCGTCATCCTGCACGCGCCTCACCGTCCCCTCGGTGAGCACGTCATCGTCGCCGAAGCGGACGAGCACCTGGTTGAGCACGACCTCGTTCAGGATCTCGACGGCCGGTTCGGCGCCGAGCAGCTCGGCAAAGCGGGTCGCGTGGTCGCAGCAGCGTTCCACCATGGCGGCGATCCCGGTTTGACCGAGTGCTCGGATCGCCGCGTAGATCGGGAAGCCACGCGCCCGGCGTGAGAACTCGGGGTTCCAGTCCATCTGGTCGCGGCCGGCGTCCGCGTCGACCTGCTCGAGGTAGCTCGCGCGCACCGACATCGCCGCCCGGTGCGCCGCGGGATGAGCGCAGAACGCGAGTCCCGAGTCGTACGGCACGTTCAGCCACTTGTGCGCATCGGTCGCCCACGAATCTGCCCGCTCGGCGCCGGCGACGAGGTGGCGGAAGCGAGGTGACGCCGCGGCCCAGAGACCGAAGGCGCCGTCGACGTGGAGCCAGGCCCCGGTGCCGTCGACGACGTCCGTGATCTCCTCGAGCGGGTCGAAGGAGCCGGTGTTCACGTCCCCGGCCTGGGCGGAGACGATCGTCGGCCCCTCCCCGGCCGCGAGTGCCCGCCGTAGCTCTTCGACGTCCATCCGGCCCTCCTCGTCCGCGGCGAGGGGCTCGATCTGCGCCGAGCCGATGCCGAGGTAGCGGAGGGCACGGTCGACGGTGACGTGCCGGTGCTCGCCGACGAGGACACGGATCCGGGGCGCGCCCTGCAGCCCGTCGCGGAGGAGATTCCAGCCCTCGCGCTCGAGCACGTGATGGCGGGCCGCCGCAAGCGCGGTCATGTGCGCCATCTGGCAGCCGGTGACGAAACCCGCGGACACGCCCTCGGGCAGGCCGAGCAGCTCGCGCAGCCACTCGAGCGCGACCTCCTCGACGACACCCGCGCTCGGTGCGGGCCCGATCAGGCCGGCATTCTGGTCCCAGGTCGCCGTGAGCCAGTCGGCCGCGAGCGGCGCGGGCATGGCGCCGCCGATGACGAAGCCGAAGAAGCGACCTGCGGGCATCGCGGTGATCCCTGGCTCGGCGGACTCGATCAGCTCCGAGATCACCTGGGCGTCGTCGCTGCCGTCGACCGGAAGCGGGCCGCCGAGCGCCTCGCGCAGCTCCTCGATCGTTGCGCTCGGCCGCACCGGGCGGTCGCCCAGCGTGGCCAGGAACTGCTCTGCGTAGGCCGCGGTGAGGCCGAGGGCGTCCTTCACGGGGTCCACAGCGCTCCGAGGTACGCCGCCGGATCGCCGGGCTGCCAGCGGCGCAGGAAGCGCTGGATCGGCGGATGGAGCACGACCCCGTCGAGCTCGTCGAGCCTGAACAGCCGATGCCCGCGCACGGCCTCGTCCTGCGAGTTGACGTCCTCGAGCGAGCCGCGCAGGTCGCCGGCGAAGATGACGTGGACGACGTGCTTTGCGACGAAGCTCCGCGTCGGCCCGATCGAGTCGATGATCGCGATCGGCCCTTCGAGCGGCGGCGCCTCGATTCCGACCTCTTCCTGCAGCTCCCGGTCGAGCGCATCCGTCAGCGTCTCGCCAGACTGAACGCCGCCGCCGGGCAGCAGCCAGACCTGCTGGCCGCGCTTGTCGTGGCGGCAGAGGAGGATGCCGTCGCCCCAGCGCAAGAGCGCCGAGACGCGGATCCTGGGCTCCGCGCCCCTCACCGGCCGCTCGATCCGAGCCCGCCGGCACCGCGGTCGCTCTGCGGCAGCTCCTCCACCTCGACGAGGCGCACGTCCGGCAGCCGGACGAGCACGAGCTGCGCGATCCGCATCCCGGGCTCGACCACGATCGGCTCGCGCCCGTCCGTGTTGTGGAGGATCGCCTTCACCTCGCCCCGGTAGCCGGCGTCGATCAAGCCGGGCGCATTGACGATCCCGAGGCCGTGCCGCGCCGCGAGCCCGGAGCGCGGCAGCACGAGCCCCGCGTGCCCCGCCGGGATCGCGACGGCGACGCCGGTGCCGACGACGGCGCGCTCGCCCGGCGCGATCTCGACCCGTTCGCACGCGGCCAGGTCGAAGCCCGCGTCGCCGGAATAGGCCTGAGACGGGAGAACCGCGTCTTCGCGCAGGCGCGCGACCGAAAGCTCGATCACCCGCGTTCCGCCGCCGGCCGGTCGTCCGCGTCGGCGACGAGGTACCGGGCGAACCGCCGCACCTCGCGCTGAGGGAGCCTGGCGCGCACGAGCACGCCGTGCTCCGAGTCCTCGCGCTCCTCGATCGGCGCGCCGAGCTCGTAGAGCTCCGCCAGCTTGCCGCCCTCCTCGTACGGGAGCAGCAGGCGGACGTCCTCGAACCGGTCGCCGAAGCGCTGGGCGATCCGGGCCCGCAGCTCGTCGAGCCCTTCGCCCGTCACAGCCGAGATCTGGGGCGAGTCGGGGAAGCGATTCGTGAGTCGCTTCCGCCCGAGCGGGTCGACGCGGTCGATCTTGTTCAGCACGACCTCGCGCGGCACGTCGTCCGCCCCGATCTCGTGCAGGACCGCCTCGACCGACGCGATCATCTCTCCGAGCCGCTCGTCCGGCTCGGACGCGTCGACGACGTGCAGGACGAGGTCGGCGACGAGCGTCTCCTCCAGTGTCGAGGCGAAGCCCTCGACGAGCTGGGTCGGCAAGCGGCGGATGAAGCCGACGGTGTCGGTGACGAGATAGCGCTTGCCGTCGTGCTCGAAGCTCCGCGTAGTCGGATCGAGCGTCTCGAAGAGCCGGTTCTCGACGCTGACCTCAGCCCCAGTCAAGGCGTTCAGGAGCGTCGACTTGCCCACGTTCGTGTAGCCGGCCAGCGCGACAGTCGGCGTGCCGCTGCGGACGCGCTCCTTTCGCCGCGTCGTGCGTTGTTTGCCGAGCTCGCGCAGGCGCCGCCTCAGCAGAGAGATCTTGCGCCGCGCCAGCCGGCGGTCGGTCTCGAGCTGCGACTCGCCGGGGCCTCGCGTGCCGACGCCGGCCCCGAGCGCGCCGGTCCCGCCGCCGAGGCGCTCGAGGTGCTGCCACATGCCCCGCATCCGCGGCAGGTTGTACTCGAGCTGGGCGAGCTCGACCTGGAGCTTCCCCTCGGCGCTCGTGGCGTGCTGGGCGAAGATGTCGAGGATCAACTGCGTCCGGTCGACGACCCGGGACGTGAGCGCGTTCTCGAGCGCCCGCTGCTGCGCCGGCGCGAGCTCGTCGTCGACGAGGAGGACTTCCGCGGCGGCATCGCCGTAGACCTGCTTCAGCTCCTGCAGCTTCCCTTTGCCGACGTACGTGCGCGGATCCGGTTTCGACCGCTGCTGGACGAGCTCGCTGACCGGCTCGACGCCGGCCGTGCGCGCCAGCTCGCGCAGCTCGCCCAGCTCGTCCTCAGCATCGGCCGAGCGCGGCAGCACCGCCAGGACGAGCCCGCGCTCGGGCTCGACGGCCAACCTCGGCTCCTGGCGCGTCGTCACACGGACGATTGTGCCACGCTTGCCGCCGATGACCGCCCTCGCCGACCGCCTCGCCGAGCGCACGCTCGAGCTCGTGAACATCCCCTCCGAGAGCAGGCACGAGGCGGAGATCGCGGCCCGCGTCCGCTCGCTCGTCCCGGACTCCTTCGTGTCCGAGTACGAGAGCGAGGACGCGTTCGTCTGCGCCCGGCCGAGGCGGACCGGCCGACCGCTCGTCGTCCTGGCGGGCCATTACGACACCGTTCCCGCTCAGGGGAACGTGCCCGGCCGGATCGAGGACGGGAGCGTGCACGGTCTCGGGGCGAGCGACATGAAGGGCGGCCTGGCCGTCCTGCTGGAGCTGGCGCGGGAGCTCGACGCGCAGGAGGTCAATCCCGAGCTCGATCTAGCCTTGCTCGCCTTCGGCAAGGAGGAGCTTCCGGCCGAGTTCAGCCCGCTGCCCGACCTCTTCGAGCGCTCCCGCGTCGTGCACGACGCGGAGCTGGCGATCCTGCTCGAGCCGACCGACTGCACGATCCAGGCCGGCTGCCTCGGCAACCTGAACGCGCGCATCACGTTCCACGGCGTCAGCGGCCACTCAGCGCGGCCGTGGACGGCCGAGAACGCGATCGACAAGGCGCTCGAGGGACTGCGGCCGTTCGCGGCGATCGAGCCGCGACCGGTCGAGATCGGGGGGCTCACGTTCACGGAGGTCGCCAGCATCACGGCGATCGAGGGCGGCATCGCGACGAACGTGATCCCGGACCGCGTCGTCGCCAACGTCAACTTCCGCTACGCGCCCGACCGCTCGCCGGCCAGTGCCGATGCCTACCTGCGTAGCCTCGTGCCCGACGGCGCACACTACGAGCACGCCGGCGACTCCCCGCCCGCACGGGTCGTGACCGACTCCCCGCTCGTGCACAGGCTGCGCGCGGCCGGCGACCTCGCGCTCGAGCCGAAGCAGGCCTGGACGAACGTGGCCGACTTCACCTCCCGCGGGATCGACGCCGTCAACTTCGGCCCCGGCGCGACCCGCTACGCGCACCGCCGTGACGAGCAGGTGGAGATCGCGGAGCTGGAGCGCTGTTTCCGGTCGCTGTGGGCGTTCCTCACGGGTACGGTCTGACGCATGCCTCTCTCCCCGATCCTCGAGCGCCAGACGACCTACCCGTTCGTGCGCCTGAACGAGGCCGCACGGCGAACGGAGGCGAACGGGACCCGGGTGATCGACTTCGGCATGGGCGATCCCCGCGAGCCGACCGAGCCGTTCATCCGCGACGCGCTCGTCGCCGGGCTGCGCGAGCGGATGGGCTACCCGACCGCAGTCGGTCTGCCCGAGCTCCGCAAGGCCGTCGCGGGCTGGGCGAATCGCCGCTTCGGAGCGGCGCTCGACCCCGACACGCAGGTGATCCCGACGCTCGGGAGCAAGGAGGCGATCTTCAGCTTCGCGCTTGCGGTCGCAGACACCGACGGCGCGCGCGACACGGTTGCGTTCACCGATCCGGGTTATCCGGTCTACGAACGGGGCGCGCTCTTCGCCCACGCTCGCCCGCTCGCCCTGCCGCTGCGCGAGGACAACGGCTTCCTGCCCGACCTCGATGCCGTCGACGAGGAGACGTGGAGCCGGCTCGCCGTCTTCTGGGTCAACTACCCGAACAACCCCACCTGCGCGACCGCACCGCTCGCCTTCTACGAGCGGCTCGCGGTGCTCGCGCGCGAGCACGGCTTCGTCGTCGCCTCCGATGAGGCGTACACCGAGCTCTACTTCGGCGAGCCGCCCGCGTCGGCACTCCAGCTCGAGGACCGGACGAACGTCGTGGTCTTCAACACTCTCTCGAAGCGGAGCTCCATGACCGGCTACCGGAGCGGCTTCGCGGCCGGAGACCCGGCGCTGATCGGGGCGCTGAAGGCGTTCCGACCGACGGTCGGCACGGCGCCGCAGGAGTTCGTCCAACGCGCCTCGGTCGTCGCCTGGGGCGACGAGGAGCACGTCGCTCGAACGCGTGAGCGCTATGCGCGCAAGCGGACGCTCCTGCTCGAGCTCTTCCAGCGCAAAGGCATTCGCGTCGCGGGCAGCCAGGCAACCATGTACCTCTGGCTCGCCGCGCCGGACGGCGAGACGTCGGAGAGCTTCTCCGAGCGCCTGCTCGGGCACGGCGTGCTCGTCGCGCCGGGCTCGTACCTCGGCGCGGCGGGCGAGGGTTACGTCCGAGTCGCGCTCGTGCCATCGGAGGAGGAGTGCGCCGAGGCCGTCGCGATCCTCGACGAGGCACTGTGACGCCCGAGCACGCCCAGGAGATCGTGGCCGCGCTCGACCGCGGCGAGCGGCGTGTCGCGGCCAAGGTCGACGACGAGTGGGTCGTCGACGTCGAGGCGAAGGAGGCGATCCTCGAATACTTCCGGCTGCGCAAGGTGGAGCCGATCGACGTGGGCCCCTTTTCCTTCCAGGACAAGATCCCGCTGAAGCGGAGTGCCCCCGGCGTGCGAATCGTCCCGCCGGGCGTCGCCCGTTACGGCTCGTTCCTCTCCGAGGGCGTCGTCCTCATGCCCGGCTACGTGAACATCGGCGCGTGGGTCGGGCCCCGTTCCATGGTCGACACGTGGGCGACGGTCGGATCGTGCGCCCAGATTGGCGCCGACGTGCACCTCGCCGGCGGCGTCGGGATCGGCGGCGTGCTCGAGCCGCCCAACGCAACGCCGGTGATCGTCGAAGACGGCGCCTTTCTCGGCTCGCGCTGCATCGTCACCGAGGGAGTTCGCGTCCGCGCCGGCGCCATCCTGGCCGCGAACGTCTCGCTGACCGCGAGCGTCCCGATCATCGACGTCACCGGCGACGCACCGGTCGAGCACCGCGGCTGCGTTCCCTCGCGTGCAGTTGTCGTTCCGGGCACGCGCGCCAAGGAGTTCCCCGCCGGCACGTACCAGGTCGACTGCGCGCTCATCATCGGCTGGCGGAAGGAGTCGCACGACGAGCGGCTCAGCTTGAACGAGACCCTCCGCGAGTTCGAGCTCGCCGTCTAGGCGCCCTGGCCGGCTGCGCCTCCCGGCCGGCGGAGCCGGCCTCCGGCGCAGGGGGTCGTGTGCGCTACTCGCGGCGGCCCGTACCTCCGTACTGTCTCCACCGGCCTACGCACCGCGAGCGGCGCGCCAGGACGCCTAGACGGACCGGAGCTCGCCCTCGCAGATCTCCTCGACCGGGCCGACGAGCGTCGTCCGCGCTTCCTCGTCGAGCTCGACCCGGAGCTCGCCGCCCGGCATACGCACGGTGACCGGGCTCTCGCACCAGCCGTTCACGATCGCGGCGCACGCGACGGCGACGGCGCTCGAGCCCGAGGCGCTCGTCTCCCCCGCTCCGCGCTCCCACACGGCGACGGTGACCTCATTCGGTCCGTCGACGCGCACGAGCTGGACGTTCGTCCGGTCGGGAAAACGTCCGTTCACCTCCAGCTGCGGGCCGAGGCGGAGCAGCTCCTCCCGGTCCGGCTCCGCCCGCACGACCGCGTGCGGGTTGCCGACCGACACTGCGGTCAGCTCGATCCGCTCGCCGTCGAGCTCGACCGTCTCGATCTCCCCGACCTCGACGTCACCGACGACGATCCCGATCGTGCCGTCCTCCCGCAACGCCGCCGGGTGCTCCCGTCCCCCGACGGCGATCGTCACCGTGCTCGAGCCCGAGCGGCGCACGAGCCAGCCCGCTGCGATGCGGCTGCCGTTGCCGGAGAACTCGGCGGCCGAGCCGTCCGGGTTCCAGATCGCGATCTCCGCCCGCGCCCCGTCCGCCGACAACACCTCGACGACGCCGTCCGAGCCGACGCCGTAGCGGACGTCGCACAGCCGCTCCGCGAGCACCGGGTCGAGCGCGTCGCCCCACCGTCTCGCTGCTCGATCACGAGGTAGCTGTTACCCAGCGCGTGCCACTTCGAGAATCGCATCCGCCACCTCTCCCACTGCACGGTTCGCATCGATCATGACGATGCCGGGGATCCTCCGCATCCACTTTCGCTGGTAGGCGGCGAAGCGCTCGGTCGCCTGCACGAGCTCCTCGAGCGCCTGCTCCCGCGGCAGCGTGCGCACGGCCTCGAGACCGAGCACCTGGGGGACGACCTCTCCGGCCGCCTGGACCTCCTCCACCACCCGCTGCTCGAACATCGCCTCGGCCCGAGCACGGATCCGGCGTGCCAGCTCCTCGCGCGCCACGTCGAGGCCGACGACGAGCGTCGGCAGGCGCGTCTCGGCCGTCCACAGGCGCGGCTGCTCGGGGACGAGGCTCGCACCCCCCTGCCAGAGCTCGAGCGCTCGCACGACGCGCTTCCGGTCGTTCGGATGGACCCGCGCTGCCGCCCGGGGATCGCGGGTTCGCAACAGACCGTGGGCGGTCTCGGCACCACGCCGGTCGTACAGCCGCTCCCAGCGCGCCCGCGCGGACGGCGGAACGTCGGGCGGCAGGGCGACGTCCGTCAGCGCGGCCTGGAACCAGAGGCCCGAGCCGCCGACGACGACGGCCGTCCGGCCTGCGGCAACGATCTCGTCGATCGCCTCGTGAGCGAGTGACTGGTACTCGCCGACGGTTCCCTGCCGGTCGAGCGGCCAGATCGCGACGAGCCGCGCCCCCGCGTCCTGATTCGTGAGCACTGGCAGGCCCCGGTAGACCTGCATCGAGTCGGCGGACACGAGCTCTGCGGGAATCCGCCGCGCGATCTCGACGGCGACCGCCGACTTGCCCGAGCCGGTCGGGCCGAAGATCCCGAGAACGCTAGGGAGTCGGGACCGGCTTCCAGCCGTGCTCGGCGGCATCTTCCGCGGTCGCGGCCTCGTGATCGGCCGTCACCGGCACGTCCTCCGCGGGGTGCGCGGCCCGGTGCTCGCGGAACCAGGCGACCGCGCGCGCGATCCCTTCGTCGAGCGGCACCTTCGGCTCGTACCCGAGCAGCTCGCGCGCCTTCGTCAGATCGGCGACGTAGTGGGTCACCTCGCCGAGCAACGACGGCGCGATCGTCATCTGCGGCTCGGTGCCGAGCTCGGACGCGATCCGCTCGGCGCAGTGGACGAGTGTGTTTCCCTTGCCGTAGGCGAGGTTGATCGTCTGGTTGACCACACGGCCCTCCGCCAGGGCCTCGATCCCGCGCGTGATCCCGTCGACGCAGTCGTCGACGTACGTGAAGTCGAGCGTCTTGTCGCGGCCGCCGTAGACGGTGATCGGCTCGCCGCGCAGCATCGAGTGGATGAAGAGCGGGATCACCCGCACCATCCTGTGCAGGTCGTTGTCGAAGCGGCCGTAGACGTTCGAGAAGCGGAAGACGAGATAGGGCAGCCCGTAGCAGCGCGCGTACGAGTAGATGAACGCCTCGCCCGCGATCTTCGAGGCGGAGTACGTGCTCTCCGTGAAGGCGAAGTCCGCCACGCCCTCGCCGTACTCCTCGAAGCGGTGGACGTCGCCGTAGACCTCGCGGCTCGAGGAGAAGACGATCGGGAGACGCTGCTGGCGCGCGTACTCGAGCACGTTGAACGTCATGACGGCGTTCTCGAGCGCGCGGTGCGGCTGCCGGACGAGCTGGTGCACCTTCGCGTGCGCCGCAAAGTGCACGACGAGATCGACCTCGGGGTACTCGACGCCGTTGATCCCGCCCGGGAACGGCGCGTAGTGGCCGGCCAGGTCCTGGAGCAGATAGCGGAACTCGTCCGTCCACGCGTTCTGCCGCTTGTCGACCCCGAAGACCTCGTGCCCGTCCTGCCGCAGGCGGAGGGCGAGATTGGTCCCGATCTGGCCGGAGCTTCCGGTCAGGAGGACTCTCATGCAGCCACCGCCGTCCGCTGGGCGCCGCGCAGCGTCGTCGACGTCGAGCCCTCGATCACGACGTCGACCAGCTCGCCGGGAGCCGCGTCACCGGCGAAGTTGACGGTGACGTTGCGACGAGTGCGTCCCCGGAGCAGCCTCTCGTCCGTCCGGCTCCTTCCCTCGACGAGCACCTCCTCCACCGAGCCGACACGCTGGGCGTTCTTCTCCGCGGCGATCCGCTGCACGACGCCGACGAGGCGCTCGAGCCGCTCGTGCTTGACCTCTTGCGGCACCTGGTCGGGCAGCGCGGCCGCCTCGGTGCCGTGGCGCGGCGAGTAGATGAAGGTGAAGGCGCTGTCGTAGCGGACGCGCTCGACCACGTCGAGCGTCTGTTCGAAGTCCTCCTCCGTCTCACCGGGAAAGCCGACGATGACGTCCGTGCCGAGGGCGAGCCCGGGGATGGCCGCCCGCAGCTTCTCGACCAGTGCGAGATAGCGGGGTTGGTCGTACGTCCGCCGCATCGCCTTCAGGATCCGGCTGGAGCCCGACTGCAGCGGCAGATGGATCTGCTCGCAGACGGCGTCGCACTCGGCGACCGCCGCGATCACCGGGTCCCGGAAGTCCTTCGGGTGCGGGCTCGTGAAGCGGATGCGCGCGATCCCCTCGACCGCGTCGCAGGCGCGCAGCAGCTCGCCGAACTCGGTGTCGAGCTCGGGTCGCAGGTCGCGGCCCCAGGAGTTGACGTTCTGGCCCAGCAGCGTGATCTCCTTGACGCCGTCCGCCGCGAGCTGCGTCACCTCGGCGACGATCTCGCCGGGCCGGCGGCTCTGCTCGCGGCCGCGCACGGCGGGGACGATGCAGTACGAGCACTTCGAGTTGCATCCCATCGAGACCTGCACCCACGCGCTGAAGGCGCGCTCGCGGTGCATCGGCAGGTTCCCGGCGAAGTGCTCGTGCGCGCCGAAGCGGCCGCGCGGCGCCTCTCCACCGGTCCCGATCCAGTCGCCGAGATGCGGGATCGAGCCCGGCCCGAACGCAACGTCGACCTGGGGGTAGAGCTCGAAGATGCGCTCGCGCTGCGCCTCCGCGTAACAGCCGCCGACGGCGACGACGAGCTCGGGGTTCTGCCGCTTGCGCGCGCCGGCGTCACCGAGGTAGGCGGCAAGCTTCGTATCGGGCTTCTCGCGGATCGTGCAGGTGTTGAAGACGAGCACGTCGGCGTCCTCCTGCGAAGGCGCCTCGCCGAGCCCGAGCGACTCGAGCATGCCCTTGATCCGCTCCGAGTCGTGGGCGTTCATCTGGCAGCCGAACGTGGTGACGTGGTATCTCCGCACGGCCGTAGCGTAGCCGCGTCCGACGGTCGCTTTCCTCAAAGCCCTTTCCAGAAGTAGGTCGTGTCGCAGACCCGCCCGTCCGGGTAGAGCGCGTAGCCGGGGATGACGCCGACCTTCGTCCACCCGAGGCGCTCGTAGAGGCGCTCCGCATCGTCGCCGGTGACCGCGTCGAGGACGAGCAGCGTCTTCCCCTCGGCCCGCGCCTCTGCCTCGGCCTGCTCCATCAGCAGCCGCGCGACGCCGCGCTTCCGCGCCGAGCGGTGCACGAGCAGCTTCGTGATCTCGCCACGGTGCGGCTGATTCGGCGGCAGCGCCAGGAGCACCTGGACGGTGCCGACCAGCTCGCCGTCGTCGAAGGCGGCGACGACCAGGCGGCGGCGTTGCTCGACCTCGGCGGCGACCCCTTCGAAGAAGGCGCGGGCATCGTCCCGAGCGAACGGCCACATGAAGCCGATCGACGCGCCGCCTTCGACGCAGTCGTGGAGGACGCGCGCGAGCGAGTCGAGCTCTGCCGTCAGCGCCTCGCCTTCGAGACGGCGGATCTCGACGCCTACTTGGCCACCTCGATCGCGCGGCTCTCGCGGATCACGATCACCTTCACCTGCCCCGGGTACTCGAGCTGGTCCTCGATCTCGCGCGCGATCTCGTGCGACAGGAGCACGGCGCCGTCGTCGTCCACCTCGGTGGGCTCGACCATCACGCGGATCTCGCGCCCGGCTTGGAGCGCGTAGGCCTTCGCGACCCCCGGCTTCGCGCTGGCGATCTCCTCGAGCGCGCCGAGCCGCTTGATGTAGTGCTCGAGACTCTCGCCGCGCGCGCCCGGGCGCGAGGCCGAGATCGCGTCGGCGGCGATCAGCAGCACCGCCTCCACCGTTTGCGGCTGCACCTCGTAGTGGTGCGCCTCGATCGCGTGGATGACGCCCTGGCTCTCGCCGTACCGCTTCGCCAGCTGCGCCGAGATCAGTGCGTGCGAGCCCTCGACCTCGTGCGTCATCGCCTTCCCGACGTCGTGCAGCAGCGCTGCCCGCTTCGCCGTCTTGACGCTCGCACCGAGCTCGCTCGCCATGATCCCCGTCAGGTGGACGACCTCGAGCGTGTGCTTGAGGACGTGCTGGCCATAGCTCGTCCGGTAGCGGAGCTTCCCGATGATCTTGACCAGCTCCTCGTGGAACTCGCCGGCGTTCGCCTCGAAGACGGCCTGCTCACCGGCCTGGCGGACGTGGTCCTCGAGCTCGGCCTTGGAGAGGTAGTACATCTCCTCGATCCGGGCCGGGTGGATCCGCCCGTCCTCGATCAGCTTCTCGAGCGTCGTCCGCGCCACCTCGCGCCGCAGGCCGTCGAACGACGAGAGGACGACCGCCTGTGGGGTGTCGTCGATGATGAAGTCGACGCCGGTGAGGTGCTCGAGCGCGCGGATGTTGCGGCCCTCACGCCCGATGATCCGGCCCTTCATGTCGTCCGAAGGAAGCGCGACGACCGTGACGGTTGTCTCGGCCGTGTGGCTCGCCGCGACGCGCTGGAGTGCGTCGGCGACGAGGGCGCGGGCGCGGCGCCTCGCCTCGGTGCGGGCCTCCTCCTCCTGCTGCCGAACGTTGCGCGCGAGCTCGTGCCGGATCAGGTCTTGCGACCGCTCGAGCAGGTGGTGCTTCGCCTCGGCGACGGTCAGGCCCGCCGACTTCTCCAGCTCCGCCATTGCCTGGTCCTTCGCCGCCTTCAAGTCCTCCTGCAGCTGCTTGACGTGCGTCTCGCGGTCGGCAAGGCCCTGCTCGCGGCGTTCGATCTCCGTGCTCTTGCTCTCGAGGTCGTGCTGGGCCTGGGTGACCTGCGCCTCGAGCCGGGCCACGTCGGTGCGGCGGTGCTGGACCTCCGCCTCCACGTCGGCGCGCAGCTTGACTGCGAGCTCGCGCGACTCGATCTGCGCTTCGCGGCGGATCGTCTCGGCCTCCCGCTCCGCCACGTGCACGCGCGACCCGCTCCGAAGCATCAGCAGCGCCGCAGCGACGCCGGCGCCAAGAGCGAGTCCGATCAGCGTCGCGAGCGCGGTGAGCAAGCCGTCCTGCCTCCAGGAGAGAAGGTCGATTGGCCGCGGCGCCTGCGCGCCGCGGGTGCTCACATCCGGCGCTCGGCCTGCACGGCCGCGCTCCGGTCGCTGACGCGCCGAATCAGGCCAGGTCCGGCGGCTCCTCCTGGTCGCCGGGTGAACGAATGTCGAGAGGGAAACGAGTCACGATCGGTTCAGTTCGGAAAAGCACGTACTTGCAGGAAAAACGTCGAATGGAAGCACTGACGATCCTACCGCTTCTCACTCCCGCCCCGCAACGGCTGCCTCGAGCACGTCCTCCCCGAACCCGCGCGAGGCCAGATACCGCGCCGTTTTCGCCCCCGGACCACGTCGCCGGACGATTCGCGCCGCACGCTCATGCTCGCTCTCGAGCTCAGCGAGCGCCGCGGCGACGAGCTCCGCGGCGATGCCGCGCCGCTCGAGATCGTGCCGGATCAGCGCGTCGCCCGAACCACGCTCGGCGAGCGCCTCGGCCCGCGTGTGCGCGAGCCGTGCGTCGTCGACGTAGCCGATCCGCTGGAGCGTCGCGAGTGCCTCCGCGCGCTCCGCAGCGTGGACGCCGCGACGCTCCAGTCGCGCATCGAGCTCCGCCGCGGTGCGATCGCGGGCGCGGAGCGCGCGCAGCGCCTCCTCGACCGCGTCCGGGCGCTCCGCCAATGCCCTAGATGGTTGATCGGTAATTGGCGTGCGCGCGGGGCGATCCAGATCAAGCCGGGGGCCATATCGGCCGCAGCCAAGGCTGGTTGCCTTGGCAAGGTCGAGGATGGTCCCGGCGCGTGTCTGGGTCGTCATCCGTGCGTGCGGTAATTGCGATCACTATCTAGCCGCGGAGACGGCCTCCTCCTCCCGACATCGTCGACGACGGGAATCGCCTCCTCGGCGCCGGCGACGGTCGGCAGCAGCCGTGCCGAGACCGTTTGCTCGGGCCCGGCCTGGGCCTGGATCGCGGCGAGGATCTCCTGCACGACGTCCGGGTGCTCGCGCAGGAAGGAGGACGCGTTCTGGCGTCCCTGGCCGAGCCGCTCGTCGCCGAAGCTGAAGTAGGAGCCCGACTTCTGGACGATCTTCCGCTCGATCCCGACGTCGAGCACGGTCCCCTCCCAGGGGATCCCCGAGCCGTAGATGATGTCGAACTCCGCCTGCTTGAACGGGGGCGCCACCTTGTTCTTGACCACCTTGACGCGGACACGGTTGCCGTAGGCCTCGGCGCCGTCCTTGAGCGTCTCGATCCGCCGGATGTCGAGCCGCACCGACGAGTAGAACTTGAGCGCGCGGCCGCCCGGAGTCGTCTCGGGGCTGCCGAACATGACCCCGATCTTCTCGCGCAGCTGATTCGTGAAGAGGCAGATCGTGTCGGTGCGGTTGAGGGTGCCCGCGAGCTTCCGCAGCGCCTGGCTCATCAGCCGCGCCTGGAGGCCGACGTGGCTGTCCCCCATCTCGCCCTCGATCTCGGCCTTCGGCGTCAGGGCCGCGACCGAGTCGACCGCGACGATGTCGAGCGCGCCGGAGCGCACGAGCAGCTCCGTGATCTCGAGCGCCTGCTCGCCGGTGTCGGGCTGCGACACGAGCAGGTCGTCGACGTTGACGCCGATCTTCCGTGCGTACTGCGGGTCCATCGCGTGCTCGGCGTCGATGAAGGCGCAGATGCCGCCGCGGCGCTGCGCCTCGGCGATCACGTGGTAGACGAGGGTCGTCTTGCCGGAGCTCTCCGGCCCGTACACCTCGACCACGCGGCCGCGCGGCAGGCCGCCGATGCCGAGGGCGAGGTCGAGCGAGAGCGAGCCGGTCGAGACCGCTCCGATCTGCACCTGGGCCTGGTCGCTCATCTTCATGACCGAGCCCTTGCCGAACTGACGCTCGATCTGCCCGAGGGCGACGTCGAGAGCTTCCTCGCGGTTCATTCTTCACGACCTCCTAGCGGAAACGATTCCAGCACCTCATACCGGGCCCCGGACGGGTGCAGACGGGAAAGGAAAGCAGCTGCACCGGACGGAGCGAACGGCGCGAGCTCTGGAAGCTGCGGCGTGAGCCGTGGCCGCTCCCGGAACCGGAGCACGGTGACGTGCGGCAGCCAGGGACGCGCCTCGGGGCGGTAGACGCCGAGCGCGGCGAGACGCTCGTGCAGCCCCTTGGCGAGCCGCGTGCAGCCCCCGTCCGCGTCTCGGAGCTCGAGCATGCCGACGCTCCGCGTCTCGCGGTAGCGGACGGGCTCCAGCAGCGACGGCACGGCCTCTCCGGCGGCGTTCCCGAGGGCCCCCACCACCCCGCCGAGCTCCCGGGCCGGGCGCGAGCCGAGGAAGGCGAGCGTGACGTGCAGATTGCCGGGCGGGACGAGCCGGCCGCCGCGCAGCTCCCGCGCTTGCCACGCGACGAGCGCGGCGACCACATCGTCCGGCAGCTGCAGGCCGAGGAAGAGGCGAAGCCGCTCATCGCCTTCCACGCTACCGGGCGAGCTCACTCCGAACTGTCACGATTCTGTTCCAGAAGTCGCCGCAGCAGGTGCAGCGAGGCGACGACCGACCGCCGCCTGATCGAGTCGCGGTCGCCGGGGAAGTTGAACCCCGACCCGCGGCCGCCGTCGGGCGTCTCGGCGTGGAAGTAGACGAGGCCGACGGGCTTCTCCTCGGTCCCTCCGCCGGGCCCGGCCACGCCGGTGACGGAGACTGCGACGTCCACGCCGAGCCGCTCGCGGGCGCCCCGGGCCATCGCCTCTGCGACCTCGGCCGACACGGCGCCGTGCTCCTCGATCAGGGCCGCCGGCACCCCGAGCTGGTCGATCTTCACCTCGTTCGCGTACGAGACGATCCCGCCCACGACCGCATCCGACGAGCCGGGTACCGCGGTCAGCCGCGCCGCGACGAGGCCGCCCGTGCAGGATTCGGCGGTCGCGAGCGTGAAACCTCGCTCGCGGCAGCGATCGAGCACGATCTCCTCCACCGTGCGGCCGTCGGTGGAGTAGAGGTAGCTTCCCAGCCGCTCCGCGAGCGCTTGCTCGAGCGCGAGAAGCCGCTCCTCCACGGCGGGCTCGGCGACGAGGTCGACGTGCACCTCGAAGTCGCGCGCGCAGATGGTCACCTCGAGCCCCTCCCCGTCGCCGCCGGCCTCCTGGAAGGCCCGTGCGACCTGCGATTCGCCGGGGCCGAAGAGGCGGAGCGTCCGCCGCAGCGGCGGGCGTCCTCCGGCGAGCACGCGGCGGACCGGCTCCGTCTCGAGCGCCCTTGGCCAGAGCCGCTGCAGCTCGGCCGGCGGCCCCGGCAGGACCACGACGGGCGTCCCGTTCGCCTCGACGACGAGGCCTGGCGCCGTGCCGGCGAGGCCGAGCGAGATCGCGCCCTCCGGGATCGTCGCCTGCTTCCGTACACCGGTGGAGAAGTCGGCATAGGGGCGGTTCATCCGCTCGGCGACCCGCCGTGAGATGCCCTCGATCTCCGCCTCCAGCTGCTCGTCGATTCTGAGCCCCAGGCCCGCGACCTGCGCGACCGTCTCGACCGTCCGGTCGTCGTGGGTCGGCCCGAGCCCACCCGAGCACGCGACGAGGTCGGCGGCTGCGACGGCCTCACGGATCGCTGCCTCCAGCTCGTGCGGCTCGTCGCCGACGACCTCGATCCGGGCCGGCTCGAGCCCGAGGGAGAGCAGCGAGCGGGAGAGGAACGGGCCGTTCAGGTCGGTCCGCTCGCCGCGCACGAGCTCGCTCCCCGTGACGACGACCACCGCCCGCGGGCGGCCTGCGGCGGAGCTCAACTCGCGTCGGCGGCGAAGATCTTCTTCGCCGTCACGAACACACCTTGCGCCTTCACCGCCCGCCCCAGCTTCACCCGGTTGCCGTTCACCTTCGCGAGCACGTTGGCGGGAGACTCGAGCCGCAGCCAGAGCACCCTGTTGTCGAACAGCTGCTTCTGACCCCGCTCGAGCGTGCCCTGGTAGAGGACCTTCCCGATCGCGCTCCGCGAGCGCACGATCATGTAGGAATCGCCGCGGGTGGCGCGCACCTCGAGGCGGGCCGAGCCGGCCGGCAGCGGCGGTACCTTCGCCGCGGCCCGGGTCGTCGTCCCGAGACCCCGGACGGGCTCGTTCTCGGGGCTGCCGAACTGCCAGGCGACGATCACGAGCGAGGTGACGAGCGCGATCGCGATCAAGGCGAGCAGGACGATCCTCGACTCGCGCCGCTCGGCCCGCCGCGCCCGTGCGGCCGGGACCCGCCGCGCCGTGCGCACGGGCCCGTCCTCCTCGCCGATCACATAGCGCGAGTTGTACTCGTCGACGTAGAGCTGGCCGTCGAGCCCGAGATACTCGGCGTATGTGCGCAGAAAACCCTTGATGTACGTGTGCGAGGGAAGCAGCTCGAAGCGCTCGTCCTCGAGGGCGCGCAGGTAGCGGCTGCGGATCTTGGTGCCGTACTCCGCCTCCGGAAAGTCGATCTGGCGACGCAGACGGGCCTCGCGGAGGCTCGTGCCGATCTCGAACACTGGAGCATGGTACCGACCGCCCGGGCGCCGTCCTAATCGGCCACGTACGAGAGCAGCTCGTAGACGCCGACGGAGCCCGCAGCGGTGAGCGCGAGCAGCAATCCGAGCCAGCCCAGCCAGCGCCCGACCCGTGCGGTGCGGGTCCCGCGGGGGTGTCCGAGCGTCGGCGCAAGGCGCGACCGCGCCCGCCGCGCGAGCAGGATCGCCGCGAGCCCGAGGAGGGCGCCGAGTGGGATCGCGGCGGCCGCGTGCAGGAGCTCGTACTCCTCGGACCAGCGGGTCGCAGCGATCGCGACGGGCATGACCGCGACCGAGAGCAGGCCGACGAGCACGGACAGGCGCGCGCTCGCGGGGCGCGGCGGCCGGCCGTTATTGCTTCTGGTAGGGACGGCCAACTGCAGCAGGCGGGATGGAGCGGCCGATCAGGCCCGCGACCGCGACCAGGGTGAGCACGTAGGGAAGCGCCTGGAAGAGCACGGCCGCCGACTCCGAGTAGGCGGGCAGACGCTGCGCGAGCGCGCTCGAGAAGCCGAACAGGAGCGCGGCGGCCGCGGCGCCCCAGGGGCGCCAGTTGCCGAAGATGACCGCGGCGAGCGCGATGAAGCCTCTCCCGACTGTCATGTTCTGGCTGAACGAGTTGACGAAACCGATCGAGAGGTAGGCGCCCCCGAGCGCGGCGAGGATGCCGGAGAGCGTCACCGCCCCGTAGCGGGTCGCGTAGACCGAGATCCCGACGGTGTCGGCCGCGCGCGGATGCTCGCCGACCGCGCGGATCCGCAGCCCGACGGGTGTCTTGAAGAAGACGACCCAGGTTGCAACGACCGTCAGGAAGGCGAGCCAGATCATCAGGTTCAGCTGGCCGAGCACCGGCCCGATGAAGTACCAGTCCTCGAGGAAGTTGAGGTGGACGTCGGGAATGTCAGGCACGTCGGGCGGCGTCCCCTCGCCGCCGTAAATGTCGATGAAGAGGTACCCGGTAACTCCGAGCGCGAGGAAGTTGATCGCAGTGCCGCCGACGATCTGGTCGGCCCGCAGGTGGATGGCGAAGAAGGCGTGCACGAGCGCGAACGCTGCGCCGGCGAGGGCGGCGCAGAGCAGCCCGAGCGCCCAGGAGTTGAGCTTGTCGGCGCCGAGGATCCCGAAGAACGCTCCCGACAGCATCATTCCCTCGAGCCCGATGTTCACGACGCCGCTGCGCTCGGAGAAGATCCCTCCCATCGCCGCGAACGCGAGCGGCGTCGCGAAGCGGAGCATCGCGGCGGTCAATGCCGACCAGACGACGACTTGCTCGAGGTTGCCGACGCTCGAGCGCGTCGCGAGGACGCCGAGGGCGATCCCGAGCACGCCGACGACGACTGCCCCCCAGCCCAGCCTCCGCTCCCCGCGGCTCACGGATCCGATCCCGATCGCGAGGCCGAGGACGCCGATCACGGCCGGGACGACCGGATTGCGGATCGTCAGTGGCGGCAGCGCGACCCAGAAGGCGGCGATGCCGATGAGAATCCCGACCCAGGCGACCGCGCGCACTCCGCGCGGCAGCCGCGCAAGCAGCCGCTTGATCATTCGGTCGCCTCCGCGACTCGTCGTCGCCGCCGCTTGCCGAGGCCGATCACGGACAGGATGAGCACGTCCGCGCCCACGAAGAGGACGACGAGCCCCTGGATCAGCAGCGTCAGGTTCGACGCCAGCTCGGGCCGGAAGATCTCGGGGTCGAGGTTGCGGGTCGACGTCCCGGTGACGAGTCCCGCGAACAGGAGCGCTGACAGGCCGACGCCGATCGCGGTGTTCCGCCCCAGCAGCGCGACGGCGATGCCGACGAAGGCGATCGACGGCGCCAGGATGTCGTTCGTGTTGATCCGGTACTGCCAGCCAACGATGTCGATGGCGCCGGCGAGCCCGGCGAACATGCCGGAGATGGCCATCGCGAGGAAGTAGTTCCGCGCCACCGAGATGCCGCCGTAGCGCGCAGCCTCGGGGTTGTATCCGACCGCACGGACCTCGTAGCCGAGCGTCGTCCGGTTGAGCGTGATCCAGTAGACGACGAGCGCGGCGAGGGCGACGAAGAAGCCGACGTGGAGCCCCTGCAGGAGGGGGTCGCCCCAGAACACCTTCAGCTTCGACTCCTCGAGGACGTCGTTCGAGACGGGGACGAACGGCTGGGTGTCGTTCTGGAGCGGGCCGCCGAGGGAGAAGAGGTAGACGCCGACCCAGACGGCGATCCAGTTGAGCATGATTGTCGAGATCACCTCGTGCGTGCCGCGCAGGGCCTTGAGGAGGCCGGCGATGCCCGCCCAGACCGCACCGCTCAGTGCGCCTGCGACGATCGCCGCGAGGATGTGGACGATCCCGGGCAGGCCGGGCAGCGACGAGCCGACCCACACCGCGATGATTGCGCCGGCGAGGTACTGGCCCTGACCCCCGATGTTGAACATGCCGCAGCGGAACGCAAAGGCGACTGCGAGGCCGGTCAGTACGAGCGGCACCCAGATGATCAGCGTCTGCTGGAGGTTGAGCGCCGCGAGCGACTCGAAGTCGTTCGTGTTCCACGGAAACGGGATGTACGCGTCCGTGAAGGGGATGCGGAGCTCGTAAGCACCGACCTCGAGGAACCAGTTGAAGCCGGCCCCCTCGAAGATCGCCTTGTACGTGTTGAGCGGGTTCTTCCCGGTCGTAATGAGGACGACGAGGCCGCCGATAAAGAAGGCCAAGATCGTCGTCAGGAGCGGGACGGCGAGCCCGCCCGCCTTCTGCGCGAGCGCGAGTCGCGCGGCGACGCTCGGCGCATAGTCCCCGCCCGTCGGGGTCGGCGGGGTCTCCTGCTCGCTCAAGCGGCTGCCTTCCGGCCGCCGCCGATCATCGCGACGCCGAGCTCCTCTTCGGAGGCACCCGGTGGGAACTCGCCCACGATCTCGCCCTCGAAGATGACGAGGATCCGGTCGGAGAGCGAGAGGATCTCCTCGAGCTCGAGCGAGATGAGCAGAACGCCGCGGCCCTCGTCGCGCTCACCGACCAGGCGGCGGTGGACGAACTCGATCGCGCCGACGTCGAGCCCGCGGGTCGGCTGAGCGGCGATCAGCACCTTCGGGTTGCGGTCGATCTCGCGCGCGAGGATCACCTTCTGCTGGTTGCCACCCGAGAGCCCGGCAGCGCGCGTCTGCGGGCCGCCGCCGCGAACGTCGAACTCGCGGATCAGCGTGGCCGCCTTCTCGAGCAGCCGCCTGGGATAGAGCCAGCCGAACTTCGACGACGGGGGGTGGTCGTAGTCGTGGAGGGCGATGTTCTCGGCGAGGGAGAAGTCGAGCACGAGCCCGCGCCGCTGCCGGTCCTCCGGGATGTGCCCGAGACCGGCGTCGAGCGAGTCCTTCACGTTCGCGGTCGTGATGTCCTCGCCGTCGATCGTGATGCTGCCCTCCTTCAGCGGCCGCAGCCCTGTGATCGCGTCGATCAACTCGGTCTGGCCGTTCCCGTCGACCCCGGCGATGCCGACGATCTCGCCGGCGCGGACCTCGAACGAGACTCCGCGCACCTGCTCGATCTCGCGATCGTCGACGACACTGAGGCCTTCGACAACGAGCAGCGGCTCACCGGGCTGCCCCGCGGTCTTGTCGACCCGGAGCAGCACCTCGCGGCCGACCATCAGGCGGGCGAGCCCGTCCTCGGTGGCGCCGGCTGCCGGGATTGTCTCGATCTTCTTCCCGCGCCGCAGGACGGTGATCCGGTCGGCGATGTCGGTCACCTCGTTCAGCTTGTGACTGATGAAGATGATCGACTTCCCCTGCTCGGTGAGACTGCGGACGATCCCGAACAGCTCCTGCGCCTCCTGTGGGGTCAGCACGGCCGTCGGCTCGTCGAGGATGAGGATGTCTGCTCCCCTGTAGAGCGCCTTCAGGATCTCGACGCGCTGCTGCTGCCCGACCGTGATGTCGTGAACGAGCGCGCGCGGGTCGACGGCCAGGCCGAACCGAGTGGAGATGTCCCGGACGCGCTTCTCGGCCGCCGCGTAGTCGAGCAGGATGCCGTTGTGGGTCGGCTCGGTCGCGAGCACGATGTTCTCGGCGACCGTCATCACCGGGATGAGCATGAAGTGCTGGTGCACCATGCCGACCCCGTTCTCGATCGCCGCGCGCGGCGAGCCCAGCTCCGCCTTCTTGCCGTTGATCAGGATCTCGCCCTCGTCCGGGTGGTACAGGCCGTAGAGGACGTTCATCAGCGTCGACTTCCCCGCCCCGTTCTCGCCGAGTAGCGCGTGCACCTCTCCTTCGCGCAGGTCGAAGTCGACGTGGTCGTTCGCAACGATGCCTGGGAAGCGCTTCGTGATCCCACGAAGCTCGAGAACGCGCCGCTCGTTCATCCGGGCGATTCTACGGCGCGAGCCCGGATGGGCCTAGGTTGAACTAGCCGCCGATCGTTCCCGGGATGTTGGTGACCTCGCCCGCGGCGATCTGGTCCTGGACGTCGTTCACCTGCGAGACGAGGTCGGCCGGGACCTCGGAGGAGATCTCGCCGAGACCGACCCCGCCCGAGGCGACGTCGAAGACGCTGTTCTCCCCGCCCGAGAACGACCCCTCCTCAACCTCCTGGATCGTCTGGAAGACGGCCACGTCGACCTTCTTCAGGGCGCTCGTGAGGATGTGGTCGCCCAGGTACCCCTGGTCGGCGTCGACGCCGATCCCCCAGACGTTCCGCTCGTTGGCGGCGGAGAGGGCGCCGAGGCCGCACTGCCCCGCGACCTGGAAGACAACACTGGAGCCGCGCGCGATCTGGGCGAGGCCGATCTCCTTGCACTTCGCCTGGTCGACGAAGTCCTGCGAGTACTCGTTCAGCGTCGCGATGCCCGGATTCGCCGCGTCGGCGCCGGCCTGGAAGCCGGCAATGTAACGGTCGACGGGCGGGATCTTCTGCCCGCCGACGGAGCTGACCGTCGGGTTCGAGCCACCGGCCTCCTTCACAACCAGGCCGGCGAGGTACCCGACCAGGTAGCCGGCCTCTTGCTCCTTGAAAAGGAGCCCGCGCACGTTCTTCGGCTTCGACGCCATCTCCTCCTGGGCGAAGTCGATGATCGCGAAGTTCACATCCGGGTACTGCTTGGCGACCACGTCGAGGGCATCGGCCATCAGGAAGCCGACCGCGATCACCAGGTCGTACCCCTGACGCGCGAGGGTCGTCAGGTTCGGGACGTAGTCGGAGTTCGCGCGCGAGATGACGACCCGGCCGTCCACGCCGAGCTCTGCTTCCGCCTGCTCGAGGCCCTTGTTGGCGAGGAAATTGAACGAGCGGTCGTCGAGCCCGCCGATGTCCGTGACGAGCCCGACCCTGATCCCCTCGCCTGCAGGCGCCGCGGTGGTCGCGCCACCGGCCTCCTCGGCGGTCGTGGCGGCGCCCGTCGGCTCCTCATCGTCGCTGCCGCAGCCGGCGAGCGCCAGGAGCGCCACCACGACGGCGAGCAGGAGCCACAGACCCGGCCTGCGGTTCATGAGGACGTGGTACCGGAAGGGGCGGGTTTCCAAACCCCGCCCCTTCCGGCAAGGAACCGCTAGCCCGTGATGGGCGGCGGAGCCGTCTGGGTGACCTTGATCTTGCCGGTCGCGATCTGCGCCCGGACGCCCAGAAGAGCCCGGCGCCACGAGGGCTGAACCCGCGTGGAGAGCCTGCCGTAGCCGACGCCGCCGTTCTTGACCGAGAACGTCGCGTTGACGCCGCCGCGGAACGCCGCGCCGGACTTGCGCGCCTGCTCGATCGTGCTGTACACCGCGACGTCGACCTTCTTCGTCGCGCTCGAGAGCACGTGGTTGCCGAGATACCACTGGTCGGCGTCCACGCCGAGGCCGAAGACGTTCTTCTCCTTCGCCGCGCTGAGGGCGCCGAGGCCGCATCCGCCGGCGACCTGGAAGATGACCGTGGCGCCGTTGGCGATGTGATTCAGCGCCAGCTCCTTGCATTTCGCCTGGTCGTTGAAGTCCTGGGAGTAGCTGTGCTCGACCTTGACCTGCGGATACGCCTTCTTCGCACCTTCGTAGTAGCCGCCGAGGAACCGGTCGACCGGCGGGATCTTCAGCCCGCCGACCGCGGCGATCACGCCCGAGCTGTTCGGGACGTTCTTCGACTGCAGACCGGCGAGATAGCCGACGAGATAGCCGGCCTCCTGCTCCTTGAAGAGCAGGCCGCGCACGTTCTTGGGCTTGCCTTTGAGATCGGCAGCCGGGAAGTCGATGATCGCGAACTTCGTGCTCGGGAAGCGCCTCGCCACGGCAGCCGTGGCGTCACCCATCAGGAAGCCGACCGAGATCACGAGGTTGTAGCCCTGGCGGGCGGCCGTCGACAGGTTCGGCACGTAGTCCGAGTTTGACTTCGAGATGAACACGCGTCCCGTGATTCCGAACTTCTTCTTCGCGTCCTGGAGACCCTTGTTCGCCAGGAAGTTGAACGAGCGGTCGTCGAGACCGCCGGTGTCGGTCACAAGTGCGACCTTGTACGCCGCAGGTGCGGCCTTGGCGTCCGTCTTCGCGGATCCCGTGCCGGCGCCGAGCGCCAGCGTCAGGACCGCGACGAGCGCCGCCGCCACGAGCGGCATGAGCTTACGTCCGTTCACTTACCCTCCTTAGAAATCACAACCACCGCAGAGCTTCGACTCCTGATTACACCCTAAGTTGGCGGAAAAGGAAAGTCTTTACGAACTGGTCGTGACGAACCGCTCGAGCTCGCGCCGCCGCCCCCGGCCGCGCGCCGCTCCACCCGGGCGGAGCCCGGGCTCCGCGGCACGCTCGCGCCGCTGGACTGCGCTCTGTCGGGCGGGCCGTGCAGAGCACTGTCCCGCCCTCCGCCGCTTGCCAGCGACGCGCCGGGAACGGCGGCGAGGCTGGTTCTCTCAGGAGTCGTACTGCGCGACCGCTGTTTCCTCGACGAGGACGCGCCTCGGTTTCGAGCCCTCGTAGCCGGAGATGATCCCGCGCCGCTCGAGCATGTCGATCAGCCTTCCGGCGCGCGTGTAGCCGACCCGGAGCCGCCGCTGCAGCAGGCTGACGGAGGCCGTCTGCGTCTGCACGACGATCTCGATCGCCTTGTCGAGCAGCGGGTCCTCGTCCGGATCGAAGTCTCCGTCGTGCTCGTCGGCGTCCACGAGCGCGCCCTCGGGAAGCTCGAGCAGCGTCTCGTCGAGCTCCTGCTCGCGTTGGTGGCGGCACTGCTCGACGACGAGCGTCACCTCCTCCTCGGTGACGTAGGCGCCCTGGACGCGCTGCAGCCGCGAGGTGCCGAGCGGCTTGAAGAGCATGTCGCCCTGGCCGAGCAGGCTCTCGGCGCCGGCCGTGTCGAGGATCACGCGCGAGTCGGTCTGGCTCGAGACAGCGAACGCGATCCGGCTGGGCACGTTCGCCTTGATCATCCCGGTGATCACATCCACCGAGGGGCGCTGCGTCGCGAGCACGAGGTGGATACCGACGGCACGCGACTTCTGCGCGAGACGGATGACGGCGTCCTCGACCGCCTGCGGGCTGATCATCATCAGGTCGGCGAGCTCGTCGATCACGACGAGCAGGTACGGGAGTTGGTCCTCCCCACGTGCGCGGAGGGCCCGGTTCGCCTCGGGCAGGTTGCGGGCGCGGACGAGCGAGAGGCGCTCGTAGCGGCGCTCCATCTCGGCGACGACGTTCGTCAGGACGGCGCTCGCCTCCTTCGGGCTCGACACGACCGGGGTGAGCAGGTGCGGGATCGACTCGTAGTAGCTGAGCTCGATCCGCTTCGGGTCGATCAGGATCATCCGCACCTCGTCCGGGGTGGAGCGGAGCAGGATCGAGGTCAGGACCGTGTTGATGCAGCCGGACTTGCCCGAGCCGGTCGTGCCCGCGATCAGGATGTGCGGCATCCGCGCCAGGTCGGCCCAGACGGCGTTCCCGGCGATGTCCTTGCCGAGCCAGACGGCGAGCGGGCTCGCGCTCGACGGGAGGTCGTCGTAGATGTCGCCGAGGGTGACGATCCTCGGCGCCACGTTCGGCACCTCGACGCCGACCGCCTGCTTGCCCGGAATCGGAGCAAGGATGCGGATCTCGGTCGTCGCGAGGGCGTAGGAGAGGTCGTCCTTGAGCGCGGCGACCTTCGACACCTTCGTCCCCGGGGCGAGCTGGAGCTCGTAGCGCGTGACGCGCGGGCCTGCGATCTGGCCGACGATCGTCGCCTCCACTCCGAAGTGCGCGAGCGCCTCCACGAGCGTGTCTGCGATGCGCCGGTCGCTCTGTCGTGTGTCCGCCGCTACCGCCGGCGACGACTTCAGCACGCTCCGGTCCGGGAGCACATACTCGCCTTGGGATCGTGGCGGGACTTCGAAGAGAGACGCCTGCTCCTCGGTCGACTGCTCGGCGAGGAGGAGGGGCGGCGGCTCGGACAGGCCCTCCGAGACGACGTCGGGGTAGTCGTGGACGACGTCGACGGGCGGCTCGTGCACGAGCGCGGCCGGCGGTCCGGAGGCAAAGCTGCGGTCGGCGGCCTGCTCCCGTCCTGCGCCGCGCCGGCGGGCGGCCCCGTGCGCGCGGCGCACCGCGTGCCCCGAGCGGCGAAGCAGGGCGCCGTACGAGGCGCCCGAGAGCAGCAGCACCCCAGCGAGCAGCAGGGTCAAGCCGACGAGGAATGCACCCGTGCCGCCCATGAGCCGTGCGACACCGCCACCCAGCACCTCGCCGACGAACCCGCCGTGGCTCGAGCCCAGCGTGACCATCAGGCCGAGGACGGTCACGGCGAGGCCGGTGCGGAAGGGGTGTACCTCGAGAAGCCCGCTGCGGAGGAGCAGCAGCCCGCCGACGACGATGAGCGCGAGTGGCGCCGCATACGCCGCCGAGCCGACGGCGTCGCGCAGCCCAGCATCGATCTTCTCGCCGACGATCCCACCCTCCCAGCCGAGGTAGAGGAGCGTGGCCAGGAAGAGCCCCGACGCCACGAGCGTCAGCCCGAGCAGCTCGGGATGCTCGTGGGATGCGCGCCGTCGCGTCTTGCGCGTCCGCTTCCTGACGCGCGAGGGCGTGCGCGGCCGGAGCGGCCGCTTCTTCTTCCCGGCACCCATGCGACGCCGTTCGACGCCGCCTCGTCCCCTCCTACCTGGCTCGGTCCCTCGCTTCTTCGACGATCCGCGACGCCTCTTCCCGGTTGCCGTAGCCGCGAGTCTCCACCTTCTTCTCCTCGAGGTCCTTGTAGACCTGGAAGAAGTGCTCGATCTCGTCGCGGAATTCCGGCGGGATGTCGTGGATGTCGTGGACGCGCATCCAGGCCGTGTCCTTCAGGGGCACGCAGATCACTTTCTCGTCCGGCCCCTTCTCGTCGGTCATGTGGAAGACGCCGACGACGCGGGCGCGGATGCGACAGCCGGGGAAGGTCGGCTCGCCGACGAGGCAGAGCGCGTCCAGCGGATCGCCGTCCTCGCCCAGCGTGCCTTCGATGAAGCCGTAGTCGGCCGGATAGCTCATCGAGGTGAAGAGCCGTCGGTCGAGCATGATGTGGCCCGTCTCCGCGTCTCGCTCGTACTTGTTCCGCGACCCGGACGGGACCTCCACGAACACGACGACGTCGCTTTCGCTCACGCGCGCACTCTACGGCTCCACGCGAGCAGCGCTGCTCCGCCGAGCGCGATCAGCGCGCCGGCCCACCGCCCGTTGAGGAGCGCGACGAGGCCGAGTGCAAGGGCGAGCGCGCCGACTGCCGCGACCGCCAGGCGGGCGAGCCCGGGCGGCATCAGCGGAGCGTGGCGATCCGGGCGAGCAGGAGCTCGAAGAACGCCTCGGCATCGACGGACACGCCGACGTGCGCGTTCGGGGCCCGGTCGGTCCGGCGCCAGCGGTCGACGACCGTCCGCCCCCGGTTGAGCTCGGACTCGAGCTCGACCTCGACGTTGACGTGCTCGGTCTGGACGATCCCGGGGTTGAACGCGTGTGCGAGCGCGACCGCGTCGTGGATCGGCGCGCCGTCCCAGCCGTACGTACGCTGGTGGTAGCGCTTGTAGAAGTCGACCAGGTCGGCGACGAAGGTGCCGACACGGCCGGCCTCGCGGAAGCGCTCGGCCCATGCGGGCGTCAGGAGCGCGCGATGGGTGACGTCGAGCCCGATCATCGTGACGTCGACTCCGGCGCGGAAAACGCGCTGGGCGGCCTCCGGATCTGCCCAGATGTTGAACTCCGCGGCGGGCGTCATGTTCCCCTCGGCGATCGCGCCTCCCATCAACACGATCCGCGCCGGCTCGATCCCCCGCTCGAGCGCCTGCGCGACGTTGGTGAGCGGCCCGAGCGGGACGAGCGTTGTCTCCGGCGTCACGTGCTCGACGAGGAAGTCGACGGCGTCCTTGGCGACGGGCTCGGAGGCCCGCTGGGGAAGCTCCGGTCCGTCGAGGCCGCTCTCGCCGTGGACGTGCGCCGCGACGTGGAGCTCGCGAACGAGCGGCCGGTCGGCGCCGGCTGCGACCGGCACGTCTTCGCGCCCCACGAGCGCGAGCACCTTGAGCGCGTTGTCGGTCGTCTTGGGGAGCGTCTGGTTCCCGTGCACGGTGGTGACGCCGACGAGCTCGACCTCGGGGCTCGCGAGCGCGAGCAGGAGCGCGATCGCGTCGTCGTGGCCGGGATCGCAGTCGATGATGAGCCTGGTCACGGAGCGAGTATCTCGTCTAGCTCGGCCGCCGTCGGTAGGGAAGGCTGCGCACCGAAGCGCGAGGCCGCGATCGCCCCGGCCGCGCAGGCCCGTCGCAGGGCCTCCTCGTGCTTGCGCTCTTCGAGCAGCGAGACGAGCAGGCAGGCGGTGAAGGCGTCTCCGGCCGCGGTCCCGTCCACCGCCGTCACCGCGGGCGGCTCCGCGCGTGCGATCTCCTCCCCGTCCTCGAGCAGCACCGCGCCCTCTGCGCCGAGGGTGACCGCGACGAGGCCGTCGCGGCGGCGCAGCACGTCGAGCTCGTAGCGGTTGACGACGGTGAGGTCGGCGTCGACATCGATTGGACGTGCAGGCGCGGCGTTGAGGCAGAAGAGCCCGGTCGCCTGCTCCCAGGCGCTCCGCACGGCCTCGTCGGGGATCTCGAGCTGGGCGAGCACCGCGTCGCTCGGCTCGAGCTCGACTGCGTCGAGCTCGGCGTTCGCGCCCGGCGCCACCGCGATCTGGTTCTCGCCGCTCGCATCGACCAGGATCAGTGCGACGCCGGTCGGAACGTCGACACGGCGGGCGGCGAGCGCCAGACCCTCCTCCCGCGGGAGCGCCTCGTCCGCGAAGACGTCCGTCCCGACCGAACAGACGAGCGTCACCTCTGCACCCAGGCGCGCGCAGGCGACGGCCTGGTTCGCGCCCTTCCCCCCGGGCACGCGCGCGAACGTCGCGCCGGTGACCGTCTCCCCCGCGCGCGGCAGGCGCTCGACCCGCGCGACGAGGTCGAGGTTGACGCTGCCGACGACGGTGACGCTAGGCGGCAAGCGCGCGGAGGTCGTCCACGGTTGAGCCGAGCAGCGTGTCGCGGAGGTCGAACAGCCCCGCCCAGAGCGACGAGGCGTCCAGAGGGGCGTCGATGCGCGCGGAGTCGGAAAGGCTCTGCAGCGCGCGCACGAGCACGGCGAGCTCGAGATACACGGCGGTGACGCGGTCGGGTGAGGCGTGCACGCCGGCGCGGATGAGCACGGGCTTCCACTCGACAAGCTCCCCCGCACCAGGGCCGGAGTACCAGGAGCGGCCCTCGGCCTGGTCGGCCTCGAGCTCGAGCAGATAGCGGCCGAGTGGCGCCTCCAGCCCGGCCAGCGCCGTCTCGACGCGGTCGGCGGCGTGACGCAGCGCCGCCTCGCGGCCGCCCGCGGTCGCGGGTCGCGCCTCCCCCCTCCCCCAGCGCTCGAGCAGCCGGCAGAAGGCGAGCGCAGCTGTCTCGCAGGCGCGGAGCTGTGCGATCAGGCGGCGCGCGGTCAGCTCGCTCGCCGCGTGGTCGACCAGGATGTCGGGCCAGGCATTCATACCTCGATGACTACAGGGAGAATCATCGGCCGTCGGCGGGTTCTGTCGTAGACCAATTGGCCGACGGCGTCGTGCAGGTGCTCCTGCAGCAGCTTGATCTCGGAGATGTCGTCGGCGGTGAGCTGCTCGAGCACCCGGGTCGCCTCCTCGCGGAGCTCGTCGAGCAGGGGTCCCGAGTCACCGAAGCCGCGCGCGATCAGCTCGGGCGGCGCCGTCGTGCCGCCGTTCGAGCCTGCGAGCGTCGTGACGATGATCAGGACGCCGTCCTCGGAGAGCCGCCGGCGGTCGCGGAGCGCCACGTCCTGGACGTCCCCGACCCCCAGGCCGTCGACGAACGTGACGCCGGCCTCGACCTTGTCGACGATGCGCGGTGTCCGCCCGCGCGTGAGCTCGACCACGGAGCCGTTCTCGGCGATCACGATCGCCTCCGCTGGGACACCCGCGTCGCGTGCGAGCTGGGCGTGTGCCGCCAGCATCCGGTACTCGCCGTGCACCGGCATCACCGCGCGCGGGCGCAGGAGCGAGAGGAGCGTGCGCAGCTCCTCGGAGCACGCGTGGCCGGACACGTGCACGGGAGCGATCTCCTGGTGCAGCACCTCGGCGCCCGCCTTCGCGAGCCGGTTGATCGAGTCGTGGACGCGGAGCTCGTTCCCCGGCACGGGCTTCGCCGAGATGATCACGGTGTCGCCGCGCTCGATGGACACGGACGGGTGGTCGTTGTACGCGATCCTGGTCAGCGCCGACATCGGCTCGCCCTGGCTGCCCGTGCAGAGGATCATCACTTGGCCGGGCGGCAGCTCCATCGCCTCCTGCGGCTTCACGAGCAGGTGGTCGGGCACGTCGAGGTAGCCGAGCCCGCGCGCGATGTTGAGGTTCTTGCGCATCGAGCGCCCGACGATCGCCACCTTCCGACCGACCTGGAGCGCGACGTCGATCGCCTGCTGCATCCGGTGCACGTTCGAGGCGAAGGAGACGACCAGGATCCGGCCCTTCCGCAGCGGGATCAAGGTGCGGAAGGCCTCGCCGACGAGCCGCTCGGAGCCGGTCATCCCCGGGCGCTCGGCATTCGTGGAGTCGCCGAGCAGGAGGTCGACGCCTTCGTTCCCGAGCGCCGCGAGCCGGCCGACGTCGGTCTTCAGACCGTCGACCGGTGTGTGGTCGAGCTTCCAGTCGCCGGTGTGGACGACGCGGCCGGCCTCGCTCTCGACCACGACCGCCACGCAGTCGGGAATCGAGTGCGCCATGCGGACGAAGTCGAGCGTGAGCGAGCCGACCTGGATCCGCTTCCCTGGCTCCGCCTCCTCGAGCGTCGTATCGGCGGCGAGGCCGTGCTCGTCGAGCTTCGACTTGATCAGGCCGAGCGTCAGCCTCGTCGCGATCACGCGCTCGCAGTTCACCTCGCGCAGGAGGTAGGGCAGCCCGCCGACATGGTCCTCGTGCCCGTGTGTGAGCACGACCGCGTCGATCTTGCGGTCGCGCAGGTAGCCCATGTCGGGCAGGAGGAGGTCGACGCCGAGGTGCTCGTCGCGCGGGAACGCGATCCCCGCGTCGACCACGACGAGATCGTCGCCGTGCTCGTAGACCGTCATGTTCTTGCCCACTTCGCCGAGGCCGCCGAGCGGGATGATCCGCAGGCTCATGTCGCGGAGTGTATTCCCGTGGTTAGACGGCGGCGGGCTGGAGCAGGCCCAGGCGGGCGAGGCAGTCGCGCACTTGGTCGCGCTCTTCGTCGGTCGCGGACACGAGAGGTAGCCGGTGACCGCCCACGTCGTGGCCGAGCAGGTTCAACGCAGCCTTGATCGCGATCGGGTTCCCGACGACGCGAAGCAGCTCGATCGAGGGCGCGAGCTCGCGGTCGAGCGCCCGTGCAGCATCGTGCTCGCCGGCGTTCCAGAGGCGGATCAGCTCTTTCACCCTGGGCCCGACGACGTGCGTGTGCACGCAGACACCGCCCACTCCTCCGAGCTCGAGGAACGGGAGGATCAGGTCATCGTCGCCCGCGTAGAGGTCGAGCCCGAGCTCGACGATCTTCCTCGCCTGCTCGAGGTCCGGGTTCGCCTGCTTGACCGCCGTCACGTTCTCGATCTCCGCGAGCTCGGCGATCGTCTCCGGCTCGAGGTTGAGCACGACCCGGCCCGGAATGTTGTAGACGACGATCGGCTTGTCGGTGACCTCGGCCACCGCCTCGAAATGCGCGACGATGCCTCTCGGCGGAGGCTTGTTGTAGTACGGCGTCACGATCAGGACGCCGTCGACGCCGAGCTCGTGGGCCTTCTCGGTCAGGTGCACGGAGTGCCGCGTGTCGTAGGTGCCCGTGCCGGCGACGACGGTCGCCTGGTCGCCGACCTCCTCCAGAGCAGCCGCGTACAGAGCGAAGCGCTCGTCGTCGGACAGCGTCGGGCTCTCGCCGGTCGTGCCCGTGACGACGAGACCGTCCGAGCCGTTGTCGACGAGGTGGCGCGCGAGTGCGCGGAAGCTCTCGAGGTCGACGGAGCCGTCCGCCTTGAACGGCGTCACCATCGCCGTGAGCACCTCGCCGAGCATGGTCGGATCCTACCTTCGCGCTGCGGCCGCGAAGACCTCGCGCAGCTCCTCGCCGAGAAAAACGAAGCGAATCGCGTCGAAGTCGTGCTCGAGCTCGCGGGCCGCCCCGACCGCCACCGGAGCGGCCCGCTCGGGTGGATAGCCGTAGATGCCGCAGGAGATGGCCGGGAACGCGACGGTGCGAGCGCCGAGCTCGCGGGCGACCTCGAGCGAGCGCCGGTGCGCGGAGGCGAGCAGCTTGGGCTCGCCCTCCTCGCCGCCGCGCCAGACCGGCCCTACGGCATGGATCACCCAGCGGGCGGGGAGCCGGCCTGCCGTCGTCGCCTTCGCCTCGCCTGTCTCGCAGCCGCCGAGCAGACGGCACTCGGCGAGGATCTCCGGGCCGCCGGCACGATGGATGGCGCCGTCCACGCCGCCTCCTCCGAGCAGCGACGTGTTGGCGGCGTTGACGATCGCATCGACGTGCTGCTCCGTGAGGTCGCCGACGATGGAACTCGAGCAGATGGCCGATCGACTTCAGACCGTTCTGCTCGTACGCCTCGCGGAGGAGCGGCTCGAGCGAGAGCACCTCTGCCGCGCCGGCGTCGGCGTCGAGGTGGAGCCGGTGCGTTGCCTGGGCGAACCCCTTCGCCGGCTCGAGCCGGGTGTCGTCTGGGACTTCGCCGCGGTAGCGGAGGCCGACGCGCAGCGTTCCGCGCGGCCCCGGTGCGACCGCGGCGAACTGCGTCTTGCGGACGATCGGAGCGTAGGTCGCCCGGCCTTCGACGGCGGTGTCGCTGCCAAGCCCTGTCGCGAGCTCGACCACGGCGTCGTGCAGCGGGCGCAGCGGGGCTTTCGCGCCCGCGTAGAGCGCGTCCGCGTACTCCTCGACGCTGGGGCGCTCCCAGCCGGCGCCCCTTGCCGCAGCGTCCGCGATCGCCCACTGCGAGTTCTGCGGGACTCCATGGACGTCCTTGAGCCAGCGACGCACCTCCTTCTGCTGCAGCGGGTCCGGGCCGTCCTCCTCGACGAGGCGCACCCACTCCTCGAGGGTGCGCCCGGTCCGCTCCTTCATCGAGCGGGTGACCGCCTCCATCATGTCCTCGGGCTCCCTCACGGCCGTTCCAGGAGGGCGTCGAGGCCGACGGTGAGGCCGGGAGGCAGCTCGCGCAGCTTCTCGAGCGCCAGGAGGACGCCGGGGACGAACGCCTCGCGTGAGGTCGTGTCGTGCCGGATCGTGAGCGTCTGCCCAGGCCCGCCGAAGATCACCTCCTGGTGGGCGACCAGCCCGGGCAGGCGGACGGAGTGGATCGGCGTCCCCGGCGGCAGGAGGGCTGCAGTCGCCTTCGCCGTGCCCGAGGGGGCGTCGAGCTTCGCCTCGTGGTGCAGCTCGACGATCTCGGCGTGTGGCATCACCTTGGCCGCTTCGGCGGCGAAGCGGAGCATCAGGACTGCGCCGAGCGCGAAGTTGGGAGCGTAGAAGACGGGCAGCTCCTGGACGCGGGCCAGGGCGGCCACCCGCTCCTGGTCGAACCCGGTCGTGCCGACGACGACGGGCACCCCGTCCTCGAGGCAGACGCGGACGTTCTCCTCCACCGCCTCCGGGCGGGTGAAGTCGACGGCCGCCTCGGCCCCGTGCGTCGACTCGACGAGCTCGTGCCCCGCCTCCTCGAGCGCCGGGCCGAGCACCGAGCCGACCCGGCCGCGACGCCCCAGCAGGAAGACCTTCACGCCGCCTGTCGCCCGACGAGCGCCGGGTTGACCTGCTCCACTGCGGCGCGGAACCGGGCCTCGTTCGGGCCGATCCCGGCCGCCGAGAGCCGGTCGAGCCCGAGCAGTTCGCCCGCGACGAGCGCTACGTCCTCGCCCGTGACGGCGTCGATCCGCTCGACGAGCTCCTCGAGCGAGAGCAGCTCGGTGCCGGTGACGAGCGACTTGCCGAACCGGCTCATCCGGTTCGAGGTCGACTCCATCGAGAGGAGCATCCGTCCCTTCAGGTTCTCCTTCGCCCGCTCGAGCTCGCCCGGCCTGACGTTCCCGGCGGACACGTCCGACAGCTCGCGCGCGACGATCTCGAGGCATGCGACGAGATTCTCCTCGCGCGTACCGACGTAGAGCCCGACCTGGCCGGAGTCGGAGTACTGCGAGGCGAAGCTGTAGACCGCGTAGGCCATCCCCCGCTTCTCGCGGATCTCCTGGAAGAGCCGCGAGGAGGCGGAGCCCCCGAGGATCGAGTCCAGCAGCGAGGCGGCGAAGCGCCGCTCGTCCCGGCGCGAGATCCCCGTCGCGCCGAGGCAGACGTGGTACTGCTCGGTCGGCCGGCGCAGGAAGCGGTACCCCGGCGCCGGGATGCGCCCGAACGGCTTGCGCACGCGGCGCGCGGGCGTGTCCGTGGCCGGGATCCGGGCGGCGAGCAGCTCGAGCACGCGCTCGTGGGTCACGTTCCCGGCCGCCGCGACGACGACGTTGTCGTGCGCGTACGCGGCGCGATGGTAGGCGGCGAGCGCCCGCCGGGACACGGACGAGATCACCTCGGCCCGGCCGATCACCGGCCGGCCCAGCGGGTGGCCGCCGAAAACGGCCTCGGCGATGACGTCGTGGACGAGGTCCTGCGGGTTGTCGTCGACCATCGCGATCTCCTCGAGCACGACCTCGCGCTCGGCGTCCACGTCCGCGAAGACCGGGTCGTAGATCATCCCGACGACCACGTCGAGCGCCGCCTCCAGCCGGTCGTCCGGCACGCGGGCGAACAGGAGCGTCGTCTCGCGTGACGTCGCCGCGTTCAGCTCGCCGCCGAGCCCGTCGAAGATCTCGGCGATCTCCTGGGCGGTGTGCGCGCCCGTGCCCTTGAAGAGCAGGTGCTCGATGAAGTGCGACACGCCCGCCCGAGCGTCCGTCTCGTCGCGTGAGCCGGTCCCGATCCAGAAGCCGAGCGAGACGGAGCGGACGCTCGGGACGTGCTCGGAGATGACGCGCTCCCCCGTGGGGAGCTGCGAGAGCTCGTAGCGCTGCACCGGCCGATCGTAGCTCCGCCTCTCGGGTGCGGCTTGACTTCGGCGCCCGTTGGGGGTTAGCTCCACCGTGCAGGGATGGCCGCCAACGACTACTTCCTGAAGCTCGACGGGATTACCGGCGAGAGCAACGACTCGAAGCACAAGGGCGAGATTGACGTGCTCTCGTTCAGCTTCGGCGAGACGCAGACCGGGACCCAGGCCCCGGGCGGCGGAGGCGGCGCCGGCAAGGTCCAGATGAGCGACTTCTCCTTCACGGCGCGCACCACCAAGGCGTCGCCCCAGCTCTTCCTGCACTGCGCGCAGGGAAAGCACATCAAGCAGGCAGTGCTCACGGTCCGCAAGGCCGGCCAGGCGCAGCAGGAGTACATCAAGATGAAGTTGAGTGACGTGCTCATCTCCTCGTACACGATCGGCGGAGCGGAGGGCGACGAGCGGCCGGTCGACACGTTCGCGCTCAACTTCGTCAAGCTCTCGTTCGACTACTTCGCGCAGAAGGCCGACGGATCGCTGGACTCGGGGACCCACGCCGGCTGGGACCTGAAGAAGAACGTCAAGATCTGATCCCGGCGCCTTCCCCGCCCACTGCGGAGTTCGCGACGCGGCTGCGGGAGCTGCTCGCGGGCGTCGGCTACACGGGCACGGGGATCGCACGGCGGCTCCACGCGACGGCGGAGCCGATGTTCTCGCATCGGGACGTCGAGGTGTACCGGCGTCGGCTCGGGGCGGAACCGGACGCGCTCTCGACGCTGATTACGCTCCTGCTGGTCGGCGACCCCGCGTCGACAGCCGCCTGTGACCAGACGCTCGGAGACGGCGCGGCGCTCCTGCTCGAGGTCGGGCTGGCCGAGGCGCACGACGATGCCTTGCACGGACGTGCCCGCCTCGTCCCGCACGACGACCTCTTCATCGCCTCCGACCGGCTCGACGTCGGCGGCAAGGACCGGGTTGCGGGCGTCCACCGCCCGTCCACGGCGTTGGCGCACCTGACCGTGCGCGAGCCGGTCGAGAGGGCGCTCGACGTCGGCACCGGCAACGGGATCCAGGCGCTGCTGCTCTCGCGCCACGCCGGGCGGGTTGTCGCGACCGACGTGAACGAGCGCGCGCTCGCCTTCGCCGCCTTCAATCTCGCCCTGAACGGCATCGCGAACGTCGAGCTGCGTCAGGGTAGCCTGCTCGAGCCTGTCACAGGCGAGCGCTTCGGCTGCATTGCGTGCAACCCGCCGTACGTGATCTCGCCGGACACCGACTACACCTTCCGCGACAGCGGGATCGCCGGCGACCGCCTCAGCGAGGAGCTCGTCCGCGGACTGCCTCAGTTGCTCGAGTCTGACGGCTACGCGACACTGATGGCGAGCTGGGCGCAGTCTGGGGACGATCCGGCCGCGCGTCCGCGCAAATGGCTCAACGGGACCGGTTGTGACGCCTGGATCCTGCATTCGACGACCGACGACCCGCTCTCGAATGCGGCCGCCTGGACCAGGGAGGCGGTGGAGACGCCCGCGGAGTTCGGCGCCGCGCTCGACCGCTGGACGGACTACTACCGCGAGCTCGGGATCGAAGCCGTCGCCTACGGAGCGCTCGTGCTCCGCCGCCGTGACGGGGAAACCTGGAGCCGCGGCGCGAGCCTGCCGCCGAGGCCGCTCGAGCCCGCCTCGAGCCATCTGCTGCGGATGTTCGCGGGCGTCGATGCGGCCGCCGGCGGCGACGACGAGCTGCTCGAGCGCCGCCTCTCGCTCGCTCCCACAGCCCGCTTCGAGCAGGTCGTCGCCCCGAGCGAGGGCTGGACCGTCACGAGTGCCACCCTCGCCCTGGAGGAGGGCCTCGGCTTCCGCGCCGACGTCGACGAGCCGACGCTGAAGCTCCTCCGCGCGCTCGACGGCCGGATGACGGCCCGAGCGGCGGTCGTCGGCACGCTCGGCGAGGAGGCGCTCGCCGATTCGGCGGCGATCCTGCGCGGGATGCTCGAGACCGGCTTCCTCGTCGCGGAATGACGAGGGGGCGGCTTCCGCCGCCCCCTCGGGTCACGTCCTTCTAGCTGCGGCGCGGGCCGCGGTCGCGACCGCCGCGGCGGTCGCCGCGCGGGCGCTCCTCCTCCGGCGGACGCGGCGGCGCGTTCTTCGCCCGCTCGATCAGCTCCGCCGGCTCGACCAGGCGCCCGTCCTCGTGCTTGTGGACGAGCTTGAGGCCGATCCGGCCGCGCGCCTTGTCGACCTCCTGCACGAGCACGTCGACGAGGTCGCCGCGCGTCATCACGTCCTCGATGTGCGCGACCCGGCCCGGGCCGACGTTGGAGACGTGCAGGAGCCCGTCTGTGCCCTTCTTCAGCTCCACGAAGGCGCCGAACTGGGTCGTCTTCACGACCTTGCCGGTGAAGGCGTCCCCCACCTCCGGCTCCTTTGTCAACGCGTCGATCGCGGCGATCGCCGCGTCGGCCTTGGTGCCCTCGGTCGCGTAGACGAGGATCGTGCCGTCCTCCTCGATGTCGATCTGGACGTCGAACTCCGACTCCAGCGAGCGGATCGTCTCGCCGCCCTTGCCGATCACCATCCCGATGAACTCCGGGTTGATCTGGATCGACGAGATCCGAGGCGCGTGCGGGGCCAGCTCCGTGCGGGCCTGCGGCAGCGCCTCCAGCATCCGGTCGAGGATGAACTCACGCGCCCGCTTCGCCTGCTCGAGCGCGCCGCGCATGATCTCCTGCGTGACGCCGGTGATCTTGATGTCCATCTGCAGCGCGGTGATGCCCTCCCGCGTGCCGGCGACCTTGAAGTCCATGTCGCCCAGGTGGTCCTCCGCGCCCTGGATGTCGGTGAGGATGACGTAGTCGTCGCCCTCCTTGACGAGGCCCATCGCGATGCCGGAGACCGGGGCCTTGATCGGCACGCCAGCATCCATCAGCGCGAGAGTCGAGCCGCAGACCGAGCCCATCGAGGAGGAGCCGTTCGACTCCAGCGTCTCCGAGACGATCCGGATCGTGTACGGGAACTCCTCCGCAGGCGGGATCACCGCCTCCAGCGCCCGCTGCGCCAGGGCGCCGTGACCGATGTCGCGCCGCTTGGGGCCGCGCATGAAACCGGTCTCCCCGACCGAATAGGGCGGGAAGTTGTAGTGGTGCATGAAGCGGCGGTCGGTCTCGAGCGAGAGGTCGTCGATCCGCTGCCCCTCCTTGGCCGTGCCGAGAGTCAGCAGCGACAGCACCTGGGTCTGGCCGCGCTGGAAGAGGCCTGTCCCGTGCGCCCGGGGGCTGACGGTGACCTCGCACTCGATCGCGCGGATCTCGTCGGCGCTGCGGCCGTCGGGGCGCCGCTTGTCGATCGCGATCTTCTTCCGGACGAGATCCTTGTAGATCGCCTCCGCGGCCTTCTTGACGTAGCTCTTCGTGACCGCGTCCTTCACGACTGGAGACTCGCCTTCGACCGTCGCCGGGCCGACCGGGAACGGCAGCTCGACGGTGTCGACGATCCGGTCGAAGAGGAGGTGCCGCTTGGCCGACTTCAACTCCTTCGAATCCTGCTCCGCGTCCGTGAGGGCGCGCAGGTCATCCTCGAACTGAGCCCGTACTGGACCCTCGGCCGACGCGAGCCGCTGCTTCTCGAGCAGGGCCGCGAGCCCGGCGCGGACCTGCATGCGCCGGTTGATGTCGTCCTCGGTCGAGTCCATCGAGAGCTCTGACGCGAGCTCGTCCTCGAGCTCGTCGGTGATCGCCGCACCCTCGCGGAGGCCCTTCGCCTGCAGGCTTTCCCAGATTGCGTGGCCGTGGGTGCTCTCGATCTCCGCATTCAGCTCGAGGTCGAGCCACTTCACCTTGCCGGCCTGACGGCGCAGATCCTCCTGCGCCTCGCACAGCTTGCGGATCTCCTGCTGCGCGAGCTCGAGCGCCTCGAGAAGGATGTCCTCCGGCACCTCGTCGGCGCCGGCCTCGACCATCGTCAGGCCGTCCATCGTGCCGACGACGATCAGGTCGAGCGACGACTCCTCGAAGTTCTCCTCGTGCGTCGGGTTGACGACGAGCTCGCCGTCGACGCGGCCGATGCGGACGGCACCGATCGGCCCGAAGAACGGCAGCGGCGAGATCATCAGCGCGGCCGAGGCGCCGTTGATGCAGAGGATGTCGTGCGGGGTGACCAGGTCGGCCGAGAGGACGGTGCAGATGACCTGCACCTCGTTGCGGAAGCCCTTCGGCCACAGCGGCCGGATCGGCCGGTCGATCATTCGTGCCGTCAGGGTAGCGCGCTCGGTGGCGCGGCCCTCGCGCTTGAAGAAGCCGCCGGGGATCTTCCCGGCGGCGTACGCCCGCTCCTCGACGTCGATCGTGAGCGGGAAGAAGTCCGCTCCTTCACGCGCCTCCGGGCGGCCGACGGCGGTCGCGAGGACCATCGTCTCGCCCGAGCGCATCACGACCGCGCCGTCCGCCTGCTTGGCGAGCCGACCGGTTTCGAACGTGATCTCCTTGCCGCCGATCTCTACGGCGACTGAGGCAGCTTGCCCCATGACGGTGCTCATTCCATTTCCTCCACTCTGCTTGGTGGAGAGTGGAAGTTTGGATCAGCCCCGGCACGTGACTGCGGGGCTCGTCCAAGCTTCCACTCTCCCTGATTGCTAGCGCCTGAGGCCTAGCTCCTTGATCAGGGCGCGATAGCCCTCGAGGTCGTGCTTCTGCATGTACGTGAGGAACCGCCGCCGCCGGCCGACGAGCTTCAGCAGCCCGCGCCGGGAGTAGTGGTCCTTCTGGTGCGTCCGCAGGTGCTCGGTGAGGTCGTTGATCCGCCTCGTGAGCATCGCGATCTGCACCTCCGGGGAGCCCGTGTCCGCCTCGTTGCGGCCGTGCTTCCCGATCAGCTCCTGCTTCACTTCCTTGGTGAGGGCCATGCGTCCTCCTCTGTTGTCGTCTCCGGAGTCCCCGCGCGGCGTGAAGGAAGACACGTCCGGCCGAGAGCTCGGTCGCCGCGTAGGGTAGCAACCCGTGCTTCCAAGCGGTGTTGCAGCCGGGCATCCCGACACGGTGGCGGCCGGGATCGAGATCCTCGAGGAGGGTGGGACTGCGGCGGACGCAGCGGTCGCCGCCTGCCTCGCCTCCTGCGTCGCGGAGACGATCATGACCGGCTTGCTCGGCGGCGGACACGCGCTCTACTGGGACGGGAGTGAGGCCTCGCTGCTCGACTGCTTCGTCGACGTGCCCTCCGGGACGGGCGCGCCGCCCGTGGAGCTGAAGGTGCCGTTCGGGGAGGAGCTCGTCCACTACGCCGTCGGACCGGGCACCTGCGCCGTGCCGGGTCTTCCGGCCGGGCTGGACGCGCTCTGGCGCCGCCACGGCAGGCTCCCCTGGCCGCGGCTCGTCGAGCCGGCCCGGCGGCTGGCCCGCGACGGCGTGATCGTGCCTCCCGCTCACGCCTCCTGCCTCGCCATGCTCGCGCCGGTCTTCACCATGCAGGCAGACGGGGCGCGGATCTATGCCCCGCAAGGCCGCCCGCTCGAGCCGGGCGAGACGCTGGCGCAACCTGGCCTGGAGGCCGCGCTGGAGCTGGTCGCCGCAGAGGGCGCCCAGAGCGTCTACACCGGCTCGCTCTCGCATGCGCTGCTCGAGTTCGACGGGGTCGGTCTTACAGGCGACGACCTGGAGCGCTACGAAGCACGCTGGGTCGAGCCGCTCGAGCTGCCCTACGCCGGGACCCGCTTCCTCACGCGTGAAGGACTCTCGGGCGTGCCGGAGTCGCTCCGGCGCCTGGCGCCGCTGCGAGGCCTCGAGCCGGCGGCGCGTGTCCAGGCTCTCCTCAACGCGCTCGACGGCCCGGCCGTCGGCGGCGATACGACCAACCTCGTCACCGCGGACGGTGAGGGCCGAGCCTGCGTGCTTACGACGAGCCTCGGGCTCGGTACCGGCGACTTCCTGCCCGGGCTCGATCTACACCTGAACAGCATGCTCGGCGAGGTCGACCTCCTGCTGGCGCCGCTCCAGCCGGGCGAGCGGATGGCCAGCATGATGGCGCCGAGCCTCGCGCTCTCCGAGGACGGCATCGCGCTCGCGATCGGGTCCGCCGGAGGCACGAGGCTGCGGACTGCGCTGGTCGGCGTCGCAGCGGGGATCCTCGACGAGAGGCTCGATCCGGGCGCCGCCGTCGCTCGGCCGCGCTTCCACCGCGCCGGGGACGTCGTCAACGCCGAGCCGGGCGTGGACGAGAACGCCCTGCTCGAGCTAGAGCGTTCCGGTCTGCGCGTCCGCCGCTGGGCCGCGCAGCATCACTACTTCGGCGGCGTCAGCCTGCTTTCACCCGCCGGAGGAGTGGGCGATCCGCGCCGCAGCGGCCACGCCGTCACTCTCACGTAAGCAGGAGCTTCGCGATCCGCCGGCCGGCCAGCCAGGCGCCGAACAGCCCGAGCGCGGCCAGGTAGGCGACATCGACGACCTGTGCGGCCCCCACCGCGCCGGTCGTCAGCCCCCGCAGGAGCGAGACGGCGTGGTAGAGCGGCGTCAGCTGCACGACGGCCTGGAGCCACCCCGGATAGGTGGAGAGCGGGAAGAAGGTCGCCGAGAAGAGGAACATCGGCAGCACCGCAAGGTTGAGGATGTCGAAGTCCTGCCAGCTGCGCATGTAGGTGACCGCCGCGATCCCCGCCCCGGCAAACGCAAAGCCGATGAACACGGTGGCGGGCAACGCGAGCAGCGCCCACCACGACTGGACGAGACCGAGCGCGAGGATGACGGTGAAGAAGCCGACTGCGTAGATCAGGCCTCGAAAGAGGGCGAAAGCCGTCTCCCCGACCGCGATGTCCCTCGGCCCGAGCGGCGTCGCGAGCACGGCGTCGTAGAGCTTCTGGTAGCGCAGCTTCCAGAAGATGTTGGTCGCGTCATAGAACGCGCCGTTGAATGCGGACGCGGCGAGCAGGGCCGGAGCGACGAAGGCGGCGTACTCGATCGGCTGCCCGTCGATCACGACCTCGCCCACGTAGCCACCGAGCCCGTAGCCGAGCGCGAGCAGGTAGAAGAGCGGTTCGAAGAAGCCGGAGAGGATGATCGCCGGCATCCGCCGGTGGCTCATCACGTTGCGCTCGAACAGGTGGACCCCGCGGCCGCCGGGCCGATCGAGCAGGCGCGCCGCGATCGTCGTCATCCGAGCAGCCGCTTCCGGTAGGCGCGGCGGGCGAGCTCGAAGCCGACGGTAGCCCAGGCTGCGAGGTAAGCGGTGTGTCCGAGCGCAGCGGCGGTGTCGACGTCCCCGAGCGTGAGCATCCGGCAGAGCTCGACCCCGTGCCAGAGCGGGGTCACGTACGCGACGAGCTCAAACGCGAGCGGCAGCTGCGAGACCGGGAAGAACGTGCCCGAGAAAAGGAACATCGGCACGATCAGGAAGCGGAAGATCGTGACGAAGTTGTTGTCGTTCTCGACGCTTGCCGAGATCGCGGCCATCGGCATCGAGAAGGCGGCCCCGATCAGCACCGCGACCGGCACGACGAGGAGCCCGAGCCACGAAGAGACGGCGCCGAACGCGGCGATGACCACGAGGTACGCGGCCGACGACACGAGGACGCGCGTGACGACGAAGAGCTGGTGGCCGACGAAGGCGTCCCGCTCGGTCAACGGCGTTGCGATCATCCCGTAGTACACCCGGGACCACTTGATCGCCGCCATCACCGGCCAGCTGGACTCGGTGGCGGCAGTCTGCATGGCCGCCGCGGCGAGCAGACCCGGGGCGACGAAGTCGAGGTACGGCACGCCGCCGGGGGAGTTCTGCGTTTCGTCGACGATCGTGCCGAGGCCGACGCCGAGCGCGGTCAGGTAGAGGATCGGGTTGACGAGGCTCGTCCCGACCGTCCCGCGCCAGACGCGCTTGTACTGGGCGAGCCAGTGCTCGTACGCGCGGAGCGGCTGGAGGATGGCGTCCACTAGTCGATCAGCGAGCGGCCGGTGAGGTGGAGGAACACGTCCTCGAGGGTGCTCCGCCGGACGAGCGTCGAATGCGGCGGCAGGCCGCGCCCCGCGACCTCGACTGCGGTTGCATCGCCGTCGCCCGTGTAGAGGAGGACGCGATCAGGCAGCTCCTCGACCCGGTCGGCAGCCCCATCGAAGACGCCGTTCTGCGGGCGCTCGTCCTCGAAGCGGATCTCCACCACCTCGCGCGTCGAGTAGTGCTGGATCAGCTGCCAGGGCGAGCCCTCGGCCACGATCCGGCCGTGATCCATGACCACGAGGCGGTCGCACAGCTGCTCCGCCTCGTCCATGTAGTGCGTCGTGATCACGAAGGTCTTGCCACGCTGCTTGAGCCGGAAGAGCCGGTCCCAGACGACGTGTCTGGCCTGCGGGTCGAGGCCCGTCGTCGGCTCGTCGAGCAGGAGCAGGTCGGGGTCGTTGACGAGCGAGCGCGCGATCGTGAGCCGCCGCTTCATCCCGCCCGAGAGCGGCTCGACCTTGTCGCCCGCCCGCTCTGAGAGCTGGACGAAGTCGAGCAGCTCCTCGATCCGCGGCCGAAGCTCCCGCCGCGAGAGGCCGAAGTACCGCCCGTAGATGAGCACGTTTTCGCGCACCGTGAGCTCGAAGTCGAGCGTGTCCTGCTGCGGCACGACGCCGAGCCGGGCGCGGATCGCCGGGCCGTCGCCGTCGGGGTCGAGGCCCAGAATGCGCAGCGTGCCGGCGGTGACCGGCGAGACGCAGCCGATCATCCGCATCGTGGAGCTCTTGCCCGCCCCGTTCGGGCCGAGGAAGCCGAACGCCTCGCCCGGTCGCACGTCGAGGTCGATGCCGTCGACGGCGACGAGGTCGCCGAAGCGCTTCACAAGGCCGCGGGCGTGGATCATCGAGCCGTTCACGCTCACACGCTCCAACCTACCTGGCTACACCGGCCGCACGGCCTCCCGCGTCGCGGCGACGTCCTTCGCGATCTGGTCGACGAGCTCGGCCTCGCTGCCGAAGGCCTGCTCGTCACGGAGCCGCTGCCACAGCTCGACGACGAGCCGCCGGCCGTACAGGTCGCCCTCGAAGTCGAGCAGGTGCGGCTCGATTCGCCGCTCTTCCCCGCCGTAGTGCGGGTTCAGGCCGATCGAGATCGCCGCCCGATGGCCGAGCGCAGCGCCCGCGTAGATCCCGTACCGGGGCACGAGCAGCGCCGGATCGACGGAGAGGTTCGCCGTCGGGTACCCGAGCGTGCCTCCCCGCTGATCGCCGCCGACGACGACGCCGTCTAGCTCCGGCGGCCGACCCAGCAACCGGGCAGCGTCCTCGACTTCGCCGGCGTGCAGGTGACGGCGGATCTCGCTCGACGAGACGCCTTCCAGCAGCGGCACGGCGCGCACGCTGTAGCCCAGGCGCTCGAGCAGCTCGAGATCACCCGTGCGGCCGCGGCCGAAGCGGAAGTCCTCGCCCGCGACGATCACGGCCGCCTCCCCCAGCCACTCGCCGGCGAACGCCTCCGGCTCCTGCGCCGCCAGCTCGAGCGTGAAGTCGACCACGGTCGTCTCGGCGACGCCGAGCTCCGAAAGCAGCTCGAGCCGGCGCTCGAGCGTCGAGATCAGCTCGACGAGGTTGCCGCTGACGACGCCGCGTGGGTGGGGATGGAAGGTGAGCGCTCGCACCGGCAGCCCCGTGGCGAGCGCCTCGTCGACCACCCTGCGGTGCCCGAGATGCACCCCGTCGAACGTCCCGATCGCAACCGCGACCTGCGCTGCAGGGGAGCTCATCGCAGCAGCGCCAGCGCGTCGTCGGCGGGGATCAGCCGCTCGTCGTCGGCGTCCTCGACGCTGAACGGGCCGATCTCGAGCCGACGCAGCGTCCGGCAATGGCCCCCGAGCGCCTCCGCGATCGCCCGGACGTAGGTCCCCGAGCTCACGCGCAGGTCGAGGCGGACGACGCCGTCTCTATACGCGATGACGTCGAGCGCGTCGACCCGGGAGCGCCGCAGCGGCATCTCCACCTGAACGCCGCGGCGGTGCAGCCTGTAGGCGCGCTCACCGCCGATCTTGACCGCGGAGGCGGCCGGGATCGGCAGCTCGATCTCACCGCGGAGGGCCGCGAGCCGCCGCTCGAGGACGTCCGGCGAGGGCGCCTCGACCCGCTCGACGACGTCCCCCTCCGGATCGCCCGTCGAGGTGCGGGCCGTCAGGTCGACGTCCGTGAGATAGCGCTTGTCGAGCCCGACGAATGATCCCGCCAATTTTGTCGCCCGGCCGGAGAGCAGAAGCAACAATCCCGTCGCGAAAGGGTCAAGAGTTCCCGCATGCCCCATCCTCGTCCCGGTCCGGGAGCGGATGCGCGCGACGATCGCGAACGACGACGGCCCCGCGGGCTTGTCGACGAGGATGATCCCGCTCGGCTCGAGCCCTCTGGGCGGCATCAGCCGGCAGCGGCGGCGGTCGCCGCTGCGAACTCGCGCCGGAGAAAGGCCGTGATCTCGTCGATCGAGTCGTCGCTCGAGAACCCGGCCGCCTGCCGGTGGCCGCCTCCCGCCGCGGCGCGCGCGATCGCGGACACGTCGAGCTCGTCGTGGGAGGCGCGCAGCGAGACTCGCCGCGCCGGGCTGCCGCCGCGCGGCGGCTCCCGGATGAGCGCGGCCATGTCGGCGCCCTCGACCGCGCGCAGGAAGTCGATGATTCCCTCCGAGTAGGGCTCCACCGCGCCGACCTGAGCGAAGTCGTCGCGGAGCAGATAGGAGACGACGAGCCCACCCCCTTCGTAGACCTGCGCCCGCTCGAGCGCCCGCGCGAGCAGCTTCAGCTTGGCGAACTGGACGCTCTCGTAGACCCCCTGGAAGACCTTGTGCACATCTGCGCCGGCCTCGACGAGCTCCGCCGCGAGCCGGAGCGCCTTGGGCGTCGTGTTGGCGTACTGGAAGCGTCCGGTGTCGGTGACGAGCGCGACGTAGAGCGGCTCGGCCAGCTCCGGCGTCAGCTCGACGCCCAGCTCGAGGAAGACGTCGCGGAGCACCTCGCCCGTCGAGGAGGCGCCCGCGTCGACGAGGTTCACGTCGCCGAAGCGCGAGTTGTCGTGGTGGTGGTCGACGTTGACGGTGAAAGGTGTCTGGTGGAGCACGGCCGGGTCGGCGCCGAGCCGCGTCTCGTTGGCGCAGTCGACGGCCATCAGCGTCCGTTCGGCCGCGTCGCCGGGGAGGTCGCGCCGAAGTTCGTCCAGCGGCAGGAAGCGGTACTCACCTGGGAGCGGCGCCGGTCCCGCGAGGAACATGACGCTGTCCTTGCCGAGCGAGCGAAGCGCCAGGTGCGTCGCGAGCAGCGAGCCGAGCGCATCGCCGTCGGGGTTCTCGTGCGTGGTGACGAGGAAGCGATCACGTCCGCGGATCGCCTCGACGACCGCCCCGAGGTCAGCTGCCGTCGTCGTCTGATTCGGGGGCGAGCTCATCGATCAGTTTGGACATCCGCACGCCGTGCTCGACCGCGTGATCGTATGCGAACGAAAGCTGCGGGGTCCACTTCAGACGGAGCTCACGAGAGAGCCGCGCCTGGAGGACTCCGTGAGCTGCGTCGAGCCCCATCATGCTCGCGCTCCGCTTCTTCTCCCCGCCGAGCACGCTGACGTAAACGGTCGCCTGCCGCAGGTCCGGCGACGTGTCGACGCCGGTGACCGTAACGAAGCCGATCCGCGGATCCTTCAGGTCGAGGAGGGCCTCCGAGAGCACCTGGCGGAGCGATTCGTTGACCCTGCGCATGCGGTCGGACATGGGCGCACGGTAGCTGTGGCTAGTCCTCGAGCGTGACGACCTCACGCTCGACCGGTCCCAACTCCCACTCGCGCGAGGCCAGGTACCGCTCGGCGTCCGCGAGGAGCTTCTCCGCCTCTCCGTGCTCCCGCGCCACGACCGCCGCCGTGATCCGGGCGCGCTGCCAGACGTCGTGGTGGTCGACTTCCGCGACGGACGCGCCGAACCGGTTCCGCAGCTGCTCCTTCGCCGAGCGCACGAACATCCGCTTCTCCTTCAGGGAGTGCGACTCGGGGAAGTGGAGCTCGGCCGAGAGGATCCCGACCCAGCCGGGACGGGCGGGCATCGAGCCAATGGTGTTGCCGGCAAGGTCGAGGGGGCTCCTGGCGCCGTGCTTCTATCCGCGAGTGCGGCAGTTGCCGACCAACCATCTAGGACGGCGAGGAAGCGGAAGCGCCTGCGGTCTCGTCGAGCGACGTCCGCTCGACCTCGCGCGTCTCGTATGCCTCGAGGATGTCGCCTTCCTTGACGTCGTTGAAGCCGTCGAGCAGGATCCCGCACTCGAAGCCCTCCGCGACCTCGCGGGCGTCCTCCTTGAACCGCTTCAGCTGGGCGATCGTGGTGTCGTAGATCACCGTGCCGTCGCGCACGACGCGCACCTGGGCGCTTCTGCGGACGACACCCTGGGTGACCATGCAGCCTGCAATCGTGCCGAGCCGGGAGACCTTGAAGAGCGCGCGCACCTCGGCCTCGCCGATGATCTCCTCGGTCTGGACGGCCGAGAGCATGCCGACGAGTGCCTGCTCGATGTCCTCGGTGAGCTGGTAGATGACGCGGTAGGTGCGGATGTCGACGCCTTCGCGCTCGGCGAGCGCCCGCGCCTCCGCGTTCGGACGCACGTTGAAGCCGACGACGAGCGCGTTCGAGGTCGAGGCGAGCATGATGTCGCCCTCCGTGATCGGGCCGACGCCCTGGTGGATCACGTTCACGCGCACCTCGGGGTGCTCGATCTTCGCGAGCTCCGAGACGGCCGCCTCGACCGACCCGCCCACGTCGCCCTTGAGGACGAGGTTCAGGTCCTGGACGGCGCCCTCCTGGAGCTGCGAGAAGAGCGACTCGAGCGAGACGCCGCCCTTGGAGCGCTGCGCGAGCTGCTCCGTCCGGAGCCGCTGGCCGCGGCGCTGCGCGAGCTGGCGCGCTTCGCGCTCGTTCTCGACCACGCGCGCGAGCTCGCCGGCGGGCGGCGGCGCGTCGAAGCCGAGGATCTCGACCGGAGTGCCGGGCCGCGCCTCCTGCACCTTCTCGCCAAGGTAGTCGTGCAGCGCGCGCACCTTGCCGTGGGCGTCGCCCGCGACGATCGCGTCGCCGACCCGCAGCGTGCCTCGGTGGACGAGCATCGTCGCCACGGGACCGCGGCCGACGTCGAGGCGGGATTCGATGATCGGGCCGGAGGCGTCCGCATTCGGGTTCGCAGTCAGCTCGAGCTCGGCGTCGGCGACGAGCAGGACCTTCTCGAGCAGGTCGTCGAGGTTCGTCTTCTGCTTGGCGGAGACGTTCGAGAACTGAACGGTGCCGCCCCAGTCCTCGGGCTGCAGGCCCTCGGCGGCGAGATCGGACTTGACTCGGTCGGGGTTCGCGTCGGGGATGTCCATCTTGTTGACCGCGACGACGATCGGCACGTTCGCGGCGCGCGCGTGTGAGATCGACTCCTTCGTCTGCGGCATCACGCTGTCGTCGGCCGCGACGACGAGCACGGCGATGTCCGTCACCTTGGCGCCGCGGGCCCGCATCGCAGTGAACGCCTCGTGGCCGGGCGTATCGAGGAAGGTGATCTTCCGGCCGTCCACCTCCGCCTGGTAGGCGCCGATGTGCTGCGTGATCCCGCCCGCCTCGGTCGCGACCACCGAGGTCTCGCGGATGGCGTCGAGCAGCGTCGTCTTACCGTGATCGACGTGGCCCATGATCGTGACGACCGGCGGGCGCGGCGCGAGGTCCTCCTCGGCGTCCTCGAACACCTCGGGCAGCTCCTCCTCGTCGGCGGCGTGCTTGATCGTGATCTCGCGGCCGAGCTCGGCCCCGATCAGCTCGACCTCTTCGTCCGAGAGGGACTGCGTGATCTGGATCATCTGGCCGAGACCCATCATGATCTTGATGATCTGGGCCGCCGGGACACCGAGCGCCTGAGAGAGGTCGCGCACGGAGACGCCCGACGGGACGGTCGCCGGCCCGGTCGGGGCGACGACCTCGCGAGGCGGCGCCTTCGGCACGTCGCCGCGGTTGCGCGCCTGACGGATGTCGCGGGGACGCTGGCCGCCGCCCTCGATGACGACGCGCCGCTTGCGGCCGGGCGCTCCCTGGCGCGGCCGGATCGGGCGGTTCGGCTTGTTCGGTCCGTCAGCCATCAGCCCCCGATTCTAGAGGTCGCGTGTAGAGACTGGAGAGCGCCGGATCGACCGACACGGTCTGCCTGAGCACGCGGTTGAACGCGCGCCGGCCGACCGCCCGCTCGAAGCAGGCAAGCCGCCGGCAGGTGTAGACGCCTCGTCCGGGTTCCTGCCGGCCCTCGACCAGCCGCCCCTCCCGCGCTGCGAAGCGGATGAGCTCCGGCTGCGGCGCCCTGCGCCCACAGCCGGCGCACGTCCGTTCGGGGGTGCTGCTCACGAAACAGTGCTCTCGTCCTCCTCGGCGGGCGCATCGGGCGCCTGAGCCTCCAAGGCCGCGGGCTCCGGGGCGGGCTCTGCGACCTCGGCGACGGGCTCGAGCGCCTCCGCCTCCGCCGGCGTCGCCAGCTCCTCGACCTCCTCCGCCGCGACGGTCTCCTCCGGCTCCTGGGTGGCAAGCTCCTGGTGGGCGGGCACGCCGCAGTAGCGGGTGCCGGGCAGCGCCGCATTCGGGCAGCGCTTCCCGTTCGAGAGAATCGCGGCGCAGCGGCCCGAGTAGTCGCCACCTTCGCCGTCGCCCTCCCCGGCGAACGCCGCCTCGGCCTCGGCCTGCGCGAACTCCTCGTCGGACTGGATGTCGACCTTCCAGCCGGTCAAGCGCGCGGCCAGACGGGCGTTCAGGCCCTCCTTGCCGATCGCGAGCGCCAGCTGGTCGTTCGGGACGACGACCGTCGCCTCCCTGGTCTCGTCGTCGATGTAGACCTCGCGCACGCGGGCGGGCGAGAGCGCCTTGGCGACGAACCGGGCCGGCTCGGTGTTCCAGGGGATGATGTCGATCTTCTCGCCGCGGAGCTCCGAGACGACCATGCGGACGCGCGAGCCGCGCGGACCGACGCAGGCGCCGACCGGATCGACGCCCTGGGCGTGCGACTCGACCGCGATCTTGGCGCGGTAGCCGGGCTCGCGTGCGACGCCGCGGATCTCGACGAGGCCGTCGGCGATCTCGGGCACCTCGAGCTCGAAGAGCGTCTTGATCAGCTCCGGATCGCGCCGGGAGAGGATCACCTGCGGCCCCTTCGTGCCCGAGCGCACCTCAGTGATCACGGCCTTGATCCGCGAGCCCTGCTCGTAGCGCTCCCCGTCGACCTGCTCCGAGCGCGGCAGCAGCGCCTCGACCTTGCCGAGGTCGACGAGCACATTGTTGCGGTCGCCAGCCTGCTGGACGATGCCGGTCACGACCTCGCCCTGCCGGTCGACGTACTCCTCGTACATCATCGCGCGCTCGGCTTCGCGGATCCGCTGCTGGATCACCTGCTTGGCCGTCATCGCGGCGATGCGGCCGAAGTCGTGCGGGGTGACGTCTGCCCGGACGATCAGCCCCTCCGGCACCTGGTCCCAGTCGAGCTCGAGCTCGTCCTGGTTGATCAGCGTGTGCTGCTTCTCGCCCGTCTCCTCCTCGAGCCGCTCCAGCTCCTCGATCTTGGCCTCTATCGCCTCCTCGAGCAGGCGCTCCTCGAGATCCGCCGGAATCTCGATCGAGTGGACGCGGAACTCGCCCTCGTCGTCGAGCTCGACGACGGCGTGGCGGGCCGCGCCCGGGGTCTTCTTGTACGCGGCGAGCAACGCGTCCTCGAGGGCACCGACGACGGTGTTCTCCTCGATCCCCTTCTCGCGCTCGAGGCCGCGGATGTGCTCGATGATCTCCTGGGACATCTCCCCTACCCTTCGTTCATAAGGTTGCCCCGGACGATCTGGTCGTACGGGATCTCGACGGTGTCGTCGCCGGACTGGACGACGACGGAACTCTCACCTGCGCTCAGGATCTCCCCTCTGAGGCGCTTGCGCTGCGGCGTGCGGAGGATGACTCGCCGCCCGATCGCATTCCGAAAGTGGTCGGCCTTGCGCAGCGGGCGCTCGACGCCGGGCGAGGAGACGTCGATCGCGTAGTCGCGCAGGTACTCGCGCAGCACGTCGGTGACGCGCGCGCAGAGGGCATGGTCGACACCCGCTGCGTGGTCGACGAAGACGGTGAACCGGTCCGTGCCGGTGAGCTCGACTGCGAGCACCTCGACGCCGGGCAGGGCGGACTCGACCTCGCGGGCGATCTGTCTCTGCAGCGTCTGTTCCTTCTCGAATGTGGTGCTCATGCGGCTCCTTCAACAAAAATGGGCGCCGCGCGCCCATTTCGACCTACCTGAAATGTGGTGCCGGGAGTGTAGCAGCGAGTAGGCCGTTCGGCCTATCGGTCAGAGCGCCGCGTAGAGGTCGACGGGCACGCCGTCGGGGTCCTGGAGCTGCGCGTAGCGCTGTCCCCAGAACGCGTCCCACGGTTCCTTCTCGCCGTGGAAGCCCGCGCCGGTGACCCGCGCGTAGACCTCGTCGACCTCGGCCGGCGAGTCGCACTCGAGCGCGAGGCCGAGCTGGTTCCCCGTCTCTCGCTTCCAGTCAGGGCGGAACGACCGCACGGTCTCCTCCGTGTCGAGCATGAAGCGGACGCCGCTCGGGAGGAACGCGTCCACGTGACCCTCCCCGGGCGTCTCCGGGACGTCGAGCCCGACGAGCCGGTAGAAGCGGATCGACTGCTCCATGTCCGAGACGACGATCCCGACGGCGTTCAGCTGGGGCACTCCCGGAGTCTATGTCTCGAGAACGATCGTCACCGGGCCGTCGTTGACCAGCTCAAGCTCCATGCGGGCGCCGAAGACGCCCCGCTCGACCGGGAGGCCGAGTTCCTCGAGCGCGACGCAAACGCGCTCGTAGAGCGGCTCTGCGTGTTCCGGACGCGCCGCGTTTGTGAAGCTCGGCCGGTTTCCCTTCGCCGTGTCCGCGATCAGCGTGAACTGACTGACGACGAGCGCGGCGCCGCCGATGTCCAGCAGCGAGCGGTCGAAGCGGCCCTCCTCGTTCTCGAAGATGCGGAGCCGGGCGATCTTGCCCGCCAGGCGGCCCGCCTCCTCCTCTCCGTCCGGTTCCGCGACGCCGAGCAGGACGACGAGCCCTGCCCCGATCTCGGCCCGCACTGCTCCGTCGACCCGCACGGCTGCGCGCGAGACGCGCTGCACGACCGCTCTCAGTCGCCGAGCTCCATGATCCGGTCGGCGTAGTGCTCGCTCTCCGGCGCGAGCGAGCTCGCGAGCTTGTAGTGGCCGTTCGCCTCGGCGTCCCGGCCCTGCTTCTCGAGCGCGCGACCGAGCGCGTAGTGCGCGTAGTCGTCCGTCGGGGAGATCTCGAGCACGGCGCGGAACTCCGCCTCCGCCTCCTGCCAGCGCTGGATCCGGAAGTACGCGATCCCAAGCGCCTCCCGGATCGACGCCTTCCCGGGCTCGAGCTTCTTCGCCTTCTCGAGCGGCACGGTCGCCTGCGCAGGCATTTCGTCCTTGAGGAGGGCGCGGCCTTGCTGGAAGTGCTCGTAGGCGTCGGTCACAGGCTTCCAAGGTACGGGAAGTTCCGCTCGAGCACGTCGACGGGCTTCGTGAGATCGCGCGTCGGGCCGATCTCGACCGCCGCGATCCGCTCGCCCGCGTCGATCGCGGCCTGGAACGCGCTCCCGAGCTCGTAGGGGCGCTCGTCGAGGCAGAGCCGCTCGTGCACGGGGCCTCCCACCGCCCAGAGCGGGGCAGAGGAGAGCGGCCCCGGCCCGGCTGGATCGACGACCCGCTCCACCAAGCCGTCACGGACGCGCACGGGTGTCCGCGCCGGGCTGCGACGAACCGCGACCGCGCCGGCGGGCAGCACCCGGCGCGAGAACGACGCGATGCTCCCGGCTGGAAAGCGCGTGTCGGCCGCGAGCACGAGATACGGCGGCTCCTCGCCGCTGCGCCGGACCGCGTCGGCGGAACCGTCCGGCTCCGGCTGCTCGACGTAGCGGAGCTCGACCACCCCGAAGCCGCTGCCGTCGCCGAGCAGCTGCCGAACCTGCCAGCCGAGGTGGCCGACGACGACGGTGACGCGCGGGCAGCCCGCCTCGGCCAGCTCACGCAGGAGCAGTGCGATCACCGGCCTGCCGTCGATCGGCAGCACCGGCTTCGCGTACCGCTCGGTCAGCGGCCGGAGCCGCTTCCCGAGCCCGGCCGCGATCACGACGGCAGGTGGGGTCAAACGCGCAGCGAGCGGAGCGTGACGAATCCGCGCAAGCGCGCCCAGCGGCCCAGGCCGCGGCGAATCACGCGCAGGAGCATGCGCAGCTCCTCCCGAGCGCGGGCGGCGGACGGCGCGCTCGCACCCGGTGGGCCGAAGCGCGCTTCGGCCAGCGCCGTCGCAAAGGGGCGGCCGTCGGCGCGGAACTCCGCGTAGACGAGCTCGTGCAGCTCCTCGGGCGTCGCGCTCGGCCGGATCGCGATGCCCTGATCGGCGAGGAAGTCCGCGAGCTCGCAACGAGCCGCGCCCGCAAGTCGGCGGGGGTCGTGCGTCAGGTAGCGGACGCGTCGGCGAACCAGCTTGACCGCGCCGACGGCGGCCCCGGCAGCCAGGAGGCCCAGCAGCAGGAGCCAGAACGCTCCCAGACCGCGGTCGCTCGCGGTCCCGCCACGCGCCTGCCGCTCGGCGAGCCGCTCCTTCAGCTCCAGCAGGCGGTCGAGCTCCCCGGCCCCGCCGGGCCCACCGGCGCCCTGACGCCCACCGAACGCCTCCGCCGCGTCGCCGGCGTTGAAGCCGGCCGAGGAGGCGCTGTAGTTCGCCGCCAACGCCCCGCGACCCGGAGTCGGGTCGAAGGCCAGCCAGCCGTACCCCGGGAACCAAGCCTCGACCCAGGCGTGGGCGTTGTGGTCGGTCACCGTCCAACCGCCGTCCTCTCGCGTGCCGCTCGTGAAGCCGGCGGCGACGCGGGCCGGGATGCCGAGGAAGCGCAGCATCAGTGACATGGCGCCGGCGAAGTGCTGGCAGTAGCCGCGCCTTCCCTCGGCGACGAAGTGCGCCAGCGGCGGCAGGCCCGCGGCGCGCGGCGGCGTCTCGTCGTAGACGAAGCCGCCGGTCGAGCGAAGCCACGTCTCGATCGCAACGACGGCACCGTAGGGCGTCCGGGCGCCCGCGCGCAGCCTTCGCGCTTCGTCCCAGAGGCCCTCGTATGGCCACAGTGGCACGTAGCGCTCGTCGCCGAAGAGCGCGTCGACGCGCGCGTCGCGACCCGATGTGCCGAAGGGCTCGACCCGCGTCCTGCCGATGTCGAGGTAACGGTCCAACCCGTCGGGGTACGCCGCTCCGACGCGCGCGAGCTCGGCCGGCTCCGGCCTGGGCGCGTAGCTCCAGATGGTGTAGTGCTGTCCTCGCCGGAGGCCGTCGATCACCCGGACGAGACCGCTCGAGAGGCGGAACACCTCGCCGAGCTGACGCGACTGGAGCGCAACCGGCTGCGCGGCCCCGACGAGATGCTCGTCGGCGAGCGCACCCACTTCGACCCGCTGCCGCACCCAGGTGGCCGGGTTGCGCGCGCGGTCCGGCAGCAGCGGGTCGGTCGGCAGCCTGCCGGCCGGCTCCCCGACCGAGAGCGGGACCGGGTTCTCGATCCACCGGTCGCCCTCGAACAGGTCGAGCGCCGTCGCGCGCCAGTAGTAGCCCCGCTCCGGGCCGGTGATCCTGAGGACTGTCGTCTTGTTCTTGGCGAACTGGATCCCTCCGTAGTTCGCGTTCCAGACGTAGTCGACCGAGACGGGCACGGCCCGACGCCCGCCCGGATCCCAGTTCTCCCACGCGAGCAGCCCGTCCTTCGCGACCGCCGTCGAGCTCGATGCTCCTGCCGCCGCGAGCACGAGCGCCCCGCCCGCGACGAGGGCAGGCAGCGGCCTGCTCGCGCGCAGCGCGGCGAGCACCCACAGGGCCGCCGCGAGGATCAGCGCGCCGTAGAGGAGCGTTTTCGGTGGGTAGAGCGTCGCGGGCCAGCCCGCACCGGCTATGACGGCGAGCACCGCGGGCAACGGCCGGCGGGCGGCGATCGCCTGGCCGAGCACGAGGCAGAAGCCGAAGATCGCGAGCACGACAACGCCGTGCATCAGCTGCCGCTCGAGCCCCGAGAACGGCAAGGCGAGGTCGTAGTACCCGGCCACGCCGTCGGCGAAGCGGTCGGCGACGGGCTCGAAGAACCCGCGCCGGTTGTCGGGCGCGGGCGAGTCGAGCGCGATCCAGAAGGCGGTCAGCGTCGCCGGGACGCACAATGCGAGCCGCAACGCGAGCGTCGGAGCGAGTGCAGGCGCGAGCGCGAGCGGGACGACCCAGAACCAGTCGCCCCCTTTCGCACGCGGCTCCTCGAGCCGGAGCCAGGCGAGCGCGATCAGGATTGCCGGCAACGAGTACACGGCGACGGTCCTAGCCATGGGCGCTCCTGGCCGCCTGGTGTGTGCCGAGCGCAGCGGCGAGGGACTCGCCGCTGCGGACGACGGCGACGGCAACGCCGGCCGCCTGGAGTCGCAGCAGCTCGGGCTCGACGTGGGTCGGTCTGCCCGCGAAGCTCGGAGCGTCGACCCAGACGACGCTGACGCCTTGGCCGGCGAGGGCGCGCTGGATTAGTTTCGTCGCGAGCGCACCGCTCATGCGGGCCGTGACGACCACGGTCTCGACTGCCCGCGAGGCGGGCCCGCTCTCGCGCGTCAGCAGCTCCACGACCGGCCGCGCGCCGTCCGCTTCGGCCTCGGCGAGGACGGCGAGAGCCGCGAGCCACTCCCCGTCCAGCGAGGAGACGTGCACGCGCGGCTGCCGGGCCGAGTTGACCGCGAGCACGGCGCGGCGTCCGTGTGCGGCATGTGTGCGCAGGATCGACCCTGCAGCGCGCACCTGGACGTCGAAGGACTCGCCGGCGACGGCACTCGCGTCGGCGTCCAGCAACACCGCGATCTCGTCGCGCGGCGCGTCCTCGAGCTCCTTCACCATCAGCTGCCCCCGGCGCGCCGTCGTCCGCCAGTGCACCTTCCGGAGCGACTCGCCCTGCTCGTACTCGCGCACAGAGTGGAGGTCGAAGCCCGAGGGCCGGCGCAGCAGCAGCCTGCGACCGTCCTGTGCATGCGCGCCGCTCTCGGAGAAGAGCCGGTCGAGTGTCACGAGCCGCGGATAGACGAGCAAGGAGCCTCCCGCCCCGAGGTCGACCTCTGCGCTCGCGAGCCCGAATGGATCCTCGATGGTTGCGCGTGCCTCCTCGAAGGCGTAGCGGCCGCGAGGGACACGCTCGAGGACGTAGGTGCCGCGATAGGAGGCACCGGCCCGATCCAGCGGTGTCACCCGTTGGCCGATCCGGGCGATCTGCTCAGTGACGGAGACGGACGGCAGCGGCACGCGTGCCTCCGGGCGTGCCTCGAGCGTCACCCAGACGTCCTCCCCCTCGAGCAGCGCCCCCACGCCGACCAGGCGTCTGCCCGCGCGGCGCCGGAGCTGGATCGGCGCCGCACAGGCGCGCACCCACGTCCGGGCCACGAGAGGCGCCAGCACGAGCCCGGTCGCCGCCGGATAGAGCGCCTTGGCGCCGAACAGCCAGGCCACCCCGTACGTGGCGAGGCCGAGGAGCAGCGTCAGCGCCCCGCGTCGTGACACGGCTAGACCGGGACGGGGGTCTGCTCGAGCGCCTCGCCGACGATCTCGCCGGCCGTGAGCCCGGCCGACCGGGCCTCCGGGGCCAGAATCAGCCTGTGCGCGAGCACGGGACGGGCGACCGCCTTGACGTCGTCGGGAAGCACGTAGTCGCGGCCCTCGGCGAGCGCCCGCGCCTTGGCGACCCGCAGCAATGCGATTCCCGCGCGCGGGCTCGCCCCCAGCGCCAGTCGGGAGCTCGAGCGCGTGTGGCGGAGCAGGGCGACGACGTAGCGGTTCAGGCTCTCCTCGACGAAGAGCGACTTAGCTTCTTCGATCGCCGCGACGATCTCGCTCGGTACCGGCGACCGGGCCGAGCGAATCGAGCGGCGGGTCGGTGGTCTGCTCGTTCAGCATCCTGGCCTCGTCCGCGAGCGGCGGGTAGCCGAGCGAGAGCAGCATCGAGAAGCGGTCGAGCTGCGCCTCGGGCAGTGGGTAGGTGCCCTCGTACTCGATCGGGTTCTGCGTCGCGAGCACGATGAACGGCCGCTCGAGCGGGTACGTCTCGCCGTCGATCGTCACCTGGCTCTCCTGCATCGCCTCGAGGAGGGCCGCCTGCGTCTTCGGCGAGGCGCGGTTGATCTCGTCGACGAGGAGGACGTTCGCGAAGACGGGGCCCGGGCGGAACTCGAACTCGTTCGCGCGCTGGTTGAAGACGTTGACGCCGGTGACGTCGGAGGGGAGCAGATCTGGCGTGAACTGGATCCGGGAGAAGTCGATCGCGAGCGAGCGCGCGAGCGACTTCGCCAGCATCGTCTTCCCGACCCCGGGGAAGTCCTCGATGATCACGTGCCCCTCGGCGACGAGGGCCAGCACGCAGAGACGGAGCGTGTCCGCGGGCGCGTGGATGACGCGCGCGAGGTTCGCGGCGAGGCGCTCGACCGTCTCGGCGGAGGTCGCGACGGCGGCCGGGTCCCTATTGGCCTCCACGGCGCTCCTCGAGCAGGCGCTCGACCTCGTCGACGATGCCGACGGCGATCTCGGCCTTGGGAGCGCGCGCGAGACGGCGTTCGCCGAGCTCCGTCACGAGCGTGACCTCGTTCTCGGGGGCGTCGAAGCCGATGCCGGGCACGCTCACGTCGTTGTAGACGACGAGATCGACGTTCTTGTCGGCCAGCATGCGCCGTTTTCGCTCCAGGCCTGCCTCCCCCGCCTCGGCGCCGAAGCCGACCAGGACCTGACCGTTGCGCTCGCCCTCCCCGAGCCGTGCCAGCACATCGACGGTCGGCTCGAGCTCGAGCGCCCAGGACTCCTGCGACTTCGGCCGCTTCCCGGTGAGCGGCTCGGCCGGCCGGTAATCGGCCACGGCGGCGGCCATCACGACGACATCGGCGCCCGGCGCGCGGCTCGTCGCCTCGCGCTCGAGATCGGCTGCCGTCGGAACCTGCACGACCTCGACCCCGTCCGGTGCGGGCACGGCGAGGTTCGAGGCGAGCAGTGTCACCTCGGCGCCGCGTCGGCGCGCCTCGGCGGCCAGCGCGACCCCCATCCGGCCCGAGGAGCGGTTGCCGAGGAAGCGGACGGCGTCGACCGGCTCGCGGGTGCCGCCCGCGCTCACGAGAACGTGGGCTCCGGCGAGCGGACTTTGTGTTGGAACAACACTTTCTCCCTTCAGCAACTCCTCGATCCGGGAGGCGATCGCCTCCGGCTCGCTCATCCGCCCCAGTCCGACCTCTCCCTCGGCGAGCTCGCCCGCCTCCGGGCCGATCAGCTCGACGCCCCGGGAGCGCAGTGTCGCCACGTTCGCCTGCGTCGCCTCGTGCTCCCACATGCGAGTGTTCATCGCCGGCGCGACGAGCATCGGGCCCCGATGCGCGAGAGCCGCCTCGGTGAGGACGTCGTCGGCGAGACCATGGGCGAGCTTGGCGAGCGTGTTCGCGGTCAGCGGCGCGATCACGAGTAGGTCGGCCCGCTCGAGGTGCGGGTACGGGTCGGTGCTCGGGCTCTTGCGCGCGAGTGCGAAGAAGGTCTCGGCACGCACGAAGCGCTCGGCGCCGCGGGTCGTCAGCGGCAGCACGTCGTGCCCGGCCTTGACCAGCAGCCGCGTCAGCTCACAGGCCTTGTAGGCCGCGATGCCGCCGGTGATCCCGAGCAGGATGCGCGCCACCGCCCCATTGTGCCCACCCGATGCGGTCGCAGCGTTGCGGAAGCGTTCAGATTGCGCTGAACGCTGGAGCGCGCTCTACCGCTTTCCGTAGTCGTACTTGATCTTGCCCTGGGCGATCTCCTCCAGGGACATCGTCAAGTAGTTCTTCGAGCGCGACTCGACGAGCGGGGGCGGAGCTTCCTCGAAGCCCATGCCCTCACCGAGCTGATGGTGGTAGTTGTTGATCTGCCGGGCCCGCTTGGCGGCGACGATGACCAGCGCATAGCGCGAGTCGACCCCACCGGCGTCGGTATCGAGCAGCTCATCGATGCGAGGATGGATCATGGACGCGCCATGGTAGCTGCAAGGGCGAGCTCTCGTTCGACGAGCGCTTCGAGCGCCGCCGTCGCGCGCTCGACGTCGTCGTTCCGGACCATGTAGCGGAAGCGGTGGGCCTGCTCGAGCTGGTAGCGCGCCGTCGCGATCCGCTCGCCGATCTCGCCGGAGCTCTCCGTGTCGCGCGCCCGCAGGCGTCGTTCGAGCTCGGGGACGTCTGCGGCGATGAAGAGCGTGACGCTGTGCTCGACCTCGGCCTGCACCTTGAGGGCGCCCTCGATCTCGAGCTCCAGGATGCAGACCTTGCCCTCGGCGTTGATCCGGTCGATCTCCGAGGCGAGCGTGCCGTAGCGGCCGCCGACGAAGGTGACGTGCTCGAGGAACTCACCCGCCTCGATCCGCGCGACGAACTCCTCTTCTGACAGGAACCAGTACTCGCGCCCGTCCTCCTCGGCCGGCCGCTGGGGCCGGGTCGTCGCGGAGACGGCGACCTCGAGCTCGGGCTGCCGTTCGACGAGTCGCTGGATCAGCGTCCCCTTGCCGGCCCCACTCGGGCCGGTCATCACGAAGACGGGAATCGGCCTACCGGTGGAAGAGGCCAATGAGCTCGGCGCGTTGGCGGTCCGAGAGGCCGCCGACCGTCTTCGATTGGCTGATCCGGCACTGGTTGAGCATGCGGGCAGCCTTGACGCGGCCGAACTTGGGCACCGCCATGAGCATGTCGAAGACCTTCGCGGTCGAGACGTACTCGGGCGGGTCGAGGAGGATGCCCTCGATCTGCGCCCGGCCGTCCTTGAGGTCCTTCTTCAACTGAGCACGCCGAACACGGATGTCGTTGGCCCGCTTGAGGGCTTCCATCCGTTGATCGAGCGACCGCAGCGGGGCCTGAGCCTGCGTCTTCGACGACACCATGAGCGCGGGATACTAGCAGCCTTGCGAAGTCGGTCAAGCAGTCGATTTCGGCCCGTTTACAGGGGTTTTCCACAGCTCGTTGTCGGAATTGAATACGGCCATTTGCAGGGAAGAATGCGCTGCGCGATGCGCGTCCTCGGCCCGCGAGAAGCCCCTGGAGGCTGCTTCGACCTCGAGCTCCGACCGGATCCGGCTCGCTGCTGTCGGGTCAGAAAACAGGATCGTGCCGAGCGCGACGGCGTGAGCACCGGCCGCGAGCAGCTCGAGGGCGTCGAGCCCGGTCTGGACGCCGCCCATGCCCACGATCGGCAGGTCGACGGCCGCAGCGCAGGCGAAAACCGCCGCCAGGGCCACCGGTTTCAGGGCCGGTCCGGAGTAGCCGCCGGCCCCGCGGGCGAGCTTCGGTCGCAGCGTCTGCTCGTCCAGGGCGAGCCCGCGCAGCGTGTTCACGAGCGAGAGCCCGTCGGCGCCGGCGGCCTCGACCGCCCGCGCGACCTCGGCGATATCCCAGGCGGCCGGCGAGAGCTTCGCGTAGAGCGGCAACGAGGTCACGGCGCGACAGGCGGCGACGATCTCGGCCGCGCTCTCCGGCGCCTCGTCGACGTTCGGACAGGAGAGGTTCAGCTCGATCGGCTGCGACTCCGTCGCACCCGTCGAGAGCTGCGCACGTCGCCGCGTACTCGGCGGCTGAGAACCCACCGACCGAGACCCAGATCGGTACGTCCGAGATAGCGCAAACGCGGCAGCGTTTGCGCCAGGAAGCGCTCACGGCCCGGGTTGGCCAGCCCGATCGAGTTGAGCATCCCGCTCTCGGTCTCGGCGATTCGCGTGGGCGGGTTGCCGGAGCGCGGCTCGGGCGTGATCGTCTTCGTCACGAAGCCGTCGAGCGAGCGCGCCACCTCCGGCGCGGTCAGGGCATCGAGGCAACCGGAGGCGTTAAGCAGCACGGAGCACCGGTCCTTCGACGCAGAGCCGTGTGAGCTCGCCGTCGAGCTCGACCGCGCAGCCGTAACAGGCGCCGTAGCCGCACGCCATCGGCGCCTCCCAGGCGAGCTGCGCCCCAGGGACAAGCGCGCGGAGCGCCACCAGCATCGGCTCCGGGCCGCAGGCCAGCACGTCGTGGCCTTCGTCCGGCAGGAGCTCGGTCACGTAGGTCGGCTCGATGCAGACCTCGGCGTTCGGCACCAGTGCGGCCGCCTCCGCGTGCCAGGAGGTGCGGAAGCCCAGGATCGCCGGCGGCGAGCCGAGGCTGTCGGAGAGGAACGGAAGCGGCGCAACACCGATTCCGCCGCCGACGAGGAGCGGCCGGGACACATCGAGGTCGAAGCCGTTCCCGAGCGGGCCGAGAACGTGCAGCTCCTGCCCGCGCTCCAGGTTGCAGAGGCTCCGGGTACCCGGCCCGATCGGGTCGATCAGGAACGCGAGCTCGGTCTCACTTACGAGACAGACGCTCATCGGCCGTGGCAGCACCCGTCCAGGCGCCTCGAGCATGAAGAACTGGCCCGGGACGCCCGCGTCGAGCCCCCCACGCTGATCGCGCAGGAGCGTGTACGGGCCGACCGCCTCGACCCCGGTGACCCTACGCCGCTCGCGTCTCATGCTCGATTCGCTCCTGGAGGGAGCGCGCGATCTCCTCACGCGCGTTCGCGATCGCGTCGACCGCCAGGCGGGCACCGGCGAGTGTCGTGATGCACGGCACGCGAGCGGCGAGGGCGGTCTGTCGGATCAGGGCGCCGTCCCGGCGGGCCCCCGAGCCCTGTGGCGTGTTCACGACGAGGTCGCAGCGGCGGCTCCGGATCGCGTCGATGACCGCGTCGCTCTTCGCCAGCGTCGCCACCTCGAGTCCGGCGGCCCTGAGCACCGCCGCGGTGCCCTCTGTCGCGAGCAGGCGGAAGCCGAGCCCTGTCAGCGGCCTCGCGACCGCTGCGATCGCGCTCTTGTCCGCGTCACGCACGGAGAGAAATGCCGTCCCCGCCGTGGGCAGCGGCCTGCCGGCCGCACGTTCCGCCTTCGCGAAGGCGGTCGGCAGGTCGGCGGCGCTCGCCATCACCTCACCCGTCGAGCGCATCTCCGGGCCGAGGACGGGGTCGGCGCCCGGGAAGCGCGCGAACGGGAGCACCGCCGCCTTGACGCTGACCTGCTCGGGCCGCCGCTCCTCGGGCAGCTCGAGCTCGTGCAGCCGGGCGCCGGCCGCGAGGCGGACGGCCGCGTCGACGAGGTTCAGGCCAGTCGCCTTGCTCGCGAACGGCACCGTGCGCGACGCCCGCGGGTTGACCTCGAGCACGGAGACCTCGCCGTCGACGACGGCGAGCTGGACGTTCAGCAGGCCGACGACGCCGAGCGCAGGGCCGAGCCGGCGCACGACCCGGCAGACCTCCGCATATGACTCCTCGCCGAGCGACGGCGCCGGGAGGACGCACGAGGAGTCGCCGGAGTGGACTCCGGCCTCCTCGACGTGCTCCATCACCGCGCCGACGTGGACCGAGACGCCGTCACAGAGCGCGTCGACGTCGATCTCGAGCGCGCCCTCGAGGAAGCGGTCGACGAGGACCGGCCCGTGGACACCGGCCATGGCCGCGCGGACCTGCCCGGGGTCGTAGCAGATGCGCATCGCACGCCCGCCGAGCACGTACGAGGGCCGGACGAGCACCGGATAGCCGACGCGCTCCGCGATTCCGACCGCGTCGTCGGGCTCCTCGGCGATCCCCCACGGCGGGCAGCGCACGCCGAGCTCGGCGAGTAACTGCCCGAACCGCCGCCGGTCCTCGGCCAGATCGACCGCCTCGTACGGCGTTCCCAGCACCTTGAAGCCGGCTGCCTCGATCGCGCGCGCCAGCTTCAGGGGCGTCTGGCCGCCGAACTGGATCACCACGCCGTCCGGCTGCTCGCGCTCGCAGACGGCGAGCACCGATTCCACGTCGAGCGGCTCGAAGTAGAGCCGGTCCGAGGTGTCGTAGTCGGTCGAAACGGTCTCCGGGTTGCAGTTGACCATCACCGCCTCGTAGCCGAGTGCGCGGAAGCTCTGCGCAGCATGGACGCAGCAGTAGTCGAACTCGATTCCCTGGCCGATCCGGTTCGGGCCCGAGCCGAGGATGACGACGCGCCGCTTGCCGGTGTTCGGAGGCGCCTCGTCGGCTTCGCCGCGCGTCGAGTAGTAGTAGTTCGACTCGGCCGCGACCTCGCCGGCGCAGGAGTCCACACGCCGGTACGCGAGCCGCCCCTGCTGCGGCCCCTCGACGCGCAGCTGCTCCAGCTCGCGCCGGAACCAGGGATGGAGCCCGTCGGGCAGGTCTTCGAGCGTCGCCCAGGGCGTCACCGAGCCCGCGTCGAGCTCGCGGCTCGCAAACGCCTTCGCGAACGCCTCCTGGAAGGTGCGCCCGATCCCCATCGCCTCACCGACCGACTTCATCTGCGTGCCGAGTGCCGTATCGGCGCCGGGGAACTTCTCGAAGGCGAAGCGCGGGAACTTGACGACGACGTAGTCGAGCGTCGGCTCGAAGCTCGCGGGCGTCGTCCTCGTCAGGTCGTTCGGGATCTCGTCGAGCGTGTAGCCGACGGCGAGCTTGGCGGCGACCTTGGCGATCGGGTAGCCGGTGGCCTTCGAGGCCAGCGCGGACGAGCGGGAGACGCGCGGGTTCATCTCGATCACGCGCAGTGCGCCGGTCTCGCGCTCGCGCGCGAACTGGATGTTGGAACCGCCCGTCTCGACGCCGACCGCGCGGATGACTGCGATCGCCGCGTCGCGCAGCTCCTGGTAGGCCTCGTCGGACAGCGTCAGCTGCGGCGCCACCGTCACCGAGTCGCCGGTGTGGACGCCCATCGGGTCGAGGTTCTCGATCGAGCAGACGATCACGACGTTGTCGCGCCGGTCGCGGATCACCTCGAGCTCGAATTCGTCCCACCCGCGGACCGACTCTTCTACGAGGACCTGGCCGATCGGGCTTTCTCGCAAGCCGATCTCCACCTGGCGGTGGAGCTCGCCTTGCGATAGGGCGAATCCGCCACCGTGGCCGCCGAGAGTGAAGGCGGGCCTGACGACAGCAGGAAGAGAGACACCGGCGAGGTCCCCGATGCTCTTGACAATCGTCGAGTTGGGCACCTTCAGGCCGCAGCCCTGCACCGCCTCGCGGAAGAGCTGCCTGTCCTCGGCGCGCCGGATCACGTCGACCGGGGCGCCGAGCAGCTCCACGCCGAGAGCGTCCAGCACCCCCTCCTCCGCCAGCTGGACGGCCAGGTTCAGCGCCGTCTGGCCGCCGAGCGTCGGGAGTAGCGCATCCGGGCGCTCGCGACCGAGCACGTCGGCAACGCCCTCGAGGTCGAGCGGCTCCAGGTAGGTCGCGTCCGCGAAGCCCGGGTCGGTCATGATCGTGGCCGGGTTCGAGTTGACGACGATCGTGCGGAAACCGTCCTCGCGCAGCACCTTCAGCGCCTGGCAGCCCGCGTAGTCGAACTCGCAGGCCTGGCCGATCACGATCGGGCCGGAGCCGATCAGGCAGATCGAGCGGATGTCCGTTCTACGCGGCAGCCCGCCTCACCTCTTCGACCCACTGCTCGAGCAGCGGCCACGCGTCGTGCGGGCCCGGGCCCGCCTCGGGATGGAACTGCACCGACCGGGCGCGCAACTCGGGGAAATCGAAGCCCTCGACCGTGCCGTCGTAGAGCGAGACGTGCGTCGCCTCCGCCTCGTCCGTCGGCGCGACCGCGAAGCCGTGGTTCTGGCTCGTGACGAGCACGCGGCCGGTGCTCCGCTCGAGCACGGGATGGTTGGCGCCGCGGTGGCCGAACGGGAGCTTGTACGTCTCGTGTCCGGTGGCGAGGCCGAGCAGCTGGTGGCCGAGGCAGATCCCGAGCACGGGCACGCGGCCGAGCAGCCGGCGCACGGTCTCGACCTCGTCCCGCAGCGGCTCGGGATCGCCGGGGCCGTTCGAGAGGAGAACGGCGTCGTGGCCGGCGAGCTCGTCAGCGGTGGTTGTGCATGGGTACACCGTCACATGGGCCCCCGCGCCGGCGAGACGTCGCAGGATCGACCGCTTGCAGCCGTAGTCGACGACGGCGACGCGGATCGAGCCCCTGTCCGAGAAGACGTAGCGTGTGCGTGTGGACACATGGGCCACAAGGGCTGCACCGGACATCGTCGGCTTGGTCCGGAGCTCACCGAGCACCTCGTCGGGCGTCAGCGGACCGGCGACTGCTGCCGCTCGCATCGCGCCCTGGTCGCGCAAGCGCAGGACGAGCGACCGCGTGTCGACGCCGGTGAGCGCGACCACGCCACGTTCGCAGAGCCACTCGGTCCACTCAGGCCCGCGCGCCTCCCGCATCAGCACGGCTTTGGCGTGCGCGTCCGGCGACTCCGCGCGGCCGGCCGCGACGCCGTAGTTGCCCACCATCGGCGCCGTGAAGCAGACGAGCTGCTCCGCGAAGCTCGGGTCGGTGACTGTCTCCTGGTAGCCGGTCATCGCCGTCGTGAAGACGGCCTCGCCGAAGGCGACGCCGGCGGCGCCGACGGACTCGCCGTGGAAGACGGTTCCGTCCTCGAGCGCCAAGTAACAGTCTGTTACTTGGCTCACCCGTGCACCACACGCCCGTCCGCAACCGTCTTCACGACGGCACCGTGAAGCCGCTGACCGAGCAGCCACGAGTTTGCGGAGCGAGAGCGGAAGCCGCTCTCGGCCACGGTCCACTCCGCCTCGAGATCGAGCAGGACGAGGTTCGCACGCGCTCCCACCTCCAGCCGCGGTTCCGGCAGCCCAAGCGCGCGGGCCGGCCCCGCCGACATGCGCTCGAGCAGCGTCTCGAGCGGAACGAGGCCAGGCTCGACCAGATGCGTGTTCAGCGCCGCGAACGCCGTCTCGAGCCCGGTGACGCCGAACGGCGCCGCCTCGAACGGCGCCTCCTTCTCCTCGCGGGAGTGCGGGGCATGGTCGGTGGCGACGCACGCGATCGTCCCGTCCCTGAGCGCCTCCACGAGCGCATTGCGGTCGCTGTCCGCTCGCAGGGGCGGGTTCATCTTGACGTTGGGATCGAGAGAGCGGACGGCCTCGTCGGTGAGCACGAGGTGGTGCGGCGTCACTTCAGCGGTCGCGTCGACCCCATGTGCCTGCGCCGCCTGGAGCGCCTCGACCGACTCCTTCGCGGAGAGGTGCATGAGATGGAGCGGGCGGCCCTCGTAACCCGCAAGCGAGAGGTCGCGCTCCACCATCGCGCTCTCGGCCACCGAGGGGTAGGGAGCGAAGCCGAGCTCGGCGCTGATGCGGCCCTCGTGCACCTGGCCGTCCCGCGAGAGGGTCGGCTCCTCGCAGTGGAGGGCGAGCCGGCGCCCCGTCACGGCGCCGTACTGGAGCGCCCGGCGGAGCAAGCCGGCGGAAACCACCGGGCGGCCGTCGTCGGTGAAGGCCGCCGCACCGGCGTCGGCGAGCTCCGCCATCTCGGTCAACTCCTCGCCGTCGAGGCCCTTCGAGATCGCAGCCATGAACCCGGTCGGGACGAGCGCGTCGCGCCGCGCCGTCTGCGACGAGGGAGCCGAGCACGGCGGCCGAGTCGACGACCGGGTCGGTGTTCGGCATCGCCAGGATCGCGCAATAGCCGCCCGCGGCGGCAGCGGCTGTGCCACTCGCGATCGTCTCCTCGTCCTCGCGCCCCGGTGTGCGCAGGTGCACGTGCGGATCCACAAACGCCGGCGCAAGGACGAGATCGCGCGAGTCGCGACTCGCCCCTGACGGGGCGATTCGCGATATGACGCCGTCCGTGACCGTCACTTCGACGAACTCGCCGCCACGAAGTCGGCCTTCGAGCACGAGGCTGTCAGAGCGGCCGTTCCGGCAGACGAGGGTCACGCGACCACCTCGAGCACCGGCCGGGCGGCAAGCACCTCCTGGAGCACGGCCATCCTGACGGCGACGCCGGCGCGGACCTGCTCCAGGATCAGGGTCTCGGGCGCGTCGGCGACGCGGGAGTCGATCTCGACGCCGCGGTTGATCGGGCCGGGGTGCATCACCCGCTGGCCCGGGCGCAGCCGCTCCGGCGTGATCCCCCAGCGCGCGGCGTACTCGCGCAGGCTCGGGACGAAGGCCGACTCCATTCGCTCGCGCTGCATCCGGAGGACGTAGACGACGTCGGCCGACCCGATCGTGTCCAGGTCGTACGAGGTCCCGCAGCCGAGCGCCTCGATCCCGCGGGGCAGCAGGGTCGGCGGGCCGACGAGCGTCGTGTGTGCGCCGACGAGCGCGAGTGCCTGCACGAGCGAGCGGGCGACGCGGCTGTGGAGAACGTCGCCGACGATCGCCACATGCAGCCCCTCGAGCCGTCCGAGCGCCTCGCGCATCGTGAAGAGGTCGAGCAGCGCCTGCGTCGGATGCTGGTGCTTGCCGTCGCCCGCGTTCACGACCGCGGCGCCGCTCCAGCGCGCGACGAGCTGCGGGGCGCCGATCTGCGGATGGCGGACGACGATCGCGCTCGGCTCGTACTGGGCCAGCGTCAGCACCGTGTCCTGCAAGGACTCGCCCTTGTCGACCGAGGAGCCCGCCGCCTTCAGCGACATCACGTCGGCCGAGAGCCGCTTCGCCGCCAGCTCGAAGCTGGACGACGTCCTCGTGGACGACTCGAAGAAGAGGTTGAGCACGAGCTTGCCGCGCAGCGTCGGCAGCCGTCCCTCGAGGCCGTCGAGCGTGCCCGCCGACTCGAGGATCCGCTCGACGTCGTCGCGGCCGAGATCGGCGATCGAGAGCAGATGCCTCATCGCTCCTCCCTCGCCTCCGGCGCCGCGATCAACAAGATCCGGTCGACCCCGTCGATCTCCTCGAGCTCGACCTGGATCCGCTCGCTCCGGGCGGTCGGCAGGTTCTTACCCACGTAGTCGGGGCGGATCGGGAGCTCCCGGTGGCCGCGGTCGACGAGGACGGCCAGTTGCACGCGCGCCGGACGCCCGCGCTCGAACAGCGTCTCGATCGCGGCGCGGATCGTGCGACCCGTGTAGAGCACGTCGTCCACGAGCACGCAGGTCGTGCCGCCGAGCTCGAAATCGACCGAGGTCGCGTGCACGACGGGCTGCTCCCGCCGGACCGCTCACGTGCGACCGATGTCGTCGCGGTGGAAGGTGATGTCGACCGCGCCGAGCGCGACCTCCTCCCCGCTCCGCTCTTCGATCAGGGCGGCGAGCCGCTCCGCCAGTGGCACGCCGCGCGTGTGGATGCCGACGAGCGCGATGCGGCCCAGGTCGTCGTTGCGCTCGATGATCTCGTGCGCGATCCGCGAGAGCGTGCGGCCGAGGGCCGGCGCGTCCAGCAGGATCTTGGCCGCCGTACGGTCGGGGACGTGCGTGCTCATTCCGCTCCTTTCCGGCCTCGCGGGACCGGGTTAAAGGGTCGGCGGCATCCTAACGGCCGAGCCGGACGAAAGGCGAGGGATACTTCGCTGATCGCTCGTCCACGACACGCAGCCGCTGCGGCGCTCGCGCTGCTCGTCGCCGTGTCGGCCGTCGCGCGGTACGCGGCCGAACGGGGCTTCGAGGTGCCCTGGATCGCGCCGGACGAGTCGATCTACGCGCTGCTCGGCCGGTCCCTCTGGGAAACCGGCACGCCGTCGCTGCTCGGCGCGGACGCCTGGGGATACTCCCTCCTCTATCCGGCGCTGATCGGCTGGCCGCTCACGCTCGGCGACCTCGCGTTCGGGGTCGAGCTCGTCCAGGCGCTGCAGGCCGTTGCGATGTCCGCAACGGCCGTGGTTGTCTACTGCTGGGGCCGGCGGCCGCTTGGCGCCGTCTGGGCCCTGGTCGCCGCCGCCCTCTCGATCGCCATCCCGGGGCTTGCCTACTCGGGCCTCTTCATGAGCGAGGCGTTGGTCTACCCGCTCACGACGCTCGCGCTCGCGGCGATGGCCGCCGCGCTTTCCCGCCCGACGCCGCTGTATCACGCGTTCGTGCTGGCGACGGCCGCGCTCGCGCTGCTGACCCACGTCCGCGCCGCTGCGCTCGTCCCGGCCCTTTTCCTGGCCGTCGCGATCCAGTGCGGATTCGAACGCAGGCTCGAGCCGGCGCGACGCCAGGCGCCTCTGCTGATTGCAGCCGGGACCCTCGTTGTCGTGATCGTCGCCGCCTTCGCGCTCGCCGGTCGGTGGAGCGACGTGTTCGGCGTCTACGCGGCCGCCGCGGGCGGGTACGAGCTGGGCGCTGCCGCGGAGAGCATCGTCTGGCATCTGGGCGGCATCTTCGTGCTCGTGGCCGGGATCCCGCTGGTCGCGCTGGCGGTGATGATCGGCGAGTGCGCGACGGGACGCGAGCGCGACGCCGCCGCGCAGGCGCTCGTGGCGACGACCGCCGCCTGGACGGTCGCGATTGCCCTGGAGGTCGGGATCTTCGCCTCCAACTGGGTCGAGCACGTCGCGGAGCGCGAGCTGCTCACCGTCGCGCCGCCGCTCTTTCTCGTCTTCGGCCTCTGGCTCGCCCGCGGCATGCCGCGGCCCGCACCCTGGACGAAGATCGTGGCTCTCGCTCTCGCCACGCCCGTCGTCCTCCTGCCCGTGGCGCGATTCGCCGTCCAGGAGGCCGCGCTCGACGCCTTCAGCTTCATCCCGCTCTGGCGGCTCGCCGAGGCGACGTCGACCACGACGCTCGAGGTGCTCTTCCCGCTCGCAGCCGCGGCGTTGGTCGCCGCAGCGGTCTTCGTCCCCCCGCGCGCCAAGGCCGTCCTGCCGGCGCTCGTCGCGATCGTGCTCGTCGGCCTGTCGGTCGTGTCCACACGCGAGATCTCCCGGCTTTCGCGGCTCGACCGCGCGTGGGTCTTCGACACCGGCGATCCCCGCTGGCTCGACCGGGTCGCTAACGGCCCGGTCGCCTATGTGCACGGTTCGGCATTCCCCGTCGGCGCGTGGAAGCACGCGTTCTGGAACCGCCGGATCGACACGTTCGCGCGGCTGGGGGGCGCCGCTCCAATCGATCCGCTCGTGCCGGTGAACCTCGCGCTCCGGTCTGACGGCGGGCTTCGAAGCTCCGGTGGGCACCTCCTCTCCCACCTGGTCGTCACTCCGTCGGAGCTCGAGCTCGCGGGAGAGCAGATCGGGCAGGCGCCTCGTTCGACTGACCTGAGCGGACTCTCCCTCTGGCGGGCCGGGCGGCCGCTCCGGCTCGACACCTGGCGAACGGGCGTGCAGCCGAACGGGGACATCGTCGGCCGGGCCGAGATCACGGCCTACCGCTGCGGCGGCGGCCGTCTGGAGCTGACGCTGCTCGGGAAGCAAGGAACGCCCCTCGAGCTGCGCGCGAACGGACTCACAGTCGGCCGCCCGGTGATCGCACCGGACGAGGTCTGGAACGGGACGATCCCGGCGCCGGCGGACGCAGACGGCAGGACGACGTGCCTGTTCGAGCTCGTCAGCCCGGGCTTGATCGGCTCGACCCGGCTCGAGTTCGTCCGAGGCTAGCGGCGCGGCTACGGCTCGGAGATGAGCTCGTCGGGCTCGGTGAGCGCCTCGATGGCGTCCTGGGCCGCCTCGACGGACGACTCGGGAACGAGTACGGCGAGCGCGTCGGCCTCGTCCTCGGGCTGCAGCTCGGACTCGATCCCGGCCGTCGAGAGGATCGACTGCAGCTCCTCCCCTTCCGAGACGTCGCCGGCGACGGCGACCTGCACCATGCGCGTCATGTAACGGAGCGTACTTCAGCGCGGGGCAAACGTGCACCGCTCTTGACGAGCTCGGGGCCGCCACGCTCCTCGAACGGGATCTCGATCAGATCGAAGTCGCGCGGGACGACAGTGTCGGGGAAGACCGTGCGCGCCTCCTGCTCGACGTCACCGCCGCCGTAGCGGCTCGAGAGATGTGTCAGCGCCAGCAGCCGGACGCCCGCATCGAGCGCCACGCGCGCGGCGTCGAGGGCGGTCGAATGCTCGGTCTCGCGTGCTCGCTCCGCCTCGTCCTCGCAGAACGTGGCCTCGTGGACGAGCAGGTCGGCGCCGAGCGCCGCCTCCACGACGCTGTCCGCAGGCGCGGTGTCGCCAGTGAGGACGAGCTTGCGGCCCGGACGAGCCTCGCCGAGTACCTGCTGCGGCGTGACCACCCGGCCGTCCGCGAGGGTCACCTCCCGCCCGTCCTGGAGGACGCCCCGCTCCGGCCCGAACGGAATCCCGAGTGCGTCGGCAGTCTCGACGTCGAAGCGGCCGGGCCGTTCGGCCTCGACGAGGGCGTAGCCGAGCGCCTCCCGCCCGTGCCGGACGGCGAACGTGCGCAGCTCGTAGCCGTCGCGAGGGAGCACGGCGCCGGCGGCGACCTCGACGACGGCGACCTCGTAGGTGAGGCGTCCGATGATCCCGCGCAGCGAGCGGAGCAGCGCGTCGAGCCCACGCGGGCCGTACAGCGCGAGCGGCAGTTCGCGCCCGCGGAGCCCAAAGGTCTTTAGCATCCCGGGCAGACCGAGGAAGTGGTCGGCGTGAAAGTGCGTGAGGAAGATCTCCTGGAGGTCGACGAGGCCGACGTCCGACCGCAGGAGCTGTCGCTGTGTTCCCTCGGCGCAGTCGAACAGGAGCCGCTCTCCGCCGCGACGGACAAGCGTCGCCGAGGGCGAGCGGCGCGCGGTCGGCATCGAGCCGGCCGTGCCGAGAAAGATCACGTCGAGATCCACGACGTGAGTCTACGGCGGCCCTCGACGAGCTACGGCAGGACGAGCACCTGGCCCGGGAGGATCGTCGGGCCCTCCAACTCGTTCCGCTCCGCGATCTCCCAGACCCCCTCGCGCGGATCGGCATAGTCACGCGACGCGATCGACCAGAGCGTGTCGTGCGGCTGCACGACGTAGTGCTGCTCCGGCCCGGAGGCGTCGGAAGAGCGGGCGAACGCGGCCCAGAGGAAGACCGCGAGAGCTGCGACGAGAAGGAGCCGTCCGAACATGTGTTCGCACTATGCACGAACACGTGTTCGGTGTCAAGGAAGGGTCGCGAGCACCGCGTCGAGCAGACGCTGCGGGCCGAACCGGACCGGATCATCCACGGTCAGCCCGGTCTCAGCGGCCGTCGCGGCCACGGCCTCACGCGCCTCGTCCTCGCCGAGCAGCCTCGTGTTCAGCGCGATCGCGGCGACCTTAGCGCGGCGCGCCGGCAGCGACATCCGCTCGTGCAAGTCGACGAGCTCCCGCAGCGGAATGATCGGGTGCCCCGGATAGCCCTCGATCTCTTTTTCCCCGGCCATGTGGCAGAGGACGAGCGCGTGCGGCGCGGCACCGTGCAGCAGCCCGAGCGTGACGCCGGAGTACGCCGGGTGGATGAGCGAGCCCTGTCCCTCGACCATCAGCAGCTCTCCCCCGCGCTCGTGGCCCTCGACGACCAGCTGCTCGGTCGCGCCCGCCAGAAAGTCCGAGACGACGGCGTCGACGGCGATCCCCCACCCCGCGATCGCGATCCCGGTCTGGCCGGTCGGGACGAACCGCGACGCGAGCCCCCGGGCCTGGGCGGCTCGGTCGAGCTCGAGCGAGACGGTCATCTTCCCGATCGCGCAGTCCGACCCGACGGTGAGCACCGTTCGCACCGGCAGCTCGAGGTTCACGCCGATCGGCACGTTGAGACCCTCGGGTGGCCGGCGCAGGTCGCGAAGCTCGACGCCGTGCCGATCCGCGAGCGCGCTCAGCTCCTCGTCGGCCGCGAGGAACTCGTGCAAGCCGTTCTCCACGTGCAGGCTGTTCGAGATCGCGTCGCGGAGGAGCGCACGCCAGGCAGGCGGGAAGCGACCGCCCTGGGTGGCGACCCCGACGAGGGCGGTCGTCGGCTCGAAGCGGAGCGCGTCGTCGACGGAGCCGACGATCGGAACGCCGTTCTGCTGCTCCCCGACGCGCGTCGAGTCGAGCAGCGCGACGACGGGCCGCTCGCCGTACGCGAGCACGCCTCGCGCCGTCTTCCCGTAGTGCGGGTCCCCGGAGAACCCCTCCGCCAGGATCAGCAGGCGCTCAGGCTGCATCCCGCGGGCGGACACCGAGCCCCGGCTGGTCGGAGGGCACCTGGACGCCGTCTTCGAGCACGACGCCGGGGCACGGGTCGTCGGCGAGAAGGAGGTTGCCGTCCAGGTCGACGTGGTCGCAGAGCGGAGCGACGACGCAGCCGGCGGCGATCCCGAGCCCCGACTCGACCATGCAGCCGAGCATCACACCGAGCCCGAGCGCGCGGGCGGCGTGGGCCATGCGCACGGCTTCGCGGATGCCACCTGACTTGGCGAGCTTGATGTTGATCCCGTGCGCGATCGCGGCACAGGCGGCGACGTCGGCGAGCCGGTGGCAGTCCTCGTCAACGTAGATCGGGATCGGCGAGCGCTCCTTGAGCGTCGTGCCGCCTTCGTCGCGGGCCACGAGCGGCTGCTCGCAGTAGGCGACGCCGAGCCCCGCGAGTTGCGGCAGCGCCTCGAGCGCCTCGTCGAGCGACCAGGCCTCGTTGACGTCGACCTGGAGCGGCAGCCCGGTGCTGCCGCGGACGGCACGGACGCGCTCGACGTCGAGCCCGTCGCGGCCGCCGAGCTTGAGCTTCAGGCGCTGAAAACGCGGCGCCGCCCGCTCGGCGCGGCGCGCCATGTCGTCCGGATCCCCGAGCCAGACCGTCCATGAGGTCGGTGGCCCGGTGCGGGGCAGGCCGAGCAGCCGCCGAGCCGGGAGCCCGACGAGCTTTCCCTGCAGGTCGTGGAGGGCGGCGTCCAGGGCCGCGCGGGCCGCGTTCTCCCCTGTGGGCAGCCGCGCCTCGATCTCCTCGAGCGCGAACGGGTCGTCGCCAACGAGAGGTGCGTGCGCCTCGAGGTAGGCGCGCGCAGACGATGCCGACTCGCCGTAATGCTCGATCGGAGCCGCCTCGCCGAACCCCGACACACCGTCGTGCCGGAGCTCGATCTGGACGACGTCGGCCGCGTCGCTGGCCTCGCGCGAGATCACGAACGTCTCGGCCAGCCTCAACGTCGCGATCCTTGCGGTCAGCTCCACGGCCTGAGCCTAATCACGTTACGGTGCCGCGGCATCGTCCAGCTCAAGGGGGGTTACATCGAAGCGATTGATCGCGCTCGCGACCATCGTGCTCGCCGTGCTCGCGCTGGGCGCGGCGCCGGCGACGGCTGGCTCGGGCGGCTCGGATGTGTGCGTGGGCTGGGAGACCGCCGGCGCAGACATCTTCGACGGCGTTGCCTCGCTCGCCGCGACATCGAGAACGGCCCGAGGGGGCGATCTCGTTCGCGAACCGAAGCTGAACGAGTCCTATGAGGCCCTGCCCGAGAACGCGAAGGACAAGGGCGGGCCCGGGTTCAGGGCGACGGTACCGGTGTGGTTCCACGTCGTCTCGGACGGGAACGTCGGCAACGTCACCCAGGCGCAGATCGACGAGCAGATGACCGTGCTCAACCTCGCCTTCGCCGGCTTCTACGGGGGCGCGAGATCGGGCTTCCGCTTCGAGCTCGTCGGCGTGACCCGGACGGACAATGCCGACTGGTTCAACGGCGGCATCACCGGCTCCGGTGAGCGGCCCATGAAGCGGGCGCTGCATCGGGGTGGGTTCGAGACGCTGAACGTCTATTCGACGACCGCCGGCCCGTACCTCGGCTGGGCGTACCTGCCGGGGCTGCCGGACTCGAAGCTCTATCTCGACGGGGTCGTCTCGGACTGGGAAGCGATGCCCGGCACGTCTGACACGTACGAAGGCCGGTTCGACCTCGGCCAGACGCTCACGCACGAGGTGGGCCATTGGCTCAACCTCGAGCACACCTTCTACGGCGGCTGCAACGCCAAGGGGGACTTCGTCGACGACACGCCCCCGATGAAGGTGCCGACGAGCGGCTGTCCCGAAGGCAAGGACACGTGTTCGGAACCCGGGCTCGACCCGATCCACAACTACATGGACTACTCGTTCGACGCCTGTTACGAGGAGTTCACGCCCGGCCAGGTGGCGCGGGCACAGGACGCCTGGCTTTTCCACCGAGCTTCCTAGGGGACGTCGTGGCGGGGATGGCGCAGCCGTCCCCGCTACACTACCGTGCTCTCCAGGCGCCCGTAGCTCAGGGGATAGAGCGTTCGCCTCCGGAGCGAAAGGTCGCACGTTCGAATCGTGCCGGGCGCATCGCAACGCCGTTTCGGACACGGCGAGGTCGACGACAGGGACTGCCACGGACGGCTGAACGGCCTCGAGGCCCCTCTTGCATGGTTTCGTTGCGGGTGAGAGGGTCTGGCTTGGGACGACTCCCGTCGTCTGCGGCACAGACTTCTGCGGCAGTGGAGAACACCACGGTTACACGCGTGCACGTGTTAGGTGCCGGCCATCTCGCCGGCGCGGGCGGCGAGAGGCCCGCGTCGTACAACTTCAAGCTCTTCACCCTCGATGACGCGTTCATCGGCACGTCGCACTTGATTCGCGCCGATCTCTACCACGGCCAGCCATGCCCGCAAACGGGTGGTCAGTACTTCTTCATCGCACCGATCGGTTACTAGAGGTGCGAGCACTTCTAGTCTGAGGGCGGTCGGACTGAAGGGATTCACAGCGCTACTCCGCCGTCGGGCGACGGCGGAGTAGTCCTCCGGACTGCCGTTGATGCTCAGCTCGATGCCGTGATCGTGATGCCGCCGCGCGCCTTCTGCGTCAGCTCGACCCGCACCTGGTCGGCGGGCAGCTCGAGCGCCTCCGCGACGTCGTCGCGGATCTTGACGGCGAGCGCCTCGCAGAAAACGCCCTCGTTTCGGAACGCCGCCAGGTAGAGCTTGAGCGACTTCGACTCGATGCAGAGGGCCTGCGGCCGGTACTCGATCACCGCCGTGTAGAGGTCGGGCTGGGCCGTGACGGGGCAGATCGCGGCGAGCTCGTCGCTCGTCATCGTGACCAGCGTGACGCCCGGGTTGGGGAAGGTCTCGATCCCGGCGTAGTGCTCCGAGCCTGCGTGCCCGAGCGCGACGAACTCGGTCGACCGCGTGGTCTCGTCCATCCCCTCGTACTCTACGCCCGCATGCGCGTCTACCTCGCCGGGCCGCCGTTCGCGGACGAGTACCGCCGCCGCGCGGCCGCGCTCGTCCGGAACGCCGGCTGGGAGCCGGTCGACCCGATGCGCCGCGACTTCCGCGGCCGCACAGAGGGCCGCGAGCAGGAGCTCGTCGAGGGCGACCTCGCCGACATCGACTCGTGCGACGCGCTCCTCGCAGCCTTCACCGCGGCGGACGAGGGAACGGCGATGGAAGCGTGGTACGCACACCGCGCCGGAAAGCGGGTCGTCGCCTACACGGGCGGGACGCCTCCGCACCCCTGGACGGTCTACGTGTCGGACGCCGTCTACGCCGACCTCGACGAGGCGGTCGCAGCCCTCAGGTCGTGAGCTCCCTGAGCGCCGCGAGCAGGCGCTCGACGTCCTCCGCCTCGTTGTAGGGCGCGATCGAGACGCGCAGCAGCCGCTTCCCCTCCCACTCCTTCACCGGCACCTCGATCCGGTGCTCGTCGTGCAGTTGCCGCTGCAGCTCCTCCGCGTCGCCCGGCGGGAGCTCCGTCGCCCACATCTGCGGCGCCGGCGTCGCCCCCACGGGCGGCAGACGGTCGTGGAAGGAGGCGGCCAGCTCGCGGCAGCGCTCCAGGTCGAAGGATCGGTGCGCCTCGATCGCGGCCGGCACGGCGAGCGCCGCGGCCGGGTCGCGCGTCCCCTGCCACCCGTGCCGCTTCGCGAAGCCCTCGTCGTAGCCCCAGGAGACGACGAGCGGCTCGATCCAGTCATGGTGCTCCGGCCGCGCCCAGAGGAAGCCGGCTCCCTTGGGCGCCGAGAGCCATTTGTGACAGTTGCCCGCATAGACGTCCGCGCCCAGGCGCTCGAGGTCGAGCGACAGCTGGCCGGGCGCGTGCGCGCCGTCGACGATCGCGAGGGCGCCGGCCTCACGTGCGGCCGCGCAGATCTCCTCGATCGGCAGGACGAGCGCGGTCGGCGACGTGATGTGGCTTGCCGAGACGACTTTCGTCCGCGGCCCGATCGCCTCCGCGAGCTCGTGCGGCTCCGCATACACGAGCCTCGCACCCACGAAATCCCACGTCCGGATCACCGCCCCGTACTCGTGCCGAGTCGTCAGCACCTCATCCCCGGGCTCGAGCCGGAGCGAGCGGATCACGGCATTCAGGCCCGAGGTCGCATTGGGCACAAACACCAGGTGCTCCGCCTGCGCCCCGACGAAGGCGGCCAACGCATCCCGCGCCTCGCCCATGAGCTCGTAGAAGCGGCGGCCCAGGAAGGCCACAGGGTTCCGCTCGAGCTCCCGCTGCAGCTCCTGGTACCGCTCGAACACGGGCTCCGGGCAGGCGCCGTAGGAGCCGTGATTGAGGAAGGTCACGTCCGGATCGAGGAGGAAGTTCACGTGGGTACTGTCCCACGGTGCGGCGCTTCCTCTCCAGTCTGAACCCGCGCCTACCAAGGGCCGTGCAACTGCTCCAGGTCGGCGGCCTCATGAACGCGTTCGGGAACGGGCTCGTGCTCCCGTTTCTGCTCATCTATCTGCACAACGAGCGCGGGATCGGCCTCGGGATCGCCGGCCTCATCCTCGCGACGAACGCGGGCGTCAGCCTCCTCTCGAGCCCGATCACGGGAGCGCTCGTCGATCGGGTCGGAGGCAAGGCGATGCTGACCGCAGCGCTCGGATTCCTCACGCTCGGCTTCGCCGGCTACGCCTTCGTGGAGAGTCCCTGGCAGGGCTTTCTCGCGAGCGCCGTGACGGGGATCGGGAACGGCGCGTTCTGGCCCTCGCAGTCGACGCTGCTCGCGGGCCTGACCACGCGGGCGCAGCGCCCGGCGACGTTCGGGATGCAGCGCGTCGTGATGAACCTCGGCATCGGCCTCGGCGGTGTCGCGGGCGGCTTCATCGCCACGGAGAGCTTCCGCGCGCTCTTCCTGCTCGACGCGCTCACGTTCGTCGCCTACGCAGCCGTCCTGACGGTGTTCGTGCACGAGCCTGCCCACCACGAGGAGCGGGCAGCGCGCTCGGGGAGCTACCGCACGATCTTCCGCCACAGGGTCTTTATGGCGCTGATGGCCGTCAACGCGCTCTACATCGGCGCCGGGATCTCGCAGCTCGAGATCCTGCCGGCGTTCGCGAAGAACGAGGCAGGGGTCTCGGAGGCGGCGATCGGCTGGCTCTTCTTCATCAACACGCTGGTCGTCGTGTTGCTGCAGCTGCCGACGACCAGGCTCGCCGAGGGCAGGCGTCGCGTCCCGCTCCTCGCCCTGATCGGCGTGGTCTCCGCGGCGGCGTGGCTGCTTGTGCCCGTCAGCGGCCTCTGGCTCTCGGGTGCGGCGGCGTTCGCGCTCCTCGCCGTTGCGGTCGCCGTGTTCGCTCTCGGCGAGTGCCTCCACGGCGCGGTCCTGCCGGCGCTCGTCGTTGACCTCGCAGACCCAAGGCTCCTGGGGCGCTACATGGCGACCTCGGCGCTCTCGTGGCAGGTCGGCTTCACCGTCGGGCCGGCGCTCGGCGGAGCTCTTCTCGCGGTCTCGCCGACGGGGTTGTGGCTGCTGACGGCGTCCGTGTGCCTCGCCGCCGGACTCGGCTCGCTCGCGCTCGAGCGCGGCCTACCGGAGCCGCTCCGGCGGACGCCGCGCGGCGCGCGTGTGGAGGAGCCCGTCGCCCTGCCGATAGTCGGCCCCGAGCCCGAGCCCACCCGGGTCGCGGGGTAGACTCCGCTCGATGCCGACGCTCGAGGACCCGCTCAGTACGCATGCCCAGCCTGCCCCGCATCCGGCGGACACGGCCAGGCGCGGCTCCCGTCGCGCGCGCCGAGCGTGAGCCGCTCGAGCTCAGCTCAGCCGGGCTGACCTGGGTCCATCTCGACCGCCCGCATCCAGCAGCGATGGACGCGCTCGCCGAGCGCTTCGGCTGGCACGCGCTCGACGTCGAGGACGTGCTCTCCAAGCGGCAGCGGCCGAAGATCGACGAGTACCCCGACTACCTCTTCGGCGTCCTCCACTTCCCCGTCTACGACAAGGCGATCCAGCGACTGAACGCCGCCGAGCTGGACGTCTTCCTCGGGGCCGACTACCTCGTCACGCTGCCCAACGTCGAGCTGCTCCCGGTCACGCGCCTCTTCCACCGCTGCGAGGAGGACGAGCGCCTCCGCGAGGAGCTGTTCGCGAAGGGCTCCGGGCGCCTGCTCTACGAGGTGCTCGACGACCTCTTCGACTACTGCTTCCCGATCCTCGACAAGATCGGGCACAAGCTCGACTCGGTCGAGGACGACATGTTCGAGCGCCGGGCCGAGGACGTCGTGCGCGATCTCTCGAACGTGAAGCAGGAGATCATCTCGTACCGGAAGATCATCAAGCCGGAGCGGACGACGTTGCGTCAGCTCGAGCGGCGTGTCGAGCGCTTCCTGCCGGAGGAGCTCGACCTCTACTTCGACGACATCGTCGACGGCGCGGAGCGGATCTGGGACCTGCTCGACAACTACAAGGAGGTCGTCGAGGGGCTCGAGTCGACGAACGAGTCCGTGATCTCGCACCGGCAGAACGACGTCCTCCGCGTGCTCACCGTCTTCAGCGCGATGCTGCTGCCGCTGACGCTGGTCGCGAGCATCTTCGGGATGAACGTCGACTTCCCCGGCTTCGGCACGGCGGGCGCGTTCTGGGTCATCATCGCCGTGATCGTCGCGCTCGGCGCCTGCCTGCTCGGCTTCTTCCGCTGGAAGCGCTGGTTGTAGTCAACCATGCGGTTTGCGGCGCGTTCTTGCGTCGCGATGTCACACCGGCGTCACATAAGGAGAGCGCTTAGCGCCTCTGGGAGCGCTTCATCCGGGGGCATCACGTGCGTATAGACGTCGAGGCTCATCGACGCTTTGGAGTGGCCCATCCGCTCGGCAAGCTCGCGAGCGGGCATCCCTCCCGCGTGCCAGAGCGACCCTCGGCGGTGGCGCAGTCCGTGCGGCGAGTAGTACGGGATCTTCGCGGCGCGGCAGGCGCGCGCGATCGCGTCACGCATCGCGCCTTCCTTGAGACCGATGGGCACGCGCCTCGTGCCTCTTCTGCCTTTCACGCCACGCGAGCGGATGCGAGACGCTGCGACATCGACGTCGCCCCACTCCCATGAGCGCAGCTCAGCGACGCGCGCGGCGGTCTGTTCCAGCAGCACGGCTGGGAGCCGGTTGCGCGGTGTCAGATGCTCGACGATCTTGATCAGCGACGCGGCAGGCGGTCGAGCAGAAGACGCGGTCGCGGCGCGACGTCGAGGCGATCAGGGCGCGGCATGATCGGCAGCGGCGCGGGAAGGACGTCACGTCAGATCACGATACGCGCACGGCGACGCGGGGAAGCCGTTACGCGGCTTCTATGGCTACAAGATCCACGCCGCCGTTTGCGCCACTACCGGCCTGCCGCTCGCCTGGGAGATCGAGACGGGACGCCGCAACGAATCCCTCTACGTCGCGCCGCTGCTCGACGCTGTACGCGCTCGCGGCTTCCTGGCCGACACCGTGGCGATGGATCGCGGCTACGCCAACAACCGCGTCTACGCCGAGTGCCACCAGCGCGGCATCGCCCCCGTGATCCCGCTCCGCAAAGGCCGCGTCCAGCCTGAGACGCCGATCAAGCGCAGCACCCCGGAGCGGGCGGCGCTCTACAAGCGGCGCACCGCCGTCGAACGAGAATTCGGACGCTTGAAGCACGAGTACGGACTCGCCTTCCTTCGCGTCCGAGGCATCCAGCGCGTCCGGCTGCACGCCGACCTCGTGATGCTCGGACGGCTCAGCCTCGCACTCGCGCGAGCGCGGGCCGTTCCGCTCGCGTCGGCGTAGCCGTTACTCTCCACATCTGATGCAGCACGACCCGATGCACCCGGCTTTCAACCCACGGCCACCACTTTGGCTCTCGTTGGCAAAGGGCGCTATCGCCGTGCTGATCCTCCTAGGCCTGCTCATTTACGCCCTAGTCAGCTAGTCGCCCGCGTTTCGCCAATCCCTCCTAGTCCTCGCCTTCCCAGTACTCGACCGTGGGCCCGGGCCTCGCGAACATGATGTCTTCGTCCTCGACGTCCTTGGCGAGAACCTTTCCGGTGTCGAGGTACTCGATGATCTCACCGCGGATCATCGAGGAGAGCATGAGTACGCGAAGAGGCGAGTCTGTTCGGTTGATGATCTGATGCGCACCGTCCTTGCCGCGCGGAAAGCAGACGACGTCACCCTCCTTCAACACGTGCTCACCTTCTGGCGTGCGCAGCGTCGGCTCGCCGCGGAGCACGATCACCCATTCCTCGTTCAGGTAGTGCGTGTGGTAGGGCCAGAGCGTGTCGCCGGACTCGACCTCGGACATGGTCGCGCCGATTAGCTCACCGCCGATGCGTTGGCCGACAAGCGCGCCCTTGGCGCGCCAGCCCTCGCGGTCCCTCGTCGCGTCCCACTCGTCACTGTTGAGGTTGAACGTCTTCATTCGGTAACCCACGGAACGTTCCGCCCTCGCGGTACGTCCGGTCGATGAAATGCTTGGTGCCCGCCGTCTTCATCGGCAGGATCCGCGCACGCCCGCTTGAAGCGGTCATGTGCTTGCTCCTATCTGCTCAAGCTTTGCTTGGGCTGCTGTCGGTGAGCTTGGGCTGACGCACAAGCTCCGGGCGAGCATACGTGGCCGGGTGAATGAAGCGGGCGGAGGCGGGCCGGGGCGTCAGCCTGCGCTCTCGCACTCGTCCTCGACGAGCGGCCTGTCATCGACAACCGCATGGTTGAGCGAAAACCGCTTGCTCAAGCCCTGCTTTTTTCTTCCGCTGGTCAGCGCAGGTTGTGAGGAACCAGAGCTCCGCGCGCGGTGCTTTCTCGCAGGCGCGTCCCGCGAGAGGCGTGCTCAGCGCGCGCGCTGCCAACTCTTGCCGGGGTATGCCATCGAGATGGCCCAGGCACACCGGAACGTGGAACAGCCCTCGAGTAGCACGGGCGCGAACGAGATCGTCCTGCCGCTGATCCGGTAGTGGAGCGTCACGTTCGGAAATTCCTTGGAGATGACAACGGTCCCCTTGGAGACAAGGCGGTACGTGCCGTCATCGACCGGCTCTCCATTCCAGTCGAGTGAGCCGAACTTCCGATCCTTGGTGAAGAAGTGCGAGTGCTTGCGCGGCACGGCTCCTTTGCAAGGACTCGAGCGGTTGGCGATCTGGTCAGGCCTCGTGACGCCGGGGATGAAGCCGTTCCCTGCAATGAACTCCGGCACCCATTTCTTTAGCCCAGCTCTCGTAAGTGCCGTCGCGAAGCTCCGCGCAAGTCGTCGTCCTTTGCCAGCTTCCGACGAGTGTCAGGCAGCGCACCTGCGTCCGCCACTCCGGGAGCTCGACTCGAGTCTCGCCGCACACCAGACGTGTCCGGCCGCAACCGCGAACATCACGGCGGCGACAAGAGCCACCGCCGTTGCGGACGAGGGACGAAGCCACCGCATGCTCCGAGGGTCGCTCACGTTCTGGTCTCGACCCTACTTCCTCCTGCTGAGGAAGCGCGCTGCAGGGACGTCAGTCGCCGGCGAAGAGGACGACCAGAAGCACGCCGACGCCGAGCACGAGCCCGGTCGCCGTGAATATCACGACCGCCGCTCCACTCGGGGCCGCGTACTCACCCGCCGCCAGCGCCCGGTCGACAGCACGCTGCCGCATCCAGCCGTAGAGGACGAACCCGACGCCCAGGAGCCCGAAACCGGCGCCGAGCAGCTCGTACGGCCATGGCTCGACATCGTCGGCGACGGCGGGCACGAGCTTTCCGGCGCCGATCGCGACGGCGAACGCGGTCAGCCCGGTCCGCCACCAGGCGAGAAAGGTGCGCTCGTTCGCCAGCCTCGTGCGCCGCGTCGCGTCGCGTGTCTCGTCCACCGGCTACAACCCCTCCTGCGCCGACTCGACAGCCTGCTCGGCCTTCGACACCGCATCGGCCGCCCGCTGCGCCTCGCGCTCGGCGCGGCCGAGCTCCTTCCGCGCGGCCGCAGCGGCCCGCTTCGCTTCTGCGAGCTGCTCCTTCGCGGCGCGAAGCCGCGCCCGGGCGGCGTCCTTGACCCTGCGCTCCTCCTGCGCGTCGCGCTTCGGCTGGGCGGCGGTCGTCTTCCGCTGCGCGACCGGGGTCTCGACGATGCCCGGGTCGATCGAGAAGCCCGAAACCTCGACCTCACGCGCGAGCAACCCCCGCTCGAGCAGCGACTGGAGCTCAGGCTCGACCGAGGCGGCGCGGACCGTCGCGACCACGCGCTCGAGCACGGCGCTCGAGAGCTTCAGCCGACGCGCTTCCCGCTGAACCCGGTCGAGAGCCGCCCGGTGCTCGCGGACCGCCTCCTGGAGATCCGCGCCCCACTTCCCGGCGACGGCGCCCTCCTGCGCCTCCCGCAGCCGCTTTCCGGCCTGGACAAGGGCGCGGATCTCGGATGGCTCGTCGCGGGCGAGCCGGTTGACGGCCGCGGCGGCCGTCGTCGGCTTGGGCAGCTTCGCGACGGCGGCGGCGAGCTCGGGGCTCTCCGGCTTCAGCTCCTTCGCGCGGGCGTTCCTCGCCTTCGTGTACTCGTCCGCCGGCAACCCGTAGAGCTCCGCCGTCTCGCGGGCAATAGCCGCTTCGACTTCGTCGCCCTTCGCCACGTCCGTCATCCTTCCACGTCCTCCTCGAGCGGGGTACGGTCACGCCGATGCGAGTGCTGTTCACCTCGACGCAGGGCGCCGGGCACTTCAACCCGCTCGTCCCGTTCGTCGAGGCGGCGCGCCGGCTCGGTCACGAGGTGCTCGTCGCTGGGCCGTCCGGGCTCCGTCCCGTCGTCGAGCGGACCGGCTACCCGTTCCACGAGTGTGCCGACCCCGCAGAGGAGGACATTCGGCCCGTGTGGGAGCGCGTCCCGACGGTCTCACGCGAGGAAGGCGAGGTGCTCGTCGTGCGCGAGATCTTCGCGCGCTACGACGCTGCCGCGATCCTCCCCGGCCTGCGCGAGGCAATCGAAGGGTTTCAGCCCGACCTGATCCTGCGCGACCCGAACGAGTACGGCTCGGCGGTCGCGGCCGACCTGGCCGGGATCCCGCACGCGCGCGTCGCGATCGGCCTTGCCGCCGTCGAGGAGGGCGCGCTTCAGATCGCCGCCGAGACCGTCTCGGAGCTGCGCGTCTCCGTCGGCCTCGAGGCTGACCCGACAGGAGAGCGCATCCGCCGTTCCCCCTTCTTGACGCTCTTTCCCGCCTCGTTCGAAGCGGAGGGCGAGCCGCAGCCGCCGGACATCCGACGCTTTCGCGACCGCGAGCCTGGTCCGCCTCAGCCGCTGTCGGACTGGTGGGAGGACGACGGCGAGAAGCCGCTCGTCTACGTCACCTTCGGGAGCGTCGCAGGTGCAGTGCCCTGGGTCGCCGCCGTCTATGCGGCTGCGCTCGAGGCGCTCGACGGGCTTCCGGTGCGCGCACTGCTCACCCTAGGCGCAGCCGACCCGGGCTTGCTCGGGGCGGTGCCGGCGAACGTCCGCGTCGAGAGCTGGGTTCCGCAGACCGACGTGCTCGCGCACGCGGACGCAGTCGTGTGCCACGGTGGCTCCGGCACGACGCTCGGCGCGCTCGGAGCCGGGAAGCCGCTCGTGATCGCGCCGCTCTTCGCCGACCAGCCGTACAACGGCCGGCGGGTGCAAGAGGTCGGTGCGGGCGTGTCGGTCGCGCCCGACCCGGCCGCTCTGCGGGCGGGCATCGAGACGGTGCTCGGATACGGTTCCTACCGGGCAGCCGCTGCGCGGATCGCCGAGGAGATGCGCGGCCAGAGTCCGGTCGACGACGCGTTCTCCGCGCTCGCCGAGGCCGGGTAGGGTCCCCGGCCGTGGCGGACGGGTTCCTCCTCGGTAGGCGGCTCGACAAGGACGAGCCCCTGCGCCTCGACCCGGACGACTTGACGACGCACGCGGTGATCGTCGGCATGACCGGCTCCGGCAAGACGGGTCTCGGAATCGTGCTGCTGGAGCGAAAGCGGACTGCCGAGGAGCGCGTCGAAAGCGCAGAGGAGGACCTGGAAGCGCTCGAGCAGGACCTCCTCGACGAGATCGCCGAGATCGACGAGAAATGGCAGGCGAAGGTCGACGCGATCGAGACGGTCGCGATCCGGCTCGAGTCGGCCGACGTGCGGGTGGTCGAGACGACACTCGTGTGGGTGCCGACGGCCTGATCCGCGCGCTCGCTCCAGCCGCGATCGCAGTGGCATTGCAGACCGGTTGCGGCGGCGAGCCCGAGTCGCAGGGCGAACCTCCCGGAACGCAGGCGACGGTTGCGTTCGTCGCCGACGGCGATACGGTCGAGCTGACCGACGGACGACGCGTCCGGCTCGTCCAGATCGACGCGCCGGAGCTCTTCGGCGAGTGCTACGGACAAGCAGCCCGCCTCACGCTGCGCCACCTGCTTCCCGACGGCACACCCGTCGACCTGGCCCGCGATCCCGCGCTCGACGACCGGGACGAGCACGGCCGGCTCCTTCGCTACGTCGAGGCGGGCGAGACGAACGTGAACCTGGAGCTCGTCCGCCGCGGCGCCGCGGCGCCCTACTTCTACCGCGGCGGACGAGGTCGTCACGCCGCCGGCCTCGAGCGCGCCGCGCAAGCCGCCGTGCGCGAGCGCCTCGGGCTCTGGCGGGTGTGTCCGCACGCGCGCCTCCGCCCCATGCGGGCGCTCGCCGCTGGTCCGGGCTGAGAGGGCGCCCTCTGGATCCGGCAGCACCCCAGTAGCGCTTGCTGCCAAGATCGGCGGATGCCGAAGCCGCTGTGGGCGCCGTGGCGCCTCGAGTACGTCACGCACGCGGACGAGCAGGCGGGCTGCGTGCTCTGCGCCGAAGCGGCCGGCGAGATCGGGGAGACCCTGATCGTCGAGCGCGGCGAGCGCGCCTTCGTCCTCCTGAACAAGTTCCCTTACTCGTCCGGCCACCTGCTGATCGCCCCCTACGAGCACACCGGCGAGCTCGAGGCGCTCGACGACGAGACTGCGCTCGAGATCCATCGGCTCGGTCTGAGCGGGATCGGAGCGCTGCGGACGACATACTCCCCGGCCGGCTTCAACCTCGGCTGGAACCTCGGCCGCGTCGCCGGTGCCGGAATTGCCGACCACGTCCACCTCCACGTCGTTCCCCGGTGGGCCGGCGACACGAGCTTCATGCCGGTGCTCGGCGACGTGAAGGTGCTGCCGGAACACCTGCTCGCGACGCGCGACCGGCTTCGCGCCGCCTGGCCCCGCTAGAATCCCGCCACGCGGGCGTAGCTCAGTTGGTAGAGCATCAGCTTCCCAAGCTGAGGGTCGTGGGTTCGAGCCCCATCGCCCGCTTGCCACTTGAAGGGCCGAACGCTTCGTGAGGTCTCACGTAGGTTTCGGCCTTCTGCCCCGCACGGAAGGACGTACTCAAGCGCGACGAAGTTGCCGTCCTGCTCGCGGCCTAACCGGTCTCGAAACGACGACTTAACGGGGGCCGCCCTGGGTAGTGCGGGGAGTGGAGTGTGGTGACCGCCTCATCGAGTGCCAGTAGTGCAAGGGTCGGAGGAGGCGGGGCGCCTCAACGCCTACAGGGAGGACAACATGGTTTCCCATGCACGCACTTCATTGATCGCAGTTGGGGTTCTGCTCATGTCGTTGGTGCCAGCCGGTGCCGTCTCGGCCGGCCAGGAGGCCCCAGTCACAGGCCAGTTGGCGCACCTCAACGCGGCGCCGGCTCGCCCGGCGTATCGCGACTCGGCCCAGTCAATCGGGCTGCGCGTCAAGGACTTGCTCAGCCGCATGACGCTGGAGGAGAAGGTCGGCCAGATGACGCAGGCCGAGCGCGGTGCCGTAGCCGGCGATCCAAGTCAGATCGCCACGCTGAGGCTGGGTTCGGTGCTGTCGGGCGGTGGCTCGACGCCGACGCCCAACACGCCCGCCGCCTGGGTCGACATGGTCAACGAGTTCCAGAGCCAGGCGCTCAACACACGCCTGGGTATCCCCATCATCTATGGCATCGACGCCGTCCACGGTCACGGGAACGTCTACGGCGCTACGGTCTTCCCACACAACATCGGGCTCGGCGCCACGCGCGACCCAGCCCTCGTGCGGAAGATCGGGGAGGCCACGGCGGAGGAGGTACGCGCGACCGGAATCCCGTGGAGCTTCGGGCCGTGCGTTTGTGTCGCTCGAGACGAGCGATGGGGCCGCACGTACGAGAGCTTCGGCGAGGACCCGACGCTGGTCTCCCAGATGGAGACGATCATCGACGGCCTGCAGGGTCATGGGCGGGCGCCGATCTCAGGCGACCATGTCTTGGCCACCGCGAAGCACTATGCGGGTGACGGCGACACCGTGTACGACTCCGCGGCCGCGCTGCCAACGTGGGCCTGCCGTGGTTCCTGCAGCGTTACACGATCGACCAGGGCATCACGGTGACCAGTCGGGACGAGTTCGCGAAGATCGATCTGGCGCCCTACACGACGGCGATCAGGCGGCACCGCGTGCGCAGCGTCATGCCGTCGTTCTCCAGTGTCGACTGGATCGAGGACGGCGTCGGCGACCCGGTCAAGATGCACGCGCACCAGGAGCTGATCACCGACGTGCTCAAGGGTCAGTACCACTTCCACGGTTTCGTCATCTCGGACTGGGAGGGGATTCACCAGATTCCTGATCCCGCCAACCCCGGATTCGGTGGCCTGACCCCGTACAAGGTGCGAGTCGGAGTGAATGCCGGCACCGACATGTTCATGGAGCCCTTCAGCGCCCAGCAGTTCGAGCAGCTGCTGCTTGCTGAGGTCAACGCCGGACGGGTCAGCCAGGCACGTATCGACGACGCCGTCAGCCGCATCCTCGTGGCCAAGTTCGAGCTCGGCCTCTTCGAGCAGCCGTTCGCCTCGGCGGACAACATCGACCAGGTGGGCAGCGCGGCGCACCGTGCGATCGCACGGCAAGCAGTCGCGGAATCTCAGGTGCTGCTGAAGAACAGCGGCAACGCCCTGCCGCTTTCTCCGAACGCGAACATCTACGTCGCTGGTCGTAACGCAGACAACATCGGCTACCAGGCCGGCAGCTGGATCGATCCAGTGGCAGGGTGCCTCCGGCGACATCATTCCCGGCACCACCATCCTCGAAGGCATCAAGCGAGGTCGCGCCGCAGGCCACCGTCACCTACAGCGTCGATGCTTCGGCTCCATGACCGGCGCGGACGTGGTTGTCGTCGTGGTCGGGGAGACGCCATATGCCGAGGGGTTCGGGGACGTCGGCGGTCCCGAGTGCGGCTTCTGCACCCCAGCGCAGCTAGAGGAGAAGTCCCTGTCCCTGCAGCCCGGTGACAATGCTGTCATCGACAAGGTGTGCGATGCGATCGAGACCTGTGTGGTGCTGGTGGTGTCCGGTCGCCCGCAGGTGCTCACCGATTAGCTCGTCAAGATGGACGCGCTGGTTGCCTCGTGGCTGCCGGGCAGCGAAGGTGCCGGGGTCGCGGATGTGCTCTTCGGTGAACGGCCCTTCACGGGCAAGCTGTCGATGACGTGGCCGCGCACCGAAGCGCAGGTGCCGATCAACATCGGCGATTCGGACTACGACCCACTGTTCCCGTACGGCTGGGGCTTGAGCACGGACTAGCTGAAGGTGCCAGACACGTTGTTGACGGTCCGCTGAGGCGGTAGTCAAAGAGCCCTCCTCGGGTGCGGCTTGTTCGGAGTCGCAACCAGAGGAGGGCTCGATGACTCTTCATGCTCGACCTCTTCCAGGGCGGCTCCTACGCGTTGCCGCGCGCGCGCGCGCAGTTGCGCGCCAATGACCGCCCGGCCGGAGCGGGTTGGAGCGGTTCCGAGCGGCGTCGTTTTGGCTTGGCTGCTCGTTTTCGGCTCAACCATGCGGGTCTGGACTGGTTTCCCAAGCTGAGGGTCGTGGGTTCGAGCCCCATCGCCCGCTTCGGCGGCGGCGTGCGAGCGTGAGAAGCGGTCACGGGACGGAATGGCGTGCCGGCGTCATCGTGATCCACGTGTCGCGCTCGCTCCCCATTGCGACACCTTCCCCCCGCTCGAGACGTGCGAGGGCCTCGGCGAGCGTCTCGGACGCCGTCGGCCGCGCAATCGCCGTCGTCCCGTCAGGCTGTCGAGCCGTCGCAACCGTTGCCTGCCCGCCGGCTTCGCGCGAGAGGAGAACCGCCGCGAGACGCGTTCGCTCGTCCGAGATGCCGTCGAGGGCGGCCACGAGGGCCCGATCGGCGCGGCCGGACGCGAGCTCCTCCAGCGCCTGCTCGAGGGCGCCGGTGAGTGCCTCCACGCGGCCGACAAGCGTGAAGGTCGGCCCCCGCACGCCGAGCCGTTTCGCGATCTCCCCGGTCGGACTGTTGGCGAGCGTCCACGGGAACGGCGCGGGTTCGCGAAGGCGAGCCCGCTCGCACGGCTCTCGCGCCAGAAGCTCACCGACTCGCGCGCCCCCGCATCGAGCGTCGCGACGAAGAGCGCGTCCGCGCCTGCTCCCAGCCCGGCGAGCGTCTCGGCGGCCCAGGCGGCCACGGCGTTGTCCACCGCCTCGACCGACGGGCTCGTCCACGACCCTGCAGCGGCCACCCTCATGCCGCCTCCAGAAGCAGCGCCGAGTTGAGCCCGCCGAACGCGTAGCCGCAGCTGAGCACGCGCTCGAGGCCGGCGGCCGTCCGCGGCTCGGCGACGACGTCCAGCCCGAGCGGTTCGTCGAGGTCGACGAGGTTGGCGTTCGGCGGCAACACCCGCTCGCGCAGCGCCAGCACGGCGACAACGGCCTGGACGGCCGTGGCTGCTCCGAGCGAGTGGCCGAGGGCGCCCTTGAGGCTCGAGACGGGGGGCGGGCGGTCGCCGAACACCGCGTGCAGCGCCCTGGCCTCCGCCTCGTCCGACCGCGCCGTCGCGGTGCCGTGCGCGCAGACCCAGCCCACGTCGCGCCCGCGACCGAGACACGCCTTCATCGCCGCCGCCATGCCAGAGCCGTCCTCTCTCGGCGCGGTCGGATGGAAGGCGTCGCCGCTGAGACCGAGCCCCGCCACAGCCGCGAGCGGCTCCACCCGCCCTTCGCGCTCGAGGACGAGGAACGCGGCCGCTTCCCCCAGCTGCATCCCGGTCCGTCCCCGATCGAACGGACGGCAGAGGTCGGAGCTCATCGCCCGTGAGCGCGCGAAGCCGAGGAGCGCGAGCCGCGAGAACGGCTCGACGCCGCCGGCAAGCGCGACATCGACCGCCCCCGACCGGACCGCCGCAGCCGCGGCGCCGATCGCGTAGTTGCCGGCCGCGCACGCCGTCCCGTAGGTCCGCTGCGGGCCGTCGAGCCCGAAGGCGGCCGCGACCTCGGCTGCGAAGACGCTTCCGGCGGCGGCGCCGATGTCCAGCTCCGCGCCCTCCCCCGCGTCCTCGAAGACGCGCGACTCGCCCATCGTCGTGCCGACGTAGATGCCGACCCGGCATCCGGGCGCGAGCCCGGCCCGGTCGAGCGCCTCGCCGGCGGCGAGCCGCGCCAGCGCCCGGCCGCGCCGGGCGGGATCCGGCTCGCCGAGGTCGCCCTCGATCCGGCACGCGCGCGGCACGGGAAAGCCCTCGGCGACGAGATCCGGCCACTCGCGCGTCGCCGTCTCGCCGTCCAGGAGCCGCGCCCAGAGCTCCTGCGGATCGGAGCCGAGCGGCGTCCGCACGCCGATGCCCGTGACGACGACCCGCTCCACCGCTCAGCCCAGGCGATCGAGCGCGTACGCGGCGATCGCGTCGAGCGTAGCCAGCTGCTGCCACTCGTCGTCGGGCACGACGAAGCGGAAGCGGTACTCGAGCCTGGCCACGAACTCGACGACGTCGAGCGAGTCGACGCCGAGCTCGGCGATCAGCTCGCGGTCGGTCGGGAGGTCACGGGGAATCTCCGCGTTCACCTCGTGCAGCTCGGCGCGAAGGAGGTCGAGCATCTCGTCGCGCGTGGTGGGAACGGCGGCGCTCACGCGGTCAGCGCGACCTCGCGGGAGAGCGCCTCGGCGCGCTCCGCCGCGCCCGGCGCGTCCACGAGCGGCGCGACGGGATCGCCGACGATCCGGTAGCCGGCGACGGCCGGGTCGTCCTGCTCCGCCGAGAGCACGAGCTCGCCGACCGTCGCGCAGCCGCTCCCGAGCGCCCGGGTCAGCCGCAGGGCCCAGCGCGCGTTCCAGCGGTGGTCGGTCGGGCAGACGGCGCCGAAGGCCGCGCCCGCAGCGCCTTGCAGCACGAGCGCCTCGGCGAAGGAGAGCCCGACGCGGCGCCTACTTGCGGTCAGGCAGGTCAGCGAGAGCACGGCGGCGGCCGGCTCCTCCGCGTCGTCGAGATGATGCGCCCGCGTCCCGCGGTAGCCTGCCCAGCCGGTCGGCCGGCCGTGGCCGACGTAGACGGCCGCCGCCAGGCCGTAGCCGAGCCCGCGCCCGAGCTCCTCCCGGCCGAGCTCGTCGGCCGTCCAGCGCAGCGGCCGGACGGCGCCGCCGCTCTCGTCGAGCAGCCGCACGATCCTCCCGGAGAGGTCGCGGTAGCGGCGCGAGCGCTGTGCGAGCACCGCAACCGTGCGCTCGCCGCCGCGCCGTTCGTGGATCCGCGCCGCGGCCTCGGCGAAGCGCCGGACGGCGTCCCAGCTCGTGTCGGGCACCCAGCCGACAGGGACGCGGCGGCCGTCCGCGGCGAGCAGGAAGGGGCCGGGCAGGACCGTGCGGGGCGAGCGGCGGCGGTCGCCAACGACAAGGATCGCGTCGGCGCCGCCTGCGAGCTCGTCCGGCTCCGCGGCGACATCGACCTCCCCGTACGCGCGCAGGAGCGGCTCGAGCGCGTCGAGCGCGCGGCCGCCGGCGACGACCCCGATCAGGCCGCCTGCACCACGTTGATGTACGGCTGCCACTTGGCGTAGTCGGCGGGCGGCCGGTTCTGCAGCACCCGCCGCACGAAGTAGTGCATCGTGATCTGGCCCTGCTGCTCGCGGTTGAAGGAGCCGAAGTTCCCGCTCGCGGCGTCGAGCTCGTCCTCGGCGCCCTTGCCCGTGAGCGGGCCCTCGGTGAACTTCCGCTTCGTCCCCGCGTAGTCGACCTCGATCTCGACGTCGGGCCCGCCCGTCTCGTAGCCGTAGTTGTAGCCCGCCCCGGCGACCTGGGCGTGGATCGCCTCGGACATGTAGAAGGGCCCGGTGACCTCGAACTGCCAGACGTGGGTCAGCTCGTGGATCATCGTGTGCCGCTCGATCCCCTCGTCGACGTCGAAGTTGACGAGCGTGTCGGTGACGAACGCCCGCGACTCCGGGTTCTTGGTGAAGAAGTCCTGGATCCCGAAGATGATGTCGTTGACGAGGCTCTCGGTCGCGAAGTAGATCCGGTCGTAGTCGAGCGTGTTCGCGAAGACGATCTTCGCCTCCGCGATCTCCGCCGGCGTCATCTTCCGGTACGAGGCGAGCATCCGGAGCAGGATGCTGACCACGGTGGCGAGCGCGCCGCCCGCCACCTCGAGGGCCGCTTCGAGGATCGTCACGATCGACTCGCCGATCCGCTTCATGGTCTCCACGACCTGCGCGAGCGTGTCCTCGGTGAGGCTGCGGGCGGCGCCGAGCACCTGCGAGAGGGTCTTCCCGGCCACCTTCAGCGCCTTGACGACGTTGTCGAGCGCGTTCTGCGGGTGCTGGATCGTGTCGGCGATGATCGCCGCGATCTCGACGCCCGCGTCGAGGAGCGCCTCCACGACCTCGACGACCGTCTCGAACGCGCGGCCCACCGACCACGTGATGAACTCCGCGACCGCTGCTCCGGCCCGGAGGGCACCGTGGATGACGCTGCGGATCGCGGGCAGCACGTCCTTCTCGAGGAAGGTGAGGACGTAGCCGATCGAGTTGCCGACCCGCTCCGTCGCCTCGCCCAGCGCCTCGAGCGCCGCCGCGCCGGCCGCCTTCGCCCACTCGATCACCTCGGCGATCGCGCTGCCGATCTCCTCGATCGTCTTCAGGATCGTGTCGAAGACCGCGTCCGCCTGCGTGAGCGCCCAGTCCAGGACCTCGCCGACGCTCTTCTTCACGTAGCGGATCGCGAGCAGGGCCTGCCGCCAGAGCGCCGAGGTGAGCGCCTCGCCGCGCGTGAGCAGCCAGTCGAGCACCTCGCCGACCGGCCCGAGCGCCTGCAGGACGCCGTTGATGATCTTGCGGAGGACGAAGTAGCCGCGCGCGACGACGGTCTCCAGCAGCTCGGCCACCGCCACCCCCACCTCGAGCGCCGCCTCGATGAAGCGCGCGGCGGCGCGGTACGTGAACTTGATCATGGTGACGGTGAACTCGGCGATCGTCTTGCCGAGCTCGATCGCGGCCTGGATCACCTTCTTGAGCGTGTCGAAGGCGATGTTCGCGATCGACTTGAGCACCTCGAGCAGGCTCCTGCCCAGGGTGAACAGCGCGCCGACGACCTTCCGGATCGCGGCGAGCCCACGCTGCGCGATGTTGACGACCAGGTCGGCGATCGTCTTGCCGGCCGCGAGCACGCCGCGGACGACCGCGGTCGCGACGTCGAGCGCCGCGTCGGCGACGTAGGCCATCAGGTCGACGATCGACTCGCCGATCCTGGCCGCCGCCTCCGCCACGCGCCGGATGAACTCGGCGCCGGCGGCGACCACCGTGTCGAAGATCGTCTTCAGCGACCGGCCCAGGTCCCGGAGCGAATCGACGATCTGCTGCAGGAGCTGGTCGGGCCGGGTCAGCGCCGTGAGCAGGATCTCGCCGACGGCCTTCCCGAGCGCAAGCAGCGCGCCGACGACGCCCTTGACCAGCGCCGCTCCGACGGCGAGCGCCTGCTCGAGGATGTTCCCGATCGACTTCCCGATCGCGAGCAGCGCGTCGACCGCCCGCTCGATCACGCTGGCCGCCTTGGTGGCGATGTACCTCAGCAGCTCGACGAGCTGACGGCCGAGGCTGTCGATCGCGCGGAGGACGAGGATGAGCGCGTCCCGCGCCAGCGTGAACGCTGCGTCGAGGATCTCGAACATCGCCTTTCCGATCGCCTCCAGACCCTGGATGATCTTCCGGACCACGTCGTAACCGGCCTGGACGACCTCGACGAGCAGCTCGCCGAGCGTCTCGAACGCCTCCAGCAGCGCGCGGGCGAGATCCCGGACCGCGTCGGCGGCCCAGTTGACGATGTCCTTGATCGCGTCCACGAACGCGGAGCCGGCGGCGCTGATCGCGTCGACGACGGCGTTGACGGCGTCGGAGACCGCGTCCGCGACGTCCTCGATCAGGTCGACGAGGGGCTCGTCGGTGTCCCCCGGCGGCACGGGCTGTGCGGCACGGATCTGAGCGCCGACGTCGCGGAGCCAGAAAAGCACCTCGCGCGCCGCGGCGGGGTCGGTCCTGCCGTCGGGCTTGACGGCGAAGTCGCGCATGAGCAGCCGCCCGTGCGCGCGCGGGAGCTGGCTGACGGCGTGCACGACGCCGCGTCCCTGTCCCGCCTTGCGGTAGCCCTCGATCAGGGCGAGCCGCTCGTCCTGCTTCATGTAGGCGGCGCGCTGGAAGAGCTGGCGGTGCTCGTCGACGTTCGGCAGCGTCGTCGCATAGGCGCGGGCGAGCGCGACGGCCCGGTGGCGGCTCCGCCCGTACGCGTCGCGGAAGGCGGGCGCGAGCTCGACGGGCGTGTAGTCGACGGCCCGCAGGCCCTTCTCGAACCCGGCGACGTCCCGGATCGGGACGGTGCCGAGCTCAGCCGTGATTCGGTTCAGGCTCGACGGCCGCGGCGATCGCGCTGGAATCGCAGCCAGCTTCTGCCCTACGCGTGAACGTGCCACCTCGTCGTACCTCCTCCGCCTCGTTCGAGTATCGGCCGGAGGAGCCTCAGGACAGCGGCCGCTACCAGGCCCGAAGGGCCGGCGGGGTCGGGGCCGCAGTAACGATCCGCTTCTTCGGGCGGCACGAAGCTCCTCTCGTTACGACCGCCACCATCTCGCAACGCGCGACGGCCTGTCAAGACGGCCGGCGCTGAGTTCACCGCTCAGTGAGTGAACGCGGGCTCAGCCGCCGCTGATCGCGGTGATCACGTCGACGCGCGAGCGCGGCTCGAGCGCAGTGTCGAGCTGGGCGCGCTCGCGGTCGACATAGATGTGGATGTGCGTGCGCAGCGTCGGGCCGGGCTCGCAGAGGCGGTCGCGCAAACCCGGCCAGCGCTGCTCGAGCTGATCGAGCGCCTCGTCGACGGTGGCCACGTCGAGGTCGAGCGTGCGCGGCAGGCCGGCGAAGAGCGGCGGCAGGGTCGAGGGCAGGTGCAGCTCGGCCATGGCTAGTCCAGCACCGCGACCTCGACCGACGTGATCCCGGGCAGGTAGCTCGCGATCTCGGTCCAGCTCTCGCCCTCGTCGGCGCTCGCGAACAGCTGCCCCGTGCTCGTGCCGAAGTAGACGCCCGGCTGGTCGTAGGCGTCGAGTGCCATCCCCTCGCGCAGCACGCCCACGTGTGCATCCTCCTGCGGGAGGCCGTTCGCGAGCCGCTCCCAGCTCGCGCCCGCGTCGCGGGTCCGCCAGACGGCGGCACGGCCCTCGGGCATGCAGCGCGCGTGGCCGGGATCGAGCGGGATCACGTAGAACGTGTCGCGGTCGTGCGGGTGCGCACCCGCGGCAAAGCCGAACTCGGTCGGCAGGCCGTCGGTGATCTCGTTCCAGGTGAGGCCGGCGTCATCGCTGCGGTGCATACCCACGTGGTTCTGCTGGTACAGCCGGTCACTGTCGACAGGCGACATCACGAGCTTGTGCACGCAGTACCCGACCTCCTCGTTCTCGAGCGGCCAGTCGGCGCGCAGCCCGCGGTTGCGCGGCGTCCACGAGGCGGCGTCGTCGGTCGTCTCGAAGATGCCGACGCCCTGCACGACCGCCCAGTACCGGGACGCGTCGTCGGGGTGCGGCAGGATCGCCGGGACGCCGAGATGGCCGGGCGGCTGGTTGTCGGGATCGTTCCACTTGTCGCTGCCCGGCTGCCCCTCGAGCGTGGTCAGCAGCGACCACGTCTCGCCGCCGTCGCGGCTCTCGAACACACCGGGATTCTCCGCGCCCGCGAAGAGGCGGCCATTGTGGGCGGTTAGGCCGGACACCTTCGACAGCTTCAGCGCGCCCTCGCCGTCGCCGTAGCTCAGCCCTTCGCTCGACTGTTCCCAGGTCTCGCCGAGGTCGTGGCTGCGCCAGACGCTCGACCCGTGCCACTCGCTGCCGGCCGCGGCGTAGATCGTGCCGCTGCCGGCGTCCCGGATGGCGTGATAGATGGGCCAGCTCTCGCAGTAGGGGCCGCGCAGCTGCCAGTCACGGCGGCTCTCGTCGCTCTCGAGCAGGAAGCAGCCCTTGCGGGTGCCGACGATCAGGACGGTCTTCGACATCGACTCACCTCCGGTCGGACGAATGCGTTCGGTCTCCACGACGAAGACCGACCGTGCAGGCGAAACTCATCGGTGAGACGAACGGGGACACGTCGAATCGACACCAGGACTAGGTCGACCTCGCGAGCTCCTCCATCTCCGCCGAATAGCGGCCGCCGACCGCGGCGCTGTTGCAGCGGGCGCGCAGCGCGAGGAAGGACTGGCCCGCCTCCACGTTCTCGGCCGATCCGCCCCATGCCTTCAGCGCCGGCGCCTGCAGCGCCCGCCCGTACGAGAACGAGAGCGCCCACGGCTGTGGCCCACGCGAGTTGATCGCGTTCAGGTTCTCGCTTGCCTGCTCGTCGGACTGGCCGCCGGAGAGGAAGACGATTCCGGGCACCGCAGCCGGCACGGTCTCGTGGAAGCACCTGAGCGTCCAGTCGGCGACCTCGTCGGCGCTCGCCTGCGTCGGCGAGCCCTTGCCCGAGATGACCATGTTCGGCTTCAGCAGGATCCCCTCGAGGTCGACGCGCTGGTGGTAGAGCTCGTCGAAGGTCTTGTGGAGCGTCCGCTTGGTGGCGCGGTAGCACGTCTCGATGTCGTTGTCCGCGTCCATCAGCACCTCGGGCTCGACGATCGGAACGAGCCCCTGCTCCTGGCAGAGCGCGGCGTAGCGGGCGAGCGCGTGCGCGTTCGTCTCGATGCAGTAGGCGGTCGGGATCCCCTCCCCGATCGTGATCACGGCGCGCCACTTGGCAAAGCGCGCGCCGAGCTCACGGTACTCCTGGAGCCGTTCGCGCAGGCCGTCGAGGCCCTCGGTCACCTTCTCGCCGGGCGCGCCGGCGAGGTCCTTGGCGCCGGTGTCGACCTTGATCCCCGGGATGATTCCCCTGTCGGCGAGCAGCCTGGCGAACGGCGTCCCGTCGGCCGACGACTGGCGGATCGTCTCGTCGAAGAGGATCACGCCGCTCACGAATTGCTCCAGGTCGGGTGTCGTGAAGAGCATGTCGCGGTAGGCACGTCGGTTTTCCTCGGTCGACTCGAGCGAGATCGAGTCGAAGCGCTTTTCGATCGTCCCCGAGCTCTCGTCGGCGGCGAGTATCCCCTTGTCGTCGGCGACGAGCGCCTTCGCGGTCTCGTGCAGCTCAGCGGCCATTGCGGCCTCCTTTCAGCAAGGTGGGTAGCTTCGCAAGCGGGTGATAGGCCTGGATCCGGCGCACGGTCCCCGAGCGGGAGCGCATCACGATCGACTCCGTCTCAACGCCGATGGCCGACATGCGCACGCCGCGGAGGAGCGCGCCGCTCGTCACTCCGGTTGCGGCGACGAAGACGTCCTCGCCGCTGACGAGGTCGTCGTGCGTGAGCACGCGTTCGATGTCGTACCCCGCCTCGACGAGCTGTTTGCGCTCGGTCTCGTCGCGCGGCCAGAGCCGGCCTTGGAGGCAGCCGCCGAGGCACTTGATCGCGGCGGCCGAGATGACGCCCTCGGGCGTGCCGCCGATCCCCATCAGCATGTCGACGCCGGTGAAAGGCTGGGCGGCGGCAATGGCGGGTGCGACGTCGCCGTCCCGGATCAGGTTCACGCGCGCGCCCGCCTCGCGGAGCTCCGCGATCAGTGCGTCGTGCCGGTCGCGCTCGAGCACGACGACGGTCACGTCGGCGACGTCCATCCCCTTCGCGTCGGCCACGGCCTGGACGTTCTCGGTCGGAGAGGCGTCGATCGAGATCGCCTCCGCAGCCTCCGGCCCGACGGCGATCTTGTCCATGTAGACGGCCGCGCCGGGAAAGAACATCGTCCCGCGCTCGGCGACGGCGATCACCGCGATCGCGTTCGGCTGGCCGAGGGCCGTCAGCCTGGTTCCCTCGAGCGGGTCGACGGCGACGTCGACCTCGGGCCCGTGGCCGGAGCCGACCGATTCGCCGTTGAAGAGCATCGGCGCCTCGTCCTTCTCCCCCTCCCCGATCACGACCACGCCGTCCATCTCGACGGTGCCGAGCATCAGCCGCATCGCGTCGACGGCCGCCTGGTCGGCGCGCTCCTTCTCCCCGCGCCCGATCCAGCCTGCGGCTGCCATCGCCGCGGACTCCGTCACGCGCACGATCTCGAGGGCGAGGTTTCGGTCGGGAGCCGTGGCCGCCATGCGGCCCGGATCCTATCCGCCCGTTACATCCGCTCCGGCGCTTCGACCCCGATCAGGTCGAGCGAGCGGGCGATCACGGACTTCGTCGCCGTGACCAAGCCGAGCCGGAAGGACTCGGCCTCGGAGCCGAGCACCTTGTGCCGGTGGTAGAAGCGGTGAAAGTCGTCCGCGACTCGGATCGCGTAGGTGGGGATCGCATGCGGGCCGCGCCGCTCCGTCGCCTCCGCGACGACGGCCGGAAACTCAGCCAGGCGCTTGACGAGGTCGCGCTCCTCGTCCGCGAGCTCGGCGGGCGGCTCCGCCGACGGCTTCGCCTCGCCTGCGTTGCGGAGGATCCCGGCGATGCGCGCGTGCGCGTACTGGACGTAGTAGACCGGGTTCTTCTGGCTTCGCTCCGCCGCCAGATCGACGTCGATCTCGATCGCCTGGTCGGGCCCGCGCGAGACGAGGTACCAGCGGGCCGCGTCGACGCCGACCTCGTCGAGGAAGTCGTCGAGGAAGACGACGTCGCCGCGCCGCTTCGACATCTTCGCCGCCTCGCCGCCGCGGGTCAGGTGGACGAGCTGGTAGAGCAGCACCTCGACCCGGCCGGAGTCGTAGCCGAGCATCCTGGCGACCGCCGCATACCAGTTCCGCGTGCCGTGATGATCGGCGCCGAGCACATAAATGGCGCGATCGAGCCCACGGTCGAGCTTGTCCGCCAGGTACACGACGTCCGCAGCCCGGTACGTCGGCGTGCCGGTCTCGGAGCGGATCAGGACACGGTCGTCGTCGTCGCCGTGCGCGGAGGAGCGCGCCCACACCGCGCCGTCGCGCTCGTAGGCGTCCAGGCGAGGCAGGAAGTCGGGCAGCCGCTTTTCCAGCTCGCTCTGCAGCGCCCACGAGTCGAAGTGGATCCGGAAGCGCTCTAACGTCGCCTCGATCCGCTGCAGCATCAGCGGCACGGGGTCGTCCGGCAACTCCGCGAGCTCGGCGATGTAGTCGCCGAGGTAGCCGTCCTCGGGCGGCTCCTCCCCGCGCCGGCGCGCTTCGACCGAGGCGCGGAAGCGCATCATCTGCGCACCCGCGTCGTTGTAGTAGTACTCGCGCTCGACCTCGTGGCCCGCGAACGCGAGTAGCCGCGCCACGCTGTCACCGTAGGCGCCGTTCCGTGCCGCGGAGACGACGATCGGCCCGGTTGGGTTGGCCGAGACGAGCTCCACCTGGACGCGCTCCTTGATCGTTGCCGAGCCGCCGCCGTACGCGTCGCCGGCAGCGAGGATCTCCGCGAGCGCATCGCGATACCAGGCCGGTGCGAGCCAGAGGTTGACGAAGCCCGGCCCGGCGATCTCGGCCCGCTCGACGTCGGGTAGCGCGCTCGCCTGGGCAACCAACTGCTCCGCGATCAGACGCGGGGCGAGCTTGCGCGCGCCGGCAAGCCGCATTGCGACGTTGGTGGCGTAATCGCCGTGAGCAGCGTCGCCGGGACGCTCGAGCGCGACCTCGGTCCCAGCGGCCTCGCCGAGCGCCGCCTCCAGCCGCTCGATCGCCTCAGCGGGCATTGATCTTCCCGGTCACGGTTGTCACGCCGTTATCGTAGGGATGTGGACGAGGACGGCTCCGGCCAGGAGCGCCAGCTCAACATCCAGATCGACGAGAAGCATCTCGCCGGCTCGTACGCGAACTTCGCCAACGTCTCGTTCTCGGACTACGAGTTCACGCTTACGTTCGCGCGCATCGACCACGAGGTCGAGGAGGGCGACATCCCCGGCGTCGTCGTCGCACGCGTGAACATGTCGACGAAGTTCGCCAAGGAGCTGCTCGACGCGATGAATGACTCATGGTCGAAGTACACGACCGTGCAGGGCATTCAGAACCTGCCCGAAGCTCCTCCCCGCGACTCGTAGCGTCCGGGCACGACGAGCGACACACTCGACACCACGAGCACCGTGAAGCTCGCTGTCGTCTCGGACGTCCACTCCAACCTGCACGCGCTCGACGCAGTCCTCGCCGAGATCGACGCCGGCGGCTTCGACGAGCTCTGGTGTCTCGGCGACGTCGTCGGTTATGGGCCGCGGCCGCTCGAGTGCATCGCAGCCCTGCGCGAGCGGGCCGCCGTCTGCCTCGGGGGCAACCACGACCTCGTCGTGGTCGGGAGGATCCCGCTCGCGACCTTCGCCGGCGAGGCTGCCGCGGCGGCGTCCTGGACGCGGAGCGTCCTCGACGACGCCGCCAGAGACTTCCTCGGCGCCCTCGAGCCGCGGGCGACGTTGTCGGGCGTCGAGATGTTCCACGGCAGCCCGCGCGACCCGGTCTGGGACTACGTCCTGTCCGAGGACGCCGCCCGCTGGACCCTGGCCGCGACCTCGGCGCCGCTCGTGCTCGTCGGGCACAGCCACGTCGCCCTCGAGCTCTCGGGGGACGGGACGGAGGTAAGGGGCGGTCAGGCGGCGGCCGGCACCAGCCTCGACCTGGGCGCCGCGCGGCGGCTGCTCAACCCGGGATCGGTCGGGCAGCCCCGTGACGGCGACCCGCGAGCCGCCTGGCTCGAGATTGACAAAAGGTCAGGGCGGGCAACGTTTCGCCGAACGCCTTATCCGGTCGAGCGGACGCAGGCCGAGATGCGTGAGCGGGGCCTCCCCGAGGTGCTCGCAGCACGTCTCGAGCACGGCTTCTAGCCCGGCCCGACGAAACGGAGTGACATGGCAGAGCTGACCAACATGGAGACGAAGCTCGGCGAGGTGATCGGGCTCGCGATGGCTGCACAGGCCGCAACGGAGCGAGTCGAGAAGCTGACGAAGGACCGCAAGCTGGTCTCGAGCCTGAAGACCATGCGCAAGGAGGCGGCCAAGGCCGAGAAGGACGGCACCGCCGTGGCCGCCTCGATCGACCGCAAGAAGGGGAAGATCCTCGCCGAGGCGCGCTCGGTGAAGAAGAAGGGCGCGACGATGATGAGGACCTACCTCGAGCGTGACTCGGATGAGCTGGACGGGTTCGAGTTCCTGACCATGGCCGAGGCCGGCGAGGTCGGGCACTGGTCGGTGCTGCAGGAGCTGAACAAGCAGGCGAAGCACGCCGGCGTCCGCCAGCTCGTGAGCACGCACCTGCCGATCCAGCAGCGGCACCTGAAGGACGTGATGGCGGCGAGCCGGAAGCTCGCGGCGAAGGAGGACGCGAACGCGCCTGCCTAGGCGACAGCTAGAGCGCTACGGCTAGACCAGCGCGGGTGCGGCGGGGTTGGCGCGCTTGTCGGAGCCCGTCTCCGCGCCGAAGGTGATGCCCTCGCGGGCGAGCGCGAGCTGGACTTCCTCGCGGGCCTTGTAGATCCGCCACTTGACCGTGGCCAGGGTGACCTCGAGCGAGTCGGCGATCTCGGTGTAGGAGAGGCCGACCACGTCGCGCAGCAACAGAGCCATCTTCAGGTCGACGCTCAGGTTCTCGACCGCCCGCCAGACTGCGTCGATCGCCTCCACGCGCTCGAACGGTGCATCCACGACCTCGAGCGGGGGGATGTCCTCGAGGTTGACGACGGCGCGCGGCCGGCGCTCCAGCGCGCGCAACTCGTCGAGAACGCGGTTCTTCGTCACCTGGAAGAGCCAGGTCGTGAAGCGGCAACGAAGCGAGAAGCTGGGCAGTCCCTGGTAGACACGAAGAAAGACTTCCTGGGTCAGGTCCTCCGCCAACGAGCGGTCGCCCACGAGCCGCAACACGTAGTTGAAGACCGGCAGCTCATACGCGCGAACGATGAGCGAGAACGCTCGCTCATCTCCTCGCTGAGCCTTCCGCAGGACGCCGAGATCAGGCTGGGGCAGCGACAAGTGGGCGGGAGTATAGCGCCCGTTTGCTCAACCTGTGGGACCCGGATCGGCCGCGCCGGCCAGGTTGACTCCTGTCATCGCCGACGGCGATTCGAGGCCGAGAAGCCCGAGCACGGTGGGGGCGAGGTCGGCGAGCTCGCCCCCTTTGCGCACGGCCATGCTCGCCAGTGGTTAACACGAGCGGCACCGGGTTGGTCGTGTGCGCGGTGTGCGGGCTGACGCCGTCCGCTTCGAGCATCGTCTCGGCGTTGCCGTGGTCGGCGGTCACGAGGCAGACACCGCGGGCCGCATGCGTCGACTCGACCACCTCGGCGAGGCACTCGTCGGTGACCTCGACCGCCTGCGTGACCGCCGGGATCGAGCCGGTGTGGCCGACCATGTCCGGGTTCGCGAAGTTGATGACGGCGAAGCGGTAGCCGTCGCCGATCGCGTCCGCGAAGCGCGCGGCGACCTCGCGCGCCGACATCTCGGGCTTGAAGTCGTAGCTCGGGACGTCGCGTGGGCTGGGCACGAGGATGCGCTCCTCGCCGGGCCACGGCACCTCGACGCCGCCGTTGAAGAAGTAGGTCACGTGCGCGTATTTCTCCGTCTCGGCAACGTGCAGCTGACGCGCGCCCGCGGCGGCGAGGGTCTCGGCGAGCGTGTCCGAGACCTTCTGCTCCGCGAAGGCGACGGGGACGTTGAGCTCGTCGGAATACCGGGTCATCGTGGTCAGGTCGACGTCGCCCTCCGCGAGCCTGGCCGCGAGCTGCCGGCCGCGGTCGGGCCGGAAGTTGAAGAAGATCGCGGCGTCGTCCCGGCCGAGCCGTGGCGCGCCGTCGACGACGATCGGCTCCAGGAACTCGTCTGTGACGCCCGCGTCATAGCTCCGTTGCACTTCTGCGAGCAACGCGGGAGGTTCCACAGGTGTACCCCTCCCCACCGTGATCGCGTCGAGCGCCTTCTGCGTCCGCTCCCAGCGCTTGTCCCTGTCCATCGCGTAGTACCGCCCGACGACCGTCGCCAGGCGACCGGGCGGCAGCTCCGCCAGATCGGACACGGCCGAGGTCGGCGAGACGTCCCGTCCGTCGGTGAAGGCGTGGATCCAGGTCCGCCGCTCGAGCCCGAGACGCCGCGCCAGCTCGAGCAGGGCGCGGAGGTGGTCGATGTGCGAGTGAACCCCGCCGTAGGAGGTGAGCCCCAGCAGGTGCACGTCGCCGCCGCGCGCCCGCGCCCGCTCGAACGCGCCGACGAGTGCCTCGTTCGCGAAGAACGAGCCGTCTCGAATCGCGACGTTCACCCGCTGCAGGTCCTGGAAGAGGATCCGGCCCGACCCGATCGTCAGGTGGCCGACCTCCGAGTTCCCCATCTGCCCCTCCGGCAGCCCGACCGCCTCTCCCGACGCCTTCAGCGTCGTATGCGGGTACTCCCGCCAGAGCCGGTCGAACACCGGCGTTCGGGCCAGCTCGACCGCATTGCCGGTCCCGGGCGGCGCGCAGCCCCAACCGTCGAGAATGACGAGCGTTACGAGGTCGAAGCTGCCCGGCAAATCGCTGCGAAGGAGTCGGGTTCGAGCGAGGCGCCGCCGACGAGGGCACCGTCGATCGACGGCTGGGCGAGCAGTTCGGTCGCGTTTTCCGGCTTGACCGAGCCGCCGTAGAGCACCGGCCGGTCGAGCAGCGACTTGATGAAGCCGTGCGCCTCTTCGGCCAGCTCGGGCGTGGCGGTCTTGCCCGTGCCGATCGCCCACACGGGCTCGTAGGCGATGACGAGCTGCTCGTGCTCGCCGGCAGCGAAGGCGATCGCCTCTACCTGGATCTTGAGCACGAGGTCGGTGTCTCCAGCCTCGCGCTGCTCGAGCGTCTCGCCGACGCAGGCGATCACGCCGAGCCCCGACTCCAGCGCGGCCCGCGCGCGCCGCGCGACACTCTCGTCCGTGTCGCCGAAGAGCTGGCGCCGCTCGGAGTGCCCGACGAGCGAGCCCTGCACGCCGAGCTCGAGCAGCATCTCGGGCGAGACCTCCCCCGTGTAGGCCCCGGACGGCTCCCAGTGCACGTTCTGCGCATAGATCGTCCTGCCGCTCTCGACGGCCGCTGAAAGAGAGAGGAACGGCGGACAGAAGACGACGTCGACGCCGGCCGGTGCGTCGAAGTCGTCCAGGAATGTCCGGGCCTCGTCCGGGCCCTTGAACATCTTCCAGTTGCCTGCGATCAGCATCAGGACTCCGCCTCGGGAATCGCGGCCACGCCGGGGAGCTCCTTGCCCTCGAGCAGCTCGAGCGAGGCGCCGCCGCCTGTCGAGACCCAGGAGATCTCGTCGTCGAGCCCGAGCTCGTTCACGGCGCGGACAGAGTCACCGCCGCCGACGACCGTGTAGCCGTCCACCGCAGCGACCGACTCGGCGACGGCACGCGTCCCGTCCGCGAACGGCTTCCACTCGAAGACGCCCATCGGGCCGTTCCAGAAGACTGTCCGCGCCGCGGTGATCCGGCCGGCGAAGTCGCGGCGCGAGTCCGGCCCGATGTCGAGGCCGAGCCAGCCCTCGGGAAGCGCGTCGAACGGCACCACCCGAGCCTCCGCATCCTCCTCGAACGCGCTCGCGGCGACGACGTCGGTCGGCAGCACGACTGGAAAGGAGAGCGGGTTCTCGGCCCGGAGCTCTTCGGCCATCTTCCCGCCCACCAGCACTTCGTCCGCGGCGCCGCCGAGATTCTCGAGCACGCCGAGCTTGTCCGCGACTTTGGCGCCGCCGGTCACGAGCACGAAGGGCCGCTCGACGCCGCCGAGCAGTCGGCCGAGGTGCTCGAGCTCCGCGAGCAGGAGCAGGCCTGCATACGCCGGCAGCAGCTCGGCGACGCCCACGGTCGAGGCATGCGCGCGATGGGCCGAGCCGAACGCGTCGTTGACGTACAGATCGCTCCCGGCCGCGAGCTCCCGCGCGAACGCGGGGTCGTTCTTGGTCTCTCCGGAGTGGAAGCGCGTGTTCTCGAGCACCTCGACGCGCTCGTCGGGGAGCAGCGTACGCAGGTGGGCGCGCACCGGCTCGATCCGGAAGGCCGGGTCTTCGCCCTTCGGGCGGCCGAGGTGGGAGCAGACCCGAACCCGCGCCGCGCCGCGCTCGAGAAGAAGCTCGAGCGTCGGCAGTGCGGCCCGGATGCGCGTGTCGTCGGCGACGGCGCCGTCCTCGAGCGGCACGTTGAGATCGGAGCGGACGAGGACGGCTCTTGCCGCCGACGTCCGCGTCACGAACGGAACGGGGCTGCCTCAGAGCAGCTTCCCCATCAGGTCGACGAGCCGACACGAGTAGCCCCACTCATTGTCGTACCAGCCGAAGACCTTGACGAGGTTCCCGCTCGCCATCGTCAGTTCCGCGTCGAAGATGCACGAGTACGGCGAGTGCTGGATGTCGGTCGAGACGATCGGATCCTCCGTGTACTGGAGGTAGCCCTCGAGCGGCCCGCTCGAAGCGGCGGTGCGGAACGCTTCTTTCACTTCGTCGACACTCGTGTCGCGGCCAACGCGGCAGACGAGGTCGGTGACGGAGCCGGTCGGCACAGGCGCGCGCATCGACATCCCGTCGATCTTTCCCTTCAGTTCGGGCATGACGACGCCGATCGCGCGGGCGGCGCCGGTCGAGGTCGGAATCAGGTTGATCGCTGCGGCACGGGCGCGGCGGATGTCCTCGTGCGGGAGATCGAGCACGCGCTGGTCGTTCGTGTACGCGTGGATCGTCGTCATGAACCCTTGCTCGACTGTGAACGAGTCGTGCAGCACCTTCGCCATCGGTGCGACGCAGTTGGTCGTGCAGGAGGCGTTGGAGACGATGTGGTGCGAGTCTTTGTCGTAGGCGTCGTCGTTCACACCAAGCACGAGCGTCACGTCCGGCTCGGTCGCGGGCGCCGAGATCACGACCTTCTTCGCCCCGGCGTCGAGGTGCTTCTGCGCTCCCTCCCGCTTGGTGAAGAATCCGGTCGACTCGAGCACGACGTCGACGCCGAGGTCGCCCCAAGGGATCGCACCGGGATCGCGCTCAGAGAACCATTTGATCTCTTCGCCGCCGGCGCGGACGACGCCGCCCGAGATCTCGACCTCGTCCCCGAACGGGCCGAGGTTGGAGTCGTACTTGAGCAGGTGCGCCATGGTGGCCGGATCGCCGAGGTCGTTCGCCGCGACGATCTCGATGTCCGCCTTCCGCTCGACCTGTGCCCGGAAGAAGTTCCGGCCGATGCGGCCGAAGCCGTTGATGCCCACACGAATCGCCATTCGCTTCGCTGCCTCCTAGACCGTGTCGATGTCCGCGGCCGAGTCTAGTGCGCCAGCGGGTACTTCCCCTGCAGGTAACGCAGGTATGGGTCGGGATCGAGCCCGCCGCCCGTGATCCGCTCGATCAACTCGTTCGGCATGTACTTGCGGCCGTGCCGCCAGAGGTGCTCCCGGAGCCAGGCGGCGAGCGCGCCGAACTCGCCCTGCTCGAACTGCGCCTGCAGGTCGGGGATGTCCGCGTTCACCTTCTCCCAGAGTTGCGCCGACACGACGTTGCCGAGCGCGTACGTGGAGAAGTAGCCGATCGCGCCGACCGCCCAGTGCATGTCCTGGAGCACGCCGAGCGCGTCGTTGGGCGGACGGACGCCGAGGTACTCCTCCATCCGCTGGTTCCAAACCTCGGGCAGCTCCTTGAGATCGATCGTGTCGGCGAGGAGCTCCTGCTCGAGCTCGAAGCGAAGGATCACGTGCAGGTTGTAGGTCGCCTCGTCGGCCTCGACGCGGATCAGCGACGGCTCGACCCAGTTGACGTCGCGGTACCAGTCCTCGAGCTCGATGCCGTCGAGCGTCTCCGGATACGTCGCGCGCAGATCGGGATAGAAACGGCGCCAGAAGGCGAGGCTGCGGCCGACGAGGTTCTCCCACATCCGGCTCTGCGACTCGTGGAGCGCAAGCGAGGCGCCACTCGCTAGCGGTGTCCGCTCGAGGGCGGCGTCGACGCCGTGCTCGTAGAGCCCGTGCCCGCACTCGTGCATCGTGCTGAAGAGCGCGTCGAGGTTCTCCTCCGAGTACCGCGTAGTCAGCCGGATGTCGCTGGTGCCGATCGAGGTGGCGAAGGGGTGGACCGCGGTGTCGAGGCGCCACTTGGCCGGATCGAACCCGAAGCGCTCGATCACCTTCAGCTCGAACTGCTGCTGGCGGTCGACCGGGAACCTCGCGTCGCGCACCGGCCGCTCACCCTCGGCACGGGCGCGTGCCACGAGCGGAACCTGCTCCTGCTTGAGCCGGTCGAACACGGCGCGAACCTCGGCCGTCTTCATGCCCGGCTCGAAGTCGTCGAGCAGCACGTCGTACGGCTCGTCGTAGTCGTCGAAGCACTCGACGTAGCGGCGGCGAAGCTCGAGGTTCTTGCGCAGCGCGGGAATGAACGACTCGAAGTCGGACTCCTGCCGCGCCTTCACCCAGACGGGCATCGCCAGCGAGCCGGCGCGCGCGATCTCGCCCTGCAGCTCCGCCGGGACGCGCCGCGCCTTCTTCCAGTCGCGGCTGACGAGCCTGACCAGGCTCGCCTCGTCCGAGTCGTACGGCTGCGTCTCCTCGAAAGGCCCCAGCCGGTCGAGCAGGCGGCCGATCTCGTCGCCCATGAGCGCTTCGTGCGAGAGCCGCCTCAGCGTGGCAAGCTGCTCAGCGCGCACCTCGGCGCCGCCGGGCGGCATCTTCACCTGCTGGTCCCAGCTGAGCAGCGCCCCGGCCGCCTCGAGGTCGGAGATCTCGCCGACCCGTTCCTTCAACTCGTTGAACGCTGCGTCCACCGCTCCAACCTAACGATCCCCGGCCGGTCGGCGTCCGCGCAGGCGAGAGGCGGGCCGGAGGGGGAGCTCCGAGGACGACCTCCCCCTCCGCGTGGCCGCGCTCCGGTGCCGACAGCGGACGGGGTCTGAATCCGCTGCCGGACGAGCACGGACCCGCCCTGCCCCAAGAGTACGCCATGAGGCGCCGCTCGTCACCCGCGTTACAAGTGGCACGTTCTCGTCTCTGGCAACTGCCGAGATCGTCTCAGGGGTGCGCGAGCTCCTGGAGCTTCCGCAGGCGGCGGTGGACGGAGGCCTTCGTGCTCGGCGGCTCGCAGCGCTCAGCAAGCTCGCGGAGCGGGAGCGTCGGGTAGCGAAGCCGAAGGCGCGCGACCTCGTGCAGCCGCTCGGGAAGGTGATCGAGCCTCCCCGTTGCCTGGAGCTCCCGCACAGCCTCCAGCTGCTCCTGTGCGGCTCGACTCGTCCGCACGAGGTTGGCGTGATCCGCGTTCGCGAGCCGGTTTGCCTCGGCGCGCGCCGCGGCGACGACCGACCGCTCCTCGAACGCGAGCACCGTGTCGCCCGCGCCTGCTGCCGTGAGCACAGCTTCGATCGCGTCAAGCCCCTTTGCGTACGCCACCGCGTGCCGGCCGCGGTCGAGCACGCCGAGTTGGACGTCGTCTGCCGCCGCGACGCGCCGCAGGAACTCGGCGCCCTCGAGCGACGCCGTCCGCAGCTCGAGATGGGCCCGGCGCGGCCCAGAGAGTGAACCGCCGCCGAGCAGGGCGCCGCGCAGGTACGCGCCCCGGCAGCAGGCACGGCCGACGACGCGTTTCGGCGGCCGCTCGACCGGCGCGTGCCGGGAATCGAGAACGCCGGCCTCGGCGAACGTGGCCAGAGCGCGCTCGTCCCCGTCGACGTGGAGCTGGTAGCGAGTCGCGCGGTCGAATGCCCGCCGGCTGTAGGTGCGGATCTCGGAGTGGATGCCGAGCTCACGCATCAGCGAGAAGGCTCGGCGGGCAACCGCGGAGGTCGAGACGTCGAGGTGGAGCGCGACCTGGCCGCGGCCGCGCAGGTGAACACTGCCCGCGGAGTGGAAGAGCGCCGAGAGCTCGGCCAACCTGCAGCAGCCCCGCTTCGGCGCGATCGCGGCCAGCTCCGCACGCAGGTCGTCGGAGAGCGTCATGGTGTCGCGAGCGCCGCGGACATGGGGCCGGCTAGGGCGTCCATCCCTCGAGCCCGAGCAACCGCCGCTTGTACTCGACCCCGAGGGCGCCGTAGCCGCCGATGCCGCCGACCGAGACGACGCGGTGGCACGGAACGAAGAGGGAGAAGCGGTTCTCGGCACAGAAGGTGCCCGCGGCCCGGGCGGCGCGCGCCCGCCCCGCGAGCGCCGCGAGCTCGCCGTAGGTGACGACCTCGCCCCAGGGCACGGCTCGGAGCTGGGCGGCGAGCGCGTCCTGGAACGGCGTCCCCCAACCTCCCTCGAGCGGGACCTCGGCGAACGAGACCGGCTCGCCCGCGAAGTACCTGTGGAGCGATCGGAGCAATTCCGGCACGAAGCCGTCACGCTCCGGCGCGCTTTCGGCCGATAGCGTTTCAGTAGGGACACCCGGGGTGCCCCTGGGGTCGGTTTCAGCCTCGGTTTCGCGGGTGGCTCCGGCGAGGACGCCCGCGAAGCGGACGCCCGGCGCCGGCGGGTCGTGCGCGACGACGACGGTGCCGTCGCCGATCCAAAGCTCCCCCACCCCCCAGCCCTCGATCTCGTAGGGGTGCCGCGTCACGCGCATCGCATCGACCCCGACTCTACAATCGAGCCGTGAGCAAGCCCGGGATCTTCAGGCCGCCCACGCCGGTCAACGAGCCCGTCCGCTCCTATGCACCCGGCTCCCCGGAGCGCGAGGAGCTCCGCGTCCGTTTGACGCAGATGGAGCACGAGCGGATCGAGATCCCGATGGTGATCGGCGGCAAGGAGGTCGGCACGAAGGAGACGACGCAGGCGGTCATGCCGCACCGGAAGGAGCATGTCCTCGCCGACGTGGCCAAGGGCGGCCCCGAGCACGTGCAGCAGGCGATCGACGCAGCCCGCGCCGCCCACGACGACTGGTCGCGCCTGCCCTGGGAGGAGCGCGCCGCCGTCTTCCTCCGCGCCGCGGAGCTGCTCGCGGGGCCCTGGCGCTCCACCCTCGTGGCGGCGACGATGCTGAACCAGTCGAAGACCGCGCACCAGGCCGAGATCGACGCGGCGTGCGAGCTGATCGACTTCTGGCGCTTCAACGTCGAGTTCATGTTCCGGATCTACTCGGAGCAGCCGGCATCGTCGCCGGGCGTCTGGAACCGGATGGAGTACCGGCCACACGAGGGCTTCGTCTTCGCCGTCAGCCCGTTCAACTTCACGGCGATCGGCGGCAACCTCTCCGGTTCGCCCGCGCTGATGGGCAACACCGTCGTCTGGAAGCCGGCCTCGACGGCCGCGCTCTCGGCCCACTACACGCTGCAGATCCTGCGCGAGGCGGGCCTCCCCGACGGGGTCATCAACATCGTCTACGGCTCCGGCGCCACCATCGGCGACGCGGCGCTGGCGAGCCCGGAGCTCGCGGGCATCCACTTCACCGGCTCCACGCCCGTCTTCCAGTCGATGTGGAAGACGGTCGGGGACCGGATCGCCGAGTACCGGAACTATCCGCGGATCGTCGGCGAGACGGGCGGCAAGGACTTCATCCTGGCGCACTCGAGCGCAGACGTCGACGAGGTCGCCACGGCGATCGTGCGCGGCTCCTTCGAGTACCAGGGCCAGAAGTGCTCGGCGGCGTCGCGCGTCTACGCGCCGAAGAGCATGTGGCCCGAGCTCAAGGAACGGCTCGCCGAGCAGGTCGCAGAGCTCCGCATGGGCGACGTCTCCGACTTCTCGAACTTCATGGGCGCCGTGATCGACGGGAGCTCGTTCAAGACGCAGAAGGAAGCGATCGACGAGGCCCGCGACTCCGGCAAGGCCGAGATCGTCGCCGGCGGCGACTACGACGACAGCGAGGGCTACTTTGTCGCGCCGACGGTGATCCAGACCGAAGACCCCGGCTACCGAACGATGCAGGAGGAGCTCTTCGGCCCGGTCGTGACGACGTACGTCTACGACGACAAGCGCTGGAGCGACACGCTCGAGCTCGTCGACCAAACCGCCCCCTACGGCCTCACCGGCGCCGTCTTCGCCGACGACCGGTTCGCCCTCGAAGAGGCGCAGTCGGCGCTCCGGTACGCGGCCGGCAACTTCTACGTGAACGACAAGCCGACCGGCGCGGTCGTGGGGCAGCAGCCGTTCGGCGGCTCGCGCGCCTCGGGGACGAACGACAAGGCGGGCTCGATGTGGAACCTGATCCGCTGGGTCAGCCCCCGCACGCTCAAGGAGACCTTCGTCCCGCCCACGGACTACCGCTACCCCTTTATGGGGTCGGACGGCGCCGACCGGCCGTAGCACGGTCTAACGTGGTCGCGTGGGCGCGGTCCTCGACGCGATCGGAACGTTTTTCGAACGGCTGGCGGACGTCGAGTTCGGCCCGCTCTTCCTCGCGATCTGCTGCCACCTGCTGAAGACGTGCTGCACGAGCATGGCGTGGCGGAACACGATCGCCGCCGCCTATCCCGAGACGCGAGTGCGCTGGCGCTCGATCTATGCGGCCTACCTGTCCGGGGTCGGCGTGAACGCGATCGTGCCCGCGCGCGCGGGCGACGCGGTGAAGCTCTACCTCGCGCACCGCGCCGTCCCGGGCGCCACCTACACGGCGCTCGGCTCGACGCTGCTCGTTCTCTCCTTCTTCGACATGGCAATGGCCGGGCTGATCTTCGTCTATGCGCTCACGCTCGGCGTCCTGCCCGGACTCGACACGCTCGGGAACCTGCCCGGATTCGACTTCCGCTGGGTCGCGAGGACCCCGGAGTTCTCTCTCCTCCTCCTGCTCGCGCTCGTGATCCTGGGCGGAGTCGGCCTTGTGTGGGTCCGCCACCACCTGGAGGAGTTCAAGCAGCGCGTCCGCCAGGGTTTCGCGGTGCTCGCCGACCGGACCGTCTACCTGCGTACCGTCGCGCTCTGGCAGGCCGGAGACTGGACGCTCCGCTTCGTCGCCATCTGGTTCTTCCTCGGTGCGTTCGGGATCGAGCAGACGCTTCGAAACGTTCTCCTCGTTCAGGTGACCCAGAGCCTCGCCACGCTCGTCCCGATCTCGCCCGGCGGGATCGGCACCGAGCAGGCCCTCATCGTCTACGTCTTCTCCGGCACTGGCGTCGGTCGCGCCACCCTGCTCGCCTTCAGCGTCGGCATGAAGCTGACGTTGACGGTCGTGAACGTGATCGCCGGCTTCACCGCCCTCTTCCTCACGCTCGGCCACACCGACTGGCGCTCGCTCGTCGGCGACGGACAAGAAGCCCGCGCCGTCCTAAGTCCTAGCCGGGCCCGCCGGTCCTATGGAGTTGCGCGTAGATCGCCCGGGCGGTCTTCGGCGGCAGCCCGGGCACGCCCTCGAGCTCCTCCTGACTCGCGCCGAGCACGCGCTCGGTCGAGCCGAAGTGCTGCAGGAGCGCGCGCCGCCGGGCCGGGCCGACGCCGACGAGCGTGTCGAAGAGCGACTCGCGCGCACGGGCCGAGCGGCGCTGCCGGTGGAAGGTGACCGCGAAGCGGTGCGCCTCGTCCCGGATCCGCTGCAGCAGCTGCAGGCCGGAGCTGTGCGGGTCGAGCAGGATCGGGTCGGACCGGCCCGGGACGAACACCTCCTCGATCCGTTTGGCGAGCGAGATCGCCGCGACACGCGGCAGGTCGTACGCCTGCATCGCGGTCAACGCCGCCGAGAGTTGCCCCTTGCCACCGTCGATGACGACGAGGTTGGGCGCCGTCGCGAACCCCTCGTCGTACTCCTCCTCGACGCCCGTGCGCAGGCGGGCAAACCGGCGCGAGACGACCTCGGCCATCGCGGCGAAGTCGTCCTGGCCGTCGAGGCCGCGCACGGCGAACTTGCGATAGTGCCCCTTCTTCGGTAGCCCGTCCTGGAAGACGACCATCGAGCCGACGATCTCCTGCCCCTGGATGTTCGAGATGTCGTAGCACTCGATCCGGAGCGGCAGGCTCTCGAGATTCAGCGCCTCGCGCAGCTCCTCGAGCGCGGCGACCCGGCGCAGCCGCTTCTGCTCGGTGACCAGCGTCTCCGACTGGAGCGCGATCCCGGCGTTCTGGCCCGCGAGCTCCGCGAGGCGCCGCTTCTCACCCCGCGCCGGCGCGCGCACCTCGACGCGGGAGCCGCGCAGTTCCGAGAGGAACTGCTGCAGAGCATCGAGGCCGGTCGCGTCGGGCGGCACGACGATCTCGGGCGGGATCGAGGGAGCGTTGCCGTAGTACTCGAGGCAGAACGCCTCCAGGATCGTGGTCGGGTCCTGGCCCTCGACGTTCTCGAGGTGGAAGCCGTGCCGGTCGATCATCTTGCCCCCGCGGAGCGGGAAGACCTGCACGGCGGCGCGGTCGCCCTCGGCCGCGACCCCGAGCACGTCGATCGAGCCGGTCTCGCGCCGGTCCGCACCCTGACGCTCGGCGAGGTTCTCGATCGCGAACAGGCGGTTGCGGTAGCGGGCCGCATCCTCGAAGCGCTCTTCCGCCGCCGCCTCCTCCATCCGCCGCTGCAGCTCGCGCACGATCGTCTTCGTGTCGCCGGAGAGGAAGTTGATGACGCCGTCGATGATCTCGCCGTAGTCCTCCTTCGAGATGTAGCCGACGCAGGGCGCGTGGCAGCGGTCGATGTGGAAGTCGAGACAGGGAATGCCGGAGTGGCGGCCGGGCTTCGGCCCCTCGCAAGGGCGGAACTGGAAGACGCGGTTGAGCACGTCAAGCGTCTCGCGCACCTTCTTCGCGTTCGCGTACGGGCCGAAGTAACGGACGCCGCGGCGGTGTCGCTCGCGCGTGAACATCACCCGCGGGTAGTCGTCCTCGACTGTCACGGCGATGTACGGGAACGACTTGTCGTCGCGGAGCCGCACGTTGAAGGGCGGCCGGTGCCGCTTGACGAGGTTCTGCTCGAGGTGGAGCGCCTCGACCTCGGTGCGCGTGACGATCACCTCGAGGTCGGCGATCCGCCCGACGAGGTTGGGGATCGACGCGCGGGTGTCGCCGCGCCCGGCCTGGAAGTACGAGCGGACACGCGGCCGCAGCGACTTCGCCTTGCCGATGTAGAGGACCTCGCCCCGCTCGTCGCGGAAGAGGTAGACACCCGGCTTGGCGGGAATCGACTTCAACTTGTCGGAAACGTCTGCCACGGCAGCTACCTTAGCCCGCTGTGTTCAGGGCTCTGGGAGCACTTCTGGCGGCGCTTGTCCTCGTGCCCGCGGCACACGCGGGCGGTTCGTCGATGTCGCTCGGAGCCGCCGAGGACGCGGTCCGGTCACCGACGCTCGTCGAGTCGGAGACGACCATGGGGCTCCTCCGGCTGGCCGGTTTCCGGGCCGTCCGCATCACCAGCACGTGGGAGCCCGGCCTCGTCGCGCCGACCGAGCACGAGGCGGCCGTGCTCGCGAACGTGGCCGCCGCAGCAGCGCTCCACGGCGTGCGCGTGTACCTCTCCGTCTACCACGCAGGGTCGCGGACGACCCCGCTCACGCAGCAGGCGCAGACGGAGTTCGCGGCCTATGTGACGGAGCTCGTCAAGGCGAACGCGGCTTTCCGCGACGTGATCGTCGGCAACGAGCCGAACCTGAACCGGTTCTGGCTGCCCCAGTTCAGAGCGAACGGCTCCGGCGCGTCGGCGCCCGCGTACAACACGCTGCTCGCCCGTACCTACGACGCCGTCAAGGCGGCCGTGCCCGAGACCGTGGTCTGGGGCGGCGCCCTGGCGCCGCGCGGGGTCGACAAGCCGCTGACCGGCCGCGACACGATCTCGCCGACGCGCTTCATTCGAGAATGGGGCGCCGCCTACCGCGCCAGCCGGCGCACGCTGCCGGTGATGGACGGCTTCGCCTTCCATCCGTACGGCCAGAACTCGAGCGTGGCCGTCGACAGCCTCCCGGGCGACCGCGACCACCTCGGTCTGATCGACCAGGACCGGCTGGTGCAGCTGCTCGGCAACGCCTTCAACGGTACGGCCCAGAAAGGGTCGGGCCTGCCGATCCTCTACGACGAGTACGGGATCGAGTCCGTCATCCCGGCGGAGAAGCTGGACCTGTACGTGGGCTCCGAGCCCGCCACGACCCGGCCCGTCTCGGAGACCGCGCAGGCGGCGGCCTACGCGCAGGCGCTCCGACTCGCCTATTGCCAGTCGAACGTCGCCGGCGTGCTCCTCTTCCACTCCTCCGACGAGACGGCCCGCGCCGGCTGGCAGTCCGGGCTCTTCTACGCCGACGGCACGCCGAAGACATCACTCGGCGTCGTGCGCGACTCAATCGAGGCGATCGCGAACGGGACGCTCGGCAAGTGCCCAGTACCCGTCAAGCCCGTGGTCGCGTTTGTTCCGGGTGACCGTAAGATCTCGCTCCGGTGCGACCGCGAATGCGTCTACCGCGCCCGCCTGACACGGCTTCCCGCCGGCTCGGTGACGGCCTGGAAGACCGGCCGGGCTGCGGCGGGCCGCCGCGTTGCCTTCACGCTCGGGCCCCGGGTCGCGCCGGGGCGGTACCAGCTCTCCGTCTCGTTCGTGCACGCGACGAGGCCCGGCAAGGCAGTGGCGCTCACCAGCGCCCCATTCGTCGTGCGCTCGTCGGCGCCGTCGGCGCCGCGTTTGCGGCGCTGACGCTCGCCGGCTGCGGCGGCAACGGCGACGAACAGGCGACGCCGACGCCGACACCGTCCACGGCGACGCCTCCGCCGTCCACCGCGCCGGCTCCACAGCCAACGACGGCAGCACCGGCTCCGCCGCCTCCGCCTCCCCGTTTCCTGATCGGAGCGGTCGACGACGCCGTCCGCAACCAGGGCCCCACGCTCGACCAGCTGCGCGACGCCGGCTTCGGCGCCGTCGCGATCACGAGCGTCTGGCAACCCGGCCTCTCGGCCCCGCCGCCCGAGGAGCTCGCTGTTCTCCGAGATGTCGCGGAGCGGGCCGGAGCGCTCAGGGTCTTTCTCCGCGTCTATCACGCCGGGTCGGCGACAACTCCGCTCACCGACGAGGCGCGCGGTCAGTTCGCGGCCTACGTCGCCGCGATCCTGCGCGAGATTCCCCGGCTCCGCGACGTGATCATCGCCAACGAGCCGAACCTGAACCGCTTCTGGATGCCGCAGTTCGACGAGAACGGGAGCGACGCGGCTGCGCCGGCCTACTTCGCCCTGCTCGCCGAGGTCTACGACGCGGCCAAGGCGGCCGCCGAGGACGTCACGATCTGGGGCGGCGCGCTCGCGCCGCGCGGGATCGACCGGCCCGGAACGGGCCGGGACACGCACTCGCCGACCGTCTTCATCCGCGACCTCGGGGCCGCATACCGCGCGAGCGGACGCACGACGCCGCCGCTCGACGGCTTCGCGTTCCACCCGTATCCCGCCAGCCCGAGCATCCCGCCCGACCGCCCCACCGCGCCGGAGTCGACCTCGATCGGCCTCGCAGACTACGAGGAGAAGCTCACCCCCCTGCTCGAGGAGGCGTTCGGTCGCAGGCTCCCCGTCCTCTACAGCGAGCTCGGCGTCGAGACGACGATCCCGCCCGACAAGGCCTCGCTCTACGAGGGCGCAGAAGCCGTGAGACCGGTGGACGAGGCGACGCAGGCCGACTACTACCGGCGCGCGATCGAGCTCGCGGCCTGCCAGGAGGGCGTCACTGGGCTGCTCTTCTTCCACTCCCACGACGAGCCGTCGTTGGTCGGTTTCCAATCCGGCGTCTACTACGTGGACGGGACGCCGAAGAGGAGCCTCGAGCCGGTGCGCGCCGCGATCGGCAACGCCGGCTGTTAGTCAGCTAGTCCCGGACGATCGGCTAGTTGAACGGTCGGTTGCCGCCCACTAATGTCGGCGAACCGTCAGCAGCGCGGGCCACCCGCCCGCCCGAGAGAAGGGGTCAGATTTGAGACGCAGTCGCCGCCGGTTCGTCGTTGTTCTCGCCGCGTTCGCCGTTCTGCTCGCGGGCGCCGCCTCTTCGCCGGCGGCAAACACGCCGGCGACATGCAACGGTGTCGAGGTCACGATCGCCGGCACGACGGGCCCGGACGTCCTCCAAGGGACACCGGGGAACGACGTGATCGACGCGGCCGAGGGCGACGACCTGGTCGACGGCGGCCTTGGCGACGACGTGATCTGCGGCGGCAACGGCAAGGACATCCTCGTGGGCGGGCCCGGCGACGACACGATGCTCGGTGAGAACGGGGTCGACACCCTGATCGGAGACGAGGACGACGACGTGCTCGCCGGCGGCGACGGCACCGACCGGCTCAGCGGCAACCAGGGCGATGACACCCTGTCCGGCGAAAACGGCGACGACGACCTCGACGGCGGCAGCGGGATCGACGCACTCCATGGCGGCAACGGGCCCGATCGGTGCGAGCTGGGCGAGGAGCACACCGGTTGCGAGAACGTCGTTGCGGCTCCCGATCCGCTCGCGGCGCTCGGCGAGGCCGAGCCGGGGATCGTGCGCACGAGCTCCCGCGACGGCGTGAAGGTCGAGATCGAGTCCAACGGCGGCATCCAGCCATGGGACGTGCACGTCGACGTCGACGGCGTCGCGATGCGCACGGTCCGCGACGTGCTCGCCTCCCCCGCCTACGACTTCAGGCTGCCCGCGGACGCGCCCGCCTTCTCGAAGGCGCGGATCACGATCCCGTACGACGCGGGCCGGCTCGACGGGTTTCCCGAGGACGACCTGAGGATCTACACGCTCGACGAGGCCAGCGGCCTGTGGGTCTCCGCCGGTGCAGACCAGGTCGTCGACGCCGCGAACGACACGGTCACGGTCACTGTCGAGCACTTCTCGGTCTACGCGGTGCTGAAGCTCGACGAGCAGGGCTGGGCGCGGTACTGGGCGAGCAAGCCGGCACGCTGCATCCCGGCCGACGATCCCGACGCGCCGGGTGCGCTCGCAATCGACTTCGTCTTCGTCCTCGACGAGTCGGGGAGCATGGCGTCGAACGATCCGCAGGGCCTGCGCAAGACAGCCGCGAAGCAGGTCGTCGACCGGCTCGCCGAGATCAGCGACCTCGACCGCGTCGGCGTCGTGTCGTTCAACACGAGCGCGCGCACGCGGATCCCGCTGACCTCGCTGGTCGTCTCCTCCAACGTCACCGCGGTCAAGGCGGCGATCGACGCCGTCTTCGCCTCGGGCGGCACCGACATCGGTGCCGGCGCAAGGCGCGGGCTCGAGCTCCTCACCGGCGACGCGCCGGCGGGACGGCCGCGCGTGATGGTGCTGATGACCGACGGAATCGGCAGCTACGACGACGCGATCACGACCGAGGCCGCGGAAGAAGGGATCGTGATCCACACGGTCGGGCTCGGCTCCGGGATCGACGAGGCGCTCCTGCAGCGGATCGCGACTGGCACGGGCGGGCGCTACTTCCCCGCTCCGAGTGCCGACGACCTGATCGCGGCCTTCGAGGAGATCGGGGAGGTCGTGCGCGACGACGGCACCGACACCGACGGCGACGGGCTCACGGACTGCGAGGAGGAGAACGGGATGCTCTCCACCTGGGGCATGTTCGACGAGCACCTCGACCCGACGCAGAACGAGCCGTTCGTCGGCGACCGGCTCGTTACGTCCGACCCGAATGACCGCGACACGGACGACGACGGCCTCACCGACGGCGAGGAAATGCGCGGGCTCGGCCTCGGCGAGCCGCTCGACCTCCGTGACTTCGACGCGACGATCGAGGAGTACGCATTCCTGATCGAGGCGGGGATCACGAAGTACTTCATCATGCGGTCGGATCCGAACGAGCCGGAGACGGACGGCGACGGCCTGCTCGACTTCGACGAGGCCCACGGGATCGAGGGCGCGGACGGCCGGACGTATCGGACGCGCGGCGACCGCTGGGACACCGACCTCGACGGGGCGAACGACCGGCTCGAGCTCGAGCTCGGCACCGATCCGCTGTTCCCAGACGCGAACGAGCTGGGGATCCCGGACCTGGCCCGCTTCACGCTCTTCCAGCCCTTCGAGCCGCCGCCGGTCGTGAGCGGACGCTGGGACCTGAGCGGTGGACAGGCCGTCTTCGTCGAGTACAACCGCGACCCGGTCGGCTACGCGCCGCCAGAGTTCGAGTGTCAGATCAACTGCGAGGAGATCCGGGCCGAGGCGGAGCGCAGGCCGGGCGGCTCCTGGTGCTGGCTGCCTTTCAGCGACTGCTCCTCCGCCGAGGAACGTGCGCGCGACATCGTCCGGGAGGCGGTCGCGGCGCAGGGCATCTTCGACGAAGACGGCCGCTTCCGCGAGGACTTCACCGGTGAGCAGGCCGTGGCCGAGTGCGCGCTCACACACGCCGTGCCTGAGGACTGCAGCGAGATCTTCGACGACGCCCCGAGCGGCTCCGAGCCGGGCGAGAGCTTCGACGAGGCGATCGCGGAGACGCTGATGAGCATCCCCGGCGGCTACCGACCGAAGGATCTCTGCGGCGGCTCGAACAGTCGAGGCGGCACCTACCGCCTGGTCGACCCGGCCACCGGTCGCGCGCGCTACGTCGGCCAGACGAACGACTTCGCGCGGCGGCGAGTCGAGCACGCGAACGATCCGAAGTACCGCGACCTCGACTTCGAGATCCGCTACCGCACCGACAACTACCAGGCCCGGCGCGGCCTCGAGCAGCGCGACTACAACGACCTCTGGGGCGATGTCCCGTTCGGAGAGGCCCAAGCCAAGGGAAGCCTCAACGGGCAGCGACCGATGGCCTCGGCTCGCAAGGACTACGACTGGCGCCTCGAGCTGGCGCAGACGTTCCTCGACCTCTGCCTCTGAGATGCCCGCGCTTCCGTACCGCGAGGGGGACTGGTTCGCAGTCCCCCTCGACGACACGAACTACGCGCTCTGCAGGATCGCGCGGCACGACCAGGGGATCGTCTTCGTCTACGTGTTCGGTCCGGCATTCGACCGGCTGCCGACCCGCGCGGACACGGCAGAGCTGACGGCATCGGATTCGCTGACGCAGATGCTCGTCTCGCACCTCGACCTGCGCGACGGCGTCTGGCCCGTGCTCGGCCAGGACGAGGGCTGGGACCCCGACGCTTGGCCGATGGTCGAGTTCGAGCGTCGGGTCGACCCTCCCGGGCGGCCGGAAGAGCTTCATGCCGTCCTCTGGGACGACCGGGACCTGACCCGGGAGGTGAGCGCCCGCCGGCTCGATCCGTCCGAGGCGGGCCGGCGGCCACGGGACACGCTCTCCGGAGCGGGCGCCGCGGTCGTCCGGCTGCGCCAGGCTCTCGGTCTTTGACGCGCGTACCATGGTCGCTGTGAGCAGCGAGCCGCAAGGTCAATACGTCGCTTACACGTTCCATCGCGTCGACCCGGCCTGGCGCAGGCTGCCCTTCGAGGAGCGGGCGGCCATGAAGGAGGCTTTCGCGGAGGTGGTCGAGAGCTGGAGCGACCGCTTCGAGCACCTGCGTGCGTACTCGACGGCAGGCGTCCGCCCCGACTGCGACTTCTTCCTCTGGAAGATCACCGAGCGTTACGCCGACCTCGGCGAGCTCGGCGCACAGCTGAACGGCACTGCCCTCGCCGGGTGGCTCGAGACCCCCTACTCGTACCTCGCGACAACGAAGGCTTCGCCGTACACGCAGGCCCGACGCCCACGCAAGATCGTCCCGAAAGGCTCGCCCTACCTCGTCGTGTACCCGTTCGTAAAGGTGCGCCCGTGGTACGCATTGCCGCTGGAGGACCGCCAGCGCGCCATGGACGAGCACATCCACGTCGGCCGCGAGTTCGAGACGATCCACAACCACACGACGTACTCGTTCGGGATCGACGACCAGGAGTTCATGACCGCGTTCGAATGCGACGAGCCGGCGGATTTCATGCACCTGATGCTGACGCTGCGCGAGAGCGAGGCCTCGGCGTACACCGAGCGGGACACGCCCATCTTCGTCGGCGAGGGAACGTCGATCCGCTCGGCCCTGGACGCGCTCGACGGCGCGTCGGCGCGGGTGCGCGCCTAGCGTGCGCTCTCTCGCGCTCCTGCTCCTTGCGGCGGTGGCGCTCGCCGGGTGCGGCGGCGACCAACAGGCGGCCGATACCGCAGCGGCGCCGTCCGGTGGCGTGAAGGAGCTCGGCAACGTCCTCGACCTGCGGGCGGACTTCGAGGCGGACGCGGGCAAGCCGCGCGTGATCGTCCTCCTCTCGCCCACCTGAGGCACGTGCCTCGCCGGCGCCCGTTGGGTGCGGGAGAACATCCTCGACGCCGAGACACCGGAGGACCTGAGGGTCTATGCCGTCTGGCTCAACCAGCGCTCGACCGATGCGCGCGACACGATCGACGAGTCGATCCTCGCCGACTCGCGCGTGACGCAGTACTGGGACGGCGAGGGCATCACCGGCACCTACTTCGCGGAGGCCGATCTCGGCGGGCTCGGCTTCTCGGGCTTCGTGTACGACGTCTACTACGTCTTCGGCCGGGACGCCGCCTGGGCCGACACGCCGGCGCCGCTCGCCGCATCCGGAGGGCCGGTCCTCTCCGAGGGCGAGGAGCTGCTCGGCGCGATCCGCGCAGAAAGCTGAGCGTTCCTGGCGCGCCGCTCGCGGTGCGTAGGCCGGTGGAACAGTACGGAGGTACGGGCCGCCGCACGAGCGCCACGAGCGACCCTGATTCATCTGCCCGCCTTCGGCGGGACGCTGCGCCGGAGGCCGGCTCCGCCGGCCGGGAGGCGCAGCCGGCCAGGGGCGCTCAGCTCACGCGTAGCTGTGTTCGTAGCGCCAGATGCGAAAGGCGGCGTAGGCGCACGCTCCGAGCACGAGGAAGAACGCGAGCGCGTCCGGGCCTGAGGCTCCGAGGCCGATCAGGGCGCCGATGTCGACGACCGCCAGGATCACGGCTGCATAGAAGACATATCGGCCCCGATCGGACCACGTCTCGATGTCGCCGCGCTTCTCGCGCCAGAGCAGGAACAGGAAGAACGCGATTGCGAGGAAGAAGGCGATCCGAAGGAGGCCGCCGACCGTCGCGAGCACCGACTGCAGCGAGAGGACGACCACCACGCCCGTGATCAGCGCGATGATCAGGAAGCCGCGCAGAGTCGGGTTCATGTCGGTGAAGAAGCGCTTCATGATCCGGTCATGAATGCTCGCACAGCGAGCGCGGCCGCGAGGAGCGACGTGCCCGCGAACCAGGCGAGGCGCTTGTGTCCCGTCGCCGGCGCGTACAGCCACGGCACCAGGATCGCGCCGAGCGCGAGCGACCCGTAGACGTAGTGGAGCTCGTCGGTGGCCCGCTGCTCGTCCGAGAGGAGCAGCAGGCCGAGCGCGACCTGGGCGACGAGCAACGTCTGCGCGAGCGCCAGCAGGTTGGCGAGGAGGCGACCTGCGCCGCGCCGGCGCCAGTAGACGAAGCCGCCGACGAGCGCCGCGAGCGCGGGCACGGCGACGACGAAGAAAGCAAGGGTGGTGTGGGCGGCTAGCATCGCGTCGGAATCTAGATGGTCGGTCGACGAGAGGAGCTCTTGTGGTTCAGGAAGGGAAGCCGGCGCCCGAGTTCGAGCTCACGAGCGACTCCGGCGAGACCGTGAAGCTGTCGGACCTGCGCGGCAAGCCGGTCGTCCTCTACTTCTATCCCAAGGACGACACGCCCGGATGCACGACGCAGGCGTGCGGAATCCGCGACGCTTGGGGGGAGTTCGAGCGTGCGGGGGCCGTGGTGCTCGGCGTCAGCCCGGACGACGAGCAGTCACACGTGACGTTCAAGGCGAAGTACGACCTTCCGTTCACGCTCCTCGCCGACACGGACCACAAGACGGCCGACGAGTACGGCGTCTGGGGCGAGAAGACCTACGCGGGCAAGAAGTACATGGGTGTCACCCGCTCCACCTTCGTCATCGACGAGGAGGGCAAGGTCGCCAAGGAGATGCGCGACGTGAAGGCGGACACCCACGCCGACGACGTGCTGGCGGTGCTCGCCCAGTAGCCGCCGCCCTTCCGCCGGCGCTCGCCGAGGCGATCGAACGGCTCGTCGCAGAGGCGGGCGGCTCGGTCGCGCACGAGGTCGAGCTACTGTCGGCGGCCTACCGCAAGCAGGATGCGTCGTCGGCGCGCGCGGCCAGCACGCGCGCCGGTGTCGCCGCTTATCTCGCCTACCGCGCGCCGGCGACGTATGCGGCCGCAGCTGCCGTCTTCCTTCAGGTCGCGCTGCTGCGGCCCGGCTGGACGCCGCGGTCGCTGCTCGACGTCGGCGCCGGCCCGGGCGTCGCCGCCTGGGCTGCACGGGAGCAATGGCCGTCGCTCGAAGAGCTCACGCTCGTCGAGGCGGAGCCGGAAATGGCCGCCGCGGGCCGAGCGCTGCTCCCCGACGGGCGCTGGGAGCAGGCAGACGCGTCGGCGGCGCGCGGTCCGGCCGACCTGGTCGTCTGCTCCTACGTGCTCGGCGAACTGGACGATCCCGCGCTCGCGACGCGGTTGTGGGCCGAGGCAGCGGACACGATCGCGTTCCTCGAGCCTGGGACGCCCGCCGGCTACCGGCGGATCCTCGCCGCGCGTGCCGCGGTCCTCGACGCCGGCGGCTCGACCATCGCCCCGTGCCCGCACGACCTTCCCTGTCCGCTGGCAGCGGACGACTGGTGTCACTTCGGCGTCCGGCTCCCGCGCTCGAAGCTCCACCGCCGCGCGAAGGCGGTCGAGCGCGGCTTCGAGGACGAGAAGTACGCCTACGCCGTACTGGGCCGTGACCCCGTGCCCCGGGCTGAGGCGCGCGTCATCCGGCCGCCCCAGGCGCGCTCGGGCCACGTCAACGTCGTCACCTGCGAGCCGGACGGCATCCACGCACGCACCGTCAGCCGCAAGCAGGGTCCCCTCTACAGGGGCGCGCGCCGCGCGGCCTGGGGCGACGCTATCGACTTACGCGGGCGACAGCCTTGATCGTGCCGTTCGCGAAGAAGCCGACGAGGACGCTCTGCCCGTCGGTCGCCGTCGCGAGCTCGAGCTCGTCGCCCAGATCGACCTGATCGCGGTAGTCGAGCTCGGCGACGAGCGGCTGCCGGGGATCGATGCCGGTCGACGCGAGCACGTGCTCGACCGCCTGCCAGTAGACCGCGTTGTTGACGTGACCGTGCAGATCCACGTCGGTCACGCGCAGCGGCCACGCCGATCTGGCCGCCGCGGCGGGAGGATCCGGCAGCTCGAGCTTCGTCGAGACCCGACGGCCGCCCGTCGCCTCGGTGTACACGTCGAACCCGTCGATTCGCGCGGGCCGCTGGTCGGGCGCGAGGTGGATCCAGACGCTGTCGACCTCGGCTCGTCCGCCGCGATCGCCGGTGACCGACCAGCGCCGGCCGGCCGCGATCGCGGCGAGACCGCTGCACCAGGTGAGCAGCTCGAGCTCGCGATCGGCGAGGAATGGCTCGCGCACCTCGATGCGGATCCGGCGGACGAACCAGAGGTGCTCCGGGATGCCCCAGCCCGTTTCCTGGGCGTCGTCGATCGCGACGTCCTGGAGGACGCGTGCGACCGCGTCGAGCCGGACGCGGCCGCGTGCATCGAGATCGGCCAGCCGCACGCGCCTCCGCGCGGCGAACGTGCGGCCCGTCTCTGGGGCGGGCAGGCTGGGATCGAGCATGCGGGCGAGCCTAGCCCGCGAGGCGCGATGCGGATGAGAGGACTTGAACCTCCACGCCCCAAAGGGCACACGGACCTGAACCGTGCGCGTCTACCAATTCCGCCACATCCGCGTGGGGCAGACAGTGTAGCCGCACTCGTAACACCGTTTTCACACGCCTCCCCTACCATGCCGCCGTGCGCCGGGGTCTCCTGATCGCGATTCTCAGCCTGCTCGCGCTCGCCCCCGGGGCGGCGCATGCCGACGTCGAACGCCCCTCGTCGGAGGAGCTCGTCGAGGTCGTCGTCACGCTCGCACAGAGGCCGCTCGGCACGACGCGCTGGCTCGCGGGCAGTTCCGCCCAGACGCGGACGCTCGAGGCGTCACAGGCCGCACTCGAGCGCAGGATCGAGGAGACGCTGCCGGACGCACAGATCCGCTGGCGCTACAGGCTCACGGCGAACGGCATGGCCGTCGTCGTCCCCCGCTCGCAGGTCGACCGGCTGGCCGCTCTCCCCGGTGTCGAGACCGTCTACGGGACGACGCGCTACCGCATGCAGCTCGACCGCAGCCCGCAGCAGATCGGCGCACCTTCGCTGTGGGCTCCCGGGCTCCAGAACGCGGGCGACGGCGTGAAGATCGCGATCATCGACGAGGGGATCGACCAGACACACCCATTCTTCTCCCCCGCCGGCTACACCATGCCCGCCGGCTTCCCCAAAGGCCAGACGGCATACACCAACGCGAAGGTGATCGTCGCGCGTGCGTTCCCGCCGGCCAATCCCACGTGGAGGCACGCGTCGAAGCCATTCGATCCTGTGCACTCCTCGCACGGCACCCACGTCGCGGGCATCGCCGCAGGCAACGCGAACACGCCTGCGGAGGGCGATCGCGTGTCGGGAGTCGCACCGCGCGCCCAGCTCGGCAACTACAAGGCGCTGACGATCCCGACCGATGCGGACGTCGGGCTCGACGGCAACTCCCCTGAGCTCGTGGCCGCGATCGAGGCGGCCGTCGCCGACGGGATGGATGTGATCAACATGTCGCTCGGAGAGCCCGAGATCGAGCCCTCGCGCGACATCGTCGTGCAGGCGCTGGCAGGGGCCGCGCGTGCGGGAGTCGTCTCGGTGATATCCGCGGGCAACGACTTCACTGACTTCGGGCGCGGCTCGGTCAGCTCGCCCGGGTCCGCACCGGACGCGATCACAGTCGCCGCCGTCTCGACCACGAGGAACGGCCCGGAGAACGTCGTCGCCAACTTCTCGTCGAGCGGCCCCACCCCGCTCTCACTGCAGCTCAAGCCGGAGGTCAGCGCACCCGGCGTCTCGATCAAGTCCGCCGCGCCCGGTGACGCGTGGACGACGCTGTCCGGCACGAGCATGGCCGCGCCGCACGTGGCGGGCGCCGCTGCACTGCTTCTCCAACGGCACCCGACCTGGACGCCTGCGCAGGTGAAATCGGCGCTGGCGCTCACTGGCGACCCGGCCTACGCCGACGAGCGCAAGCAGGTGGAGCTCGCGACGGTGCGGGCCGGCGGGGGCGTGATCAACTTGCAGCGCGCCGACATCCCGCTCGTCTTCGCACGGCCGGTGGCGCTCTCGTTCGGTCTCGTCCCCCCGACGACAACGCTGACGCAGCAGGTCGAGCTGACCGACGCGGGGGGCGGCGCCGGGCCGTGGGCGGCGACGATCGTGCCTCAGAGCGGGGCTCCGTCGGTCACGATCTCGGTTCCACCGGAGGTAGCGGTGCCGGGGATGCTGGCGGTAACTGTCACCACCGCGAATGCGCCCGACGCCGAGATCGCCGGTTACGTCGTGCTCACGCGCGGCGCCGAGCGGCGCCGCCTGCCGTACTGGTTCCGCACCGGCGCACCGGCGCTCGCGGGCTCAAAGACGACGCCCCTGCGTCGTGCCGGCACCTACTCGTCGACCACGAGGGGCGGCAGCAGCCGAATCACCGCCTACCGCTATCCGGAGCGCCCGGCCGGACACGGCTTCGCCGTCAGGCTGCCGGGGCCGGAGCGCATCTACCGGATCACGCTCGCCCGGCCTGCGGTGAACTTCGGCGTCGTCGTCACGAGCCGCGCGACAGGCGTCCGGGTCGAGCCGCGGATCGTGCTCGCGGGCGACGAGCGCCGCCTGACCGGTTACGCCGCGCTCCCGTTCAACCTGAATCCCTACCTGCGCACGTTCGGCGACCCGGTGCCGGCCGCCGGGGCAATCCTCCCCGCGGCAGGTCGGTACGACATCGTCTTCGACAGCCCCTCGGCTGCGGCCTCCGGGAGGTTCTCGTTCCGTTACTGGCTGAACGACGCGACTCCGCCCGCGGCAGCAGTCACTGCGAGGCGCGTCGCGGGCGGCCGGCCCCTCGTCGTGACGGTCTCTGACCGCGGCGCCGGAGTCGACCCCGCCTCGCTCGTCGTCCGCGTCGACGGCCGAGAGCGGCGGGCGCGGTTCGCCGCCGGGAAGGTGAGCATCGCGACGGACGGGCTCCGCAAGGGCAGGCACGCTCTCCGCCTGCAGGTCTCCGACTTTCAGGAGACGCGGAACATGGAGAACGTCGGCGGGATCCTGCCGAACACGCGGATCCTCCAGACGACCTTCGTCGTCCGCTAGCGCCTGGCTTCTAGCGCCTGTCCTTCTCGAAGGTCGGCAGCTGATCCAGGTCGCGCTGGACGCTCTCCGCGAACTCCTCCTCCTCGGAGCGGATCAGCTTGAGATTCGCCTTGCGCTTCCTCCGCTCCCGGGCCCGGCGGGCGTCGGCACCGAGCATGCCGCCCACGCGCTGCCACTCCGCCGCCACGACGAGGACGAGCGCAAGGGCGAGCAGCACGATCCAGGGCCAGCTCACACCGCAAGTGTACCCCCGCGAAAGCGGAGCTATCCGCTCACGATGCCGTCACCGGCACGTCCGCCGCCAGCGGTACGAGCTCGAAGCGGTCGACGTCGACGAGGCCGTGGTCGGTGATTTTCAGGCTGGGGATCACCGAGAGCGCGAGGAACGCGAGCGACTGGAACGGCGACGCGACCTCCGAGCCGAGCGCGTGCACGGCCGCGACCGTCGCCTCGCTCGCCGCGATCACGTCGTCGAGCGGCCCGTCGGAGAGGAGGCCGGCGACGGGGAGCGCCAGCTCGGCGGCGATCTCGCCCTCGTCGACGACCACGATGCCCCCGCCGAGCTCGACCAGGCGCTCGACGGCACGGGCCATGTCGGCGTCGGTCGTGCCGACGACGACGAGATTGTGGGCGTCGTGCGAGAAGGTCGAGGCGAAGGCGCCACGCTGAAGGCCGAAGCCGCGAACGAAGCCGAGGCCGATCCGGCCGGTACCCAGGTGCCGCTCGATCACGGCGATCTTGGCGAGATCGCGCTCCGGATCCGCGAGCGCCGCGCCGTCGTCCGCGCCCAGCTCCTCGACGAGCGCGTCGCTGACGATCTGGCCGGGAACGAGGCCGATCACGCGCGCCCGGCCACCCTCCCAGGCCACGCGGAAGTCGTCGGCCGCCACCGGGCGGATGCGCACGCTCTGCGTCACCCACTCCGGCACCGGGGTGGGAGCGATCTCGTCGACCGCCCGGCCCCGCTTGAGCACGATCTCGGGCACGAAGCGCTCGAGGTCGGGCAGCAGCAGCAGATCGGCCTGGTAGCCGGGCGCGATCGCGCCGAGGTGGTCGAGCCCGTGCCAGAGCGCCGGGTGATGCGAGGCGAGCACGAGCGCGTCCTCTGGCGCGACGCCGTAGGAGACCGCATCACGGACGATCGCATTGACGTGACCGTCCTCGGCGATGTGCTCCGGCTCCCGGTCGTCGGTGCAGAATGCCATCCGGCCCGGCCCGAGCTCGACCACGAGGGGCGCGAGGGCCTTCAGGTTTCGCGCCGCCGACGCTTCGCGGATCAACAGCCACATGCCCGCCCGCAGACGCTCGCGGCCCTCCTCGGCCGTGAACGCCTCGTGGTCGGAGCGAATCCCCGCCGCGGCGTAGGCCTGCAGTCCCGGGCCGAGGACGCCGGGCGCATGACCGTCAACATGGTGCGCTCCGGCGACCGCGAGCTTCGCGAGCTCGCTCTCGGCGCCGGCGATCACGCCCGGGAAGTTCATCATCTCCGCGAGGCCGATCACTCGCTTCCGCCGCAACAGGCTCTCGAGGTCGCCGGGCGTGAAGGGCCGGCGTGGCGACTCGAACTGCGACGCGGGCACGCACGAGGAGGCGGTGAAGAAGACGTCGAGCGGCAGGTCGTCGCAGACGTCGACGAGCCAGTGGACGCCGTCGGTGCCGAGGACGTTGGCGATCTCGTGCGGATCGGCGACGACGGCGGTGGTGCCGAGCGGCAGCACGAGCCGCGCGAACTCCGACGGCAGCAGCTTCGAGGTCTCGAGGTGCATGTGCGCGTCGATGAGCCCCGGGACGACGTAGGCGCCGTCGGCGTCGACCGTCTCGGCACCCTCGTACCGGCCGAGGCCGGCGATCGTGCCGTCGCAGATCGCGACGTCGGCGTCGAGCCACTCGCGTGTGAAGACCGAGAGGACGCGACCGCCACGAACGACGAGATCGGCTGGCTCGTCGCCGCGGGCGACGGCGAGGCGGCGGGCGAGATCACCCGTCTGCGGCATCAGCTCTCTCGGCAGGCGCGTCGATGGGGCAAGTATGACCGCGCAACTCCTCGCCGGATACGCCGTCCTTTGGGCCACGCTCCTCAAGGCCCTGCTCACGAAGGCGCGAGTGATTCCGGCCGAGTGCGCCCGCTGCGGGCTCGCCTACGAGCGGCGCGAGCTCGGCGGGGCCGTCTGCACCTGCGACCGCTGAGTCCGCCTCGATCGGGGCCGACGCCGGCCGTCGAGCGATCTAGACTTCCGCTTGGCGAGCGTGCCAGAAACGACGCTCGCCGTCGGGAGACCGCGCCTCAGAGAGGGTGGGCATGTCCTGCGCTTGCACGATCGTACGTTCGGGTGACCGGAGCGCCGTGGCAGTGCTCTGCGGGCGGCCGCGTGATGCGTGACGAGAAAGCGTGGGTGGATGGCCGGCATCTTCATCAGCTACCGGCGTAGCGACACACGTCACCACGCGGCCCGCCTCCGACAGCGTCTCGGCGCGGCGTTCGGCGACGAGTACGTGTTCATGGACGTCGACTCGCTCAGACCGGGCGAGCCGTTCCCCGAGGTGCTCGACGCGACGATCGCCTCGAGCGACGCCGTGCTCGCCTTGATCGGACGTGACTGGCTGACCGTGACCGACGCCGCCGGCCGACGGCGGCTCGACGACCCCGGCGACTGGGTACGGATCGAGATCGCCACCGCGCTTCGCCTCGAGCGCGTCGTGATCCCAGTGCTCCTCGACGACGCCCGGATGCCGAGGGCCGGGCAGCTCCCGGCGTTACTCGACGCGCTCGCTGAACGCCATGCGATCGAAGTCGACGACGAACGATGGGACGGCGACGTCGTGCGGCTCGTGCGCCGTCTCGAGGAGGTCGTCGACACGATTCCACCATGTCCGTACCCGGGCATGGTGCAGTTCCGTCGCACCGAGGCCGACCGGTTCTTCGGTCGAGACGCGGAGATCAGCCTGATCGAGGAGCTCCTCGGCGCGGCACGCGTCCTGTGCCTGGTAGGGCCCTCCGGCTGCGGCAAGTCATCGCTGCTCGAGGCTGGCGTTCTCGCCGACCTCGACGCGACGCAGCGAGACCGGTGGGTCGTGACCGCACTGCGGCCCGGCGCGTCGCCCGTGCGGGCACTGACCGACGCGTTCGGCACGTCGTTCGACGACGACGTGACAGCTGCGGCGCGACATGCCGTCACGCACGCGCTCGGGGCCCGCGCGGGGACGCGGCTGCTCCTCGTGGTCGATCAGCTCGAGGAGCTCTTTGCGCAGGCCCGTATCGAGGAGCAGACCCAGTTCATCGCAGCCCTCGAGGCCATCCACGCACTCGAGCACACGACGATCGTGCTCGCGATCCGGGCCGACTTCTACGGCGAGCTGATGGAGAGCCCGCTCTGGCCGCTCGTCGAACGAAGCAAGGTCGACGTGCCCCCGCTCGTCGGCGATGCACTGGAAACGGCGATCGCCCAGCCAGCGTTGGCATGCCACGTCACGATCGAGCCCGATCTGCTCGAGCGGCTCCTCGCCGATGCCGGCACGGAGCCGGGAGCGCTCCCGCTCCTCCAGGAGACCCTCGTGCGGCTCTGGGGAACGATGCGGCTTCGCCGAATCTCCCTAGCTGCATACGAGCGTCTGGGGGGCGACGGACGCAGCGGGCTGTCCGCTGCGGTCTCGGACACGGCGAACGCCGCACTCGACGCGCTCGCCGCGGCGCAGCAGTCGATCGCGAAGCGCGTGCTCCTCAGACTCGTCCAGTTCGGCGAGGGCCGTCCGGACACGCGTCGGCAACTCCGGTTCGAGGACCTTCGCAGCGAGGGCGACGACGACCGGGCGCTCGCGGGGGTCCTCGACCACCTCGCCCGCTTCCGAGTCGTGACGCTGACGGGCTCGGCCGCGAACCACGCCGGGCGTCCGCGCGAACCGACGATGCCGGCGTTCGGGTCGACCTCGCGCACGAGGCGCTGATCGGCGCCTGGCCCACCATGCGCGGCTGGGTGGCCGCGCGCCGTGAGGCCGAGCTCGCCCGGCGGCGCCTGGAGGCGCGCGTCCAGACGTGGGAGGAGCACGGTCGAGCGGCCGCCTTCCTCGACGATGTCCAGCTCCGGGAGGCGCGACGGTGGGTGGCGAGCTCGGATGCTCAGGAGCTCGGTGTCCCACCGGGGTTGTCGGAGCTCGTCGCCGCCAGCGGCGCCAGGCTGACGCGGCGCCAACGCCTCCGGCTCGGCGCGATCGCCGGTCTGGTCGGGCTCCTCGTGGCCGCGATCGTGCTCGCGGCGGTCTTCCTGCGGGCTCGAAACGACGCGAACCACAGGGCGAACGTCGCGCTGTCGCGCGAGCGAGCTTCGAGTGCGATCGCCGCGCTGGCCACCGATCCGCACCGGAGCCTTCGCCTCGCCGGCCAGGCCGTCGACGTGCTCGCCCGGGACGACTCGGCGACGCCGGCGGATCGCCGAGAGGCCGAAGCGGCGCTTCGGGACGCGATCCGGGCCTCCAGCGTCCGCGCCGTCCTCCGTGGTCACACGGCAGAGGTCGTCTCGGCCATGTTCAGCCCCGACGGCCGCCGGGTCGTGACCGCGAGCTGGGACGGCACGGCGCGCGTCTGGAACGCGCGCACCGGGACCACCGTCTCCGTTCTCGGCCGGCCCGGTCGACAGCTCGAAGAACGCGGTCTTCAGTCCGGACGGCCGCCGCGTGGCCACCGCGGGTGACGACGGATCGGCCCGCGTCTGGGACTCGCGGACCGGGATGGAGCTCCTCGTCCTGCGGCACGACAAGCAGGCGCACGTGCTGGACGCGAGCTTCAGCCCAAACGGTCGCCTCGTCGTGACCGCGGGGACGGACGGCAGCGCGCGCCTCTGGGACGCAGCCACCGGACGGCCTCTCGCGACGATGCGCCACACGCCAGGAGCCATCGTCGCTCGTGCGAGCTTCAGCCCCGACGGCGCGCGGGTCGCGACGGCCGGCACCGACGGGCGCGCAGTCGTGTGGAGCACGTCGACCGGCGAGGAGCTCACCCGACTCCCCCACGGCGCGACGACGATTACCACCGTGCGCTTCAGCCCGGACGGCTCGTCACTCGTGACCGGGGACACCGACGGCGTCGCTCGCGTGTGGCGCCTCTCGACTCCGGGACGAATGCCGGTCGTCCTTCGCGGCCACAAGCGCGAGGTCACCAGCGCCGAGCTCAGCCCCGACGGGGCGCGCGTCGTAACCGCCAGTCTCGACGGAACCGCACGAGTGTGGGACGCGCGGACCGGCAGAGAGCTCACGATTCCGCTCACCCACGACGACGCCGTCCGGACTGCCGCCTTCAGCCCCGACGGCACGCGCGTCGTGACGGCGAGCGCCGATCAGACGGCACGCACCTGGAACGCACGCAACGGTGACGCGCTCTCGGCCCTGCGCGGACACGACGACTACGTGGGCAGCGCGGAGTACAGCCGCGACGGAAGACGCATCGTCACGTCGAGCTTCGACGGGACGGCGCGCGTCTGGGACGCAACGGTCGGCGATCCGGCCACCACGATCGGCCGCGGGAATCGCGTGGTCGCGAGCGCGGTGCTGAGTCCTGACGGCCGTCGACTCGTGACGATCTCGCCGGACGGAGATCCGCAAATCCGGAACACGCGCACCGGCGCGGTCGTCTCGACGCTCCGTAACCGCGGCGTCCGGGTCGTCAGCGCTGCGTTCGACGGCCAGGGCCGCAAGGTGATCACTGCCGACGCCGACGGCGACGTGCGGGTCTGGGACGCCGCCACGGGAGGGCTTCGACTCACGCGAAAGCAGACGGGAGAGCTGGTCACAGCGCTGCCGAGCCCCGACGGGACCCGGATCGCGGCGGTGAGCGTGAACGACGAGGCCGCCGACCCGGGGAGCCGGGTGACGATTTGGGACCAGACGCGCCGCCCCGGGCCGATCGCCGGCTGGGGAGTCGACTGGATCGCGCACGGGGCGGTGTTCAGCGCCGACGGAGCACGCCTGGCGATCTGGACGCAGGACGGTGACGTCGCTGTGCTGGATGCAGCAACGAACCGGCCGGTCTCGTCCTTCTCGGCCTCCGGGCCGATGGCGTTGGTCGGGCTCAGCCCCGACGGCTCGCTGCTCGTCACCGCCGGAGACGACGGGACGGCGCGGGTCTGGAACGTCGACAGCGGGCGCGAGCAGCAACGGCTCCGGCACAAGGGTGCGGTCGTCACTGCATCGTTCAGCGCAGACGGACGGCAGCGTCCTCACGGCAAGCGCCGACAAGACGGCGAAGATCTGGGACGCGCGTACCGGACGCGAGCTCGTGTCATTCCGCGGCCACGGAACCGAGCTCGCCGACGCGACCTTCAGCGCTTCCGGTCGTTGGGTCGCGACGGCCAGTCTGGACGGCACGGCGCGCGTCTGGGATGCGATGACGGGACAGGACATCGCCCAGTTCCGACATCCGGCCGAGGTCCGCGGCGCGTCGTTCGACCTCGACGAGCGCCTCGTCCTGACGCTCGCCGCAGACGGGCGCGCCCGGCTCTTCCGCTGCGAGACCTGCGTCCCTCTCGACGATCTCGTGCGCCTGGCGCGCAGCCGGCGCGTTCGCGGCGCCGGCTAGCACCGAGGCCGGATTGTTCCAGCTGTTGCAATCGCCTGCGTGATGGACGATCATCGGTGCGAGCAGGCGAACTGTGAGGGACGGGATGAAAGGCTCCACGCGGCGAAGTGTGGCTTCTCTGCGGGCGGCGATCGCGCGGCGTCCGCTGTTGCTCGCCGTGAGTGTCGTAGTCGGGTCGTTCCTCGTTGCGGGCAGCGCGCCACTGAGGGCCGCCGAGCCGGGCAAGAGTGACATTCGTTTCGCCTTGAGCGGCTACGGCACCATCACCGTGACGTTCGACGGTGTTCAGTACACGTGCACGAACGCGCAGTTCGCCGGGGAGGGATGCCCTGTCGGGCCGGGCGGACAGGCGGCGGCCCTCTCTGTGCCGATCGGAACCGAGCTCACATTCACCGCGACGCCGGCTCCGATCACGCCCCCTGAGCCGGGCGACCCGGACTCGATCCGTCGATCAAGTCGCAGTTCGACGGTTGGAGCCGGCCGGAATGCGGCACCGACACGTCGTGCAAGATCACGACGGCCGGCGACGAGGAATGGATCGTCGCGCAGTTCTCCCCGGTCTGGCTCGAGGTGATCATGTCCGGTGTCGGCACGGTGTCCGTGGACGGCGCATCGGCGCCGACGTGGACGTGTCCGCCCAACACCGGCAAGTGCATGGGGCTGTTCGCCAACGCAACGCGTCAGACCGTCAGAGCCCAGCCGATCCCCCGCCTGCCGACTGGGGGTTCGGCTGCGACCCGTACGACAGCGACCTGGCGAATGGCCGGTGCGTCGTCGAGATGGCCAACGTCAGGAACTTCGTGATCCTGGGCTTCGATGGCCCGAGCCCCGATCCTGACACCGCCGTTCAACTTCACGTCGACGCTCATCGTCGGTCGCGCCGGAGACGGGCAGGGAACCGTGCGAGGCAACGGACACTCCGCGGGGCCGGAGGATCCGGATTGGAGCATCGCGTGTGGGACGGATTGCGACGAGAAGGGCGTTCAGTACCAGACACGCGTCCGGCTGACGGCCACTGCGGATGCGGACTCGGACTTCGACCGATGGTCGGGTCCTCCCTGTGGCAGCCAGTCGCCCTGCACGTTCACCGTCGGGAAGTACCCGAAGGTCCAGGCGATCTTCAAGAAGAAGCCGACCTCCGGCGGCGGGGGCGGCGGTGGTGGCGGCGGTGGCGGGGCGGGGGCGGCGGCTCGCCTGACGTCGAGGTCACGAAGGTCGCCGATCGTGCGACCGCCGTGGTCGGCGAGACGGTCATGTTCCGCATCGACGCCCGCATCAAGAACTCGGAGTCCGCCTCCAAGGTGGTCGTGACCGACACGCTGCCCGCGAACGTCCAGCTCGTCTCGGCTCGAGCCAACAGAGGGCCCGGCTGCTCGGGCTCGGCGACGATCACGTGCGATCTCGACTTCCTGTCGGGCGCCATCGTCGGCACCGTCGAAGTCGTCGTCCGCCTGACGGCAGCCGGGGAAGTCGTGAACACCGCCGGCGCAACCGTCCAGCCGTCGGATCCCGTGCCGTCGAACAACACGGCGACTGCGCGGGTCACCGTCGGGCCGGACACAGACGAAGGACCGCCGCCGAAGAAGGGCGTCAAGCTCACCGGAACCGCGCGGGCGGACGTCCTGCGGGGCACGCCGTACCCCGACCGCCTGACGGGCCTCGGAGGAAACGACCGCCTGCTCGGGCTCGGCGGCGTGGACACGCTGCTGGGTGGGCGAGGGGCCGACACGCTCGACGGAGGGCCCGGCCGCGACGTGCTCGACGCCGGGCGCGGCAACGACGTGATCCGCGCTCGCGACCGGACCCGAGACACGGTGAGGTGCGGTCCCGGCCGGGACCGCGTCGTCGCCGACCGTTCGGATCTCGTGGCGCGCGGCTGCGAGCGGGTCGCGCGGCGCTAGTCAGCTCGGCTCGAATACCTGCATCGGCAGGCGCGAGAGCGGCTCGCCGCCCTCGTCGCCGACGAGCCACGTGTCCTGCATGTAGAGGCACGCCTTCCCGTCCGCAGCGATCGCGTGCGGATGCATCGAGAGCACCATCCCGGAGCGCAGCACCGTCTCCATCCCCTCGCCGACGCGCGGATGCTCGATCATCGTCATCCCGATCGAGTGGCCGGTGACGTGGCCGAGGTGGTAGCCGCGCTCTGTGAACCCGTTCGAGACGGCGCGGTGGACGTCGTGGGCGGTCGCGCCGTCGCGCATCGCCGTCCGCGCAGCGTCGTGGTACTCGCGGTACGCCTCGACCATCGGCTCCACCTCCGGCGGCACGGCGCCGATCGCGCGCGAGACCTCGACCCAGTGCATCCCCGGCCCGGCGACCTCGAGTGACGGGAGGACGAAGTCGCCGAGCACCGTCTCGCGCTTCGCGATCCCGAACTCCGGGCCGATCAGGACCATGTTCATCGTCAGCCGGCCGCAGCCGCGCTCGACGAACAGCTGCTCGGCCGGTGCCATCGCCTCGGCCGCCGTACGCCCCGGCGCGTACGCGGCGAGGAACGCCTCGAAGCCGTCCTCGTTGATCCGGACGCTCTCGCGCACGGACTCGAGCTCCGCGTCGCTCTTGACCGCGCGCGCGAGGTCGAACTCGGCGTCGAACGGCACGAGGTCGAGGCCCTCCAGGGCGCGGTAGTCGCGCACGGCCATGATGTAGTCGAGCCCGTAGACACCGAGCCGTCGCCAGCCGCGGTCGCGCGCTGTCTGCGCGATGTGCTCGCCCGGCCGGTCGTGGAAGACCTGCTCGAGCTGCGCGGTGCCGTGCTCGCCGACGTAGCGGGCTTCGGTCGGGAAGACGATCTGCGGCTCCGCGTCGGCCGGAATGACGACGTACGCGTAGCGGTGCACGATCTGGAAGCCCGAGAGGTACGTCACCGACCCCTCGAAGCCGCTGTACTCGCTGCCCGAGACGATCAGCGCGTCGAGCTCGTGCTCGGCCATCGCCGCGCGGACGTTGCGATACCTGCGCTCTAGCTCTGCGTCCATGCGGCTTCGACTCCTTTGATCAGGGCCACGACGGCCTCGTTGAGCGGCGTCGGGACGCCGTGCTCGCGCCCGAAGCGGACGATGCCACCGTTCAGCCAGTCGACCTCGGTCGGGCGGCTCGCCTCGACGTCCTGGAGCATGCTCGCCTTGTGCCCGTAGGCGACCTCGGGCTTCGCCGCGTGGTCGATCAGCGCCTCGGGGTCGGCGTCGAGCTCGATCCCCTGCGCGGCGGCGACGGCCTTGCCCTCGTCGACGAGGCCGCTGACGAGCCGGCGCAGGTCCGGCCGCTCGCAGACGCGGCCGTGCGTCAGCCCGGTGAGCGCGCCGATCGGGTTCGTCGCCGCGTTGAAGATCACCTTGCGCCACTGGGCGCCGCGCGCGTCGTCGAGGGCCGCGGCGGGCATCCCGCCGCGAGTGCAGGCGTCGGCGAGCCGCTCGATCTCCTCAGGGCGCGCGGGGCTCGGCTCGAAGGGGCCGAAAGTCGTGTCCCCCTTGACGTCCCATTGCACGACGCCCGGCTCGAGGATCTTTCCCGCAGGAAAGGTCGTCCCGCGGATCACGCGGGCGACGTGTGGCGCGATCGCCTCCTCGTTGCCGACACCGTTCTGGACGGAGGCGACGGCGCCGTCCCGGAACGCGTGCGCAGTGGCGGCGATCGCCGCCTCGGTGTGCATCGCCTTGGTCGCGACGATCCCGAAGTCGCAGGCGGGAAGCGCCGCCGCGTCGGTCGTCGCTCGGATGCCGGTCCGCATGCACCTCGCCCGCACCCGTGAGGCGCAGGCCGTGCTCGTTGATCGCGTCGACGTGCGCCTGCGCGAGGTCGTAGGCCCAGACCTCGACGTCGTCCAGAGAAGCCAGGTTCGCCGCGAACAGCGAGCCCACCGCCCCACACCCGACGACGCAAACGATCATGCAGCGCGCCTCCTGGGAAGACGCAGCTCGCGGCCGCCGGTGATCCCGGACGGGCGCAGGATCAGCATCAGCGCCATCAGCGCGCCGAGTATGACCAGCCGCGACCCTTCGGGCAGGTCGAGCCTGAAGCCGATCCCGATCCCGTCCTCGGCGTTGCCGAGCAGCGAGTCGAGCCCGCTGACCGCGAGCGCGCCGACGACCGCGCCCCAGAGGCTCGTCACTCCGCCGACCACCAGCATCGCGAGCGTGATGAAGGTGAGCTCGAGATAGACCTGCTCGGTCGTGATCGAGCCGAGCATGTGCACCAGCAGGCCGCCGGCGAACCCGCAGAGCGCGCCTGAGAGCGTGAACGCCCAGAGCCGCTGCCGGTGCACGCTGATCCCGACCGCCTGCGCGGCGGCCGCGTCCTCACGGGTCGCACGCGCCTTCCGGCCGAGCGGGCTCAGCTGGTAAAGCCACGCGGCGCCGATCACGATCAGTGCGCCGACGGTCGCCTGAAGCGGGCCTGTCGTCTCCGGCACGAGCGACAGGGTCGTCGCGCCCGGACCGATCTTGATCCACTCGCGCAGGAGGTTGTGCGTGATCTCGAGCACCGCGAAGGTGGCGATCCCGGCCGCGAGGCCGGACAGGCGCATCAGAGGCATGCCGACGAGGAAGGCGAACGCCCCTCCAACCGCCGCCGCGAGCAGGAGCGAGGCGACGTTGCCGATCGTGTGGTCGCGCAGGATCGGAAAGAGGTCGGGCAGAACGCCGGTCTTCGACTCGAGCGGGACGGTCAGCACACCGGCGGCGAACGCCCCGACGGCGACGAAGCTGATCTGCCCGAACGAGATCACGCCGGAGCTGCCGACGAAGACGTAGATCGCGACCACGATCGACACGGCGACGAGTGCGTTGAGGAAGTGGATCTCGTTCGAACGCGAGACGAACGTCGCGCCGATGCCGACGAGCACCACGAGGAGCGCAGGCCCGAGCAGCGTCACCCACCTGTCGACGGCGTCTCATACGCGCTCAACCAGCGCGGACTGGCCGCGCGCGAAGAGCCCGGCCGGGCGCAGGAGCAGGACGAGGATCACGAGCGCGAACACGGCCGAGGGCAGGAAGACGGTCTTGTCGGTCGGCAGCGCGCCGTTGATCACGCCGGTGGCGAAGCCGATCGTGAAGCCGCCGAGCGTCGCTGTCCAGAGCCGGTCGATCCCTCCGACAACGACTCCGACGAGCACGACGATCGTCTCCTTCAGCGCGAAGTCGGGCGAGACGAGCGGGAACTGGACGGTCAGGATCACCGCCACGGTTGCGGCGAGGACCCCGGAGAGCAGGACGGCGGCGCCGATGACGCGGTCGGCCTTGACCCCTAGCAGCCGAGCCGTGCGGAAGTCGGTGGCGGCGGCCCGCATCTGCAGCCCGATCGTCGTCCGCCCGAGCAGCAGCGCGAGCAGCGCGAGCGACACGATCGCGACCCCGACGGCAAGGATTGTCACCTTGCGGACGTCGACGCCGCCGATCGTCACGACCTGGTTCAGCGACGCGACCGAGACGGCCGGCTCGCCGATCGTGCCGTCGCGGATGTCGAGGATCAGCGCGATTGCCTGGAGCAGGAACGCGACCGCGAAGGTCGTCACGAGCATCACGGCCGGCGACTGGGTCCGGAGCGGCCGGAAGACGGCGCCTTCCATCGCGAACGAGAGCGCGATCACCACCGCGAAGCAGGCAAGCACGCTCCCCGCGACGGGCCAGCCCGAGGTGAATGCAAGCGTGTAGGCCCCGGCCATGATCAGCTGTCCGTAGGCGAAGTTGACGAGGCGGAGCATTCCGAAGACGAGCCCGATCCCGACGGCCATGAGCGCGTAGACGGCCCCGAGGCCGACTGCGTCGACGAGCGTCTGGGCGTCTACCGCGGCCAGGATCATGCGAGGTACGCCTGAATCATCTTGTCGGTGTCGTCCGCATCGGCCGGGGTGAGCGTCATCCGCAGCTCGCCGTTCGCGAGCACGTGCGTCCGGTCGGCGAGCGCGACCGTCCGCTGCGCGCGCTGCTCGACGAGCAGGACCGCGACGCCGCGGTCGCGGATCGCCGCGAGGGCGGCGAAGACCGCGTCGACCGTCGTCGGCGCGAGGCCGAGCGAGGGCTCGTCGAGCAGGAGCACGTCCGGGTCGGCCACGAGCGCTCGCCCGATCGCGAGCTGCTGCTGCTGGCCTCCGGAGAGGGCGCCCGCCGGACGGCGGCGGAACTCGGCGAGAATCGGGAAGAGCTTGTAAGCCCTCTCCAGCGGATCGCCGCCGTTCCCGCGCCGCGCCGCGAGGCCGAGCCTGAGGTTCTCCTCGACCGTGAGCTCGGCGAAGATCCGCCGGCCCTCCGGCACGAGCGCGATCCCGGAGCGCGCGATCGCCTCGGGTGCGAGGCCGCGCAGCGACGCACCCGCCAGGCGCACCTCCCCGGCCGCCGGCCGGACGAGGCCCATGATCGCGTGCAGCGTCGTCGACTTGCCGGCGCCGTTCGGGCCGATCAGGCCGACGAGCTCGCCGCGCCCGACCTCGAGGTCGACCCCGCGGACAGCCGGCACCGACCCGTAGGAGACCTGGAGCCCGGCGAGCTCGAGCAGTGCCGTCACTCGGCGACCGCGCTCTCGCCGAGGTAGGCGGCGGCGACGTCGAGGTTGCCGCGGATCTCGGCGGGCGTGCCCTGCGCGAGCGTGCGCCCCTGGTCGAGCACCTGGATCCGGTCGCAGACCGCCATCACGAGCGCCATGTTGTGGTCGATCAGGAGCACGCCGACGTCGTGGTCCGAGCGGACGGAGCGCACGACGCCTGCGAACTCCGGCACTTCCGCCTCGGGGAGCCCTGCCGCCGGCTCGTCAAGGAGGACGAACGTCGGCTCGGTCGCGAGCGCCCGTGCGACGCCGAGCCGCCGCTCGTCGCCGTGGGCGAGCGTCGCCGCGGGCGCGTCGGCGTAGGGCTCGAGCGCGAGCAGCTCGAGGAGCTCGTTCGCCCGCTCACGCGCCGCCCTCGGCCCGGCGCCGACCCCGAGCGCGGAGATCTCGACGTTCTCGCGCACGGACAGCCCGCGGAAGGAGCGGCTGTGCTGGAAGGTCCTCGCGATCCCGGACCTGCCGCGGCGATGCGGGCTCCACCCGGTCACGTCCCGCTCGCCCAGCTCCACGCTCCCCGAGGTGGGCACGTCGAACCCGGACAGCACGTTCACGAGCGTCGACTTGCCCGCCCCGTTCGGGCCGATCAGGCCGACCACCTCGTGCCGGTGCAGCTCGAGCGTGACGCCGTCGAGCGCCCGCACGCCGCTGAACGACCGGGACACGGAGGAGGCCCGGAGCGTCGCCCCGGGCCTCCCGCGGTCGTCTGTCTCCCGCGCCGCGGTCAATCCCTAGATCTTCGGGACGACCTTGGCGGTCACGGCGCCGACGTAGCTCGCCTTGTTGTTGTGGATCTTGATCACGCGGTACTGCCGCCCGAAGACGGTGTGGAACTGCGGCGAGAAGCTGACGAGCCCGGACAGGGTCGGCACCTTCCTGAACTTCTCCATCGTCGCCGCCAGCCTGGAGCCGGTCGTCGAGCCACCCGACCGCCGAATCGCGGTCACGACGCCGTCGATCGCCGCCGAGCCGGTCACGAAGCCGCCCGTGAACGCCTTCAGCTGCTTCGCGAGCGTCCGCACCGCGGGGATCGGGTCGTCGCCGAACGCCGAGGCGAAGGTGACGGCGTAGTAGTCGGTGACCTGCGGGTTCCCGGCCACCCAGTAGGTGCCGTCACCAGCCCACGAGTTGAGGATCGGCGTCTTGTTGCCGAGCGAGCGGATCCCCTTGACGAGCGCCGGCAGCTCGCCGAACGCCGTCGAGGTGACGATCACGTCGGCCTCGCGGGCGTTGAGGCGGCTGACCGCCGCGTTGACGTTGTTTGCTCCGGTCGCGTAGCTCTCGCGGCCGGCGATCCTGCCGCCGAGCTGCGTGAACCGCTTCTCGAACGCCTGCACGACGTTCTTGAAGTAGACGAGCAGAGTGTTGGTGGCGAGGTTCGCCGTCCGCCAGCCCCTCCGGTACGCGTACTCGGCCATCGCCGAGCCCTCGTCCTGGGCGACGTTGCCGAAGCTGAACGCGAGCTTGCCGGCCGATCCGAACCGCTTCGGGCCCATCTGGTCCGTGCCGATGCAGGGCGCGACTGTCAGCTTGCCGGCCTTCAACGACTCCTGCACGACCGGAGTCGCGAAGTCGACGTCGCAGGTCACGAACATGACGTGGGCGCCCTTGCCGAGCAGTTGCGCCGCACACGACTTCGCCTTGGCCGGATTGTTGTTGTTCGTGTCGCAGGTCTCGATCCGCAGCGGGCGTCCGTTGACGCCGCCCCTCGCGTTCACCTGGTTGACGCGGACCTTCGCCGCCGCGAGCGCGGGCCCGTCGAACGGAGCCATGTTCCCCTTGCTGTCGTACGCCCAGCCGATCACGATCGGCGCCGCCGCGTTCGTCTGCGAGCCGCCGAGCCCTGTGCCCACCGTCGCGACGACGACCGCAGACAGCGCGAGCAGCGCCCCGAGGACGCTCCACCGCGTTCTTGCCGTCATTCCTGTCCTCCCTTCGGATTCCCGGTTCAGAAGCCACGAGTCTTCCTTCGCCTTGATCAGGCGGTACAGCGCCGTGTGCAGCGGCACGGGCACGCCGAGCCGCTCCGCCTCGCGCACGAGCGAGCCGGTGATCAGCTCGATCTCGGTCGGGCGGCGAGCCTCGACGTCCTCGAGCATGGACGGGTAGTGCGCGCTCCCCCGCTGCGTCGCGAGCACGTTCATCTCCCACGGGTCCTCGTGCAGCTCGATCCCCGCCGCCGCCGCGACCGCCTTGCCCTCGTCGATCAAGGCGTGCACGAGGTGGCCGAGGTCGGACGGGCGCTCCTCCGCCGCGAAGTGCGGGTCGTGCGGCAGGCCCGTGAGCGCCGCGACGGCGTTCACGGTCGCGTTGAAGATCAGCTTCGACCACTGCGCGGGCCGCAGGTCCGGGAACGCGCGCGCCTTCAGGCCGGAACGCTCGATCAGCCCGACGAGCTCCTCGACCTGCTCGTACGGGATCCCGTTGTACGGCCCGAGCCACGTCTCCGTGTCGAGGATGTACTCGACGTGCGTGTCGTCGTGGCGGGTGCCGCTCATGAACGTCACGCCGGAGACGAGCGGCCAGTCGCCGTGGCGGCGCACGACCTGCTCGGCGCCGAGCCCGTTCTGGACCGTGACGACGATCGCCCCCTCGAGCCGTCCTTCGAGCGAGCGCGCCGCCGCGTCGAGCTCGTTTCCCTTCGTCGCCACGATCGCGACGTCGAGCTCCGGGAGCGCCGCCGGGTCGTCGGTCGCGTGCACGGCGCCTGTGAAGTCGGCCCGGCCGGAGACGGTGAGGCCTTCGGCTGTAAGCGCGCGGGCGTGCTCAGGCCGTCGCGTCAATACCCAGACGTCCGCTACCCGGCTCAGGTGAGCCGCGTACAGGCTGCCGATCACACCGGCCCCGACGACGCCAATTCGCTTGATCACCGCCTGCGGCAGTATCCCGCGCCGGTGACATGTCAGTCAATTCCGGGCGAGTCGACGGAACTCCGCGTCGGTGAGCGAGCCGCCCTTTCTTCGTCGCGAGCGACTTGACCGCCGCGAGCACCTCTGCGTGGCGTTCCGCGGGGAGCTCGAGGCCCAGTTCTTCGGCCTTGAGCCGGATCGAGTCGAGGCCGCTCTTCTTGCCGAGCACGATCCCGCGCTCGGCACCGACCAGGTCCGCAGCGTACGGCTCGATCGCGGGTGGATCGTGGAACTGGCTCGCCACCGCCCCGCTCTCGCGCGTGAAGAGGTTCTCGCCGGTGAGCGGCGTCCACGGCGCGAGCTCGTACCCGGAGCGCTCGCGCACGAGCGCGGCGAGCGCGCGGGCCTGCGAGAGGTCGAGCCGCGTCGGGATCCCGTACAGCCCCTCGAGCGCCAGCGCGACCTCGAGCAGGTTCGCGTTGCCGGCCCGCTCTCCCATGCCGTTCACGGTTCCGTGCACCCACGTCGCACCCGCCTGGACGGCCGCGACCGCGGCGGCCGTGGCGAGGCCGAAGTCGTCGTGGCCGTGCCAGTGCACCGGCACGTCGAGCCAGTCGACCGCCTGGCCGACGAGGTACGCCGCCCCTTCGGGCGTCGCGACCCCGATCGTGTCGACCACGACCGCCTCCTGCGCTCCGGCCTCGACGGCGGCGTCGTAGGCGCGGTGGAAGAAGTCGAGCTCGGCGCGTGAGCCGTCGACGCCGAAGAAGGCGACGGTGATCCCCTCGCCCGCCGCGAACGAGACCGCCTTCCGGATCCGCCCGAGCATCTCGTCGTGCGAGACGCCGAGCGCGGCCAGCTTGGCGTCGGAGATAGGGCTCTCGACGACGGCCGCGCGCACGCCCAGCTCGGCGAGCAGCTCCACGTCGGCCTGCACGGCGCGGGCGAAGCCCCACACCTCGGCGCGGAGGCCCGCGTCCGCGATCATCCTGATCGCCTCGGCGTCCTCCTCCGACACGCGTGGGAAGCCGGCCTCGATCCGATCGACGCCCGCCTCATCGAGGGCGCGCGCGATCGCGAGCTTGTCCTCCGGCGAGAGGACGACGCCGACCGTCTGCTCGCCGTCGCGGAGCGTCGTGTCGTAGAGCCCGATCGTGTCGTGCGTCTGCGGCTCGAGCGCGCGCCGGTTCAGCTCACCCGTCCAGAGCTTGTCGCGGTCGAGGGTCATGAGGCGCGGACGATCCCGTCGGGGAAGCGGCAGAGCCGCTCCGGGCCGTCGTCGGTGATCAGGAAGTTGTCCTCGACGCGCAACCCGCCTCCTTCCGGCCAGTAGACGCCCGGCTCGATCGCCAGCACCATTCCGGCCTCGATCGTGCCTGTTCCGGCCTGGTGCGCGTACGGCGGCTCGTGCGCGCGGGCGCCGACACCGTGGCAGACCGGGTGGCTCGGCTGGCCCGGGTAGCCCAGCTCGGCGAGGCCGTCCCGGATCAGCCGGTCGAGCTCGGGCAGGCTCGCACCCGGCCGGCAGTGGTCGATCGCGGCCCGGTAGACGCCGAGCAGCTGCTCCTCGAGCTCGCGGTAGCGCGGCGTCAGATCGCCCGGGACGAGGTTCTTCGTGTGGTCGCACCAGTAGCCGTCGGCGCAGACCCAGATCTCGAACAGGGTCGGCTCGTGCTCGCGGATCGGCCGGTTGCCGGTCGCGGTGAAGGTGCGGATTCCCGGCCCGGACCAGACGAGCGAGAACCCGAGCGCGAGCTCGACCTTGCCGTGCAGGCCGGTGCCGTGCCCGTGCACCCAGCTCTGCCAGAGCGCCGCGGCCTCGCTCTCGGTCATGCGCGGGTGCAGGTGCGCCGCGGTGTGCTCGAGCGCCCGCGCCGCGATCTCGTTCGCGAGCCGCATCCGCTCGATCTCCTGCTCGGTCTTGACCGCGCGGGCGGCGGCGAGGAGCGGCGTCGCGTCCTTCGCCTTGCGGAACGCGTCGAACCACGCCTTCGGAAACGTCGTCGGCTCGCCGACCATCCGGTCAGCGGCCTGCGTGCCCAGGCTGAGCTCGATCCCGACGCGGTCGAAGTCGGAGGCGATCTGTCGTGCCAGGTCGAGCGCACGCAGGCCCGGCGGGCGCGGGTCGCTCTCGTCATAGCCGTGGAAGAGCCGCACGTCGCTCGTCCAGCTCATGCGCTCTGCGTCTGCTTCCGAGGCCTCGAGGCAGATCAGCACCGCCTCGCCCTCGCGCGGGAAGACGACGGCGTCGTAGCCCTTCATCCCCCAGAAGTTCGTCAGGTAGAGGACGTTGTCGGGAGCGCGCACGACGAGTGCGTCCAGCTCCTGCTCAGCCATTAGCGTGCGCACGCGCTCGAGCTTCGCATCGTCCCGCGGCCAGCTCATGCCTTGGAGCCCACGTGCACGAGGTGGCCGTTGGGGTCGACGAACGTGCACAGCCGCTCGCCCCACGGCTGGTCGGTGGCGCAGCACCTCCTCGGCGCCCGCGGCGCGCAGCCGAACCGCGGCGTCGTCGACGTCGTCGGCGTAGATCCACAAGGCGAAGTCGCGCGTCTCCCCCTCTGACCGTCGCGCCACGCCGATCCCGAGCGGCTCGAGCGCGAGGAACGCGAATGTCGGCCTCCCCTCCTCCTCGAACCGGAACGTCTCCTCGAAGCCGAACGCATCGGCGTAGAAGGCGATCGCCGCCTCGACGTCGTCGACGTTCATGATCGGGAACGCCTCGGAACGCGTTCACCAGCGCACGCGCGGCGGGGCAGGCTCGCCGTGCGCCTCCTCCCAGCCGACCACGGGGTTGCGGAGCACGCCGATCCGCTCGATCTCTGCCTCGATCACGTCGCCCGGCCGCAGGTAGAGCGACGCCGCGTCCTCCGAGAAGCCGGCCACGCCGCTCACCGTCCCGGTCGAGAGCACGTCGCCTGCCGAGTAGCCGAGCGCCGAGTAGTGGGAGAGGATCTCCGGGATCGTCACGCTCATGTTCCCCGAGTGCGACGTCTGCCGCGACTCGCCGTTCACGCGCAGCTCCATCGCGAGGTCGTGCGGGTCGGGGATCTCGTCGGGGGTGACGATCCACGGCCCGAGCGGGCAGAAGGTGTCGATCGCCTTGCAGAAGCTGAAGACGCCGGAGCGCATCTCACGCCGCTGGATGTCGCGCGCGGTGATGTCGTTGAAGATCACGTAGCCGCCGACGTAGTCCATCGCCTCCTCGGGCGGAAACCACTTGCCCGGCCTTCTTCAGGACGACCGCGAGCTCGAGCTCGTAGTCCAGCTCCTCGGTCAGGTGCTCGGGGTAGACGACAGGCTCGTCCGGCCCGACGATCGCGTCGACGTTCTGGAAGAAGACGATCCAGGGCGCGATCTCGTGCGACCAGTCGACGACCTTCGACTCCTCCTCGTGCTCGCGGAAGTTGCCGGCGGTGTGGAAGAACTTCTTCGGCACGATCGGCGCCCGCAGCCGCGCCTCCGCCAGCGGCACGCGCTCGCCGGTCTCGTCGGCGCCGCCGCGCTCGAACCACTCGCGCATCGTCGCCACGTCGAGCCGCGCGATCTCCTCGCCGTCGACGTGGCCGACCTTGCCGTCGTCGTAGGTGACGAGCTTCATCGGTCCGCAACCTGTTGCCGCATCCGACCTGCTCGTACGCGTCGGCGATCCAGCGAGCGAACTGATCGTCGAGCTGCTCCGGCGAGCCCACGCGGAAGTGATGAACGAACAGATCCTTCTGGTACGGCGCGACGCTCCGAATGCGCGGGTCGTCGACGCGGTACGTGACGTCGAAGTAGCCGAGCAGCCGGTCGCCGTTCGGGCGCGCGCCCGCGAAGCCGCGACGCGGCCCTTGAAGGTGATCGTCGTTTTCGCGACCGATGTCGTGTAGTCGCCGCACGCCGCGACGATGTCGACGAAGCGGTGGAAGAGCGCGCGTCCGTGGTCGCTGCCCGCCTCGAGATGCCGTTCGATCGTCCAGATGTCGCTCATCTCAGCCGCAGATCTCTCGCCGCGCGGGCGTAGACCTCGGCGATCTTGACCAGTCCGTCGATCTCGAGATTCTCGCCGTACTCCGGATCGGGAGCCCGGATGAGGTGCCGTAGTTGACCGTCGCGATCCCGTAGCGCGAGAGCACGGACGCGTCCGAGAACCAGCGCGTCACGTCGCGCTCGGGCGGCGAGCCGAAGACCTCCTCGTGCGCGTCCTCGAGGGCGCCGACGAGCGGGTGCGACTCCTCCAGCTGCGCACCAGGCGCGGTCACGTACACCTCTGCCTCGACCCCCTCCAGGCCGCGCGCGAACTCCAGAGCACGCCTGCGTGCGGCCGCCATCTCGACGTCCGGCGGCACCCGCAGGTCGAGGAAGAGATCGGTCCGGTGCGGCGTCCGCGAGGCGCGCCAGCCGAAGCCGCCCTGGATCGCGCCGACGTTCGCGACGCCGCGCACGTCGCCGTAGCTCATCTCCTCCTCCCAGGCGGGAGCCACTCGAGCACGCGGTCGAGCACGTCGCGCATGCGCACGATCGAGTTCTCCTCGAGCCGCCCCGACGAGAACGCCGTGTGGACGAACGGCCCCGAGGTCGAGAGCCGGAGCCAGAGCGTGCCGAAGTGCGCCGAGCACGAGCTTCTGCTCGGTCGGCTCGCCGAGGATGCACATGTCCGCGGCGCCGCCGTGACCGACGAGATGGCGGGAGCCGGTCGCGTAGCCGCGGTACTCCGCGCCCTGCGCCTCCCCCTGCTGCGTCTTCTCGATCTCACCCGCGACGGCGGCGATCAGGACGTCGCCCCGGAGCGGCGTGTCTGCGAGCGCGCGCAGAGCTGCCAGGTACGCGACGAGCGCCCCTTTCATGTTCGAGATCCCGAGCCCGTAGATCCGGCCCTCCCGCTCGAACCCGCGCGGCTGGAAGCCGGGGATCCCGGCGAGCCAGGCCTCCCGGCCCGAGTACGAGGTGTCCAGGTGGCCGTTGAACATCAGCGTCGGCCCGCCGCCGGTGCCCGCCCGCGTCGCGAGCACGTTCGCCCGTTCGTCCTCGACCTGCTGCCACTGGACGGCGAGCCCGAGCTCCTCGCACTGCCCGGCCATCCAGGCGGCCATCGCCTCCTCGGAGCCGGTCAGGCTGGGGATCGAGACGGCGGCGAGCGCGTCGGCGACCAGCCGGTCGCGGTCGATCGGGGCTGGCTCACGTGTCCACCCCGAGGCTCCCCCGGCGAGATCCGATTCGGCCCCGTACGCGAGCCGGATGGCGGATCGGACTCGTCGCACGTGCGAGCTCGAGCGCCCCGCAGGGCCGCGACCTACACCTCGCCCTCGAGTCGCGCGCCGACGCGCGCTGCCACGAGTGCACCGGCCATCAGCGGAAGTGCGGCAGCACCTTCTCCCCGAACAGGCGGATCTGGTCGTGCCGCTCGTCGCCCCACAGCTCGAGCATGACATGCGTGCAACCGGCGTCGCGGTACTCCTCGATCGCGGCGATGCAGTCGGCCGGCGTGCCGGCGATCGGCTTGCACTTGTCGAGGATCTCATCCGTCACCTTCGCCTTCGCGGCGAGCCGGCCGCCCTGCTCCATCGCGTCCGCGATCGGGCGGATCTCGTCCTGCTCGAGCCCGGCCAGGTCGAGCAGCGTGTCGGCGGCGCCCTGGATGTTCTGCACCTTGTTCGCGAGGTACATGCCGGCGATCTCGCGCGCGCCGTCCCGGCCCCGGTCGCGGTCCTCGTCGATCGAGGCGACGACGGTGCAGCCGATGTCGATGTCGCGCCTACGTTCTCGCGCGTGTAGCGGACGAAGGCGGGCGTCGTGATCGACGGCGTCAGGCAGCCCTCGGCGATCTCGCCCGCGAGCGCCTGCATCTTCGGCGCCGTCGCGGCGACGTAGACGGGCGGCACCTCGCGCGGCGTGTGCGCCTCCTCCGACAGCGCGGGAACCGACGCGCTCCATGTGTCGCCCTCGTACTCGAACGCCTCGCCGCCGAGCACGCCGCGGACGATCTCGACCGCGTCGCGCATCGGCCCGAGCGTCTTCGTTCGTCTGCATCTGCGCGTTGTTGAGGAAGATCTTCGACGTCCCGAAGCCGAGCAGGAACCGCCCCGGCCCCGCCGCCTCCTGGACGACGCGGGCGTCCATCGCGACCTGCACCGGATGGCGAGTGAACGGCGAGATGATCCCCCAGCCGATCGTCAGCCGCTCCGTCTCGCGCGCCATCAGCGCCGAGACGACCGTCGACGAGCGGGCCTCCATCTGGTGCTTCCGCCACCACGGGTACGCCTCGGCCAGCCAGATCGTGTCCATCCCGGCCTCGTCCATCACGCGCGCCGACGCGAGCATCTCCTCGAGCGGCTCCATCGTGAGCTGCATGACGCCGATCCGGAACGGACGGCACTAGTGCCTTCAGCGATACACGCCGCTCCGGCCCGCGATCACGCGGCGCGAGACGCCGTGCCCTCGCAGGCCACCGGCCTGCGCGCGAGCGTGCGGCCTCTCGCTTGGTGCCGCGAGCCCTGAGGCTAGACAGCATCACCGGAAGACGGCACTGCCCGCGCGGCGCGTCTGAGGCCTTCGCCTGCTCGACCTGCGCCTCGAGCGCCTTGAGCACGTTCCCGACCTGCTGGTTCACGATCGGCTGGAGCACGCGCTGGCCCATCGAGCCGACGGGCCCGGCGATCTTGACGTCGGCCGACCAGTTCATCGTCGTCGTCCCGCCCCGGCCTCGCTGAGGTCGAAGGAGGTGACCATGTTCATGATCGCGCCGACGCCGTCGCCCTTGGCGGCGAGCTCCGCGTACTCGGGCTCGCGCTCGGCGAGCTTCTCGAAGTTGATCTTCATCCGGAGGCCGCCGAGCCCGAGCGGGATCTTCACGTTCGCGGTCCAGTGCCGGTCGTCGTGCACGTCGAAGCTCTCGACGCCCGGCATCAGCTTCGCCATCTGCGCCGGATCGTTGAGCACGCGCCAGACGACCTCGCGCGGCGCTCGAAGAGCTCTCGTCCCCACGACCTTCACGCCGGCTCCACCTCGACGCGGCGCGCGCGTCTCCTCCGGATCCTGCAGCAGCGCCCAGACCCGGTGCGACGGGTTGCAGCTGTCGTAGACGATCGGCTTCCCGCCGGCCGCGAGCGCGTCCTGGATCGCGGCGCAGACGGCGTGGATGCCGCGCTCCGCCGCCCTCGCCCATCCCCTTCGCGCCGAGCGGCGTGAACGGCGAGGGCGACTCGATCGTAGCCCGTCTTCAGCGGCGGCATGTCGAGCGCGTGCGGCACGTGGTAGTCGTAGAAGTTCGGGGTCAGCAGGTTCCCGTCCTCGTCGTAGGCGAAGCTCTCGTACGTCGCGGCGCCGATCGCGTGCGCGGTCGCGCCGTGCACCTGCCCCTCGACGATCTGCGGGTGGATCCGCACGCCGCAGTCGTCGACGGCGGCGTAGTCGACGATCTCGTACGACGCCCGTCTCCCGGTCGACCTCGACCACGCAGGCGTGGATCTGCGCCGCGTACGTGAGCGTCAGGTTGCCGTACTTCTCTCCTTGTCGGGCACCTGGAACGGCGGCCGGTAGACGTAGCGGCGGTTCAGCGTCACGTCGAGGTCCTCGGGCAGGACCGGCGTTGTTCGCGTTCACGATCGCGCCGAGGCCATGAACGGCAGCGCCGCCTCCGGGTTCGTCCTTGATCCGGGCGAAGCCGTCCCCGAGCTCGATCGCTCTCGGCGCCGCACGCCGAGGAGGACCGCGCGCGAGCGCTTGATCTCGCCGGCGAGCAGCTCGGCGGCGCCCTTGACCGCGCCGAGGCCCGTGACCGCGAACTGGCTCGCGTACGTGCCGGAGAAGCCGGCGTGCGAGTTCCAGTAGGTGTCGTGCCCGGCGCGGACGTGCACGTCGTCGGGCGTGCACGCCGATGATGTCGGCGACCACCTGCGAGGCCGTCGTCTCGTGCCCCTGCCCCTGCGGCGTCGTGCCGAGCGTGACGACGACCTCGCCGAAGATGTCGAGCTTGACCGTCGCGACCTCGTTGTTGCCCGAGAACTGGAGCTCCGGGTTGAGCAGCGCGACTGGCCGAAGTTGTTCGTGCCGGAGTCGAGCGTCGAGCCGATCCCGATGCCGAGCAGCTTGCCGCGCGCCTCGGCGTCGCGCGCGGCGCTCCTCGATCCAGTCGTAGCCGATCAGCTCGAGCGCGATGTCGAGGCAGCGCGCGTAGTCGCCGGAGTCGTAGACGCAGCCGTTCGGCGTCTCGTACGGCATCTCCTCGGCCCGGACGTAGTTGCGCTTCCGGACCTCGACCGGGTCGAGGTCGAGCTCGTGCGCGACGATGTCGATGATCCGCTCGGTCAGCCAGAGGTGCTGCATGCGCGAGTAGCCGCGGTTCGGCGAGCACCGGCGACTTGTTCGTGCACACCTGCGTGAAGTCGACCCGGATGTTCCGCCAGCGGTAGCAGCCAGGCGTCACCTGCGCCCAGATGATGCAGCCGAGCGGCTCGTAGCGGGGGAAGGCGCCGCAGTCGTCGAGCGCCTTCGTGCGGAAGCCGAGCATCGTCCCGTCGCGCCTTGACCGCGCACCTCGATGTCCTGGAACCAGCGCTCGTTCCCGTGCGACTTCGCCAGGTGCTGGTCGGTGCGCCACTCCGTCCACTGCATCGGCCGGTTCAGCTTGCGCGCGAGCAGGCAGAGCGCGACGAGCTGCGGGTGCGAGGTGATCTTGTTGCCGAAGCCGCCGCCGATGTCCTGCGTGACGAAGCGGAGCTTGTCGAGCCCCGTCCGCAGCGCCGGCGCCCATCCTGATCGCGGCGAAGCCGGGGATCTGGTTGTTCGAGTGGATCGTCCACTGGCCGGTGCCGCGGTTGTACTCGACGAGCGCGCCGGCGCACTCGAGCGGCGTCGAGTAGAAGCGGTCGAAGTGGAGCTCGCTCGATCTGGACGACGTGGTCGGCCTCGGCGAAGCGCCGCGTCGAAGTCGCCCCAGTCGAAGACGCCCGCTCCAGGACACGTTCGCCGCCCGCCTCCTCGTGCAGGAGCGGCGCGTCCGTCTCGAGCGCGCTCGCGCGCGTCGACGAGCGCCGGCAGCGGCTCGTACTCGACCTCGACGAGCTCGGCCGCGTCGCGCGCGAGCTCGCGCGTCTCGGCGACGACGGCCGCGACCGGCTCGCCGACGTAGCGCACCTTCCCGACCGCGAGCGCGTAGTCCTTGACGTGCGCGCCGGGCGGCGGCGAGATCTGGAAGAACGGGTCGGTCAGGGCCGCGACCTCCTCGCCGATCAGCGTCCCGTAGACGCCGTCGAGCTCCGAGCGCCGTCGAGACGTCGATCGACGACGATCGTTCGCGTGCGCGTACGGCGAGCGGACGAAGTGGACGTAGCCCATGCCGTGCGCGCTTGACGTCGTCGAAGAAGACGCCCTGGCCCTGGACGAGCCGCTTGTCCTCCTTGCGCGGGACGCTCTGGCCCGACGAAGCCGCGCTGCGGCTCGCCGGCTCCTCGACGACGAGCGGCTCGTCGGCGCGACGGTCGTCGCTCATGCGCCGCACCTCCTGCCCGGACGCGGCCTTGACCGCCTCGACGATGTTCAAGTAGCCGGTGCAGCGGCAGATGTTGCCCTGGATCGCCTTCCGGATCTCCTCCTCGCTCGGCCGCGGGTTGTCGCGAGCAGCGCCGTCGCGCTCATCAGCATCCCGGGCGTGCAGTAGCCGCACTGGAGCGCGTGGTGCGTCGCGAACGCCTGCTGCAGCGGCGTCAGCTCGCCGTCCTCGGCGAGGCCCTCGACCGTCTCGATCGCTCGCGCCGTCCGCCTGGACCGCGAGCAGCATGCAGCTCTTCACGGCGTCGCCGTCGACGATGCACGGTGCAGGCGCCGCAGTTGCCGGTGTCGCAGCCGATGTGCGTGCCGGTCAGGTCGAGGTCGTCGCGGAGGAAGTGGACGAGCAGCCGGCGCGCGTCGACCTCGCGCTCGTAGCGCTCGCCGTTGACCTCGACGGAGATCGCGCCGGCTCGTCGACGGCTCGGCCACGCTCACGCCTCGCTCGCTCGCCGCCTGCCGGACCGCGCGCACCGCGCACACCTCGGCGAGGTGGCGGCGGTAGTCGGCCGAGGCGTGGACGTCGGACGGCGGGTCGAGCGCCGCGCCGGCCCGCACGGCCGCGCGCACGCCTCCGCGTCGTCGCTGCCGAGCCGGCTCGACGACGCACGCGGGCACCGCGGCGACGCAGCCGAGCGCGACCGCGCGGCGTCCCGCCGTCGAGGCTCGCGGCGGCGTTGACGATGCAGGTGCCGTCGCGCGCCGATCGTCACCGAGGCGAACCCGTCGCCGGCGCCGCCGGCCGCGGGAACCGAACCGCGTCAGCAGCTCGCCCTCGCCCGACCGCGGTCAGGTAGACGCCGAGGAAGAACTCCTCCGCGGACACCGTCCGCTCGCCGCCCGCGCCGCGGATCGTGAACGTCGCGTCGAGCGCGACGAGCAGCGGCGGCAGGTGGTTCGTCGGGTCGTTCGAGCAGACGTTGCCGCCGATCGTGCCGCGGTTGCGCACCTGGACGTCGGCGATCTGGCCGCGACCTCGGCGAGGATCGGCCGCGCGACCTCGACCTCGGACGAGCGCCATGATCTGCGTGTAGCGTCGCCATCGCGCCGAGCTCGAGCGCCCGTCGCCGGCGACCGAGATCGCGCGCAGGTCGTCGAGCCGCTTCAGGTCGACGAGCACGTCGGGCGACGCCGCGCGCGCCTTCATCACGTTCACGAGCGTCTGCCCGCCGGCGAGCGCGCGGGCGCCGTCGTTCGCGCCAGGAGCCGCACCGCCTCGTCCACGCGTCGACGGCCGCGCGTACTCGACCTCACGCAGGAGCATGCGGGTGATTCTAACGCAGATACCGCGCTGACATGTCAAGCAGGTAGGCGTCTGCCCGCCCCTCTATCGTCGGCCCTGAGATGCGCCGGCCCGTCAGCTGACGAGATCCTCCTCGGCGACAACCTGCCGATCCTGCCGCGAGCTCGCCGACGAGTCGCTTCCAGCTCGATCTACATCGACCCGCCCTTCAACACCGGCAAGACGCAGAAGCGCGGCACGCTCGAGACCGTCGCCGGACGCCGACGGCGACCGGGTCGGGTTCGGCGGGCGAGCGTTACCGGACGCGGCTGCTCGGCGGAGTCGTCCTATCGCGACGTCTTCGACGACTACCTCGCTTCCTCGAGCCGCGCCTCGAGCGAGGCCCAGCGGCTGCTCGACGACGACGGGCACGCTCTACTTCCACCTCGACTACCGCGAGGCGCACTACTGCAAGATCCTGCTCGACGAGATCTTCGGCCGCGACTGCTTCCTGAACGAGATCATCTGGGCGTACGACTACGGCGCGCGCGCCGAAGCGCGCTGGCCGGCGAAGCACGACACGATCCTCGTCTACGTCAAGGACCCGACGCGCTACCACTTCGACTCCGACGACGTCGACCGCGAGCCCGTACATGGCGCCCGGGCCTCGTGACGGCCGGAGAAGGCGGCGCGCGGGCAAGCTGCCGACCGACGTCTGGTGGCACACGATCGTGCCCACGAACGGCGCGAGAAGACCGGCTACCCGACCCAGAAGCCGCGCGGGCATCGTGCGGCGGATCGTGCAGCGCGTCGACTCGCGCCGGGCGACTGGTGCCTCGACTTCTTCGCCGGCAGCGGCACGCTCGGCGCCGTCGGCGGCGAAGCTCGGCCGCCGTTTCGTCCTCATCGACTCGAGCCCCGAAGCGGTGAGCGTGATGGAGCGCCGCGTCTGGCGCCCGTGCGCGGCATCGCCGTTCCGTCTTAGAGTCGCGCCGTGAACGGGTTCGACGCGGTCTTCGTCGGCAGCGGCATCAACTCGCTCGCCGGCGCGGCGCTGCTCGCGAAGGAGGGCTGGCGCGTCTGCGTGCTCGAGCGGAACGACTGGCTCGGCGGCGCGATCAAGACGGTCGAGGGCCTGATCGCGCCCGGTTTCACGCACGAGGTCTTCTCCTCCTGGCATCCGCTCTGGATCGGCTCGCCCGCGTACGCGGAGCTGAAGGACGACCTCGACCGGCTCGGGCTCGAGTACCTGAACACCGATCTGCCGACCGCCCCGCCTTCCCGGACGGCTCGAGCGCGTTCCTCTCGACCTACGGCGCCGCCAACGTCGCCGAGCTCGGCGCGGCGTGGCAGCGCCAGTTCGACGAGTTCATGGCCAGCGCCGACCTCGCCTTCGGCGTCCTCGGCACCGAGCTCTGGTCGGGGGCAGGGCCTCGCGCTCGGCGCGGCAGGCGTACTCGGCACTTCGGTCGCCGCGGCCTCGTCGAGTTCGCCGGCCAGCGTGCTCGCTGTCCGCGCGCGACTGGCTGACCGAGACTTCGAGCGCGAGCAGGCCCACGGGCTGCTCGCGCCGTGGGTGCTGCACACCGGGCTCGGCCCGGACCAGGCCGTCCGGGTTCATGACGCAGGTGATCGCCTGCGCGCTCCAGCTCGGCGGGATGCCGGTGCCGAGAGGCGGCGGCGTCAAGCTCGTCGAAGGGCTGGCGGCGATCGTGCGGGACGCGGGCGGCGAGCTGCGCACCGAGGCCGAGGTCGAGCGGATCCTCGTCTCCGACGGCCGCGCGACCGGCAGTCCGGCTCGCCGGCGGCGAGACGATCCCCGCGTCACGCGCGGTGCTCGCGTGCGTGACGCCCGACGCAGCTCTACGGGCCCCTGCTCGCGGAGGGCGACGCGCCGGCGCGCGTGCGCGATGCCGCGAGTCGCTTCCGCTACGGGCGCGGCGAGATGCAGATCCACCTCGCGCTGAACGAGCGGCCGCGCTGGCGCGGCGACGAGCGGCTCGCGCGGGTGCCGCTGCTCCACCTCACTCCCGGGCTCGACGGCGTCTCGCGCGCGGTCAACGAGGCCGACCGCGGCCTGCTCCCGGCCGAGGCGACGATCGCGCTCGGGCAGCCGCTCGCGCTCGACCCGTCGCGGGCGCCCGAGGGCTCCTGGGTGCTCTGGGTGCAGCTCCAGGAGCTGCCTCCCCGGCCGAAGGGCGACGCGGCGGGCGAGATCGACACCGGCGACGGCAGCTGGACGGAGGAGCTGCGCGAGGCCTACGCCGACCGGATCGTGGCGCGGATCGGCCGGCACATCGAGAACCTCGACTCCGCGACCGATCGGCCGCGTCGTGCTCTCGCCCGCCGACATGGAGGCGGCGAACCCGAACTGGGTCGGCGGCGACATCTACGCCGGCTCGTGCGCGCTCGACCAGAACCTGCTCTTCCGGCCGACGCCCGCCTCGCCGGGACACGAGACGCCGGTCGACCGCCTCTTCCACATCGGCGCGAGCACCCATCCCGGGCCCCGGCCTCGGCGCCGGCTCCGGGTATCTCGTAGCGAAGCAGCTGACCCGGCCGCCGCTGCGCGCCGGCTGCTGGCGAAGGTGCCGGGAGTGCCGTGAAGCTGTCGCTGAGCGAGATCTCGACCGTCGCCGCGAGCTTCCGCGACGACCTCCGCGCCTATTCGGCGGCGGGCTTCGACGGGATCGGGATCTGGGAGATGAAGCTCGGCGACGACGAGGACGACCTGGCGGCGCTGCGCGCGAGCGGCCTGCAGGTGACCAACTGCGTCCCGGCCGTGCCGTCGATCCTGCCGAACGCGGTGATCGAGGGCCCGCAGGACGTCGAGGAGCGCATCCGCTCGCTCTGCGCGTCGATGCACCGGTTCGCGCCGCTCGAGCCCGACTGCGTGCTCTGCCTGACCGGGCCGGCCGGCGACCGGGACGAGGACGAGGCGCGGCAGCTCGTGATCGACGGCCTGCGCCGGATCGCCGCCGCCGCCGACGACGCGAGCGTTCGGCTCGGTCTCGAGCCGATCCATGCCTCCGAGCGCGACGGGCTCACGCTGATCACGACGATCCCCGAGACCCTCGACCTGCTCGACGAGGCCGGCCTGCCCGATGTCGGGATCATGGTCGACCTCTGGCATCTCGGCGACTCGCCGGACGTCGAGCGCCATCTGGCCGAGCAACGTCGACCGGATCACGGGCGTCCACGTCGCCGAGTGGTTCGCCGACGGGCGCGGCGACCGCGCCCTACCCGGCGACGGCGTCGCGCCGCCGAGCTGATGGGCGGCTGCGGGACGCGGGCTGGCGCGGAGCCTGGGACGTCGAGATCTTCGGCGACCCCGGGCAGCCGGACTCGCTCTGGTCGCTCGAGGTCGACGAGGCGGCAGCGCGCGTATGCCGCGGTCGCCGCGCTGGCATCGCTAGAGGGGACGACCCGTGAGCGCGAGCACGTTGGCGACGAACGTCTTCGTCTCGTCGTAGAGGCCCCGCTCGCGCACGGCCTTCTCGCCCTGATACCAGGCGCCGAGCGCCAGGCGCTGGTTGCCGTCGAACCGCTTGAGCAGGTGGTCGAGGAGCGTCATCCCGATCTCGATTCCGCCCTCGCCCGTTCGCGCCACCCTGCGGCCGAGGATGAACGTCTCGACGAACTTCCATGTTGCGGGCATCACCTGCATCGGCCCCCAAGCGCCGGTGGACGACGTCACGTTCGTCTGGAACCCGGACTCCTGCCAGGCGAGCGCCCTGGCGAGGCTGACGGGGACGCCGTAGTGGTTCGCCCACTTGTCGATGTGGGCGCGCACGGTCGAGCGGCTCAGCTCCTCGGCGGGGCCGGGCGTGACCGAGCCGGGCAGGCGCAGCGTGGCTCCTTCGAGCACGAGGTTGGGCGACTCGATGTTGTTCGCCTTGGCGACCGCGTGCACCGTCGTCCGGTGCTTGGCGGCGATCCCGGCGAGCGTGTCGCCCGGGCGCACCGTGTACGCGATCGTCGTCGCCGTCACACGGGTCAGACCGGCGTCCGGCCTCCCTGGCCGAAGGCGGTCAGGGTCGCCGGGCCGGAGATCCCGTCGACCGAGAGGCCGCGCGTGCGCTGGAACCGGGTCAGCCCCGCCCGCGTCGACGCGCCGAAGTGCCCGTCGACGTCGAGCAGGCGCAGGTGGCCGGCGCGGGCGAGCTGGAACTGCAGCGTGGACACGTCCCAGCCGTAGCTCCCCTGGACGAGGACGCGGCGCGAGACGAGCGGCCGCCCGAGCGCACCGAGCTCGTGCGCGCGTCCGCGGCCCGAGCTCGCCGTCGACGGGGAGCTTCACCAGCCGCTGGAAGGTGCGCAGCCCTTTCGCGGTCATCGGCCCCGCGACGCCGTCGATCCGGCCGAAGTAGAGCCCCTTCGAGCGCAGGGCGACCTGGAGCCCGGCGATCTCCGGGTCAGGCAGCGGACGCCGCGTTCGCCGGCGGTACCCCGGCAAGCACGCCGGCGGCAACCGCTGTCGTGAGAGCAAGACGCAGACGCACGGGACGGACCATTTGGGGACCCGGCCGTGGGCTCCTGCAACTCTTTACAAATGCACAACATCTGCGCCGAGGCGATAGACGCGGAACGTGACTTCGTCCATACTCGCACTCAGATGGACGACCAAGGCCTCGGCTTCAGTTTCTATGCAAAGCTCGCTGGCCTAGCGGTCGCCATCGGTTTCGCGGTGCTGATCGTCGTGCTGATCCTGTGGCGCGCGGTTTACGCCTGGGGCTTCCTCGGCATGTTCATCTTCCTCGCGCTCGTGCTGCTCGGGTTCGGTTGGGTGACAGATCGCCGGCAGGCGCAACAACGGTACGAGCCGGAATAGGCGGGCTTTTGGCTAAAGGGCGGCCCGGACAGCCCCGCTGCCCCCGGTCCAACCGGCCCGTTCGACCACTAGACACAATTGTCGTACTGTCCTAGGCTGGTCTGGATAGGCCCTCGAGTTCTGCGGCGTCGTGGGCGCCAGGGACGAACGAACAGGAGGGCCAGCCATGCGCATGCGCTTTAGCCGCATTGCTCTGGCAATCACCGCCGTCGCGATCGTGGCGATCGCAGGCGGCGTCACCTACGCCGTCGCAGAAATCGGCGGCGGCGGCGTGATCAACGGCTGTTACAAGTCGCCTACACGCGATGACGACGACGATGACGAGCACGGCGTCAAGTCGGCTTCAAGCGATGACGACGATCACGCTCAGGTAAGCGGCCAGCTGCGTGTCATCGATCCGGCGACCGACAGCTGTCGAAAGAGCGAAACCCCGATCTCGTGGAACCAGACCGGGCCGCCGGGGCCGCAGGGCCGCAGCGACCGGATGGACCGCGGGGCCTGCGGGGCCCCGTCGGCCCCGCCGGTCCGCAGGGTGACACCGGCGCCACCGGGCCGCAGGGGCCCGCTGGGTCGCAGGGGCCCGCTGGGCCGCAGGGGCAGCGGGCCGCGGGGCCGCTGGGCCGTCGCTCGCGGGGAAATCCTGCCCGAGCGGCCAAGTCATCACCGGGTTCGATGCAGCCGGTGGCCTCATCTGCACGCGAGTGAACGTCGGGGCGACGTGTCCGGCGAACAGCGTGATCACGTTCAACATCACGGCATCCACCCGTTGCCGCGTTGTACAGCTGGCCCGGAGGCACTCAAACCCTGGCGTTGCCGGGAAGTCCCGGCTGCACTGTGACCGTCGTGCGGCCGAGCGGATCTATCGCGCTCTGGGGAGCATTGCCGGTTCGGATCGCTGGGCTGTCACCGGCATGACCGGATTCACGAGCAACAACGGCGGGGTCGTGAGTAGTCCCACGTCCTGCTTTGGCAGTCTCAACTCCCCGGCCGCGACCATCAACCGCCGGCCGGCGTGCACCAACGCGGCCGTCGATCTGCTCTTCGGTACTGCGTCGGGCGGTGCAAGCAGCTTCCGTGTGACGGCGTCGTAGCTGTAGGGCTTCAGCGCTCGGCTACATCACTCATACTCGGAGGGGCCCGGGAAATCGCCGGGCCCCTCCGGAGGTCGTGATCGCCGACAAACGCTTCTGGGGCCGCCGGGGGTACAAAGTTGGGTACAAAAAAGGGCGCTTCACGGCGCGCCCTTCCCAGTTCTGGCCCTTTGCAGGGAGTTCGTGACTCCCGCGGTTGGACTCGAACCAACAACCCTCCGGTTAACAGCCGGATGCTCTGCCAATTGAGCTACGCGGGAACGCAGCCGGCGGATTGTAGCCGCGCGTCCGCCGGCGGCTCAGGCCAGCTCGAGCGATCGCGTCGCGGACGCGTGCGAGCGCGCTCTGCAGCTCCTTCACGCGGTCGAGCTCGGCGTCGCGCGAGCTCGCGGCGCAGCCGCCGCTCGCGCAGGTTGCAGCAGCAGCTCCTTGCCGGTCCGCTCGTCGAGCCCCTCCCGGCGCGCCGCGCGCGTCGAGCTCGGCGCGAAGCGCGACCAGCTCGCTCGTCCTCCTCCCCGCCGTCGACGAGGTGCGCGCGGAAGCGCCGGTGCAGCTCCGAGTCGAAGTGCTCGGGCGAGAGCTCGGCGAGCAGCTTGCACGAGCGACGGGTGCGCGACGCACGCGGCGAGCGCGTCGCGCTCGAGCCGGTCGCCCTTCTCGAGCAGCTTCGGCGAGAGGTCCTCGGCGAGCGTGCGCGCCGCCGCCCTTCGGCGCCAGCCCGGCGAGCGTCTCCCTCGGCAGGTCGAGCCGGTCCGCGAGCAGGCGCAGCGCGTCCTGCCGCTCGGGCGAGTCCTCGGTGCGCTGCGAGCACCTCGCGCGCGCGCACGAACGCCTCCTGCCGGTCGGGCGTCGCGGTCGAGCTCGAGCCGGACGCGGTAGAGGACGTAGCTCTCGGCACCGCCGAGCCGCTCCTCGAACCCGGCCGGCGCGTCGGCCGGATCCTGCCCCTTCGGCAGCGTCACGACGCGGACGTCGAAGCCGAGCGACGTCGCGAGCTCCATCCCGCGCAGCGTCGCCTCCTCGCCGGCCGCGTCGGAGTCGAAGCAGAGGTAGAGGCGGCGCGTCAGCCGCTGCAGCTCCTTCAGCTGCCGCTCGGTCAGCGCCGTGCCCATCGACGCGACGACCGGCTCGAACCCGGCCTGGCGCAGCGCGATCACGTCCGTGTTTCCCTCGACGACGACGGCGCGCTCCTGCTTCGCGATCGCCGTGCGGGCGAGGTGGAGGCCGTAGAGGATCGCCGACTTGTGGAAGAGCTCGCCCTCGGGCGAGTTGACGTACTTGCCGCGCAGCGGATCGTCGTCGTGCAGCTTGCGCGCCTGGAAGCCGACGATCCGGCCGCGCGCGTCGGCGAGCGGGAACATCAGCCGCCGCGGGAAGTAGTCGTTGCCGCGCGCGTTCGTCGAGCCCGGCGGCGCGCAGCTCGTCGGGCGTGAATCCCTTCTCGCGCGCCTTCTGCGCGAGCCCGCTGCCCCGGCGAGAGCCCGAGCCGGAACTCGCGGCAGACCGCCTCGCCGAGCCCGCGGCCCGCGAGGTAGGCGCGCACCGGCTCGCCGGCCGCGGTCTCCCAGAGGTGGCGCTCGTAGAACGCCGGCCGCCTGGTCGAGCACGGCGTGGAGCCGCTCGCGGCGCTTGCGCGCCTCCTCGAGCTGCGGCGAGGCCTCCTCGTACTCGAGCGTGACGCGGAAGCGCTCGGCGAGCCACTCGACCGCGCCGGCGAAGTCGAGGTTCTCGGTCTCGCGGACGAACGTGATCACGTCGCCGCCCTTGCCGCAGCCGAAGCAGTAGTAGAGCTTGTCGACCGGGTTGACGGAGAAGCTCGGCGTCCGCTCCTCGTGGAAGGGGCAGCGGCCGGTGTAGCGCGCGCCCGCCCGGCGCAGCGGCGTCCGGCCGGAGACGACCTCGACCATGTCGGCCGCGGCGACGACCTCCCGGACCGACGCGTCCTTGATCCGCGCCATCTAGAGTCGCGCTCGGCGTACGCGAGCGCGAACCGGTCGGTCATGCCGGAGACGAAGTCGCGGATCTCCGTCCTCCGAGTCGCCGCGCTCGACGAGGTGGTCGAAGATCGCGCGACGATCGTCGCGTGCGCGCGCTCGTGCTCGCCGCGCGCGTGCTCGCCGAGGTAGACGCGCTCGAACATGAACGCGCGCAGCGCGAGCATCGCCGCGCCGACCTCCTCGCTCTGGACGATGTCGCCGGCGCGCTCGGAGCGTCTCGACCAGGTCGTGGACGAGCGTGTCGATCCGGCGCGAGCCGGTCGCGCCGAGCAGCTCGATCTCGTCGCGCGGCAGGTCGTCCGGCGCGAGGAGCCCGCAGCGGATCGCGTCGTCGATGTCGTGGTTGATGTAGGCGACGCGGTCGACGAGCCGCACGATCTTCCCCTCGAGCGTCTCGCGGCTCCCGCGGCCCGGTGTGCGTGAGGATCCCGTCGCGCACCTCGGCGGTGAGGTTCAGCGCCTCGGCGATCCGCGAGCGACTGCTCGTTGTGGCGGAAGCCGGTGCCGAAGCGCTCGCGGAGCAGCGGTCGAGCGCGTCCTCGCCGGCGTGGCCGAACGGCGGGTGACCGATGTCGTGGCCGAGGCCGATCGCCTCGGTCAGGTCCTCGTTCAGCCGCAGCGCGCGCGCGACGACGCGCGCGATCCCGGTCGTCTCGAGCGTGTGCGTCATGCGCGTTCGGTAGTGGTCGCCGGCCGGGTCGATGAAGACCTGCGTCTTGCCCTTCAGCCGCCGAAACGGCTTCGAGTGGAGGATCCGGTCGCGGTCGCGCTGGAACGGCGTGCGGACGCCGCACTCGTCCTCCTCGCGCAGCCGGCCGCGCGTCTCGTACGAGCGCACGGCGAGCGGCGAGAGCGCGCGCTCCTCGTGCTCGCGCGGACGCGCGCCTCGAAGGCGTCCGCGACCCGTCCGGCCAGCTCCGGCATGCGTCAGCGTATCGCGCGCGGATCGCGCGAGTGCCGGAGCCAGCTCCCGGGCAGCGCTCGCAGAGGCCTCAGATGATGATCGGGACGGTGCCGCCGTCGGCGCTCCAGGCGGCGCCGGTCACGTAGCGACGCCGCTCCGAGGAGAGGAAGACGATCACGGCCGCGATCTCCTCCGGCTCGGCGAGCCGGCCGAGCGGCCGTCCGGCGCCGACCTTCGCCAGCACCTCGTCGCGCGTCGCTCGCCCTGCTGGTCGGCGAGGCCGCCTTCGCCGAGCCAGGCGTCGGTCGCGGTCGGCCCGGGCGTGACGGCGTTGCAGCGGATGCCGTCGGCCGCGTAGAGGTCGGCGACGAGGCGCGAGAGCGAGAGCACCGCCGCCTTCGTCACCGAGTAGTGCGGCATCCCGGTCGACGGGCGCTTGCCGGCGGTGGAGGAGACGTTGACGATCGCGCCGCGCCGCGCGCGCGCAGGTGCGGCAGCGCAGCGCGGATCGCGCGCACGTAGCTCATGACGTTCAGCTGCCACATCTCCTCCCACTCCTCGTCGGTCACCTCCTCGAACGCGCCTGGACGGCGACGCCGACGTTGTTGACGAGCACGTCGAGCCGCCAGCGCCTCGACGGCCGCTGTCGACGAGCGCGCCGGCGCGGCCGGCTCGGAGAGATCGGCGCGCGACGTGCAGCGCCTCGCCGACCCCGGGCGCTCTCGCCGCGGCCGCACGTCACGACGCGCGCGCCTTCCCCGACGAGCAGCCGCGCGGTCGCGAGCCCGATCCCGCCGGTCGAGCCGGTGACGACGCACGCCTTGTCCGCGAGGCCGAGGTCCATCGGCGGCTAGCGTAACGGCGTGACGACGATCCTTCTCGCCCGGCACGGCGAGACCGACTGGAACCGCGAGCTGCGGTTGCAGGGACACGCGGACTCGCCGCTCAACGAGCTCGGCCGCGAGCAGGCCCGCGAGCTCGCCGACGCGCTCGCGCGACGATCGAACTCGACGCCGTCTACTCGAGCGACCTCGCGCGCGCGCGCGAGACGGCGGAGATCGTCGCGGCGACGCGACGGGCTTCCCGTGCAGGCTCGACGCGCGCCTGCGCGAGATCGACGTCGGCTCGTGGTCGGGCTGACGCGCGACGGAGATCGAGCAGCGCTTCCCGCGAGGCGCTCGAGCGGCCAGCTGGGGACGGCGAGAGCCACGACGAGATGGGCGAGCGCGTGCTCGACGGCGTTGCGACGAGATCGCCGCCGCGCACCCCGGCGAGCAGGTGCTCGTCGTCTCGCACGGCGGCCCGATGAGCGCGCTCTGGCAAGCACGCGCTCGGCGAGCGACGTCGACGCGCTGGTCGGCAACTGCGACTTCTACCGGCTCGCGGTCGGGACGGCGGATACTCGCGGCAGTAGACTGAGCGGCTCGGTGGAGGACTACAGCAGCAAGTACAAGGGCGAGCAGGTCGAGGTCGCGCTCTTCGGCGGCGAGTACCAGGAGGGCGTGCTGACCGCCTACTGCTCGTCGACGACGTCCCGCACATCGAGCTGAACGGCCACATCCTCATTCCGCTGCAGAACATCGCCTCGCTCCACTGCTCGAGCCGTGCGACGCGCCGGAGCCCGACTGGCCGCCGCGCGGGCTCGTCGAGGACGAGCGCGACGAGTATCGGCGACACGCCCTAGGCTCGTGCTGCGCGCCGCCGCTCGAATCTCGCCGAAGGCCTGGCTGCTGTGCGCGATCCTCGCGGCGCCGTTCGGCGCGCTCGGCTGGTCGCTCGGCGGCTACCGGACCGCGTCGCATCTTCATCTTCTGCGCGCTGCTCGCCGCGGCCGCGGTGTACTGCTACGGCGACCGCGTGATCCTCGGCATGCTCGGCGCGCGCGAGTGCGCGCTCGCCGAGGCCCCGCTCCTGCATTCGACCGTCGAGCGCTCGTCGGCGGCTCGGCGTGTCGCCGCCGAAGCTCTACCTCCTCGCCGACGGCTTCCGCGGGCGCTCGCGGCGGGCCGCGGCCCGCGCGGTTCCGCGATCGCGGTCTGACCGGCCTGCTCGCCGCGCTTCCGCCGGCCGAGCTCGAGGGCGTGCTCGCGCACGAGCTCGCGCACATCCGCAGCCGCGACGTGCTGGTGCAGTCGTCGCAGTCATGCTGGCCGCCGTCGCTGGTCGAGCTCTCGCGCATCGGCGGCTGGCTCGAGCGGGCGCTGCTGCTCGTGCTCGGGCCGCCGCAGCGGCATTCGTGCACCTCCTGCTCTCGCCGAAGCGGGAGTTCGCGGCCGATCGCGACGCGGCGCGAGCTGTGCGGGTCCCCGCATGGGCTCGCCGACGCGCTCGCTCCGCCTCGACCGCGGCGAGCGAGCTCGTCGAGTTCCGCGCCAACCCGGCGACCGAGCCGCTCTACACGGTCAACCCGTTCGCCGAGGAGGGGCTGGCGGCGCTCTTCGTCACGCATCCGCCGCT
>CAWCDT010000010.1:0-356092 GCA_963794385.1 uncultured Gaiellaceae bacterium | reverse complement strand
CTTGGGTGGACAGCGGTTGCTTAGGCGGCTTGTTGCTCTTCCTGTTTCATTCTCTCGTAGTCGACCGGCGACCGGTAGTCGAGCGTGGAGTGGAGCCTGAGCGGGTTGTAGAAGGTCTCGATGTAGTCGAAGACGGCGGTGCGTGCCTCGGCGCGGTTGCGCAGGGCGCGGCGGCGCAGCAGGTCCTTGGCGAGTGAGGCGAAGAAGCTCTCGGCGACGGCGTTGTCGTGGGCCGAGGTGCAGCCCATCGAGATCTCGATGCCCGCCTCGCGGCAGCTCTCGCCGAAGAGCAGCGAGACGTACTGCGAGCCCTGGTCGGAGTGATGGACGAGTCCAGGCCCTGGACGGCGGCGCGCGACGGCCATCTCGAGCGCGTCGACGACGAGCTCCGCACGCAGGTCGTCGCGCATCGACCAGCCGACGACGCGGCGGGAGAAGCAGTCGACGACGGCCGCGAGGTAGAGCCAGCCGGCCGCGGTCGGGATGTACTTGATGTCGGCGACCCAGAGCTGGTTCGGCGCCGAGGGCACGAAGGCGCGGCCGACCAGGTCGGCTGCCGCTCGTACCCCGGCGACGCGGATCGTCGTCCGTGCCCGCTTCCGCGGCACCGACCCGGACAACCGCTCCGCGCGCATCAGCCGCTCCACGCGCTTGCGGCCGACGTGGACCCCTTGCTGACGAAGGGCGGCATGGACGCGGCGGGCGCCGTAGGTGCCGCGGCTCTCGCGGTGGATCGTCGCGATCCGGTCGACCAGCCAGGCATCCGCGAGAGCGCGATCCGAGGGCGGCCGTCGCTCCCAGGCGTGGAAGCCCGAGCGTGAGACGCCGAGCAGCCGGCACATCAGCGAGATCGAGTGGTTGGCCTTCTCCGCCGCGATGAACCGAAACAGGCTCACCGCGTCTCGCTCTCCATCACGAAGAAGGCCGCGGCTTTTTGCAAGATCTCGCGCTCCTGCTCGAGCAAGAGCACGCGGCGGCGCAGCTCGCGCAGCTCTTCGCGCTCGTCTCCGGTCAGGCCGTCGCGCTCGCCGCGCTCGATCTGCGCCTGCTGCACCCACAGCCGCAGCGACTCCCGCGACACCCCGAGATCCCCCGCGATCTCCCCGAGCGTCCGATCAGTCCGCACGTAGAGCGCGACCGCCTCCCGCCGAAACTCCAGCGGATACGGCTTCCGATACTTCGGTTTCCTTGGCATGGCCGGACAGCCTTTCTGCCGGGCCGGATAGCCCAGCGCTCAGCTGTCCACGAAACCGGGGGCATTCCAACGACCACTCCCGGCCCGCCTACGTCGAGCTGCACGACGACGAGAAAGTGGCGACGGTCACCGGCTTCCTCGAGCGTGGCTCGCCTTCTACGCCGAGCACGGGATCGTCGCGAAGCGCCTGATGACCGACAACGGCTTCTGCTACGTCAACAACCGATCCGTCCGCGAGCTGCTCGGCCGCGAGGGGATCCGGCACCTGACCACCGAGCCCTACCGGCCCCCACCAACGGCAAGGTCGAACGCTTCCACCAGACGATGGCACCGCGAATGGGCCTACGGCCTCGCCTACCGCCCACATCGACACCGCAATCAGGCTCTGCCACACTGGCTCGACCACTACAACCGGCGACGACCCCACAGCTCGCTCGAAGACCGGCCACCAATCAGCCGCGTTCACAACGTCCGTGGGTAGTACAGCTAGGCGGTAGCCTCCTCGTCGAAGCCTCCTCGTCGAACACGTTGGCATTGCCCGCACAGGCCACCGGTCAGTCGAAGGAAACTCGACAGAACGTCGGCGAGCTCATGAGGCGCTACACCGTGGATCCGAACAGGAAGTACGACGCAGTCACCGACGTGAAGATGTCTGCGGTCCCAGCACCGCTCGACAAGAAGCCAAAAATGTCGATCGTCCTCGGTGCAGATCTGGTGACCTGGTACGCAACGTTCACCGGAATGGTCCTTCAGGAATGGCTCCGCTCACCGTGCCGCCGGCAACGAAGTCTCCGATCAGGACTTCGGTATCCCGGTCGAAGGCAGCGACCTGGAAGACACATGGGCACCCGGCGACATCCAGTCCGACCAGGCTCACAGATGCGTCGACCTTGATGACGCCGCTGCACGGCGACCGTGTTGGCCGGTAGACCCGGGTCAATGTGGCGGTGGCAAGGATCGCCCCGTCCACACCTACAGCTGCAACGCCGCCCGACGCTTGCGCGACTCGACCGAAGCCGCGGTGCATAAGGCCGCCATCGCCTGGCGGGACACGTTCTCGCCCGGGCAGTAAAGGCCCGGCGAGCAACCAGTCGTGATCCCGGCTTTCGCGATGGCGGAGACATCGTCGTGGAACGGTTGTCGTTGCCGACGTCACCGAAGACGTCCACTGCCCATGCGACCGGGACCGCAATCGTGAGCAGGCGGCGAGTGTGGCGAGAACACCAATCGCCCAGCGCCTCAGAGCACGCGGCTGCTGCGCCCCCTATCTTTCGAATCTCATCTACTTCGCACAATGTCACAAGACGCATCAACAGTAAAGGAGCTGGCCTCGCGCACTCGCACGCGGGTCGCAGAGACGAGGCTAAGCCTTCGTCTCGCAGCCTCCAAGCGGGCGATCGGGCGCGCGATCGGCGACACCAAAGAGTTGACGATCGTCCGTTCGTTCGGAAACACCGGCGATCTATTGATCGAAGAGGGGGTCCGCACGCTCCTGGCCGACAGGCGTTTCGACGAGGTTTCGGGAGCCGATCTCGGCGGTGTGCGGGGGGACCTCGCCGTCATCGCGGGCGGCGGGGCCTGGTGCGGCCCGTATCACGAGTTCATGCCCGAACTTCTGCCGAATGTCGAGGCGCGCTTCCGGCACGTCGTCGTCCTACCATCCTCCTTCGACGCTGATGTCGAGCCCGTACGCCGGGCTCTGTCGCAGACAAAGGCGGTCGTCTTCACGCGTGAGCGGGGCTCATACGACCAGGTCCGCGGCCTGTGCGACGCACGGCTGGCGCACGACTGCGCTCTCTACTTCGACTTCTCGCCGTTCCGCCGGCGAGGAACCGGCATCCTCAATGCGTTTCGCACCGACCGCGAGTCCCGCTTGGTGACGTCCGGAGCACTGCCCGGAGGCAACCGGGACATCTCGTCGGAGCTCCCCGAGCTGGATACATGGTTGGAAGCGATCGTGGGCGCCGACCTCGTCCGCACGGACCGCGCGCACGTAATGATCGCGGCTGCGATGCTCGGCAAGCGCGTCGAGATCGTGCCCTCGGCGTACCACAAGGTCCCTGCGATTGCGGCACACTCTTTGCGCGGCTTTCCGGTGCGGCTGCTCACCGACCGGGAGGTCGTTGGATGATAGTCGGCGTCTCCCTTGTCCGAAACGAGGCCGACATTCTCGAGCTGACGATCCGGCACCACATGCGCGAGGGCGTCGACCTCCTGCTTATCGCGGACAACGGCTCCGACGACGGCACCCGAGACGTCCTCCGTACCTGCGCGGCACGCGACCCCCGAGTCCGCTGGACTCAGGACGGTACGAGCGTGTTCGAGCAGGCGGACGTGGTTACAGGCCTCGCCCGGGAGGCGTATTCACTAGGGGCACGCTGGGTCCTCCCATTCGATGCCGACGAGTTCTGGCACGCTCGGGGCGGTCTCGCGCGGGCGCTCGCGCGGCGTGAAGAAGCGGGTCTCGAGGTCGAGGTCGTGAATTTCGTCCAGCGGCGAGAACAAGTCGAGGTCGCACCGGATGGGCTGCTTCACGTCGATCACCGGATCGCCGAGCCCATCGGACCGCCCGGACATCCCGAGCTGGTCGAGGCGGAATCGATCAGCTACGTCGAGATGGAATACCCGACGAAGTGGATCAGCCGTGCGAGCATGCAGCTGACGATCGGCCCGGGAAACCACACCGTCGGCGGGCTCGACGTGCCGACCGCAACGACCGAGCACATCCGCTGCCTGCACGTCCCCCTCCGCGCCCGCGCTCTCCTCGCCCAGAAGGCGCGGATCGGCGAACGTCTCGACGACACGGGCTATCCCCCGTTGCACTGGTGGCACGTCCGCCGGATGACGCGGCTCGCCCGGGAAGGCCGGCTCGAGAGGGAGTGGGAGCTGAATAGCCATGTCGCGGGTGTGCTAACGGCACCGGACGGACGCAATGTCCCGCTGGTCCGGGACACGACGCTGCGCGACCTCGTCGCGCCGCTGCTCGACGACAACAGCCGGTTGCGTCGACTCTTGCGACCGCGCGGGACGCGCGCGTGACAAGCGACCGATTCCAAGACTGGCCGATGACGGTCGGCTTCGCGCTGTACGGTCTGGATGCGGCTCGACGTGCAGGACGACGCGAATGCACACCGGATATTCATCTGCGCGCTTCTTCAGTGAAGGGACACTGTGTGCATCCACGAAACTCCGCGAGGACCGAATGCTGATCGCCGGCGTCTTCTCGATGCTCGTGCCCGGGGCGGGGCAGCTGTACATGGGCGCGCGCCGCCGCGGGCTCATACTGCTCGGTCTCTCTGCCGGCTTCTTGCTCGCCTTGCTCGTGATCGCGACGTGGGGTTCGCTCTCCACCGTCGACCGCCGTCTTGCCGCCGGACTGCTCGCAGCGAACCTCGCCCTGCTCGGCGCTCCGCCTTGTCGCAGTCGTGGACGCGTCGCGCGGTGGCTGGGCAGCACGCGTGGGAGTGGGCGCTCGTCGAGCGGCTCGGCCAGGCGAGGTGGCGCCGCTCGAGCGCTCGGCCCGCGTGCTCGCGGACGCGAAGCCGGCGAAGTCGAAGCCCTGGACGACGATCCTGCTGCTCGGCACCGACGAGGGCCCGGGCAATGTCGGCGCCCGCACCGACACGATCATCCTCGTCGCGGCGCAGCACGGCACCGGACGGGCGGCGGCGTTCGGCATCCCACGCAACCTCGCCCAGGTCCCGCTGGGAGCCGACGGGAAGCCGTACGCCGAGCCACTGAACGCGCTCTACGGCGCTCGCGGAGGCGGCGGCAGGCGCGACCGCGCTCAAGCAGGCGACCTCCCAACTGCTCGGTCTCCGCGTCGACTACTACGCGCTCGTCAACCTGCTCGGCTTCGCCGACCTCGTCGATGCGCTCGGCGGCGTCGAGATCGACGTCAAGGAACGCCTCGTCGACGAGGTCACGCGGCCCGCCTGGGGCGAGCGGAAGCCGCGCATCGACGTAGTTCCCGGCCGCACTACCGCTTCTACGGCCGCGAGGCGCTCGCCTACGTCCGCTCCCGAAAAAACGTCGAACGACTACACGCGGATGGCCAGGCAGCGCTGCTTCCTGAGCGCGATGGCCGACCAGCTCGACCCGGTGCACGTCCTGCGGAACTTCGGCTCGCTGGCGAAGACGATCGAGACGAACGTGCACACCGACATCCCGCTCAACCGGCTCCCGCCTCGTCCGCCTCGTCACCGCGTCGACCCGCGCGAGACGCTGACGGTGACATTCGAGCCGCAGCTCTTCTTCGGCCGCAGAAGGCCGACAACTACCCGGTGCCATCGCTCGGCCGGATGCAGGCGACTGGGCGGCAGGCGATCCTCACGCCGGACCCGCTGAAGCGGAAGGGGGCAGCGAAGACGGCCGGCAGACCTGCTGACGCGCCAGGGCGGCTGAGGTCAGCACGGGATCGGTCCACCGCAGCCGAACGGGGTCGTCCGGCGACCGGGCGGGACCGTCAGCGAAAACGGGATGGACGACTCCGCAGGAGAGAGCAGCCGAGCGCGAAATGCGCTCGCCGGCGACGCCGAGACGGGAAGGAGGCGCGAGAAGATTCCGTACCGGTCCGCGCGCAACCGAGCCACGGAGACCCAGCGGCGGCCTCCGCTCGTCGTTCGACAATCACGGAACCGGACTTGCTCGAAGGCGTCCTTCCCCAGACCGAGACACCACTTCCCGTCCGGAATGCGACGAACGGAAAGCGAAACGCCTGTATCGACGGCTTCGCGCTGGCCGCGCGCGGTGAAGAAGCCTGACTGGTATGGGCTCTTACGGATCGGGTCGTCCTGCAATTTCCACCAGATCAGAGCGTTCACCCCCGCCTGCGACACTCGATAGAGCGCCTCGGCAACCCAACGAGCGTGGAGGGCGGAGGGCACGCCCTTCGGGTCTGGCGGATTCGTATCCCAACTGAATTCGGTCACCCAGAACTGCGGAGCCCGTGCAGAAATGACCGTTCCTCTTCGCTTCGCCGCAAGGAGCAGGGAACGCATTTCCGGAAGATCACCGATGGAGACATCGGCGGCGCTATGGGCGTGCTTGTTCGGGCCGCCGTTCGTGTAAGCGTTCTGGGCCCAAACGTCGAAGCGTGTGCGCTGTGAGCAGGTCTTGCGGTGAGGTGCTTGCATCGAAACGCACAGCAGGTCGCTCATGAACCTCATCGGGGCCACCACTTGGATGTCTCGGGAGTTATGGCCGAACGGCGACAGAGTCCCGGCCACGACGAGATTGTCAGCCTTGACGCTATGCACCGCGCCGGAAAAGGCGTTCACCATTCGCCGGTAGTGCGAGGGAGTGACAGGGCGTCCGTTTACCCGTTGCGGCGTGAGTTCGCGTCCTGCGTTCGGTTCGTTCCATGCCTGCCAGAATCGAACCCTAGGGAGCGGACTCCCTCTACCGGCCGGAGTGAACGTGCCGCTGTAGCGGCGCGCCGCAGCTCGCGCGAATTCGGCAAACCTGACAGGGGACGGCCACGTTCCGGGCAAACCGACGGCAGCTCCGCGAGCCCATGGAGGCGAGGCATTGATGCTGAGGATCGGATCGAGTCCGGCTCGGACGGCGCCGATGACCTGCTCGTCAACGGAGCTCCAGCCATATCCGGGATCATCGGGATCCGTTGGATCGGCGGGTCGCTCAGACGCGATGGCCCTCCACCAAACGGCAAGCCGGAACATGCTCGCGCCGGCGGCGCGCGCACGGACGGGAGCGCGATCCGCGCTAGGCCCAGCCATGGTCGTCGGGTCGACGAAGCCTGTCCGGAGCGGATGCACCGCACTTGCATGCCCAGCAGTTGCGCTGCGACCCGACAGCAATGCAAATGCCAGACCCGCGATTGCCAGCCAACGCATCGGGCCAGTGTAGGCACTCAAACTCGGGTCGCGTAGAAGAAGCCGCCGACGTCCAGCGCCAGCGCTATCGCTCGCGCGGCTACGCCCTGGCCGGCACGCGGGCAGCGAAATGGAGAGGATGACTCACCTTGCTGGCCCGCGCGCGAGCGAAGGCACGCTCTTGATCAAACACGATCAGCTCATAATGGTCGAGTGCCTCGCACACAGAACCGAACGGCTGTCGTCACGGGGGCCACGGGGCAGGACGGTTACTACCTCGTCCATCGTCTGCTTGCCGATGGTTGGTCCGTCTACGCGGCTGTTCGAGATACAGAGCTGGCGGGGAAGCTGTTCGGCCATCACGCGAGCCTCCACGCGGTGCGTCGCGATTTGCGCGATCCGCGCCCACTGTGCGCCCTCATTGGCGACGTCCAACCTGAAGAGATGTACAACCTGGCCGGTGCCAGCAGCGTTGCTGCTTCCTTTGACGATCCGGGCGAGACCTGGGAGTCGAACGCACACGTCGTCGCCCAGCTCCTGGACACTGTACGCACGGACAGCCCGGAAACACGCTTTTACCAGGCCTCGTCGGGCGAGATGTTCGGCTCGATTCCAGGCGGCAGCGTGGTGCACAACGAGGATTCGGCCCTCAATCCGCAAAGTCCGTATGCAGCCGCGAAGGCCGCGGCGCACATGCTCTGTCGCAGCTACCGCGAGTCCTACGGCGTACGGATCGCATGCGGGATTCTCTTCAACCACGAGTCCCGTCGACGCGGGAAGCGTTTCCTCTCACGGAAGGTTGTCGATCATCTACACCGGATGCAGGAGCGCAGGACGCGTGAACCACTGCATGTCGGAAATCTGAAAGCAGAGCGAGACTGGGGTTTTGCGCCCGACTACGTCGAGGCCATGATTTCGATGCTGCGACAGACAACGATCCGAAGCGTCCCGGACGAGGCAGCCCACTACCGTGACTACGTCCTCGGCACAGGCCAGCTACACGCCGTCTGGCAGCTGATTGATCGTGCTTATGCACTGGCCGGGTACGACCTGCGATGGGTTCTCAACGGCGAAAACATCCTCGACTGGCACGCGACATTCAGTGATTCCGGCGAACCTGCCGTTTTGGTCGATCCAGCCTTCGTCCGACCAGCCGATCCAGTCGCAATCCTTGCGGATCCGCGGCGGATCCAGACCGACCTTCAGTGGACTGCTCGCCCCGGACTCGATGCCTTCCTTAAGGACATGCTCGCCGACGGGTTTGAGTCCGTCGAAGGACCTGTCGGACTCATCGATGAGTCCAAGGAGCCGGCACAAGTTCGCCGTTTGGCACGCTCGTCTCGAGCGAGTGACACGGGAAGCAGATAAGTCGCGGGCGTGTTCGCGGCGCGCTGCAGATGAATCCTCGAGTGGCACACGCCGGTGAGTGACCGACTCGCCGTTCGCGGAGCGATCGTCCACGATTGGTTTCAGGGGTACCATGGAGCCGAGCGCGTCGCAAACGTCATGCGCGAAGACTTGTTTGCGCTCACTAGTCCGGCCGACGTTTTCACGTTCGAAGCGGCCACAGAACTGCTGCCGGCGGAGCTTGCGCACGCCATCGTGCGCCAATCGCGCGTCGCAAACCTTCCAGGAGTCCGACAGCGCGGCCACAATCCTGGCCGTTGGCGCTATCTGCTGCCTTACATGCCCTATTACTTTCGTGGACTCGATCTCGACGAGTACGACGTCGTGATTTCATCCGCACATGCGTGCGCGCACCACGTGCGACCGCGCCGCGATGCGCTGCACATCGTGTACTGCTACACACCAATGCGATACGCATGGATGCCCGAAACCGACGCCAATCGCGTAAGCGGCGTCAGAGGAATCGGGCTACGCGCTTTCGCGAAGCATCTTCGTCATCTCGACCGCGCCGCCGCCGAACGACCAGACGCGTACATTGCGATCTCAACGGCGGTACGAGAACGGATCCGCAGCTTCTATGATCGCGATTCAACGGTTATCCATGCGCCCGTCGACGTGGCCGACTTTGATCCGACGTTCGAGAAGGAGGAAGGTTCTTTCTTGTGGGTGCATCGCCTCGTCCCGTACAAGCACCCGCAAGTCGTCGCAGAAGCCTTCCGGGGATTGCCTTACCGCTTGACGATGGTCGGCGTCGGACCGCTTGAGAAGCACTTACGGGCGTCTCTACCATCGAATGTGACGCTCGTCGGTTGGGTCTCCCGAGAGCAACTCGCCGACCTCTACGCACGCGCCTCAGGCTTCATCCACATCGGCGAGGAGGACTTTGGAATCACCATGATCGAGGCCATGGCCTCCGGGACTCCGGTGATCGCACTAGACAGAGGGGGCTCGCGTGACATTGTCCGCGAAGGAGAGGACGGATTGTTCGTAGTCGAGCCGGATGCGCGCTTACTCCGCGACGCGGTGCACCGAATGGCCGCTGAGCGGTGGGACCCTGCCGTGCTCGCTCGGCGCGCGGGCGACTTCTCACGCGAGAGGTTCGTCGACCGGATGCTCGACTTCCTAGCTGCCCAGTCAGCCAAAGGCTCGGCCGACCGATGAAACTCGTGTGCCGTCATCCAACCGTTTTCGATGACTGCGGGCGAAGCAGCTGCCGACCGTCGCGGCGGATAAGAAGGACTCGATGGTAGAGGTGTGTCGCTCGGCTTGTCAACGCCTGCCGATTTGCTGGTTGGAACGTGTCCAGACGAAGTGGGCAATCCCCCCGACATTTGGCCGCCGTTCGAGCTCCGGAGCTCGCTCGAGCTCGGCGACAAAGCGTCCGACGTCCGGTACGAACGTACCGAAGCCGCCGTAGTCGACCGCGTCATGGAAGAGCACATCTGCACCCTCAGCGAGATGCGGCTGCCAATGCTCCCAATCGCCACGTACCGCTGCATAGGAGTGGTCGCCGTCGATAAGGATTAGGTCGACCGGCGCCGATGGGGGCTCGGCCACCCGCGAGTCGGCGACTACGAGCGTGACCCGGGTTCGCAACCCAAATCGCTCAAGCGCCTCGGCGAGCTCTCGATCGAGGTCACTCCCTGTGTATGGCGCATCGTCAGGTACGTGCACGTCATAGGAGTGGACTCTGGTCCCGTCGCCCGCAGCCGCGGCAAGTAGGAAGGTCGTCCCGCCCTTGAAGCGTCCGATCTCCACCACGGTCGCGTCCCGGCGGCCGCGCACTAGGCGAAACAGCAGCCTTGCCTCGTCGAGTTCCTGCGAGATTAGCCCGTGGTTGAGCTGGTTACTCGAAAAGAGAAAGAGGAGGTCCTCGAAGCCGTCGAGACGCTCAGGAAGCCAACGCGGTCTGGAGAAGCGGGCCGCTCGCCTATCACCGATGACCGCGGTGTAAACAGCCTGGCGGCCCCGCCGGGACCGACCAGCCCATCGGATGCCTCGCTTGATCCGGTCTCGCACGCGTGGCGAAGGTACCAGAGTTACGCGGCTGATCTGACGGGCACCAGTCCTCCGGATCATCGGCTCACGAAGGGCGCAACCAAGGACCAGGAGTCGGTGGGCCGATTGCGCCAATAGTCGTTTCGAAGGTGGGCCTCAAGCGTTCTCGTTCACGTCACCTGCAGCTGAGGTCGCCGCCGACTCGTTGTGGGTGCATACCGGCTGCTCGGACGAGTCCCGCGAGCGACAGCATTCAGTTACGTCGCGGGCGGGCGACTAACGCGGCTGAGGACTGCACCCTTCAGCTCCGAGGGGACGGCTTTGAGCGCCACGAGTGCGGCCGCGTAAACAGCGGACGCAACCACAACGGCAGCGATCTCGCCAAGGTCGATAGCGAGGGGTACTAGAAGTGCGAACCCAGCTGCGATTAGGATGCGCGGCGCTACGCCGAGACGCCGTAGCAATTCCGGATCGGCGCGCCTCAGCGCGATTCCATACCCGGCCGCTAGACCGAGTTCAGCTGCGGTCAGCGAGATCGCCGCGCCAATGGCGCCGAAGCGCGGGACGAGCGCGACGGTGAGCACAACGGCCAGGGCGAGGGACACCGCGTTCGCGAGCAGAATTGCGTGGTGACGCCTGAGCGAGAGAAGACCGTAGCCGCAGACGGCAAGAAATGATGTCCCGAGGAGCGCGATCGCTTGTATCTGCAGAGGCTCAACGGCCGGCTCGAACTCTGGGCCCGCCACGACCTCAATCGCCAGCGGCGCACCGAGGAATAGCACCATTGCTAGCCAGGCGCCGACGATCAGCATCCCGTGGCTGAGGCGGCCAATCGCATAGTGCAGTCGCTCTTGGTCGTCCCGTCCCGCGCGCGCGAGGAGCGGAAACGCCGAAGAGGCGAGCAGAGGCGGGATCAACGCGAGTCCCTCGATTATCCGGAACGACGCGGCGTAGTAGCCGGTCTCCAGCTCCGTAGAAAGGAGGGAGACCGAGACCACCCCGAAGCGGAAGTAGAGAACATAGAACACAACGGCAACCGAGTAGGGGAGGATTTCGCGCATTGTGTTCCGCCAGGCACGGAACCTCCACGTGGGCAGTCCTGGGATCGTGGCGCGAACGAGGACCACTGTCACCAACAAACCAGGGACGAGTGCTGCTACGGGCACTGCGTAGAACGCGAGGAGGTCGGCTTTGGCGAGCGAGAGCGTGAGGAATCCAACTGCTATTCCGAGCTGACCGAGCAGGCTCAAGAAGCTGACCCACGCAAGTCGCAGGCTCGCGATCAACGCTACTGCGAGGTTCTGCTGGACTATCAGGAGGAGCAGCGAACTGCCGGCAAGCAAAGTTCCAACGACCATGACTCGTGGATAGCCAGCGGCGGCGGCAAATAGCGTGCCCACGAGGAGGCCGACCGCCCCGAATGCCAACCTCACACCCAGGATATGGCGCATCGCGGCATTTCGTTCACTGGGCAGGCGTACCGTGAACTCACGTGTGGCGAGGCTGCTTAGTCCCAGATCGCTGATCCCGCCAACGATCGCCACGATAGAAAGCACGGTGATCAGGCGTCCGGAGTCGACCACGCCGAGGTAGCGAAAGGCGACAGCGCTCGCGCCAACCGCAATTGTCAGGCTCAGGGCATAGCCTCCCGCCCGCAGCGCCATTCCGCGAATCACACGGGCGCCCGCGCGGGGCGCGTCAAGGATGTCGGTCACGTCGCGGTCGCCTGAAGCCGGCTGTGGATCAATCACGATCTACCACCGGAACTCGCTGTGCGCGCCCAGGTCCCATGAGCTCGACCCTGTCCCCGAAGCCCGTGAGAGCTGGGCTCATTTCTCAGGGCTCGGCGTTCGATTCGCTGAGGTTTCGCCGAGATGACAAGCATCGCAGCGTACGTTCCCTTCCATCACCGCATTCAGCCTGATGAAGCATGGAGACGGTGCGCTGGCCTCGTGCGGGACGGTTGAGCAACGACGCGGTCTCGTACCCCGGCCGCCTCGCCCTGCTCTCCTGCGCGCTCGTAGTAGGAGGCGGTCAGCGCCAGCGCGAGAACGAGGAATGCGCCCACGGGGAAGACGGTCAAGTGCGGCACGAAAAGCGAGGAGACACCAGCTCCCGCGAGGACGGCCAGCAGCCAGCGGCGTTCGACTGTCCTCCACAAGACTTGTATCGCAAGCAGGACCCACGCTGCCAGACCTAGGCAGCCGATAAGGCCGGTGGCCGTAAACCAATTCCCGAAGGCGTTCTCAACCGCGCGCGGTGCATCCTCACCGATGATCCAGGAGAGTGGGTTGGTAGGCGGATCGAAGTAGGCTTCCGACTCGAGACGCTGAGCGGCACTCTCTTTCTTCTCCTCCGGGACGACGTTCACCCCGGTGCCGGGTGCGGTCGGATTAGGGACCAGCGCGACGCCGATGAGGATCGCAGTCCCGAGAGCGGCGAGAGCGATTGCGGGGCGCCAGAACCGGGCGGCGAAAAGGACGGCCAAGCCGACGGTAATCAGCACCCAGCTTGAGTACGACCAGGCGACCGCAACGTTGAAGAGAGCGCACCAGCCAAGGAAGAGCCTCCAGCGCAGGGAAAAGTCGACGCGGCCGCTAAGGAGGAACAGCGCCAGCGCACCGGCGTAGACTGCGGACGAGTTCGGGTCGTCCCAGACTCCACCGAAGCGCACCAGCCCTCCCTCGTAGCCAAGTGCAGGCAGCCTCCCCGTTGTCTTCCACACGAGGATCTCGACGACGTTGACGAACGTGTTGAGTACCAGGAGCCCGATGGCAAACCAGAGCCAGTGGCCAGCGAACCGTGGGACGGCACCGGGTCTAAGCGAGAACCAGAGGGCCGCAAGAAGAGCAATGGGAACAACCGCGACGATTGGACCCACGATGTCGAGCGCCGTGACCGAGTCGGAACGCCACGCACCAAACGCTGCCCTTCCGAAGGCGAAAACGGCTACGGCGGCGAGAATCCAGTCGCGTCGCGTTGGGCGCCATGCAGCGCGCGGGAACCTGGACAGCGCGAACAACGCTACGCCTGCCGCGATTGCAGCGAGGAGGGCATATTTGCCGACCTGGAGGGAGGTCTGCGTATCCGAATAGGTCGGCGATGTGGCAGTACTGTTAATCCGCAGCGGATAGCGGTATGCGTGGTAGAGGCCGCACACAGCAAGCGTCGCGAGCACGCCGAGCGGGACCGCCCAGAACGGCTCAGTCCTGTAGGCCGCGATCCAGACCCTCATGGCATCCCGCTGAAACACACGTCCCCATGCGACCCTCGGTCTTCCGAGTTGAGTTACGCGACTAGGCTGAGAGGCGAGCAGCATGCAGCTAGAAGCTAGTTATCGATCTGACGTCCGTCGATCGCCGCCGGACCATCCTGCTCGTACTCGCCGACCCCGGCGACAGGACGGGACTAGAGTACCGGCCGCCCAGGAGCTCCTCTGATCGGTCGCAGCGTGAATCATCGAAGTGCGCGAGTCGCGGCATCAGCGGGCGATCGAATTGCAGCCTGATCGAGTACGGAGGGTGGTGCCTCGCTCGGTGGAACGGCCCGACATCCTGCTCGACGCCCGGTGGCTGGACGACGACGGCAGCCGAAACGTGTTCGGGCTGGCCCGGGTCGCTCAGGAGGTCGTGCGGCGGCTACCGCCGCTAGAGCGGCTAGAGGGGGGGCCTCGACTCCTCCATCCCACCGAGCCGGCTTGGCTGACGGCAGCTCTTGCGAAGCGGCGCCCGCGGCTCTTCTACAGCCCGGGGTACAACGCGCCACCAACCAGCCCGGTCCCGTTTGTGTTCACGGTGTTCGACCTCATCCACCTGCGGGTGCCTGAGATGAGGCGAAAGCGGATGCACCTCTACTACAGGTTCCATGTCCGGCCGGCGGTCCGGCGCGCTCGCGCCGTTCTAACCGGATCGGAGTACTCGCGCGCCGAGATCGTCGAGTGGAGCGGCGTTGATCCTGATCGGGTCGTAGTGATCGGTTCTGCAGCTGCGTCACAGTTCACGCCCGAGAGCGACGCTTACCGGCCTGGCTATCCGTACCTGCTCAATGTCGGCAACCACAAGCCACACAAGAATCTCGCGCGGCTCGTGCAAGCGTTCGCGCGGGTTCGCGAGCGCAGCGGACTGCGTCTCGTTCTGACAGGGCCTCCGGAGCCGGAGCTGATCGCTCTTGCGCATCGCGAAGGCGTCGGCGACCGGCTCGTCTTCCTCGGACAGGTTCCGGACGTGGAGCTACCGGATATCTACCGGGGCGCGGTGGCCCTAGTCTCTCCCTCGTTGTACGAGGGGTTCGGTCTACCACCGCTCGAAGCGATGGCCTGCGGCACGCCGGTAGTCAGCTCGACTGCGACATCGCTCGCGGAGGTGGTCGGCGACGCAGCGCTCGTCATAGATCCACTTGACGTTGAATCGATCGCCCACGGAATCGACAGGGTCGTGGATGACGAGGGCCTGCGCGCGGACCTACGCGCACGTGGTTTTTCAAGGGCGCGTCAATTCTCCTGGGAGCGGACCGCCCAGACCACGTGGCGGGCGCTGCTCCACGGCCTCGAGACCTAGGACAACTTCTCGACGCCCGTACGCTCGCGGTCGACGACGAGCCCGCTCGACGACACCATTGCTAGAAGGCACCTCGACCGCTGATAACGGTTCCAATCGTCAGGGCGAGTATCCGCAGGTCCCGACTCAGCGATAGATTCTCGATGTACTCTCGCTCGACTGCGAGACGCTCCTCGAACGTCAGCTCTCCCCGCCCGTAAACCTGCATCGGCCCGGTGATGCCAGGCTTCGCCTCGAGCCGGAATCGCTGTGCGGGCGTGTATCGCTCGACGAGAGCGAGCTGCTCGGGGCGCGGGCCGACGAGGCTCATCTCGCCCTTCAGTACATTCACGAGCTGCGGCAGCTCGTCGAGGCTCGTCCGGCGCAGCACTCGGCCGAAGCGGGTCACCCGTGGGTCGCGCGTGAGCTTGAACATCGGCTCGCTCAGCTCGTCGACTGCGACGACCTGCCCGAGGCGCGCCTCTGCGTCGGCAACCATCGTGCGGAACTTCAACATCCGGAACGGCTGGCCGTACTGCCCCGCCCTGATCTGGCGCGAAGATCGCTGGGCCAGGGCTCGTGAGCCTCACCGCCAGCGCGATCACGGCGAGGAGCGGCGAGAGCAGGATCAGGCCGGCCGACGCGACGACGACGTCCATCGTGCGCTTCAGGAACAGTGTCGAGCGCCCAGCGTCCCAGGTGTTGTACTCGACGACGGGCAGCTCGGCGACATGGGTGAGGTGAACGGCCGTCCCGAACATGCCGCGGGCGGGCGGAACGACGCTCAACCGCGTCTGCTCCTTACGGCACACGGCAACCAATCGCTTGATCAGCGCTTCGTCAAGGGAGTCGGTGGCGAGGATCACTCGATCGACGTCGTGCAGCTGGCCGTTCAGCGTCTCGACGTCGTCCAGGGTGAGCACAGCGCGATCGCTGAGCACGTCGACGTGAATGTCCGGAAAGAGCTCGAGCTTCCTCCGCGTCGCATCCGCGAGCGATCCGTCGCCGAGGATGACGGTGCGCGCGGGCGGCGTCATCGCACGCCACAGCAGTCGCGTCGCTCCCCGTAGCGCCAGCCCGGAGCCAAAGGCCACGGCCCACGCAACCACGGCGCTCATCGGCGAGAGACCGCCGGCCGGAGTGGCGTGGAGAAAGAGCGTCAGCGCGGCAGTACCAGTCAACGACCAGAGAAAGATGCTCTGCAGTTCATCCGCCGTGACGTGGCGAAGGGCTTGGTGATCGCGATCGTAAAGCCCGAAGAGCTTCGCGAGGAGGACCCAAACGGGGACGAAGAACATCGACCACGCGGCGGCTGCGAAGCCGGCGTCCGAAACTGCGATCGCCGCGCTCACGCTTAGAGCGGCCATGACGTCTGCGAGAGCAAGCATGCGCCGTAAGAGTGGTTCGCGTGCGAACGCACGCGCGTGTCGCGTGGGCGCGCCGTGCTCAGCGCCACGTGTCTCTACCTGGAGATCAACGAACTCGAGATCCGTCATGCTGACCCCCCGGTCAAATAGACAGCTGTGAGTAACGGTACAAGGACCGCCCTCATCTGTTTCCTCATCCGCGGCTCATCCGTCTTGGAAGAGGGGCGAACGTGGGTTCAGGCTTCTCGCCCGGCGAAGGCTTGCTCGCGCGGCCGCGATGTCCCCGAGCTTCGTCTGAAGTCTCGCAGTAACAAGCCATAGGCGCCAGTCCGCGGAGTCGTTCTCTCGCGCACGTGCGATCGCAGACTCGGCAGCCCTGAGCTCACCGAGCTCCTCGCGGACAAGCGCAACCTGCAACCAGGGCGACGCCGCCCACGGCTGGATCGCACGCGCTGACTCCGCCGCGTCGAGCGCGTCGGCGCCGTCGCCGCGCATAGCCGCCTCCTCGCTCGCTCGGATTCGGAGCTCGCTCAGGTACGGGATCGCCTGCATGCAAATCACGAGCCAAGCTGCGGCGAGCCCAGCGAGGACGACGCCGGGTCTCACTGTGACGATCCGCTCCCGGTACGCCGATCGACCGAGCGGGGTGACCATCAAGGCGAGGCAACTGAACGCCACCGCTGACACGACCGTCATCTCCCACATCCAGTCGATCGCGGCAGCCGCTGTGAACGCCACAAAAACCGCCGTCGGGGCGGCGAGGTCTAGGGCCTCCGCGGCAGGCATCCGTCGAAGCTGTCGAACCGCTGTCACGATCCCGACCGAGAACGCGGCAACGAGAAGGAGGACGCCGAGAACGCCGGTCTCGGCCAGCGATTCGACGTACAACGAGTGCGCATCTCGCACGAACACCGCGAGGCTGCCGCGCTCGGCCCACCAGGCCTCGTAGGATCCGGCGCCGTGGCCCAGCAGGGGCTCGCCCCGGAAAGCGTCCAGAGCGGACTCCCAGAACTGCCAGCGGCCGCTGCCGTTCGCGGACAGGAGGTGCGACCGCACGAAGTCCGCGGTCGGAGTGGCGGCTTCGCTGGGAGCGCGCTTGAAGGCTCGGAAGCGCTCCAGAGGATCGGTGGCGACGACAGCCACGATGGCTACGACTGCCGCAGCCGATACAGCGGCGATGCCGATTCGCCGACCTGGCGCAGGACGTCCGCGCAAGATCGCGATGAGCACCCCGTAGGTCAGGCCCGCCGCCAGGCAGCCCAGTGCCAGCGAGAACAGCGCGGCGCTGGCCTCGTCGCGACCTGCAGAGGACGTCGGCATGTTTACGAACGCCGACTGCTGAGCGACCCCTGCGACCGAGACGGCGGAGCCGAGCGCGCCGGCCGCGATCGCTGCCGACGGCCACCAGCGCTCGCGGCTGAACACGAGAAAGGCAATCGCGCCGAGTAGCGCGGTCGCGTAGCCGCCTCGCGACGACGCCAAGTAGATCACCGTCGCGATCGCCGGGAGAGGAGTCACGGCCGCGGCACGCACGATTGTCCGACCCGGCGTTGAGGCAGACCGGAGCAGGAATGGAACGGCAAGAGCCGCAAGAATCGCCAGCCCGTTCCAGTAGCCGAGCGGAAAGCTGAGTCGTACGACCGCACCCGGCAGCACTTCGGCAGCTCCCCTGTCCGAAAATGCGTCGGGAGCGAACCGGCTGATCAAGGAGACGATTACGACTCCGCAGATGCCGATCGCGAAGCCGTCACACCAGCGTGCTCGCGAGAGTCGCGAGGAGAAGAGCGATACGAGGACGAACACGCCCACGTAGAGCGCGGCGCGGTTGAACTCGTTGACTGCGCGCTCCGCGCTGTCGGCCCAGAAGGCGGAGAGGAGCGTTACGCAAGCGAAGGCGGACAACAGTCCGCCGACGACGAGCGTCGGCGCACCGACCGACCACGCTTGCGATCCCCCCAGCGCGACCACGAGGATGATCGCCCACCAGACGACAATCGCCCAGAAATTGCGACTCGACAACGAGTACCCTCCGTTGTCGAAGCCCATGGCGAAGACGACCGCAGCCGGTGCGAGTAGCGCAAGCCGCGCGAACCACGCCGTGTCTGCGACGGTCCGGGACACGACGTGCAAGCGTACTCGTGCTCTGGGCGCGGTCCGCCGTCACTCGTGCCTGACGATCGCCGGCGCTCTCGCGCTGGTCGCGCCTGCAGGCGCCGCGGCGGCAGCGCCGCCCGAGAACCCAGTGCAGGACGTCTCCGCGATTGACCAGTACTTCGAGGCGATTCCAACGAGCTCGGGCCCCGCGCCTACAGGTGGTACCGGCCAACCAGCCCTCCCGCTTCCGCCGCAAGTCGCGGCTATTGTCCGTTCCGAGGGCGGCACTGACGCCGAAGCGCTGATCGAGGTGGCGACCGCGCCTTCGCACGGCGCACCGACGACATCGACGCCACCGGATCAACCGCGGCGCGACAACGCGGGCGAGGTAGCCCCGAGCGATCCAAGCCCTCTCGACGCCGTTGTTACCCCCATCGGCGAAGCCGACGAGCTTCGCCTGCTGGTGCTTCTCGCGCTCCTGGGCGGCATGACGCTGACTGCTTTCGGATTCGCGGCGCGGCGTCAGCGCCGGTAATCGTACGCCGTGCTCGGTCAATCGACCAGGCGGCTGCTCGCCGGCTTCCTCTCGATGCTCGTGCCGGGAGCCGGGCAGCTCTACCGAGGCGCCCGCCGCCGTGGGCTCGTGCTGCTCGCCCTCACTGCCGCGTTCCTGCTCGGCGTGCTCGCGCTCGCGACCTGGGGCTCGCTCGACACGATCGACCGCCGCCTTCTTGCGCTCCTGCTCGGGCTCAACCTCGCCCTGCTCGCCCTCCGCCTCTTCGCGGTCGTCGACGCTTCCCGAGGCGGCTGGGCGATCGGGGTCGCCGCCCTCGTCGCGCTAACCGCGGCACCGCACCTCGCCGCCGGCTACGTGACCGTCCGCGGCTACCACACGCTCGAGACCGTCTTCGCGGACGAGGAGCCGCCCTGCGATACCGCCTGCGACCGCGGCCGCGTCCTGCTCGTCGACGCCCGCCGTACCGGTCCCGCGAATGGGTGCCGAAGGACGCGTGGGAGTGGGCGCTGATCGAGCGGCTCGAGCCCGGCGAGGTGGCGCCGCTCGATCGCTCGGCCCGGGTGCTCGCGGGCGCGAAGCCGGCGAAGTCGAAGCCCTGGACGACCATCCTCCTGCTCGGCACCGACGAGGGCCCGGGCAACGTCGGCGCCCGCACCGACACGATCATCGTCGTCGCAGCGCAGCACGGCACCGGGAGGGCGGCGGCGTTCGGGATCCCACGCAACCTCGCCCAGGTGCCGCTGGGACCCGACGGGAGACCGTTCGCCGAGCCGCTGAACGCGCTCTACGGCGCCCGCGGAGGCGGCAACGCCGGCGCGACGAGCGCTCAAGCACGCGACCTCGCAGCTGCTCGGCCTGCGCGTCGACTACTACGCACTCGTCAACCTGCTCGGCTTCGCCGACCTCGTCGACGCGCTCGGCGGCGTCGAGATCGACGTCAAGGAACGCCTCGTCGACGAGGTCACGCGGCCGGCTTGGGGCGAGCGGAAGCCGCGAGTCGACGTCGTTCCCGGCCGCACCTACCGCTTCTACGGCCGCGAGGCGCTCGCCTACGTCCGCTCCCGCAAGACGTCGAACGACTACACGCGGATGGCCAGGCAGCGCTGCTTCCTGAGCGCGATGGCCGACCAGCTCGACCCCGTCCGCGTCGCTGCGCAACTTCGGCTCGCTCGCGAACACGATCGAGACGAACCTCCGCACCGACATCCCGCTCAACCGCCTCCCGAGCCTCGTCCGCCTCGTCGAGCGCCATCGACCGGGAGAAGACGCTGACCGTCACGTTCGGGCTCGATTACTTCTTCGGCCGGCGGGTCAAGGACAGGCACCCGGTGCCGAACGTCAGCCGAATCCAGGCGACCGTGCGCAACGCGATCCTCAACCCCCAGCTGCTGAAGAAGACCGGGAAGGCGACAACGGCGCGAGCGAGCTGCTAAGGCGAATCCCTGACTGGTCAGCCGCTCGTACGAAGCCATCGTAGTGCCCGGCGGACTGCGGCCACTCGGGCACCCGGCCCGGAGGGCAGCGCGCCGTCAGCGATCACGACCGGCCGACGCGCCATCCGCCAGAGCAGCGCCGTTACCGCTACCCACGACCACTCGCGACCGAAGGCGGCATCGGGTGACCAGTTGGGACCGTCGACGACCAGCCGATCGGTCGAGCTCCGGACGGAGAGCAGCGACTCGTACTCGGGACGCGACCAATGCTCGCCACGAGACCGCCGCATCAGCGTGAGTGTCCGCGAGACGATTCGAACCAGGGTCATGAAGCGGCCGCTGGTCTCGGTGCCGTCGAGGAGGTAGCGGCGCGGCCCGGTGACCGACTCGTAGTCGCCGTAGGCGCTGCGGTCGGTGGGATCGCGCAGGAGGACGACAGGCTCGACCTCCGGACTGAGCTCCAGCTCGGCCACCAGGTCCGGCACGCGCTCGGAGCGTGCGACGACGGCGATGCGCCGGCGCTCTCGGACCTCGACCGCTGCCGACACGCCCAGGCCGAACCAGCAAACGTCCTCGTGCACGAGGTCGACGTCGAGGTCGTACGCCCCAGGCACCTCGGGAGCGACCACGTGTACCGGCACGACCTGGGTCGTTCCCGGCTGCAGGTCGGCCGGGAACGTCGTGCGCAGCGCCGTCGGCTCTTGCACGACGTCCTCGCCCCGTCGCCAGCGATACGCGAGCCTGATTTCTGGCCGCGCGTCCCGTCCCCAACGCCAAACAGCATCGCTCTCGTTCGTGACACGAACGTTGATCGTGTGCTGGACGCCGGCAGTCATCTCCGACGGCGCGGAGGGAAGTGTCAGCGTGGCCCGATAAAGCGATTCCGGATGAGGCGCGCCCACCCAACGCCGGTCCACCTCGGCGGCCGAGACGCGGACGAGGGTCGCGCGCGACACGCCCGACAGCGGGGCCTGAAACGCGCGTGCCGCTGCGATCGCCTCACGCTCCTCGTCGGGAACGGGAAGCAACTCGAGGCTGCGCTGCAGCTCGGGCAGATACACGCCCTCGTTGTGCGCCAGCCCGTCGAGCCGCATCCCCGGGCGCTCCTGCTCGTATACGCGCGCCTTGAGCCGACGCTGCGCGGCGGGGTTCAGGACCCCGTCGAGATGCCAGAGCGGTGCCTCCACGTAGACGCTCGGCCCGTGGCACACGACCGGTCGGTGGAAGACGTCGGAGAACTGCAGGAAGCGGTCGTCCGCGAGGGCAAAGCGCAACTGGAACTCATTGCCCCATGGACGCGACCCGATGTACGTGTCCTGTGTCGGGTAGAGCCAGCGGCGCGCGACCCAGGCGTGGGTGATGTCCTCTCGTTGCACGAGCTCGGGCAGGGCGGCGACGAGTGCCGTCGAGGGAACCTCGTCGTCGTCGACGTTGAAGATCCAGGGCCCGGTGCAGGCACCGAAGAGCCAGGCGACCGGACGGTCCGCCGGCGCCGTCGGCGGGAAGGCGAGCACCGAGTCCGCCACGGTGGCGACGGCAGCCTGGACCGCATCCGCCCTGGGCTCCTCGACCGCGACGACGATCTCGTCCGCCACATCTCGAATGGCGACGAGGACACCTGCGAGCAGCGCGGGCCGACGGCCCGAGGTGAAGCAGCACACCGATAGTGCCGCAGACGCTGCGCGGCCGCGGCTGGGCCGCCCGCGCGCAGAAGGAGTTATCCCTGGTCTCACGCCCACAATCTCCGCCCGTACTATGACCTCCGACGTGACGTCCGTACTCGAGAAGCTCGACTACGAAGCCTGGCTCGCAGGCTCGACAGAATCCGCGGACGTCGCGGTTCCCCTCATCCTCGAGGCAACCACGCCGCGCAGCGTCGTCGACGTCGGCTGCGGCCTCGGCGCCTGGCTCGCGGTGTTCAAGCAGCACGGCGTCGAGGACGTGCTCGGTTACGACGGCCCCTGGGTCGACCGCTCGCGGCTCCTGGTCGCTCCGCCAGAGTTCAAGGGGGCCGATCTACGGGAGCCGCTGGTGCCGGAGCGCCGCTTCGACCTGGCGATCTGCCTCGAGGTCGCGCACATCCTCGAGCCCGAGCACGCCGCGCCAATGGTCGAGGCGCTCGCCGCGCTCTCGGACGTCGTCGTCTTCTCCGCCGGGGTCCCGGGACAGGGCGGCTCGATGCACCTGAACGAGCAGTGGCCCGCCTACTGGGCCGACCTGTTCGCCACGCACGGGTACGTCGCGTCGGATCCATTCCGCTTCGCGCTCTGGGAGCGGCCGGATGTGAAGTGGTGGTTCGCTCAGAACATGCTCTGCTACGCGAGCCCGGCTGCGGTCGACCACCTGCCCGTGCTCGCACGGGCTCGCTGCGACGGGGCACCGCTCCCGCTCGTGCACCCTGGATGCCTCCGGCACGTCCTCGGCGAGCTGGAGGCTCCGCGCCCACGCCGCGCGACGCTCTGGCCGCAGCGACGCTCCGCTATCTGAGCAAACCCACGCGCACAGGCTGCTCGGCACGGCGGTCGGCGGCCGGTGCTGGCCTCATCCGCACGAGCGCCCACCTGCGCAGCGAGCGTGGCGACACCGACCACGAGCATGAGAGCGCAACGGACGGCGGGCCATGATTCCCTCCCTCGGTGTCGGCCTGAATGTTCTCCTCGCTGCAGGCCACACCTCAAACGCTGGTCCCTCAGGTCACGGCCCGTTGGGGAACGCGTAGACGAGAAAAATCTCGGGCGGGCCGAGCTCGTCGAGCGTCCGAGAGGTAACCTGCCGCGCTGTCAGGCGCCCGACGACCCGGCCGCCAGCCGACTCCGCTTGGCGCACGTGCGGCGCGTTGTTCGTGGCGCGGACGAGCGCGTGCGTGAGTCGGTGCCGGCGCACGAACGCACGCGCCTCCTCGGCCGCCGCGCTGCTCGGCAGCGCGGACGGTGTCCAGGTCACGTACGGGCGCTCGAGATGGAGCACGCCGCGCACGTCGCTGAGGACCCGAGCATCGGGCGGCAGGTTGCCGTTCGCCCACGCAATCGCCTCGTGGTAGGAGGCCTTTCGGCGCAGGAACTCGTCCTCCGACTCCCGCCCTCCCACAACCGAGACGAACGGGACGCGTAGAGGGTGGAGACGGCCAGTCCGGACACGAGAGCTGCGGTCACGATCGCCACCGCCGCCATCCGGCCGAGCCGGCCCGCGCCGGCGACCGCCACGATCGCGAGCGCCGCCAAGAGAGCGAGCGCGGGCATCAGAGGGACGAGGAATCGCGCCTGCTGCGAGGTCAGGAACCAGGCGCCGACGTAGAGAGCGATTCCGAGCCACAGTGGGACGACGACGCCGCGCAGCGGGCGCACCAGCAGCGTCAGCGGCGCGAAGAGGAGCAGCAGCGGCGAGACAAACTCGCCGCGGTCGAACTCGTCCGCGTCGCCGAGCAACCGCCCCGGGAGCAGCACGGCATCGACTGGTGAGCGCCCGTGCCCGTAGCCGTCCAGCACAGCCGCGAGGTCGCGGTTCGCCTCTTCGTTCACCGCACCGAACAAGAGCGGATAGACGGGATTTCCCGTCTGGATCGCGTTCTTCACGTACCAGGGCAGCGCGATCGCCACGGCGGGAACCGCGAACGCAACGACGTGGCGCAACCGCAGACGGTCGCGCAACAGCACGGCTGCGACGGCCGCGAGGACGATCCCGGCGGCGACGCCTGTGTACTTGATTCCCGCTGCAGCGCCCGCGAAGAGCCCGGCGAGGCCAACGCACCAGGTCGCCCCGGTCTGCGCGAAGCGCCATAGGTTCCAGCAGGCGAGCGCGAACGCCAGCGCGAGCCCGGGCTCGACGAACGTGGAAGTCGTCTGCCAGAGCATGAAGGGCTGGGCAAAGAAGACGACTCCGGCGAGCAACGCGACCGTGCGACCGGCGATTCGCTCCGCGCCGCCGACCACGGCCGCGAGCGCGGCGAGGCCGAGGAGAAGCGGAGCGAATGCTCCCTGGACGCCGTCCCACAGGAGAAAGCCGTCGAGCACGAGCATCTCGACCGAGAAGGGTTGGTACGACTCCCAGCTCCACCAGAGCTCCCGGAGCTCGTGCGAGGACTCGAACAGGGCCGGGCCCGCCGCGTGGTAGGCGAGGGCGTCCTCGGACGAGATGGGTGCTGCGGTCGTCAGGACCGCGAGGACGACGTAGACGCCGAGTAACGCAACGAGCGCCTGCTGCCACGATGGGAGCCCGCGAAACCGAGGTCGCGGCGCATCGCGAAGCAGCGAAGCCGCTCGGAGAGCGCCGACTACGGCGGCCGCAGACGTGAGGACGATGAACGGCAGCGGGTACAGCGCACCGGCGAGCCCGGCAAGAAAGGTCAGGAGTGCGAAGACGATCGCGCCCGCACCGAGCTCGTTCAGGGCTTCGAGCAGCCGGTCGCCGACAGCGCCCCGCCCCGGCCGCAGCACGATCGAACCGGCGCCGAGCCAGGCAAGCCCCGTCACGCCCGCGAGCGCGACGTGCGCCAGAAGCTCAGGCAACGTCCGCGATGCGGCCGAGGAGCTGCCAGGCGTACAGGAGCGCGCCCGTGACGAGCCAGAGCAGTGCGACCCCGTATCCCAGCCGCGTCACGGGCTCAGCGCCCGTCCTCGACAGCAGTACGTTACGCCGGTGGCTGATCGCTCCACGTCGTTGGGGAGCATGACGAAAAATCGTCGACCGACTCCTGGCTTCGCTCCGCCGACGCTCAGGTTCGACCACACGTTCCGGACGACGGATGTCGCAGTCGATCTGGGTTGCGGGTTCGCCGCGGTCGCAAGGGCGGAGCGACGTCAGTATCTCGTAGCACACGTGCTACGATGCTTCTTCGTGGCGCGACGAATCAGCCAACGGGAGCTTCGGAACGAGAGCGGTGAGATCATGCGCGCGCTCGATCGAGGCGAGGCCTTCGTGGTGACGCGGAACGGCGTGGCCGTCGGAGAACTGACGCCAGTTCGGCAACGGCGCTTCGTCCAAGCGGAGGTAGCGCTGGCCGCGTTCGCCGGCGCACCGCAGATGGACGCCGAACGCTTCCGCGACGATGTGGACGCCCTGCTGGATCAGGACGCCGCCCCGCGTGCCTGAGACACACCAACCGCGAGGCTTGGTCGATACGTCCGTCGTGATCGACCTCGACCGAATCGATTCGACGAGCCTGCCCGGTGAGCTCGCGCTCTCCGCCGTGACGCTCGCCGAGCTCGCCGCCGGACCACATGCAACCGCGGACCTCGAGGAGCGCGCCCGGCGACAGGACCGGCTACAGCGAGTCGAAGCAGCGTTCGACCCACTCCCCGTGGACGACGCGGTCGCCCGCGCCTACGGTCGCGTCTACGCCGCCGTCGCCAAATCGGGCGGCAAGGCGCGCGGCCGTCGAGCACTCGATCTCCTCATCGCAGCCACGGCTCTCGCTTCCGATCTGCCGTTGTACACCCGCAATCCCGTCGACTTCGCCGATCTCGACGGCCTGGTCGAGGTCGTGGGCGTCGCATAGCCGCACCGCCCGAAAACACAGTGTAATTTTTGTGTGTATCATCAAGGCGTGGCGAAGGCTGTGAAGGGAGAGCCGTTCAGCGTCCGCTTCTCGGAGCCGACCGATCGTGCCGTCGCGGACGAGGCGCGCCGGACGCGGCGGTCGAAGAGCGCCGTGGTCGAGGCGCTCACCGAGGAGGCGATGCGGATGCGACGCTTCCCGGGGATCGCGTTCCGGGGCGACGATGCGGGCCGGCGGCCGTGGGTGATCGGCACCGGCCTCGACGTCTGGGAGATCTGCGAGATCGTGGAGGACATGGGATCGGTAGAAGCCGCGTCGACGGCTATGGATCTGGCCCGACGGCAGCTCGAGCTCGCGCTCGCGTACCGCCAGCGGTATCCAGATGAGATCGACGAGGCGATTGCCGAGAATCGGCGTCCGGTCGACGAGTGGCTGGAGCTGTATCCATTCGTGCGCCCGCCTCTGCCAACCGAGTAACGGTTGCGGCTTCTTCTGGACGCCGACCTCTCGCCGGCTCGCGTCGGCGGCCCTCTCCGCGAAAGCGGCCACGACGTCCGCGGGATCGCCGCTGAGTCCGCGCTCGAAGGCCTCGACGACGAGCTCGTGCTCGAGCTGGCCGCACGAGAAGGGCGAATCCTGGTCACGCGGAACAGCCGCCACTTCGCGCCGATCTGCCGCCGCTGGGCCGAAGCCGGGCGCGACCACTCCGGCGTCATCCTGATCTGGACGCTTTCCACGGACCGATTCGGCGCCATCGTTCGGGGCATCGAGCGCCTGCTCGAGCACACTCCCACTGCGGACGATTGGCGCGGGCTCGTGGTCAGCCTCTAGCGCAGGTCCTTGTTCGACTCCATGTCGAACCACATCGCGAAGAGCGTGAACTGGCTCCCCGAGATGAGGAGCAGCGCCACCAGCACGATCGTCGGCGTCGTGATCTCGTTGCCCTTCAGGCGCAGGATCACTTCGATCGCGCCGAGGAGGAGGCCTGCGGCGGTCATCAGGAGCCCGAGTACATAGAAGAAGACGAGCGGGTGGAAGTCACGGATCACGTACTTCTCCCGCAGCCGCCAGAAGAAGCCCTTGACCAAGAGCCAGGAGATCCGCGGCACGACCCGGCGCAGCCTGATCCCCGACTGTTCGCCGACCCCGTACACCGGCTTCGACGGAAAGTCGCGGACGCGGGCGTTCCAGACGTTCAGGTGCACGAGCATGTCGTTCGGGAAGCCGTAGCCCCGATAGATCCGGTCGAGGTCGAGCTGGGCCAGCATCTCGCGCGAGATTGCCGTGTAGCCGGTCTGCGAGTCGGCCACGTGCCAGTAGCCGGAGGCGATCTTCGTCAGTAGCGAGAGGACCGCGTTGCCGAGGTAGCGAGTGCGCGGGATCAGCTCCCACGCCTCGCCGCTGACGAGGCGGTTCGCCTTCGCGTAGTCGACCTCGCCCCGCGCGACAGGCTCGACGAGCGTGACAGCAGGTCGGCAGGATCCATCTGGTTGTCCGCGGCCATGACGGAGACGACCTCGTCGCCGGCGTCGAGCGCACGCTCGTAGCCCTCCACGATCGCGGCGCCGACGCCGCCGTTCTCGCTCCGCTGCACGAGCTCGATCCGGTCGGTCTTTGCGTCGGTCACCACCTGCGCCGTGTCATCCGTCGAGTTGTCGTCGACGACGATCACGTGGTCGACGAACGGGGGAATGCCCGCAAGCGTCGTTGCGATCAGCTCCTCCTCGTTGTGCGCCGGGACGACGACCGCGACGCGCTTGCCTTCAACCACGTGACCCGCCGGCCGAGATCGGAGAGAGGATGCGCACGGTGGGCAACGTTAGCGCCTCGAAGGAGCGGTCTCGCGACGCCCTGGCCGCGGCGGCGCTCACCGGGTTCGCCTTCGCCGTAGCGGCCCTGCTGTGGACGCAAACGACGCGCTGGATGCCGGACGGCTACTTCTACCGGGCCCAGGTGCTGCGGATCCTCGGCGCCGAGAAGGAGGACGCCCTGCGCACCGTCTTCGAGGGCCGGCTCACCCTCGCGGATCGCCGGGCCGAGGCGGGCCTGCCCGCCTACCAGCGGAAGCTGAGCAACCCGGAGTGGGTGCGCGAGAGCGCGCAGTTCTACGAGCGGCGGCGGGTCGTCCCCCTGCTCGCGGCGCCGCTCGACGCCTGGCTCGGGCCGAGCGGCCTTCGCTTGGTGTCGCTGGCGGGCTACGTGCTGCTCGCGCCGTTGCTCTATCTGCTCCTGCGGCTCTGGTTCCCGGTGCGGATTGCGATGCCCGTCGCGGCAGCGGCGCTGATCGTCGAGCCGCTCCGCACGTGGTCGTCGTCTCCGCTCACTGACAGCTGGGGGCTCGCTCTCCTGACCGCGGCGCTCGCCTGCGGCTGCCTGACCCTGACACGCGACCCCCGCTGGCTCGTGGGTTGGGCGGCGGCGATCCTCGCGCTCGGCTTCACGCGCGACCTGACTGTGATCGTCGTCGGCGCGGCCGTGCTCGCCTTCCTCGTCCACCGGTCGCGTCTGACCGGCGCGCTCGCCGGGATCGGCGTCCTCGCTGCGCTGCCGGCCCCGCTCGTCTTCGGCGTGCCGCTCAAGGCGGCGATCGCGTACCCGCTGAACGGCTACTACCCCGTCGACGACCCGAGCTGGTCGTTCATCGCCGACCGCTACGTCGGCGGCGTCAAGGACGTCGTGAAGTCCGACCTGTCCTTTCTTGCTGAGCACCCGTTCGTCGCCCTCGTCCTCGTCGGCGGCACTGCAGCGATCGCGCTACTGCGGCCCCCCGGCGCTGCGCGCACGCTCGTCTGGGCTGCGGTGCCGGCGGCTCTCGCGTACGTCCTCCTGACGCCGAACGACACGGACTTCCGCCTCGAGCTCGCCTTCCTGCCTGTCGCCGCGCTCGGAGTCGGCGCCGCGGTGACTCGGCTCGAGCACTAGGCACTGCGGGTGCGGCGGGCGAGGAACGGGTCGGCGAGGAGCGCCGCCGCGCAGCCGAGCAGCAGGCCGATCAGGCCGCCGACGAGGGCGCTGTTGCGACCGCTCCGCGCGGTAGTCTTCACGGCCGCGGCAGGCTCGACCACCTGCGCCTTCTCGACGTTCTCGGCGAGCGCAAGCTGCTGGCGGACATCCGACTGGAGGTCGAGCAGCTGTCCGCGTCGCTGCTGCGCGTTGTCGAGCGAGCTGACCAGGACGAGCTTGTCGAGCGAGCCGAGACCAGGCTCCTCCACTGCCTGCTCGAGCTGCGCGATGCGTGGCACGCAGCGTGTCCAGCTGATCCTGGATCGACTTGAGTTGGTCGTTGAAGGCCGTGATCTTCGTGTCGACGTACTGCGCCGACGTCCGCGTGATCACCTCGTTCGCGAGCGCATCGGCCGCCTTCTCAGCCCTCAGCGGTTGCGCGGCGATCACGCTGATCGTCACGAGCGGCGCGCCTGTCGGCCGTGCGCCCGGTCCGGACGCGCCGACGACCTGCGAGGTGACGTTGCCGCGGAGCGCTCCCACGCGCAAGCCCGAGGCGCGTGCGGCTTTCTCGAGCGCAGACTCGGAACGCACGATCTCCGACACCGCTCGGGCGTTGGTGAGAAAGCTCTGCACCGGCGCACCGCCGTTCGGCGAGAACGGCTGGCCCATCGCAACCAAGGTCTCCGCCTCGTAGACCTTGCCGCCGCCGAGCGCGAGCGCGAAGCCGATCAGGAGGCCGAGCGCTGCACCGAGCACCGGCAGCCACCAGCGCGCTGCGATGCGCTCCCAGACGGAGCGGAGGTCGACCTCCCGCTCGGCATCGAGGTCGGGATCGGGGACGGGGGTCGGCCGACTCACGCGGGCGAGGATACCGCCGCCCAGCGCCATTGGGCCGCGAGGCCTTCCTCGAGTCGCGTTCGCGGCGTCCAGCCCAGGTCGGCCTCGATGCGCGACGTGTCGGCCTTCGTGCGGCGCTGGTCGCCGAGAACGGCCGGTTCGCGGCGGATGTCGAGCGAGCGGCCCGCGATCTGCTCGAGGAGCGCAAGCGCCTCGTTCATCGTCGCTTCCTGGCCGCCGCCGACGTTGTAGACCGCACCCGGCTCGCGCACGTTCCATCGCGAGCACGGTCGCTTCGACGACGTCCCCGACGTAGGTGAAGCTCCGGCTCTGCTTTCCGTCACCGAAGAGGGTGAACGGGTGACCGTCAGAGAGAGCCTCCACCACGCGCGTGAACGCCATGTCCGGCCGCTGCCGCGGGCCGTAAGCGTTGAAATAGCGCAGGACGACCGCGTCGAGATCGAAGCTGCGCGCATAGGCACGGGCGAGGTGCTCGCCGGTGAGCTTCGTGATTCCGTACGGAGAGACCGGCCTGGGCGGCACGTCCTCCGAGGTCGGATAGCGCCCGGCCTCGCCGTAGATCGAGGACGACGACGCGAAGACGACCCGCACGCCCCCCTCCGTAGCGGCCTCGAAGACGCGCTGGCTCGCCAGGACGTTCCGGCGCACGTAAAGCGGGAAGACGTCCCCGAAGCTGCGCACGCCCGGCTGGCCGGCGAGGTGGAATACACCGTCGAAGCCGCTGAAGTCGAGCTCGTCCTCGGCGAGATCGAGCCTGCGCACGTCCAGGCCGCGCGCGTTCCGCTCCTTGATCGCCGGGTCGTAGTAATCGGTGAAGCAGTCGATCCCGACGACCTCGTGCCCGGCCGCCGCGAGTGCTTCCGCGAGATGGGAACCGATGAAGCCCGCAGCTCCGGACACCACGTACTTCATCGCTCAACCATCCCATACATACGCGCGTGGCCGACCACGAAGAGCCGCTCGCGGTCGGCCACGACGCCGCCGTACTTCCCGTCCCTGAACGTCCAGAGGAGCTTCCCGGTGCGTGCGTCGAGGGCGAACGTCCTCTCGTCGAACGTCGAGAAGTAGACGACTCCGTTCAGCACGGTCGCCGAGCCTGAGATGTCGGAACCCGCGTCGAAGCGCCAGCGCACGTCGCCGGTCGCGGCGTCGAAGGCGTAGAAGCGGCCGGAGTACGAGCCCGCGTAGACGATCTTCCGCCAGACAGCGGGGGACGCATAGACGAAGCCGCCCGTCCCCTGCGACCAGCGCAGCTTGCCACTCGCGGCCCCGAACGAGTACATCTTCCCGTCGGTCGAGCCGATGTAGACGCGGCCGTACGCAACGGTCGGGGTGGAGTAGAACTGGCCGCGCCCGCCGAGGCGGTCTTGCGAGCGAGTCCGCCAGATGATCTTGCCCGTCTGGGCGCGGAGCGAGTAGAGATAGCCGTCGTAGGTGCCGACGAAGAGCCGGTTGCCGGAGCGCGCAAGCCCACCCTTGATGCGGCCCTTGCCCTGGAACGTCCAGCGCACACGCCCCGTCTTCGCATCGAGCGCGTAGACCCGCCCACGCCAGTCGCCGACGACGACGAGCCCCTCGACGAGGAGCGGCGAGGACTCGGTCGGCCCGATCCTCGTGCGCCAGCGGATCTTTCCGAAGCCGGACGCGAACGCGATCACCTCGCCCTCGAGCCGCCCAGGCTTCGCCTTGCTGTTGCACGGCGGCCGGTTCATGAACGCCTGGTAGACCGTGTGATCGGCGATGGCGGGCGATGCGGCGACGCAGCGGTCGATCGCCTTCTTCCACGCGCGCTTACCCGTCTTCGCGTTGACGGCGAACATCACGCCGGAGTTGTTCGTGAAGTAGAGCCGCCCATAGGCGATCGCGGGTGGGAACTCGAGCAGCTGGCGGGCGCGGAACATCCAGGCGCGCTTGAACGGCGGCTTGAGGCTGAAACGGCGCGACGCGCTGGCGCTCCGCGTCGTAGCCGTTGAGCGGCCAGACCACCTCGAGCGGCTGCTTCGGCGGGGGCGGTGGCGGCAGCGGCTCCTCCTCCTCGGTCGTGACGAACTCCACTGTCGAGGAGCCGCGCACGTCCGCCGCCGCGTCGCGCTTCAAGAGGACATAGCCGGCAGCCGTCCCGCCGGCGACGAGAACGAGCAGCGCGGCGGCCGCGACAAGCCACGCCCTCATGCCGTCGGCTCGACCGCCCAGATCCGCGAGTAGCCGTGCAGGAGCAAGCGGCGCCCGTTCCCGGACACGGGCACGTACTCCCCGTGCGGGAAGTTGAGGAGGACGCGGCCACTCTTCGCGTCGACGCCCGTGATCTTCCCCCACGTCGAGCCCGCATAGGCGACGCCGTCGACGACGACCGCCGCGCCGGAAACAGGCCCGCCGGCGCCGACGCTCCAGAGCACGCGGCCGGTCTTCGCCGAGACCGAGTAGAAGCGGCCGTTGTAGGAGCCGAAGATAGACCCGTCCGGCCCAAACCGCTGGCGAGGAGTAGACGTAGCCGCCGGTGCCCACGCGCCAGAGATAGCGGCCCGAGGTCGAGAAGGCGGTCAGGCTGTTGCCGGTCGAGGAGGGAACGAACACGCGACCTGCGGCGACCGCGGACGTGCCGTAGACGCGGCCGTTGACCGAGCGCACGAACCGCCGCTTGCCGGTGCGTGCCGAGAGCGCATGCAACCGGCCGCCGTAGTCGCCGATGTACAGCGTCTTGCCGGCGATTGAGGCGCTCGAGGTGATCTTGTAGCCCGCGCGGTAGCTCCACCGGAGCCGCCGCCGCTCCAGGTCGAGCGCGTAGACGCGGCCGTTCCACGCGCCGAAGTAGTCGAGCCCGCCGCGGACGATCGGCGAGGACTCGATCGGAGAGCCGACGCGGTAGGCTCCAACGGAGCCGGCCGTTGCCGCGGTCGAGGACGCGAACGACGCCGTCCATCCCGTGCACGACGAGATTCTGGCCGACGATCGCGGGCGACGACGCCATCTTCCCGCCCGCCGGGTCGTAGGTCCAGATCCGCTTGCCGTTGCGCATGCTCAGTGCGTAGATCGTGCCTTTGTAATTGCCGATGTACGCGACACCGTCGCTGACGACCGCCGGAAACTCGATCAGCGCCCCGACACCGCGTGACCAGACGACCTTGAACGGCGGCCGGAGCTTGATGTCGGTGTGGGTCTGCGTTCGGCGGAGGTTCGCGCCGTACATCGTCCACTGGAGCGCGTTGCGGTAGAGACGGATCGTCACCTGCCGCCGGCTCTTTGAACGGCATCCGCACGACGCGCATCGCGTAGCCGGGCTTGGAGACCCGAACGGGCAGCGCCGCGCGGCGCTTGATCTTCACCTTCGCGAGGCCGCGCGCGTCGGCGTAGCCCGCCCGCTTGCCGATCACGACCCGCGCCCCTTTCACGCGCCGGTGGGTGTCACCGTCGACGACCGTGACGAGCACCTTCGTCGCCTGCGCCTTCGGAGGGGGCGGCGGAAGCGGCTTTCCTTGAGGCGGCTCGGCGGAGGTGGTGTGCGGCGGCGGAGTCTGCGGCGTCGGCGCGGTCTGCTCGGACTCGCCCGCGCACGCCGTTGCCAGGCCCAGGAGGGCCACCCCTGCCGCGATGAGACGCGTCACGCCTCGCCGGGCTCGCCTGCGACCGGCTCTGGGAGCTCCTCCGCGAACGGAACGAGGCTACCGCTGTCATCGGCTGTCAGATGCAAATGGGAGAAGAAGCGGGTCATGAGCACACCTGCGCGAAACTCGCCGAGCGTCGGCTCGGGACGCTCGCCGTTCGCGAGCGCAAGCGCGAGCTCAGGGTACCGACTGCCTGCGGCGAGGGGCAGCGGAAAGGCGCCGCCGAAGCGCGGATTGACGTCGGTGACCTCGTGGCGGCCGTCCGCCTCGCGGAAGCACTGGATCGTGCCGGGGCCGACGAGCCCGATCGCCTCCGCCACCTCTGCGCCGAACTCGATCAGATCCTGGTCGGCGATGGTCATCCCCTTGATCGACTCGCCGCCCTTGGACTGGATCATCGTCCTCGGGATCGCGTTCAGGCAGCGACCTTCGAGGTCGCAGAAGACGTCGATCGAGAACTCCTCCCCACCGCAGGCTGTCTGCACGAACGACTCGACGGGCGTGTAGCGGAGGAAGAACTCGAGCTCGGCACGGTCGCGGGCGCGGTGGATGTGGCGCGAGCCGAAGCCCTCGCGCACCTTCACGAGCAGCGGGTAGCGCGCGTCGTCCGGGACCTCGCCGGGCAGCCAGCTCGGCGGCGTGGGGATCCCGCGCTCCAGGAAGAAGCAGTGGGCGGTGTACTTGTCGCCGACGCGGCGCACGACCTCCTCGGAGGGGAGAAGGACGAGCGCGCCGAGCTCCTCCCGGGCGCGCACGAGCTTGACGTGGTCGAGGTCGGTGAGCGGGACGACGAGCCGCACGTCGTGCTCCTCGACGAGCGAGCGGAGGAAGTCGACGTAGCCGTCGTCGTCGATCCGCGGCCCGATGGCACTGTGGTCCGCGTGCCAGAGCGCGGGCGCGAGCGGGTCGAGATCGGTCGCGACCGTCGTCGCGCCTGCACGCGTGAAGGCGGAGACGATGTCGACGCGCTGCCCGGCGCAGGTGAAGAGGACTGCGGTCACGCGGGGCAGGCTAGCTTCTCCATCCCCCCGTCTCGCCCTTGTACGTCCCGCCGAAGAGGGAGAGGGGCGTGCGCAGCAGGATGAGCAGGTCGGTGCGCGGCGAGCGGTGCTCGACGTACCAGACGTCCAGCTCGATCCGCTCGTCCCAGGACAGGGAGGCGCGGCCGTGGATCTGCGCCCATCCGGTGATCCCGGGCAGCACGTCGAGGCGGCGCCGCTGGCGCTCGGAGTAGCGCTCGACCTGGTAGCGAAGCGTGGGGCGCGGGCCGATCAGGCTCATGTCGCCGCGGACGACGTTCCAGAGCTGCGGCAGCTCGTCGATCGAGGTGCGGCGGAGGAAGCGGCCGACGCGGGTGATCCGCGAGTCGCCCTTGTCGACCGCGTAGCCCGCTCCCTTCGTCTCGGCTCCCACGACCATTGTCCGCAGCTTCAGAAGCTCGAAGTCCCGTCCGTCCTTGCCCACCCGCGACTGCTTGAAGAGCACCGGGCCACCGTCGCCCAGCTTGACGGCGAGCGCGGCGGCGGCGAGCACCGGGCTGGTCAGCACGAGGCCCGTCCCCGCGATGGCGACATCGAGGGCGCGGTTCACTCGCCCACGCGCCGCATCGGCTGCCCCGTGACCTCGCCGATCAGCTCGAAGTGGCGATCGCAGTGCCAGAGCTCGGCGTCGACCGACTCCGCCGCTGCGGCGGCGAGCAGGTCTACGGCTGACGGTCCCCGCTGATAACCGCGCCAGGAGAGGTGCACCTGAACCTCACGCGCCCTCCGCGCCATCGAGGGCGAGATTTCGATCTGCCGAAGATCGTCGTAGCGCTTTGCGTTCACCGCGAGCTCGGCTGCGCTCCGCGCCGAGCGCAGAAGCTCGAGCGTGAGCGGAGTCACGATTGCGAGCAGATCTGCACGGATCGCAGCGACGAGGAGAGCGGCGACCGGTCGCTGGTGCTCGCGGGCCCAGACGCTCGTATCCGCGACAACCTGTCTCACTCGCCCGTGTCGCGCTCCGACGGAGTGTCGAACGGCACCTTGGGCAACTTGGCACGTGTTGCCTCCTCCGGCGTCGGCACGGCGAGCATGCCTGCCAGGATCGCCTCGGCGAGCTCGCGCCGACCTTCCGCGCGGATCACCTCGCGCAGCGCTCCGTTGACGGTGTCCTTGAGCGACTTCGTGCCCAGAATCTCTGCCGCCTCGCCAGCGAGCTCGCGATCGACGTCGACTGTCGTCTTCATGTAGCGAGGATATCCAAACGGGCCACTCTTGGATATCCACGCTTTCGGCCGCGTCTATCTCGTCCCTTCCGCCGCCTCCCACGTCGCGGGGACGCCGCGGCGGAGGTAGTTCCACAGCGAGACGACCGTCGCCCAGGTAACGAGCGCGTAGTAGCGCGCGATCCCCACCCCGGCGATCGCGGCCGCGATCAACACCACCTGCGCCGCCACCGCGAGCTGGTAGCCGAGCCCCTCGCCGACGAGCGCGACGGAGGATGCGAGTAGCGCAAGGTGGAGGATCCCGCTCCCGTAGCGGAGCACGCGGTGCGAGATCACCTCGACGAGGTAGCCGAACGGCAGGCGCTTCAGCATCGAGCCGCGCAGCGTGATCTCCCAGCAGTGCTCGAACATGCGCACCTTGCGGCGGTACTCGGACTCGTTCGAGGGCGTCGGCTTCTCGAACGCGCGCGCCGCGGGCTCATAGACCGCCCGACGGCCGTTCTGGACCATCCGATACGGCAGCGAGAGGTCATGGCCCCACTTCGGGTCGACCTCGACGTAGTCGGCGCGCCGGACGGCGTAGATCGAGCCGTTCCCGCCGGTGATCGAGCCGAGCCGCGACTCCGACTCACGCTGCTGGAGCTCGTAGCGCCAGTAGAGGCCCTCCCGGTTCGAGCCGTCGGCCGTCTCGAGCTCGAGCCGGCCGCAGACGTACGCGACCTCCGGGTCTGCGAAGTTCGCCACCAGCCGACGGAGCGCATCGGGAGCCCAGGTCGCGTTCGCATCCGAGAAGGCGACGATCTCGCCTCTCGTCTCGCGCACGGCCCGGTTCTGCGCCGCCACCTTGCCCCCGCGGGAATTCACGATCAGGCGAACGCGGTCGCCGACGCTCTCCACGAGCTCGTGCGTGCGGTCGGTCGACGCGTCGGAGGTGACGACGAGCTCGAGCCGGTCGGCCGGGTAGTCGAGCGCGAGCAGGTTCTCGAGCCGGCGCTCGATCACGGCCTCCTCGTTGTAGGCGGCCACGATCACGGTCACGGACGGCTCGATCGGCTCCTTCCTGACGCGGCGCGTGCGGACGCGCGCGAGCGCTGAGGCGCTGAGGGGGTAGAGCACATGGGTCCAGAGGAGCGCTCCCAGCGAGAGCCAGAAGACCGCTTTCAGCGCGAGCACGCCCGCGAGTCTAGCCCTCGCCTTCCACAGCCCTCTGTACGCTCCGCCGCGATGGCGGCACGGCGAGCACGGATCTGCTTCGTCGTCGGCGCGCGCCCGAACTTCATGAAGACGGCGCCGGTGCACCGCGCGCTCCGTGAGCTCGCCCCCGAGGTCGAGCTCGACCTCGTCCACACCGGCCAGCACTACGACGCCGACATGTCTGACGTCTTCCTCGCCCAGCTCGACCTGCCGAAGCCGGACGTCTTCCTCGGCGTCGGCTCCGGCACCCACGCGGAGCAGACGGCGCGGGCGCTCGTCGGGATCGAAGGAGTCCTGCTCGAGCGGCAGCCCGACCTCGTCGTCGTCTCCGGTGACGTCAACTCGACGCTCGCGGGCGCGCTCGCGGCGGTGAAGCTCGACATCCCGGTCGCCCATCTCGAGGCCGGCCTGCGGAGCTACGACCGGACGATGCCCGAGGAGCACAACCGGCTCGATCGCCGACCACGTCAGCAGCGTCCTGCTCGTCCATTCCGAGAGCGCGCTCGACAACCTCGAGCGTGAGGGGATCGACCTCGCGCTGGCGCACTTCGTCGGGAACACGATGATCGACTCGGTGCTCGCGCACGTCGAGGCGGCCCGCGCGGCGGCGCCCTGGGAGGAGCTGGGGCTGCGGCCCGGCGACTACGGCCTCGTCACGCTCCACCGGCCGGCACTCGTCGACGACCCGGCCCTGCTCGAGGCGACGGTCGAGGCGCTCGCGAGCCTCGCGGCGACCGTTCCCGTCGTGTTCCCGGTCCACCCGCGCACACGCGGGCACCTGATCGAGGTCGGCCACGAGGCCACGCTCGTCCGGGCAGGCGTGATCCTCAGCCCACCGCTCGGCTACCTGGCGTTCCTCGGCCTCCAGGCTGAAGCACGCTTCGTCCTCACCGACTCGGGCGGGATACAGGAGGAGACGTCCGCGCTCGGCATCCCGTGCTTCACGCTGCGCGACACGACCGAGCGCCCGGTGACCGTCGAGCTCGGGACGAATGTCGTGCTCGGCGCCGACCCGCCTGCGATCGCGCGCATTCCGGAGCTTCTTCAGCAGCGGCGCGAGCCCCGCGAGATCCCGCTCTGGGACGGAGCGGCGGGGCCTCGCGCGGCTGAGGTGCTGCGACGACAGCTCGGCTGACACCCGCCTGGGAGGGGGCCGCGCTCGCCGTCCTCGTCGTGGCGCAGGTGCTGCTCTTCGGCCGCCTCGTCGGCAGCGACACCGACTACGACGAGGGGGTCTACCTCTCGAGCGTAGACGCCCTCGAGCACGGCCAGCGGCTCGGCGAGGACGTGTTCGCGCCGCAGCCGCCCGTCTTCTACCTCCTGCTACGGGTCATCTCCCTCGCCGGCGCCGACTCGGTGCGCGGCTTCCAGATCGGGATGGTCGCGCTCGCCGTCCTCACCTGCGTCGCCGCATACCTGCTCGGACGGGCGATCGCGGGGCCGGTCGCGGGCCTGACGGCTGCGGCGCTGCTGACGGTCGCTCCGCCCTTCCCGCTCTTCGCCCACCGGGTGCTCGCCGACCTGCCCCCGCTCGGGATCGCGCTGGTCGCCTTCTGGCTCGCATGGGTCGCGCAGGAGCGCCGCTCGCTCGCGATCGCGACCGCCGGTGGCGCAGTGCTCGCGCTCGCGGTGGCGGTGAAGCCGAACGCCGTGCTCGCCGTGCCGCCGTTCCTCGTGCTCCTTCTCTGGGATCGGTCCGGACGCGGCCGGATGCTCGTCGCTGCGCTGGGCGGGGCCGCCGCCGTGGGCGCTGTGCTCGCCGTCGTCTACCGCGACGTCCTCGGCGAGCTCTGGGAGAGCGTCGTCGTCTATCACCGCGACGCGCGCGACACGCCGGACGTGATCGACAAGTGGCACGAGCTGGCCACGTTCCTGAACTGGCGGACGCCGTTCGCCTGGCTCGTCGTCGCCGGCCTCGCGGCGTCGGTTCTGCTCGCGCGCCGCTGGCAGACCGGCGCCGTGTGGGCGTTGTGGGGCTGGGCCGCGATCTCGCTCGCGTTCCTCGCCTACCACCACCCGCTCCACTACAACCATCTGCTCGTGCTGCCGGTCGCGCTGGCCGTCCCGGCCGGCATCGCGCTCGGCGCGCTCGCGGAACGGCTGCCGTGGGAGAACCTCGCCCTGGGCGCGCTCGCGCTGCTCCTCGTCGCGGGCTACGTCCAGCAGCAACGCCGGGTCGTGCTCGACGACGTGCCCGAGGAGCCGGAGCTCGTCGCCGTCGCCCGGTACCTGGAGCGCGAGACCGATCCGGAGGAATTCGTCGTCTCGGACCACTCGATCGTTCCCTTCCTCGCCGACCGCCGTGTCGCCGGCCCGCTGGTCGACACGGCGGCCCTGCGCTTCGAGACCGGCTCGCTGACCGACGCCGAGGTGATGAGCGTCCCTCGAGAGCTGGAATGTCCGCGCCGTCGTTGCGGGCCGCGCGTTCGCGGCGCGGCCGCAGCTGCTCCAGGCGCTCGAGCGCCGCTACGGCCCGCCACGGCGCGTGGCCGGGATTCCGGTGTACTCCGAGTAGACCTCCGCGAGGGCGCGTCCCGCCTCCTCGCGAGTCCACTGCTCGGCCGCCCGGGCCCGGGCGGCTGCGCCGAGCCGCGCCCGCAGGCCGGAGTCGCCGAGCAGTCGTTCGATCGCCTCGCGCAGCGCCGCCGCGTCGTCCGGCGGGACGAGCAGCCCCGTGACGCCGTCCTCGACCGCGTCCGCGAGACCGCCCACGGCCGTGGCCACGACCGGGCGGCCGTGGGCCATCGCCTCACGCGCGACAACGCCGTAGCCCTCGCGGCGGGACGGGACGCAGACGACCGCGGCACGCTCGTAGTACTCGGACAGGTCCTCGTGCGGGACGAAGCCGACCGCCTCCGGCACGTCGCACCGGCCCGGCGCCGACGATCACGCGCGGCAGCCCGTCCGTCGCGGCCAGGAACTCCTCGATCCCCTTCTCCGGCGAGAGGCGGCCGACGAAGAGGACGTGCGGCGGCTCGTCCGGCTCGCCCACCGACGCGGGGATCTCGACCGGGTTCGGGACGACGCGCACCTCCCGCGCTCCGAGCTCGCGTGCCGCCTCGGCAAGGTGCTCGGAGGCGACGATCGCGAGCCGGGCGCGGCGCAGGATCGGGCGGAAGAGCCATGGCGCCCGCCGGGCGAGCTCGACGTCGGTCCCCCAGAGCTGGACGACGAACGGCTTCCCGGTCGCGAGCGCGGCGAGCCCGGAGGGGAGCCAGTGCGCGTGGACGAGGTCGGCGGTCTCGCGCGGCCCGGCGTGCCGCACGCGCGAACGAGAGCAGGAACGCCGGCAGGAGGAGCGCGAGCCACGGCCGGCGGCGCAGGTTGCCCATGACGCCGTGCCCGTACGCGATCCCGAAGTGGCGGAACGACGCAGGAGAGACGACGGTCACCCGGATGCCCTCCGCGCGAGCCGCCTCGACGGCGTCGCGAACGAAGAGACCGGCGACGTCCCGCTCGTGGCGCGGGTAGGAGGTGGTCAGAACGACGACGTCCAGGAGGGCGATCGTAGACTGCGCCGCGTGCCCGCACCCGAGCTGACGATCCTGATGCCCGTCTACAACGAGCGCGCGACCGTGGAAGCGGCGATCAAGGACGCGCTCGAGACGAAGCTCCCCGTGAAGTCACGCGAGCTCGTGATCGTCGACGACGGGTCGACCGACGGGACGCGCGAGCTGCTCGAGCAACGGCAGCTGGCCGGAGCACGTCCGCGTCCTCTTCCACGAACGCAATCGCGGCAAGGGCGCCGCGCTCCAGACCGCGCTCGCGGAGGCAACCGGCCGCTTCGCCGCGATCCTCGACGCCGACCTCGAGTACGAGGCGGCGAGCCTCGGGCCGATGCTCGAGCCGCTGCTCTCCGGCCACTCGGAGGCCGTTTTCGGCAACCGCGCCTTCCTCTCGCACTCCTCGTACAACTTCTGGTACGTGGTCGGGAACAAGGCGGTCACGCTCGCGTGCAACGTGATCTACAACAGCTGGATCTCGGACGTGATGACCTGCCACAAGGCGATGAGCCTCGAGCTCTTCCGGTCACTCGACCTGCGCGAGCGCGGCTTCGGGATCGAGCCGGAGATCGCGGCGAAGCTGCTGCGCCGCGGCGTCCGGATCTACGAGGTCCCGGTCAGCTACGAGGCGCGGTCGCGGGAGGCCGGCAAGAAGCTGACGGCGCTGGACGGGCTACGCGTGCTCCGGACGCTGCTCAGGTACCGGCTCCAGCCCGTGCCTCCCCGGTGAGCCGCCGCGCGAAGACGATCGGCGCCGCGAGCGCGAGCATCGCGAACGCGAAGAAGTAGTAGAAGGACATCGTCAGGTAGAAGGCGTTCGCGGCGATCGTGCCGACGAGCGCGGCCGTCATCCCCCACGCGAGCGGGCGGATCCGCGGCGAGGCGAGCGCGCGGCCGATCGCGCGCAGGCGGCCGAGGCGCCGGAACATGTGCCAGAGGAAGGCGACGAAGAGCGCCGTCCCGATGAGGCCCGTCTCCACGAGCGTCGCGACGTAGAACGAGTGCGGGCCGAAGTTCGTCCGGCCCGTGACGAACTCGTAGTAGACCGAGAAGTTGTTCAGGCCGAGGCCGAAGAACGGGTTCGAGGCGAGCACGTCCGGGATGAAGCCGTAGACGTCGAAGTGGGTCGAGGTGCCGCGCGCGGAGGTGTCGACGCGGCTGCGCAGGACCTGCTCGAAGAACGCCCAGCGGGCAGCGAGGAAGAGGGCGAGCGCGAGACCGACCGCCCCGAGCGGCGCGAGCAGCTCGCGGCTGAAGAGCTTGTGCCGGTAGGGGACGGCGAGCACGAGCAGGCCCGCACCGAGGCCGAGGAGCGCCGACCGGGACAGTGTCGCCAGCTCGACGAGGAGCAGGAACGCGAGCAGGACGGCGAGGGGCGCGCGCAGCCGGTGGCCCCGTTCGAGGCGCAGGTAGATCGGCGTCAGCACCAGCAGCGGGATCACGAGCTCGATCCCGAGATGGTTTGGGTCGCCGGTCAGCGCGTTCGGTCGGTAGACGCTCTGGCCCTCGATGGCGCCGTAGATGTTGATCTGGCTCGCGCCGCCCGTGATCGGCGAGAGCAGCGACTGGTCGAGGTTGACGTCCGCGACCTCCGCGAACCCGAGCTGGACGATCCCGTAGAGCGCGTTCGCGGCGAAGCCGGCCATGAAGGCCGTGAGCGTCCACCAGTAGAAGCGTTCGGCCCGGCGCGCCAGGTACGAGATCCCGGCGACGAGGAAGAGGAAGTGGAGGACGAACTTGACCATCCCCTTCGCCCACTGCGCGAGGGCCTCCTCGGTGTCGAGGTTGAAGAAGCCGATCAGGTAGACAGCGAGGAAGCCGAGGAAGAAGAGCGCCGCCACCGCCGCTCCCCAGGCGAGCCGCCGGTCGCCGGTCCCGAGCCGCGTGCCGGCAACGGCGACCAGGAAGAGCGCCGTGAGGACGTCGGAGAGGCTGAGCGTTCCCGCGACCTCCCACTGCAGCTTCGAGAACGTGACCGTGAAGACGGTCGCGAGAAAGAGCGCGTCGACGACGGGACCGGGCTTCGCGCGCGTGAGGGTCGTAGCGGTCAATGCAGCGAGTGGACGAGCTCCGCCAGCTCCTCGGCGCGGGCGCGCCGCGAGAGGCGGTAGCGGGTCTCCTCCGGTATCTGTGTCGCAGGCAGTCCGCCGTTCGCGAAGCGCTCGTGCAGCTCAGCGAGTGCCCGCCTCAGCGCGTCGACGTCGTCGGGCGGCGCGATCACACCCGCTCCCGTCTCGCGGATCAGCTCGGCGGCCGCACCGTCGGGCGGGACGGCGGCGAGGATCGGTCGCTCGGCGGCGAGGTACTCGAACACCTTCCCGGAGAGAACACCCTTGCCGCGACCGCCCGCGTCTGGGATCAGCAGCAGCAGCGCCTCCGAGTCGCGCTGCAGCTCGAGCGCCGTCTGGCGCGGGGCGTAGGGGATCAGCTCCAGGCGGTCGTCCAGGCCCCGCTCGGCCGCCCACTCCAGGTCGGAGGAACGGAAGTCGCCGAGGAAGCGGGCGACGACGTCGAGCCCCGACTCGTCGAGCGCGGTCAGGAACGGGCGTGGGTCGCGCTTGCCGAAGAAGCTGCCGGTGTGGGTGATCCGGAAGCGCGTGCCCGGCGTGTAGTCGAGCCCCGCGAAGTCGTCGAAGTCGCAGCCGTTCGAGATCGTGACGACCTTGCCGCGCGGCGAGAAGCCGCGCGCCTCGTCGGCGATCGCGTCCGAGACGCACGTGATCGCGTCGGCCGAATGGGCGACGAGGCGGGCGATGCCCTCGTCCACCTTCTCCTTCGCGCGCACGGCGAGGCTCTCTGCACGCCGGTGCGGGTGGGCGACGAGCGAGTCGCGCAGGTCGGCGACCCACTTCGCGCCGGTCGCCTTCTTCACCGCGGCGCCCACGAGGTGGACGGACGACGGCGGGGAGGTGGTGACGACGACGTCGATCTCCTCGGCGCGCGCGATCCGGATCGCGGCCGGGATCGCGGTCAGGTTCCAGCTCACGTTCTCGTCCGGAACGAGCAAGCGCCGTCCCGCGAGCCGCGCCTGCACGAGCGCGCGCTCGAAGCCCTCCTTGCCGTGCAGCTCCTCAGCCGGCTTGCGCCCCTTCGGCCCGATGTAGCGGGCGCGGTGCACCCAGGCCTGGGTCGGCACGCGCAGGTCGGCGTCCTCGTGGATCCACTTCGGGTCGTCTGGCGCGAGCACGTGCGTCTCGATCCCGAGCGCCGGCAGGTACTGGGCGAACTTGAGCGGCCGCTGGACGCCGCCGCCGCCCGCCGGCGGCCAGTAGAGCGAGACGAGCAGCAACTTCATGCCCGGCGATGGTACTGGCCTCGCGAGTCGCGCTGTGGCGGCTACCGGACGGCGTAGAGCGTGTAGCGGTCGTCCCGGTAGACGGAGTCCAGCTGCGGCGCGACGTCGAAGCGACGCCGGTCGACCACGAGCCAGTCGGCCCCTGCTCTGCGCGGAATGGCGGTGTTGCCGGTGGAGAAGAAGCGCATGTTCAGCGCGCGGCGGAAGTAGGGGCGGTTCTCGTCCGTGTCGGCGACGTGGCTCGGCGGCGCGGCGGCGATGTACACCGGCACCTCGGAGGCGATCCGGTAGCTCGTCTCGAGGTCGGAGTAGACGACGTCGCCCTTGGGCACGTGGTCGCGCAGCGCCTCGACCAGGCCGGGCGTCAGCGGGCTCGGCCGACGCGCCTCGGACGGGCTCCAGTTCCAGGCGGCGTGGACCACGATCGGCAACAGGAAGAGCACGGCCGCTGCGCCGGCGAGCCAGGTTGGCCGCTCGAGTGAAGGCAGTCGCGACAGGCCGTAGGCGAGCGCCACGAGCCCGCCGGCGACCGCGAACCAGGTGACGAGCGCCGGCCCGCCGTCGTGCAGCGTGTAGTCGAACTCGCCGGGATAGAGGAGCTGGAAGGCGATCCCGGCCCCGACCGCAACGGGCAGAACGTACGCGCGGAGCACCGCTGCAAGCACGACGAAGCCGCCCGCGAACGCGAAGGCGAGCGGCCAGAAGCCGGCGGCGCGGCGGGATTGCGAAATCGAGGTGAGGTCGGAGAGCGCGACGAAGAGCGGCGGCACGAGGACCACCGCGGCGACGGCGAGGAAGCCGCCGAGCGCGTACGCCGCCCAGCGGCTCCGCAGCGCGAGCCCGGCGAGCGGGACGAACAGGAGCGCGGCGACGGCGATCGCGCCGGCACGGCCGAAGACCTCGGGCGCGAGCCGGTAGATGTTCGCCGCGACGACGTCGATCTGTCCCGCGTACTGGATGAGGGCGCGCGCCAGCTCGTTCTGCGCCGGAGCGTGCGAGGCGGTATCGCGCACGACCGGCAGCAGCCAGGCGAGAAACCCCGCCGCCGGCACGACGAGCGCGGCGAGAGCAACGGCGATCCGCTTCGCCTCGCCGCGCGCGATCAGCGACCGGACGAGGAGGAAGCCTGCGAACGGCACCCAGACGAAGACCGCGTAGGTCGGGTGCACGACCGCGAGTACGAACCCCGCCGCCGCGGCGGAAGCCAGGACACCACGCGTGGGCCGCACGACGTACGTGAGGGCGAGCGCGATCGCAGCCGGCACCAGCAGCTGTCGCGAGGCCGTCGCGGGCAGGGCAAGTGCCGTGTACGCGCCGCCGTGCCTCGGTGCGAGCGCGGTGACACCGACCGCGGCGCACACGACCGCGACGGCCGGCCCGACTCGCCTGAAGAGCGCGTAGCCGGCCTCGTAGGCGACGAGCAGCGCTACCGGTGCGAGCACCGAGGCTTCATGCAGCACGACCACGGAGGGGTCGAGAAAGGAGACGCGGGCGACGAGCGCGAGGAACCCGTGCCAGAGCGGGAAGGCGTAACCGGGATGCAGGCCACCGTCCGCGAACTCGTTGACGGCGTCGAGCGAGAGCGGGTCGAACGCGTCCAGCTTGCGCACACGGGCGAGATGGAAGAGGCCGTCGCCGCCGATCTCACCTGCCACGAACCAGAGCAGGACGCCCAGCACCACGCCCGCGCAGAACACCCACCACCGGCCCTGCACTAGCTCTGACCGGGGTGCCCGGCGCGCGAACGGCAGCGCCACGAGCCCCGCGGCGAGCAGCACGACGAGCGCCAGCGTCAGCGAGTTGCCTGCGACGAAGGTGACGGCCAGCGCGCCGGCGATGAGCACCAGTGACCACGCGAGGGTGGCCGACATGCCCCGTGGGCCGAACGCCCGGGCGACGATTGCGCCGGGGAGGAACAGGACCCCGGTCGCCAAGGCGAGCCGCAGCAAGGTCATCGCTCGAGCAGCTCCGGCACCCGTCCCGAGGACAGCCAGTTCGCGGTCTCGCGATACATCTCCCCGCGTTCGCCCCGGAAGAGCAGCGTGCGCAGGCGCAGCGAGAAGCCGAGCAGCCGACGTGCCCGCTCGGCGTAGGGCATCCCACGATGCTTGGCGAGGAAGCGGAGGTGGCCGCGCACGTTCTCCCGGAACAGGCGGCCGCCGTGCGAGGCGCCGCCGACGTGCACGCACTCCGCGCCGGGGAAGAACACGACCTTCCAGCCGCCCTGCCGGAAGCGCCAGCACCAATCGGTTTCCTCGCTGAAGAGGAAGAACGCCTCGTCGAGCGGCCCGACCTGCTCGACCGCTTCGCGGCGAACGAGCATGCAGGCCCCCATCACCACCTCGACGTCACGCACCTGGTCGTGGTCGAACCCACCGGCGTAGAACGCGTTCAGGGCCTCCGAGCGGGGCGCGAGCTTGCGCAGGAAGAGGTACTCGGTCGCGAGCCGCCAGAGGGTCGGGAAGCCGCGCACGGAGCGCTGCAGCGTCCCGTCCGTGTTGAGCAGCCTCGGCCCTACGACCGCTGCATCCGGCCGCGCGTCGGCGAATGCGACGAGCCGTTCGAGCGAGCCGTCGGTCAGCCACGCATCCGCGTTCAGGATCAGGAAGTAGCGCCCCGACGCCGCGGCCATGCCCGCGTTCCAGCCCGCGGCGAGCCCGAGGTTCCCCTGCTCGACGAGCTGCGCCTCCGGGAAGCGCTCGCGCACGAGGGCGACCGTCCCGTCCGTCGAGCCGTTGTCGACGACGACGACCTCCTCGCCGCGCACGCTCTCGAGGCACTGCTCGATCCAGGGCAGCGCGTTGTGGGTGACGACGACGGCCGACGCGTCAGGCATGCGTCGGGTCCGGCCGTCTCCGGAGCCCCTCCCAGAGCAGGATCACACCGCCCGGCAGCGCCATCGCGACCGTGACGAGGAAGAAGAGGAAGCCGGCGGCGAAGGCTGCGTCCGCGCTGACCCCGAGCTGGCCGAGGAAGCTGACGAAGAACGCCTCGCGCACCGCGAAGCCGTTGAGCGTGAACGGGACGAGCAGGACGAGGAAGAACAGCGGCCCCATCACGTAGTAGAGGAGCGGCGAGAAGTCGATCCCGACCGCCTTGCAGCAGGCCCAGATCGAGAGGATCCGGATCGCCTGGAGCGTGAACGTGAGCGTGAACGCGGCCGCGAGCAGGCGGCCGTGGTTGCGGAAGGCATGGACGCCCTCGTAGAAGGAGCGCAGCGGCCGCTCGAGCTTCAACCGTGCGAGCAGGGGCGCCGAGCGGGAGAGCAGCGGCCGCACCCTCCGGGAGAAGAAGAGCACGGCGAGCAGGATCGTCCCGACGACGAACATCAGCTCGAGCCAGATGTACGCGCCCGTGTCGTAGCGCCCGATCGCGAGCAGGAAGCCGATCGCGCCGAGCAGGACGGTGGCGGCGCCGCCCAGCCCGCGCTCGAGCAGCACGATCGCGGTCACGTCGGCCACCCGGCCAGGATGCCGCCGGGAGGTCTCGAGGACCCGGACGGCGTCGCCGCCGATCGCGGTCGGCAGGATCTGGCTGGCCGTGTAGGAGACGAAGTAGGCGCGGGTCAGCCACCAGAACGAGTCCAGCATTCCGCGCGCCGCGAGCAGCCACTTCCAGCGCAGGGCCATCGGCATCGCCGTGACGGTCATGATCAGGACCGCGAGCCCGAACCACCAGAGGTCCGTGTTCCTGAGCACCTCGATTGTCTCGTCTAGGTTGACCTTCCAGACGAGATAGGCGACGGCCAGGCCGGTGAGGACCAGGGTCGCGACGACGCGGAAGGGACGGTTCATGCGGCGCGCTCGTGAATCAGACGGAGCGCGTCGAGCACGTCCGTGATGTCCTCGTCCGAGTGGGCGGGCGAGAGCGGCAGCGAGAGGATCTCGTCGCCGGCCTGCTCGGCCACCGGCAGCGAGGGCTGCTCCGGGAAGCGCTCGCGGTACCAGGTGAGCGTGTGGACGGGCAGGAAGTGGATCGAGGTGGAGATGCGCTCCGCGCCGAGCGCGCGTTGGAGCTCGTCGCGCGTCAGGCCGAAGCGGTCGGCGTCGACCCGGACGACGTAGAGATGGAGCGCGTGCTTGTCGCGCGGGTCGCGCGCGAGCGGCTCGAGCCCGTCAATGGCGGCGGTCCCTTCGTCGTAGAGGGCGAACTGCCGCTCTCGCGCGGCGGTGTGCTCGGGGAGCTTGTCGAGCTGGACGAGCGCGATCGCGGCGAGCACGTCGGAGAGGTTCGCCTTGTAGCCGGGGACGGTGATGTCGTAGCGCGAGCCGTCGCCGCGGCGCATCAGCCGCAGGTCGCGAATCGCGTCCGCGACGTCGCCGCGGTTCGTCGCGACGAGGCCGCCCTCGCCCGCAGCGATGTTCTTGGTTGCGTAGAGGGAGAAGCAGGTCGCGTCGGAGAGCCCGCCGAGCTTGCGGCCGCGGTACTCGCTTTCGGCGGCGTGCGCGGCGTCTTCGATCACGGGCAGCCCGAGCGCCCAGATCGGATCCAGGTCGCACGGCTGGCCCGCCAGGTGGACGGGCATGATCGCCTTCGTCCGCTCGGTCACCGCCGCCCCGATCAGCATCGGATCGATGTTGAGATCGCTTTCGCGCACGTCGACGAACACCGGCGTCGCCCCCGTGTGCACGATCACGTTCGCGGTCGCGGGCCACGTGATCGGCGACGTGATCACCTCGTCACCGGGCCCGACCCCGAGCGCGACGAGGGCGAGGTGCAGCGCCGCCGTCCCGGACGCGACCGCAAGCACGTGCTCCGCCTCGAGGTAGGACGCCATCCGCTCCTCCAGCAGCGCCGCGCGAGGCCCGGTCGTGAGCCAGCCGGAGCGGAGCGTCTCCGCGACCGCCGCGATCTCCTCCTCGCCGAGCGAGGGGGGCTGGAATCCGAGCTGCGTCTCTCGTGTCATGCGACGAGGAAGCGTATTGCGCCGGCCGCACGGCGAGCACGATCGAGGGCGTCGTCGCGGTCGTCGCCGACCGCGATCACGGCTCCGGCACGGTCGGCGCCGTGGCGAAGCGGCCCGAAGCGAAAGCCCGGCTCCCGGTAGATGCGGACGTCGAGAACGCCGTCGACGGCGTGCGCTTCCTCCCGCCCCTCGACCGCCCGCAGCTCCCCCTCCGGCGCGACGAGAAAGAGCACGCAGGCCCCGCCCGCCGAGGAGGAGCCTTGTGTTTCTGAAACACAAGGTCTCTCGCCCAGGGCGAAATCGAGCGCCACGTCGTTCAGCCGAACTCCGGTTGCCGCCTCGCAGAGCTCGGCGTCGTGGCCCCCTCCCAGGCGCGCAGCCAGCTCAACCACGCGGCATCCGTCCTCTCCGACTCTGATCTGCGTGTAGGTCGGCCCGTTGCGGATCCCGAGCGCCTCGGCCGCGGCTCGCGCAGCCTCGATGGGAGCTTGTGTTTCAGAAACACAAGGCCACGCGTGCGCGAGGGCGACGCCGAAGGCGGGCGGCTCGGCGGTCAGCCGGTCGGCGACGAGGAGCGGGTGAAACGCGCCGTCGACGGACGCCGCCTGCACGGTCACCTCGGGGCCGTCGATGTACTCCTCGACGATGTACGAGCCATTCCGGGAGGCCTCGAGCGCGGCTTGGATCGCAGCGGGCAGCTCGGCGTCCGTCCGGACGAAGGTCAGTCCACGCTGGCCCTGGCGGTCCGGAGCCTTCACCACGCAGGGCGCGGCCGGCTCCTCGAGGATCCGCGGCTGGGGCACACCCGACTCCGCCAGCCGCTCCCGCTGCTTCTGCTTCGAGGTCGCGAGCGCCGCCGTAGCCGCATCGATCGGGTGCGGTAGGCCGATCCGCTCGGCGACGCGGGCCGCGACGGCGACCGGCCAGTCGGAGCCGGGCGAGATGATCCCGTCCACGTTCTCGGCGCGGGCGAGCCGGTCGACGCCGGGCTCATCCTCGGTCGAGACGACCGCGCGCTTGTCCGCGTACGCGAAGCCGGCCGCAGCCGGATTGCGGTCGACCGCGATCACGAAGAGACCGCGCTCGCGCGCCGCGCGGAGGAGCCCGATCTGGGCGGGCCCCGCTCCTAGGACGAGGAGACGCCGGCGCGCGCCGCCAGTGCCCGCCACCACACCTCGTTCTCGCGGTACCACCGCACGGTCTGCTCGAGCCCGCGCTCAAAGCTCGTCCGGGCCCGCCAGCCGGTGAGCCGCTCGAGCTTGTCGGTCGAGCCGATGTGGCGGTCGACCTGGCCGGGCCGCTCCTCGACGAAGGCCTTCTCCACCTCGACGCCGACCGCCGCGAGCACCGCGTCGGCGACGTCGCGCACCGAGATGTCGATGCCGGTCGCCACGTTCACGACCTCGCCGGCGAGCGCATCGATGTCGGCTTCGATGATCGCCTCGATCGCCTCCGCGTCGTCGTCGACGTAGAGCCAGTCCCGGCTTGCGTGCCCATCGCCGTGGACGGTCAGCGGCGCTCCTGTGAGCGCCTGGGTGACGAAGCGCGGGATCACCTTCTCGGGATGCTGGCGCGGGCCGTAGTTGTTGAACGGACGGACGATCACGATCGGCAGCCCATAGGTGACGTAGTACGAGTACGCCAGCCGGTCACCGCCCGCCTTCGTCGCCGCGTAGGGCGAGCGTGGGTTGAGCGGATGCTCCTCGTCCATCGGGGCGTACTCGGCGGTGCCGTAGACCTCGCTCGAGCTGATCAGGATGAACCTCTCGACCGGCGTCCGTCGGATCGCGTCGAGCAGGATCTGGGTGCCCTCAACGTTGGTGGTCACGAACTCGGAGGCGCCCTCCTCGATCGACTTCTCGACATGCGACTCGGCGGCCGCGTTCACGATCACGTCGACGCCGTCGACGATCCGGGCGACGAGGTCGGCGTCGCGGATGTCGCCGTGCACGAACGAGAGCCGCCCGTGGCTGATCACGTCGGCCAGGTTCTCGAGGTTGCCCGCGTACGTCAGCGCGTCGAGCGAGACGACCTCGTGGTCGGTGTTTGCCAAGAGGTGGCGGATGAAGGCCGACGAGATGAAGCCGGCACCGCCGGTGACAAGGACACGCTTGCTCAAATTTCCTCCGAGATGGTGTACAGAGGCCGCCCTTCGACCTCGCGCTGGATTCTGCCTAGGTACTCCCCGACCAGCGCGAGGATGAAGCCCTGGATCCCGAGCACGAAGAGAACGGCAACGCCGCCGAGCAGCGGGCCGGGGAAGTTGGAGCGGTCGATCCAGAACCAGGCGCCGTACACAGCCAGAACGGTCGCGAGGGTCGTACAGACGACACCGAGCGCGATCCCGATCCACTGGATCGGCTGCGGCCAGAACCCGGCGAGGACGTGCAACGCGAGCCGCGTCAGGCGAAGCGGCGAGTAGCGGGAGCTGCCCGCGCGGGGAGCGTGGCCGACGTCCACCTCGACCACGCTGGCGCCGCCGGAGAGGATCAGCGCCTTTGTGAACTTCTGCTTCCCGATCGCCGGGAGCATCGGCTCGACGGCGGTGCGCCGGTAGGCGTTGAAGGCGCAGCCGAAGTCGGAGATCGCGACGCCCGTGAAGCGGCGCAGCATGCCGTTGATCATTCGCGAGGGGAGGGTCCGCCCCCACGAGTCGTTGCGGGCCGCACGGCGCCCGCTTGCGACATCCGCGCCCGCCTCGACCGCCGCGACGAGGCGCGGGATGTCCTCCGGCTGGTTCTGGAGATCGCCGTCCATGGTCACGACGATCTCGCCCCGTGCCCGCGAGAGGCCCGCATGCATCGCCGGGTGCTGGCCGAAGTTGCGCTTGAAGCGCACCGCGTGGACGCGCGGATCGGCCGCATGGAGACGCTCGAGCGCGGCCCAGGTTCCATCGGTCGAGCCGTCGTCGACGAAGATCAGCTCGAACGGCTCGCTGTCGAGAGCGGCGACGGTCCGCCGGTGCAGCTCCTCGAGCGAATTCTCTTCGTTCAGGAGCGTGACGACCACTGAGACGTCCGGCTCCACGGCGCGACAGCCTACCGTCCAACCGCCCCTCTACCCTCGCCCGGTGCGCGCGTTTCCGCCCAGGCTGGTGCTCGGCTTCGTCGCCGCAGGGCTCCTCGCGACCGTGGCAATTCTCGTCCTTCCGGGCGGCGGCGGCGAGACGCCGCCGGAGTCGACGCTCGTCGGCGTGGCCGCCGCCGTCGCCGCGATCACCGGCATCGCGCTTTACGCCGGACTGCGCTTCGACCTCGGCCTGCCCGCGTCGATCGCCCTGTACGCGGTCGGCTACAACGTGCTCGTCGTCCTCGTCAAGTTCGTCCTCGGCCCCAGGGCTCTCTACGACGCGAGCGAGGCCGGCAAGGTCACGAGGGATCTCGGCATCGACGACGTCACCGTGCTCACCGCGGTCTGCATCGCCGCGCTGTACCTGCTCGCGTTCTGGATCCTGTACCGGTTCGCGCGGCGGCGGCTCGGGCGGCGGCCGCGCACCGCGGCGCGAGCCTGGATCGTCGTCGCGATCGTGCTCGTGCTCGTCTTCCTGAGCGGCCTCCTCCCCGCGCTCCTGCTCATGTTCCTGCTCACTGGGGGCGAGTACATCGGCTTCGTCTTCAGCTCGGCGGGGTCGCTCGTGGCCGGCGTCGCGCTCGCCGGCGCGGTCGCGCTCGCCGGCCTCGCGCTCACGGGCACGGCGGACCGGGCGCGCGTCGTGGGGGACGCGACCCTGCTGGCCACGTTCTTCTGGGTCGGCGTCGCCTACCTCGCCCTCTACCACGCGCTCTGGGTCGTCTACGTGCTCGTGCTCACGTCGCTCTGGCCGCTGAAGGTCGTCACGTCGAAGTGATCCGGCTCGCCGGCCTCTTCGCGCGCATGCTGCGCTACCGCGTGGCCGCGATGATCTGGCTCTTCCTCCTCCTGGGCGCCGCGCATCCGGACGGGCTCGATGCGGTCTCGCTGCCGCTCGCCCTCGCGACGCTCGCGCTCGCTGCGAGCTACGTCGCGGCCACGAGCGTCAACGACGTCGCCGACGAGGCGATCGACCGCGTGAACCACCCCAAAGACGGCGGCCGGCCGCTCGTCTCCGGCGACGCCGACCGCTCCGACCTGATCCGCCTCCATGCGCTCGCCTGGGTCGTCGCGCTCGCCGCGGCGGCGCCGCTCGGGGCTCGCGCCTTCGGGCTCGTCGCCCTCTCGCTCGCGATCGGCGTCGTCTACTCGGTCCGGCCCGTGGCGCTCTCGTACCGGACGTGGCTCGCGCCGATGGTGCTGTCGCTCGCCTACGTGGCCATTCCGTACGCGCTGGGCGCCGAGGCGACGGGCCGGAGCTGGACCAGCGCCGACGCCGCTCTCGTGGCGGCGCTCATCTTCCTCTTCCTCGCCAGGATCGTCCTGAAGGACTTCCGCGACCGCGCCGGCGACGACCTCCACGGCCGGCCCACCTTGCTCCTGCGCTTCGGCAAGCCCGTGACCTGCGCCGCCAGCCTGGCCTGCCTCGCGGCCGGTGCGGCCCTGGTGCCGGTGGCTCTTAGGGAGCCTTTCCTTCTCCCTTTCGTCGCCGCGTTCGCCGCTGCGATCGCCTGGATGCTCCACCGCCTCCTGCTGGCGCCGGCCGGGCGCGAGGAACAGGTCGCGATCGGGCTCGGCGCGCGGATGGGGAACGGGCTCCTCGTCGGCGTCCTCGTCTGGCTCGTGCTCGAGGGCGAGGGCGCGCCGGCCGAGCAGCGGCTGCTTGCCCTCGCGCTGATCGCGGCCGCCTACGGCACGGGCTTCCTCACGCTGGTGCGGCGGCCCGAGGACGTCGTCCTCGGCTACAAGGGCTGAGGCATGGACAAGCGTTGGCAACCAGGCGAGCGGATCGTCAGGCGCGAGCTGTGTCTCGGCCGGCCGTGGCTCGGGCAGGCTGCGATCGTCGTCGAGGACACCGGCGCGCTGCTGGCGCTCTACATCGCGGAGGGCTCTGAGCTCTCGTACCCCGACGGACGACTGGCCCGGCGGCCGCCACCCGTGGCACGGCAAAGAGCGGTGGGGCGGGCACGGCGTCCTCCAGCTCCAGCGGCCGGGCGAGGCGCACGCGGTCTGGCTCTTCTGGGAGGGGCCCGAACGATCGCTCCGCTGCTGGTACGTCAACCTCCAGGCGCCGTTCCGGCGCACGGCGGCGGGCATCGACACCCAGGACCACGAGCTCGACATCGTGATCGAGCCGGACGGCGCCTGGCGCTTCAAGGACGAGGAGTGGCTCGACGAGTGGGTCCGGCTCGGACGCTGGACGGAGGCCGAGGTGGCCGCAATCCGCGCGGAGGGAGCCCGCGTCGCCACCGAGCTCGAGGCCGGCCGGCGCTGGTGGGATGAGCACTGGGCGGGCTGGAGACCCGATCCCGACTGGCGCGGCGGCGATCTGCCGGCGGGGTGGGAGCGATGAGCGACGCGGTCTGGCGCGACGTGCATCGCGGCCGGGTCTGGCGCGCGCAGGCGTGCCGGATCGTCGAGGAGTCCCCCGAGCTCGCGGCGCTCTGGATCCCGAGGGGCGCGCCGTTCAGGATCCCCGCCGGCGGCCTGCGGATCCCCGGCGAGGACTGGGAGCTCGAGAGCGGCGCGACCAAGCGCGCCGCAGCTCTGCGTCGCCCGCCCGGGCCGCGCGCACTCGATCTACCTCTTCTGGCGCGACGACGGCGAGCTCGAGCACTGGTACGTCAACTTCGAGCAGCCGCTCAGGCGCACGCCGCTCGGCTTCGACACCTTCGACGAGAAGCTCGACCTGATCGTCAGACCGGACGGGAGCTACCGCTGGAAGGACGAGGACGAGCTGGAGCAGGCCGCGGCCGTGGGACTGCTCGATCCGGTCGCCGTGCGCTCCGAGGCGGCCCGCGTCCTCCGGGAGTGGCCGTTTCCGACGGGCTGGGAGGACTGGCGCCCCGACCCCACCTGGCCGGTTCCCCAGCTCCCCGAGGGCTGGGACCGCGTGTGAGCCGCCGCGGCCCGCTCGCCGCCTTCTTCGCGTTCGGACCTGCTCTGGGGTGGCTGGGCGGCGCCTGTGGGCCTTCCGGGACGTGTCCCAGGGACAGACCCCGGGACACGTCCCGTGCAGACAGGGGGCTAGGCGCTCTCGAGCGCCGGGACCGGGACCTCGCGGGCACGCCGCTTCCCGGGCACGAGGAGCGCGATCAGAGCGCCGGCTCCGACGACGGCCGCGCCGACCCAGGTCGCCGCGACGAGGCCGTCGTTGAAGACCTCCGGCGACTCGTATCCGCCGGTGCGGACAAAGATCGAGGCGAGCACCGCCACGCCGAAGACGCCGCCAACCTCGCGGATCGCGTTCGACGCGCCTGAGGCCTTGCCCTCGTCGCGGGCGCCCACGGCGCTGAGGACGATGTTCGCGACGGGCGCGAAGAACATCCCCATGCCGATACCCGAGACGATGAACGGGCCGACGAGCGTCGAGTAGGAGACGTCCGCAGAGGAGACAGCCGCGATCCAGCCGAGGCCGATCGCCTGCAGCGCAAGGCCGCCGGCGAGGAAGGGACGGCCGCCGATCCGGTCGGAGAGCGCACCCGCGATCGGCGCGACGACCATCGGCATCGCCGTCCACGGCAGCACCCGCAGCCCGGCCTCGAGCGGCGAGTAGCCCTGCGCCGTCTGGAAGAACTGCGAGAGCAGGAAGATCGAGCCGAACATGCCGAAGTACATCGCCAGCGAGGCGCCGTTCGCTGCCGAGAAGGCCCGGTCCTTGAAGAAGCGCAGCGGCAACATTGGCTCCTTCGCCCGCGCCTCCCAGGCGACGAACGCGGCGAGCAACAGCGCGCCGGCCGTGAGCGAGCCGACGATCAGCGGACTACTCCAGCCGTCCGCGTTCCCGTTCACGAGGCCCCAGACAAGCCCGAAGAGGCCACCGCTCACGAGAGCGAGCCCCGGCAGGTCGAGCGCCTTGTCCGGCCCGTGGCTCTCGTCGAGCGCCCGCGCCAGCGGGAGCAGCACGAGTCCGATCGGCACGTTCAGCCAGAAGATCCACTGCCAGTCGATTCCCTCGACGACGGCGCCGCCGACGAGCGGGCCCGCCGCGACGGCGAGACCGGCGATCCCCGACCAGGCGCCGAGGGCAGCGCCGCGCCGCTCTGCCGGGAATGCGGCCGACAGGATCGTCAGCGTGAGGGGCATCACGATCGCGCCGCCGATTCCCTGCACCGCCCGGGCGGCGATCAGGGCCTCCATCGACGGGGCGAGCGCCGCCGCCGCCGAGGCGGCGGTGAACAGGCCGAGCCCGAGGATGAACATGCGGCGGCGGCCGAAGCGGTCGCCGAGCGCGGCGCCGGTCAGGAGGAAGACGGCGAACGTGAGCGTGTAGGCGTTCACCGTCCACTCGAGCTCCTCGATCGTCGCGCCGAGGTCGGTGCGGATCACCGGCAAGGCGGTCGAGACGACGAGGTTGTCGAGGACGACCATGAAGAGCGCAACCGAGGTGATCGCGAAGGTCCAGAAGGTCTTGGTGGTGTCTCTCATCTGACCCTCCTTTCTGAGTAACTGATTACTTTCATCGCGGTCGAAAAAAAGACGCCTATTCGCGGCAGCCGGCGATCAGCCGGTCGCCCCACGGGGTCGGATCGTCGAAGAGCTCCATCGCGTTGAGCACGTTCAGGAGCATCCCCTGGGCAAAGAACGCGCTGACGGCTTGCGGCGGCTCGCCGGAGACGCGCTCGACGAGGTCGACGAGATCGCGCCAGACGCGGCGCACGGCAGTGCGGATCTCCGGATCGTCGCAGGCCGCGAAGCACTGCAGCATCAGCTGCAGACGCTCGCGATCCTCGAGCAATTCGCGGTAACCGTCGCCCATCGCGCTCAGGGCCTCCTCGCCGCTCTTGCCGCGCGAGGCGCGCTCGAACACCTGATAGAGCTCCTCCAGCTTCCGCTCGGTCGTCGCGAGGTAGAGCTCCTTCTTCGTCCCGAAGAGGCGGAAGAGATACGGCTGCGAGATGCCCGCGGCCTTCGCGATGGCGTCCGTGGAGCCGCCGTGGAGGCCACCGCGGGAGAACTCGCGCGCTGCAGCCGCGAGAACGGCTTCGCGCCGCTCGTCGGCCGTCTGCCGGACTGTCGTGCTCGCCATAGGAAGTGAGTATTTACTATCTTGACTCGCTTGTCAAGAGAACCGCCTGACCCCGGCCGCGACGCGGTCGAGGTCGGCGTCCGTCAACCGGGAGTGCAACGGCAGCGCGAGGGCGCGGTCGAAGGCCGCGTCCGCTCCCGGAAACCGTCCCTGGTCGCGGTAGGCGGAGAGCCGGTGCAGCGCGTAGGTGCCGATCTGCACCTCGATCCCTTCCGCCCGCAGCGCCGCCAGCGCCTCGTCTTTCCGGTCGAGCTGGATCACGTACGCCTGCCAGCCGTGCACGTCGCCCTCGTCGGCGCCCGGGAGATCGACGACTCCGTCGAGCCGCTCCGCGTAGCCGGCGGCGATCTGCGTCCGCTCCGCGAGCAGCTCGTCCAGACGGCGCAGCTGCGGGATCCCGATCGCGCAGAGAATGTCCGCGAGGCGGTAGTTCGTCGACGGGCTGGCGATATCGCCGCCCAGGTCGAGCCCGTGATGGCGCAGCCGGCGGACCGACGCCGCGAGCTCGGCGTCGTTGGTCGTCACCGCGCCCCCCTCGCCCGTGGTCACGACCTTGCGGGGATGGAAGGAAAGACAACCCATCGTCCCGAGGCCGCCGCACGGCATTCCGCGCCACTCCGCTCCGAGCGCACCGGCCGCGTCTTCGAGCAGCAGCACCTCGGGCGGCAAGGCGCTCTGGAGCGCCTCCCAGTCAAGCGGCCGGCCGAAGAGGTGGACGGCGAGCACCGCCTTCGTCCGGGGCGTCACCGCGTCGTACACCTTCGCGACGTCGAGGTTGAAGGTCGCCGCATCGATGTCGACGAGCACCGGCGTGGCGCCCGCGAGGCGGACGACGTTCGCCGTCGCGGGAAACGTGTAGGCGGGGACAATTACCTCGTCGCCGGCGCCGATCCCGAGGGCGAGCACAGCGAGGTGAAGCGCCGCGGTGCCGTTGGAGACCGCAACGGCGTGCTCGACGCCGCAGGCCACCGCGACGAGCCCCTCGAACTCCTCGACCTTCGGCCCCATCGTCAGCGCGCCCGACTCGAGCACTGCGCGCACCTCCGCCAGCTCCGCCTCCCCCAGCTCGGGGAAGGCTAGGCGGACGGGCTCAGCGCTCTCCTGTACCACGCGACCCTGCATGGGGGAACCCATGGTTCCCCATGAGCCCCCTCCTTCTCCGTCGCCGCTTCCTGACCGTCGGTTTGCGCTCCCGCCGGGCCAAGCCCGGCTCCGCGCGCGGGACTTGGCTCGTTGGCCGACGGAGGGCTCACGCCAGCAACGTCTGGCGCTGGCGATACCAGGCGATCGTCCGCTCGAGGCCATCGTCGAGATCGACCCTCGCCTCGAAGCCGAGCACCTCGCGCGCCTTCTCGACGTTCGGGATCCGCAGCTCGACGTCGGCGTAGTGGAGCGGCTGGAAGACGATGTCGACCTCCGCGCCCGTCAACCGTCGCACCCGCTGGGCAAGGTCGTAGATCGTCACGGTCGAACGCGGGTTGCCGATGTTGAACGTCTGGCCGACCGCGTCCGGATGCTCGAGGCAGATCAGGCAGCCGGCGACCATGTCGTCGACGTAGCACCAGGCCCGGATCTGAGAGCCGTCGCCGTGAATCGTCAGGTCGCGGCCGGCGAGGGCGCCCTCGATGAAGGCGCGGATCGCGCCGCCGCCGATCTGTCCCGGCCCGTAGACGTTGAATGGGTGCACCGTGACCGCCGGGAGCGCGAGCTCGTCGTGGTAAGCGTGCGCCATGTGCTCGCCGGCGAGCTTCGAGACCGCGTAGGTCCACCGCGCCTCCCCGACGGAGCCGATCGTCGAGACCTCCCCCTCCTGGACGCGGAACGCGTGCGTCCCGAAGACCTCGCTCGTTGAGAAGTCGAGGAAGCGCTCCACCGTTCCCAGCGTCGCGACCGCCGCCTCGAGCACGTTGTAGGTGCCGATCAGGTTGACCCGCATCGTCCGCACCGGGCTCTCGAGCACGGTATCGACGCCCGCAATCGCGGCGCAATGGACGACGTGCGTCGCACCGCGGGCGAGCTCGATCATCGCGTCCGCGTCGAGGACATCGGCCTGGTGGAACGTGAAGCTCGGATGCTCGGCCAGCGTCGTGCCCGAGAGGGCGTCGCGGTGTAAGTTGTCAATGGCGACAACCTCGTTTAGGTCGACGAGGCGCCGGGCAAGCGTCGTTCCGATGAATCCGGCGCCACCCGTGATGAAGATTCGCTTGCCTTCGAGCACGCGGCGAGTGTATCGCCGCGCTACCGTGTGACCCGATGCGGATCGGGGTCGTCATCGCCGTCCTCGCAGTGGTCGTGGGCTGCGGCGCAGGAGCGTCGAGCTCGGCGACGTCCTCGACCGACCTGCAGATGAGAGTCTGGCCGGAAGGGCAGGGGAAGGGCGAGATGCAGCGCTGGACCCTGCGCTGCGCCCCGGCGGCGGGCACGCTGCCCCGTCCCGGCACGGCGTGCGTCAGGCTCAACACGATGCAGAGCCCCTTCGCGCCCCTGCGGAAGGACCTACAGTGCACCCAGATCTACGGGGGCCCGCAGGAGGCCGTGATCTCCGGCACCTTCCGCGGCAACAAGGTCTGGGTCAAGCTCACCGTCCGCGACGGCTGCCAGATCGCGCGCGCGAAGAAGCTCGGCTTTCTCGTGCCGGGCATGGGCGCCGCAGGCTCCTAACAGATCGCGACGACCGGGCCATCGACGCCCGGATACGATCGCGCGCACGTGACGACCGTCCTCTTCGTCGGCGCCGGGCGCCACCAGCGCCGTGCGATCCTCCGCGCGAAGGAGCTCGGCTTTCGTGTCGTCGCCGTCGACCGTAACCCCGAGGCGCTGGGGCTCCAGGTCGCGGACGCCGGCGAGGCGGTGGACTTCACGGATGTCGGCGCGGTGACCGACGTGGCACGGCGACACGACGTCCAGGGGGTGCTCACCGTTTCCGCCGACCGCGCCGTTCCGTTCGTCGCCGCTGTGGCCAAGGAGCTCGGGTTGCCCGGGATCGGCACCGAGACGGCGCACCTGATGACGCACAAGATCGCGATGCGCCGCACGCTCGCCGATGCGGGCGTGCCGCAGCCGCGCTTCGCCGCCGCACGAGACCTCCAGAGCGCGCGCGCCGCCCTCCACGCCGTCGGCGTGCCGGCGGTGCTGAAGCCGGCTGACTCCGGCGGGCAGCGGGGGATCTTCTACCTCCAGTCGCAGGACGACCTCGACGCGCACCTGCACGCCGCCCTCGCCGAGTCGCCGAGCGACGAGGCGATCGTCGAGAGCTTCCACGACGGGCTCGAGCTGAACGGGATCGTGATCGCACGCCGGGGCGACGCCTTCGCGCTGACGCTCTCCGACCGGTTGCGGCCTCCCGGGATCGGCTTCGGCGTCGGCTGGATCCACGTCTACCCGGCCTCGATCTACGCCGACGTGCTCGAAGAGGCGGAGCGGATCGCCGTCCGGGCGGTGCAGGCGCTCGGCCTGCGCGACGGAATCGCGTTCCCGCAGCTGATCGTCTCCGACGACGGCTCTGTCCGCGTCGTCGAGGTCGCGGCGCGCATCCCCGGCGGCCAGATGGCCGATCTCGTCCGCCATGCCGTCGGCGTCGACCTCGTCGAGGTGGCGCTGCGCCAGGCGCTCGGCCAGAAGATCCCGGACGACCTCGTCCTCCCACGCGTCAAGCAGCCGCTCGCGATCCGATTCCTGACGGCTCAGCCCGGGCCGCTACCGACCGGGAAGGTTCTCTCCGTCGGCCCGCTCGAGCCGGTGCTCGCCGCCGAGGGCGTCGTGCAGGCCGACACCTACCTCCAGGTCGGCGAGACGATCCGCCCCGTGCGGCTCGACGGCGACCGCCGCGGCTACGTGATCGCGACCGCCGACACCTCGGTCGAGGCGCTGCAGCGCGCCGAGGCCGCGGCACGCCTGCTGGAGGTCGAGGTGGAACCGGCATGAGCTGCGCGTTCGACCTCGACCACTACGCCGAGCTGATCGAGGCTGCGAAGGCGGGCGGCTACCGGTTCGCGTTCTTCGAGGGCGAGCCGCAGTCGGGGGAGCTGATCTTGCGCCACGACGTCGACCTCTCTCTCGACGCCGCGCTGCGCCTCGCCGAGCTCGAGTCGGACGCGGAAGCGCAGGCGACGTACTTCCTGATGACCGGCTCGGTGTTCTACAACCTCGCCTCGCCCGAGGGCGAGCAGGCGCTGGCACGGCTGCGCGAGCTCGGGCACCGAGTCGGCCTCCACGCCGTCTACCCGAGGATCGTCATCGACGACCGCTTCGACCCCGTGATCGCCTGGCACAACCCGGACCCGGAGTACATGCGCGCGCCGGTCGAGGGAGCGCTCAACGTGATGGAGCCGCCGTGGTTCCACCCGGAGACGTACCGCTCGGACTCGAACCAGTACTGGCGCTCGGGCTGCCCGCACGAGGAGCTCCGCGCGGGCGCGTTTCCATGGCTGCAGCTGCTGACGCACCCCGAGATCTGGGTCTACCCCGGCTCACGCATGGGCGAGACGATGCGCTCGATGCTCGAGGAGGAGAAGGAGCGCCGCCTCGACCAGCTAGCCGCGGACCGGGTCGACCTCTCGTGAAAGACGTCACCGTTCTGGTCAGCGCGTCGGGCGCGCCGGGCACGGCCGCGCTCCTGCGCGCGCTGCGCGAGAACGGCGAGCGCACCGTCCGGCTCGTCGGCACCGACATGAGCGAGCGCTCGGTCGGCCGTCACCTGTGTGACGCCTTCCATCAGGTGCCTGCGGGCTCGGACCCCGGCTTCGCGGACGCGATCCTCGACGTCGTCGAGCGCGAGGGCGTCGACGTCGTCCTGCCCCAGTCCTCGTTCGACCTCGCGGGCCTCGCTGAGCACAGGGAGCGCTTCCCGGTGCCGGTGCTCGTCTCGTCGCCGGAGACGATCCGGCGCTCGAACGACAAGGCGGAGACTTACGCGCTGCTGCAGCGGCTCGGCGTGAACGGACCGGACTTCCGGCGCGTCAACGGCGCCGACGCGGTCGAGGCCGCGGCGCGCGAGCTCGGCTATCCCGACCGTCCCGTCTGCTTCAAGCCCGTCTTCTCGTCCGGCTCGCGCGGCTTCCGCATCCTCGACCCGACAGTCGACCGGGCCCACCAGCTTCTGCACGAGCGGCCTGGCTCGGTCGCGATGCGGCTCGAGGAGGCCGTCGAGCTGCTCCCCGCAGAGGGTGGCCCCGACCTGCTCGTGATGGAGCTGGCGACGGGCGGGGAGCGCACGATCGACGGGATCGCCGACGGCGAGCGGGTCGTGCTCGGCCACCCGAAGACGCGTGAGGCGATGCGCGCAGGGCTCGCCATGTACTTCGTCACGCTCGAGGACGAGCAGCTGATGGCGACCGCGGACACGCTGGTCGCCGAGCTCGGGATCGAGTGGTTCTTCAACATCCAGCTCGTCGGCGAGCACGTGATCGAGATCAACCCGCGCATCTCGACGGTCGTCTACCAGGAGGATCTGAACCTCCCCTACCTCGGCGTCAAGCGAGCGCTCGGCGAGATCTCGGACGAGGAGCTCGCAGCGCTGCGCGCCCGGGTCCGGCCCGGGCGCACGGCGCTGCGCTATTTCGATCAGCTCGAGTGGGACGCCTGATACGTGCCGAAGCCCCAGAGCCTGCCCTCGGGATCGCGGGCCATGTAGTCGCGCGACCCGTAGTCCGTGTCGTGCAGCTCGCGGACGATCTCCGCCCCGGCCGCCTTCGCCCGCGCGTAATGCGCGTCGATATCCTCGACGACGACGTAGACGCCGTCGTCGCCCACGCTTCCGCCTCCCGAGCCCACCATCACGGCGCCCGGCCCGAACCAGAGCTCCGCGTGCGCGACCTTGCCGTTGTTCATGTGCACGTCGCCGCGCTCGAAGCCGAACGTCCGCTCGAGCCAGTCGATCGCCGCGGAGGCGTCGTCGTAGCCGAAGAACGGGAACACGCTGGAGGTTGCCATTGCTCACTCCTTTCGTCGGTCACGAAGCGAGGCTAGGCCGACGCGGCGAGCGCGTCTTGGACGAATGTGACCGTGTGTTGCCGTGACAGCTCGCGCGGTGTGCAGCCCGCGAGGCGGCGCACCTCACGGCTCAGGTGCGACTGGTCGTAATAGCCGCAGCTCAGGGCGAGGCCCGCCCAGTCGGGCTCCGCATCGCGCGCGACGAGGCGGAGCAGGCGGTTGAAGCGGTGGAGGCGTGCGACCGTCTTCGGCCCGGGCCCGACGTGGTCGCGAAACTGGACGAGCAGATGCTTGCGGCTGCAGCGGAGCTCCGCGGCGAGCTCTTCGACGCGGACTCGCCCCTGCGTCTCCTCGAGGCGCCGCAGCGCCCGGACGACGTCCGGCCTCGGCTCGGGCGCGTCGCCCAGCCTGGCGGCGATGAACGCCTCGGCGAGCGCCAGCCGCGACTCCCAGTCGGGTGCCTCGAAGAGCCGCTCCTCCAGCTCCTCGACCCCCCGGCCGAGCACGTCCTCGAGCGGGAGGACGCGGTCCTCGAGCTCGTGCATCGGCACTCCCAGGACGGCGCGGGCACCGAGCGGGGTCAGATTGACCTGCACGCAGAGCGCGGCGCCGTCCGACTCGGTCAAGCCGCCGGCCTCGCCGAGCCCCGAGACGAAGCTCGCGCGCGGTCGGGCGAGCACGCGCGCGTCGGCGGGATCGAGCAGCCGGTACGGCGGGCCGAAGTTGATGATCACCGGCACGAAGACGGGCGGCAGGTGATGCTGCCGCACCGGCGCCCTCAAGTGCTCCTCGTAGCCCTCGAGCACGAGCACGTGGTCGCGCAGGGCGGGATGCGGCCTGCGCAACGCCAGCTCCCAGGAGCCGGCGTCATCCTCGCTGCGGACAACACGCGTGCGGGTGTCCATACCCGTATTCTCGCCGATCGTGGCCGACCCACCGCTGCGCGTCACCCTCTGCCCCGTCAACACGGCCGGTGTCCCGTGGACGAACGCGCAGGCGCTGCGGCGGCGCGGCGTCGACGCGCGGCTCGTCGTCTTCGAGCGGTACAAGCTCCACCCGGAGGCGGACTGGTCGCTCGAGATCCCAAGTAACAGTCTGTTACTTGGCCGGCAGGCGCGCCAATGGGCAGCCTTCGCACGGCTCCTCCCCCGGACCGACGTCTTCCACTTCCACTTCGGCCTGACGCTCGTGCCGAAGAGGCTCCAGTTCCCGATCCTCCGCGCGGCACGGAAGAAGTCGGTGATGCACTACCTCGGCTCGGACATCCGCGGCAAGACGCCGGAGCAGCTCGCCTACGGGCGCCGGGCGGACGCGCAGGTGGTCGGGAGCTACGACGCGATCCGCTGGGTGCCGGAGGCGGAGGTGATCCCGCCGGGGGTCGACCTCGCCGCGATCGAGCCGGCGCCGCTCCCGGAGCGAGAGCGCCCGCTGATCGTCCACGCGCCCTCCTCGCGGCGCCGCAAGGGCACCGAGCACGTCGTCGCGGCGGTCGAGGGTCTCGATGCCGACCTCGAGCTCGTCGAGGGCCTGCACCACGACGAGGCGTTCGCGCGCTACCGCGCCGCCGACGTCGTCGTCGACCAGCTGAACGCGGGCTGGTACGGCCTCTTCGCGATCGAGGCGATGGCGCTCGGCAAGCCCGTCGTCACTTTCCTGCACGACGAGGCGGTCCGGCGCACGGAGCAGGCGTTCAGGACGAGAGTCCCGCTCGTCTCCGCCACCGCCGAGACGCTGCGCGAGGCGCTCCGGCCGCTCGTCGCCGACGCGTCCAGGCGGCGCGAGCTCGGGGCGGCCTCGCGCGCCTACGTCGAGCGCGTCCACGACCTCGAGCAGGTCACCGACCGCCTGCTCGACCTCTACGCTCGGCTGTAGATGAGCCTCGCGGCGGAGATGAGGCGGCTCGGGCGCCACTCGGCGGTGTACGGGCTCGGCGGGATCGTCTCGCGCGTGATCGCCGTCTTCCTGCTCCCCGTCTACACGCGCTACCTCGACCCCGGCGATTTCGGCGCCGTCGGCCTGCTGGTCGCGCTCTCGGCCGTGCTCGTGACGATCCTGCGCGCCGGGATCTCGAGCGCCTTCTTCCGCTTCTGGTTCGACTCGAAGGAGGAGGCGCGCAAGCTGCTCGTCCTCCGCACGTCGTTCTGGTTCACGATGGCGAGCGCGACGCTCGGCCTCGCGGCGGGATGGCTGCTGGCCGAGCCAATCGGCGACGCGCTCGGGCTCGACGATCCGTGGCTCGTCCGCGCCGCCTTCGTCGGCATCTGGGCGCAGATGAACTACGAGCAGCTGACGGCCGTCTTCCGGGTCGAGGAGCGCTCCAGCCTCTACGTGCTCGCGAGCCTCGCCAACATCGCCGTCACCGTCGCCGCGACCCTGCTACTCGTCGTCGTCTGGGACCAGGGCGCGCTCGGCCTGATCGCGGGCAACTTCACGGGCACGCTCGCCGTCTACCTCGCGCTGCTCGGCTATCGGCGGGCCCAGCTCGGCCTCTCCTTCTCGCGGCCGCTCCTGCGGGAGATGAACCGCTTCGGCATTCCGCTCGTGCCGGCCGCGCTCGCGCTGATCGCGATGAACCTCGGCGACCGCTTCTTCCTCAACCACTTCGCCGGGATCGAGGAGGTCGGCCGCTACGAGATCGGCGTTCGGATCGCCTCCGGAATGGTGCTTCTGATCACGGCGTTCCGCCTGGCCTGGCCCGCGTTTGCCTACTCGATCGACGACGAGCGCGAGGCGAAGCGGACGTACGCCTATGTCCTCACCTACCTCGTGACGCTCGCCTCCTGGCTCGCGCTCGCCCTCGGGCTGCTCTCACCCTGGCTCGTCCGCCTGCTGGCGACGCCCGCGTATTACGAGGGCGGCCGCGTCGTCGCGCTGCTCGCCTTCGGCGGGGTCGCCTACGCGGCATACATCGTGATGGCGATCGGCGTCGGCCGCACCAAGCGGACGCAGTTCAACTGGGTGATCACCGGCGGCGCGGCGCTCGTCAGCGTCGCGCTCAACCTGCTGCTCGTCCCGGAGTACGGGATGATCGGCTCGGCGATCGCGGCCGCGGCCGCCTTCACCGCGATGTTCCTCGGCATGTCCTGGTACGCGCAGCGCGTCTTCCCGACGCCCTACCAGTGGCGCCGCGTCCTCACCGCCACCGCCGCCGCGGTCGCGCTCACCGTCGCCGGGAAGCTGCTCGACGTCCCGCTCGCGCTGGCGATCGCGCTAATCGCCGCCTACCCGCTCGCGCTCCTCGTGCTCGGCTTCTTCCAGCCGCAGGAGCGGATGTGGCTGCTGCGGCGACGCGCGGCTTAGGCCGGCTTCTCCCAGACGGAGACGTGCTTCGTGCTCTCGCTCGTGAAGGGCTCGCGCTTCCAGCCGCTCCAGCGCTCGCGCAGCGCCATCCCGGCGATCCGCGCCATCAGGTCGAGCTCCGACGGCCAGACGTAGCGGAACGGGGGCGAGAGGACGTCGACCTTGCCGTCGGCGATCCAGTAGTGATGCGAGACGAGGCCCTGTCGAGCCACGTCGTACTCGTCGAGCCCGAGGTGCGTCGGGCTCACGTCGAAGAGCTGGAACGTCTCGCCCGGCGGAAGCCGCCGCAACCCCGGCACGAGCACCTCGATCACGAAGCAGCCGCCCGGCTCGAGGTGCGCGGCGACGTTCTGGAAGCAGGCGACCTGCTCGTCCTGCGTGGTCAGGTTCATGATCGTGTTGGCGACGAGGTAGGCGACGGAGAACGTGCCTTCGACGGTCGTCATGGCGAAATCGCCGATCGTGACGCCGATCTGCTCGGCGTCGGGCTTCGCTCTCAGCCGCGCGACCATCGCCTCCGAGAGGTCGATCCCGTGCACGCGGATGCCGCGCTGCGCGAGCGGCAGCGCGATCCGGCCGGTGCCGATGCCGAGCTCGAGCGCGGCGCCGTCGCCGGCCAGGCCGGCGAGGAAGGCAACGATAGGGTCGACGACGGCAGGGTCGGCCTTGTGCGCGTACCGCTCGTCGAACCGTTCCGCCACACGCTCGCCGAAGTGGTCCTCGGGCATACCCGCACTATCGCGTCTAGCGCGCGACCACGGCGGACGCGGAGCGTGTCCGCGCCCGCCGTGCAGCCTTCTAGGGAAGCGGCACGAAGTCGTCCAGGAACGACCGCGCCTGCGGCGTGTCGAGCCGGTAGGTCTTGTCGGTGGCCCGGCAGTAGCGGTCGCCGGTCACGGTCACCGCAACGACGATCCGGGTCTCGCTCGCGCCCGCACCGAGGAAGTGCGGCCCGCCCGAGTCGCCGAAGCACGTCCCGCCGTTTCCGGTCGACGGGTTCATAGAGAAGGTCGCCCACGCGTTCGTGAGCGAGAGCATCTCCTGCGTGGCCATCTTCCGCCGCGTGCCCAGCTCGAACGACTTGCTGCCACGAGTCTTGTCGTCGCGGACCGTTCCGTAGCCCACCGTGGTGAAACGGGCGCTCTTCTTGTCGGTCCGGTCGAGTAGCCCGGCGGCCGGGAGCTGGCCGTAGCTCGCCATGCTCACCGGCGCGTCGAGGACGAAGACGGCAACGTCGTGCGGATCGGACGCGTTGCCCCCCGAGCTCGGAAAGCCCCAGTCGGGATGGACGTGGCCGTCACCGGTCCGCAGCGTCACACCCGGATCGACGAGCCCGTCGGCGTTTGCATCGATGACCTCGTCGAACGTCACCCACACGCCGGTGACGCCGAACTGCTCGAGGCCGAAGAGGCAGTGGCCGGCGGTAACGAAGACGGTCGGCGAGACGAGCGTCCCGGAGCAAAGCTGGAACCTCTCGCCCTCCACCTCGGCGACGAGCGACCCGGCGAACGGATGCCGCCCGTTGTCGTTCTCACCGAACGTGATCGCCTGCACGCCACCTGTGAGCAAAAGCCCGGCCAGAAGCGTGAGACCCACTAGGAGCCCTGTCTTCCGCATCTTCCCTCCTTGGTAGACCCGCGGAACCTGTCACGCGCCCGGCCGGACGGTCAAGGTCCGGCTACTGGCGCGCGACGGCGTCCGCAGCCAGCTCACGGCCGGCCTGGGTGAGCACGAGCTGCCGCCCCTGCGTCCGCACGAGCCCGCGGCGCTCGGCGAGCTGGACGATCCGCCGCGCGAAGTCGGGCTCCCAGCGCAGATGCCGGTCGAGGTGGTCGATCCGGCTCTCCTCCGCCGCTTCCGGCTTCCCCTCGTGGTTGGCGAGGTGGATCGCGAGCATCGTCTGCGCGAACTCGAGCCGCTGGCGGGAGCGCCGGCGGGCGGCGGCGACGAGGCCGCGGCCCGGTGCGAGCAGCCACGCGGCCAGGAACGCGACGCCGGTCATCGTCGCCATCGAGCCCGCGATCGACGCGTCGAGCGCGTACGCGAGCCAGTAGCCGGCGACCGCCGAAACGGCTCCGATCCCGGCCGCGAGCATGAGCAGCCGCGGCAGGCTGTCCGTGAGCAGGTACGCGGTCGCGGGCGGCGCGATCATCAGCGCCACCACGAGGATCGAACCAACCGCGTCGAACGCGCCGACAGCGGTCAGCGACACGAGCCCCATCAGCGCGTACTGCACGAGGGCCGGCGTGAACCCGAGCGCCACGGCGAGTGCCGGGTCGAACGTCGACAGCTTCAGCTCCTTCCAGAAGACGGTGATCGCGACGACGTTGAGCACGAGGATGGCGCCCATCACGACGAGCGCGGTCGGGCCCCAGTCCCAGCCCCAGAACTCGATCCGGTCGAACGGAGCGAAGGCGAGCTCGCCGAGCAGCACCGCGTCGATGTCGAGATGGACGTCGTCCGCGTAGCGGGAGATCAGGATCACGCCGATCGAGAAGAGCGCGGGGAACACGAGCCCGATCGCCGCGTCCTCCTTGACGAGCCGCGTCCGCTCCAGCAGCTGGACGAGGACGACAGTGGCGAGCCCGACGGCGGCCGCGCCGACGAGCAGGAGCGGCGAGTTGACGCTGCCGACGACGAAGAACCCGAGCACGATCCCGAGCAGGATCGAGTGGCTGATCGCGTCGCTGACGAGCGAGAGCCGCCGCAGCACGAGGAACGTGCCCGGCAGCGCGCAGGCGACCGCGACGACGACGGCGATCAGCTGGATCTCGACCTGGCCCGACGTCATGCCTCGGCCGCCTTCCGGCCCGCGTCCGTGAGCGCCCACTCGTCGACTCCGAGTCTCCGCACCTGGCCGCGGCGCTCCAGCTCGAGCAGCGAGGGCAGCGTGCCGCCGGACATGACCGAGAGCACCGCCGCGGAGTGGCCGTGCTCGACGCCCGGATGCTGGAGCTCGAGCTCGTGCAGGTCAGCGAGCACGGCGGCGAGGCGGAGCCGCCGCCGGTCGCGCCGCGACCGGAGCTCGCGCCAGAGCAACCCGCGCCGCGGGGCCGCAGCGAGCGAGACCAGGACGATGGCGGTCGCGCAGAGGACGATCGTCGGCCCCGTCGGCAGCCGCTCGGTCTCGGACGAGAGGACGGAGCCCAGCACGCCAGCGAGGGCGCCGAAGAGCGCCGCCAACCCGGCCCCGAGTCCGAGCCGGTCGGTCCACTGCCGCGCCGCCGCCGCGGGTGCGATCAGCATCGCCGCCATCAGGACGACGCCGACCGTCTGCAGGCCGATCACGATCGCGACGACGAGCAGCGAGGTGAGCAGGATGTCGAGCGCACGCATCGGGAAGCCGAGGCTGACGCCGAAGTCCGGATCGAAGGCGAGCAGCTTGAGCTCCTTCCAGACGAGCAGCATCACGCCGAGGGCGATCCCGGCGAGGATCGCCATCGTGACGAGATCGCGCTGCAGCAGGCCCGCCGCCTGCCCGAACAGGAACCGGTCGAGGCCCGCCTGGCTGGCGTCGGGACGCCGCTGGATGAACGTCAGCAGCACGAGCCCGAAGCCGAAGAAGACGGAGAGCACGATCCCAAGCGCCGCGTCGTACTTGATCCGGGTCGTGCGGACGACCCCCATCACCACGAGGGTGCCGAGGAAGCCGGCGAGCGCAGCTCCCACGACGAGGACGAGCGAGGCCTTGCTGCTCGTCAGGAGGAACGCGAGCGCGACGCCGGGGAGCGCGGCGTGCGAGATCGCGTCGCCGAGCAGGCTCTGGCGGCGCAGCACCGCGAAGGTGCCGAGTGCGCCGCTTGTCAGCCCGAGCGCGGCCGACCCGAGCGCGACGGTGCGCAGCGTGTAGTCGTCGAAGAGGTCAAGCACCGTTCCGCCCGAAGAAGGCCCGCCCGCCGTAGGTCAGGCGCAGGTTCTCCTCCGTGAACACCTCCTCGACCGGGCCGCTCGCGATCCGGCGCACGTTGAGGAGCGCGACCTCGTCGAAGTACTCGGGCACCGTCTGCAGGTCGTGATGGACGGCGACGACCGTCTTCCCCTGCGAGCGCAGCTCGCGGAGCAGCTCGACGATCGCGAGCTCGGTGGTCGCGTCGACGCCCTGGAACGGCTCGTCCATGAAGTAGAGCTCGGCGTCCTGGACGAGGGCGCGTGCCAGGAAGACGCGCTGCTGCTGGCCGCCCGAGAGCTGGCTGATCTGACGGCCCTCGAGTGGGGCCATGCCGACGTGCTCGAGCGCCTCGCGCGCCGCCGCCTTGTCGGCGGCGCCCGGACGCCGGACCCAGCCGAGTCGGCCGTAGCGACCCATCAGCACGACGTCGAGCACGCTCGTCGGGAAGTCCCAGTCGACGCTCCCTCGCTGCGGGACGTAGCCCACCAGGCGCCGCTGCTCCTCGTAGGGCTTCCCGAAGACGAGCGCCTGCCCCGCCGCCGGGTGCACCATGCCGAGGATCGCCCGGATCAGGGTCGTCTTGCCGGCGCCGTTCGGCCCGACGATCGCCATCAGCACGCCCGGCCGCACCTCGAGGTCGACGTCCCAGAGCACCGGCTTCTCGCCGTAGGCGACGGTGCAGGTCACGTGACGTCGCTGCGAGCCGGTCGCGAGCTGCGCCGCTCGCGCGTCCAGCCGGCGCCTCCACGTCCCGTCCACGTCCGGAACGTGAGCAGGATCATCCGAGCCCGACGATCGTGTCGATGTTGTGCCGCACCATGCCGACGTAGGTTCCCTCCGGCGTGCCCGGATTACCCATCGCGTCCGAGAAGAGCGAGCCGCCGATCTCGACGTCGAACCCGCGCGCCCGGACAGCCTCGCGGACGGCCTCGACCGTGCGCGGGCTGACGGACGACTCGACGAAGATCGCCGGGATCTCCCGCTCGGCGATGAAGCGGGCCAGGTCCTGGACGTCCCCTGCGCCCGCTTCGGCGGCGGTGGAGATCCCCTGCAGCCCGCGCACCTGGAAGCCGTAGGCCCGGCCGAAGTAGTTGAACGCGTCGTGCGCCGTGATGATCACGCGGTGCTCCGCGGGCACGCGCTCCGCCTGCCCGCGCACGTAGGCGTCGAGCTCCTCGAGCTCTTCGAGGTACGCCGCCGCGTTGCGCCGGTAGAGCTCCGCGCTGCCGGGATCGAGCCGGGCCAGCGTGTCGCGCACCTGCCCGACCGCGAGCATCCAGAGGCGCACGTCGAACCACACGTGCGGGTCGTACTGGCCCTGGAACTGGGCCGGGCTCAGCAGCCGGGACCGCGGGATCGCATCCGTCACCGCCTGCGTGGCTCGCCGCTCGCCGATGCGCTCCAGGACGTCGGCCATCTTCGCCTCCAGGTGGAGGCCGTTGTAGAAGATCACGTCGGCTCGTTCCAGGCGGCGCAGGTCACCCTCGCTCGCCTTGTACAGGTGTGGGTCGATCCCGGGCCCCATCAGGCCCTCGACCTCGACACGGGAGCCGCCGACCCGCTCGACGGCGTCGGTGATCATCCCGATCGTCGTCACCACGCGGATCGTCTCGCCCTCGAGCACCCGCTCCTCGGGGGCCTTGACGGGGCCGCACCCGACCGCAAGGGCGAGCACGGCGAAGGCCGTGACGATGCTCTTCATCTGCGCCTGGATCAGCCGACGAGCAGGCCGGTCGCGTACATGATCGCGATCCCGGCGAGGAACCCACCGATGGCGTAGCCGGAACGCAGGCCGACCGGATCACGCCGGCGCACGTAGCGGACGACCTCGGCGACCACCTCGAACGCCGCGCCGGCCGCCGCGCCGAAGAAGAGCGCGGCGAGCACGTCGTTCGCGGCGAAGCCGCCGAGCCAGGCGCCGAGGATCGCGGGCGCTCCGGCGATCGCGGCAAGTGCGGCGAGCCGTGGGATCGAGATGCGCGCCCCCTCGTCGGCCGCCGGCGCGGCGATTCCCAGCCCCTCAGTGACGTTGTGGACCATGAAGCCGACGATCAGGAACGAGCCGAGCGCGAGCTGCCCGAAGGCGAACGACGTGCCGATCGCCAGCCCTTCGCCGAAGTTGTGCACGCCGATGCCGATCGCGACGAGCGTGGCGAGCGCCACGCCGCCGAGCACTCCGCCGGACGACCCGGAGAAGCGGCTCGAGATGAAGGTCATGGCGAGGAAGCTTCCGGCGACTCCGAGCAGGACGAGGCCGGGCCCGCCGAGTGCGCCCGGCACGGCCGCCTGGAGCTCGAACGCCTCGAAGAGCGCCTCGACGCCCAGGAACGACGAGCAGGCCGGCGGTCAGGGCCATGAAGGCGGTCAGCCACCGCTGGCTCGGCGCGGCGCAGCGACGGCAGCCAGAGGAGGCCGAGCGCGACCGGGAGCACGCCGACGAGGAAGCCGATGATCGCGTAGCCGAGGAACGCCCTCGGCCGTGACGCCGGGCGTCTCGACGGCCGCGGGGATCTCCTCGACCGTCTCGATCCCGGTCGAGCTCGTCACGCCGACCGTGATCGGATCCCCGTCGACCCAGTCGAACGGGATCACGACCGTGCTCGAGCGCAGCCGGCCGAGCGTGGCGGGCCCGTCCAGCTCGAACGGGACGATCGCGTCGTCGACCGTCACGGACGCGATCGTCAGGTCGTCCTGCTGCGGGTTCGTGACCCGGACGCGGATCTCGCCGGGCTCGAACACGACGCGGCGGACGTCGAACTCGTCCGCCTGCGGCGGGTTCGTCCCGATCAGCCCGACGAGCGAGGAGCCCGAGGCGACATACCCGCCGACGGCGAGCGCGAGCAGGACGACCGGCACGAAGCGCCCAGAGCCGCCACGAGAGACCGCTGCGTCGAAGAGCCCTGGCCTCCATCAGTCGACCACGTTGAAGAAGCCCATCCAGCCGAGCTCGGCGAACTCCGACTGGTGCGCGTGGAACATGAACAGGCCGGTGTTGGCGAAGTCGACCTCGATTACGCCGCGCTGCCCCTGGCACTGCATCACGGTGTCGGTGTACTCGCGGTAGTCGCCGGTGCCGTTCGGCTGGTAGTAGAAGAAGTCCGCGTGCAGGTGGAGCGAGTTGACGAGGTCGAACTCGGTCAGGTTGGCGAGGTAGATCCGCACCGTCTGCGAGCGCCTGACGGTGATCGGGTAGCGCGCGTAGTAGAAGCTCCGCCCGTTGACGGTGTAGAAGTTGTTGCCGCCGTCGCCGTCGGTGTCGTAGCCGTTCATCACCATCACGAGCTCCTGCGCCGGCGGGCGTGGCTCCTTCGGGTCGATGATCAGGCTCCCGTAAAGGCCCTTGTGGATGTGCTTCTTCAGCGGGGTCGCGTGGCAGTGGTAGGGGTGGAAGCCGGCCGGCCGCGCCTCGAACTCGTAGACGAACTCGCCGCCCGGCTGGACGACCTCGAAGACGCCGTCCATGTCCGCCGGATGGATGCCGTGGAAGTGGATCGTGTGCGGGTGCGAGCCCGCGTTGACGAAGTTCACGCGCAGGATGTCTCCCTCGGTGGCGCGGAGCACCGGGCCGGGCACGGTGCCGTTGTACGTCCACGCCGGGAAGAAGACCCCGGGCGCGATCTCGAGCTCCCGGTCGATCGCGCGAACCTCGTACTCCCGGACGCGGCCCGGCTGGTAGGGCAGGGCCGGCGGCGGGTAGAGGAGGGCGTCGAGGTCGTTGCGGCCGCCGACCGCGGGAACGTGCTCGCCGATCATGGCCGCATGGCCCGAGCGTGCGTGGTTGTGGACGTGTCCCTCCAGGTGCCGGTGCTCCGCCGCATCCGCGTCGCCGCCGAGTGCGAGCTTGCCCAGGACCGGGGCGGCCACGATCGGCGCGGCCCCGGCCAGCAGCGTTCGGCGTGAGAATTTAGGCACGCCTAAATCTTACCGGACGCGGCCGCGGGTCGAAAACCCCGGACCGCGCCTTTATGGTCCCGACGGTGAAGCCGTCGCTCCTGCCCGCTCGCTCGCTCGGCGCACGCGAGGTGCGGGCCCTCGCCCATCCGCTGCGCCTGCGGCTCCTCGAGTCGCTCGGAGACGGGCCGGCGACGGCGTCGATGCTGGCACGGGAGCTGGGCGAGTCCAGCGGCGCAACGAGCTATCACCTGCGCGCGCTCGCGGCGGCCGGCCTGATCGTGGAGGACCTGCAGCGCCGCAAGGGGCGTGAGCGCTGGTGGAAGCGGGAGCCGAGCCGCGTCGGCCTGATCTCCTCGGCGCCGGCGGAGGATCCGGAGTACGACGCGGCGGTCGCGCAGCTCGAGAGCACGATGCTCGGACGCGACGAGGACGCGATCCGCCGCTACATCCATGCCCGCAGCGAGGGCGAGCACTCGGACGAGTGGCGCGAGACTGCCTTCATCGGCGGCTGGGGGGTCTACGCGAGCCGCGAGGAGATCGACGAGCTTTCGGAGCTCGTCGTCCGCTGGCTGCGCGACCGGCGCAAGCCCGAAGCCGAGCGCGACCCGAACGCCATGCTCGTCTACGTCACCTACCGCGCGCTACCGCAGACCCGGACCGCCGACCGTTAGCGGGCGGCGGTCGGCCGGAACTCCACGCTCACGCGGCCGGCAAGTTCCCGGTCGGAAAGCGTTTCCTGCCGCGTCCCGGTGTCGAGCGTGAAGCTACGACCGCCGAGCAGCTGCCTGACCGGCATCGACGCGCTCTGCCATGTCTGCCGCTGGAAGGTCGCACCCGGCTGGTCGCCGATGAGCCCGACGACGCCCGGCCCCGCCGCGAAGCTACCGCCCGGAGCCTGCGTCCCGCCCGTCGGGGCGCCGGCGCAGCCGCTCTTGACGTCCTGGACGCGCGCGGTGAGCGCCTGGAGGGCGGAGGGCGTGAGCAGCGCCCGCAGCACGAAGCGCGGCTTCTCGACCTGAGCGCGGTACGCCTTCACGTTCAAGCCGGCGCCGAGCCCCGCGAACGCGAACGAGGCAGCGCAGGAGCTCGACGCGACACGGCTCTCGAGCTCGAACCGTCCAGACGCGGTCCCCGCCTTCGCAGCCGAGATGGCGGCGTTCGCCGGTTGGTTCGGATTCACGCGCACCGCAACGCGCGGGAAGACGAGCTCGTACGAGAGCCGGAGCTCGGTTGCGCCGTCGTTGACGCGCGTCGTCACCGATCCGGTCACGCTTACGTCGTACCGGTGAACCGCGGCCCGGCCACCCGCGGACGCGGACCCGCTGCCGATGATCGCTGCCGCGAGGCCGAGGGCGACCAGCGACGCTGTGATCTCTGGCTGTTTCACGCGCATGCTCGAAATGGGCTCTTCTCAGGTAGATACCCAAAACGAGCGGCCGCGTTCCCCGAGAGGAGCAGCTACGCGACGATGCGGTAGACCTGGAAGCACTCCGCGAACTCGCGGTTCACGTTGATCCCGTGCACGCGGGCCAGGTTCCAGACGTACTCGGGGTTCGCGTAGCGCCGGTGCTGCTGTGACGCGTACCGCTCCAGCGCCGCCACCTTGCGCTCGACGTGCCGCTGCTCGAGCGCGACGTACGCGCCGTAGGCGAAGTCGAAGTTGTTCCACGGGATCTCGTAGCCGAGCACGGTCGTCCGCTTGAAGGCGCGGAGGCCCTCCTGGGCGATCGTCTGGTGGTCCTGGTGCACGTCGTGGTGGGAGGGCTGGAAGACCGCGTCCGGCTGCAGCTCCTCCCACAGGCCTACGAGGAGCTCGAGGATGTCCTGGCGTCGCTCCGGGAACGTGCGCACGTCGAAGTCGTGCACGGCGAGCTGTGTCTCTGGAAGCCCGAGCTCGCCGGTCGCCTCACGCACCTCGCGCGCGAGCGTGTCGGGGGCGAAGCCGGGCGGGAGCGAGCGGGTTGCGATCGAGAAGGCGTGGTAGTGCACCTCGACTCCGGCCTCCACGAGGCGCGCCATCGTGCCGCCGCAGCCGAACTCACCGTCGTCGGTATGCGGCGCGAGCACCAGCACGCGCTTCCACGTTTCGATCACGCCTCGCCTTCCCGGCCGGCGGCGGCTCCCGCCGGGCGGAGCCCGGCTCCGCCGCCGCCTGCCGACGCTGGACGCACGGGGCTCTCCGGGTCTGTGCTCACCGCACTATCCCCTCCGGCCCCGCACGCCCAGCCCCGGCCCGGGAAGCCGAGGGCGGGGCGGGCTCGACCTCACGAGCTCGCTGGGCCGCGGCCAGCGCCACCAGGCCGAGCAGGGCCCACATGGTCGGATCCTCGAAGAGCGCGTTGTAGAAGAGGCTGTGCACGGCGATCGCGCCAAGCGTAAGCCCCGCGACGACCCCGAGGCGACCAGCATCCGACCGGCTTCGGATACGAAACGCCGCCCAGAGCGCTGCCGCACCGAGCCAAGCCAGGAGCGCCAGCCCCGGCAGGCCGGTCTCGGCAGCCACGGTCACCGGGGTCGAGTGCGACGCTGCCCGCTTCGGCTCGCGGCCAGGCAGCCCAGTCCGGTCGGCGAACGCCCGCTTGAAGCTGCCCGTGCCGACCCCCGCAACGGGGTGATCCACCGCAATCCGGAGCCCGTTCGAGACAAGGCCCGCCCGCCCGCTCGTGGCGGCGTCCAGGCCGGCCTTCGACTCCTCGAGCAGCCTGTTGCGGACCTGCGGCGTCGCGAAGCCGACCGAAACCAGGACGACGGCGAGGAGCCCGACGGCCGCGGCGGCCCGCCAGCGCCAGACGAGCGTGGCGATCGCAAGCGTCCCCGCGATCAGCGCGATGAAGCTGGACTGCGAGAACGAGAAGAGCAGGCCCGCCCACGTCGCGGCGATCGCAGTAATCGCGGCGGCGACCAGTCCGCCGCGGAGGCCGAGCAGCAGCAACGCCAGCGTCGCGAGAATCGCGACGACGAGATAGCGGCCGTAGATCGACGGGTCCCAGAAGACGGAGTTGACGCGGAAGAACGGGGCGTAGGCGTTGTCCACGATCAGCTTCGGGTTCCAGAAGACCTCGCGCGTCGCCCACTGGTAGAGGCCGACGGCGGCGTACGCGAGCGCCGTTGCCGCGAGCGCGCCGTAGAGCCAGACCATCATGCGCCGGCGCCACGGCAGCCGGGCGAAGCCGATCGCGAGCAACCCGAACGGGAGCACGAACGCGGCGAGAAAGATCGCCCCTTCGCGGAGATCGTCGGTCCAGAGGAGCGCGAGACCGGTCCAACCAACGACGGCGGCGAGCGGGATCGCAACCGGCCCGAGCTCGCGCGTTCGCTCGTCGCCTCGCAGCAACCGCCAGCCGAGGGCGAGAGCGAACGACGCAACCACGAAGTAGAGCGGCAGCAGCAGGTTGGCGTCCTCGTCACCCACGTCGACCGGGACGCGGATCGGGATACAGGCGAGCGTCGCGAACGCGAGCACCCAGGGCCAGCGCAGCAGGACAGCCGCGCCGGCGACAGCGAGCGCGAGCCCGATGACCCCCGCGGCGGCGAGCTCAGCCTCGCGCCCCGACGGCGCGAGGTAGAGCCCGAGAACGGCCGAGCCGAGCGCCCAGCCGGCGAGCCCCGCAAGGCGGAGCTCGCGCCGCGTCGCGAGGAACAGCAGCGCGAGGCCGGCACACGCCACCGGGCCGGCGAGGCGGGCGAGCTCGCTCAACGCACCGGCTCCCGCACGAACACGGCTGCGCGGGTGGCGTGGCCGTTCGCGGAGACCGTCAGCGTGTAGCGCCCCTTCTGCAGCGGCGCTCGGATCCTCAGCGTGCCGGGAACAGCCACGCCGCTGCGCCTGCCGAGCGTCCAGCGCACCCGCCGAGCGTCGGACGAGACGCGGATCGGGAAACGGGCTCCCGCGACGACGTCGATCCGGTCGCGGCCGAGCGCGACGTAGCGGACGACGAGCGCAGGGAACCGAACGACGTTGCCGACGTTCCCCGCCGGGTCGCGGGCGCGCAGCGCGAGCGCGTATATGCCCTGGTCGACCGGCTCGCCGTCGATCCGCCCGTACCACCTGAGCGAGTCCCCCTCGCGCGGGAACCGGGTCTCGACGCGCTTGATCCCGTCGACGTAGAGGAGCCCCCTCGCGCGCTCGTCGATCCGGTAACGGACGGCGACGCTGTCCCGGCGCCGGTCGCCGTCGGGCGAGATCACGAGGGGCCCGGCGACGGCGGCGGTGACCGCAGGCGGCGTGACGTCGATCCGAATGGGATTCGGCAGCACGATGGTCTGCCGCTCCTCGCGGAGGCGGATCCGGGGCCGGTAGTTGCCCTCGGGTAGAACCTCGCCGGAGTCGTCACGACCGTCCCAGTGGAACTCCACCGTTCCGGCGGCGTACCTCTGCCCACGCTCGATGGTGCGCACGACGTTGTCGGCGCCGTCCACGATGCCGACGTCGAGGCGGTCGCCCTCGCGCAGCCGGAACGCGATCGAGGCCGTCTCCGTCTCGCAGGCGCAGACCGGCGAGAAGACGTCGGCCACCTTCGTGCCCCGGATCGGGCTCGGTTGCGACTTCAGGCCCTGCGTGAGCACGAAGGCCGCGGTGGTGGCCGCGAGGAGCGCAACCACGAGCACGGTCGAGGCTATGCGGGCCAAGGCGTGGTGATTCTAGTGACGGCGCTTGCGCGTCCCGGATGCGTCGCCGGTCGCCGGGTGCGCAGGCTCGAGCCTCTTGGCTAACGTCAGCGCATGCAGCGTATTGCCGACCCTTATCGCGACACCACGGTGATCGACGCGCGGGCGCCGCGCTTCAATCAGGCGGTCGTGGGCATCCTGGCGCTGCTCGCGGTCACGACAGGGCCGTGGTGGCTCCTCGCCCTCCTCGCGGCGCAGCTCGTCGTCGGCCTCACCCTCGGGCGCCGCTACTGCCTCCCGTGCCTCGCCTACTTCGAGCTCGTGCAGCCGCGTTTCGGGGAAGGGCCGCTCGAGGACGCCCGGCCGCCGCGGTTCGCCAACCTGGTCGGCGTCGTCTTCCTCACCGCCGCGAGCCTCGCCTTCGTCGCCGGTGCGGACGCCCTCGGCACGGCCCTCGGAGCGCTCGTGGCGGCGCTGGCGCTGCTCGCCGCGGCGACGGGAGTGTGCGTCGGCTGCGAGGCGTACAAGCTTGGCTACCGGCTGACGGGCAGGCCGTTCGTCTCCTGCCCGCTGCCCCCGCAGCCCGCCCAAAGCTCGCGCAGCCTCTAGTCGGTCGGCTCGCCGAGCCCTCGCTGCACCTCGGCCATGAAGCCCGTCTCCCGGTCGAAGAACTCGCTCTGCACACTCTCCCAGCCGCCGACGTCCTCGATCGTGAAGAGGCTCGCCGGAGTCGGGTAGTCGAACGTCTCGAGCACCGTCTTCGAGACCGGGCGGTAACCCTCGTCGCCGAAGATCTTCTGGGCCTCGTCCGTGAGCAAGTACTCGACGAAATCGCGGCCCGCCTGCGAGGCGTCGTTCGTCGCCGCAACCGGGTTCTCGATCAGGATCGTCTCGTCGGGGACGACATAGTCGAACGGCTGGTCCTGGCGCTGCGCGAAGATCGCCTCGTTCTCGTACGCGAGTAGGACGTCACCCTTGCCGGCCGCGAAGGTCGTCAGCGACTCGCGGGCGCTCTTGTCCTGGACGACCACGTTGGCGAACAGCTTGCGCAGGTACTCGCGCGCCTCCTCCTCGCTCTTGCCCTGCTCGAGCTGCGCGCCGTAGCCGGCCATCACGTTCCAGCGCGCGCCGCCGGAGGTGAAGGGGTTCGGCGTGACGACCTCGACACCCTCCTGCAGCAGGTCGTCCCAGCCACGGATCCTCTTCGGGTTGCCGTCGCGGACGATGAAGACGACGACGGAGTCGGTGACCATGCCCTTGTGCTCGCCCGTCTTCCAGTCGGCGGCCACAACGCCCGCGTCGACGAGCCGCGTCATGTCGGGCTCGAGCGAGAACGCGACCACGTCGGCGGCGAGCCCGGCCTCGACGGCGCGGCTCTGCTCGCCCGAGCTGCCGTACGACTGGTCGAACTCGACGGCCTCACCCCGGCCGGCCTTGAAGGCGTCGATCAGCTTCGCGTACGCCTCGCGGGGCGTCGAGTAGGCGACGAGGCGGACGGTGCCGCCGCTCGCCCCCTCGGGCGCCGAGCCTTCGGACGAGGAGCCGCCGCAGCCCGCGAGGACGAGTCCGGCGAGGAGGAACGAGCAGACGAGTGAGCGCATAAGGTCTTCTCCACCAATCCCGTAGACTTTATTCCTGAGATTAGTAGCAGTTATACGAACGCGACGTCCGCTGGTACGATCCGACCCGATGACGACGGCCTCTCACGACGACGTCGCCGCCCTTGCCGCCCGCTCGGAGCAGCTTCCGGCGCAGGATCTGGTCGCCGCGATCGTCGAGCGGTTCGGCGACCGCGTCTCGCTTGCTTGCTCATTCCAGAAGGAGGAGAGCGTCCTGCTCGACATGCTCTTCCGGATCGAGCCGAAGGCGCGCGTCTTCGCGATCGACACCCACTACCTCTTCCCGGAGACATACGAGCTCTGGCGCGAGGTCGAGCAGCGGTACGACACCAAGGTCGAGGTGTTCGAGGGCCCGAGCGCCGAGGAGCTCACGGCGACTCACGGCGAGAAGCTCTGGGAACGCAAGCCCGACCTCTACCTCGCGGTCGCCAAGGTCGAGCCGCTCGTCCGCGCGCTCGGAGACCTCGACTGCTGGATCACCGGCGTCCGCCGCGACCAGTCGCCGACACGCGCGAACGCGCCGAAGCTCGGCTGGGATGGCCAGCACGAGCTGTGGAAGGCGAGCCCGCTCGCCGACTGGAGCGACGACGACTGCTGGACGTACATCCGGGAGCGCGGGCTCCCCTACAACGCGTTGCACGACCGCGGCTACGCATCCATCGGCGACACCCACTCGACGATCCCCGGGGACGGCCGCGAGGGCCGCTGGGCCGGCAGCGACCGGACCGAGTGCGGCCTGCACGAGTCGTGATCTCTGCGCCGGTCCACCTCTCCCACCTCGACGAGCTCGAGGCGGAGGCGATTCACATCATGCGCGAGCTCGCCGCCGAGCTCGAGCGGCCGGTGCTCCTCTTCTCCGGAGGGAAGGACTCGATCGTGCTGCTGCGGCTGGCGGAGAAGGCATTCCGGCCCGGCAAGTTCCCGTTCCCGGTCATGCACGTCGACACGGGTCACAACTTCCCCGAGGTGATCGAGTTCCGCGACCGGCGCGTCGAGGCGCTCGGCGAGACGCTGATCGTCGCCTCGGTGCAGGAGTCGATCGACAAGGGCCGCGTCGTCGAGGAGACGGGCCCGCGCGCATCTCGCAACCAGCTCCAGACGGTGACGTTGCTGGACGCGATCGAGGAGCACCGCTTCGACGCCGCGATCGGCGGCGCCCGCCGCGACGAGGAGCGCGCCCGCGCGAAGGAGCGGATCTTCAGCTTCCGCGACGACTTCGGCCAGTGGAACCCGCGCGCGCAGCGCCCCGAGCTGTGGAACCTCTACAACGCGCGCGTCCGGCGCGGCGAGCACGTGCGCGTCTTCCCGATCTCGAACTGGACCGAGCTCGACGTCTGGCAGTACATCGCCCGCGAGGAGCTCGAGCTGCCGCCGATCTACTTCGCCCACGAACGGGAGGTCTTCCGCCGCGACGGGATGCTCTACGCGGTCAGCGACTTCGTCGAGCGGATGGACGGCGAGGAGCCGTTCACGGCCTCGGTGCGCTTCCGCACGGTCGGCGACATGAGCTGTACGGGCGCGGTCGAGTCGGAGGCGTCGACGCTCGAGCAGGTCGTGGCGGAGATCGCGGCAACGCGGGTGACCGAGCGCGGCGAGACGCGCGCCGACGACCGCACGTCGGAAGCGGCGATGGAGGACCGGAAGCGCGTTGGCTACTTCTGAGCTTATGGCCACCGAGCTCGTCCGCCTCGTCACGGCGGGCTCGGTCGACGACGGCAAGTCGACTCTGATCGGCCGGCTCCTCTACGACACGAAACAGATCCTCGCCGACCAGCTCGAGCACATCGAGGAGACGTCGAAGCGCCGCGGCGACGGCTACGTCAACCTTGCGCTGCTGACCGACGGCCTGCGCGCCGAGCGCGAGCAGGGGATCACGATCGACGTCGCCTACCGCTCGTTCGTGACGCCGCGCCGCCGCTTCCAGCTCGCCGACGCGCCCGGCCATGTCCAGTACACGCGCAACATGGTCACGGGCGCATCGACCGCGGATGTCGCGATCATCCTCGTCGACGCACGCAAGGGCGTGATCGAGCAGACGCGGCGCCACGCCTACATCGCTGCGATCCTCGGCATCCCCCATGTTGCCGTCGCCGTGAACAAGATGGATCTCGCCGGCTTCTCGCAGGAGCGCTTCCGCGAGATCGAGCAGGAGCTGCGCGAGACGAGCGAGCGGCTCGGCCTGCGCGACGTGCACGTGATCCCGATGTCGGCGCTGCGCGGCGACAACGTCGTCGAGCGCGGCGAGGGGATGCCGTGGTACGACGGGCCGACGCTGCTCGAGCACCTGGAGACCGTCGAGATCGCGGGCGACCGCGACCTCGAGCATCGCCGCTTTCCCGTCCAGTGGGTGATCCGGCCGATCTCGGACGAGCACCACGACTTCCGCGGCTACGCGGGCCAGGTCGCCGGCGGCGTCTGGCGGGCCGGAGACGACGTCGTCGTCCTCCCGTCCGGCCGCCGCTCGACGGTCGCGTCGGTCGAGACGGCGGACGGCGCGCTCGACATGGCCGCTCCGGGCATGTCCGTGACGGTGCGGCTCGCCGACGACCTCGATGTCTCCCGCGGCGACTTGCTCGCAGACCCGGAGCAGGCCCCGACCGTCGCGCGCGAGCTCGAGGCGACCGTCTGCTGGATGGCCGAGAAGCCGCTCGAGCCGCGCACGAGGCTCGCGATCAAGCAGACGACCCGAACCGTCCGCGCGATCGTGGACGAGCTCGCCTCGGTGGTCGACATCCACACGCTCGAGGACCGGCCGGGGCCCGAGCGGCTCGAGCTGAACGACATCGCCCGCGTGCGGCTGCGGCTCTCGGAGCCGCTGGCGGTCGACGCGTATGCCGACAACCGCAGCACCGGGGCCTTCATCCTCATCGACGAGTCGTCGAACGACACCGTCGCCGCCGGCATGATCCTCTCCGCCGCCCGCTAGGTCAGCTCGACCCGCGAGAAGGCCACGTCGTAGCCGTCGACGCCGAGGATCCGGACGTCGGCGAGCGTGAGCATCCGCTCCCTGAACTCCCTGCGCAGTTCGTCGTTCCGCTGGGCGATCTCCTCGGTGTCCCAGAACGCGAGCCCGAGCGTCTCGTCCCCGCGCGTGAGCACCATCAGACCGCGGTAACCCTCGAGCGCGCTCAGCCAGCCGTCCATCTCCTCGCCGACGAGGAGGCCGGCCTCGTCGGCCGACTCGCTCGTGTCGCAACGCGTGATGCTGACGTACATCCGCGCATCCTCTCCTACAATGCGGCGCCCGCGAATCGCGAGAGCGCGGCGACGATCTCGTCCTGCATCGTCTGGCTGCCGGTGTGCCCCGAGTCGGCGATCACGACCAGCCGCGCGTCGGGCCACGCGCGGGCGAGCTCCCACGCCGTCCCGAGCGGCGATCCCAGGTCGAGCCGGCCGTGGATCAAGACACCCGGAATGCCGGCGAGCCGGTGCGCGTCCCGCAGCAGCTCGCCCTCCTCGAGCCAGGCTCCGTGGGACGAGTAGTGGGCACAGAGGCGGACGAGGGCCTGCTGCGCAAGGGGCGGGCGGTCGCTGTATGCGTTCGGGGTCCCCTGCGGCTCCTGCGAGATGACGGCGTCCTCCCAGGCCAGCCAGTCGGCCACAGCCTTGCCGCGGACGTCCGGATCCGGGCTGTCCAACAGCCGCGCATACGCGGCGAGGAGGTCGCCGTCGCGATCGCTTTCCGGGACGCCGGCGCGGAACCGCTCCCACTCCTCCGGGAAGTAGCGCCCGACTCCTCGGTAGAGCCAGTCGAACTCGGACCGTCGGCCCGTCGTCACGCTCGGGATCACGATCTCCGACACGCGCTCCGGATACCGCTCGGCGTACGCGAGGATCAGCGCTGAGCCCCACGAGCCTCCAAAGAGCAGCCAGCGCTCGATTCCGAGATGCTCGCGCAGGCGCTCCATGTCCGCGACGAGGTGGTGGGTTGTGTTGACGCTCAGGTCTGTAGTCGGGTCACTCGCGTGCGGGGTGCTGCGCCCGCAGCCCCGCTGGTCGAAGAGCACGATCCGGTAGCGGTCGGCGTCGAAGGACCGGCCAGTGCTCCGTTCGCAGCTGGAGCCGGGCCCGCCGTGGACGACGAGCGCGGGCTTGCCGCCGGGGTTCCCGCGCGTCTCCCAGTAGACGAGGTTGCCGTCGCCGACGTCGAGCAGGCCGCGGTCGTACGGCTCGGAGGGTGGACCCTGAGCGCCCATCGGCTTACTCGTGCACCACGTACGGGGCCGAGACGCTCTTCGGGACGACCATCGCCCAGGCGTCGATCACGAGATCGCGCAGCTCCGCCGCGTCGAGCTCGGCCAGCCTCACGACCACCCAGTGAAACCGGAGGTCGGACTCCCGCGGGAGCATGAACTTGTGCGGCTCGGTCTCGATCAGCGCGTTCCGCTCCTCCTTCGGGAACGCGAACCCCATCAGCGTCTCGTCGCGCGAGAAGGCGAGGTAGACGATCTGGCCGACGCGGAACTTGACGCGCCCCCGGACGAACACCTCGTACGACCGGGGCAGCGGGCTCGCGACTTCGCGGACGTCGTCGATCGTGACCACGCTGTCAGCGTACGCCTCAATGGCCTGGTGACAGTGACTGACGCCGGACGTCAGAGGTCGTCGGGCAGCCAGTCGTCGCGGTACGGCGCCGGCGTGCGTTGCGCGAAGCGCGCGTAGGCCTGCCTCACCTCGGTCGTCTCCTCCTCGACGCCTGCGCCGTGGCGGAGCGCGGCCTCGTCGACGGTGTAGCCGCCCCAGCCAGGACCGGTCGACCGGTCGCGCGCCCCGATCGCGAGCACGATGCTCGGCCCGCTGCCGGCTCCCACGATCGTGTGCTTCGTCTCGGGCGGGCAATGGACGAAGTCCCAGGCCCGCAACGGCCGCTCCTGGCCCTCGACGATTAGAAGCGCCTCGCCCGCGATGACGAGGAAGTCCTCCTGGTCGGCCTCCCAGTGGTACATCGCCATCGGCTGACCGGGCTCGAGGACGTTGAGGTGGATCCCGATCTGGGAGAACTCGGGATCGCCCTCGAAGTCGCAGATCGCCGGCCTGTCCTCGCCGTGGCGCCAGGCCGCCTCGCGCGCGTTGACGACGAACCAGCCCTCACCCTTCGGGACGAGTCCGTTCTCCGTCCGCTCGAGCGCCGACTCGGGGATCATGCGCGAAAGCCTACTTCCGGCTAGGCCGTGGCGGCCGTCACCACTCCGGCTGCGAACGCGAGCCCGAGCGTGAGCCGTCGAACCTGAGGCGCCGGCAGCCGAAGCCCGACCGTCACGCCGATCGCGTTCGCCACGAGAACACCCGGCAACCACCAGACGAAGGTGCGCGCAGCGCTCGTGCTGAACTGATCTTCGGCGGCGAGCACGACGAGCGCGATCGCCGACGTGGCGATGAAGTACCCCGAGAGATCCGCGAACAGGCTCGCGGCCGCCGGCCTCGACCGCGTCAGCAGCAGGGCGGGCGGCACGCCGATCAACGACGTCGTCGTCCCGAGCAGGCCGCCGAGGAAGCCCGCAGCCGGGTTGAGGCCGCGAACGCGCCGCACCGGTGGGCGCCGCCCCGGCCACGCGAGCGCGACGGCCGCAAGCGCGACCACGATGCCGACAGCGACCTTCAGCGTGCGTTCGTCGATCGCCCCGAGGGTCCACGATCCCACCCAGAGCCCGGGAATCGCGCCGAGCACGAGGAGCACGACACGACGGCGGTTCATCGCACGTCGCAACCGCCACGCGACCGATAAGCGCGTCACGAGCGCGATCAGCAGGTTGACGGTGACGACGAACGGCAGCGAGAAGCCTGCGAGCAGGAGCGCCGGCGTCGCGACGATCCCGAACCCGAACCCGGAAGCACCCGCAAGCAGGGCCGCTGCCGCCACCAGAAAGCCGCCGAGAATCAGCACCCGGCACCGGCTTCCCTCACGCCGAGCCTCGAAGCCGGAGCTCGACGGGCAGAGTCAGGCGCTCGCCGGCCGCAGGAGGCTCGTCGCCGCCGAGCCGGCCGATCAGGCTCTCCGCGGCGACCCGGCCGAGGTCATACCCCGGAACGCGCACTGTCGTCAGCGGCGGGTCGGCGAACTGCGCGAACTCGAAGTCGTTGAAGCCGGCGATCGCAACCTCTTCGGGAATGCGCAGGCCCTGGATCCGGGCGGCACGCAAAGCGCCGAGCGCGAGCAGGTCGTTCCCGCACACGATCGCCGTGGGACGTTCGTCGAGGGCGAGCAGCTGCTCGGTCATGTGCGAGCCGTCCGCCGGATCCCAGACTCCTTCCGCCACCTCGAGCTCCGGCGCCGCGACACCGGCTGCGCCGACAGCCTCGCGGTAGCCACGCAGACGCTCCTCGGCCATCGGCCACGGCGTCCGCGTGGAGATGAAGCCGATCCGCCGGTGCCCGCGTCCAAGCAGATGCTCGACCAGCTGGCGCGCACCCGAGCGGTTGTCCGCAGTGACCGAGACGACCGGCACGCCGGCCGGGGCCTGCTCGAACACGACGAAGCTGAAGCCGAGCTCGCCCATCCGCCGAATCGTCCGCCGCCGGATCGAGGCTGCGCCGGAAAGGAATAGCAAGGCGCCGTCGACGCGCTCCTCGAGCAGCGGCGAGAAGAGGCGGTCGGCGTCGTCGGGATCGGGACGCGCAGCCTGGATGAGCAGCGCGTAGCCGTTGTCGCGGGCGACATCGCCGATGCCGGCCAGGATCAAGTCGGTCATCGGATCGGCGAGGAAGCGGGCGCCCTCGTCGAGAACCAGGAATCCGAGGGTCATCGTCCGCTTTGCCCGCAGGCTCCGTGCCGCGGCGTTCGGCCGGTAGCCGAGCCGCTCGAGCTCGTTGCCGACGCGCTCCCGCGTCTCCTCCGACATCAGGTTGAAGCGGCCGTTGACGTAGTTCGAGACGGTCTGGAGCGAGACGCCTGCTCCGTCTGCCACGTCCCGCATCGTCGGCCGGCTCACGACCACACCACCACGACGCCGGCGTAGGCGACGGCTGCGACGATCACCCACGAGGAGAGGCCGAGAACGAGCGGGCGACCCCCGACGGCGAAGAGCCGGCGCAGCTCGACACGCGCTCCGACCGCGAAGAGCGCCACAGCGAGGAGGGCCGTCTTCGCGTCCGCCAGCTTCGGCAACAGGGAGGAAGGTACGAGGTCCGCGCTCCGCAGCGCAGCGGCACCGACGAACGCGAGCACGAACGGCGGCACGAGCCGGAGACCGGGGGATCCCGTGCCGCGCCCCTCCCTCCAGGCGATCCACGCAATGAGGGGGACGAGGAGGAGGACGCGCGTCAGCTTCACGACCACCGCCGTCGCAACGGCCACTCCGCCGACCGCGGACGAGGTCGCGACCACCTGGGCGACGTCGTGCACGCTCGCCCCGACCCAGACGCCGTAGTCGTGGTCGTCCAGCCCGAGGATCCGGTTGAGCGCCGGCAGGAGAACGATCGCGAGGCTGCCGCAGAGTGTCACCAGCGCGATCGCGTAGGTGACCTCCTCCTCGTCCGGGTCGCTGACACCGCGCGCAGCCGCGATTGCAGAGACGCCGCAGATCGAGAAGCCCGTCGCGACGAGCAGCGACTGGCCGTGGCTGACGCCGAGTCGCCGCCCGGCCCAGCGCGTGCCGAAGAAGGTCGCGATGACGACCGCCACCACCACGACGAGCCCGCGCGCACCGAGCGTCAGCATGTCCTGGAGGACGAGCTCGAAGCCGAGCAGGACGATGCCCAGGCGGAGCAGCGCACCCGAGGCGAGCGCGAGACCGGGACCGGCCTGGGCGGGAACGCCCGTCGTATTCGCGAGGACGAGGCCGAGAGCGAGAGCGACCAGGACGACCGGCACGCCCGGGACGAGGCCGTGGACGAGGAAGCCGGCGGCTGCACCGACGAGGGCGAGGGCCAGGCCCGGCGCGGCGAAGACGTGCTCCTTGAACGATCAAGTAGCGTCAATATCGCATGTTAGGGTCGCACGCGTGAGCGCCGCTCCTGTCGCAATCGGGCTGATCGGCCTCGGCGACATCGCCGTCCGCGCGCACGTTCCCGCGCTCGTCCGCGACGAACGCGTCGAGCTGGTTGCGGTCGCCGACCTCGACGACGGACGCCTCGCCGCCGCCCCGCCGGGCGTGCGCGCGACGACAGATCCTGCGTCCGTGCTCGGGGATCCGGAGGTCGATGCGGTCGTGCTCGCGACGCCCCCGTCGGCGACCGCGGGCCTGGTGCGAGCCGCGCTCGAGGCGGGCAAGTGGGTCCTCGCCGAGAAGCCGCTCGCGCTCTCCGTGGCCGAGACCGCGGAAGTCCGTGAGACAGCCGGGGCTGCCGAGCGGCTCCAGATCGGGCTCACGTACCGCCACCACCCCGCCGTCGACCGGCTGCGGGAGCTGATCGCGGCGGGGACACTCGGACGACCGCTGCTGATCCAGGCCGCGATCTGCGACGAGCCCGCGCGCCCCGCGCAGGATCCCGAGGGTTACGCGCGGCGGCTCCGCTCGCTCGAGCACGCCCCGCCGGTCGTCTCGGACGGCGTCCACGCCTGCGACCGGCTCAACTACCTGCTCGGCGAGCCTCCCGTCGACGTCACCGGCTGGAGCCTCCGTACCGATCCGGCCTACGCGACCGCGAACGTCAACGGCGGCGTCCTGACGTACGCCGACGGCACGATCGCCAGGCTCGAGGTCGTCTGGCTGACGCCGGTGCTGCCTCGCAGCCAGTTCGTCGTCACCGGCCCGAACGGGCTGGCGACGCTCGACCCGCCGACGTTCCGGCTCACGGTCGAGCTCGCAGACGGGACGACCGAGACGCTCGAGCCTCCGGGCGACAAGACCGATGTCTGCTTCGCGCTCCAGCTCGAGCGCTTCGTCGACGCGTACCGCGCCGGGCGGCCGCCCGTCCCCGGCCTCGACGAGGCGATCGCAAGCCTGGCGCTTGCCGAGCGGATCGCAGCTGCGGCTGGGCTCGCCCGCCTGGTGCCGGCGTGATCGACTTCCACGTCCATCAACCGGCTGCAGCCGCGTACGGGGCACCCGAGTACCTCCTCGCGATGGACGAGCTCGGCGTCGACGTCTCGGTCGTCTTCACCTACGAGGGCCTGCTCCGGCCCAGCGCCGCTGCCAACGACTCGCTCGCGGCCTGGGTCGCTCCCGCGCCCGACCGGCTGGTCGCCTTCGCGACCGTCGATCCACGCGATCCCGCCGCCGGCGAGGAGATCGAGCGCTGTGTCCGCGACCTCGGGATGCGCGGCATCAAGCTCCATCCCGTGGCTGCAGGGCTTCTCGGCGCACGAGCCCGGCTTGCAGCGTGTCTGTGAAGCGGCGGCGCGGCTCCGCGTGCCGATCCTCTTCCACGACGGCACGCCGCCGTTCTCGACCCCGCTTCAGCTTGCGACTCTCGCAGGCCGCCATCCGGAGACGCAGATCGTGCTCGGGCACGGCGGCCTGCACGACCTGTGGCGGGAGGCAATCGAAGCTGTCCTGACGACGGAGAACGTGCATCTCTGTATGTCCGGCACGCCCGGCTACGCGATGCGGGCGATCGTCGCGCGCTGTCCGATCGAACGACTGCTCTTCGGCACGGACGCCGGGCTCCGGCCCGAACCCCTGCAGCGATATGCCGTGCTCCGCGTCCGCCAGCTCGGCGAGCTCGGTCTGGACGACGCGCAACGCGAGGCGATCCTCGTCACGAACCCGCGCCGGCTGCTCGCCGCATGATCGACGTCCACTCGCACGTCCCCACCCACCGCGACCGCGTGCCGCCGGAGGAGATGGTCGTCAACGACAAGTGGCGGCCCGACCGCCCGGTCGCGGCGACGACGACCTGGGCCGACTACGCCACGGCCTTCGCCGACGTCGAGCTGTCCGTCGCGTTCACGATCGCCACGAACCAAGACGAGGTCGACCTCGCCCTCAACGACGCCGTCGCCGCCTTCGTCGCGGCGGAGCCGACGCGGCGGATCGGCTTCCTCTCGATCCACCCTGAGGTGGACGGCGCGCTCGACGAGCTCGAGCGGGCTCGCACCGACCTCGGCTTGAAGGGGATCAAGCTCGGTCCGAACTACCAGGTCTTCGACCCGCTCGGCGACGCGGCGCTGCGCGTCTACGAGCTCGCCGACCGGCACGGGCTGCCGATCCTCTTCCACCAGGGCGCCTCGCCGGTGCAGGACGCTCCGCTGCGGTACGCGCACCCGCTGCTGATGGACGAGATCGCGATCCGCTTTCCGGAGCTGCGCGTCGTGATGGCGCACATGGGCCACCCCTGGCAGCGCGAGACGATCGTGACGATCCGCAAGCACCCGCACGTCTACGCCGACGTCTCGGCCCTCTTCTACCGGCCCTGGAGCTTCTACGAGGCGCTCCGCCTCGCGACAGAGTGGGGCGCGCTGGACAAGCTGCTCTTCGGCTCGGACTTCCCGATCGCGACTCCGGCGGAGACGGCGGCCGGGCTGCGGCGGGTGAACGATCCGGTCGCGGGCACCTCAATGCCGCGGGTGCCGCTCGAGAAGATCGAGGAGCTGATCGAGCGGGACCCGCTGCCGCTGCTCGGGCTGGAAACGACCTAGCTGAGCCGCGCTCTCGCGCGCGAGCAGCGATAACAGGCGGGGTCGGTGCAGAGCAGCGCGGCCGGATCGGCATCCAGGAGCGCGATCGTGGACTCGATCACCGCCGCGCCGGACACGAGTTGCGTGAGCGCATCGCCGACTTTGCCGTCCCGAATCGCCCCCAGCGCCCGCAACGGCCCCTCCAAGACGCCGAAAGCGCGGCTGCAGCCGGGAAAGCGGTCGTACCCGTGCTTCGGCCAGTTGGGATCGAAGGGGATGTCCAGATACGGCGCGTCCGCGTGGAACTCGCCGACGTGCGCGGTCGTGTTCGAGGTGTGGCCGACACCGAGCAGAAGGACGAGACCACCGGCCGCGGCCAGCCGGTCGAGCGGGCTTCCGACCGTCGTCGCGCCGACGCGCTCGTGTCCCTCGAGCAGCTCGGCGGCACCCGCTCCGATCGCCGCCAGCGAGTACGTGGGGTGCGCCGATCGCACCGCCTCGGGCCGGCGGCGAAACGCCTCCGAGAGCGCGCCGGTGCGGCTGGGCGTGTCCGGCGCGAACGTCTCGTTGTCGTACGTGAAGGTCGGCATCACGACGAGACCCTCGGGGCCGACCGCCGCGAGCAGCTCGTCGATCACGTTGTCCGCGTCGAGGCCGATCGCGCGTAGCGAGCAGTGGACGACGACGCGATCGCCGTTGCCGAAGCCGATCACAGCGCGAGCAGGCGGCCGAGCGTGCCGCCGAGGATCGCGTCGCGCACGTCGCCCTCGTAGGGCGCCTCGGTGACGCGCGCGAGCTCGATCGCAGCGTCGCCGAACGGCGCGTCTGTCGTGAAGAAGACGCGCCGGCCGGTCCCGTTCGGATCCGACGCTGCGAGCGCCGTCGGCCACTCGACGTAGACGCTGTCGGCATAGACGTTCGCCGCAGCCGCGAGGGTCGCCGGCCCGTCGTGGGAGAAGTCGGTCGCACCCGCCTTGCCGAGCAGGAAGTTGCCCTCGGGAAAGCGCCCGGCGAGCCACGCAACCTGGAGCGGCAGCGCGTGCGGCGGCGTGCCGGTGCGGACGTACACCGGCCAGCCGGACTCGATCGCGAAGGCGACGAGCGGCTCGGCCTGCCCGTCGAGGAGATCGAAGCCCTGGAGCGCCGGGTCGAGCTTCAGCGCCACGGCGCCGCCCTCACGCGCGCGGCGCAGCTCCTCGACCGCCTCGGCCCCGAGCCACGGGGTCGCGACCGCGTACGCGAGCAGGCGCCCGTCGGAAGCCGCCGCAGCCGCGGCGGTGAGCTCGTTCCCCTCGCGATTGCGCACCGGGAGGTAGCCCTCGGCGGGCGAGACGAGCGCGCGGTCGATGCCGAGCCGGTCCATCGTCGCCAGCAGCTCCTCGGCGGTGAGCGAGGCGTCACGGCCGCTCCCCAGCATCACGTGGCCGTCGAGCACCATCAGGCCGGCACCGCCGCCCGAAACGCCGCGGCCGCCGCGCGGAACGCGTCGAGGCCGGCGTCGGGGACGAGCGAGAGGTTGTAGAGGGCGAGACCCTCGGCACCCGCGGCCGCGAGGCGCTCCGCGTCTGCGCCGAGCTCGGTCCGCTCCGGCGTCCAGTTCGTGGAGACCGTGCCGGAACGACCGGCGAGCGCTCGAAGGCCGTCGAAGCGGGCCTGCAGCTCGTCGCCGGCGAGCGGGCCGCAGCCATAGAGAAGCGCGTCGGCGGCAGAGACGGACGCGGCCGAGACGCCCTGCAGCGCCGCCTGCGCGGGCGGGCCGGAGGCGAACACGCGGAGCAAGCAGCCCTCGGCGTGCACGGCCGCCGCAACCGCCTCGACAAGCCGTGTGGCGCCGACTGCACGTGCTGACGCGAGCTTGCCGGTGAGCCCGTCATCGGCGGCGCCGTCGCCGAACGGCGGACCGGCTGCCGCGCGGGCACGCGCTTCCAGGCCGGGCGGGACGAGTGCGCGGCACGAGTCGCAGAAGCACTGTGACGCAAGCAAACGCGCCTGCTCCGAGAGCGGCTCGAGCGCGAGCGTGAGCGTGTACGCGGGATCCCACGCGGCATAGAAGCCGGCCTCGAGGTCGATCGCCTCCGGCGCGAGCTGGGCCGCGACGTCCCCGGCGAGCGCGGCGACGTATGCGATCGCCTCGGCCGAGGAAGGGCACAGGCTGTGGCCCGTCGGGGAGCCGTCGATCAGCTGCGCGGCCGCGTCGGGATGCTCGGCAGCGAGCTCGCCGTTGTGGAGGCCGACGACCCAGGCCCGGAAACGGAGACCGGCACGCTCGCACGCCTCCCGGAAGCGATGGAGCGACTCCGACCGCGTTCCCTCCGGTACGAGCCTGCCGTACCGGCCTCGCGACGGCTCGATGTAGAGCGTGCTGCGGGAGAGCACGCTGACCCGCCGATGCCGCGGAAGGACGCGCCGGCCGCGGTGATAGGCGACCGAGACCGAGACCGCGTCGCAGCCGAGCGCGAGCACCTGCGCCGCGAGCTCGTCCGGCTCGATGTGGTCGAGCTCCTCGGGATAGAGGAAGACCTGGACGCCTGCGTTCACGCGGAGAATCTCCGCCGCACCTCGGCGCTCGGCTCGACGCCGAGACCCGGTCCGTCCGGCAGGCGCGCGACGACGCCGTCGATGTCCAACGGCTCGGCCAGCGTCGCGTCCTCCTCGTAGAAGTGGTGGCCGATGATCCCGTGCGGGAACTCGCTGATCCGCTCGCACGCGCAGGCGACGTGCAGCTGCGCCGCGGCGCCGATCCCCATCTCCCCGTTCGCGCCGATCACGACGTCCAGGCCGAGCTCGTTCGCGAGCCGCGCCGACTCGACGGCGCGCTCCAGCCCGGCGCTCTTGCCGACGTACAGGCTGACGACGTCCGCCGCGCCGAGCCGGCCGATGCGGAGCACGTCCGCCTGCGAGTAGACCGACTCGTCCGCGATCAAGGGGACGCCGAGCGCCCGCACCTCGCGCAGGCCCTCGAGGTCTTCGGCCTGCACGGGCTGCTCGATGAAGGCGATGCCGGAGTCGGCCAGACGCGGCACGGTCGCGAGCGCGACGTCCAGCGGCCAGCCGCCGTTCGCGTCCGCCCCGACGAGCGCGTCGTCGCCCGCCAGCTCGCGGGCGAGCGCGATCCTGGCCACATCGGCGTCGGGGTCGCGCCCGACCTTGACCTTGAAGGAGCGGAAACCCAGCCCCACGGCCGTCTCGTAGCCCGCGCGCAGGTCGTCGCCGTCGCCGCTGAGGGAGATCTTCACGGGCACCTCACGCCGGTGCGGGCCGCCGAGCAGCTGTGCGACGCCCACACCGCGCGTCCGGCCGAGCGCGTCCCAGAGCGCGGTGTTGACGCCGGCCTTCGTGAACCAGTTCCCGCGCAGGATGCGGTCGAACTCGGTCGCGTGCGCCTCGATCGGCGCGAGTTGCCTCCCGACGAGTACCGGAGCCAGCACGTCGCGCACGAAATGAGTGGCCGTGATCGCGTCCTCGCCGCTCCACGCGGCCGTCGCGCTCACCTCCCCGAAGCCCTCCGCGCCCTCGTCGGTGACGATCCTGACCAGCGTGAACGTGGACGCGTCGTGGACGACGCGCGCCCCTCGCACCTTGAGCGCGGCTTTCGCGCGGCCGGTGACTGTCGTCGTCTCGACGGCCGCGATCGTCGGCCCGCTCATGTCAGGCACCGGTGTCGGCGAGCTGCTCGAACGCGGCGGCGACGGCCGCGACGCAGGCCGCGACCGCCCGCGCGCCTCGTTCGCGCGAACCCTCCTCGGGGTGATCGGTGAAGCCGTCCAGCTCCTGCCAGCGGCCGGGCTCGCTGATGAAGAGGCCGGGGAGACGTCGCCGGGCGTCGCCGGGCGACGGTCTCGTGAGGTCGGGCCTGACGCGGTCGGGGTCGAGAGCGAGCATGAGCGACGTCTCGAAGCTCCCGGCGTGGCCTTGCACGGGCCCCTCGATCGCATCCGAATCGACGAGATCCGACGGCATCGCGGTCGCGGCGAGGAGACCGAGGTCGCGCGAGGCTTCGGCGACGGCGATCGCGCAGGCAGCCGAGTTGCCGCCGTGCGCATTGAGCACGAATACGCGCCTGATGCCCGCCGACGCCGCCGAGGCGAGCAGATCGCGGAGGACGAGCTGGAACGTCGACGTAGCCAGAGAGAGCGTGCCCCCGAACGGGAGGTGGTGGTGCGACGCGCCGAAGGCGAGCGTCGGCGCGAGCAGGATCGTCTCAGGCCGCGCGGCCGCCTCGGCTGCTCGCTCCGCGATCGTCTGGGCGATCAGCGCGTCGGTTGCCGTCGCGAGGTGCGGGCCGTGCTGCTCGGTCGAGCCGACCGGCAGCACGAGGAGGGCATCGGACGCGACCGCACGGATCTCGTCACGCGTGAGGGCGTCCCACCGGCGGACGGTGCTCACGCGCTCTCCCGCGCCGCGGCCGCGAGCAGGCTCCCCGCCGGTTGCGGGTAGTGGCAGGCGGCGGTGTGGGCTGTCGCGACCGGCTCGAGGGCGGGGTCGACGGTCTGGCAGCGCTCGCGCTCGCCGAGGGGACAGCGAGGATGGAAGCGGCAGCCGCTCGGAAGCTCGTCCGAGGCGAGTGCCTCGCGCAGAGTCACCTGCGCGCGTGGCGCATCGCCCGGGGCCGGTGGGATCGAGGCCAGGAGTGCGTGGGTGTAGGGGTGTTTCGGGTCGGCGAAGAGGGCGTCGCGGGGACCCTGCTCGACGATCCGGCCCAGGTACATGACCGCGATCGTGTCGGCCATGTAGCGGACGACGCCGAGATCGTGGGTGACGAAGAGATAGGTCAGGTCGAGCCGATCCTGCAGGTCGCGAAGCAGGTTGAGGATCTGCGCCTGGATCGAGACGTCGACCGAGGAGACGGCCTCGTCGAGGACGACCAGCTTCGGATTGAGCGCCAGCGCGCGGGCGATGCTGACCCGCTGGCACTGGCCGCCTGAGAGCTGGCGCGGAAACGCCGTCGCGTGCTCCGGCCGCAGACCGACCAGCTCGAGCAGCTCCGCCACGCGCAGCCGCCGCTCTCTCCTCGAGAGTGAGCGGTCGTGCACCAGCAGGGGAAACGAGATCGCCTGCTCGACCGTCTTGCGCTTGTTCAACGAGGCGTAGGGGTCCTGGAAGACGATCTGCATCTCCCGCCGCAGCCGGCGCAGCTCGCGTGAGCCCACCCGGTAGAGATCGGTCGACTCGAAGCGCACGGTTCCTGCGGTCGGCTCGTCCAGCCGCAAGAGAAGCCGCGCCAGCGTCGACTTTCCCGATCCCGACTCGCCCACCAGACCGACCGTCTCGCCCCGGTTCAGCACCAGCGAGACATCGTCCACCGCCTTCACCACCCGCCGTGAGCGCGGCCCGCCCAGCGGGAAGTGTCGGCTCAGCCCCTCCACCACGACCAGCGGCTCACGCTCCCGCACGGGCTCCGGAGCCGTCGCAGCCACGTCCGTCGCGCTCACGAGGGTGGAGCTCCGACGGGGAAGTGACACTCCACGGTCTGCTCACGGACGGGAGCCGGCTCCGGCACATCCTGGACGCAACGCTCCCGCGCATACGCGCAGCGCGGGTGGAACGGGCAGCCGGACGGGAGCCGGTGCGGCAGGGCCGGTTGCCCGGAGATCGCCGCGATCGGCTTCGTGACGTCGCGGTCGAGGCCGCAGATCGAGTCGAGGAGCGCCTCGGAGTACGGGTGCGCGGGAGTCCGCAGCACCGACGGCGCGCTGCCGCTCTCGACGATCCGGCCGGCGTACATCACGTGAATGTCGTCGCAGAAGGACGAGGCGAGCCCAAGGTCATGCGTGATGAGGATCACGCCCATCCGGCGTTCCTCGACGATCCGGCCGAGCATCTCCATGATCCGGGACTGGGTCGTCACGTCGAGCGCGGTCGTGGGCTCGTCCGCGATGAGCACGTCTGGGTTGGTGCAGATCGCCATCGCGATCATCACGCGCTGCCGCATGCCGCCGGAGAACTGGTGCGGATGATCGTCCAGCCGGCGCTCGGCCTGCGGCAGCCCCACGTCACCGAGCACGTCGATCGCCCGCTGGCGCGCCTCGCGCCTGCCGACGCGCTCGTGCGCCGCAATCGCCTCCGTGATCTGCGCTCCGACGGTCATCAGCGGGTTCAGCGACGACATCGGATCCTGGTAGACGGTCGAGATCCGTCCGCCGCGGATGCGCGCCATCTCGCGCTCGGACACGCCCGCGAGGTCGCGGCCGCGGAGGATCACCTCACCTTCGGCGATCCGGGCCCTCGGCGGCAACAGCCGCATGAGCGAGAGCGCCGTCAGCGACTTGCCGCTGCCCGACTCGCCCACGATCCCGAGCCGCCGTCCCTGCCGTACCTCGAACGAGACGCCGCGCACCGGCCTGATCGGCTCGCGGCGCGGCACAGCGATCTCGACCACGAGGTCGCGGACCTCGAGGACGACGTCGGTCGCGATCTCCGGCAGCGTCGCGGTCACGAGTGCGCGGGGTCGAGGACCTTTTGGATGTTGTCGCCCAGCGTGTTCAGGGCGAGCACGGCGACGAGGATCACGAGCCCCGGGAAGATCGGGTACCAGTAGGAGCTGTAGAGGTTCGAGTAGCCCTGCTGCAGCAGCGTCCCCCATGAGGTGTCCGGCGGCTGCACGCCGAGGCCGACGAAGCTGAGGCTCGCCTCGACGAAGATCACCTCGGCGAGGACGAGGCTCGCGCGCGCGCCGAGCACGGGCAGCGCGTTCGGCAGGAGCTCGCGGGCGACGATGCGTTTCCCGGAAGCGCCGACCGAGACGGCGGCGACGTAGTAGTCGGAACGGAGCTCGGCGAGAAGCGTCGAGCGGGCGATCCTCGCCGTCGCCGGGGCGAAGATGATCCCGAGGATGACGATCATGCTCACCGTCGAGGCGCTGAACGCAGCGACGAGCACGAGCGCGACGAGGATGGCGGGCATCGCCATCAGCGTGTCTGCGGCGCGCATCAGGACCTCGCCCAACCAGCCCTCGCGAAACGCTGCCGTGAATCCCCAGACGACGCCGAGAAGCATCGCGACCGTGGTCGCGGCGAAGGCGACGATGATCGACGTGCGGCCGCCGTAGAGCATGCGCGTGAACAGGTCCCGGCCGAGCTCGTCGGTGCCGAAGATGTGCTCGCGCGACGGCGGAGCGAAGAACCGGTCGAAGTCCAGCGTCGTCGGCTCGTAGGGTGCGAAGAGCGGCGCCCCGAGAGTTCCGACAACGAGCAGCGCGACGACGATCGCGGCGACCGCCGCGGCGGGACGCCGGAACAGCCGCCGGATCACCGAGTCGGTGCGGGACGCCGGTGTTACCTCGATGGGAACGGTCGGGACGACGGTGCTCACGTAACCGCCTTCGTGCGGATGCGCGGGTCGATGATGCCGAGGACGACGTCGACGACGAGGCTGGTGACGATGAAGACCGCGACCGCGAGCAGGACGAGCGCCTGCAGCACGCCGTAGTCGCGCTGGTAGACCGAGTCCACCATCAGCGAGCCGAGGCCGGGCCGCGCGAAGACGTACTCGATGATCACCGCTCCGCCGACGAGGTGGGCGACGATGATCCCCGCCGCCGTGATCGCCGGGAGGGACGCGTTCGGCAGCTCGTGCCGGACGACGACCTGTCGGCGCAAGAGCCCCTTGCCCTTCGCCGTCCGGACGAAGGACGACGAGCCGACGTCGACCAGGGACGGTCGCAGGATCCGCATCGTCGCCGCGGCCACGCCGATCCCGAGCGTGATCGCAGGCAATGCCGTCGACTTGATGCTTCCGATCGGATCGGCCTGGAAGGAGACGTAGCCCTGGGTGGGCAGCAGCTCGAGCTCGGCGCCGAGCGCGATGATCAGAAGGATCCCGATCACGAACGTGGGGATCGCGATCCCGATCGCGGCGAAGCCGGAGAGCACGGCGTTGAGGACGCGATTCGGCCAGATCGCGCCCGCGACCGAGGCCGGAACCGCGATCAGCAGGCCGATCACCATGGCCATGAACGCGAGCAGGAGCGTGGCGCCGTAGCGCTGCTGGACGAGCGCCGTGACGGGGAACTGGCTGAAGTACGAGGCGCCGAAGTCGCCGTGCAGGATGCCGCCGACCCAGTCGACGTACTGCTCGGGGATGGACTTGTCGAGACCGAGCTCGGCCCTGATGCTCGCGATAGTCTCGCCCTCGACTTCCTTGATCGTGCCACCGAGCTTCGTGATCGTCGGGTCGCCCGGGATCACCCGCATCAGCAGGAACACGACCATCGACCCCAGGATCAGCAGCCCGGCACTGGTGACGAGCCGCCTGACGAAATAGCTCAACATCGAGTCGTGGCCGCTCCCCCAGGCGCGCCGGGCGGCGAGGGCGGCCGGACAGGCCGGCCACCCTCGTGCCCTTCGGCTAGCCCGAGATCCGCGCTTCCTCCAGGTGGACGTTGCCCTGCGCGTCCTCCCACGCGTTCTGGACCTTGTTGTGGTGGGCGACGATGTTCGTCTGGTGCGCGATCACCATCACCGGAGCGTAGGAGCTGAAGATCTGCTGCATCGTGTCGTAGACCTTCTGCCGATCGCCGAGATCGCGGACGCCCGGAGCCTTGAGCGCCAGGTTCTCGAACGTCGTGTTCTTCCAGTTGCACTCGCAGGAGCCGAACTGACCCTGCTTCATCGCGTAGGTCGGGTTCGGCGGCAGCGAGAAGTAGTTGCCGATGATCGTGTTCGGATACTTCTTGCCGGCCGGGAAGAACTTCGCGAGCCAGGTGCTCACGTCCGAGCGCTCGATCCTGAGGTTGAGCCCGATCTTCTGCAGGTCCTGCTGCAGGATCTGCGCCATCGTGATCCATTCGTCACGGCGGCCGGCCAGCGCCCAGAAGGTGAACGTCGACCCGGACCTCACGCCCGCCGCGTCGAAGAGCTGCTTCGCCTTCTGCAGGTCGAAGCTGTACGGCTTCAGCTTCTTGTTGTACGCGCCGCTCGACGCGCTGATCAGCGAGTTGCCCATCGACGGGGTCGCCAGGCCGGAGAACGCGGCCCGGTTCATCGTCCGGCGGTCGATCGCATAGGAGAGCGCCTGGCGCGCCCGGACGTCGTTGAACGGCTCCGAGGTCACGTCGAGCTCCCACACATGCGCGCCCGAGACACCCTTCGGCTGGAGGAACGACGTCGAGCTGGAGCGGAGCGCCTGCACGTCGGTCGGGCCGCACCTGCCAGATCATGTCGAGGTTGCCTGACCGGAAGCTCGTCACCATCGAGGTCGGGTCGGGCTCGCGCACGAACTCGATCCGCTGCAGGCACGCCTTGCCGCCGAAGTGGTGCGGGTTCGGCACCAGCGCGAGCGACTGGTTCGGCACGAACGAGGACACCCGGTACGGCCCCGTCCCCGTGCCGCTCGAGGCGAGGGTGTCGACGTTCTCTGTGTCGCTCATCTTGATGTCGACGAGGGCATTCGGGAGGATCGCGCTCGGGCTGCCCAGCCTGATCCGGAGCAGGTAGGGGTTGATCACGCGCACCGAGCGGATGTCCTTCGCGTTCGCGCGCTGCTGCGAGGGCACCGCCGGATCGAGCACGCGCAGGATGTTGGCGCGCGCGTCATTCGCCGTGAAGGCACGCCCGGTCGAGTACTTCACGCCCTTGCGTAGGGTGAAGAACCACGTCTTCAGGTCCTCCGACGAGCGCCAATTGGTGGCGAGGTCGGCCACGACGTTCATGTTGCGGTCGTACTTCGAGAGGCCGTTGTAGAGCAGTGTCTGCAGCGGCACCTGGCCCGCGAAGTTGAGCGTGTTCGGGTCGAGCTGCGCGATGCCGGCGCCGGCGATGCCGTACTTCAGCGTCCCCTTCGACGACGTGCAGCCCGTCGCCGCGGCGACGGCGTATGCGGTCGGGGCGGATTGGGCCGACGTGACGGCTCCGCCGCCCACCACGGCCACAGCGGCGAGAGCTGCCGTAGCGGCGAGAAACTTCCTCTTTCCTGACATGAAGGCCCTCCTCGTTGGGGCTGGGGTTGGGGCGGCGATCACGTCGAGCTTGCCTCGACCGTCACCGTCGGTTGTCCTGACACAGGAACTGGTTGGGGCACCCGGAGGCCCGCGGCACCGGGGCCGGACTGAACGAGCGCGCCGTCGAGCCGGCGAGCCCACTCGAGCGCGACCGCGGCGCGAGCGACCTTCGTGCGGGCGATGGCGACAGCCTCCTCGACGAGGTGGTCGCCGGCGGGGTAGAGCGGCCGGGAGTTGCGCAGGCCGAACTTCGCGTACAGCGGCGCGCCGACGGCGACGAGCTCCGCGAGCTCGTTACCGCGAACGACGCCGCCGAGGCTGTCCGGCGACTCGACGTAGAGATCGATCGGCAACGGCGTCGCGGCGCGCATCTCGGCGAGCTCGGCGGTCGTGACGTCGGAGGGGATGTTGATCGTTGTCGCCCCGAGCCGGTCGAGCACGATGAGCGCGGCAGGGTTCGACGGCGCCATCGCCACCGAGATCTTCCAGCCGCACTCGGCAGGCAGCTCTCCTTCGGCCTGCATGTCGCACAGGAGCAGGAGCAGACCGGTGTCGGCAACGAGAAAGCTGCGGATCCCCGCCTCGACCGCGCGGGCGACGTCCTCGATCGCGTACGAGAGACCGTGCACGCCGCGCAGCTGGGCGGCGTGGGCAGCCCCGTCGGAGGAACGTGGATGGGCGCCGACGCCGTAGCCCTCGCGAGGGCCGACGAAGAGCGAGACCTCGACGCCGGCCTCAGCGCCGAGGAACGACATCTCGCGGAGCTCCGACTCGGACAGGAGCATCGCTCCGCTTCCCTGCGAGACCCGGTTGACGGTGATCCCGTGCTCACGGGCCGCGTCAAGGACCGCCTCGAGCACGCGGAGGTTCTCGACACTCGGAATCTCGACCCGGAAATGCGCCCCGTCGGGGAACCGTTTGGCACTGGCGGCGGGCGCCGGTACGCTCGCCCTCAGCCCGAGCCTCCCGAACGCGCTCTCAGCTCGCACGAGCGCCGCTTGCCAACCGGCTGACGATCCGCTTATTGTTCGGCTGTGCCGACCGTCGATGCGCTGTACGCAACATTCGGGGGCAGTTCTAAGTGAGCGCGACCGAAAAGTCAAGCGTCGCCGGAGGCGGGGACGGGCGGTACCGGGTGCGCAGCGTGGAGCGCGCGCTGGACGTGCTCGACGTGCTCGGCGAGGCCGACGCGGAGGGGTTACGGCTGTCCGAGATCGCGCGCAGGCTCGACACCTCCAAGAGCACCGCGCTCGCCGTGCTCAGGACGCTGGCCGGGCGCGGCTTCGTGGCCGAGCTCGGCGAGGGTCGGGGCCGGCGCTACCGGCTCGGCCTGACGCTCGCCCGGCTCGGCGACCAGGTGCTCGAGCAGATCGACCTGCTCGACACTGCCCTGCCGTCGCTGCGGGCGATGACGGAAGAGACGGGCTGGACGTCGCGCGTCGGCGTCCTCGACGAGTCGTTCGCCGTGATCATCGGCAGGGTCGACGGCCCGGGGATCATCCGCTTCCAGAGCAACCTCGCCCGACTCGAGCTGCCGCATTGCAGCGCGATCGGCAAGGCCCTCCTCTCGCACCTGCCCGAGGCAGGCGTGCGCGAGCTCGTCGCCCGCACGGGATTGCCGGCCCGGACGGCGACGACGATCACGGACGTCGAGCAGCTCCTGGTCGAGCTCGAGCGCGTGCGGAAGCGTGAGTTCGCGGTCGACGACGAGGAGGACAGTGAAGGCGTCTTTTGTGTCGGGGCGGCGGTCGTCGACCACCGGCAGGCGTGTGTTGCGGCGATCAGCCTCAGCGGGCTCAAGTTGACGCTTGCCGCCGACGGGATCGACGGGCTCGGCGACGTGGTGCGTCGCTACGCGCGCGAGATCTCGGCGAAGCTCGGCGCCGTGCCTTCGGCCGCGTAGCGCGTGGCCTACGATGCTGCCGTGGCCGGCGAGGCAACGTTCGCAGACGTACTCGCCGCGAACGAGTCCTACGCCGAGGGCTTCCGGCTCGCCGGCCTGGAGCCGCACGCGGCCCGAGGTCTCGCGGTGCTCACGTGCATGGACTCGCGCATCGAGCCGCTCGCTCTGCTCGGTCTCCGCCCCGGCGACGCGAAGATCCTCCGCAACGCCGGTGCGCGCGTCACCGACGACGTGCTCCGAACTCTCGTGCTCGCCTCCTATCTGCTCGGAGTCGACCGGGCGATGGTGATCGCGCACACGAGGTGCCGCATGGCGGTCGGCGACGAGGACGAAGTGCACGCGGCGGTGAGCAACGCCGGCGGGCCGGACACCCGCAGCCTCGCCTTCCTCGTCACGGACGACCAGGAGGCGACCATCGTCGACGACGTTCAGCGGATCAGGTCGTGGCCGTACCTCGCCGGGCTCCGCGTCGGCGGCTTCCTCTACGACGTGGACAGCGGCCGCCTCAGGCGGCTCTGCTGACGGTCAGCTTCGGCTCCAGGCCGTAGAAGGCGCCGATGCGCTCGGCTTCGGCCTCGACGCCCGCCTCCTCCGCTTTCGTCAGCCGCCGTGCGGGCTCCACATTGAGGTCAATGCGCTTCGCGCCCTTCTTCCGGCTCCAGAGGCCGGCGGCGACGCCGTCGACGAGCAGGAACTTGACGCCCGCCGGCCCCTCGTAGCGACCCTTGCCGTGCGCCGCGACCTGCTCGCGCACGGCAGGCGGCACGAGCTGCTCGCGCTCGCGGAAGCCCATCACGTAGACGTCGTATTCGGGGAGCAGCCGCACCGAGGCAGGTGTGTCCGAGATCGGCTCGACCACCGGGAGCTCGAGCTCGTCGAAGAGCGCGCCCGCATCGTCCGCGGTGAAGCCGCGTGCGGTGAACCATTCCCTGAACTGGCGATGCGTGGCCGGGCCGTACGTGTCGAGATACCGCAGCGCGACCGTACGGAGTGCCTCCCGCGGCTCCCAGGCCTGCTGGCGCACGAGCCAGTCGTCCGGGTGCACGAAGGTGACCTTCTGGCCCTCAGGCGGGCCGAAGCAGAGCACGTCGGCGATCGCGGCATCGCCGAGATAGAAACCCCAGCCGGACGCAAGCTGCTCCCGCGGGCCGGAACCGATCCGCTCGGCGACCGCATCCGCCAGCTCCTCGCGAAGCAGTCGGCGTCCGCGGAGCGCAGCGGCGATCGCCTGTACGACGGCCTCGACGTTCTCGAGCGAGTCGGCCTCATAGTCGGCAGGTCCGACGACCGCCCGCCGCGCCGCCGTCCAGAGCCCCAGCTCGTCCGCCGGGTGGATGTGCAGCGTGCCGCGCAGCGTCCACGTCTTCGCGAGCGAACGGCGCTCCCAGAGCGCCTCGCGGACGTCCGCCTGCGTGATCCCTTCGACGCGGGCCGCGAGCTGGAGCTCCGCCGAGCCCATCACCTGCGCGTGGATCCCGCAGACGTCGCGGACGACCTCGACGAGCCGTTCGGCCGGAGCGCGCTCGAGCAGGTGGGTGCGGGCGAGCCGCCGCGCCCGAATCTCGTCCCAGGTCAGTGGGCACACGTGCCCAGCGTAAGCTGTGGGCATGGAGATCACGGCCTCGACCCTCGAGCTCCTGACGTGGGTCACGACGCGCCCGCGCAGCTACGACGACGTCGTCGAGGCGTGGCGCAGCCACTGCCCGCGCCACGCGGTGTGGGACGACGCGGTCACCGCCGGCCTGGTCACGGCCGGCGCCGACGGCGTCGCCCTGACCGAACGGGGCCAGGCCGCCCTCGCCGCGTCCGCCTGAGCCGTCCGACGTCCAGCAAGGCTGGGCCTCGGCGTTTGCGTTCAGCCGAGGCCCAACCGGGCGAAGGGCGCCGAAGCGGCGCCCTTCGCGATGCGGCAGATTCGGTGGCGGCTAGCCGCCGAGCCGGTCGTCAGTCGCCTGCGGTAATGGTCGCGACTTGGGTGGCGACGAGCTTGGACGAGGGAACTTGCCCCGGTTCCGTCCCGGGGGTCGGGCCGGGGCGGACCGAGTAGCAGCGCAATTCGACCTTCGTCGGCGCGGCGAACGTCACGAGCACGCCGACTTCCAGGGCCTCGCGGAACCCCGGCGAGTCCTGGTCCTGCCGGAAGAAGTCCTGGTAGAACGTGTCCAGGTTTGCGACCGGGGCTGCCGTGGCGTTGACCAGGTTGCAACGGACGCGCGTGTTGATCGTGCCATCAGTAGGGCCGTCTGGGGCCCCGCGGACAGACGACGTCGCCTCGATTTCGTAGCTCCCCGCCGGGAGGGTCAAGTCCCTGATCAGTGAGCCGCCCGTGAAATCTCCGAAGTCGGCCTGCACGGCTGCCGTTGTGCCAGCTGTGCCGGAGTCGAAGGTGGAGTTCACAACGCCTGGCGGTCCGGCGGGTCCGGTGGCTCCGGTGGCTCCGGTGGCTCCGGTGGCGCCTCTGAGTCCGGCGGCTCCGGTGGCTCCGGTGGCTCCTCTGGCTCCCGCGGCTCCGGCGGGGCCTGCCGGGCCTTGGGCGCCCCGCGCACCTGCCGCGCCTCGTAGGCCCCTCAGGCCCCGCGGCCCTCGGATGTTCCAGGAGATCTTCCTCGCGCCTTTCAAGCAGACCAACACGTTCAGATCGCCGGACGTGGCCCTATTGCCCTTCGTCGGCGGCTCAAAACAGGCCGTGACGACGCCATTGTGGACGCCCGGCCTATGGGTGGTGTTGCCGGCTCCAGCGATCGCGGTAACCGACGCGAACGAGACCACGACAGCGGCAGCCAGCAGCTTCGTCGATGGTGACCTCACCATAACGTGCTCCTTCCCGGTTTCCTCCGGGAGCGGATGATCCGCTCCTCGGATCGGCTTCAGCGAAGCTCGTCGGGAGGTTGCTCAAGTCCTCCTCGCTCGAGCATTCGTCACATCCCGGCGAGCTGGAAGCAGCTCTCGCCGGCGTCGGGTGCGAAGCCCTCTACAGTAACTACCGTGGCATTAGCCGGCGGCAGGAGGCAGGCCATGTTTCCGCCGTAGCTGTCGGGATTCGCCGTGGCGTATGCAGTGTCAAGATAGATGTCGAGCTGCGTCGTGTAGCCGCCGACGGGCCACGTGTTGTTGTAGCCGCCCCATTTCGTGAGGGGGCCTTGGCACAGCACGGTTTGGCACCGGCTAGCAACCGTCTAGACCGTGCCATGGAAGGCCGGAGGGGCGGCGTTCAGGATCGCCGCACCGACAGGGAATGACCGGATCTCCGAGCCATCAGTGGCTGCCTTAGCGCTGATAACCGTCCAGTCGCAAGCAGCCAGAGATTCTCTATGGTTTTGAACATTGCTGTGGTAGCGTCCCGATAAGCCGTGCCAGCCTGGGCGCGGTGGAGGACCGTACGGGGGGTAGGGATGTCGCGATTTCGGGTGGGTCTCGCCGTGGTGGCGATGACGATGACCGCACTTGCCGTACCTGGCTTCTTCACCACGGGAGGCGGGGTGGCTAACGCCGCTCCCATTCCCGGAGGAGACATCACAACGCGTGTGCGGCGGGCACTGACGAACGGAAGCAACGTTCACGTTGACCGCGGACTGCGGGGAAGTGACGACATCACTAACGGTTCCGGCCGCCATCACCACTGTTGATGGCGGCGGCCACACCATCTCGGCCACGGACCTGAATCCCGCTGACCCCACTGGTACACACCAATTCCTCAGTTCAACGGCGGGATCGTCACCAATGCGGCTCCGGGGCAGACCGATGAACATCCAGAACGTGACGATCACGGGTCCGGCCGCCGGGTTCTCGCTTTGCGGGCCTAAGACCCCGGCAACGCCGTGTTGTACGGGATCTTCTTCAACGGTGCGGGCGGCGGTTCGGTGACCAATGTGACCGTCGATCACATCTTCCAGTTCCAGAACTTCGCGTTCGGTTCTTGCCAGACGGGCAGGGCTATCCGGGCGGACGACTCGGGCACTGTCACGATTACCAACACGGTGGTCAGGGACTATCAAAAGAGCGGCGTTCGAAGCACGCGGGTCGATGATCATGAACGTCTCGGGCAGCACGGCGGGGCCACCTCATCCCTTGAACGGCTTCAGCGCGCAGAACGCCGTGTCGATTGTGGGCGCTTCGGCCACGATCGCCAACAACACGATCCACGGCAGCGGCAATCAAGGGCCCGGCCTGGGCCGAGGCAATGGCACCGGCGTCCTGGTGCAGTCTGGGGCCCCGGTCACCATCGACCACAACATCATCACGGGCGCTGGCACCAACATCGGCGTGTCCGTGTCGGCAAACAGCACCAACGTAACGATCAGTTTCAACCAGATCGGCCGCACCTCCGCCGATGCTCCCCCCGATGATCCTGGTATCGGGGTAGACGTCGATCATCCCACCTCCAGTGCAACGCTGATCTGCAACACCTTCAGCGGCTGGATCACCAACATCGTGGGCGCGGTACAGATCTCCTGCACGCCGCTGCCCAACGGCACCGAATGCATCACCTACTCGGCCGACACCCTCAGTGTTGAGGGTGGCACCGCGCCGTTTACCTGGTCGGTCTCGGCGGGGACCCTGCCACCGGGCCTGACGCTCGCACCCTCGACCGGGGCGATCACCGGCACCCCGACCGAAGCGGGGGCGGGGACCTTCCAGTTCACCGCGACGGTGGTCGACTCGACGGTGCCAACCCTGACCGCCACCCAGGCCCAGACCATCACCATCGCTCCCGGTTGTGCCCCACCGCCGACGCCGACGCCGACGCCGCCGACTCCAACTCCGCCGACCCCGACGCCGCCGACTCCCACCACCACAATCGACCGTGCAGGTGGTCAAGACGTGGGTGGGAACACCTTCGACGACGACGATCTTCGTCGATGCCAACGGGCAGGCGCCGTACGACGCGTCAGTCGTCGCCGACACCAACGGGGCCAGACGTCGTTCACGTATCCGGTCTCGACCCAGGTAACGGTCGGGGAGGTCGCGTTGCCGCGCGGCTACACGGCGACGATCAACTGCGGCTCCGGCGCGCGGCGCTATACCGGCGACCCGTTCGCGGTCACCACCCCGGCGCAGGCGGGGTCGACCGTCGTCTGCACGATCGTCAACCGCGCTCCCGCTTCGACACCGACCCCGAAGCCAAAGCCGGTGCTCGTCGTGCACAAGAGCGTCGCTAAGCGGGTCATTCGCTCGGGGCAGAGCGTCCGCTTCGTGATCAACGTCAGGAACCGCGGCCGCGGGCCTGCGACGAACGTGATCGTCTGCGACCGGCCCGCCGACGGCCTCGTCTTTCGGCGCGCCCCCGGCGCCCGCTTCAATAATGGCGATGCCTGCTGGCGGATCGCTCGCTTGGGTGCGAAGCGGTCGACGAGCTTCGCCGTCCGCGTCGGGTCGGTGCGGGTGCAGAAGCGAACGCTGTTCGTCAACGTCGCGACGGTGACGAGCGGCGCTTCCTGCTCGCCGCGCACAGCGCTTGCGGCCGAGCGGACGGGTGCGATTTGCCGGGCGCGGGCCGTGGTTGCGGTGCTGCCGGCGCGGGTCGAGAAGCCTGGCGGTGGTGTCACGGGCTAGCGTCATCGCCGCAGTGGCGTTCGCGCTCGCCGCCGCGCCCGCGGCAGGTGCCACAGAGAAGATCCCGGCCGCGCCGACACGGGCCGAGACGTGGATCGCCAGGGTCGTCTATCCGACCGTCGCGCGGGCTCGTCCCGGTGGCGGTGCCGTGGTGATGCAAGTAGGGGCGCGCGCTCGCTGGAACGGCGGCCCCGTCGGGCTGCTCGTCCTCGCCACGAAGGACGACGCGCACGGCCGTCTGTGGCTCAAGGTACGTCTGCCGATGCGGCCGAACGGCAGCAGCGGCTGGATCCTGGCCGACTTCGCCAAGCTCAGCGCGACCGGCTATCGGATCGAGGTGTCGGTCGGCCGCCGGGTCGTGCGGCTCCTCTACCGCGGCCGCGTGCTGCGGAGCTATCACGCCGTCGTCGGCAGGCCGTACTGGCCGACCCCGCACGGCCTGTTCGCGGTCAGCGAGCGGGTCGCCCAGCCCGACCCGGACGGCTTCCTCGGCCCGTGGGCGCTGCACCTGACCGCCTTCTCGCCGACCCTGCTCGACTTCGGCGGCGGCCCCGGCCAGGTCGCGCTGCACGGCCGCGGCGGCGCCAGCCTCGCCGACCCGCTCGGAAGCGCACGCTCCCACGGCTGCATTCGGATCCCGAACGTGGCGATCCGCCTGCTCACCCGGGTCGCACGCGAGGGCACACCCGTCGAGATCGTCGCGTAGCTCGCGTCCCTGGGCGGGTTCCAGAGCCTGGGCGAGTGGCCGCTGCAGGAGCAGTGGGGCGAGCTGGTCGGGCAGGGCAGGTGCGAGGAAGCACAAGCGCTGCTGGTGAAGCCCGCGGTGCATGGCAGATCATCCGTGAAGCCTCCTGCCCCGTGATCGCCCTGCTGTCCGCGAAAGACCCGGGATACGTGCGCGAAGCTGCGAAGCGCGGAGTCTTCGCCTACATCGTGGACGGCGACGCCGACAACCTCCAGAGCGCGATCGAGATCACCTTGCAGCGATTCGCGGAGTATCAGTCCTCCTCCTGCCGCCGCGACCTCAGCCGGCGGCGGATCCCGAGCCGGCTTCGTAGCCGGGACGACTACGACGCAGGCGCCGGCTCGTCGGCGAGCAGGATCTCCTTCAGCGTGTCGCCGCGGAGGCCGAGGCGCAGCGTCTCGAGCGGGATCACTTCCTCCGGGGCGATGTTGCCGAGGTTGACCTCGGGGCCGAAGTGCTTCACGAACCACGCCTGCGAGCTCTTCGACGGCGCCTCCCAGATCAGGTCGTGGAAGTCGATCTCGTGCGCGATCTCGTCGATCAGGCCGGTGCGCATGTCGCCGTCCTTGCGGAAGATGCCGGCCGTGCCGCCCTCCCGCGCCTCGGTGATCACCTTCCAGGCGCCCGCGTCGCGCTCCTCCTTGATCCACTCGACCCACTGATACGGCGCGTAGACGACCTCGGAGTCCTTCGACCCGACCTCGGAGAGCACGGTGAAGTCGCGCGCGAAGTCGGCGATCAGCTCGAGCTTCTGGTCGCGCGGGATCTCGAGCGTGCCGTCGGAGATCTCGACGTGCGAGAAGCGGTAGTGCTCGAGCCACTGCTTGAAGCCGTCCAGCTTCCCGCGTGCGTACACCGCCTCGAAGAGCGTGCCGCCGCAGACGATCGGCGTGTCGAACGAGCGGTAGAGCGCGATCTTCTTCTCGAGGTTCCTCGTCACGTAGCTGGTGCCCCAGCCGAGCTTGACGATGTCGACGTACTCGCCGGCGGTGTCGAAGAGCCCCTCGATCTCGCGGATGTTGAGGCCCTTGTCCATCACGTGCGTGAGCCCGGTCTCGCGTGGCTTCGGCGACCGCGCGGGCAGGTCGAGGAAGTTCGGCTGCGGCTCGCCGTTAGAGGCGGGCATAGAGCTCCTTCAGCTTCTCCTGCGCGGCCGCCTGGACGTCGTGGTAGAGCGAGTTGCCGTGCGCGTCGATCCCGACCGTGAGCGGGCCGAAGTCCTTGACGCGGAACTTCCAGAGGCACTCGGGCATGAGCTCCTCCCAGGCGACCTCCTCGATCTCCTCGATCTGGGTCGTCTCGAGCGCGGCGGCGCCGCCGACGATCGCGAAGTAGACCATCCCGAGCCGCTGCATCGGCTCGATCGCCTCGTCCGGGAAGCCGCCCTTGCCGCAGATCGCGCGGACGCCGTACTGCGGCGCCGAGCGGCTCGGTGAAGCGCACCATGCGCGCGCTCGTCGTGGTGCCGATGCAGACCTTCTCGTAGCGGCCGTCGTCGAGCTTGCGCACGCCGGGCGCCGTGTGGAGCAGGAACGCGCCGGAGAGATCCATCGGCGGCTCGACGCCCTGGTCGAAGATCCGGATCTGGGTCCGGTCGCGGATGCCGATGATGTGGCCCTGGACGGTGACCTCGTCGCCCGCGCGGAGCTTCAGGATCTCGGCGGGATCCGTGACCGGGAAGGTGACTGTGTGCTCGGCCATCAAAACTCCCGGTCGAAGTCGAGGTTTCCCTGCGCGTCGACGTGCACCGAGGCCCGTCGCGCCGCCCAGCACTGGTAGTTGACCGCGACCGGATTGAGCGTCATGTGCGTGTCCGCGTGCTCGATGTGGCACTGGAGCACCGTCACGTCGCCGCCGAGACCCATCGGGCCGATCCCGGTCTCGTTCAGGAGCCCGTACAGCTCGTCCTCGAGCTGCGGCAACGACCGGGTCGGCATTGCGCGTGCCGATCGGGCGCGCGATCGCCTCCTTGGCGAGGTACATCGCGTAGTCGGCCGAGCCGCCGATGCCGACGCCGACGATCCCGGGCGGGCACGGCTTGCCGCCGGCGCCGACGATCGACTCGAGCACGAACTGCTTGATCCCCTTCACGCCGTCGGCCGGGACGCACATCTTCAGGAAGCTCATGTTCTCCGAGCCCGAGCCCTTGGGGACGCACTTGACGTCGAGGCCGTCCCAGTCCGGCGATGAACTCCCAGTGCACGATCGGCAGGCGGTGGCCGATGTTCGGGCCGGTGTTCTCGCGCGTGATCGTGTGCACCGCGTTCGAGCGGAGCGGGTGCTCGATCGTCGCGCGCGCCGTGCCGTCGCGGAGCGCCTCGTAGATGCGGGCCGGATGGAGCGGGAAGTGCTCGCCGACGCGGCACGTGTAGACGGCGATGCCCGTGTCCTGGCAGACGAGGTTCTTCTCCTCGTCGGCGATGTTCACGTTCCGGTGAATGGTCTGGAGGACCCGCTGGCCCGTGACCGACGTCTCCCGGTCCATCGCCGCGGCGAGCGCGTCCCGCAGGTCCTGCGGGATGTCCTTCAGCGCCCAGACGTAGAGATGGGCCGCGGCGTCCTCGACGGCGTGCTGAAGATCGGTGGTGGTGATGGTCGCTCATGCGCTCGCTTTCTCTGCTGCCGCCTTGCCGGCGCGCCGGCCGAACACGCAGCATTCCAGAAGGGAGTTCCCCATCATGCGGTTGCGGCCGTGCGTGCCGCCCGCGATCTCACCGCACGCATAGAGCCCCTCGAGGGTTGTCTGGGCGTCGGTATCGATCGTGAGACCGCCGTTCTGGTAGTGCAGGACGGGGTAGGTGAGGATCCTCACCTCGAGCGGGTCGATCCCCGAGCCGCGGTAGCGGCGCAGCATGTAGGGAAGCGAGATCTCGGCGTCGGCCGGCGCGATTCGCGTCGTGTCGAGGTAGACGGCGGGCCGGCCGTCCTCTGTCTCGACGCCCTTGCCCTTCTCGACCTCGTCGAAGATCGCCTGGCTGACCTCGTCGCGCGGCCCGAGCGAGTCGGTGAACTCCTCGCCGTCGGCGTTCAGGAGCACGGCCCCGTAGGCGCGCGTCGTCTCCGGGATCGAGTACCCCTGCATCGTCGCCGGCCAGGCGCCCCCGTTCGGGTGGTACTGGAGCTCATCGAGGTCACGCGCCTCGGCGCCGAGCTCGAGCGCGATCCGGGTCACCTCGCCGGTTGCGTTCGGATGGTTGGTCGAGAGCTCGCCGCGCTCCTCCGCGACGCGGAAGCAGCGGCCGCCGGCGGCGAGGACGACCGTCGCGGCATCGAGCTCGTGCTCGCCGCAGGTCGCGCGCCAACCGTGCTCGCGCTGCTCGAGCGCGGTGAGCGGGCTGTTCGCGAAGAGCGTGCCGCCGCCCGCCTCGAACGCGTCGCGGAGCGCCTTCGTGATCGCGTGCCCCGTCCGGTCGCCGACCTGCAGCAGCCGCTTCGCCGAGGCGCCGCCACAGCGGGCGAGACGGTAGCCCCCGTTCTCACGTGTGAACTCGACGCCGAGCTCCTCGAGCCAGTGGATCGCGCTGCGAGCATCGCCGGTGAGGATCTCGACGAGGCGCATGTCGGCGCTCTCGTGCGAGCTCTTGAAGACGTCGGCCGCGTGCTGCTCGGGCGAGTCGTCGTCGCCGAACGAGGCCTGGATCCCGCCCTGCGCCTTCGCCGAGTTGCACGCCTGGATCGAGCCCTTCGTCGCGAGGCCGACCCGCGCTCCGGCGTGGTCGGCGGAGACGGCGGCGGCGAGGCCTGAGGCGCCGCTGCCGAGCACGAGCACGTCGAACGAGTGCGAGCCGCTCACATGGCCAGGATACCCAAGTTGCTAATGCGCCGCATTAGTCGGTCTTATTCGTCCTACCAGATCGAGCGCAGCAGCCGCTCCACGTCGGCGGGTGTGACCGGGCGTGGGTTCGCGTGCGCACCCCGCCTCGCTACAACGGCTTCGGCGACCTCGACGGGCGCCTCCTCCGGGATCCCCAGGTCGCGGAGGCGCTCGAACCCGCCCAGGCGCGCCAGCTCTTCCACGCGAGCCGCCGGATCGTCGCTTCCGAGCGCCGACCCGAATCGCGCGATCGCCTCGCCGGCGACGGGCTCGTTGAAGCGCAGCGCGGGCGGCAGGCAGAGTGCGTTCAACGCCCCGTGCGGGGCTCCGTAGCGGCCGCCGAGCCCCTGCGCGAGGGCGTGGCCGAGTGCGAGCATCGAGCCGCCGAGCGCGGCCCCGGCGTGGCAGGCACCGCGCAGGAGGCCGGTGCGCGCCTCGAGGTCGTCGGGCCGATCGACCACCTGCGGCAGCCACTCGCCGATCAGGCCGGCGCCCGCCAGGGCATGCTCGTCGCTCTGCGGCGTCCGCTCGGGGACGTAGAGCGCCTCCGCGCAGTGCGCGAGCGCGTTCAGCGCCGTGCCGACGGTCACGGCGCGCGGCAGGCCGAGCGTCAGCTCCGGCTCGTAGACGATCGCGTGCAGATTCGCCCCCGAGCCGCCGCCGCGCATCTTCCGGTCCGGATCGCGCACGCCGAAGAACGGCGTCCACTCCGCTCCCGAGTAGGTTGTCGGCACGGAGACGAGCGGCAGGCCCGTCGCCGCTGAGGCCGCCTTGGCCGTGTCGATCGCGCTGCCGCCTCCGATCGCGACGATCGCGTCGACCCCGTCCGGAGCCTCGATCCGGTGCGACGGCACCTCCTCCCAGCGGTCCTCGGCGTCGAGCACGTGCCGCCAGCGCGGGCCGGCGACGACGAACGGGCGCGCGCCGGCGAGCTCGCCGAGCCCGTCGAGCCCCCAGCGGACGATCATCGCGGGAGCGCGTCGCGGGCGAACTCGACGAACGCGTCGGCTGCCCGCGTGGGAGTCCGGCCGGAGGAGCGCACCAGGGAGATCTCGCGCTTCGCGTCGAGCCCCTCGACTCTCGCCGCCGCCAGCGTCCCGGCGGCGAGCTCGGGCTCGACCGCCGAGCGCGAGATGAACGTGAGCCCGTAGCCGGCCTGGACGGCGCTGCGCACGGATTCCTGCAGGCCGAGCTCGAGGCGCACGTCGAGGTCGCGCAGGCGCACGCCGAGGGCGCGCAGCTCGTCCTCGACGATCTGGCGCACGCCGGCGCCGTCCTGCATCAGGATCAGGTTCTCGTTGCGCAGCTCCTCGAGCGAGACTGTGCGCCCGGCGAAGGCGTGACCGGGTGGGCACGCGAGGATCACCTCGTCGTCGAAGAAGGGCTCGAAACGCACGGCCCGATGGCGGCGGGCGGCGCCGACGATGCCGAGCTCGAGCTCGCGCGCGGCGACGCGCTCGACGACGGAGTGCGTGTCCGAGACCGTCAGGGAGACCTTGACGGCCGGGTGGCGGCGCTGGAACTCGCAGAGCAGGAGCGGGACGACGATCGCCGCCGGCCCGGTCGAGGCCCCGATCTGCAGCTCCCCGGCCAGCTCCCCTTCGGCCTCGCCTGCGATCTCGTCGAGCAGCTGCTCCTCGAGCGAGAGCAGCCGCTGCGCGCCGCGGTAGAGCCGGAGCCCGGCCTCCGTCGGCTCGACGCGCCGGCCGGAGCGGTCGAGCAGCTGCGTGCCGAGCCGCTTCTCGAGCGCGCGCACCTGCAGCGAGACAGCCGGCTGCGTCACTCCGAGGCGCTCTGCCGCCTGCGAGAAGCTGCGGCGCTCGACGACGGCGCAGAACGCGGCGAGCTGACGCGTGTCCATAAGAACAGCTTATGCGACGAGTTCAGGCGGACGTCATGTGCCGCCAGAGGTTTTCGAGCATCTGCCACACCGGCTGGAACGTGATCGAGCCGCCGAAGTCGAGGGCTCCCGCGGAGAACACGCGGGAGCCGGCCTCCGTCTCGTAGTACGTCATCTCAGCGGTCAGCCCGGGGCCATAGAGGTCGGAGATGCGCGCGAGCACCCTCGTCCCCGGCGGGGACACGGGCGAGGTGGCGTCGATCTCGATCCCGTAGCCCCCGACCATCTCGCCGAGTGGGGCGCCGTTTGCGAGGCCCGTCCCCTCGAAGAGCCAGGGAGCGGCTGCGGTGTCCACGATCGTGTAGACGCCCTGCTTCGAGCCGTTGTCGTTCGCCCGGTACTGCACGCCGAGGAGCGCGGCCTCGGGTCTCCCGAGGTCGCGCCAGAGCTTGACGCGCCGCATCCACTGGCCGTTCTTCTCCACCTTCCAGAAGAAGTTGTTCGCGGAGAGGAAGATGAGGCGCCCGCCGAGGTCGCGGAAGCGCTGGACGACGTCGTACGCCTGCTGCGTCACGTACTCGGTGTGGCCCGGGAAGACGACGAGGTCGTAGAGGCGGCGCAGCTCGTCGCCGCTCGGAAACGCCTCCAGGTCGTCTTCGGCCAAGAAGTCCGGTGTCTTGCCTGTCTGACGGACGAACTTGAGGAACGGGACGTCGGAGCGGCGGAACCACGGCGGCGTACCCCGCTGGCGGTACGGACGGTTCAGCCGGACGGGCGGGTTGCCGCCCGCGTACCACGTGTCGCCCCAGCCGTCGCCGTCCGCGTCGTCGAAGTTGTACGCCTGCCACGTGTTCGTCGGCATCACGACGGCCTGGCGCGCCGTCCCGAGCGCGGCTGGGCGCAGGATCAGCGGCGCGAAGCCCATCCGCCCGTCCTCCGTCGTCAGCTTGACGGCGTAGACGCCGCTGGGCCAGGCGGGCACGGGGATCGTGATCGTGTTGGGCGCCGAGCGCTTCCGCTTCCAGCCGTAGGAGAGGGGCGGGCCGAACGGATGGCCGCGCATCTCGTCCGTGCGGTCCGTGTACTCGGACTCGGTGCCGCAGGCCAGGAACTGGAGCGTGAGCCGCTCGCAGTCGGCGCTGACCGTCAGCACCGCGGTCTCCCCGGGCGCATAGCTCCGCTTCTCGAACGCGGCTTCGACCCCGAGCACGCGGACGACCGGCGTGGTCGAGCTCGCCGCCTTCGCCGCGCGTCGGCCGCCGTACGTCTTCCGGTTCCCGTCGTCGTCCTCGACGGTCAGCCGCATCACATACGAGCCGACGGGGAGCTTCGAGTCGGGCTTCCACCAGATCCGGTTCGCGCCCGCGGGGAGCTGCTGCTCGACCTGCCAGACGACCGTGCGCTGGCGGAGGGCGGTCCGCAGCGCCTCGATCCGCACTGTCGCGGGCCGGTCGAGCGAGAAGCGGATCGACGCCCGGTCGCGGCCTCTGACGCCCGGACTGACGCTCGCGAAGAAGCGTCGGTCGCCGCGGTAGCGCGCCCCGATGTTGCGGACCGAGACCTTCGCAAGCGACGGCGCGCGCACTCGCGCGAGCGCCGCACGCGGGTCGGCGAAGAGCGTGCCCGCGGCCAGGGCCCCGAGCTGCAGCAGGCGAGCGCGTGAGAACGAGGCCACGGAGCCGCAGATCGTAGTCGGCGCTGCCGACGTTCGGGGCGTACGCTGCGCATCCGATGAGGGTCTGGATCGATGTCACGAACTCGCCGCACGTGCTCTTCTTCCGGCCGCTGCTCCGCCTGCTCGAGGCGGACGGGCACGAGGTCGTCGTCACGGCCCGCGAGTTCGCTCAGACGCTCGACCTCCTGCGACTGCACGGGATCGCCCACGACGTCGTCGGGCCGGCGCACGGCGGGGCCGGACGGCTTGGGAAGGCGCGCGCAATGGCCAGGCGCTTACCGGCGCTACGCCGCTTCGCGAAGGCGCGGCGCTTCGACGTCGCGCTCGCGCACGGCTCCCACGAGGTCATGCTGGCGGCACGCAGCCTCGGCATCCCGAGCGCGACCGCGCACGACTACGAGTTCGCCACGTTGCAGCACCACCTCGGGCTGCGCGCGGCCACGCGCGTTGTCTTCCCTGACGCAGTCCCGGCGGACCGGCTCGCCCGCTACGGCGCCAGGCCGCCCAAGCTCGTCCAGTATCCAGGGCTCGAGGAGGAGTACTCCCTCGCCGACTTCGAGCCGGACCGGAGCGTGCTCGACGGGATCGAGCCGAGGAAGGTGCTCGTCGTCGTGCGCACGCCGCCCGACGTGGCGCTCTACCACCGGCACGGGAACCCGCTCTTCGCGCAGGTGCTCGAGCGGCTCGGCCGCGACGAGTCCGTTCACGCGGTCGTCCTTCCGCGCACGGCCGAGCAGCGGCAGGCGATCCGCGGCCTCGGCCTCCCCTCGCTCGACGTGCCCGGACGAAGCGGTCGACGCGCAGAGCCTCGTCGCGTCTCGCGGACCTCGTCGTCTCCGCCGGCGGGACGATGAACCGCGAGGCGGTCGCGCTCGGAACGCCCGTCTACACCACGTTCGCCGGCCGGCTCGGCGCGCGTCGACGAGACGCTGATCAGGAGCGGGCGGCTGCATCCGCTCGGCGACGCGGGCGAGCTCCAGCTGCGAAAACGCGACGAGGGTCCCGGCGAGCGGACTCGCCGGGACCCTCGGGTGCTGCTCGAGCTGCTGCTCGCTGGGCCTAGCTAGACGCCCAGCCTGTGCCAGGGCCCCCAGATCGCGAACGTGATCCCCCGGGAGGCCTGGACGTTGACGAACAGCGTTTCGCCGTCGGGGCTGAACGTCGCGCCGGCGAACTCGTCGCCGAACCTCGGCGCGCCGGTCGCGTTCACGGTCATCCGGTTCAGGGCGATGTCGAAGATCTGACCGCCGCGGCTGAGGCCCCTCAGGAAGTTGTCGCCCGTGTTGTCTTCGCAGAGAACAAGCGTGCCTCGGCCTCCGCGGACGGTGACGTTGTCCGGGAAGTCGAGGTCCTCCACGCCCGGCGACTCGTAAAGCAGCTGCAGGGTCTGCGGTTGGACGCGGTACTCCCAGATCTGCCCACTGCCGTTGCCGAAGCCGTCGGCGATCGGGCCGAAGCTCCCCTCGGCGGGGCCGCCGCCCTGCGTGCAGCAGAAGAAGATGGTGCCGCGGTCGTAGACGCAGCCTTCGATCCGCGAGAACCACGCGGCGCCCTGCGCACGGCCCTGGTTGCCGACGAAGTTGATCGCGTCGTTGTTGCTCGTCGGCGCGGGCTGGCCCGGCGTGAACGGGAAGACGACGTCGGGCTGGTCGATGTCGACCCACGTCACCTCGTACGTGGTGCGCTTACGCTGGGCCGCGGCCAGGTCGGCGTTCGGCATCCCGACAACCGCGAGCATCTGGAGCCGGCCCCCGTCAGCCAGCCGGCCGCTCTCCATCGGGTTCTCCGGCGGGATGTAGCGGTAAAACCCCGACGGGAAGCCGAAGTTGTCCTCGGTCAGGTAGAGGATCCCGCCCGCGGGGTCGAACGCGACCGCCTCGTGCGCGAAACGGCCCGCGCTCCTGATCGGCCGCCGATCCGACTGTCCGCCCGCCGGCACCTCGAAGATGTACCCGTGCGGCTGCTGCAGGCTCGTGTTCGGCGCGCCCGTGAAGTCCGGGCCGACGTCGGGACCGTTGATCGTCTCCTCGCACGTGATCCAGCTGCCCCAGGGCATCCTGCCGCCCATGCAGTTCATCTGCGTGCCGTTGAGGCTCGTGAACGACTCGTGGACGTTGCCGCGGCCGTCCACGAGCGAAGTGGTCGTTCCGCCCGCCGTGTTCGAGTCGTACGGCGCCCCCGGCCCGAACGCCGGCGCGGGCCCGTTCACCTCGTGGTTTCGCACGAGCCAGACCTTGCCCTCGGGCCCGGAATAGCCGCCATGCCGTCGTGCCGCCCGGGCAGGACCGTGCCGTCACCGAGGATGATTGGTGGGCCGTCGGTGTCGTGGAACGAGCGATACTCGAAGCCCTCGGGCAGGTGTAGGCGCACCTTGCCGTCACGGAGGTCCTGCACAGGCATCAGCGTGCGCCCGCGCGACGCCTCCGCGGTTGCGACGACATCCGCGAACGGCCAGAGCGCCGCGCCCCCTGTCGCGACCGCAACCCGCTGGAGGAACGTACGGCGATCGACCGCCTTTGTGGCCATGATCCCCTCCCGTGTTCGTAGGTGGATGCGTCGGACCCTAATCCAGCGGACGCCACGTCGTCCATCCTCGGCCGACGTGAGCGCTAGGAGGCGGGCGTCGCCGGGATCTCGGCCGGGATCTGCTGCGGCTCGCGAACGATCGCGGCCAGCTGGCCGACGAGCTCCAGCGTGTCGCCCGCATCAACAAGCCGTGCTAGCTCGTCGAGCCTGCCCTCGAGCCACGCCCGGTCGACCGGCGAGACGTCGAGCGCGACGATCTTCGGGTGGGTGGTCGGCTTCCAGGTCTCGTCCGGGGCGAAGAGCTCCTCGTGCACCTTCTCGCCCGGCCGTGCGCCGATGAACGTGATTGCGATGTCGCGCTCGGGCTCCTTGCCCGAGAGGCGGATCATGTTGCGCGCGAGGTCGAGGATCCGGATCGGCTCGCCCATGTCGAGAACGAGGATGCGGCCGCGACCACCGATCGCGCCGGCCTGGATCACGAGCGCGACCGCCTCCGGGATCGTCATGAAGAAGCGCGTCATCTCGGGGTCGGTGACGGTCACCGGCCCGCCCCGCTCGATCTGACGCCGGAAGAGCGGGATGACGCTGCCGGCGGAGTTGAGCACGTTGCCGAAGCGGACCGCGACGAACTTCGTCGGCACGTCGTCACGCTCGCCGTGCGAGCCGACGATCCACTCGCAGAGCGTCTTCGTCTGGCCGTAGACGCTGTACGGGTTGAGGGCCTTGTCGGTCGAGACGAGGACGAACCGCTCGACGCCGTGCGCGATCGCGGCGTCGGCGACTGCGCGCGTGCCGAGCACGTTGTTCGCGACCGACACGAGCGGGTTCGCCTCCATCAGCGGCACATGCTTGTAGGCGGCGGCGTGGAAGACGACGTCCGGGCTGTAGCGCTCGAAGACCTGGGCGAGCCGCGGCCGGTCCCGCACGTCCGCGAGCACCGGGACGCAGGCCGGGAAGCGGCGCTCGTCGACGAGCTCCCGCTCGATTTCGAAGAGGGCGCTCTCGGCCTGGTCGACCATGACGATCCGCCTCGGCTCCGCGCGCGCGAGCTGGCGGCAAAGCTCGGAGCCGATCGAGCCGCCGGCGCCGGTGACGAGCACCGTCTTCCCCTCGACGTACGAGGCGATCGCGTCCAGGTCGACCTCGACCGGCTCGCGGCCGAGGAGGTCCTCGACCTGCACCGGGCGGATCTGGTTCGCGAGGTCGAGATCGCCGGCGATCAGCTCGTGCAGGCCAGGCAAGGTCTTGACGGTGACGCCCTCGGCGTTGGCGACGTCGACGATCCGCTGGCGGTCGCGGCCGGACGCTGACGGGATCGCGATCAGGAGCTCGTCCGGGCGCCGGTCGCGCAGCAGGTGCGGCAGCTCGTCCGACGTACCGAGCACGCGGATCCCGTGCACGCGCAGGTTCTTCTTGCGCGGGTCGTCGTCGACGAGCCCGATCGGTGTATAGCCGAGCGCAGGCGTGCGCAGCATCTCCTTCAGGATCAACTGCGCGGCGTCGCCGGCCCCGACGACGATCACCTCCTTGCCGCGGGCGACGATCGAGCGGCTCTGCGGACGTTCGAGGATCGTCCGCGCCAGCATGCGCGAGCCGGCGACGAGCGCGAGGGTGAGCAGCGCGTCGATCACCCAGACCGTGCGCGGCACGTCGACGACGTGGACGTCGACGAAGGCGAAGACGAGGAAGGTGACGAGCGACGCGGCGAGCGACGCCCCGCGCGGCACCCCACATGTCGCGGGTCGAGACGTAGCGCCACCAGCGGTTGTAGAAGCCAAAGAGTGCGAAGACCGAGAGCTTGATCGCGGCGACGAGGCCCAGGACCTCCCAGGAGAGATACCGCTCGTAGTAGACCGGCAGCGCGGTGTCGAAGCGGAGCCGGAAGGCCAGGAACCAGGCGGCGACGACGATCGCGAGGTCGGCCGCGAGCTGCGGCAGCCTGTGCCGGTTGATGGGAGTCCTCACCGCGCCGCCGTGACGGCGACGGCGTCCAGGACCGCCGCGACGACGCGCTCCTGCACCTCCGCTCCGATCCCACCCCAGAGCGGCAGCGCGAGGTTCTCCGCGGCCGCCTTCTCGGTCTCCGGCAGCGAGCCCGCCTCCCAGCCCAGGTGGCGCAGCGCGGGCTGGAGGTGGAGCGGAGTGGTGTAGTACGAGGCCGAGGCGATCTCGCGCTCCGCGAGCGCGGCGGCGATGCGGTCGCGCTCGGGCGAGCGGACGACGTACATGTGGTAGACGTGGCCGGCGTCGTCTGCCGGGCAGCTCGACGGCGTCGCCGAGCCCGAGCTCGGCGTAGCGTGCCGCGCCCTCGCGCCGCGAGGCGTTCCAGCCCGTGAGATGCGGCAGCGAGACGCGCAGGAAGGCGGCCTGGAGCGCGTCCAGCCGCGAGTTCGTCCCGATCAGCTCGAACGTCCGCTTGTCGCGCGAGCCGTGGAAGCGGAGCATGCGAACCCGCTCGGCCACCGCGTCGTCGATTGCGGCGACGAGGCCGCCGTCGCCGAGCGCGAACAGGTTCTTGGTCGGGAAGAAGCTGAACGTGGAGCAGATGCCCGTCGTCGCGATCCCGTCCGCGCCGAACGCCTGGGCCGCGTCCTCGATCAGCGGGAGCCCGAGCGCGGCCAGCTCCGCGAGCGGCGCGGGCCGCCCGAAGAGGTGCACGGGCATGATCGCCCTCGTGCGTGGCGTGATCCGCCGGGCGACGTCCTCGGGGTCGAGGTTGAGCGTGACGGGGTCGATGTCGGCGAAGACCGGTGTCGCGCCGGCCCTCGCGATCGCCTCGGCGGTCGCGTAGAAGGTGAACGACGGGCAGATCACCTCGTCGCCGCGCCCGATCCCCATCGCCTCGAGCGCGAGGACGAGCGCGTCCGTGCCGTTGGCGACGCCGATCGCGTGCGGGACGCCGAGGAACGCGGCGGCCTCCTCCTCGAACGCCTGCACCTCGGGCCCGAAGATGAAGCGGCCCGACTCGAGCACCCGCTCGAACGCGTCGCGCAGTTCCGGCACGAGCGGCGCGTACTGCGCCTTGACGTCGATGAGGTCGATCTTCACGGGCAGGCCAGTCTATCGGGGGTCGGCGGCGGTTCTTCCGCCTCGTCTGATCAGCTTCCACGCGACGAAGGCGGCCCCTGCGGCGACCGTCGCGATGATCACGTAGTCGACGTACCGGAATGCGTGATGGAACTCCTCCCACTGGGAGCCGAGCGCCCAGCCGACCCCTGCGAGCGCAAAGCACCAGATCGCGGAGCCGATCAGCGTCAGCACCGTGTAGCGGGCGAGTGGGACGCGAAAGACCCCGGCCGGGATCGAGACGAAGGAGCGCACGACGGGCGTGATCCGGCCGAGAAAGACGGCCCAGTCCTCCCAGCGCTCGAACCAGCGCTCGGCGCGGTCGAGCTTGGCCTCGTTGAGGTGGAGCCAGCGGCCGTGACGCTCGAGCAGAGGTCGGCCTCCGTGCAGGCCGAGCCACCAGCCGCCGAGCGAGCCGACCAGATAGCCGAGCGTGCCCGCCAGCGCGACGGCGAGATAGGCCTCGAAGCCGGGCTCGAGCGTCGACCCGAAGAGGACGATCTCCTGACCCGCGAAAGCGCCTGCCGCGACGGCGCCCCCGTAGACCATCACCGCCTCGCTCGCGGCGGGGAGCACGGCGTCGACGAGCATCAGGGCGAAGACGGCGTAGAGGCCGTAGTCGCCGATCACGGTCGTGAGGAGCTCCGTGATCTCGGAGAGGATGGAGGCGACCGGCACCGGGGGAGGTTACCGGCGCGGCCTACGGGCGCTTCGGCTGCTTCTTCTTCACCGGCGCGGCGCGGACGACCCGGAAGGCCTTGGTCGCCAGCTCCACGGCGCCGAGCTCGTTCACCGCCCGGAAGCGGATCTTGTAGAGGCCGCCGTAGACGAACGAGCGCCGGATGGTGCCCTTCCATTCGACGCGGAGCCGGCCCGCGGGAGCCTGGCGCAAGGCGATCGGCGCGATCCGGACGCCCGCCGCGGTCTCGACCGACACCACCACGCGCGCCGGCCGCGTCAGGGTGACGCCGGCGGCGATCACCTGCTTGCCACCCTGGCGCACGACGAGCGTGCGGCGGGAGAGGCCGGTGAACCCGAGCGTGTTGTTGACCGAGAACCGCTGCATCGCCCGGGACTTCTGTCCCTGGTCGTCGACCGAGTCGACGACGAGCTGCCACTGACCCTCCGCAGGGGCCGTGGGCTGCGCGGCCGGGTCGCTCGGCAGAGGGGGAAACGCGACCGGGTAGCTGCCGGGCTCCTTCAGCCCTGTCTCCGTGAACGCCACTGCGCCGCCGGGCGCAGTGAGCGTCGCCGTCACGGTCGACGGCCGCACGAGCTTGTAGGAGAGCGGCCGCTGCGTCTCGTCGGCGCCGTCGCCGTTCGGCGAGATCACCGGCAGCACGGCCGGAGAGAAGGCGCCGTAGTACATGAGCTGGAGCGAGGTCGAGGCCGGGCGCTCGCCGCCCGGGTCGGAGGGTCGGTTCAGGAGCGTGCCTTCGAACGCGAGCGTGGAGGAGCCGCCGCCGTCGAACGCCGAGGCGGTGACCGCGCCGAGGCGAACGAGCGTCTGCGCGAGCTCGAAGTTCGTCATCCCGACGCTGTACCCCGCCCTCCTGCCGTCCGCGACCACCATCACGATCCGGCCGTCGGCGAGCTGGCCGACGCCGGTGCGGGGGTGGCGCGGGGCGAGCTGGCTCGAGGTGAACGCTTCGTTGGCGCGGAAGACGGGGCTGCCGTCGCGCACCAGCACCGGGCCGCCGCCCACCGCCTGGGCGATGCCGGTCCACTCGGGGCGGAAGATGAGCCGCAGCGTGAGGCTCGTGCCGACGGGCGACTCTTCCACGAGCCGCTGGGCCGTCGTGCCGCGCGCCACGAGCACCGCTCCGCCCGGCGGGATCGGCGTGCCGCCGCCGCCGCGGACCTCGGTCACGGGGCCGACGAGGTCGGTGTTCGGCGTCGTCGGAGGCAGGGGCACGAGCACGACCTCGGCGGTGCCGGCCTGCACCGGCGTGGCGGTGCCGTAGCTGGGTGTGAAGAGCGAGATCCCGTTCGGGCCGGGTGACTGGTTCACGTCGTTGAGCGTCCGCCGCTGGCCGAGGCCGCGCCAGGTGCCGAAGAACTCGACGCGCCGGACGTCGAGTGCGCCCTCGGGGGCAATGCCGACGCTCGAGCGATCACCATAGGGCGGGCTGTCGATGATGCCGTCGCGCATCAGCACGCCGCTCGGCCGCCCGGAGGTGGCGTAGAAGTCGGCGTTGACCCCGACCATCGTCGCGGTCGAGGAGAGCCGCTGCTGCATCGTCGTCACGCGCTCGAGGCCCTGGATCGACTCGTTCGAGAGCACGGGGCGGAGCGCGTAGAGCCCGGTCGGGCGCGGCCCGCGGACGACGTGAAGCGCCACCGGCCCGTGCGGCGTGAACTGAACGCCGCGCTCGTACGTGACGCCGGGCATCAGGGTCGTCGTCTTCGCGCCGGCGGGCGCCGCAACGACCAGGGCGAGCAGCCCTGCTATGAGGAAGGAACGCACCACGACCGCGACCGAGGCTAGCGGAAGGCTCCACACGGGGTCGGCCGACAGGTCCCCGCGGCGTCGACGACCTACGCTTCGCCGGCAGGGCATCCGCTAACGGAACGGGTCCGCCAACAGTCCGTCCGGCACGAGGGTCCTGGCCCCGACAGTCCCGCGGGGCTGGCTAGGCGAAGACCTTGACGTCGCGGTAGAGCGTGTCGCGCTGGACGGGGATCTTCCCGAGCGAGCGGATCAGGTGCACGAGCTCCTCCGTCGACGTCCGGTAGGTCGTGCCGGCGGCGGAGACGACGTTCTCCTCGATCATGACCGAGCCCATGTCGTCGGCGCCGAAGCCGAGCGCGACCTGGCCGATCTTCAAGCCCTGCGTCACCCACGAGCTCTGGATGTGGTCGACGTTGTCGAGGTAGATCCGCGAGACAGCCTGGGTGAGCAGGTAGTCGAACGACGTCGGCCGGCTCTCTTCCGGCACGGCGGCGTCGAGACGGTTGCCGTCGCGCTGGAACGTCCAGGAGATGAAGGCGCGGAAGCCACGCGTCTCGTCCTGGACCTCCCGGATGCGGCGCATGTGCTCGACCCGCTCCTCGACGGTCTCGACGTGGCCGTACATCATCGTCGCCGTCGTCGACATGCCCAGCTTGTGCGCGTGGCGCATCACGTCGAGCCACTCCGACGACGTGGTCTTCTTCGGCGCGATGATGCGTCGCACGCGGTCGACCAGGATCTCGCCGCCGCCGCCGGGCACGGAATCGAGGCCGGAGTCGCGCAGCCGCTGCAGCGTCTCCCACACGGTCAGGCGCGACCGTCTCGCGATGTGCTGGATCTCGGGCGGCGAGAGGGCGTGCAGGTGGATCGGATAGCGCTGCTTGATCGAGCTGAAGAGATCCTCGTAGTACTCGATCCCGAGATCGGGATGATGGCCGCCCTGCATCAGCACGCCGGTGCCGCCGATCGCGAGGGTCTCCTCGATCTTCTTGAAGATCACGGGCTTCGGCAGCAGGTAGCCCTCGCTGCGGTCGCCTGGCCTGCGGTAGAAGGCGCAGAAGTCGCAGTCGGTGACGCAGATGTTCGTGTAGTTGAGGTTGCGGTCGACGATGAACGTGATCCGGCCGGGGTCGACCTTGCGGTTGCGAAGCTCGTCGGCGACGCGCCCGATCGGGACGAGCTCGCGCGAGCGAAGTAGGGCGACGGCCTCGTCGTCCGAGATCCGCTCCCCGCCGAGCGCCTTCTCCAGCACCTCGTCCACGGTGCGGGTCTCGACGGCGGTCATGCCCCCACCGGGTCGGGGTCGCGGCGATTGACGAAACGCAGCTCGGGCACGTGCTCCAGCTGGCCGACGTCGCGCGCCATCTCGAGGAACGTGTAGAAGCCGGCGCGCTCCCGCGGCCCGAACGAGTAGCGCAGCTTCTCGAAGTAGCGCGCGAGGTAGCCCGGCGGGTAGCCGTAGCGCTCGCTCGCCTCGTACGCGAGCACCTGGGGCTCGGTGCGGGCGAGCCGCACGCTCGCCACGAGCGCATGTTCGAGCTCGGCGACACCCTCCGCGACAGGCTCGGGCGCGGCCCAGACGGCGAAGACCATCGGCAGCCCGGTCTTCTCGAGCCAGAGCCGGCCGAGGTCGTAGTGCGGCGTCGGGTCCTCGAAGGCGCTCCTGAGCGCCGCGTCGCCGATCAGGAGCTTCGCGTCAGCCTCCTGCTCGAGCGGGACGTGAGCCGCGTGGGGCAGCAGCACCTTCGCCAGGACGACAGAGGTCGCGCTCTCGGCGGTGACCGCGATCGAGCGGATCTGGGGGAACGGGATCCGCGAGACGAGCTGGATCGAGTCGACGGCGCCCTCGGACGAGACGCACATGCGCGGCAGGATCCGCAGCGCCGAGGCGTGGCGTGCGTACTCGATCGACGAGATCGGCGCCAGGTCGAGCCGGCCGTCGATGAGCAGCCGGTTCAGCTCGGTCGGGACGCCCTGGACCTCCTCCACGTCCGCGTTCAGCCGGTGGAAGACCGGCGCCATGTTCACGTAGCTGATGCGGCCGAGCCGGACGCTCATGCCGACACCCACTGGAAGAACGTGACGAGGTTGCCGTCCTGGTCGAGGGTCGCGAACTCCCGCGTCCCGAAGTCGGTGTCGTCCACGCCCTCCTTCGACACTCGATGGAGCACGTCCCGGTCGCGCATCTCCTTGTAGAGCTCGTCGATCCCGTTCGCGACGATCCGGCAGCTCGCCGTTCCGGCGATGAACGACTCGGCGCCAGAGCAGACGGGCGGCTCCCCAGGGCCGCGCTCCCGCCAGCTCTCGTCGCTCGCCTCCCAGAGATGCAGCACGGCCTCGTCGCGGCAGAGCACGGCGAAGCCGCCGTCGTGGTGGAGCACGTCGAAGCCGAGCTTGTCGCGGTAGAAATCGACCGCCGCGGCGGCGTTGCGGACCGGCAGTGCCGGGATCGTCTGGCTCAGGGTCACCATCGCTTGAGCTCGTTGTAGAGCGTGTCGCGCTGCACGGGGATCCGGCCCGCGTCCTTGACGAACCGGACGAGCTGCTCGATCTTCTGCTCGGTCTCGGTGGTCGCACCCGCGGCGTGGAAGATCTGCTCGCGGACGACGGTGCCCTGGACGTCGTTCGCGCCGAAGTGGAGCGCGACCGCGGCGAGCGGCATCCCCATCATGATCCAGTAGGCCTTCACGTTCGGGACGTTGTCGAGCAGCAGGCGCGAGACGGCGAGCATCTTCAGGTCGTCGGAGCCGGTTGTATGCCGCCAGCCGCGCCGCTCGAAGACGGTGTTCTCGGGGTGGAAGGCGAGCGGGATGAAGGCGAGGAAGCCGCCGGTCTCGTCCTGCTGGGCCCGGAGCCGCAGCAGGTGGTCGACCCGCTCCTCGTAGGTCTCGACGTGCCCGTAGAGCAGCGTGCAGTGGGTCGGGATCCCGAGCCGGTGCGCGGCGTCGTGCGTGCGGAACCAGTAGTCCGGGTGCTCCTTGCCGGGCGCGATCAGCTTGCGCACCCGCTCGGCGAACACCTCGGCGCCGCCGCCGGGGAGCGAGCCGAGCCCGGCCTCCTTCAGCTCGCGCAGCACCTCCTCGTGCGACAGCCCCGACAGCGTCGTCATGTGGTGGATCTCCGACGCGGTGTAGAGCTTCAGGTGCACGTCCGGGAGCGCGCTCTTCAGCGCCCGCACCGTGTCGACGTAGAAGTCGAAGTCGACGTGCGGGTTCTCACCGTTGACCATGTGGATCTCGGTGAAGCCGGTCAGCTCCCGCTGCCGGACCGCGTCCTCGACGAGCTCGTCCGTGGAGATCGTGTAGGCGTGCTCCTGCTTCCGCGTTGCGGCGAAGGCGCAGAACTTGCATTTCACGCGGCAGACGTTCGTCTGGTTCAGATAGAGGTTCTGGACGAAGTAGACCTCGTCCGTGCCGCCCCGCAGGCGACGGGCGCGGTCGGCGAGCTCGCCCAGGCCGAGCAGGTCGTCGGTCTCGAGCAGCGCCAGCCCGTCCTCGAAATCGAGGCGCTCCCCGGCCTCGACCTTGTCCCAGATCGGATCGAGCGTGGCTGTGCGGGCGAGAGTGGCCATCAGCGTCTCAGCGTCTCCTGTTTACGACAGCATCCGCGAGCGACTCGAGCTCCTCCCGGTGAAGCCCGTTCAGGCTCTCGCGCGCCTCCCTAGCGTAGTCGAGTGCCACCTCGCGAGCCCGCTCGAGAGCGCCGGTCGCAGCGACGCGGACGAGCACGCCCTCGAGGGGACCGCCGGCGAGCGCCGCACGCACGACCGCGTCATCGCGCGCGGCGAGCAGGAGCGGCAGGGTCGGCGTGCCGTCGCGCAGGTCGGTGCCGGCGACCTTGCCCGTCTCGATCGTGTCGCCCGAGCAGTCGAGGATGTCGTCGGCGATCTGGAACGCGACGCCGAGCTTGAGGCCGAAGCGGGCGAGCGGGCCGCCCGAGCCGAGCGAGCACGCCGCCTCGAAGAGCTTCCCCGTCTTGAGCGCGCAACGCTCGAGGTAGGACTCGACCGGGGTGTCGGGATCGTTTCGCTGCCGCCGCTGAAGCGCCTCGCCGCGGGCGAGACAGAGCGAGGCCTCGGCGAGGAGCGCAACGGCGTCGACGTCCCCCGCAGCCGTGAGCACCGCGAAAGCGCGCGCGAAGAGGAAGTCGCCCGTGGCGCGGGCAGCGGATGCGCCGTGGGCCGCCCACGCCGAGGTCTTGCCCCGCCGGAGGGCTGCGCCGTCGATCAGATCGTCGTGGACGAGCGTCGCCATGTGGACGAGCTCGACCGCGACGCCGGCAGCGACGGGCGGCTCTCCACCCGGCGGCGTCGAGAGGAAGGCGAGCATCGGCCGCAGCCGCTTGCCGCCGGCGGCGAGCGCGCCGGCGCCGACCTCGGCCTCCCGGCCGCCGTGCGAGGCGACGGCCGTGGCGAGGCTGTCCTCGACCTCCTCCATGTAGGCCTCCAGCCCCGGCAGCGCCCGGACGTCGTCGAGCGTCGTCACGCTGCCTCCCTCGCCTCCGGCTCGGTCGCGCGGGGAAACCCGGTTCCCCGCGGGCCCCCTGCGCGCTGTCGCCGATGCTCCGCATCGGCGCGTTCCTTCGGGGGAACCCGTCGGTTCCCCCGAACCCCCTCCTGGCAGCGTGACTGCGTCACGCTGCTGTTCCCGTGTGCAGGGCGACGATGCCGCCGGCGAGGCGCCGGTAGCTCACGTCCGAGAAGCCCTGCGCGCTCAGGAGCCCGGCCAGGTCGTCCGGGCCCGGAAAGCGGCGCACGCTCGCCGGCAGGTACGTGTACGCCTTGCCACCTGGAAGGATCTTGCCCGCCAGCGGGATCAGCACGTCGAACCAGAGCCGGAAGAAGAGGCGCAGCGCCCCGCGCGGGCGCGTGATCTCGAGCACCCCGACCCGGCCGCCGGGACGGAGCACGCGCCGCAGCTCGGCCAGGCCCCGCTCGAGGTCGGCCACGTTGCGGACGCCGAAGCCGACGGTCGCCGCGTCGAACGAGGCGTCCCCGAACGGCAGCTCGAGCAGGTCGCCCTGGATCCACTCGACCGACGCGTCCTTGCGCCGCGCCCGCTCGAGCATCCGCTCGGAGAAGTCGAGCCCGACGACTTCGCCGGCGCCCGCCCGTCGAGCCGCGACTGCGAGGTCGCCGGTCCCGCAGCACGCGTCGAGCACCCGGTCTCCCGACGCCACCACCGAGTCTGCGGTCAGACGGCGCCAGCGCTGGTCGAGCCCGGCCGTCATCAGCCGGTTCATCGCGTCGTACACGGGCGCGATCCGGTCGAACATGGCGCGGACGCCCTCGGCCGGGAGCGTTCCGCTTTCGTGAGTCACTGGCCCCACCGCTTCATCAGCGTATTGTCGAGGCCGAGCTGGTCGAGGATCCGCGCGACGACGAAGTCGACGAGGTCGTCGATCGTCTCGGCGCCGTGGTAGAAGCCCGGCGCGGCGAAGAGGATCACCGCCCCCGCCTGCTGCAGCGTCGCGAGGCCGTTCAGGTGGATGAACGAGAGCGGCGTCTCACGGGGCACGAGCACGAGCTTGCGCCCCTCTTTGAGCGCGACCGAGGCGGCGCGATGGATCAGGTTCGCCATCGCCCCCGTCGCGAGCGTGCCCACGGTCGACATCGAACATGGGCAGACGACGTACGCGTCGACCTTGGCCGAGCCGGACGCGTAGGGGCTCTTGTAGTCGTTGACGCCGTAGACGGTCACGTTCGCGGCGTCGCCGGTGAAGCGCTCGAGCACCTCCTCGCGCGGCAGAGAGGCGTCGCGGTAGAGCTCGGTCGCCAGCACCTCCACCCCGGCGGCCGAGGCCGCGAGCCCGACCTCGCAGCCGGATTCGGCGAGCGCGCGCAGCAGCCGGGCGGCGTAGGGCGCGCCCGACGCGCCCGTGACGCCGAGGAAGACGTTCATGTCTGGCTACTCGTCTTGCGGGCCCTTGGAGGCGTCGAGGAACACGCCGAGCTTCTGGAGGTTCTCCTCGCCGAGGCCCGCGTAGGGCGGCATGACGTTGTTCCCGAACTGCGCCGGATTGGTGACGTAGGTGGCGAAGTACTCGGGCCCGCGGCCCGACGCGCCAATGTCGGTGAGGTCGGGCGCGCCCAGGTTCGACGAGCCCGTGCCCATGTACTGGTGGCACTGCCCGCAGCCCGAGCTCGCGAAGATCTCCGCGCCCGCGACTGCGTCCTCGTTGTCCTCGAAGCCCTGGGCGGCTGCCCACTCGGGGACGGCCTCCCGCAGCTCCGATCCCAGCGCCTCCGTGGCCGTCGCGCCCTTGTAGGTGAGCGTGCCCATCGCGAGCACGACGACGATCGCGGCCACGATCGCGACCGGGCGGCGCAGCAGCCGCCGCTCGCGCCGCAGGTCGATGAACGGGAGCGCGATCAGGATCGCGAGCAGGATGTTGGGGATCCCGACCGTGGCGAGGACGACCGTGTCCGGCCACTTGAAGATCCGGAGCAGGTAGAAGAGGAAGTAGAAGAACCAGTCCGGGCGCGGGATGAAGTCGGTCGTGCCCGGATCGGCCTCCTCGGTGAAGTGGGGCCCGAGCAGGCCCGGATCCTCGGAGCCCTCGGCGGTGAAGTACCAGACGCACGCCAGCGCGACGATCACGCAGACGACCACGAGGCTCATCACCGTGTCGTGGAACATCGCGTGCGGGAAGAACGACTTCCCCTCGCGCTGGACGTCCTCCTTGTAGCGCTTGTACTCCGCGCGGCGCTCCTCGACCCGGCGGCTAGCCATTGCCACGGCCTCCCGGCCGGATGAGCCCGGCGCGACCGGTCGTCGGCGGCGGCGCCTCGGCGCGGTCGCGACCCGCCGCGACGTCCGACCACGGCGGCGAGCTGACGCCGAGGCGGACGACGAGGTAGAGGTGCAACAGGATCAGGCCGATGATCGCGCCGGGGATGACGAGCATGTGCAGCGAGTAGAACATGCTCAGCGCGTCGTTTCCGATCTCGGCCCCGCCGGAGAGAAACTGGGCGAGGAACGGGCCGATGATCGGGGCGGTCCCGTTCAGGTTGATCCCCACGACCGTCGCCCAGTAGGCCGTCTGATCCCACGGGAGCAGGTAGCCGGTGAAGCCCTCGAGCATGCCCAGTGCGAGCAGGAGCACGCCGACGATCCAGTTCAGCTCGCGCGGGTACTTGTAGGCGCCGAAGAGGAAGACCCGCGCCATGTGGAAGAACATGAGGATGATGAAGACGCTGGCGCCCCACTTGTGCATGCCGCGGACGAGCCAGCCGAGCGTGACGTCGTTCGTGATGTGCTGGATCGACTGGTAGGCGGAGTCGGGATCCGGCTTGTAGAACATCGCGAGCACGACGCCCGTGACCGCCTGGACGATGAAGGCCGTCAGCGTTGCCGAGCCCAGCGTGTGGAACCAGCTGGAGTCGCGCGGGACGCGGCGGTAGAGGAAGTATCTGGTCCCGCCGACGAGACCGGAGCGCTCCTCGAGCCAGTCGAGTGGGTAGAGCGCCACGTCCTTGAGGGTGCTCTTACTCGACTTCTTCGGGGAGGCGACGGCCATCGCTAGCGAGGCACCTCGAGCGGGTAGAGCCAGGCGGACGCGCCGTCGACGTGCACGCCGGGGGGCTGGCGGCCGTACTTGAAGATCTTGGCAGTGGCGCCGGCGCCCTCGACCTTTGCCACGCTGAAGAACGGCCCGAGCACGAGCTGGCCGTCGACGATCGAGAACTCGCATCGGTCGAGCGCGCGCACGGGCGGCCCCGCCGTCCGGTTCCCCTCCGTGTCGTACTGGCCCCCGTGGCAGGGGCAGCCGAAGCCGGTCGCGAGGGTCGGCGTGACCTCGCGCGTGGTGCGGGCCGATCTCCTTCGCCTGGTCGGTGAAGATGAGGCCGTTCGGCTGCACGGGGCAGCCGAGGTGGGCACAGCGGGAGTAGATGAGCGTGAAGCTCGGCTCGCCGTCGATGCGGCCGTTGTTGCGGACATACATCGTGCGCCTCGTCACCTCGCCGACCTCGACGTTCTCCAGGTAGGTGGCGATCACGAACGTCCCTTCCGGGAAGTCCTCGATCGGGCCCAGCACGGTGTTCTGCTCTTCCTGGTTCGTGAAGGCCGGCAGGACCGCGAAGCCGAGCACGGGCAGGGTGACGATGCCCCCGATCAGAGCCCCGAGGCCGAGCGTCGCGCCGGAGAGGAACGTGTTGCGCGGATAGGCCTTGAGCTCCTGGTCGGGAGCCGTCTCGATCGGAGCCGGCTCGAGAAGCGGGCGGGCTTCCGGCTCGACCTCCGGGGCGGGCGCCCGCACCGGCTTCGTCACGTCCCTGATCCAGAGGAACCCGAAGATGACCGCGATCACCGCACCGACGACGGCGGCGATCGGGCTGACCACGAGCCCGGTGAGGATGCATGCGATGCCAATCGCGAAGCCGATCGGCCAGAGGCTCGGCGACGGCAGATGCGGCTGGTCGTTCTCGCTCAAGTGACTGGATTCAACCCCTGCGCGACCCGCGCTGTCAACGACGTATCAGCTGCCGCAACCCGCGGCGAGAGTCATTCTCTACCAGGTCGTCACCGCCGTGCGCCGTTAGTCCGTACTCGGCCCAGCGGCGATCGACCAGCTCCTTGACTTCGTCGGTCATCACGATCTCCTCCGGCCACTCGCGCGCACCCTCCGCCGGGCTCTTCGCCGTCGCGTCGATCCCGATCTTGCCGCCGAAGAACTGCAGCGCCGGCGCGTGGTCGAGGTGGTCGAGCGGCCCTTCCGCGAGCACGACGTCGCGCTTCGGATCGACGTTGGCGCCGACGTGGAAGAAGACCTCGTTGTAGTCGTGCACGTTCACGTGCGCGTCGACGACGACGACCGCTTTCGAGAGGCTCAGCATCCCGAGACCCCAGATCGCGTGCATGACCTTGTGGGCGTGACCGGGGAACGCCTTCTTGATCGAGACGATCACGCAGTTGTGGAACGCGCCCGAGATGGGCAGGTCGTAGTCGACGATCTCCGGCACCGTCATCCGCACCGCCGGGAGGAAGAGACGCTCCGTCGCCTTGCCGAGCCAGGCGTCCTCCTGGGGCGGCTTGCCGACGACGATCGAGGGATAGACGGCGTCGGTGCGCATCGTGATCGCCGAGAGCCGGAAGACGGGAAACGGCTCCGCGGCCGTGTAGTAGCCGGTGTGATCGCCGAACGGCCCTTCGAGCCCGACCTCGTCCTTCGCGATCGTCCCCTCGAGCACGATCTCGGCGTTCGCCGGGACGTCGAGGTCGACCGTCTTCGCCTTCACGAGCTCGATCGGCTCCCCCTTGAGGAAGCCCGCGAGCATCAGCTCGTCGATGTGCTTCGGCAGCGGCGCGCTGGCCGAGTAGGCCGTGACGGGGTCGAGCCCCAGCGCGACCGCGACCGGGATGACGCCGTCGGTGGCGAGGTAGTCGGCGCGTCCGTCCTTGTGGATCTGCCAGTGCATGTACGTGGAGCGCGCGTCGATCTTCTGCATCCGGTACATGCCGACGTTGCGCACGCCCGTGTGCGGGTCCTTCGTGATCACGGCCGGGAGGGTGATGAAGGGCGCGGGGTCGCCCGGCCAGCAGCGCTGGATCGGGAGCAGATCGAGGTCGATCTCGTCGCCGGTGAGGACGATCTCCTGGCACGCGCCGCGCGAGACCTTCTTCGGCAGCGAGCCCGCAATCGACTTCAGCTTCCGGAGGCCGCGCACCTTCTCGGCAAGCCCCTGCGGCGGCTGCATCTCGAGCACGTCCTCGAGCTTCGCGGCGACGTCGTCGAGGCGCTCGACCCCGAAGGCGAGGCACATCCGCCGCTCGGTACCGAACTGGTTGATCAGGAGCGGCAGCTTGGAGCCCTTCGGCTGCTCGAACAGGAGCGCGGGACCGCCCGCCTTCACGGTCCGGTCGACGATCTCCGTGACCTCGAGGTCGGGATCGACCTCGGCGGCGACCCGGACGAGCTCGCCTTCCTCCTCGAGCATGCGGATCCAGTCGCGCAGGTCGGCGGGGACGGCCATCGCGCCCAGTCTACGGAGCGTCATCAGCTAGCGCCTCTGGCGCGCCGCTCGCGGTGCGTAGGCCGGTGGAACAGTACGGAGGTACGGGCCGCCGCGAGAGCGCCACGAGCGGCCCTGATTCATCTGCCCGCCTACGGCGGGACGCTGCGCCGGAGGCCGGCTCCGCCGGCCGGGAGGCGCAGCCGGCCAGTGGCGCTAGCTGCGCCAGGAGCCGCTGCCGAAGGTGCGCACCGCGAGATAGCCGAGCGCCCGACGCCAGGCCGAGACGCCCTCCTTCCGCATGATCCCTCGGAACATCGCGTCCACCTCGGCGCGGTTGTAGATGCGGTGCGGGACGACGACACCCGCGGGCGGCCTGCCGCCGTGGAAGTAGAGGAAGTCGTGCAGGAGCGGCGCCGCGACCGAGAGCTCGAACGGCGCGATCAGCCACCAGAGGAGACGCGGCACGGATGAGAGGTCGAACTCGAATCCTTGCGGGACCGTGATCGTCGTCTCGGCATCCCGGTACGGATAGTCCGCCTCCAGGCGCCAGCGACTGCCGCCGACGTAGCTGAGGATCGGCGGCGGCAGCCGCGAGTCGGCGATGTCGACAGGCTCTTGCTCGAGCGTCCGGAGCTGCTGTTTCACGCTGATCTTCGCCGTCGCCGGGGTCTCATCGCGCGAGGCGCCCACGTGTGATGTGGCGGACGCCGTGACTTTGGAGCCTTCGCACGGGTGCGGAGGATTCTCCACGTGGGCGCTGCGCGCTGCAAGATGGAGCGGCTCGCTTCCAGCACAGCCATATCGCTCGTTGCAAGGCGCACAATGGAAGACGTGCCCGTCGAAGCTCCTCGGCTTCTCGGCAGGGAACAGGAGGTCGAAAGGATCCTCCGGTTGCTCGACGGCACCGAGCTTCTTCCCGCCGCCGCCGTACTGCCCGGCGAACCGGGCATCGGAAAGACGACGCTGTGGCTGGCCGGCCTCGACGGCGCCGCCGCCCGGGGCTACCGAGTCCTGTCTGCTCGGCCTTCGGGTGCGGAGACCCAGTTCTCGTTCGTTGGTTTGACCGACCTCCTCGGAAGCGCCGCCGGAGATCTCTTACCCGAGCTGCCGCCGATCCAGCGGCGGGCGCTCGAGGCCGCCGCTGCTCGGCGAGTCGGAAACCCACGCCGACGAGCGAGTCGTGGCCGCTCCTTCCTCGGTGCGCTGCGGCTGCTCGCACGCGACGGCCCGCTCTGTCTCGCGGTCGACGATGTCCAGTGGCTCGACGCGGTGTCGCTCGCGGTCCTCCGCCACGCACTCGCCCGCCTCGACGGCGTGCCCGTCGCAACGCTGCTGGCAATCCGCGGCGACGTGCCGGAGTGGCTTCGCCACGCAGTCCCGGAGAACCGGCTGGAGAGAATCGACGTCGGCGGCCTGAGCCTCGGGGCGACCCACGAGCTGCTGCACACCCGCCTTGGGGCACACTTCGCGCGGCCGACGCTGATCCGCCTCTGGGAGACCTCGCGCGGCAACCCGTTCTTCGCGCTCGAGCTCGCCTCCGCGCTCCAACGCAGAGGCGGCAGCCTCGCCCCCGGCGACGAGCTCCCCATCCCGGCTGACCTCGACAGGCTCCTCTACGAGCGAATCGAAGTGTTAGGCGCGGCGGCGCTCGAGGTCGTGCATGCCGTCGCGGCGCTCGCCAGACCGACGGTCGAGCTCGTGGAGGCGGCGGTCGGCGCTGGCTTCGAGGCGGGGCTCGCCGCGGCGCTCCAGGCGCGCATCCTCGAGCTCGACAGGGAGCGCGTCCGCTTCACGCACCCGCTGCTGGGCACGGCGGTCACGACCCACCAGACGCCTGCCGACCGCCGGTCGCTGCACGCGCGGCTGGCCCACATCGTCCTGTCGGCCGAGGAACGAGCCCGCCATCTCGCGCTCGCCGCGTCCGAGCCCGACAGCGACGTCGCCTCGATCCTCGACGAAGCGCGCGGACGGCACACGTGCGCGGCGCGACCGCCACCGCCGCCGAGCTCGCCGAGCAGGCGCTCCGGCTCACGCCCGCCTCCGACGTCGAGGGCGTGCACCGGCGGACGCTGCTCACCGCCGAGCGGCTGATGGGGTCCGGCGATCCCGCTCACGCGATCGCCCTGCTCGAGCACGCGCGCACCGCCACCCCACCCGGGGTCCTACCGTGCTGCCGTCCTCGCTCAGCTCTCAAATGCGGTCGGCGCCGTCCATGGGCAAAGCCAGGCCCTCCAGCTCCTCCAGAGCGCGCTCGCCGAGGCGCAGGGCGACGCAGCGCTCGAAGCCAGGGTCCATCTCGGGCTGGCAAACCGGATGCGGTTCGTCGAGAGTGGGTCGGTCGAGCGCGGGCTCGAGCACGCTGAGCTCGCCATCGCGGCTGCCACTCGCGCAGTGAACCCGGAGCTGACGTGCAAGGCGCTCAGCCAATTTGGCCTGATGCACTTCCTCGCCGGTCGCGGCGTGCCGCGGGCGGAGATGGAGGAAGCTCTGGCGGTGGAGCGCTCCCTCGCCGGGTCGCTCTGGGAGGCGACATGGACGGCGGGTCACCAGCTTGCCTGGGCGGGCGACGATCTCGAGCGGGCGCGGGAACACCTACACGCCTACCGCGACGCGATGCGGGCACGCGACTCTGTCGAAGAGATGCACTCTCTCCACTGGCTGAGTCTGCTCGAGTGGCGGGCGGGGAACTGGGAGCTCGCGGCTCGATACGCGGACGAGCTGCTCTCCCTCGCTGCGCAGACGGGGGCGGAGGGGGAGCTGCCGGTCTGCGAGATGAGCGCCGTCCGCGTCGCCGCCTACCGGGGAGAGCTCGACACCCACGCCCGCACAGAAGACGCGCTGGCGCGCGCGAAGAGACTCGGCAGCTACGTCTCCGAAGCGCATTACCTCTGGCTGCTCGGGTTCCTGCAGCTGTCCACCGGCGACGCAGTGGCGGCGCTCGGGCATCTCCGCCCGGCGTGGAGGATCTTCGACGAGCTCGGCTACTTCGAGCCTGGCCATCGATTCGACCTCGCGGACACGCTCGAGGCATTGATCGCAGTGGGCGAGCTCGACGAGGCCGAGCAGCGGCTCGCCCCATGGGAGGAGCGAGCGAGGACCCTCGACCGAGTATGGGCGATCGCCATCCTCGCGCGCTGCCGGGCACTTCTTCACGCCGCGCGCGGCGACTTCGAGGGCTCGTTCGCCGCGTTCGACGAGGCGCTCGCCCACCACGCCCGCAGCGACTACCCCTTCGAGCACTCCCGGACGCTGCTCGCGCTCGGCGTCCGTCAGGAGGCGGGCACGACAAAAGCGCGCAACCCGCGAAGCGATCGAGGCGGCGCTCGCCGGCTTCGAGGAGCTCGGGGCGGCGAGCTGGGCGGACTAGGCTCGCGCCGAGCTCGGGCACATCGGCGGGCGCACGCACGTGGAGGGCTTGACGCCGGCCGAGCTCCGCGTCGCGGATCTCGTCGTTGAGGGGCGGACGAATCGGGAGGTCGCCGCCGCGCTCTTTCTCGGCGAGCGGACGGTCGCGAGCCACCTGAGCCACATCTACGCCAAGCTTGGCATTCACTCGCGAACTGAGCTCGCGCGCAGGATGAAGTAAAGACCGAGCGCCACCAGAGCAAAGTTCAGACGTTCTGACACTTTCCTCCGCTCGCGTGCCGTCGTAGCGTCGAAGGCATGCCGAGCGACCTCGTCGAGACGTTCCTTCCGCGCGGCGGTAAGGGGGAGCGACAGCGTTTTCCAGATGAGCGTGTGATGAGCGACCTGTGAGCGGGTCGGCGCACCATCCGGTCCTGACCACCGACGCTCGATCGATGACGAGCTGATACGCGAGAACGAAGCGATCAGCGAGACGACGTGAACGGAGGGACAAGTGCACCCATACGACCCGGACTCGCTCCGCCTCCTCACCCGGGAGCGGCACGAACAACGTCTGCGCGAGGCTGACGCAGAGCGGCTCGCGCGCGAAATCCGCGACACCCGCCGGCACCGCCGCTGGCTGCGGCTGAGACTGAGGGCCGGCCTCGCGCTCGGCGCCAGCCACCTCCGTCTCCGACGGCTCGAGAGCTAGAGCGGCGATGCTTCCAGAGCCACGGCGAATGGCCGAGGGCTTGGGACTCGACCAGCGGACGATCGGATGGCTCGAGGCGCACGGGTACCTCCAACGGCTGGCCCTGACCGAGTCCGAGGTTCGTGAACGCCTCTACCACGCCGCCCGCCGCCACGACGAGGCGAGCATCGACGCGACTCTGCGCGGGCCTAGCGTTCGCGCCGGTGGCGGAGTGCGCGGGAGGTCTCGCCCAGCGCGATCACGGCGATGAAGACGAGCCCGGTGATCAACATGCCCGTGATCACGCGGCGCCCCTCCTCGGCAGCGTTGGCGAGCAGCCACGCAGTCATGGCGCGAGCTTACCCCACTCGCCGGGCATGCGCAGCGAGCGCGAGCCCCGTCTCGTCGGCCCTCGGTGACCCGCCGAGCCGGCGCACCGCTTCGAGCCACGCGTCGCCGTCGCCGAGCCTGCTCGGCGCGCAGGTGGGCGCACGTCGAGATCAGCTCCGCGAGCGCCGCCACCGCGTCGAGCTCCCCGGTTGCGGCGATCCGGACGAGACCGTGCGCGTAGAGGTAGTCGCCGAGCAAGAGGGCCGTCTCGTCGTCCGCCGGCGCAAACAGGCGCGGACGGCCGTAGTGCACGAGATACCCCTCGTAGATCGTTTCGAGGCCGAGGGCGAACCGCTCCGGCACGAGCGGGCCGAAGACGCCCTCACGCTCAGGATCGGCACGCAGCGCATCGCCCCAGAGCGGACTCTCGGCGGCCGCCTCCGTGGCCAGCCGGTCCCAGAGGTCAATCGTTGAAGAAGTCGGCAACGGCTTCGGTCGTGCGGTCGATGTCCTCGTCTGAGTGGGCGAGCGAGACGAACAGGCACTCGAACTGCGAGGGCGCGACGTAGATCCCGCGCTCGAGCAGGTGCCGGAAGAGGGCGCCGTAGCGCTCCGTGTCGCACGCCTGCGCGTCCGCGAAGTTGCGGATCCCACGCCGGGCCATGAACAGCGTCGCCATCGCGCCGACCCGGTGCACGCGCCCGAACGGCTTCAACCCCTCCTCGAGCCGCGCGCCCTTCCGCTCGAGCTCGTCGTAGACGGCGGGATCGCGCAGACGGCGGAGCACGCTGATGCCGGCGGCGGTCGCGAGCGGGTTCCCCGAGAGCGTGCCGGCCTGGTAGACGTCGCCGGCCGGGGCCAGGCGCTCCATCACGTCGGCGCGACCACCGAACGCCGCCAACGGCAGGCCGCCGCCGACGATCTTGCCGAGGACGGTCAGGTCGGGCAGCACGCCGAGGCGCTCCTGCGCACCGCCGCGCGCGACGCGGAAGCCGGTGATGACCTCGTCGAAGAGGAGCAGCGCGCCGGAGGCGTCGGCGAGCGCACGTAGGGCCTCGAGGAAGCCCGGCGCGGGCGGCACGACGCCCATGTTCCCGGCGACGGGCTCGACGATGATCGCCGCCAGCCCTTCGCCGTAGCGCTCGACGGCGGCCGCGGTCGCGTCGACGTCGTTGTAGGCCGTCACGATCGTGTCCCCCGTCGTCCCGGAGGGGACGCCCGGGCTCGACGGGATTCCGAGGGTCGCGAGGCCGGAGCCTGCGCTCGCCAGGAGCCCGTCGGCGTGGCCGTGGTAGCAGCCTGAGAATTTCAGGATCCGGTCGCGGCGGGTGAAGCCGCGGGCCAGTCGCACCGCGCTCATCGCGGCCTCCGTGCCGGAGGAGACGAGGCGCACCATCTCGACGGAGGGGACCGCGTCGACGATCTCCGCCGCCAGCTCCACCTCGGCCTCGGTCGGCGCCCCGAAGCTCGTGCCGAGCTGGGCTGCGTCCGCGATCGCGGCGAGCGTCTCCTCGTCGGCGTGGCCGAAGATGAGCGGCCCCCAGCTCATCACCCAGTCCACGTACGGGTTGCCGTCGACGTCGACGATCGTCGAGCCCTTGCCGCTGCGGATGAAGACGGGCTCGTCGCGACCGACCGAACGCATCGCGCGCACCGGCGAGTTGACTCCGCCCGGGATCAGCTGCTCGGCCCGACGCGACGAGCGTCCGAACGCTGCCTCAGAGCCACTCGGCGAGGTCCTTCGTCCAGTACGAGCAGACCAGGTCGGCGCCGGCGCGCTTGATCGCGGTGAGGGACTCGAGCGCCGCCGCGCGCTCGTCGAGATGCCCGGCCGCGGCGGCCGCCTTCACGAGCGCGTACTCCCCGGAGACGTTGTACGCGGCGACGGGGCAGTCGAAGCGCTCGCGGACGGCGCGGATCACGTCGAGGTACGGCAGCGCCGGCTTCACCATCAACACGTCTGCGCCCTCGGCGAGGTCGAGCTCGCACTCGCGCAGCGCCTCACGCACGTTCGCGGGATCCATCTGGTAGCCGCGCCGGTCGCCGAAGGCAGGCGCGGACTCGGCCACCTCCCGGAACGGGCCGTAGAACGCCGACGCGTACTTCGCGGCGTAGGAGACGATCGGCGTCTCGGGCAGCACCTCGCGGATCGCGCCCACGCGGCCGTCCATCATGTCGCTCGGCGCGACGGCGTCCGCCCCTGCGTCCACGTGGCTGACCGCCGTGCGCGCGAGCAGCTCGAGCGTCTCGTCGTTCGCCACCTCGCCGTCGCGGACGACGCCGCAGTGGCCGTGCGCGGTGTACTCGCAGAGACAGACGTCGGTGACGAGCACGAGCCCGGGCAGCTCGGCCCGCAGCGCCCGCAGCGCGCACTGGACGATCCCGTCTTCGTCCCAGGCGCCCGAGCCCTCGTCGTCCTTCTCCTCGGGCACGCCGAAGAGGAGAACCGCCTTCACGCCGAGCCGCGCGAGCTCCGCGGCCTCGGCGACGAGATCCTCGATCGAGAACCGGCTCATCGCCGGCAGCTCCTCGTTCCTCACGGTGGACGGCCCGACGAAGAGCGGCATCACGAAGTCGTCGAGGTCGAGCCGCGTCTCGCGGACGAGCCCCCGGAGGGCGTCGGTGCGGCGCAGCCTGCGCAGGCGCGTGGCCGGAAAGGCGCTCACTTGACCAAGGTTACGTCAGGCGCCTTGGGCTGCTCGACCTCCACCTCGACCGGCACGGGCGCCCCACCCTCGCCCCACGGCTCGAGCGTCAGGCGCTCACCGAAGAACTCCCAGATTGCGCGCAGCGCGGCCAGCGTCGGCAGCGCGACGAGGATGCCTGCGATCCCGTACAGCTCCGCGCCCGCGAGCAGCCCGAAGATGACGAGCAACGGGTGCAGCCGAAGCGCATTCGCCATCACGTTCGGCACGACCACGTGCCCCTCGACCTGATAAATGAACACGAAGAGCGCCGCCACCCAGAGGACCGAGATCGGCTCGACGACGAGCGCGTAGATCGCTGGCGGTACGGCCGAGAGCCAGGGGCCGATGTACGGGATGACCTCGATCACCGCCGTCCAGATCCCGAAGAGGAGCGCGTACTGCTCGGCACCGGGAACGAGGTCGAGCGCCCCGAGCAGCCACATGCCGATGCCCGCACTGGTGCCGATGATCGTCGACAGCAGCACCTGGCCGCGCACGTAACCGGCGAGCGCCGACTCGATCCGGAGCGTCAGCGGCGGCCCGCCGTGCGGCGGGAAGCGGCGGTCGATCGCGCGCTCGAGCCGATCCATGTCGAGCAGCATGTAGACCGAGATGACGACGATCAGGATCAGCGAGAAGAGCAGCTGGATCACGCCGAACGCCGCACCCTGGGCGAACGAGATCAGATCCTGCGTGTAACCCGAGATCTCCTCTCCGGAAAGCGTCTCGAGCCAGTCCGTGGCCTGCTCGCGGATCTGAATCCGGTCGAGCCCCCTGTCGTCGAGCCAGCCCTGGAGTCGCTCGACGTCGACCTCGGCACCCGTCAGCCCCGTCTCGCCGGACTCCTCGGTCAGGTACGTGTCGGCCCGGTCGGCGGCCGAGCGCGCCTGGTCGACGACGACGGTGACGAGGGCGATCAGCCCGATCACGACCACGGCCGCGAACGCCGTGTACACGAGGGCGACGGCGAGCCCACGCGGCGTCCGGCCGCGTTTCACGGCCCGGACGACCGGGTTGAGTAGGAACGCGATCACCGATCCGGTCAGGAAGAGAAAGATCGCGTGGCCGAGCGTGCTCGCCAGCGCCCAAGTCAAGCAGCAGGAGCGCGGGCAGACCGGCCAGCTGAATCCAGCGCGGAATCTGGATCGTCGGCCGTCCGTCAGCCATGCGGTCGATGGTATCCGTGCGACTGAGAGGGCTCCTGCGCGGGGCAAGGCGACAGCAGGCTCGGCTATCGTGCCGCGCATGGCTTCGGCCCGACCCCGGTACGCCGTGCAGCCGCGTGCCCCGAGAGAGCTGCGGCGCGCCCGGGCTCGTCGCCGACACCCCGAGCGCCACGCCGCCCGTTTCGTCCTCGCCGCCCTCTTTTCGGCGGTCGTCGTGCTTACCCTGCTCGTGACCGCGTTCGGCACCTGGAGCTCGGCACCGGTCGCCACCCAGCCGCTCGCGGCCGCCAACGTGCTGCCGGGCGGCCAGCCGCTGCCACAGATCGTCGCGACGGCCGGAGCGGTGCAGCTCCAGCTCCCCGTCGCCCAGACGGCCGTGACGGCGATCGGGTACCACAACGCGGGCGACGGTTCTCTGGCGCTCGACCCCGTCGGCAGGCAGGGGAACGCCGGCCTCTTCGCGCGCATCTGGCACCGGCTCGTCGGAGACAAGGAGAACCGCCTCGTCTGGTACCAGCTGCAGGGCCGCGGCGGGCCCGGCACCTCGGCGCTCGCCGTCGGCGCCTCACCCGGCACGGACGTCTACTCGCCTGTCGACGGGACCGTCGTCGGGATCACCGACTTCGTGCTCTCAAACCGGACGTCCGGCGCCCGGATCGACATCCGGCCGCACACTGCGCCCTCCGTGGTCGTCTCCCTGACCCACCTGCGGGCCGACCCCGCCCTCACGGTCGGCTCGGCCGTCTCGAAGGCGCGCTCGAAGGTCGGCGTCGTCGTCGACCTGAGCCGCGTCGAGCGCCAGGCACTTGCGCGCTACACGCAGGACAAGGGCAACAACGTGTCCCTGTCGGTGCGACCGGCCGCCGTGCTCTCGGTTCGCTGAAACTGCTCTTCATCGGCGATGTCGTCGGCGCTCCCGGAAGGCGGGCGGTCGAGGAGCGCCTGCGGCCGTTGCGCGACGAGCTGGGTGCCTCGTTCTGCGTCCTCAACGGCGAGAACGCCGCGGACGGGCTCGGCATCACCGCCAAGCTGGCCGAGCGGCTCCTCGCCGCCGGCGCGGACGTGATCACGCTCGGCAACCACACCTGGCGACGCGCCGGGATCGACTCCTACCTTGCCAAGGCCGAACGCGTCATCAGGCCGGCCAACTTCTCCGCCTCCGCGCCGGGGCGCGGCCTCACGGTCGCGGAAGCCGAGGACGGGACGCCGGTGGCGGTGCTCAACGTGCTCGGCTCGCTCTTCCTCGAGCCGGCCGTCTCGATGTTCGAGGTCGTCGACCAACTCGTCGAGGAGGCGCGGAGCCAGGCGGCAGTAATCGTCGTCGATGTCCACGCCGAGGCGACGAGCGAGAAGGTGGCGCTCGCGCGCTGGCTCGACGGTCGCGTGACCGCCGTGCTCGGCACGCACACCCATGTGCAGACGTCCGACGCGCGCGTCCTGCCCGGCGGCACGGCGGCGATCACCGACGTCGGCATGACGGGACCGCACGACTCCGTGATCGGCGTCAAGGCCGACCAGGCGATCTACCGGATGCGCACCGGGATGCCGGTCCGGTTCGAGACCGCCGAGGGCGGGGTCCGGATCGAGGGCGCGCTCGTCGAGTGCGACGGCTCGGGACGCGCTACCGCGATCGAGCCGCTCCGCGTTCCCTATCCCTGAGCAACACGACGAGCAGACCGACGAGAAGCAGGTCGCGGGCGAGCACGAGCAGCGACGGCAAGAGCTCGAGCTCGCGCGCCAGGTCCCAGTAGCGGGATGGAAACCAGAGCTGCGTCACCACGAGGGCGGCGCAGAGGAGTCCCGACGCACGGACGCCGCGCCGGCCGGCGACGAGGGGCACGGCCGGCACGAGCCAGATGAGGAACTGCGGCGAGAGCACCTTCCCGAGCGCGACGACAGCGACGAGCGCAGCCGCGCTCCAGCGGATGAGCTCCTCGGGCTCGCCCGGCCGCCGGAGCCAGGTCCAGGTGAGGGCGGCCAGCTGGAGCGCGGTGAGGAGGAGCGCGGTGACCGCGGTCCCCGTCGCGTGCAGGTTCTGAGAGCCGTGCCCGGAGCGCATCTCGACGTCGAGCCCGACCAGGTGGTGCGCGGCGAGGAAGAGCGCCGAGCCGAGGCTCTCGATCTGCAGCGGCCGGGAGAGCTGGTGCCCGACGCTGTCCGCGAGACCACCCGGTGCAACGGCGAGGAAGGGAAGCACGGCGAGCACCACGACGCCGGCGAGCACGCCCATGCCCACGAGCGCCTCCCGCCGACCGGCGCGACGCCAGACGTAGGCGACAGCCAGCGGAACGAGCACGGCCGGATAGAGCTTCACCGCGATCGCCGCGCCGAGCAGCCCGAGGCCGAGGCGGTGGCGGTCGTGCACGAGCGCGGCGAGCGCGCCGGCAACGAGTGCCGCCGGCCAGAGATCGAAGCGCGTCAGAACGACCGAGCCGAGCAGCAGCGGGAAGGCAGCTGTGACGACGAGCGCGGCGACGGTCCGCCGCCGAGTCGCGCGGAGGCCGCGGAGCGCAACGGCCGCGAGCACGACGAGCGCCGCCCCGCAGGCTGCCATCAGCCACTCGAACAGTTCGCGGTACTCCTCCTCGTCGTCGCTCAGAAGCGCCGGCAACACGAAGACGGGCAGCGCGCCCGGCGGATACTCGGGACGGATGTCGCGGTACGGCACCGCGCCGTTCTCGATCGCGCTCCCGTACCGCTCGTACACCGGGATGTCGACGATCTCGCCGTCGTCGTACCAGGCTGTGTGCAGGACACCCCACCCGAGCAGGAAGAGCGCCGCCGCCGCGACCGCGGCGAGCTCAGTGAACCGACGCGGCGCGATCACGACGGTAGAGCAGGGCAAACGCGACGAAGGGGAAGAACCAGGGGATGTAGAGGTAGAACCAGTGGGTCAGCACGAGCTCGAAGCCGAGCAGCACGGCCGCCGTCAGCGCCGCGAGCTGCAAGATCGACTTGCGGCGCGGCACGAACGCGACGAGGAGCGCGCCCCCGACGACGAGCACCTGCAGCACCTGCTGGACGACGTGCAGGTCCGGCACGCCGGCCGCGTGGTACTGGCCCCAGCCCCAGATCGAGAAGGGCGACTCGCGGTCGAGCTGGAAGCCGAAGGTGCGCTCGGCAAAGACGCGCGCCGCATGGAGCGGATCTGGTTCCAGTAGCAGGACGAGGAAGCCGGCGAGGGTCGCGCCGGCGAAGCCCAGCGCGAAGCGGCGCGACGGGACGCGCCAGCCGGACGGATACGAGAGCCAGAGGGGCGCAAGCAGCAGCGCCGCGAACTTCGTCCAGCCGGCGAGCGCAACTGCTGCGCCGCGCGCCCACGCGGAGGAGGCCAGCCAGAAGCCCCAGATGAGGAAGGCGGGCATGATCGCGTCGTTCGTGTTCGAGTTCGACACGTAGAGCGTGAATGGATACGCGGCCCACGCGAACGCGAGAGTCGCCGCCAGCCGTGCGCCGCCGAAGCGCCGGCCGACGAGCGCGAGCCCGGCGGCGCAGAGGACATCGAAGAGCAGCGAGGTCGCGTGCGCCGCCCAGAGCTCGTCCCAGCGCCCCGTCCAGCCGAAGACGGCATAGCCGGGCAGGTAGGCGAGATACGAGACCGGGCCGTACGTGTCTCCGCGGGGGTTCGAGGTCTCGCAGCGGCCGTTCGTCTGGATCCGCTCCCGGATCTCCCCCTCCGCGTCGGCCGGGCCACACGGCTTCTGGTCCTCCTGCACGGGCATGTGGCCGTAGGGCATCTCGCCGTTCGCGATCCGGTGCGCACCGACCACCCCGGCAAAGCCGACGTCGATCACGCTCCGCTCCGCCTCGATGTTCAAGCCGACCCTGAACCCGAGCAGGAAGACGGCGGCGCCCGCGAGCAGCCACACCGGCCAGATGCGGCCGCGAGGCACGCGGCGGCCGGTTGCTCCGGGCGATCCAGACGCAGCGTGCGAGCAGATAGACCAGCGGCGGATAGGCGAGCGGAGCGCTCCAGAAGATCTCGCCCTCGTTGAAGAGCCGGAGCGAGATCGAGAACGAGAGCAGCGCCAGCAGGTCGAGGTTGCGCAGCGAGAGCGGCCGGCGCAGGTTCGCGAGCCCGATAAAGAACAGTGCGCAGAAGCCGAGCCAAACCCACTCCTCGTTGATCGTCTTGCCGCCGAAGGCCCCGGCGCCGCCGCGCGCCATCGACCACGCGACCTGCGGCCCGGTCCACTCCTCCTCGACGACGCCCGTGTCGTCGTTCACCTTCCCGAGCACGATCTGGCCTGCCTTCCCGGACCACGCCTTGACGATCCACTGGTCGGTCGCCCGCCTGTACTCGGCGTCGGTCTGCGGGTTGGGCGGATAGCGCTCGAGCCAGTCCGCGACCTTCGGCGACTCGAGCAGGATCTCGGTCGCCCGCTCCTCCGTCAGCCGCGGCTCGTCCACGGCGCCCGGGGCTGTGACGGCGCCCGCAGGAGCCGCGAGCACAAGCGCGGCCAGCGCTGCTAGCGGTGCCCGAAGGACCAGAGCTTGTTTCCGACGAAGTTCAGCGGGGTGACGAGCACGATCGCGATCGCCTGGGCGGGCACCTCCTCGAGCCCGAGCCGGACGAGCAGCGCCAGGAGCAGCAGGTTGGCGCAGAGCGAGAGCGTCGACACAACGAGAAAGCGGAGGCCCTGGTAGCCGACGTGGCCTCGCTGCCCGCGGAAGGTCCAGAGCCGGTTCCAGGTGTAGTTGTTCGTCACCGCGACGAGGAAAGACACCGTCGCCGCGAGGAGGTAGTGCACTCCCGCGCCGTGCAGGAGCAGCGTGAAAACGGCGAGGTTGACGACGTAGCCACTGGCTCCCACGATGCAGAAGCGGGCCAGCTGCAGCCAGTTGTGGGACCGGGAGAGCGCCCCGCGCGTGCGGGCAAGGGCGCCCGAGGCGCGGAGAGCAGAAGAGCGCTGCATCGACGCGGAGGAACCTAGCAGCGGCCGCGAACGACAAGACCGGCGACAAGAGGCTTGATGTGAAACCTGAACGGGCTATGTGACCGCCTCAGACGCGGCGCCAGACCGTCTCGGCGCCCTCGCGCAGGCGCCCAGCCTGCGCCGCGGACGCCGAGCCGCGCTGGCTTGGTCTGAGACGGCCACACAGCGCGTCAATTCCACATCAAGCCTCTACGAGCGCGGGTCCTCGGCGAACCCCTCGGAACCGAGCAGCGGAACGAACCGGCAGGGCACCGAGCTCCTGATCTCGGGTCCGTGCGGCCCGCGCACCACCGTTTCCAGCCGCTGGTCGAACCGGCTCCCGACCGGGACGACGAGGCGCCCGCCCGGCACGAGTTGCGCGTAGAGCGCCTGCGGGATCGCCGGTGCGGCCGCGGCCACCGCGATCCCGTCGTAGGGCGCCCGGTCGGGAACACCGAGCGTGCCGTCGCCGACGCGCACCTCGACCCTCTCGTAGCCCGCCTCGGCGAGCGTCTCCCGCGCCTGCTGGGCCAGCTCGGGGAGGCGCTCGATCGTGACGATTTCCGCCGCCAGCTCGGCGAGCACCGCCGCCTGATACCCGGAGCCGGTGCCGACGTCGAGCACGCGCTCGTCGCCTTCCAGCTCGAGCGACGCGCAGATGATCGCGACCATGAACGGCTGCGAGATCGTCTGGCCGTGCCCGATCGGCAGCGCGCGGTCGTCGTAGGCGCGGCGCCTGCCCTCCTCGGGGACGAAGAGCTCGCGCGGGACCCGTCCGATCGCCGTCAGTACACGTGGGTCGCCGATCCCCCGCCGACGCAGCCGCTCGGCGAGCTCGACACCTTTCATCTGCGTGCGAGAGGTCGGACGTACGCGGGCGGCGAGACCGCGAAGTGCTCGAGCACCGCGGGCATCACCTCCGTGATCGAGCCCGGCGTCGAATCGAGCCCGACCGTCAGCATCGGCACCTCGGAGTCGCCGACCGCGAGCGACCCGTGCGATCCGCCGCCGGCGTGATGGCGGCCCGCGAGGTCGACGAACTCCCAGCCGGGCGCGGCGGAGACGAGCAGCTCGCCGGCGTTCGGATTCGCGAGCGCCGCCCAGGCGCGCTCGCGACCGTGCGGGTAGTCGAGGATCGCTCGATCGCCGCTCGTGCCGGCCGGCGTGAAGCGGAGCTCGGCGCCGTCGCGGCGTGCGACCGCCTCCGCTCCCTCGCGCCAGAGCACGACCTCGACCGCGTCGTGCCCGTCGAGCCGCCGCGCCAGGACAGCCGGGTCGTCATCCGCGTAGACCATCGCAGCGCGGTTCGACGCGGTCACGACCGCTTCCGGGAAGGTGTCCTGCAGGCGCGTCACCTCGCGCACCGGCGTCTGGCCATGGTCGGCGCAGAGGATGACCGCATAGCGCTCGAGGAACTCGTCCGGCCCGCCCGCCGCCTCGATCAGCGCGCCGACGGCCTCGTCGCTGCGTGCGAGCGCCTCGTGGGCCACGTCGGGCCCGTGCACGTGCGATGCGAGGTCGTAGTCGGAGAGGTAATAGACGAGGAAGTCGAAGCCGTCGCGCGTCACGAGCCAGCGCCCGACCGCGGTGGCGTAGGCGTCGATCGTTCCCCGCTGGCGGTTGCGGACGGAGAGCGGCGCCCCGGTCGCGTCCGACTCGAACAGGTTGTAGAAGAAGAAGCGGCTCGGCCCGTGCGCCGGCCGGGTCAGGAACGGGACCGTGGGCCGGTGTGCGACACGACCGCGGTAGCAAGTGATGTTCACGGCCGCCGCGGTCAGCCCTGCGTCCTCGAGCGCCTCGTACACCGTGACCGCGCCGGCGCCGAGGTGGCTGTCGTTGAGCCCGTAGATCGTGTCCACGAGCGACTGCCTCGTCCCGGCCGCCCGGACGGCGCCGAACGAGGAGCCGTACTCGACCAACCGTCGCTCACCGCGGTGGTACCAGACGAGGTGCGGAATCTCGTGGACGTCGGGGTGCGCGCCCGTCGCGAGCGACGACAGGCAGACGGGCGTCAGCGACGGAAACGTCGAGACGGCGCGGCGGTAGCGGCCGTGCTCCGTGAGGAGCGCGAGCGAAGGAGCGGCGCCACGCTCGACCGCGTCCTCCAGCATCGACGGTGTCAACCCGTCGATGATCACGAGGATCAGCTTCTTGCGCTCAGTCTCTGGCAAGCGCTCAGTCTCTGGCAAGGCTGCGCAGGCCCGCGTAACGCTCGGGCGTCGTGCGCCGCAGCCGCGCCGCGAGAGCGGGCGGCGCCGCAGCCACGAGATAGCCGACGACGGGCACGAAGGCGAGGCCGGCGAGGCCGGCGGAGACGGCAGCCACGATCAACGCGAGACCGCCCCGCGTACCGCCACGCCGGAGCGCGCCCGCGACGACGACAGCCGCAGCCGTCGCGCCCGCGATACCCCCGACCACGCCTCCGACGATCTCCGTCCAGTCCTCGATCCACCAGCCCACGACGGCCCCCGCCACGCCGGCGAGCACGATTGCGGCCACGCGGCCGTAGCGCGTGCCCGCCAGCAACCCGGCGAAGAGCACGCCCAGCGCAGTGCCGAGCCCCAGCGCGAGCCCGATCGTGTACCAGTCGCCCATCGCCCGGCAGTGTAGTTTCGACGGCCTGTTTTCCGGACATACAACACTCGACCGTTTCGACGCCCGCCGTGGGAGGGAGAGCACGTGAACGACGCCGACCGGCCCCTGCTCGTCTTCTTCTGGTCCGAGCGCTCAGGCCCCGCGCGCCGGATGGAGAGCCTGCTCGCCCACCTCGCGCGCAAGGAACGCGAGCGCCTGCGCATCCGCCGCGTCGACGTCGACGCGAGCCCTGAGCTCGCGGAGCGCTTCATGATCGACATCGTGCCGACCCTCGTCCTCGTCAAGGACCGCCGGGCCGTCTCGCGACTCGACGGCCGCATGAGCGCGCCGAAGATCGAGGCGATGCTCGCGCCGCATCTCCCCGAGCTCGCGGCCGCCTGATTCGCAATCCGCCCGGCGGGTATCGCCGTAGGGACCCGGTGACGGCCCGATTGCGGGCCCGTCCGACCACGACCGAAGGATGGAGGTTGGAATGTCGAAACTCGCTCTGCGAGGCCTGGTCCTGGGAACCGTGATCGCGCTCCTGGGCGTCGCCTCGTATGCCATCGCAGGCGGCGGCTCGACAGAACTTCAGCGGGGATCCGATGACCGGCTACGAGGAGAACCCCGACATCTCGACGGTCGCCACCGGAGAGTTCAGCGCGCGGCTCTCCGAAGGACGGCGACTCGCTCGAGTACGAGCTCAGCTACTCGGGGCTCGAGGGCAACGTCACGCAGGCGCACGTCCACTTCGGGAAGTTCGCCGTCAACGGCGGCATCTCGTTCTTCCTTTGCGGCAACCTGCGCGAACCCGGACCCGCCGGCACGCCGGCCTGCCCGGACGACCTGCGGCACCGTCGAGGGTGAGATCGAGGCCGCGGACGTGATCGGGCCGAACAGCGCGCCTACCATCCAGGGCATCGAGCCCGGCGCGTTCAACGAGATCCTCGCGGCGATGCGGGTCGGAAGCGCGTACGCGAACGTCCACACCACGAAGTGGCCAGGCGGCGAGATCCGCGCCCAGATCGAGAAGGGCCGCGGCGGCGACCGCGACGGACAGGATGACGACGACGACTAGCGGCTGCTGCTGAAAAGCGGCAATGGAGGGCTTCGCGGCACATGCCGCGAAGCCCTCGCATCCCTCTCCCTCTACTTGATGTCGCCCCGGATCTCGCCGCCGGCGGAAGACGCCAGCGTGTGCACGTTCACGTAGGCACCGCCGTTGTTCATCTTTTCGATCACGTCGGCCAGGTTGGCGACGCCGCCCGGGCAGGCCGCCGAGGCCAGGCCGCGTCGATCACGTCTCGCGTCCGTGATCGTGCCCTCGTTCAGCCTCCCGTGCGGATCCACGCCGGCCGGGTCCGAGGCCGTACAGGAACACCACGACCGGCCCGTTGACGCCGGGCTGCGCCGCAGTGGATATGCGACTGCGTCACGCCGACGATGTTCGACGACGTTCAGCTTGAAGTCCATCGAGTCGCCGTCTTCCGACAGGTGGAAGATCGCCTGCGCCTGGCCTTGGCTGTCATTGCGCCGGCACCTCCCCCGAGCCGTTCGAGTGCGTGCTCCAGTTCCGTTGATCCCGCCGACCGCGAGCCCGACTGCGACCATGGCCCGACCAGAAAGCTATCTGCGAGCCCTATGCCTCGCTTCATGCCTCCCTCGCTTTCCCCCCGCCGAACTGAGTACGGACCACTGCTGTCTACGACTACGGCGCCGGCGGCGGATCGGTTTGCCTACGCGGAGGCGGCTTCGAGGCGCGCGATCACGTCGAGCGTGAACGCGGCCGCCCGCGCCCCGTCGACCACGCGGTGGTCGAACGTGACCGAGACGTTGCCGATATCGCGGGCCACGATCTCACCGTCACGGACGACGGGGCGCGGGCCGATCCGGTGGATCCCGAGGATGCCGACCTCGGGATAGTTGACGATCGGCGTCACGAGCAGGCCGCCGAGCTTGCCGGCGCTCGTCACCGTGAAGGTGCCGCCGCGCAGCTCTTCCGGCTTCAAGGCACCGGTCGCGGGCAGCTTCCGCGAGGCGCTCGACCTCGGCGGCGAGCTCGTCGAGCGACGCGCTGTCGCAGCCGCGGACGACCGGGACGACAAGGCCCTGCTCGGTCTGCACGGCGACGCCGATGTCGTAGCGGTCGAGGTAGACGATCTCGTCGCCCTCGAGGCGGGCGTTCAGCTCCGGGAACTCCTTCAACGCCGCCGCCGCGACCTGGAGCACGCGCGGAAGCAGCTCCTTCGTGTCGAGTCCGGTGAAGTCGCACTCCTCGACGAACGTCACCGCCGCGACCTCGCGGTGCGCCGTCGTCAGGTGCTCGACGATCTGCCGCCGCACGCCGCGCACGGGCTCGCGCCGCCCCTCCGGCGGACCCGCCTTGTGTTTCTGAAACACAAGCCCATCGCTCGCGGCCCCGCGCACATCCTCCTCTGTGATGCGCCCGTTCGGGCCTGTGCCGCTCAGTTGCGCCAGATCGACGCCGAGCTCCTGCGCGAGCCGCCGCACGAGCGGCGTCGCCTGAACGCGCCCTTGTGTTTCAGAAACACGTGGCGTGCTCGCCGCGGCAGGGGGCGCCGGCTGCGGCGACTCCTCGGCCTCGACTTGCGCGCCGGCCCCGCCGCCGATGACCACGAGCACCGTGCCCACCGGAACCACCTCGCCCTCGCCGACCAGGATCCGAGACACCGTTCCGGCTGCGGGTGACGGGATCTCGACCGTCGTCTTGTCCGTCTGGATCTCGACGAGCGGATCGTCTTCGGCCAGCTCCTGACCCTCCGTGACGAGCCAGCGGGCGATTCTCCCTCGGTGAGGCCCTCGCCAAGGTCGGGGAGCTTGAACTCGTAGGCCATCGGCGCGCCAGCCTACCTAGACGGGAGACCCACCCACGCGTCCGCGGGGACGAGCAGGACGCGCAGCCCGTTCTCGACCCGCCAGAGTGAGATCGCCTGCTCGTCGCCGCGGAGCTCGGGCGCGATCGCCGCAGGCACGTAGCCGAGCTGGAGGGTTCGCTCCGCGTTCCAGATTCCGACCGCGTTCGGGTCGTGCTCGTTCTCGGGCTCGGGCACGAGCGCGAGCCGGGCGCCCGGGTCGAAGGACGGGTCGGCGAGAGCCTCGGGCCGGTAGGAGACACCCGCGGCCGGGATCACGCGGACACGGGGATCCTCCCAGCGGACGAGCTCGCCCGTGACCGTGTCGCGCAGCCGGTAGCCGTGCTCCCCGCGCTCGAGCCAGAGGCGCAGCCGCTCACTCACACGAATGCGTCGTCGCGAAGCACGGCATGCACGCCGAGCGCTCCGTTCACCACCTGCGTCACGCGCAGGTCGACCACGATCGACGCGAACGCCAGCGCGTCCTCGCGCGAGAGCCCGTGCTCGCGTTCGAGCAGGTCGAGCATGCCGTCGACCGCGATCCGCGCCGCGCGCCCGAGGTGCTCGTCGAAGCCGAACGTGAGCCAGGCGCCGCCGATGCGCGCGAGCGGCCATTCGAGCGGGAGGTCGTCACGCAGGTCGAGCGTTAGCTGCGCCTCGACCGGCGTCTCGATCGCCGTGCCCGACACCTCGCCGTCACCCTGAGCGGCGTGGCCGTCGCCCGCCGAGAAGAGCGCCCCGTCGATCGGGATCGGCAAGAAAAGGGTCGTTCCGGCCACGAGCTCGCGACAGTCGATGTTGCCGCCCCAAGGCCGGGGCGGAATCGTCGAGTGGACTCCCTGCTCGGGTGGCGGCATGCCGAGAACGCCGAGGAAGGGCGCGAGCCGAACGGTGCGGCCGGCACCGTGGCCGAGGCCGGCCTCGAGCTCCCAGTCGATGCGATGCTCCGGACCGCCGAAGGTGACGCCCCAGGGACCCGGGGCGACCTCGTCGATCCTGATCACCAGGGTCTGGCCGGCAGGGGCGCCGCGCACCTCGATCGGCCCCGCCAGCGCGTGACCTGTGTCGCGCTCGAGGTTGCGCGCCGCGACCTTCTCGTCGCGGCTCACGTCCCAGCCGGCGTTGGGGACCGCAAAGCGGACCGAGTCTCCGGGGGCCACCGTGAGCACCGGCTCGAGCTCGCGGGAGAAGTACCCGTGCAGGTTCGCAGCGTCGAGCGGCAGCTCGTGGACGGCCACCGGGCCTAGAACTCGAGCAGCCGCCGGGCCGCGTCGACGACCCGCGCGACAGACGGCATGTAGGCGTCCTCGATCTGCCAGTACGGGTAGGGCACGTCGTACCCGGTCACACGGACCACCGGCGCCTTCAGGTCGAGAAGCGCCTTCTCGGCCAGGATCGCCGCGAGCTCGGCCGCGTACCCGCACGTCCGCGGCGCCTCTTGCACGAGCACGACCCGGCCCGTCTTGGCGGCCGAGGCGAGCAGCGCCTCCTCGTCGAGCGGCTTCAGCGATCGCAGGTCGAGCACCTCGACCGACGCGTCGAGCTCGTCGGCGGCGCGCTCGCAGACGGGCACCATCGCGCCGTACGCGACGAGCGTCAGTTCGTCCCCCTCGCGTGCAAGCCGCGCGCGGCCGAGCGGAACCACGTGTTCGCCCTCCGGCACCTCGCCACGCTCCGTGCGGTAGACGAGCTTCGGCTCGAGGACGACGACCGGGTCAGGGTCGCGGATCGCGGCGGCCAGGAGGCCCTTCGCGTCGGCGGGCGTCGACGGGATCGCGACCTTGATCCCGGGCGTATGCACGTAGTAGGTCTCGGGCGAGTCGTCGTGCAGCTCGGGGGCGCGCACGCCGCCGCCGTACGGCATCCGGATCGTGAGCGGGAACGTCATCGCGCCACGGGTGCGCCAGCGGTAGCGGCCGACGTGGGTGATCAGCTGGTCGAGGCACGGGTAGGAGAATGCGTCGTACTGCATCTCGCAGACGGGGCGGAAGCCCGCCATGCAAAGGCCCACGGCGGAGCCGAGGATGCCCGCCTCGGCCAGCGGTGTGTCGACGCAGCGGTCGGCGCCGAAGCGGTCACGCAGCCCCGCAGTGGCACGGAAGACGCCGCCGGCGCGGCCGACGTCCTCGCCCATCACGAGCACGTTCTCGTCCCGCTCCATCTCGACGTGCAGCGCGTCGTTCACCGCTTCCACCAGAAGCAGCTCAGGCACCCAAGATCCTCCGCAGCTCGGCGAGGTCGTGCTCGAACGACGCCGGCGGGTCGACCAGCGCGTGCTCGAAGACGAGGCCCACGTCCGCCGGCGGCTCCGCCTCGGCCGCCGCGATCCCGGCCCGCATCAGCTCGGCCGCCTCCGCCTTGATCTCCTGCTCGAGCTCGTCGCCGAGGACGCCGAGCCGGCGCAGGTAGCGCTCGTAGCGCCCGAGGCACTCGTTCGCGCGCTCCTCCTCGACCCGCTCGAGGTCGATGTACGCCTTCGGGTCGTCCGCTGTCGCGTGCGGCGCCGCGCGGTAGGTGACCGCCTCGACGAAGCTCGGCCCCTCACCGGCACGGGCACGTGCGACGGCGTCGCGGGTCGCCTCGTACACGGCGAGCACGTCGCCGCCGTCGACGCGGACGCCCGGAATCCCGTAGCCGACCGCCTTGTCGACGAGCGCCTCGGCGCGCGTCTGCGCGGAGAGTGGCGTCGAGATCGCCCACTGGTTGTTGTTGCAGAGGAGGACGAGCGGCGCGCGCATCACCGCCGCGAAGTTGGCGCCCTCGTGGAAGGCGCCCTCCGAGGTCGCGCCGTCGCCGAAGAAGGCCAGCGCGCAGGCGCTCTCGCCACGCAACCGCTTTCCCCACGCGAGGCCCGCCGCGTGCGGAACGTGGGTCCCGATCGGGACGCAGATCGACGCGACGTTGTAGTCGGCCGGGTTCCACCAGCCGGCCGGATGGCCGCGCCACCACGAGAGGACGGTCGCCGCGGGCATGCCGCGGAGGAGGCCGATCGCCGACTCGCGGTAGCTGGGGAAGATCCAGTCGTCGTCCTCGAGCGCGTGGAAAGCCCCGGCCTGGATCGCCTCGTGCCCCCAGAAGATCGCGTAGGTGCCGATGCGACCCTGGCGGTGGTAGACGACCGAGCGCTCGTCGTAGGTGCGGAGGAGCACCATCGAGCGGTAGAGCGCGAGCAGCTCCTGCTCGCCGACTCCCTCGACCTCCCTGTCGGGGACAGCGTCGCCGTCGCCGATCACGCGCCGGAGGTCGCGCTCGGCAGGAAGAACCTGCGCCATTGCACGCGGGAATCTACCGGCCGCGGCAGGTCGGGCAGCCGACGTTTCGGCCCGCGGCAAGGTTCGCCGCCCAGTCGCGGACGCGGACACCGGCCACGCGCAGGCTGAAGAAGCTCGCGCGCGGAAGCACGCAGTGGTCGCCGCCGCAGGCGAGGTAGGAGCGGTAGTTCGGCAGCCGCTTGAGACGCGTCTCGGCAGCCCGCAGGCGGCGCTCGAACGACATCCGCTCGCCCGTCACGTCGAACCGCTCCTGGACGTTGTCGCTCGCGTAGTTGAAGCGGGCGAAGGTTCGGTTCGGGTGCGCCCGGGCGAGCCGGCGCAGGAACGACTCCATGTCGAAGCTCGCCGGCGCGCCCCAGCTGCTCAGGTCGAGCGGGCGCGAGAACGGGAACGCGAGGGAGTCGCCGAGCAGCGTGACCCGGGCATTCGGGTAGCGCGTGATCACGCGGCCGACGTGGAAGGCCGCGCCGACGCTCCCGGCGCTGCAGCCTGCGACGAGGACAGTGCGCACCGACGGGAACGCCTCGAACGCACCCGCGAGCGCGGCGCGCGCGTTGATCGCGCCGCGGTGCCGCACGTGGACGCCGTTCGCATAGGTCGTGTCCCGGTCGCCCATGTAAACGTCGCCGGTGCAGGACGGGGCGTACACGAACGACCAGTCCCGGAACGGGTTCTCGCGGGAAGTGACGTCGAGCAGCCCGGATGCGTAGCGGGGGTCGTCCTGAACCGAGACGTCGTCGTCGAACCAGAAGCTGCCCTCGGCGCAAGTCGTCGCGTCCCAGCAGCCGCCGCCGCCCTGGAAGAAGATGACGAGCCGCGTCGGGTCGGCGCGCCGGATCCAGTACGCGTAGGGCCCGCCGCGCGCGCATGCGGTGCGACCGCCGGGCTCGACCTTCACCCACTGAGGCGCCGATCTCCCCTCCGCCTCTCCGCCCGAGCCGGAGACGAGGAGGAGCAGCGCGGCGACGATGCAGGTGCGCACGCGCATTACGTACTGAGACTCCCTCGGTGCCGATCGGTCAGCGCAGCGCGAGGGCGCGGCGCAGCACGGGGTCGCGGCCGGCCATGAAGTCTGCGGCCGTAGGCTCTACCAGCACGTCCGGGCGCACCGCTTGTCGTCTGTCGCCGGGCACGACCTCGACGTAGACCGCAGCGACGTAGGCGGTCAGGCCGACGGTCGGCAGCTCGATGGGGTTCCGGTCGCCCCACTGGTTCGGGGCGCCGCCGCTCGGCTCGCCCACGAGCCGCGCCTTCGTCCGGTGGTCGACAGCGGCGACGAAGTTCCCGGCCGCGGAGAACGTCATCCGACCCATCAGCACGACGACCTTGCCGCGCAGGGGACGTGCGTTGATCAAGTCGAGCAGCGGCCAGTACGTCGTGTTGTCGCCGCCGCCGTTGTGGCGGACGTCGATCACGAGCCGGCGGAAGCCGGGCTTGCGGGCGGCGCGGAGGATCCGGTCGACCAGCGGCTGCGGCGGCGAGGCGACCTGGTGGTAGCCGAGGTAGAGCGAGCGGCCGCGCTCGAGCGGCGCGAGCAGGAACGCTTGCTCGAGCCGGCGGTAGAGCAGTGACGCCTCGAGTCTCGGCAGCGGCGAAAAAGCGGTGCCGAGCGCACCGTGCCCCGCTTCCAGCGTCACCTCGCTCCCGTCGGCGAACGCGTACGTGGCGGCTCCCCGAACGATCCCAAGCCCGCGCAGGACCTCGGCGCACACGAGGTACTCGGGCAGGAGCAGCCGGATCGTCGACGCGTTGTCGCGCGGGATCAGCGGCCGCACCGCCGTGAGGACCTCCGCCAGCGGCACGCCGTCGATCGCGGTCAAGCGCTTGCCCACGTGCGCGCCGCCGGCGGCGTCGGCGACGACGTGGACGCCGTCGGCGAAGTCGTGGACGCGGAGCGGGAAGAACGTAAACGGCTTCGTGTGTGCCGGGTCGTGGAGGAAGATGCCGCCGTGGCCGTCGCGCTCCCCGAGCGTCGTCAGCCGCAACAGGCCGACAAGGAGCTCGTCGCGCGAGATCCGCGGCGCTCGCTCGGCGAGGTCGGCCGCCTCCGCGCGCAGCTCGGGCAACGGGACGTCGTGATCGACGTCCGGGTGCAGCCGCGCCATCTGGTCGACGAGCCCAGTGATCTCGCGCTGGAGCGGTGTCGGCGCCGCGGCCTCGGGCTCGGACGAAGCCGCACAGCCCGCGAGCGCGAGCGCGACGAGCAGCGCGGGCCAGCACCGCCTCACAGGTCGGCGAGCACCTCCTCCGCCCACTCGATCGACCCTCGAGTCGACCGCAGCCCGAGCTCGAGCAGGTAGCGGTGGTAGCGGTCGTTGCCGCGACCGGTGTTCGAGCGCTCCAGCTCCTCAAGCTCCGCCAGCCGCCGGCGCAGGTCCTCCAGGTGCTGCTCGAGGTGCCGGCGCAGAACGTCGTGCGTCGTCAGGCCGCCGAGGAAGACCTTGAGGTGGACTGTGTCTGCGGTCGCCCCCGGCTCCGCCGTCTCCAGCCAGGCCTGGACGGCCGCGCGACCGGCGTCGGTGATCGCGTAGAGCTGCTTGTCCGGCCGGCCCGACTGATGCACGTGCCGGGCGCTTGCAAGCCCGTCGGCGGCGAGCCGCGGCAGGACCGCGTAGAGACGGCTCTTGGCCGGAGCCCATACGTGGCCGATCGAGCGCGAGACGCGCCGGTGCAGGTCGTAGCCGGACTGCTCGCCCTCCATCGCGAGCAGCGCGAGCACGGCCGCCTCCGTCGTCGTCAATGTCCGCGCAGCGGTCCGCGTTGCGCTCATTAGTCCTGACGGTACTAGTCCTATAAGGACTATGCCGTTACGCCGGCGTTAAGGCACGAGCACCGAGACCGCGTCCCGCTCGGCCTCGACTACGACCTCGGTGACGTCCCCGACGTCCTCGCCATCGAGCTGATGCGGCATCGGGGCGTCGCAGCGGATCTCGATCCGATCCCTGTCGTGCAGCAAGAGCAGCGGCAGCCTGGTTCGCCCGGTGAGGACGTAGCGCATTGCTCCCGGAAGGTCGCGGGCGCGCAACGAACGCGGTCCGATCGCGTCGAGGCCGCCCTCGAGCGCGGCTCCGCGCGGCAGCCGGAGCGGCAGCCGGCCGACGTAGCTGTACGGGTCGCTGTTCGCGACGAGCGCGAAGGCGACGCGGCCGTGCCCCGTGACCTCGAGCGCCGGCTCGAAGCGAACGCGACGCTCGGCGAGCGTCCGGGCGGCCGTCCACAGAAAGGCGAGGTCACCCGGCCGGCGTCCGTCCTCGTCGCGGCCCCGGGCGTCCATCCGCCGCACGAGCTCCGCATCCAGCCCGATGCCCGCGGCGAAACCGAAGCGACGGCCGTTCGAGCGGCCGAGCGAGATCCGGCGTTCCCGGCCGGTTGCGAGCGCGCGCGCCGCCTCGACCGGGTCGCGCGGCAGCCCGAGCGCCCGCGGCAGCACGCTGGTGCCGCCGCCGGGCACGAAGCCGAGCACCGTTCCGGGCCGGGCGCCGTTGAGCGCCTCGTTGAAGCCGCCGTCGCCGGAGAAGACGACCACGACGTCCGTCTCGGCGTCCCGCGCCAGCTGCGTGGCGTGTCCGGCGTGCTCCGTGAACACGGTCTCGACGGCGCCGACCGCATGTGCGACGCGTTCGGCCAGCGCGGGCGTCACCCGGCTCGCCTTCGGGTTGACGAGGAGCGTCGCCCTCACGCCGGACGGGTCGCGTAACCCCGGATGCCGTCGACGAGAATCGCGGCGAAGGAGTCAGCCAGCTCGTCGGTGTCGCGGCCGGGGGTCAGCCACGTGTACGCCCAGTTCGCGGCCGAGAGAAGGAGCAGCGCGGCGGCCGCGTCGTCGAGGTCCGTGCGCAGCTCGCCGTGCTCGCGGCCCTCGCGGAAGAGCGCCCGCAGCCGCTCCTCGTAGCGGCGGCGCTCGGCGACGATCTCGTCGCGGCGCTCGCCCTCGAGGTAGCGCCACTCGCGAACGAAGACAGTCGCCACGTCGAGCTGCTCGGAGACGACGCGCAGGTGGGCTCGGAGCGCGAGCCGGATCCGCTCGTTCGCGCCGGCCCGCTCGGGCAGCGCGTCGAGCCCGGCGTGGAACGCGGCGGCCCCCTCCCGCATCGTCTCGTAGAGGAGCTCCTGCTTCGATTGCGTGAGCGAGTAGAGCGAGCCTTTCTGGACGCCCATCGCCGCGGCGAGGTCGCCCATCGACGTGCCGTGGTACCCCTTCTGCGCGAAAAGGCGGGCGGCCTGACGGGTCAGCTCGTGGCGGCGTGTGGCGATACACTCAATGCTAACGACCGTTAGGTAGCTAGGGAGGCCAGACCGTGCAAGCAGCGGAAACAGGGCGCGAGCAGGAGTTCCTCGAGTACATCCAGAATGGCGGACTCGTCGAGACCGACGACTGGATGCCGGACGAATACCGCGCCCGGCTGATCAAGTTCATCGAGATGCACGGCAACTCGGAGCTGATGGGCGTGCTCCCCGAGCGCGACTGGATCCTGCGCGCTCCGACCCTGCAGCGGAAGCTCGCGCTGACGGCGAAGATCCAGGACGAGGTCGGGCACTGCCAGCTGATCTACCGCGTCGTCGAGGACCTCGGCAAGCCGCGTGAGCGCTGCCTCGACGACCTCATCTCCGGCAAGTCGAAGTTCCACAACGTCTTCCACTACCCCACGAAGAGCTGGGGCGATGTCGGCGTAATCGCGTGGCTCGTGGACGCGGCGGCGATCATCAGCCAGAAGGCGCTCCTCAAGTGCTCGTACGCGCCGTACGCGCGCGTGATGAAGAAGGTTTGCTGGGAGGAGTCGTTCCACATCCTCCACGGCCGCGACACGGTGCTGGCGATGGTGACCGGGACGCCCGAGCAGCGCGAGCTTGTTCAGGAGGCACTGACGCGTTGGTGGGAGCCGCTGATGCACTTCCACGGAACCCGGCTCCCGGCCGACGAGGACCCGATGGTGATCTGGCGGATCAAGAGCCAGGCGAACGAGGACGCACGTCAGCAGTTCCTCGAGGGCTACGTGCCACAGATCCTCGAGCTCGGCCTCGAGATTCCCGACCCGAAGCTGCGGCGCAACGACGACGGGATCTGGGAGTACACCGAGCCAGACTGGGACAAGCTGATCGCGGTCGTCACGGGGCACGGGCCCGCGTCGCAGGAGCGCCTCGCCTTCCGGCGGCTCTCACGGGCCGAGGTCGACTGGGTCTCGAAGGTCGTGCTCGCGGAGGCGGCTTGATCTGGGAGGTGTTCAGGCAGGAGCGGAAAGGGCAGCCGTTTGTCCACGGCGGCTCGTTCCATGCGCCGGACAGGGCGTTCGCCGACGCCTACGCGCGCGAGTTCTACGCCCGCCGGCAGGAGTCGGTGGCGCTGTGGGTCGTGCCGCGCGAGGCGATCGAGGCGATCGAGGAGTTCCCCGACGAGTTCGACCTCAAGTACCGCCGCGTCGACGGCTACTCGATCAAGGCTCGACTGAAGGAGGCGCGTGAGCGAGCGGGCACAGCTGCTGATTGAGCTCGCCGACGATGAGCTGATCCTTGGCTGGCGCAACTCGGAGTGGACGGGGATCGCGCCGTTCCTCGAGGAGGACGTCGCGTTCTCGTCGATCGCGCAGAACGAGATCGGGCACGCACGGGCCTTGTACGACTTGGCAGCCGAGGAGCTCGGCACCGACGCCGACGCGCTCGCGTTCGACCGCCGGCCCGAGGAGTACCGCTGTGCGCCGCTCGTGCAGCTGCGCCTCGTGCCGGATTGGGCGCGGACGATCGCCCGGCACGTCCTCTACGAGACCGCCGACGCGATCCGGATCGCGCACCTGAAGGAGCACGAGGACGAGGCGCTGGCCGGGATCGCCGCGAAGATCGACCGGGAGGAGGTCTACCACCGCCTGCACGCCGAGATGTGGCTCGAGCGATTGCGGGATGAGCCGCGCTATCGAGAAGCGGTCGACGAGCTCTGGCCCGACGCGCTCGGCGTCCTCGCGCCCGAGCTGCGTCCCGCGCTGGCGGAGCGCGTCGGCCGGGAAGAGGTCGAGGCGATCGAGCGGGGTACGCCCGGCGAGGAGTTCGCGGCGCTCTGGGAGGAGATGACGATGGTGCGCAGGTCGGCGCCGGTAGGCGCGCAATGGTGACCGCCGAGCGGGTCTGGGAGGCCCTGGCCGAGATCCCGGACCCGGAGATCCCGGTCGTCTCGCTCGTCGACTTGGGGGTCGTGAAGGACGTCGAGGTCGAGGGCGAACGGGTCCGGATCGAGTTCACGCCGACCTTCATGGGCTGCCCGGCGCTCGACGTGATGCGCCGCCAGATGGAGGAGGCGGTCGCGGCGATCGGCGGTGAGCCCCAGGTCGACGTCCTCCTCGACGACTCCTGGTCGACCGACCGGATCACGCCGGCGGGCCGCGAGAAGCTCCGCGAGGCCGGCTTCGCACCGCCGACGCCGCGCGCGGAGGCGCCGACCGCGCTCGTGCAGCTCCAGCGGGCCGTGCACCGCTGTCCCTACTGCGGCTCGACGAAGACGAGGCTCGAGAACATCTTCGGCCCGACCCCGTGCCGCTCGTTGCGCTACTGCGAGAGTTGCAGGCAACCGTTCGAGCAGTTCAAGACGATCTAAAGTCGCTCCCTCACAGGGTCATACGCGGGTCCGGATCTCGTTCGCGATCCCGGTGATCTTGTCCGCGTACTTCGGGTCCATCGCCCACGTCTTGCTCAGACCCTTCAGCTTCTTCGCAACCCCGAAGCGGTTGTCCGGCAGCGGACGCACCTTCAGCGCGTCGGCGACGAGCTTGCGCTGTGCGTCCGTACCCTTGTCCTTCGGGAGCGCGTAGGCGAGCAAGCGGCCGACGTGCGCGTTGACCGCTTTTTCCCAGTTCGAGAACTTGATGCCCTCGCCGGGCTTGCCGGTGACGCCGATCCCGGCCGGGTTCCGCTTCGGCGGCTGCGACCAGTCCGACATCAGGTTCCCCGTCTCGAGCACCATCTGGCTGACGACGAGCAGCGGGTCGAGGCCCGCCGTCTTGCAGGCCGCGTTGTACTTCTTGAGGATGTCGCGGACGTCGGCGTCGCTGTAGCCGCCGTGCTGGCGCGCGAGCATGTATCGCTCGAGGGTCTTCAGCGTCGCCCGCGGCGGCGCCAGGAGCTCGGTCTGGACCGTGACCGGCTCGTCGACCTCGGGCTTCGGTTTCGGCTTCGGCTCGTCCTTCGGCTTCGGCTTCGGCTTCGGCTTGGTGGTCTTGACGCCCTTGAAGATCTTCTCGAGCCGCTCGAGTGCCTCGAACCACTGCGTGGGGATCTTTGCCGGCGCGCTCCGCGGGCGCTCGCTCTTCTTCGCGCCCTGGCGGCGCCACTCGGCCCAGTCGAGGAAGGTGTCCTGAGGGCCCATCAGGTTCGCGATCCGGTCGACCTGCGCGGCGGCTTCCCACGCGGTCTCCGGGATCCGCTGCGGAAGGTGCGCCGGGCGCTGCTTCTTGTCCCCGTTCAGCGCCAGTCGCCAGTGGATGAAGTCCATCAGCCAGTCCGGCGTGTCGTCCTTCACGGCCACCCTGGGGACGGTCGCCCCTTTGGCCTGCCACGGCTTCGGCGTCACGTCGAGCCACGACCGCAGGTCGGGCCCCGGGCACTGCGACCCCGTGAAGAAGCCGTGTGGCTTGACCAGCGGGCCGGCACCCTGGTCCTGCCACATCTTGATCACCTCGGACAGCACGGGCAGTGCCTCCTTCGTGACCGGCCGTCCGTCCTTCTCGCCGCCCATGTAGACCACTGCGGCGTACTCCTGGTTCCCCCGGGTCGTGCCGTTGGCGCCGGTCTGCACGCCGAAGCCGCGCAGGGTGTACGCGACGCCGTGCGGGCAGACCGCGTGGTTGTAGCCGATGTCGTTGGCGCCGTCGGTCGTGCCCAGTCCGCCCGGGGCCATGTGCGTGTTCTGGACACTGCGCAGCAAGCCCGGGCAGCGGTCGTGCGATGCGGCGGCGCTCGGGCTGCCGAACCAGTGCACCGCGACCCCGGCCAGCGTGGACGGATCTTTCTTTGTCACCTGCCTCGGCGCCTTCGCTCCCCAGCCCTGACGACTAACGAACTCCAGTGGTGCCATCGTGTTCCGCCTCCTTCTTCGATCCGCCGGCCGCAGACGGCGAAGAACCGTGAGAGCCCCTCCGCCCTCACCGCCCACCGGACGCCCGGTGCGGCTCCGATCTTCCGCCCGGGCCCGTGTCAGCGCGACCGTTCGAGCTGGAGCTGGAGCTGGAGGGCAGCGACTCCTCTCCGCCGCCGATTCGCTACCTGGAGCCGAGCATCCCACCAGGCGCAGGACGCGTCAAGGCCGGGCGGCGGCCGACGCAACCGAGTAGCGGCTCAGCCCCGCGCGTTGCGGGCGATCTCCGCCTCGGACGGGCGCATCATCATGTACACGAGCAGCCCGATGAACGGGAGCAAGAGCATGATGATCGCCCAGGCCGCCCTCGCGGAGCTGGAGAGATCCGGGCGCCGGAACAGGTCAAACAACGCGCGCACCCAGAGGACGAGAAAGATGACCACGGCGGCGATGATCAGCAGGCGCACCACGATGGTGCGAGCTTACCGTCCTACACTCGTGGCGTGAACCCCGGCGCGCTCGACGTGCTCGAGTTCCCGGCAATCCGGGAGCGGACCGCCGCCGCCGCGGCGACCGACCACGGCGCGGAGCTCGCGCGTGCGCTCACGCCCTCACCGGATGCTGGCGAGGTCACGCGCCGGCAGGCACTCACCGGCGAGGCGATCGCTCTCCTCAACGAGTCAGCGGAGCCGCCGCTCGACGGGATCCGGGACGTGCGCGAGCCTGCCTCCCACGCGGCGCTCGGTGGCACGGTGGCAGCCGCGGCACTCCGACACGTCGCCGACACGATCTCGGGAGCTCTGCGCGTGCGCGCGGCGCTCGACGAGCAGGACGCGCCGCTTCTGCGCGGGCTTGCGGCGGAAATCGAGCCGGCGCTGCGGCCAATTGCAGAGTCGATCGACCGGGCCGTGGAACAGGACGGCTCCGACCTGCGCGACAACGCCTCGCCGAAGCTCCGCAAGCTGCGGGGGGAGCTCCGGACCGGCCGGCAACGCGTCGCCGACAAGCTCGAGCAGCTCGTGCGACGAAGCAGCATCCGCGAGCATCTCCAGGAGGATTTCGTGACGCAGCGCGCCGGCCGTCCCGTGCTCGCGGTGAAGGCGAGCTCCCGAAGCAGCGTCCCCGGGATCGTCCACGACAGCTCCGACTCGGGCCAGACGCTCTTCGTCGAGCCGTTCGAGGTCGTCGAGCTCTCGAATCGACAGTCGGAGGCCGCCGGCGCGGAGCGCGAGGAGGCCGAGCGGATCCTGCGCGAGCTCTCGAGTGCCGTCGGAGAGCAGGCCGACGCCCTCACCGCCGCGGTCGAGGCGACCGGCCGGATCGACCTGGTGCTAGCGATCGGAACGGTCTCGCGCAACTGGCGCGGCGCGCCCGTAGAGATCGCGGACGAGGTGCGTCTGGTCGGCGCGCGCCACCCGCTCCTCGACCCGAAGACGGCCGTGCCGATCGACCTCGACCTCGGCAGCCTGCGCGCGCTCGTCATCAGCGGCCCGAACACGGGCGGCAAGACCGTGGCGCTGAAGACGCTCGGCCTGGCCGGCCTACTCCACCAGTCCGGGCTCCGGCCGCCGGCCGAGCTCGCCGCGCTGCCGGTCTTCGATGCCGTGCTCGCGGACATCGGCGACCGGCAGTCGATCGAGATGAGCCTCTCCACCTTCTCCGGGCACGTCGCGAGCATCGTCGCGATCCTGCGCGCGGCGGGGGAGCGCTCGCTCGTGCTCCTGGACGAGCTCACCTCGGGCACCGATCCCGTCGAGGGGTCGGCGCTCGCGCAGGCGCTCGTGGCGCGGTTGGCCGCGCAGGCGCGGCTCACCGTCGTGACCACGCACTTCCCCGAGCTGAAGGAGTGGGCGAGCGCGACCGACGGCGTCGCCAACGCGGCCACCGGCTTCGACCCGGAGACCCACGCGCCGCTCTACCGAATCGCCCTGGGCCGGCCCGGCACCTCGCACGCGCTCCAGACTGCGGAGCGGCTCGGCCTCGACGCGGCCGTCGTCGCCGACGCTCGCGGGCGCGTGGCGCCCGAGCGTCTGCGGATCCAGGAGCTCCTGGCCGAGGCCGAGGCGGCCGAGCGCGCCGCCGCGGACGAGCGGGCCGCGGCCCGTGCGGAGCGCCGGGACGCGGACGCGCTCGCCGAGCGGGCCCGCGAGCGGGAGACCGAGCTCGCAGCCGAGATCGAGGCGGTCAAGGCCTCGGCGACAGCCGAACGGGAACGTGCCGCCGCCGATGCGTACGCGGAGCTCCGGGCCGCCCGCGCCGAGCTGGAGTCGCTGCGCGAGGAGATCCGGGTCGCGCGCCGGCGCGACCGGGAGTCGAGACGGTCGGCGCCGGCGGCGCGCGAGCGAGACCGACGTCTCGGCGCCGCCTCCGAGCGCGCGGAAGCCGCCGAGCGTGCGATCCAGGCCTTCGACGCGCCGCTGCCGCTCACCGGGCCGCTCGCCGCCGGCGATCCGGTCGAGGCGCCCACCCTCGGCGTGCACGGCACGATCGCGGCGATCGAGGGCGACGAGGCCGAGGTGGTCGGCCCGGCGGGACACCGGCTCCGCGTTCCGCTGGCGCGGCTTCGCCCGTCGGCGCGCCGCGAGCCGCAGCCTGACGAGGCGGAGACGCCGGTCCGCGTACTCGCGGCCGCGCGCGGGGACGTCTCTGACGAGCTCGACGTGCGCGGTCAGCGGGCGCAGGAAGCGCGCGAGGCGGTTCGTTCCTTCGTCGACGACGCCGCGCTCGCCGGGCTCCCGAGCGTCCGCGTCGTCCACGGTCGCGGCACGGGAGCGGTGCGCGCCGCCGTCCGCGAGGAGCTGGACGGGCACCCGCTCGTGGAGCGGCGCGAGAGCGACTCCGCCGACGGCGCCACCGTGGCGCATCTCGGCAGTCTAGGGCTCCTCGACCACCTTCGCCGCGTAGAGCTGGTACGGGAGCGCCTCCAGCACGCGCCGGCGCGGGTCGGGGACGTCGAAGAAGCGCTCCACGGCGAGCGGCTCGAGCCAGCCCAGCTCGGCCCGGGCGGCGAGGACACGGGTGACGGCCGAGCGGTCGCCGCCGAGCGCGACGTGCTCGACCCGCTCGCGCCACGGGCCCAGCACGCGGGCGGCCTCGGCGGCGGCCTCGTCGATCAGCTCCCGCTCCTGTCCCTCGCGCCGCCGCCGGAAGCGGCCCGAGGAGGAGCCGCCCTTCTTGTGCCTGCCCTTGACGAAGCGGGCGCCAACCTTCGAGATGACCAGCCGCTCGCCCTCGAAGACGCCGACCGCGTACCCGCCCAGGCGGACGAGCAGTGCCGCGACAACGTGGTCCGCATCGAGCGCCGCGAGCAGCGGCTCGAGCACAAGCTGCTCGTATTCGCCCTCGTGCTCGAGGCCGAACGGGGGCGCCACCGTCAACGTGCCTCCGTCGAGCTCGAGGCGGACGCTGCCGGCCCGATAGACGGCCCGGCCGGGGGAGCCAGCCAGTGAGTGCAGCCGCTTGGCGACGTTGGCGCGACCGACATAGCGTGTCTCCGGCACGCCGACACGGTATGCCGCCGCCGGGGCTGGGGTAGGCTCGACGGAATGAGCATGCCCGCACTCGCGCCTGCTGCGGCGGCGCGCGGCTTCTCCGGGGAGATTCTCACCGAAGGGAGTCCCGACTACGACCGGGCGCGGGTGACGTTCAACGCGCTGATCGACCGGCGTCCACTCGCGATCGCGCGCTGCCGGGGCACCGAGGACGTCGCGATCGCGCTCACCGTCGCGCGCGAGCACGAGCTGCCCGTCGCGATCCGCGGCGGCGGACACAACGTCGCCGGCCACGCCGTCTGCGACGGCGGCCTGGTGGTGGATCTCTCGGGGCTCGGCGACGTGGAGATCGATCCCGTCGCGCGCGTGGCGCGGGCCGGAGGCGGAGCGGTCTGGCGGACGTTCGATGCGGCCGCGCAGGAGCACGGGCTGGCCGTGCCGGGCGGCACGTTCGCGACCACGGGCGTCGGCGGGCTTACCCTCGGCGGCGGCATCGGCTTCCTGATCGGACGGCTCGGCCTCACCTGCGACAGTCTCGTGGCCGCCGAGGTCGTCACCGTGGACGGCGACGTGATCGTGGCGAGCGAGGACGATCACGCCGACCTCTTCTGGGCGTTGCGAGGCGGAGGCGGCAACTTCGGCGTCGTCACGAGGCTCGACTTCACGCTCCATCCGATGCGAGAGGTCGTCGGCGGCTTCCTGGTGTACGCGTACGACACGGCGCGGGAGGCATTTCAGGTCTTCCGCGATGTCGCGCTCGACGGACCCGACGACTTCTCGATCCAGAGCCAGATCGGCGCGAGCCGCCAGACGGGCGAGCGGTCCTTCATTGTGATCGTCTGCTCGTCGGGCGAGAACCCCGAGCCCGAGGGCCTCCGCCTACTCCGGAAGGCGCCCGGCCTGCAGGTCGACGACGTCAGGCGGCGGTCGTATCTCGAGCTGCAGAGCGAGCTCGACCTGCCCTTCGGGTTGCGCCACTACTGGAAGGGCCATTTCGTCCACACGCTGCCCGACACTGCGATCGACGAACTCTGCGCCCGGTTCGAGGCCCCCGAGGAGACACCCGGAGGGATCCTGATCGAGGCGATCCACGGCGCGGCCGCGCGCGTGCCGGCCGATGCGACCGCGGTCGGGTTCCGCGAGGCGGCGTTCAACGTCAGCGCGCTCGGCATCTGGGAGGACGCGTCGCTCGACGACGTCGGGATCGCCTGGGCCCGCCACACCGCAGCAGCCGTGGAGCCGCACTCGCTCCAGGGCGGCGGCTACCTGAACTACATGCAGGCCGACGAGCCGGTCGACCGCGTCCGCGCGGCCTTCGGCGCCAAGCGGTTCGAGCGGCTGCGTGAGGTCAAGCGGAGCTACGACCCCGGCAACGTGCTCCGCTTCAACCAGAACATCCCCCCGGCCTGATGGCGATCGCCGGCACGCGGGGGGCAAACCAGCCGCCGCCGCTCGAGCGCTACAACCTCTACGAGCAGGACGCCGTGCTCGTCGAGGGGCTGCGCCGCGAGGGTGGCGCGCCCTGGGAGGCCGAGGTCGCCGCGTTCGGGGCCTCCGCCGGCGGCGAGCCGCTCGACTGGGGCAGGCTCGCGAACGAGCATCCGCCCGTCCTGCGGACCCACGACCGCTACGGCGAGCGCATCGACGAGATCGAGTTCCATCCCGCCTGGGACTCGCTGCTGCGGCTCGCCTTGGACGCACGCGTCCAGTCGCTCCCGTGGGTCGACGAGCGGCCCGGCGCGCACGTCGCGAGGGCGGCACTCTTCCTCCTGCTCGGACAGGTCGAGGCCGGCGTCTGCTGCCCCGTCTCGATGACGTTTGCCGCCGTCCCGGCGCTGCGGGCCCAACCCGACGTCGCCGCCGAGTGGATCCCCCGGCTGACGAGCGGCGAGGCGCTCTGCGGGATGGCGATGACGGAGCGGCAGGGCGGCTCGGACGTGCGGGCGAACGAGACGACGGCCCACGAAGACGGTGACGCTTGGATCCTCGACGGCCACAAGTGGTTCTGCTCCGCGCCGATGAGCGACGCGTTTCTCGTGCTCGCGCACGCGCCGGCCGGCCTCTCCTGCTTCCTCGTCCGGCGACCGCAGCCCGGCTTCCGGATCGACCGGCTCAAGGACAAGCTCGGCAACCGCTCGAACGCCTCGGCGGAGATCGTCCTCGACGCGGTCGAGGGGAGGCTGGTGGGAGAGGAAGGCCGGGGCGTCCGGACGATCGTCGAGATGGTCAACCACACCCGGCTCGACTGCGTGCTCGGCTCGGCGGCGCTCCAGCGCCGCGCGGTCGCGGAGGCGACGCACCACGCCGCCCATCGGTCCGCCTTCGGGCGGCTGCTCGCCGAGCAGCCGCTGATGCAGAACGTACTCGCCGACCTTTGCGTCGAGTCCGAGGCCGCGACAGTCACCGCGCTCCGGCTCGCCCGGGCCTATGACGAGGCGGACGGCCCGTTCCGCCGGCTCGCGACCGCGGTCGCCAAGTTCTGGGTCTGCAAGCGGACGCCCCCGCTCGTCGCCGAGGCGCTCGAGTGCCTGGGCGGGAACGGCTATGTCGAGGAGTCGCAGTTGCCGCGGCTGTACCGCGAGAGCCCCCTCAACTCGATCTGGGAGGGATCGGGCAACGTCAACGCGCTGGACGTCCTGCGCGCGCTCGGGCGCGAGCCCGAGACCGCGGACGCGTTCCTCGCCGAGGTGCGGCTCGCGGAAGGCGGCGACACACGCCTCGACGCGGCGATCGAGCGGCTCGAGCGCGCGCTGGCGGAGCCGGACGAGGAAGGCGCCCGCACCCTGCTCGAGCTGCTCGCCGTCACGCTCCAGGCGTCGCTCCTCCTCCGCCACGGCGCGCCGGAGGTGGCCGACGCCTTCTGCGCGTCGCGGCTCGACCGTCCGGGCGGCGTCTTCGGGACGCTGCCAGGAGGGCTCGATCTCGCGGCGATCGTGCAACGGCACAGGCCGTGTCCGTGAAGCGGGATAGGGTTCGGCCGTGACCGTCGAGATCCACTACTGCCCCGTCTGAAGCGGCTATGACCGACGGGCCGCGAGTCTCGCGGCCGTGCTGACCGGCAACGGCGTCGAGGCGTCGATCGTCGCGGGCGCGAAGAGCCAGTTCGACGTGCTCGTCGACGGCGAGCTCGTGTTCTCGAAGCAACGAGAAGGCCGGTTCCCAGAAGAAGACGAGATCGTCGCCCTGGTGGGATGACCGCCGAGCTCGACGTCGAGCAACTGCAGACGACGAAGAGCGAGAAGCTGCTGGCGCTCGTCCTCGCCGCCTTCCTCCTGGTCGGCGGCATCTGGGCCTACCAGGAGCTCGACGACTACGTGCGGCGCGCCTTGCCGCTCCGAGAGCCGACGGCGGCCGAGCAACAGGCGATCGCGCGCTGCGAGGGGTGCGGGAACGTCGTCAGGGCACCGTGCCCCCACTGCTCCGCCCGCCGCCGCGTCGGGACGCAGTTCTGCGGCGCCTGCGGACAGGCCTAAGAACCGCTGAAGCGGGGCTCGCGCTTCTCGAGGAAGGCGGCCACGCCCTCGGCGAAGTCCGCCGTGCCGGTCGCCTGCTGCTGGAGCTCGGCCTCGAGCTCGAGCTGCCCGTCGAGTGACGCGGCGTAAGCGTGTTCGAAGAGCCGCTTGGTCAGCCCGATCCCACGCGTCGGCTTCGCCGCGTAGTCGGCCGCGAGCTCGGCTGCCCGCGCGACGAGCCCGTCCGCCTCGACGACCTCCGACACGAGCCCCCAGGCGTGCGCCTCGGCGGCCGTCAGCTTCCGGTTCGACGTCATCCACTCGAACGCGCGCGCGAACCCGAGCAGGCGGTGAATGAACCACGAGCCGCCCGAGTCGGGCACGAGCCCGATCCCGATGAAGCCCGGTACGAACGAGGCCGTGTCGGCGGCGATCCGGATGTCACACGCGGCCGCGAGCGAGAGGCCCGCGCCCGCACAGGGCCCGTTCACGGAGGCGAGCACAGGCTTCTCGAGGCCGCGGATGGCGCGGATGTTCGGGTGATAGCTCGCCTCGAGCCGCTCGCGGATCGATCCCGGCAGCTCCTGGAACTCCTTCAAGTCCTGGCCGGCGCAGAACCCCCTGCCGGCGCCCGTGATCACGACTGCGCGGATCTCCGGCGCAGCCGCCTCGTCGAGCGCCGAGCGCAGTGCGGCGTGGAGGGCCGCGTTGAAGGCGTTGAAGACTTCGGGGCGGTTCAGAGTGATCGTCAAGACAGCCCCGTCGCGCTCGGTCAGCACCTCGCTCATGCGCGGAGCCTAACCTCCGCCGGCGGTCAGCTCGTACAGCTCGTCGTTCACCTGGCGCACACCTGGCGCCTTGGCGAGCGCGCGGAGCGACCGCTCGTTCTCCGGGTCGACACCGACGTAGACGCGCTCCAGGCCGACGCGCTCGAAGAGGTCCCCGGCCGCGGCGAGGCCCGCCTCGGCCGCGATGCCCTTGCCCCACTCGCGCGGGTGCACGACCACGCCGAGCTCGATCTCGTCCGGATCGACGCCGCTGTCCTCCCCGATCGGCGCCACCTCCACGTAGCCGACCGGGCTGCCCTCGAGCAGGATCAGCCAGGAGCCGAGGCCGTGCTCGCGCCAGCTCGCCACCCTTCGCTCCAGCTGGCCGGCCATCCGCTCCCGCGGCAGCGGCTCGCCCGTGCTCGTCGTTCCGACCACCTCGGGCGCGTTCCGGATCGAGAGCAGCGTGTCGAGGTCGGCTTCGGTGACGGGCCGCAGCACGAGCCGCTCCGTCCTGAGCTCCATTAGATGGCTAGTTGCCGATCAGCCATCTAGCGCGAGCGCTCGAGGAAGCTCCGGATCGCGCCCTGCGCCTCGTCTCCGAGCATCGAGAGCGCGAGCCAGTCGCGGGCGTGGCCGACCGTCTCGTGCCAGGAGACATCGCGCCACCAGTTCAGCTGCTGCTTCGCGTAGCGGGTCGTCTCGGGGAGCTTCCGGGCGAGCTTCTCGACCCACTCGTCGACGACTGCGTCGAGCTCCGCCGCCGGGACGGCCCGGTTGACGAGCCCCCACTCCGCCGCCAGGGTCGCCGGCACCTCGTCGCAGAGCAGGATTATCTCCCGCGCCCGCCGGTCGCCGATCATGATCGGCAGCCACTGGGTGGCGCCGCCCGCCGGGACCGAGCCGTGCTCGAGCCCGACGTGGCGGATGAACGCGTCGTCGACCATCACCGCCAGGTCGCAGGCCATCTGCAGCTCGTTGCCGCCGCCGACGGCGATGCCCTGGACGCGCGCGACCGTGGGCTTGCCGATCTCGCGCAGCCGGTCGTGCATGTCCTTGAACGCCCCGAACCACTTCCAGTACTCCTTCGAGTTCCCGAGCAGGTCCTCGCCCCAGGCGCGCAGGTCGGCCCCGACGCAGAACGCACGGCCGGCTCCGGTGACCACGACGACGCGGATCTCGTCGTCCCAGCTCGCGTCCTCGAACGCGCGCGCGAGCTCGCGCAGCATCCGAAAGTCGAACGCGTTCAGCACGTCAGGCCGGTTCAGGGTCACAGTCGCCCGCGGAGCTGCCTTCTCGTAGACGATCCGTTCGAAACCGAGCTCCTCGGGTGGCAGCGGCCGCGGCTGGTCCGGTTGCGTCACGCGCACTCGACGAACGTGACCGTGAACGGGATGTTCATCTCCATCGCGTCCTTGCCGCTCGCCGCGAACTCTTCCGAGCGGGCGCCCGCCTTGAACGCATCCATGTCGGCCCATTCGAACTCGGCGTAGTACGCGAACGGCGGCTCCCCGAACGGCGAGCCGAACGCCTTACCGTGCCGGAACGCGTCGCACTCGACCTTGTCGGCGAACTCGGACACGTGTTGGGCGTAGCGCTCCGCGTCGGGCTCGGACTCGTACTGGATCACCGCTCGAACCATCTGGACTCTCCTCTCGCCTGGGGACGGCGTGAGCGTATAGCTTCGTCTCGCATGGGAGCAGGGACCGGAGCCGCCGTCGCGCTGGCGCTCGTAGCCGGGCTCGCGGGCTCGATCCAGGTCGCGGTGATGGGCCGGTTCGGCGAGCGGATCGGCTCGTTCGAGGCGCTCGCGGCCAACCTCGCCTTCTCGACGGTCATCGCCGTCACGGTGCTGCTCGTCGTCCGCCAGAGCCTGGCCGGCTTCGGCGAGGCCCTCCGCTCGCCCTGGTGGTACTGGGTGGGCGGCGGCGGCATGGGCGTCGTCGTCGTGCTCACGATCACGGTCGTGACGCCGCGGCTCGGGGCGGCGGCCACGATCGCCCTCCTGATAGCAGGCCAGCTCGCGATGGCCGCCGCAATCGACCGCTACGGCTGGTTCGGCGTCGAGAAGGTCGCCCTCACCTGGCCGCGCGCGCTCGGGCTCCTGCTGCTCGCCGCGGGAGCGGCGCTCGCACTGCGGAAGTAGCTACAGCGCGATGTCGTCCGGGCGGACTGGCACGCGTGCGAGCTCACGGCCGGTCGCGTGACGGAGCGCGGAGACGACCGCGGCGGTCGAGACGACGGTCGGCGGCTCGCCGACGCCCTTGAGGCCGTAGGGGGCGCCGGGCTCGGGATCCTCGACGAGCACGCTCTCGACGGGCGGCATGTCGAGCGCAGTCGGGATCAGGTAGTCCGTGAAGCTCGCGTTCGTGATCAGGCCGTCGGCGGTGCGGATCTCCTCCATCAGGGCGAGGCCGAGCCCCTGCGCGGTGCCACCCTCGATCTGCCCCTCGACGGCCAGCGGGTTGATCGCCTTGCCGACGTCCTGGGCCGTGCCGATCCAGACGACCCGGGTCAGCCCGAGGTCGACGTCGACTTCCGCGACGACTCGCATCGCGGCCACGGCGAACGAGACGTGCGCGCGCTCGCCCGTGACCTGGCCCGTCTCCGGGTCGAGCGGCGTCGTGCGCGCGTGGCGGTAGACGCGCTCGACGTCCACGTCGCCGCCGGTTCGGCGCTGCTCCTCGACCGCAGCCCGACACGCCTTCTGCACGGCTCCCGCGGCCATCCAGGTCATCCGCGACGCCGACGCCGAGCCGGCCGAGCCGACCGCCGCAGTGTCCGCCGGCGCGAGCGCGACGTCGTCGGTGCCGAGCTCGGTGCGGGCGACCTGGAGGATCACGTCCGTCACACCCTGGCCGACCTCGGCCGACGCGCAGTGGATCTCCGCCGAGCCGTCGGCGCGCAGGATCACGCGGGCGGCCGTCGAGTCGTCGAAGCCCTCCGAGTAGCAGATGTTCTTGAAGCCGACGGCGAAGCCGACACCGCGCCGGACTCCCTCGCCCCGCGTCGTGTTGCCCGCTCCGCCGGGAAGCCGGATCGCCTCGCGCGGCAGCTGCTCGGGCTCCGGCACCGCCAGCTCGGCGGCGCGGCGGATCACCTCGGCGACCGGCAGCGAGCCCTCGATGACCTGGCCCGTCGGCAGCGTGTCGCCCGGGCCGAGCGCGTTCAGGAGCCGCAGCTCGACCGGGTCGATCCCGAGCGCCGCGGCGAGCTTGTCCATCTGCGCCTCGGCCGCGAAACAGGTCTGCGCCGCGCCGAACCCCCGCATCGCGCCGCAGGGCGGGTTGTTCGAGTAGACGCAGGTCGACTCGATCAGCGCGTTCGCGATCTTGTACGGGCCGACCGCGAACGAGGCCGCGTTCGACGTGACCGCCGTCGAGCTGGACGCATACGCCCCGCCGTCGAGCAGGATCTGCATGCGCACGCTCACGAGCTCACCCGCCCGCGTCGCGCGGTGCTCGCACCGGATTCGCGCCGGATGCCGGTGGACGTGGCCGAAGAACGACTCCTCGCGGTTGTAGACGATCTTCACGGGCCGGTCGGTGTGCAGCGCGAGCATCGCGCCGTGGATCTGCATCGAGAGGTCCTCGCGGCCACCGAAGGCGCCGCCGACGCCGGCGAGGTGGATCCGCACCATCTCCGGCGGCAGGCCGAGGCAGGGAGCGACCTGGTCGCGGTCGACGTGGAGCCACTGCGTGGCCACGTAGACGTCGACGCCTCCTTCGCCGTCGGGCACCGCGAGGCCCGACTCCGGGCCGAGGAATGCCTGGTCCTGGATACCGACGTCGTAGACGCCGGTGACGGTCACGTCGCCCTCGGCGTCCGGGTCGCCGCGCCGGATCACCATGTGGCGGACGACGTTCGGCCGGTCGTCCTGACGGTAGCCGTGGCCCATCGTCGGCCGGTCGGGATGGAGCGGCGGCTGCTCGGTCGCCCGCTCCATGTCCGTCACCGCCTCGAGCACCTCGTACTCGACCCGCACGGCGGCGGCAGCGCGTCGCGCCTGCTCGGGCTCCTCGGCCGCGACGAGCGCGACCGGCTCGCCGTAGTAGCGGACGCGGTCGGCCGCGAGCACCGGCTGGTCGGCGAACTCGAGCCCGTACGTCTTCTGGCCCGGCACGTCGGCGTGCGTGAGGACGGCGTGCACGCCGGGCATCCGCACCGCGGCGGAGATGTCGAGCTCGGCGATCTTCGCGTGCGCGTGCGGGCTGCGGATGGTGACGCCCCAGAGCATGCCGGCGGCGTGGAGGTCGCTCGAGTACGCGAACTCCCCGGCCACCTTCGGCACGGCGTCGTGCCGGACGGCCGCGTCCCCCACGCGCCCGAGCCGGAGCCGCGTCGGCTGGGCGGTCGTGCTCACGTTCCGGCGGCCAGCCTGACGGCGTCGAAGATCTTCGCGTAGCCGGTGCAGCGGCAGAGGTTGCCGGAGAGCTCCTCCCGGATCACGTCGTCGGAGGGGCTCGGCACGCGCTCGAGCAGCGCCGCGGTCGCGACCACGAGCCCCGGCGTGCAGAAGCCGCACTGGACCGCGCCTGCGTCGACGAAGGCCTGCTGCACCCGGTGCAGCCCGTCGGGCGCGCGGAGGCCCTCCACGGTCGTCACCTCGTGCCCGTCGGCCTGCGCCGCGAGGACGAGGCAGGCGCACACGAGCTCGCCGTCGAGGAGAACCGAGCAGGAGCCGCACTCCCCCTGCTCGCAGGCGTTCTTCGAGCCGGGCAGCACGAGCGTGTCGCGCAGCGTGGTCAGCAGGCTCTCGCCCGCCCAGACGTCGGCCTCGCGCGCGTCGCCGTTGACGGTCAGCCGGATCTTCACGCGAGGCTCTCACGCGACTTCGAGCGCGCGCCTGGTGAGGATGCGCAGCGCGTGGCGGCGGTAGGCAGCCGTGCCGCGGACGTCGTCGATCGGGCTCGACGCCTCCGCAACGAGCTCGGGGAAGTCGTCCCGGGCGTCGAGCGGCGCGGTCACGAGGGCGGGCACAGGCCCGGCGGAGCCGTAGGCAGCGCGTAGCTCGCCGCGTTCGCGGTCGGCCAGCACCGCGAGCGAGCAGACCGCGATCACCATGGCGTTCCGCGGCCCGATCTTCATGAAGGTCTGCGGCTGCCCGCCCGGAGCCAGCCGCACGGCGAGCACGAGCTCGTCCTCGGCGAGCGCGTTCCGCTTCGGCCCGAGGAAGAACTCCGTCAGCGGCAGCGTCCGGACGCCGCGCGTGCTCCCGATCTCCACCGACGCGCCCTCGACGAGCAGCGGCGGATGCGCGTCGCCGGCCGGGGAGGCGGTGCCGAGGTTGCCGCCGATCGTGCCGCGATTGCGGATCTGCGGTGAGCCGACGGTTCGGGACGCCTCCGCGAGCGCAGGCAGGAGCTCCGCGAGCTCGGGCTGCATCGCCTCCGTGTAGGTGAGGCCGGCGCCGAGCCGGAGCGCGCCGTTCTCCCGCCCCCAGCCCTTCAGCTCGGCCACCTCGGCGAGGTTGAGGATCACGTCGGGGCGCACCTGGTCGAAATTGAGCTCGACGAGCAGGTCGGTGCCGCCCGCGATCGGGCGCGCGTCGGGCCGTTCCGCCTTCGCCCGGAGCGCCTCGTCGAGCGTGCGTGGTGTGATCACGTCCACGCGGCAAAGATACGGTACGACGCGATGAAGTCCCTGCTCGCGGGCGCGTACGTGCTCACCATGGACGACACGGGCGGGGAGCATCCCGACGGCTGGATCCTGATCCAGGACGGCTTCGTCGCCGCGGTCGGCGAAGGTCCTGAGCCTGACGCCGACGAGCGGGTGGCGCTGGGCGGCGCCGTCGTCACGCCCGGCCTCGTCAACACCCATCACCACCTCTACCAGACGCTCACGCGGGCCCGGGCGCAGGAGGCAACGCTGTTCGAGTGGCTCGTCGAGCTGTATCCGACCTGGGCCCGGATCGACGCGGAGGCCGAGTACGCCGCGGCCCGCACGGGGCTCGCGGAGCTGATGCTCTCGGGCTGCACGACCGTCTTCGACCACCACTACGTCTTCCCGCGCGGCCGGAGCGGGCTCGTCGAGGCCGAGGTGCAGGCGGCGCGAGAGCTGGGCTGCCGGCTGGTCGCGTCACGCGGCTCGATGGACCTCGGCGTCTCCGACGGCGGCCTGCCGCCGGACGAGCTCGTCGAGGAGATCGACGCGGTGCTGTCCGACACGGAGCGGCTCGCGGCCGAGCTGCACGAGCCCGACCCCGGTGCGCGCATCCAGGTGGCGGTCGCGCCGTGCTCGCCCTTCTCGGTCACCGGCCGCCTGATGACGGAATCCGCCGACCTGGCCCGCCGCCTCGGCCTGCAGCTGCACACGCACCTCGCCGAGACGGTCGAGGAGGAGTCCTACTGCCGGGAGCTGTACGGCTGCACCCCGGTCGAGTACCTCGACTCGCTGGGCTGGCTCGACGGCGACGTCTGGTGCGCACATTGCGTCCACCTCTCCGAGGCGGAGGTCGGGCGATTCGCCGCCACGGGAACGGGTGTCGCGCACTGCCCGACCTCGAACCTCCGGCTCGGCGCGGGCGTGGCGCCGGTGCGCGCGATGCTGGACGCAGGCGTCCGGGTCGGTCTCGGCGTGGACGGTTCCGCCTCGAACGAGCGCAGCCACCTCGGCAACGAGGTCAAGCAGGCGCTGCTCGTCGCGCGCGGTCGCGGCGGCCCGACGGCGTTGACGGCGCGCGAAGCGCTCCGACTGGGCACGCGCGGGGGCGCGGATGTGCTGCGGCGCGACGACATCGGCTCGATCGAGCCCGGCAAGTGCGCCGATCTCGCCGTCTGGCCGACCGACGGGCTCGAGCTCGGCGGCGCCGCCGACCCCGTCGCGGGGCTCGTCTTCGCCGGGCCGTGGCGAGTCGACCGGCTCTACGTCGGCGGCGAGCTCGTCGTCTCGGGCGGGGCGCTCGTGCGCGCGGACGAGGGCGAGATCGCACGCGCTCATCGAGCGCAGGCGAGTAGATTCGCGCCGTGACCTCGCTCTCCACCCACGTGCTCGACACCGGCGCGGGCGCTCCGGCTCAGGGAGTCCTCGTCGTCCTCTACCGCGGCGACATGTTCATCACCGAGTCCCGCACGGACGGCGACGGGCGCGCCCAGCTCTCCGACTCGCTCGACCCGGGCACGTACCGGCTCGTCTTCCACCCGCCATCGCCGTTCTTCAAGCGCGTCGAGCTCGAGGTCGCGCTCGATGAGGGCCACTACCACATCCCGCTCCTCGTCTCGCCCTACTCGTGCGCGAGCTACCGCGGCAGCTGAGCGCAGACGAGCTCACGGAGCTCTTCGAGGGTCGGACGCACCTCGTGGAGCGGCTCGCCGCGCTCGAGGACCCGCTCGGCCAGGCCGAAGCGGTGCTCGGCGAGCTGTCGGAGGAGGAGCAGGTCGAGGCGCTCGCCGCGCACCCCGCGATCGGTGCGCGTACGGGGCTCTCCGCTCGCTCCGCCACGGAGCAGGGCGGCGACTCCGATCCCGTCATCCTCTCCGAGCTGGCCTACCTGAACCAGGTCTACGAGGAGAAGTTCGGCTTCCGCTTCGTCGTCTTCGTGGACGGCCGCCCCAAGGCCGCGATCCTCGACGTGCTACGCGAGCGGCTCACACGCACGCGGGAGGAGGAGCTCGAGACCGGCGTGCGCGAGCTCGTCGCGATCGCACGATCTAGGTGGGAACAGCACCGGTGGACGCGGACTACCTGAGGGACCTCGTCCGACCTCTGCCTCCGGCTCCTGCACGTCGTCGCCGGGATCGCGTGGATCGGGGCGTCCTTCTACTTCATCCGCCTCGACCTCGGCCTGCGCTCGACTGAGAAGCCCGAGGACGCCGAGCGTGGCGTGATCGGCGAGTACTGGGGCGTCCACGGAGGCGGCTTCTACCACTCACAGAAGTACCGAGTCTCTCCGCCGATGCTGCCCGAGCCTCTGCACTGGTTCAAGTGGGAGGCCTACACGACCTGGCTCTCCGGCTTCGCGCTGCTCGTCCTCCTCTACTGGCTCGACGCCGGCGACCGCCTCGTCGACCCGGCCGTCGCCGACCTCGAGCCGTGGCAGGCGGTGGCTCTCTCGGCTGCGGGACTCGGACTCGCGTGGCTCGCGTACGACGCCGCGTGCCGGGTGCTCCGCGACGACCGGTACGTCGCGGTCGCGGTCGCCGTGCTCGTGGTCGTGTCCGCATTCGCCGTCGACCAGCTCTTTGCAGCGCGTGCGTCGTTCCTCCAGGTCGGCGCGATGCTCGGGACGATCATGGCCGCCAACGTCTTCCTCGTCATCATTCCCGCCCATCGGGAGCTCATCCGTGCGAAGCAGGAAGGGCGCGAGCCCGACCCGGAGGTAGGCCTGCGGGCAAAGCAACGCTCGGTCCACAACAACTACCTGACGCTGCCGGTCGTCTTTACGATGCTCGCCGGCCACTTTCCCCTCACCTTCGGGCAGGAGCACGCCTGGCTCGTCCTGCTCGCGCTCTTCGCCCTCCTCGTGGCGATTCGGCACTTCTTCAACCTCTGGCACGTGGGGCGGCGAGCCTGGTGGCTCCTCGGCGCAGCCGGCGTAGGTGCGGTCGCGCTCGCGATCGTGCTCGCGCCGGACGACGTCGACGCGACCGCGGTGCCGAGCGACGAGGTGGCGCTGAGCATCGTCGCGGAGCGGTGCGCCGCCTGTCACTCCGGCGCCTCGGCGCCACTCGGCGTCCGGCTCGAAAGCGTCGAGCAGATGGAGCAACACGCGGGCGCGATCGAGGCCATGGTCGCCTCGCGCGCGATGCCGCCGGGCAACGCGACCGGGCTCACCGACGAGGAGCGGGAGCAGCTCATCGCGTGGGCAGCCGCGCGAGGGTAGTTTCTGCGCGTGCTCGAGATCACAGCAGCACGCATGCGCTTCGTCGCACGCTGGGAGGAGGAGCTCGCGCCCCAGACAGTGGCCGCGTTCAAGGCGATCCTCCCGTTCGACGACCGCATCATCCATTGCCGCTGGAGCGGCGAGTCGAACTGGATCCCCTGGGGCGACCGCGACCTCGGGATCGGCCCCGAGAACGCGACCAGCTATCCGCACCCGGGCGAGCTGGCGCTGTATCCGGGGGGCCAGAGCGAGACCGAGCTCCTCTTCCCGTACGGGTACTGCTCGTTCGCCAGCAAGGCCGGGGCTCTCTGGGCGAACCACTTCGCCACCCTGGTCGAGGGGCAGGAACAGCTGAAGGAGCTCGGCCGGCTGACGCTCTGGGAGGGCGCGCAGCCGATCTCGTTCCGCGACGCTTAGTCGGTCACCGCGTTCACGAGGCGAGCCTGCGGAGCGCTCCGGTCAGCGCCTCGACAGCCAGGGCGATGTCCTCCGCCGAGCTGAGCTCGTCCGGGTGGTGGCTGACACCCCCGTTCAGGCTGCGGACGAACAACATCCCGGCCGGCACGCCCGCGGCCGCCAGGATGCCCGCGTCGTGGCCGGCGCCGGACGGCAGCTCGAGCACGGGGAGGCCGAGCGCCTCGACCTCGCCACGCAGCGCCGCTCGCACCTCCTCCGACATCGCGGCGGGCTCGGTCCGCATCGGCTCCTCGATCTCGAGCGCCGCCGCGAGCCGGTCGAGCCGTTCCGCGTCGGGCGCCCGCGCGTCGACCGAAAGGACCACTCGGCCCGGAATCACGTTCGTGCCGCCCGGCTCCACGGTCACCTGCCCGACGGTGGCGACAGCGCCCTCGATCCCGCGCGCGACGTCGCGCGCCCGAAGGACGTACTCGGCGGCCTCAACCAGCGCGTCCTCGCGACCCGCCATCGGCGTCGTGCCCGCGTGCCCGGGCGAGCCCGTGAACGTCCGCCGGCCGCGGACGTAGCCGACGATTCCCGTGACGACCCCGAGCGGCGCGTCCGCCCGCAGGAGCGTCGGCCCTTGCTCGATGTGCAGCTCCACGTAGGCAGCGGGACGGGCGGCACAGGCGCGGCTGCCGGCGCAGCCACGCTCCTCGTCCCGGAACGCGACCACGGCGAGACCGGGGAGCCCGAGCCGCTCGACCGCGTCGAGCCCGGCAACCACGCCGAGCGCGCCGTCGAAGCGGCCGCCGCCGGGAACGGTGTCGAGGTGCGAGCCGGTCCAGATCTCGTGCGAGCCGCCCGGCACGCGGCCGATCAGGTTGCCGGCGTCGTCCACCTCGACCTCGAGCCCAGCCGCCCGGAACCAACCGGCGGCGAGCTCGTGCGCGTGGTCCTCCTCGGGCGAGTAGCCGATCCGGTCGCCGATCGCGGCCAGCTGCTCCAGGCGCTCGAGGATGCGCATCTGCGGAGCCTAGAGCGCCCGCAGGAGCCAGACGCCGATCAAAGGGAACGCTGCCGCGAGCGCAAACGCGGCGCTCCACGACGTTGCCGAGACCGCGGCTGCAAAGGCGACGGGCGCGGCGACTCCGAGCGCCGAGAGCACGGTCTGCTGGAAGCCGATCGCGGCGCCGCTGCGCCGGCCGCCGAGCTCGGCCGCGATCGTGTACGAGAGGCCGTTCCACGACATCGAGAGCCCGGTCGCAGCCGCGAGCACGGGCACGAGCACCCAACCCGGCGCGCCCGAGACAGCGGCCACGACCGCGAGTGCGATCCCGCTCACGATCCCGATCCAGCGCAAGGGACGTACGCGCGAGCCGAGCACGTCCGACCAGCGCCCGACCGCGATCCGCAGCACCGCCGCGAGCACCTGTCCGGCGGCGAACACGGCTGCGGCCTCGCCGGTCGAGAACCCGTGCTCGTCGTGGAGGAAGAGGACGACGAACCCCATCATCGCCACCTGCGCGACGAGGTAGAGGCCGCTGCCCCAGCACGCGAGCCAGAGGCGGCGGTCGCGGAGCGTGCTCTCGACGTCCGACGCGTCGAGGTGCTCCTCCGTCCCCGAGCGGAGCACGAGCGCGCCCGCGAGCGCCCCGGCGAGAACGAAGCCCGCGACGAAGAGGAGGCCCGCCTTCGGGCTGCCGAGCACCGGCAGAACGAGCGCCGCGATCGCCCCGCCGAGCGGGACCGCCGTCTGGCGGATGCCGAGCGCGAGCCCCCGCTCCTGGGCCGAGAACCAGCCCATTACGGCACGCCCGCTGCCCGACTGGACGCTGCCGCCGGCAACGCCGGCGAGACCGAGGAGCACGACGAGCCACGCGAAGCTCGGCGCGTAGGCGGCCGCCACGAGCAACGCGGCGCAGGCCGCGAGCCCGCCCGCCAGCGTCCACCGCTCCCCGTAACGGTCGACCGCGAAGCCCCAGGGCAGAAGCGCGAACGTGAGCCCGATCCACTCCGCCGCCAGCACGACGCCGATCTCCGTCAGGCTGAGGTCGTAGCGGTCGCGCAACGCCGGCGCGAGCACGGCGATCGCGAACGAGACGGTCGAGAAGCTCGCCTGCGCGGCGGTCCCGGCCGCGAGGACGGCCCAGCGGTACGACAAGACCTAGAGGCCGAACGGGTTGATCGGCCGCGAGCCGGTGTTCACGGTCACGCTCTTCGTCTCGAGGTAGAGATCGAGCGTCTCGACGCCGAGCTCGCGTCCGAAGCCGGACTGCTTGTAGCCGCCGAAGGGAAGCCCGGGGAAGGCCGTGTACGGCATGTTGATGCCGACCGTGCCCGCCTTGATCCGCGCGGCGAGCCGGTGGCCGCGGGCCGGGTCGCCCGTCCACACAGACGCCATCAGCCCGTACTTGACGTCGTTCGCGATCCGGATCGCATCCTGCTCGTCCTCGAACGGGGTGATCGTGACGACGGGGCCGAAGACCTCCTCCTGCGCGATCGTCATCGCGTTGTCGACACCGGCAACGACCGTCGGCGGGTAGAAGGCGTGGTCGCCAGGCTCGCCGCCGAGCACCACGTCGGCGCCTTCGCCGCGCGCATCCTCGACGAACCCGTGCACGCGCTCGCGGTGCGCCTGCGAGATGAGCGAGCCCATCTGCGTCTCGGCGTCGAGCGGATCGCCCACCTTCACCCCGGCCGCCTTCTCCGTGAACGCGCCGACGAACTCGTCGTAGAGCGGCTTCTCGACGAGCACGCGCGAGCGTGCTTCGCAGCTCTGGCCGGCCGAGTAGTAGATCGACCAGGCCGCGCTCGGGATCGCCGAGTCGAGGTCGGCGTCGGCGAAAATGATGTTCGGGCTCTTGCCGCCGAGCTCGAGCGTGAGCCGCTTGATCGGATCGGAGCAGAGCCGCATGATCTCGCCGCCCGTCCTGGTCGAGCCGGTGAACGCGACCTTGTCGACTCCCGGGTGCTTGACGAGGTAGGCGCCGGTCGTCGGCCCGTCGCCCGGGACGATGTTGATCGCGCCGGCGGGGAAGCCCACCTCCGCGGCGAGCTCGGCGAGGCGAAGCGCCGTCGCGGGCGTCTGCGGATCGGGCTTGAGCACCACGGCGCAGCCGGCGGCGAGCGCCGGCGAGAGCTTCCAGGTCGCCATCAGCAGCGGGTAGTTCCAGGGGACGATCTGGCCGGCGACTCCGACGGGCTCCTTCAACGTGTACGAGAGCAGCGAGCCGCCGATCGGGTTCGAGCGACCCGCGATCGTCGCAATCGCCGAGGCGAAGAAGCGGAAGTTCTCGACCGCGCCGAAGAGCTCGGCCTTGGTCGACGAGATCGCCTTGCCCACGTTGCGCGACTCGAGCTCGGTCAGCTCCTTCCGGTTCGCGAGGATCGCGTCGGCGAGGGCATGCAGGAGCCGCGAGCGCTCGGTCGCGCCTGTCTTGCCCCAGTCGCCCGCGAGCGCGCCGCGCGCCGCTTCGACGGCGCGGTCGATCTCCGCCTCGCCCGCCAGCTGGGCGGTTCCGAGCGGCTCGCCCGACGCCGGCTCGACGAGGTCGCGCGTCGACGACCCTTCGACCGTCTCGCCGTTGATGAAGAGCCCGAACTCGTGCGTCGCGACCGCCACGGGCGGAAGATACGCGATCGAGGCCGGCGCCCGTCTAGAACGGGCCTCGCGGGACCCGGCGCGGGCGGCCGGGCATCTTGCGGGGCGGCGACAGGATGTGGGCGAGCCGGTCGAGCTCCGGGAAGATCTGGACGCTCTCCTGCGCCAGCGGGTCCGAGCGCGCCATCAGGGCGACGGCATCCGTCTCGCCGTAGTTCGCGGCGACGTGCGGCACGTCCGCCGGGATGAAGACAAAGTCGCCCGGGCCTGCAGTGACGTGCTTCTCCAGCGCCTCGCCGTACCACGTCACGACCTCGCCCTCGAGGACGTACGCGGCGGACTCGTGCTCGCCGTGCGAATGGGCCTGCGAGCGGACCCCCGGCTGAATCCGGACGAGCTGGAGGGCGATCCGCTCGGACGCGACCGTCTCCGCGACGATGCCCGCCGCGTAGTCGAATCCCGTCGTCGCCGCCTTCTTCGGGTCGGGCGGCTTGATCACGCGGACGTGGTCGCCCTTCATCGCTCGAAGAGGGCCGCCTGTCCCTGGCCGACGCCGACGCACATGGTGGCGACACCGTAGCGCCCGCCGCGCCGCCGCAGCTCGTGCAGGAGCGTGACGACCAGACGGGCGCCGCTCATCCCGAGCGGGTGGCCGATGGCGATCGCGCCGCCGTTGACGTTCACCCGCTCCTCGTCGAGGCCGAGCTCGCGGACGACCGCCAGGCTCTGGGAGGCGAACGCCTCGTTCACCTCCACCAGGTCGACGTCGCCGACCGCGAGGCCGGCCCGCTCGAGCAGCTTGCGCACGGCAGGGACCGGCCCGATCCCCATCACCCGCGGGTCGACGCCTGCGACTGCGCTCGCCACGAACGCCGCCAGCGGCTCCACCCCAAGCTCTCGAGCCTTCTCCTCCGAGGCGACGACGAGCGCCGCCGCGCCGTCGTTGATCCCGCTCGAGTTGCCGGCCGTGACCGAGCCGTCCGGCCGGAAGGCCGGCTTCAGCGCGGCCAGCTTCTCCGCGCTCGTGTCGGGGCGAGGATGCTCGTCCCGCTCGAGCTCGCCGGCCGCGACGAGCTCGTCGGCGAAGTCAGCCTCGGCCCAGCGCTGCTGCGAGCGCAGCGCGAACGCGTCCTGGTCCTCACGGGAGACGCCCCAGCGCTCGGCGACGTTCTCGCCGGTCTCGCCCATCGTCTCGAGCGGGAACATCGCCTCGAGGGCGGGGTTCGGGAAGCGCCAGCCGAGCGTCGTGTCGACCAGCGTCCGGTCGCCGCGCGGATAGGCGGTGTCGGGCTTGGCCACCACGAAGGGGGCGCGGCTCATCGACTCGACCCCGCCCGCAACGAACAGGTCGCCATCGCCGGCCGCGACCGCGTGGCAGGCGCCGACGACGGCCGAGAGGCCCGACGCGCAGAGCCGGTTCACGGTCACCCCCGCGACCGAGTCGGGCAGGCCGGCGAGCAGGGCGGCCATCCGCGCGACGTTGCGGTTGTCCTCGCCCGCCTGGTTCGCGCAGCCGAGGTAGACGTCCTCGATCTCGGCCGGCTCGACGCCTGCGCGCTCGACGGCCGCCGCGACCGCGATCGCCGCGAGATCGTCGGGGCGCACGCCCGCGAGGCCGCCGCCGTAGCGGCCGACCGGCGTGCGGACGGCGGAGAGGACGACCGCGCGAGGCATCTGCCTAGGAAACGTAGTCGAGCCGAACGGGCTCGGGAAACGCGCCGATCGCGTTGCCGCGGCGGAGGAGCTCCTCGACCGCCTTGCGGCCCTCGTCGCCGTAGTCGCACGTGAGCTCGTTCACGTACATGCCCACGAACCGATCCGCCGTCGCCGGGTCGATCCCGCGGCCGAAGCGCATGGCGTAGCGCATCGCCTCGCGACGGTTCGCGAGCCCCGCCTGGATCGAGTCGAGCAGCACCGCGGACAGGTCGTGGAGGCGCTCGCCGAGGTCGCGCCGCGCGACGTTCACCCCGAGCGGGAGCGGCAGGCCGGTCTCGAGCAGCCACCACTCGCCGAGGTCGAGCACCTTGTGGAGGCCGGCCTCCTCGTAGGTGAGCTGCCCCTCGTGGATCACGAGGCCTGCGTCGGCGCGGCCGGATGCGACCTCGTCGAGGATCCGGTCGAACGGCAGCTCGCGGTGGCCGAAGTCGCCGAGCGCGAGACGCAGGGTCAGGAAGGCGGTCGTCATCCGGCCGGGGACGACGATCTCGGCGTCCCGCAGTTGGTCCGACGTGAGCGGCTCGCGGGCGACGACGATCGGCCCGTAACCGGAGCCGATGCTCGCGCCGTGCGGCAGCAGCGCGTAGCGGTCCTGGACAAACGGATACGCGTGTAGCGAGATCGCGGTCGCCTCGAGCCTGCCCTCCAGCGCCCATTCGTTCAGCGTCTGGATGTCCTGAAGCACCTGCTCGAAGCGGAAGCCGCGCGTATCGATCGCGCCCGCCGCGAGCGCCCAGAACATGAAAGCGTCGTCGGGATCCGGGCTGTGTCCCAGCTTGATCAGCACCGGGCGAGGCTAGCACCCACCTACACTGGCGCAGTGACCAAGGTCGGGCTCAGCGACGCGATCCAGGACTACCTGAAGGAGATCTACAAGCTCGGGACGGAGTCCGAGCGCGTGTCGACCACGGCGCTCGCCCGCCGACAGCACGTCTCGCCCGCGTCGGCGAGCGAAATGGTGAAGAAGCTGGCGGCACTCGGGCTCGCCGAGCACGCGCCCTATCGCGGTGTCACGCTGACGCACGCGGGCGAGCAGGTGGCGCTGGAGGTGATCCGACACCACCGGTTGCTCGAGCTCTACCTCGCGGAAACGCTCGGGATCGGCGTCGACGACGTCCACGACGAGGCAGACCGGCTCGAGCACGTGCTCTCGGAGGAGCTGGAGGAGCGGATCGACAAGGCGCTCGGCTTCCCGACCCACGACCCGCACGGCGACCCGATCCCGGACGCCAACCTCGAGTGGCCGAAGGACGGTTAGCGCCTGCCGAAGAAGAAGCGTTCCAGGACGGGGAGAACTTCCTTCCTGGTGAACGGCTTGACGCTGTTGCCGCCGCCACTGCCGTCGTCCTCGAGCACGCGCACGTCGTCCTCGAGCGCGTCGTTCGCCGCCTCGAGCGCGTCGCCGAGCTCGTAGCCCTCGAAGAGGTAGTCGTCCCGGCGTGGTTCGCTGCTCGGCCGGTGTTGGGGATTGACGGAGCGCCCAACGGCCCAGAGCGCCCCCGCCTTGCGCTCGACCCAGATCACGACGCGCTCTTCCCGTCCGGCATCGTCGACCCCGCGGAGCACGCGCTCTGCGCAGCGCCCCTCGGAAGCCTGACGACGCATCCCAGGAGGATACAATCGCCCGCGATGGCGTTCCGGAACCTGTTCTCGTTCCTCTTCCAGCGCTCGTCGGCCGAGGAACGGGTGGCGTCCTACGTGATCCGCGAGCACGACCGAGGCCGGGACCTGGCGGAGATCCTCGAGGACCGATACGTCCAGAACCGGCTCAACCCCGACCAGCGTGCCCGACTCCTCGACCGCCCCGAGGTGATCAAGGCGATCGGGAACGACACGATCGAGAACGCGCGCGAGGCTCTCGAGAGCTAGAGCTCCCTGCCGACGCCGCGCTCGCGGGCTCGCCGAAGCGCCTCGACGCCGATCGCGACGTCCCAGGCCGCGAGGCCGTTCGACTTGAAGAGAACGATGTCCTCGTCCGCCTCGCGGCCGCGCACCTCGCCGGCGACGACCTCCTGCAGCTCGTGCACCTCGAGCCAGTCGAGCACCCCGGTCTCCACCGGCTCGATCAGGTCGCCGGACTCGAGCCTCGCCTGCTCGCGCGAGTCGCAGCAGACGAAGGTCGCGCGCTCGAGCACCACGTTGTCGAGCTCGCGAGCGCGGGGGACGTTGGCGCCGATCGCGCAGACGAGCGCCCCCGCGTGCAGCCACTCACCGCGCAAAACGGGGTCGCGCGACGTCGTCGCGGTGACGACGACGTCCTGCTCGGCCGCGTCGCTCGAGCTCTCACCTGCCTCGGCGCCCGTCGTCCTGCAGAAGGCGCGGAGCTTCTCGGGCGTGCGGCAGTAGGCGACGACCCGCTCGATCGTGGGGACCGCACTGCGGATCGCGTCGACCTGCGACTCCGCCTGCCAGCCGCAGCCGATCACCCCGAGGCTCTGGGCGCCTGGACGTGCGAGGTACTTGGCCGCGACTCCGCTCGCCGCCCCCGTGCGGCGTTGTCCGAGCGCGTCGGCCTCGAGCACGGCTGCGAGCGAGCCGAGCTCGAGCTCGAACAGGCAGACGACGAAGACCGCCTTGCCGCCGACGACCGTGTACGACTTCAGCCCCGCGTAGCCGAGCCCGCGGTCGGCGGCGGCCATGAGCGCGAATGCCCCCTCGTCGAGCGCGAGCCGTCGCCGCGGCACGTTCTCGACCACCCCCTCGGCGAGACGGCGGAAGCACTCCTCGAGCACCGGCACGGCGTCTCCCGGCGTGAGCAGCCCTTCGACGTCCGCCTCGGAAAGGTAGAGCGGCATCGCAAGAGCCTAGGCACTGGTGATGGAATGCGGAACGTGGATCTTCAGTCGGAGCTCGTGACCGTTCTCGGGGACGGGCGGAACGTCAGCGTCGGCGACTCGGTGCTCGACGAGCACGGCCACGACCTCACCTACCACCCGGCCCGTCGTCCCGACGCGGTGGTCTACGCGGAGAGCACGGCCCAGGTGGCGGCGCTGCTCGCCTGGGCCAACGAGCGGCGGGTGCCGGTCACGGCCTACGGCGCCGGCACGAGCCTCGAGGGCCACGTCATCCCCGCGGACGGCGGCGTCTCCCTCGATTTCACGCGCATGGACCGGCTGCTCGAGTTGCGGCCCGAGGACTTCCTCGCGGTGGTCCAGCCCGGACTGCCGCGCTCACACTTGAACGAGGCGGCCGGGGCGCACGGCCTCTGGTTCCCGGTCGACCCGGGCGCGGACGCGACACTCGGCGGCATGGCTGCGACGAACGCGAGCGGCACCACCACCGTCCGGTACGGCGGCATGCGGGCGCACGTCCTCGCGCTGGAAGTAGTGCTCGCGGACGGCAGCGTGATCCGCCCCGGCTCGCAGACCGTCAAGACCTCGGCCGGCTATGACGTCCGCTCCCTCTTCGTAGGCTCGGAGGGAACGCTCGGCGTGATCACGGAGCTGACCCTGCGCCTCCACGGCCTGCCCGAGCATGCGATCGCCGTCCGCGCCGCGTTCCCCTCGCTCGACGCAGCCTGCAGAGCGGCGACCGCGATCATCGGCGCGGGCGTCACGGCCAGCCGGGTCGAGCTGCTGGACGCCGAGACCGTCCGGGCGGTCAACGGATACAAGGGCACGGCCTACGCCGAGGCTCCGAGTCTCTTCGTCGAGCTGGCCGGATCGGAGGAGGGCGTTGCCGGCGACCTCGAGGCCGTCCGTGAGGTCGCCGGCTGGGAGGGGTGCACGGAGCTCGAGCACGAACGCGACGCGGAAGCACGCAACCGCCTCTGGGAGGCACGGCACCACGTCCTCTTCGCGCTTCTGGCGGGGTCACCGGGGAAGCTGCACATGTCGACGGACGTCTGCGTGCCGCTCTCTCAGCTCGCACCCGCTGTCGCCCATGCCCGCGCGCTCGTGGACGAGCTCGGCCTCGCGGCGTCGATCGTCGCGCACGCGGGCGACGCCAATTACCACGTCCTCTTCATGCTCGATCCCGATGACCCGCGGGAGCTCGCGGCGGCGAAGCGCCTGAATGGCGAGATCGTCGACTGGGCCCTCGAGCGCGGCGGTACGTGCACCGGCGAGCACGGGGTCGGCCTCGGGAAGCTCGGCTACCTCGAGCGGGAGCACGGCGACCTGCAGCCGTGGTTCCGGGCCCTCAAGGACATGTTCGACCCCAACGGGATCCTGAATCCCGGGAAGGTGATCAGGATCCCTTCGGAATGAAGCTGAGCTGCCCGTTCGTCTCCAGCACTCCCCAGCGGACGTCGGCGAGCGAGCCGATCTGCTGCTGACGGGCCGCGGCCGCGAGCTCCTCGACCGTGATCCGGTTGCGGCGCAGATTGCGCTCGATCGGCTTGCCGTCCTCGACGACGATCACCGGCTCCCCCTCGAGCGCCGGTCGCAGGCGCGGGAAGCGGAAGTTGAGGTACGAGACGCCGACGCTCATCAGGCCGATCGTGCCGCCGACGAGAATGGCCCCAGTGACGGAGAAGTCGTTCTGCGTCACGCCCTGCTGGACGAGGTCTCCGATCATCACGAGCACGATCAGGTCGAACGGCTGCAACGACGAGAGCTCGCGCCGCCCGATCACCCGCGTCAACAGGTAGACGAATGCGAAGGCGATGACGGCGCGAACGACGAGGTCCATCAGGGGAAGATGGTCACCATGCGGTCGACTTCGAGCAGGGGCGACTCGCCGTCGTAGAGCGCAACGTCTTGCGGGCGCCGGCCGATCTCGGTCGGGTTGACCTGGAAGTGGAGGAAGAACACGTGCTTCGTCCCTGCGGGCACGCGGCCGAGATCGAACGCGATCCTCCCGTTGCGGTTCGCCTCGCCGACCGGCGACGGCACGAGCGAGTTGAGCGTGATCCCCTCGAGCCAGCCGGGGTCGAGCACGAGCGTCGCCGCCTCGATCTCCTCCTCCGCGCGGATCGTGAAGCGCGACATGAAGAAGAGGCCGCTGCGGAGTCGCTCGGGCGAGTAGACCTCCAGCTCGATCCCGTCGGCAGCAACCGTGTCCGTGTGCGGCCGCTGTCCGAACACGTTCGCGAGGCCGAGCAGGGAGACGAGCCCGATCAGCGAGAGCAGCGTCCAGCGGATGTACGGCCGGCGCTCGCGGCCCTCGAGGTCACGGTGCCGCGCGAGCGTGAGCTGGTCCGGGGCGGCCATGACGGCTCGTTCGGGTGGCGGCGGCGGACTCCTACCGGCAGACCGAGCGCCGGCCCAGGTCGTGAGGGCTACGGAAGGCGGATGCGCTGCAGGCGGCGGATCGACGCCGCGACGTTCGCCTGCGCCGACTCGAGCCGCTTCGCCGCGGCCGCGTAGACGCCCTGGTCGCCGCTGCGCGCGGCGGCCGACAAGGCGGAGCTCCGCCGCTGTGCCTGCCGGAGCGCACCGTAGAGCGCGAGATGAGAGGGACGGGCAAACGGCGTCGGGTGGATCCGGAGGACATCGCGCGCCGCGGCTCCGTAGGCCCCCGCCAGCCCAGCGGCGGCGCGCCTCTGCTCCGGACGAGTCGCCGCGCCGGCGAGCTGCCGGTGGGCGGCGAGGCGCTCGCCGTCGAGTCGTGCCAGCGCTGCGGCGAGCGCGTGCGTGTACTCCATGTGCCCGCGGAGCGGCAGCGCGTGCAGCCCGCGCAGCCGCAGCGTCGCGGCCACCTCGCCGCAGTTCGCCGGCTCGGCGCCGGCCCGAAGAGCACGCGGTGTCACGCACGCGACGGCGGCCGCTCCGCGCCGGGTGGGAACGAGCAGGAGGTCGAGACGCTCGCGGACTTGCGCCGCGGACAGCCCGCTGTAGAGGAGCCCATCGGCCGGGCCCACCCGGACCGTGTCGGCCGCTGGCGACCCTCGCAGCTGCCGTCGCAGGGCAGGCGGCAGCAGGCCGGCGCCCTGTGCTCGAGGAACGAGCCCCACGACGACGGTTCCCGGACGTTCCTCATCGGTCGAGCGCAGCGCCACAGCTCCCTCGAGCCCGAGCCCGGGGATGTCGGGCACGGCCGCCGGCGCCCATTCGTCGTCCGGGAACGACACGGAGAGCGGGCCCGCCGTGGCCACGCCGCGCCGCTCCTCCTCATCGCCGCGGGTCAGCCGGCCGAGCGCGAAGCCGGCGAGCAGGAGGCCCGCGAGCACGAGCGCCGCGATCGCAATCGCACGCCACGGGATCGCCCGCTCCGCGGCGACGTCGACGACCGGAGCGGAGCGGAGCACCGCCGGGTCGGAGATCGTCTCGCCCAACCGGCGCCTGCCGCCGTTCTCGTGTGCGGCGATCGCGGCGGCCGGCGGCGAGGCGAGCGCGCGGCGCGCCTCGTCGACAAGCGCCGTTGCCGACCGGTAGCGATCCTCGGGCCGCTTCGCCAGTCCTCGCGCCACGACCGCGTCCAGCGCCTGCGGCAGCTCGGGCCGCCGCTCGCTCGGCCTGGGCGGCGTCTCCGCAACGTGGGCGTAGAGCACCGCCGCCTCGGTCTCGTGCGGGAACGGCACCTCACCGGTCAGCGCCTCGTAGAGCACAGCCGCGAGCGCATACAGGTCGCCGGCCGGGCCGATGGGCTCACCGCGGATCTGCTCGGGCGGGGTGTAGTCGAGGGAGCCGAGGTACTGGCCTGTCAGCGTCGTGCCGCGGTCGCCGGCGCCCTTCGTCAGCCCGAAGTCGGCCAGGTAGGCGCGGTCGCCGTCGACGAGGACGTTCTGCGGCTTCACGTCGCGGTGGACGAGCCCGGCGCTGTGGGCGGCGTCGAGCGCCGCCGCGACATGCGCGAGCAGAGCGAGCACGCGCTCCGGCTCGAGCTCGCCGCCCTCGGCGAGCCGCTTCAGGTCGGTTCCTTCCACGAGCCTCATCGCCATGAAGAGGCCCTCGTCGCTCTCGCCCGCTTCGTAGACGGGGACGATGTTCGGATGCTCGAGCGCCGCCTGCAGCATCGCCTCGCGGCGGAAGCGCTCCCGGAAGCCGGCGTCGGCGCTCAGGGTCGGCGAGAGCACCTTGAGCGCCACCACCCGGTCGAGCGAGAGCTGGGTCGCCTCGTAGACCGCGCCCATTCCGCCGGAGCCGAGCCGCCGCTCGACCCGGTAGCCGGCGATCGTCGTCCCCGCCCCGACCATCAGGCTCCACCGGTAGCGCGAGCAGGACACAGGATTCTTCCGGGCCGGCGGGGTGCAGGCGTGGGCGATGCGGACGCCGCCGGGCAGCCCGACGACGGTGACGCGCGCGTAGTGGCCGGCGCGGTACGGCTTGCGGGCGCGGACCTCGATGACCGCGCCGCGGCCCAGCCACACACCGCGCAGGAGCGGCAGGTCGAGCGTCGCCGAGCGGGCTCGTCCCCACCAGGACGTTCGGCAGCCGCGGGCGCAGCGCACGTCGACGCGCGCGCCGCGGCTCAGTCCGGTCAGCGTCAACCCGACGACCTGGATCCGGCGCGGCAGCGCCCGCAGGCGGTACGCCACCCTGAACGCAGGGAGCGGCGCGACGCGCGTCTCGACGATGTGCGGATGCATCGGCAGGCACGGGCCCGAGCGCATCGTGAAGTTCCGCGGCCGGGCGACGTAGCGCGGGCCGGGCGACGATGTTGCCCCGCACGGCAAAGCCGGCTCCCGCGGTGTGGCCGCGGAAGCCGTTCCAGAGGCAGTTCGAGGAGACGACGTTGCCGCCGCCCAGGCGCCCGTCCCAGGCCGAGTGGACGTTCCAGTGGCCGGAGTTCGAGATCACGTTGTGCGCGATGACGTTGTGGCTCGACGCGGTGCGTGCGTTGCCGCCGATGTAGATCCCGGACACGTTGCCGTCGACGAGATTCCGGGCGACGCGCGTGCGCTGCGCGTTCGGCCCGAGCGCGATGCCGTCGCCGAGCGTGTGGAAGACCACGTTGTGGACGACGCGAGCCCGGACCGCGGAGGCGACGTGGATCCCCGCCGAGTAGAGGTCGCGCCGACCCGTCCGGGTGCAGTCGTGGACGCGGTTGGCCTCGACGACGACGCCGTGCACGCCGTCGAGCAGGACACACGGAAGGTTGCGGTCGCGATAGCGGCCGCTGATGTCGTTGCCGACGATCCTGGCGCGGTCCGCCTGGACGAACACGGCGGCCCTGCCTCGTCCGCGGCCGATGATCCTGAGCCCTCGAACGGCGGCGCCCCGCGCGCGAGCGGTGAAGACGACCCCGCCGAGAATCGTGGCGCGACCGCCGCTCGACCTCAGGGTCGCACGCCGGCGGAGGAAGACGCGCTCGCGGAACACCGAGCCGCGCGCGAGGCAGCCCGTCCCACCCGCCGGCAGGGCGCGCAGCAGCCTCGTCACGGTGCGGAAGGGCGCCTCGGCGGTGCCGCGCGCGCGGTCGCTGCCCCGCTCGGATGCCCAGCGCGAGCAGGCGGCCGATGCGGTCGGTGACGCCGACAGCGCCGCGGCCGCCAGCAGGACGACGAGCACGGTCCGTCTAGCCACTGCCGACGATCACGACGGGTCGCGGGGGTCGCGGGCGCTGGACGCCGCGCCGCGGGCTTCGGGCGGGGCGGCCGTCGCGGCGTGGCCGCGAGACGGGCCGCGGCCGGACGACGGGCCGCGGGGCCGGCCGGGCGCGGCGCACGGGCGGCGCCAGCTCGGGAAGCGCCTCCGCTTCCGAGAGCTGCGGCAGCGCGAGGCCGGCATTCGCGACGGCGACCGGGGTCAGCGACGGCGCCGCGGCGGGCTCGTCGGCGCCGGTCGCTCGACCGGCGGCGAAGGCGGCGAGGAAGCAGAGCGCGCCCACGAGCACGGCGGCCGCCGCGCGCGGCGGCACACGAGCGACCGAGCGGGCCCGCTCGATCAAGGTCGTCGTCCATGATGAGGCTCATCACGCCGTTCGCTGTGGAGGTAACCGCCTCGCGGTCAATGCAAACGCCCGCGCACGATCGTCTTACACGGCTTTTACACCGAAGCCGTTTCGACTGACCCGGTTTTCGGAAAAGGAACCTCGACCCGTTTGTACCGACCGCACGAGAGGAGTGCGCATGAGCACCATTGGCGCAGAGATGGGGCAGCTCCAGCAGTTGGGGCAGAGCTTCACGCGTGAGAGCCAGACCGTCGCGCAGCTGACCGCCGCGATCAGCGGGCAGGTCAACAACACGTGGTGGAAGGGCCCGGCGGCCGATCGCTTCCGCTCCGCCTGGGAGAGCGAGTTCGCGCCGACGTTGCGGCGGCTCGAGGCGGCGCTTCAGCAGTCGAGCGCCGAGGTGCATCGCCGCCACGACGCGCTGACGCAGGCCGGCACGTAGCAGCCGGCCCGTAGGGGGCCGGGTGCCGTTCGACATCTCATTGCCGCCGGTCATCGGCGATCCGGCGGGCATGCGCGCTCTCGCCGTCGTCGCTGCGCGAGGACGCCGCGGCGACCGCCGTCGTCGCGGCGGATGCTGCCGCGACGATGGACGGGCTCGCGTTCTACGGCCCGGCAGCCGACCGGATCGACGCCACGCTGACGTCCCGCACCCGTAGTGCGGGACGTCTCGCCGACCGCCTCCTCTCCGTCGCGTCACTTCTCGACCGCTCGGCGAGCGAGGTCGAGCAGGCGCAGCGTGAACGCGAGCGGAAGCTCGAAGAGCTCCGGCGGGAGCTGGCGGCGCAGAGGGCGGCGGCGCAGAGGGCGGCGCGCTGATGCTGGCACGGAGCTCCGGAGGCAGCGTCGGGACGATCGTGGTCGATATCGCAGGCGTCCGCAGCGCGTCCGGAGTGCTCGGCGACGCGGGCCAGGCGTTCTCGCAGCTCGCCTCGCGGGTGCGCGGTCACGCGCTCCCGGAGATGCCACCGGGAGTCGCGGAGCACGTCGCGGCGGCGCTGGCCGAGGTCGCGTCCGAGCTCGCCGGCTTCCCGCAGCCGTTCGTGGACACGGCCAAGGAGCTCCGCGTGCGGGCGTTCTGGGCCCAGATCGCCGACAAGCTGATCGCCGGCCAGGATCTCGAGGGGGCGGAGCTGACGGAGTTCAAGGCCGCGTACGCGAGCGGCCTGCTCACGCGGTACGCCGGGCCGGCGCTCGCCGACCTCGCGCGCGACTACGCGCAGGAGGTGCACGACGAGGAGAATCCGGGCGGCCTCGCCGGATTCTTCGACGACGTCGGCGACTTCTTCGAAGGCGCGTGGGACGCGATCAAGGAACCGGCCGTGATGCTCTATCACCTGACGCCGTTCAGCGACGACTGGACCGAGAACTGGGAGAACCTCGGCCACGGCCTCGCCTACGGCGTCACCCACCCGCTCGAGTTCGGCAAGGCGATGCTCAACCTCGAGGCCCTCGAGGAGCGAGGTCTGTCGTACTGGCTCGGCAACCTCGCTCCCGCCGCGGCGGCCACGATCCTCTCCGGCGGCGCCGCGGCCGGCGTGCGCGGCGCCCAGGGCGCGACGGCGCTCCAACGCGCCACGACCGGCGCCCGTTCCCTCGAGCGGACGCTGGACGCCCTGCCGCCGGCCAAGCCGGGCATGCGCGTCTGGCGCTTCCACGGCTCGAACGAGGAGGCGCACGGCCTCCGGCTCGTCGAAGGCAAGGTGGGACCGGACGGAGTCTCCTCGGTCCCGAGCGGCTCGGGGCCGTGGGGCCACTCGTGGACCCACGTCGACCCGCGCGACCTCGACAACCCGCGGGCCGCGCTCGGGCTCCCGACCGGTCCCGACGGGAACCCGGCCCGCTTCCTCAGCGAAGGGCGTGCTGCGCAACACCGACGGGATCAGGGTGCGCCGCGCGCTCGAGCTCGACGGACAGCCCGGCGGCTGGCCCGAGATCCTCGTCCCCGACCCCGAGTCGCAGATCGATCTGATCGGCGTCGAGGGCATGAATCCGCAACCATGAGATGACGAGCGGCGAACCCGACTTCTACCTCGGCTCCGAGGAGTTGACCGCGTGGTCGGTGCCGCGCGCCGTCCACCTGCTCGCGCCGGCCGAGCGCGGCGCCTACCGCGTGCGCCTCGACCCACCGGCTCCGGACGGCGCGGCCGAGCTCGTGCTCCGGCCCCGCTACGAAGGCGACTCGCTCCAGCCGCCGACAGAGCTGCCGCTCCACGTCAACGTGCTCGACGGCGCCGGCGGCCTGGTTGCGGTGGGCGAGCTCTACGCCACCGAGGCCGAAGCGGCGGCCACGGCGGGCGGCGTCGGGAGCGGCGCATGAGCCTCCTCACGTTCCTGGGCGCCGCTCGCGCTGCGTAGGCCGGGGCACAGACGGTGTACGGGCCGCCGGCTGGAGCGGCGCGAGCGGCGACGGCGGCCTTTCGCGGAGCCCGACTGTCACTGACCCCGTGCCGGCGGAGCGAAAGGCGGCCACTAGAACGAGCTGCTCGACGCGATGCGGCGCGCGTCGGAGACGGACGATCCGGACGCGCGGCGCGCGGTCTACCGCGCCTTCGCGCGGGCCGAGGTCCTGGTGCCGACACGCGGAGCCGACGGTGAGAGCCAGGTCGCGGCAGTGGAGGCACGCGACGGCTCGCCGGTCGCACTCGCGTTCACGGACGTCGACGCCTTCGCGAACTGGGCCGAAGGCGACTCCCGCTGGGGCTCGCTCCGCGGCAGCGATCTCTGCGCGCTCGTGCTCGAGCAGGGCGGCACCGCGGTGATCGTCAATCCGCACGGCCCGTTCGGAGGGCAGCTCGGCCGGCGAGAGCTCGAGCTCGTTGCGGACGACGGCGCGCTCGACCTGGAGCAGATCGACGGCGCAGTCGCGACGCTGGCCGTGCGCGATCCGTCGCAGCTCCAGCTCCGGCCCGCCGCGACGGTGCCGAACCGGATTCTCGACGCGATCTCCGATGCGGCCCCGGCGGTCGACGAGGTCACCGCCGTCTACGTCCTCGAGGCCACAGGTCCCAGCCGCACCCAGCTCGCGCTCGGCGTGGAGCACCCAGCGGCTGCCGACTGGGACCGCGTCGCGCAGGCGCTCGGCCGGCGGCTCTCCGAGCGCCTCCCCGCCGACGACTCCCTCGATCTCTATTCGCTGTCGCCCGAGCAGCTCGCGGCGCTGGAGCGGTCGGCCGCACCGGCCTACCGTCGCGCATGAAGCCGCTCACCTTCCGGCCAGAGAACGCGCTGGAGGACGCGCTGCTCGCGGCGCGCGAGAACGGCGACCTCGACCACCTGCTGGTCACGCTCGCGCTCGCCGACGTGTTCATCCCCTCCGCCGAGCCCGGGCCGGACGAGGAGACCCGCGTGACCGCCCAGGCGGGCGAGCAGCTCGCGCTGCCGGTGATCGAGCTCGACGGGGCCAGCTACGTCCCGGTCTTCACCTCGGTGACGCAGCTCAGCCGCTTCCGGCCGGAAGGTGGCGGCTACCTGCGCCTGCCCGGGCGCGCCCTCGCGGCCGTCGCCCCCGACGACGTCGGCGTCGCCGTCAATCCCGGCGGCGAGCTCGGCCTCCCGCTGACGCCCGAGCAGCTCGCCGGCCTCGCCACCGCCGAGCCCCGCGACTCCGAGGCCGAGTTCCTGATCGGCGAGCCCAGGGAGGAGCCGACGGCGCTGCTGGAGGCGATCGCTCGCTTCGCGGAGGAGCGGCCGGAGGTGCGGGCGGCCTATCGCGCGTTGCTCGTTCGCCGGCCGGGAGCGGAGCCCGAGCACGTGATCGGGCTCGAGCTGGACGCCGGCGCCGACGCGGAGGCGGTGATCGAGGCCGCCGCCGAGGCCGCGCGCGAGGCGGGCGTCGAGCGGCTGGCGCTGCTGCCGCTCCAGCCGGGCCTCGAGGCAGGCCAGATCGGCCGCTTCCTGCTCGGAAGACGGAGCCGTTCTGGTCGCGCGGGGATGACGGCTGATGCCCGGCCCGGTCTGGCTGCCTCCCGTCGTCGGCGACCCGGCCGGCATGCGCGCGCTCGCGAGCTCGCTGCGCCGGTCGGCCGAGCAGATCTCGCAGGTCGACGCCGACATCGGCAGCGCCGTCTCGTCGATGACCTTCGAAGGGCCGGCCGGGAACCGCTTCCGCGCCGCTGCGACGGCGAGCGGGCGGGCCGTCACGGCCGCCGCGGACAGCCTGCAGAGCCTCGCCGACCTGCTCGAGCGCTCGGCCGCCGAGGTCGAGCAGGCGCAGGCGGACCGGCTGCGCCGGCTCGAGGAGATGCGCGCGCGAGCTGGAAGCCGCGCGGGCGCAGCGGGCGGCGACGAGAAGCTGATGAGCCCCGCGCATCGTCATCGATCCCACCGACCTGCGCCGCGGCGCGTCCCGCATCCGCGACGGCTCGGCGGAGGTCTCGCTGGCCGCGAGCTCGCTCGGCTCCCTCGCGCTGCCGGAGATGCCCGCTGGTGTCGCCGGCGAGGTGCAGGCCGGGATCGCGTCCGCCTCCTCGCGGCTCCGAGAGCCTCGCGCCGATCCTGAACGAGGACGCCGTCGAGCTGGAGCGCCGCGCGCTCTGGGCGGAGATCGCCGATCAGCTGTCGAGCGGCCGCGAGCTCGAGGGTACCCAGCTGCGCGAGTTCCTCGCCTGGATGAAGGACGGCTCGCTGCTGCGCTACGCGGACGTCGACCAGGCCGAGGCCGCCGGCGCCTACATCGGTGCGATGTACCGCGACCGCTTCAAGGACCCGGAGGAGCTCTTCGAGCTGGCCCAGATCCTGCACGCGTCGCAGGAGAACGCGCACGGCGACGAGCTCGACGCCTTCTCGGCCGCGTTCGTCGACCGCTTCGGCGCCGAGAACCTCGTCGAGGTGCCGCGGGTGATCCAGGCGGTCGAGTGGTCGCACGTGATCGGCGGCGGGATGAGCATGACCGTCGACCCGCACGTCCTCCACGACGTCGCGTATCGAGTGGGCGCGGTCAGGAGCTCGAGCACGACCCCGTCGGGGACCTGCTCGCGCCCTTCGCGCTCGCGCTGGCCAACGCCACCTACAGCGGCCGGCTCTCGCGCACGGTCGAGGACGAGATCGCGCACGACGAGGACACCTGGGCGACCGCGCAGCTCCTCCACACCGGCGTCTTCGGCACCCGCTTCCTGCTCGAGTGCTTCCGCACCGGCGTCGTCGACAGGATCGTCGAGCACTCGCGCTACGACAGCGCCGGCGTGCTGGCCTAGGAGCCCCAGGGCGACGCCGTATTCGCTCGGTCGCTACTGGAGCGAGGGCGAGGACGGCCTCCCCTATGACCCGAAGGAGCTCGTCCTCAACGCGCTCGCGCGCAATCCCGAGGCCGCGCGCGAGGCGCTCACGACCTCGCTGGAGGGCGTCGAGCCGTGGGACCATGTTCGGCCAGCAGCATGAGGTCACGAACCCGGTCCGCCTGCTCTTCGACTACGGCGACTTCGAGGACGACGGAGCCGCCTTCGGTCGCGCGTACAACGCGGCCGCCGACGAGCTGTTCGCCGATCCGCGCGACACCGCAGCGGTCGACAAGGGCAATCTCCTCACGCTCGACGTGCTCGACCGCGTCGTGAACGGCGACCGCGACCTCGACGGCGTCACCGACGCGCTCGCGCGAGACCTCGGCGACCACCATCTCGAGGCGCTCTACTTCCAGGCGGCCGCGGTCCAGCACCCCACCGACCTCGACGGCGGCCGCGCGGGCTACGTCGACACGTCGGAGGACCACCGCATCCACCTCTCCCGCCAGGAGCTCGTCGACGTGCTGGCGGCGATCACGGACCGTGACGAGGCCGGCCGTGCCTTCCTCGGCGACGCCGCCCGCTACCAGGCCGCGACGATCCTCGCCGGGACCGAGACCGCGCCGGACCTTCGGCGGCGACTTCAGCTGGGCGCATCGGGCCGGGTCGTTCAACGAGCTGCTGCTGGAGGCCGGCGACGTCAACCGGGTCGAGGACTTCGAGGAGGCCGACGCGCAGGCGAAGATGATCGTCGGGTTCGTCAACGACGTCGTCAGCCTCGCCAAGCTTCCGCCCGGGGTCGGCATCGTCGTCGACCACGGCGTCGACGCGCTGGGAGCGAGCCTGGCACCGTCCGAGGAGGAGCTGGTGCGCGACAACAACCGCGCGCACGCGATCCTCGAGAACGGGCTCACCGCCTCGATCGTGCAGGGCTATGCCGACAACGGCCTGATCGACCTGGGCGGCGCCGAGGAGCTCGGGCTCGTCGAGGACGGCCGGCTCGTCCCGTACAACGAGCTCGACGGCATCGCCCGCGGCCGCTTCGAGGAGTGGATGAACAACGATCCCGACGTGAGCCGCGTCATCCGCGAGGCGATCCAGGAAGCGAAGTCGGTGAGAGCCGGCACAGGCGCGGCGCTCCTCGCCGCCGCGACCCTCGCCCTCGGCGGCTGCGGCGGCGACGACAACGACGAGGCGCTCGCAGCCTGCAGGACGGAAGCGGAGAACGCGGCCCAGGCCGCCGTGCTGGCCGATGCCTATCGACCGCGGCGAGCTCGGAACCCAGGACGAGTGCTCGAGGAGTTCTTCACCCCGGCCGACCGGACCCGCCTCTTCGACGCGCAGGGCCGGATGGTCCCCTACCGCGAGCTCCCGCCCCGGACGAGAGCCCGCTTCGACGAGTACCGAGGCAACGCCGCGTTCTCGAACGACGTCCGGGCCCGCCTGGCCGCCGCGAGCGAGGAGGTTCGCGAGGCGGGCTACCCCGGCTGCTGAGCCTCGTTACTCGGCGACCTGCACGAGCTCGACCGTGCCGCGCTCGACGAGATAGCCGCGTCCGGGCGGGAAGACCGGGCTCGAGCGGCGCGGCAGGCGCGTGCCGAGGATGTCGCCGTCCACGTCGAGGTCCGGGGCGAGCAGCAGCCCGTGCTGCGTCCTTGCGCAGCTCGCGGAGCCAGCCGCCGAACGCACGCTGCGCGGCCTGGCGCTCGGCGGCGGCGACCACGCGGAGCGTGCAGGTCGCGCCCGCGGCGCACGACGGTCTCGAGCGGCGCCGCCCCGAGCGCCTCCGCCAGCTCGTCCCCGTCGTCGATCACGACGAGCGACCGGCCCGGCCGGCGTCCCGGCCGCGAGCTCGCCGAGCCGCAGCGCCGCCTCCTCGCAGCGCTCGACGCCCTGCGCGACCGTCGTCCAGCCGTCCAGCTCCGTCAACGGACGTGCGCCGCGGCGCGAGCAGGTGCAGCTCGAGGTCCGGGCGTCGACGCCGCGGAGCGACTCGACGAGCGTCGCGCAGCGCGGTCGAGCGCCCGCTTCGGTACGGGCCGGTGACGAGGAAGTGGCGGTCGGCGAGGTCGACCGTCGACCGGCTCGAGCTCGGCGTCGCCGAGACCGATCACGGCCGTCCACGGCGCGGTCGGGCCCGGCAGCGAGGCGCGGCGCGACGTGCGTCGGCGAGCGGCTCGATCGCCTGCACCGGCTCGCCGTTCGCGTAGCCGCTTCGGCGAGCGCGGCGCCTGCGCTCGCGGCGAGGTCGCCGTGCCAGGCGACCTGGAGCTCGGTGCCCGCCGGGCAGGAAGCCGCGGCCCGGCGGGAGCTGCGCGCCGCGCACGGCCTTCGGCGGCACGCCGAGCGCGGCGAACTCGTCCTCGTCCGCCATCCGCAGCACGACCTTCGCCGGGACGATGCCCGGCCAGCGCGTTCGGCACCGCGCCGCGGCGGTCGGCCGTGATCGCGAAGTGCACGCCGAGCGGGCGGCCCTCGGCCGACGAGCCGCGGCAGCGCGTCGACGAGCTCGCCGAGGTTCACGCGCTCGAAGGCGGCGGCGAAGCCCGCGTAGCCGTCGAGCAGCACGAGGATGCGCGGCAACGGCTCGCGCGGCCGGCAGGCGGCGGTAGTCGGAGAGCGTGAAGACGCCGCGCCTGCGCGAGCAGCAGCTTGCGGCGCTCGAGCGTCTTGCGGAGCAGCGAGAAGAGCCGCTCGGTGCGCTCCTCGTCCTCGCCGCCGATGACCGCGCCGCATGTGCGGGAGCGCCTCGAGCGGCGCCAGCCCGCGGGTCGCGAAGTCGAGCCCGTAGACGTGGAGCTCGTCCGGCGACGACCGCTCCGCGAGCGCGAGCGCGAGCGTGCGCAGGAACGCCGTCTTGCCGCGCGCCGCTCGTCCCGTAGACGAGGACGCTGCCCTCCTGCTCGAGGTCGAGCGTCGAGCGGGCGCTGCCGCTGGCTGCTGCGGCTCGTCGAGCGAGGCCGACGCACGGCGACTCGACGTCGCGTCTCCGGCTCCGGGAGCGCGTCGAGCGGGAGCATCGGCGTCGAGCGGCGGCAGCCACGGCGACGGCGGCGGCTCGATCGCCGGCCGCCCGCGCCGCGGCCGCGCACGCATCGACGAGCGCGCGCGAGGTCGGTCTCGGCGTCGTCCTGCGCCGCGCCGGCGACTCGGCGCGCGCGCTGCCGAACCGGAACGGCCGCGACGACGACCGCCGCGCTCGATCGCCGTCCGGCCGGCCGCCGCCGACGTACGCCGTCTGCAGCTCCGCGAGCTCGCCGTGGCCGGTGCGCGCGTAGGCGCGCCCGGGCCGGCCGCGCGGGATCCGCGCCGCGTCGGGCACGCCGATCACGTCGGTCGACTCTCGGCCGCCTCGTTCACGCGCAGCGCGACCCGCAGGTTCGTGTTGGCGCGGATGTTCTCGCTGACGACGCCGCCCGGGCCGCTGCGTCGCGAGCAGCAGGTGGACGCCGAGGCTGCGGCCGCGCTGCGCGACGTCGACGACGCCCTCGACGAACTCCGGCACCTCCTTGGCGAGCGTCGCGAACTCGTCGATCACGATCAGCGAGGCTCGGCGGCGCGGCCGTCGGCGTCGCGCGCGCTCCATGTCGGCGAGGTCCTTTGCGCCCGCGTCGCGGAGGATCCGCTCGCGCCGCTGCAGCTCCGCGTTCAGCGAGGCGAGCGCGCGCTGCGTCGAGGTGCCCGTCGAGGTCGGTGACGAGCCCGACCGTGTGCGGCAGGCGCGACGCAGTCCTTGAACGCGGCGCCGCCCTTGTAGTCGACGAGCAGGAACGTGAGCCGGTCGGGCGGGTGCGAGACGCGCCAGCGAGGCGATCAGCGTCTGCAGCAGCTCGCTCTTGCCCGGCGCCCGTCGTGCCCGGCGACGAGCGCCGTGCGGGCCGTCGCGCGCGCAGGTCGACGCGAGAACGGCCCGCCGGCCGCCGCGCCGACGACGGCGCCGAGCCCGTCGCCGCCTGCCGCCCAGCGCGCCGCGACCCACGCCGGCGTCGACGCTCCTCGGCGCTCGAGCAGGTCGAGCAGCCCGATGCGGTCCGGGACCCCGTCCGCCGCGCGCGGCGCCGGTGTCGCGGACGCGGCGCGAGCGCGAGGGCGAGCTCCGCGCGCGAGCTCGACGTCGAGACCGTCGGCGGAGACGTCGCCGACGTCTCGGCCCGGCGCGCGCGTCCGTGCACGGCCAGCCGCGCCGAGTCCGTGCTCGAGCTCGACGATCGCCGGCGCACTCGCCCGGCAGGTCGCGCCGCTCGCGGCCGAGCCAGAGCACGGAGACGCCGTGCTCGCCGCCGCTCGGCCAGCACCTCGCGCGACGAGCGCCCGCTCGGGCGCGACGCTCCTCGTCGAGCAGCAGCAGGACGTGCGGCCGGCCGCGCGCGCGCGGCGCCGCCGTAGGAGCTCTCCGGCGTCCGCGCTGCCGTGCCGCGACCAGCCGCGCCGACTTCCTCGAGCAGCGTCCGCGCGCCCTGCCGGCTCCGACGGCGAGGCGGAGCGCGAGCGGGCCGCCGGCTCCGGCGTCGGCGTGCGGCAGCCACTTCAGCCAGTCCCAGTCCTCGAGCCGGCCCGGCGCGACCGCGGCGGCGATCGCCAGCTCGCGCGGGCGAGTGGAGCGACGGCCGCCTGCGCGACGAGCCAGCGGCGCGAGCGCCTCGACCCGCTCGCGCGGGCCGCAGAGCCCGACGACCGCCGAGCTCGGCGAGCGGCAGCGGTCACCGGAACCGACGGGCACCGTCGCGTACCAGTCGGCCAGCTCCTCCACCTCGCGCCCGCAGCGCCTCGCTGCCGCCGGGGTCGAGCCGCACCGTCAGGAGCGACGGCGAGGTCGGCGCTCCCGACCCGCAGCTCGAGGAAGTCCTGGTCGTCCGGCCGCCGCTCCCAGAGCGCCGGCTCGAGCCGTGCGCGCCCGCCGCAGCAGCTCCGGCGGCGGACGGCGCCGCTCGTCGCCGCCGGCCGACCTCGTCGCGCCGCTCGGCCTCGAGCTCGTCGCGCAGGGCCCCGAGCCGGCGCGCGGTACTCCCGCGGTGTGCTTCTCGAAGCCCTTCCGCCCGCTGCGCCGGTCCTCGATGTACGTGGAAAGCGCCATCACCGGAGAGAGGAGCGAGAAGAGGAGCATCGTCGGCAGCTTCGTGACCGCGTAGAGCACGATCCCGAGCGCCAGCGGGATCAGCGACGCACCGAGTGGGAGCCGCGATCGCTGCGGATCGCCGGGCGGGGCGGGAAACGGCCGGGTCGTGGCCTCGAGCGGCCGCTGGACGCGCGGCGGACGGTTGAACGGGACCCTGCCCGAGCGGTCTGACGGCGCGTCGGGCACCTCGCCCTCCGGCCGCTCGACGGCTAGCAGCGTCCGGCCCGCCTGGACGTGCTCGCCCGCATGGAGCTCCCGCTCCTCGGATGCGGGAAGGGTGACGCCTTCGACGAGCGTGCCGTTGCGGGAGCCCGCGTCCGCGACCGTGGCCGAGCCGTCGGCCCCGATCGTGAGCACCAGATGCTGCGCAGAGAGCGACGGATCCTCGATCGCGATCGACGCTTCGCGGCCGACGCGGTGGACGCCCGGAGGTAGCGGCACCCGGCGGCCGGCCTGCGGCCCGCCGGTCACGACCAGCTCCGCAACCGCCGGTATCGTCGGCGGCGCCGGCGTGTCGTCGCCGAACCTGATCTCGTCGCCGTGCCGAAGAGCGAGCTCGGCCGCCGGCGCCTCCGCCGGCAGCTCCTCGCCGGCGCGCCGGGCGGCGGGTTCACCGTCGAGCCCCAGCTCGTCCGCGAGCGCGTCCAGCAGCTCGCGCGCGGGCGCATCGGCCACGTACTCGACGCGCACGTCGCGGCAAGCGCCGTCCGGCCCGGCCGCCACGAGCCCGAGCTCGTGGACGGTGGTGCGCGCCGTCGTCTCCATCACCGTCTCACTTCCCGTCGCGCCCCGAATCGACGCACGCGGAAGAGCGTATGAGCGATCGACCTCCCCCGCACGACGGAGGCGTTCGTCTACGGCCGCGTCAAGTTCCGCGGCGGCAAGAAGTCAGGCTTATTCCCCGCGCATCTGGTACGTGTCCCCGTCGAGGACGACCTCCGCAGTGGCCGACGGCTGACCGCTCAGGGTACGACGGACCGCGTCGAGCGTGCTGACGAGAAAACCTTTGGTCTGAAGGTCGTCGATCGAGACTTCCCACGCATGACTGTCGCGGCTGACCTCGATTGGCGCCAGCCCTGCGAGCTCGTCCGCAAGGGCCACCGCGTGGCGTTCCTCGTCAAACCTGATCCGCAGCGGCTCCGCCATCGCTCCCTCCTCTCGCACTGCTAACGTACGACAACGCTTCCGCGATACTCGAATCACATCAGAAAAGTCACGACAGATAAAATACGACATCTATAGCGGCTATGTCAAGCCCTGACGCGCAGCCCTGGCGCTTCCTCACCAACCACACGCAGGTGCTCCTCTCCATCGCCCGCGCCCCAGACGCCAGGCTTCGAGACGTTGCCGAGCAGGTCGGGATCACCGAGCGAGCCGCGCAACGCATCCTCGCCGACCTCGTCGAGGCGGGATACGTCGAGCGCAAGCGCCACGGTCGCCGCAACAGCTACCGCATCAACGAGCACCGGCACATGCGCCACCCGGCGCAGGAGGACATCGAAATCCGGGCCCTCCTCGACCTCGTACACATCCCCGACGAGCCGCAGCACTAGGCATGCCGCCTTCGGGCAGTCTCCCGCAAAACTGACGCATGCGAGCGTCGCGTATGCGCCCGGCAAGATTCGAACTTGCGACCTCTGCCTCCGCAGGGCAGCGCTCTATCCCCTGAGCTACGGGCGCCTGGGGTTCGGTCAGTGTAGCGGCGCGGCGGTGGAGCGGCCGACGGCGAGCTCAGCGTCTGCAGGCACCTCGCGGCGCACGTAGCCCAGCGCGACGGCGCCGTCCCCGGCTGACGCAGCGCTCGTGATCCGGCCGACGAGCTTGCCCTCGTAGACGATCTCCGTCTCGGGCTCGGGGAGCTGATCCAGCGTCAGCACGCGCAGGCCGCGGTTCGCGTGGCCGCGGTAGTGGAGCCGCGCGATCGGCTCCTGGCCCGGATAGCAGCCCTTCGTGAAGCTGACGGCCCGCTCGGTGAGCCCCGCCTCCGCCGGCAGCACGCGGTCGTCGATCTCCTTGCCCCACGCCGGCGTCCCCGCCCGGATTCGAAGCAGCTCGAGCTCGTCCGACGAGACCGTGACGTCGACGTCCGCGTCGAGGAGCTCGGCGGCCGGCTCGCCGTAGTCGCTCGTCGGGACGCCCTCTCCGCCGAAGACGACGTGCGACGTGTGCTCCTCGAGCTCGATCTCCGCTCGCGAGGCGAAGCGCGACCGGACGAGCTCGTCGCGGACACGCTCGCCGAGCTCCGGCTCGGTCAGGAGCAGGAAGTCCTCGTGCCCGCGGCGCAGGACAACGAGCGGCGCGATCACCCGCGCCTTCGGCGTCAGCAAGAGCGCTTCGCACGACTCGCCCGGCCCCAGCGCGGCGACGTCGTTCGAGACCATCCGGTTCAGGTACTCCTCGGCACCGGGGCCGGCGACCCGAACGTACGACCGTGGGCGGAACGCAGCGCGCATCTCTCCGATTACTGTAGTGACGGTGTTCCGGTCGAAGGCGGAGAAGAAGGTCATCGAGGCCGGGTACGACCCGGCCCGCCTGCCGCCCGGCCAGTATCTGACGGAGAAGTGGCCCGTCCTGCATGCAGGCTCGATCCCCGAGACCGATCTCGCCACCTGGACACTCGAGGTCTCGGGCGAGGTCGAGAGCCCGGTCTCGCTCTCGTGGGACGAGCTGAACGCGCTGCCGCAAACCGAGCACACGCAGGACATCCATTGCGTCACCCGCTGGTCGAAGTTCGACATGACCTTCTCGGGTGTGCACTGGCGCGAGCTCGAGGCGATCGTGCGCCCGAAGCCGAGCGCGCGCTTCGCGATCGCCCACTCCGAGCAGGGCTTCACCGCGAACGTGCCGGTCTCGTTCCTGCGCGACGAGCACGCGCTCCTCGCGACACACGCGAACGGCGAGCCGCTCGCCCCCGAGCACGGCTGGCCGCTCCGGCTCGTGATTCCGGGCAAGTACTTCTGGAAGAGCGCGAAGTGGCTGCGCGGGATCGAGCTCTCGGCGTCCGACAAGCCGGGCTTCTGGGAGCGCTATGGCTACCACAACGACGCCGACCCGTTCAAGGAAGAGCGCTACGGCTTCTGAGGGGTTCACCCGAACGGGTGACAAGTGACAAGGGGAAGCGGCCCGATACCTGGGCTACTACCCCAAGCTCCACCCCCGAAGACCCGGCCCCCTCCGGGTCTTCCTCTTTTGTTGGGGAACCTCTAAACAGCGGAGGGCCGGCGCGATGCCGGCCCTCCGAAGTCAAGCGCGAGCCCGTGGGCTCGTTACATCATGCCGCCCATGTCGCCCATGCCGGGCATACCTGCCCCGGCCGGCTGCTTCTCGGGCGCCTCGGCGACGATCGCCTCGGTCGTGAGGATGTTCTTCGCGATCGAGGCCGCGTTCTGCAGCGCCGAGCGCGTCACCATCGTCGGGTCGATGATCCCGGCCTTGACCAGGTCCTCGAGCTCGCCGGTCTCGACGTTCAGGCCCTGCCCCTTCTTGGCGGCGCGCACCTGGCTGACGACGACCGAGCCCTCGAGGCCGGCGTTCGAGGCGAGCTGGCGGACCGGCTCCTCGAGCGCGCGGCGGATGATCGACGCACCGGTTCTCTCGTCGCCCTCGAACGCCTCGAGGTCGATCTTGTCGATCGCGTGCATGAGCGCGACGCCGCCGCCCGGCACGATGCCCTCCTCGAGGGCGGCACGGGTGGCCTGGAGCGCGTCCTCGACGCGGTGCTTCTTCTCTTTCATCTCCGTCTCGGTCGCGGCGCCGACCTTGACGACGGCGACGCCGCCGGCCAGCTTCGCGAGCCGCTCCTGCAGCTTCTCCCGGTCGAAGTCCGAGTCGGTGTTCTCGATCTCCGACTTCAGCTGCTTGATCCGGCCCTTGATCGCCTCCGCGTCACCGGCACCGTCGATGATCGTCGTCGAGTCCTTGTCGATGACGACCTTGCGGGCCTTGCCGAGCTGCGAGAGCTTCGTGTTCTCGAGCTTGAGACCCATCTCCTCGGTGATCACCTCGGCGCCCGAGAGGATCGCGATGTCCTCGAGCATGCGCTTGCGGCGGTCGCCGAAGCCCGGCGCCTTGACGGCGACGGCGGTGAAGGTGCCGCGCAGCTTGTTGACCACGATCGTCGCGAGCGACTCGCCCTCGACGTCCTCGGCCACGATCAGCAGCGGGCGGCCGGCCTGGATCACCTGCTCCAGCACCGGCAGGACGTCCTTGACGGCCGCGATCTTCTGGTTCGCAACCAGAATGTACGGGTCGTCGAGCACGGCCTCCATGCGCTCGGCGTCGGTGATCATGTACGGCGACAGGTAGCCCTTGTCGAACTGCATCCCCTCCGTGAACTCGAGCTCGAGGCCGAACGTCTGGCCCTCCTCGACGTTCACGACGCCGTCCTTGCCGACCTTGTCGATCGAGTCGGCGATCACATCGCCGATCTCGCGCTCGCGCGACGAGATCGTGGCGACTCGGGCGATGTCCTCCTTGCCCGAGATCTCGGTCGACTGCGCCTTCAGGTCCTCGACGACAGCTTCGACGGCCTTCTCGATGCCCCGCTTGAGGCCCATCGGATTGGCGCCGGCGGCGACGTTCTTGAGGCCCTCACGCACGATCGCCTGCGCGAGCACGGTCGCAGTCGTCGTGCCGTCGCCGGCGACGTCGTTCGTCGCAGTGGCGACTTCGCGGACGAGCTGCGCGCCCTGGTTCTCGAACACGTCCTCGACTTCGATCTCGCGGGCGATGGTGACGCCGTCGTTGGTGATCGTCGGCGCGCCGAACTTCTTGTCGAGCACGACGTAGCGGCCCTTCGGCCCGAGCGTCACCTTGACTGCGTCGGCGAGGACGTTGACGCCGCGCTCGAGCGAGCGCCGCGCATCCTCGCTGAACTTGAGCTCCTTGTGAGCCATCTCTTCGATTCCTCCTGTCGTTCCTAGGCTGTGCTTGTTTAGACCGCAGCGCGGTCGCCGACGACCTTGGCCAGGATGTCGGACTCGCGCAGGATCAGCACGTCGTCGTCGCCGAGCTTGATCTCGGTCCCGCCGTACTTGGAGAAGATGACCTCGTCACCCTCCTCGACGTCCATCTTGATGTACTCCCCGTCCTCGTCACGAGGGCCGGGACCGACGGCGAGGACACGGCCGCGCTGCGGCTTCTCCTTCGCGGTGTCGGGCAGCACGATGCCGCTCGTCGTGGTCTGCTCCTCCTCGAGCACCTCCACGATCAGGCGGTCACCAAGAGGCTGCAGGTTCATATATGCCTCCCTTATCAGACTTTGTGACACGGCTTGGCACTCTCTGCTTCCGAGTGCCAGGCGATCATATCAATGCCGTAGCCATGCGCAAGCAGAAACGTGCGCGGAGAACACCCACTCTGTTACAAACAGGCTGTGGAGCGGGAGTTCTCGGCCGGAGGCGTGCTCGTCCGGCGGCTGCGCGGCCGCTGGTGGCTGGCCGTGATCAGGCCGAACGGCAAGCCGCAGGGGCTCTGGGCTCTCCCCAAGGGCCTGATCGACGCCGGCGAGACCGGTGCATCGACGGCGGTGCGCGAGGTGGCCGAGGAGACGGGGCTCGCCGGCGAGCTCGTCGAGAAGCTCGGCGACGTGCGCTACGTGTACACGCGGCGCGGCGGAGCGCGCGTCTTCAAGGTCGTGAGCTTCTTCCTGCTCCGCTACCGGTCGGGCCGGATCGGGGAGCTGCCGCCCGGGATGGAGCTGGAGGTGGCCGAGGCCCGCTGGCTCCCGCTCGACGACGCTCCCCGCTTGCTCGCCTACGGGGGCGAGCGCGACATGGCGGAGAGGGCTCGCATCCGCCTCGCGGCCTTATGATGGGCGCCCTGTGGCGATGTTCGCGCTGAACTTCTACTCGCCGCTGGTCGCGGACCAGCTGCGCACGCATCGCAAGACGGCGACCATCCGGCTCGGCGACAAGTCCGGGAAGTACAAGAAGGGGATGATCGTCACCGTGCTCGTCGGCGTGCGCTACGGACAACGGGAGAAGATCTTCGACGCGGTGATCGACAAGGTCGAGGTGAAGCAGATCCGCGAGCTCTCCCCGCGCGAGATCGAGCACGACAACCCGGAGATCCGCCGGCCCGACGAGATGACCCGCTTCCTCGGGCAGCTCTACAACCGCGACGTCACCGAGGAGGAGACCGTGACGGTGATCCGCTTCTCGCAGATCATCGGCTCGATGTTCTAGCGCTCTTTCCACGCGCCTCCGTGCAGCGTGCATGAACGGTCTGGCTTCGCCGCGTGGCCGGCTCGGCGTCCCATCTCGCCCCCGTCGAAAAGCGGGTCCAAGGCCGGTTGACAGCCGGCGACCGCCGTGGTTAGGTAGCGCCCGTGTGGAGCGTCACTAACGCGGCGATGCAGTGTCATTGGACGCTCGAGCACGAAAGGGCGTGCGGCTGAACGATTAGCGCGGCCGCGTGACGGGTCGTCCACGACCACAGAACGGAGGCCAGCAATGACCGACACCTTCGACGACCGGGAGCCCGAGGAGACCCGCCGGGCGGGCATCTCCCGCGGCCACTTCCTCGAGATCGGGGCCGGCGGGCTGGCGGCGACGCTCGTGGCGCCGACCGCCGCATTCGCTGCATCGTCCGCGCGCGAGGACAACAACCCGAATCGGCTCCTTCTTCGCGACGGGATCGTCCTCACGCTGGACGACGCCGTCGGTGACTTCGCCAAGGCGGACGTCCTGATCGAGCGCGGCAAGATCGTCGCCGTCGGGCCGAACCTCCACGCCGGCGGCCAGGTCGTCGACTGCTCGGGGAAGATCCTCATCCCCGGGTTCGTCGACACGCACCGGCACATGTGGCAGGGGCTCCTGCGCAGCATCGGCCCCGACGACCTACTGCTCGACTACCTACAGTCGATCCTCATGGGCTTCGCCCTGCGGCTCACGCCCGAGGAGGTGTACCTCGGCGACCTGATCGCGGCGCTGTCTGCGATGAACGCTGGCGTGACCACGGTGCTCGACTGGTCGCACATCAACACGACACCGGCGCACAGCGATGCCGTCATCGAGGCGCTGAAGGACTCGGGCATCCGTGCCGTCTACGGGTACGGGCCGAACTTCTTCCATCCGGATCCGGCGACGAACCCCTATCCGAACGACATCTTCCGGCTCCGCGACCAGTACTTCTCGACGGAGGACCAGCTGCTGACGCTGGCCCTCGCGCCCGCCGGCCCGCAGTTCGCGGGCGTGCCCTTCGCCGTCACCGAGTGGAACACCGCTCGGCACCCGGATGTGCAGGCGCGGATCAGCGTGCACGTGGGCGTCGGCGCCGACGGGCCCGGGTGGGTGAAGCAACTCTCCGACGCGCTGGCGGCCGGCAGGCATCGCGGTCTCGGTGACGACACGACGTACATCCACTCGTGCACGCTCACCGAGCAGGAGTTCGACCTCATCGAGGACACCGGCGGCTTCTTCTCGGTTGCCGCCCCGATCGAGATGCAGATGGGGCACGGCATCCCGCCGATCCAGACGGCGCTCGACCGCGGCATCCCGCTGAGCCTCAGCGTGGACGTCGAGACGAACATGCCGACCGACATGTTCACCCAGATGCGCGCCGCCTTTGCGCTGCAGCGGGGGCTCAAGAACCAGGAGCACCTGTTCCACTTCGAGATTCCCGACCCTGGCCTCGAGGAGCACCGCGAGCAGCTGCTGACGGTGCGCGACGTGCTGAAGCTCGCGACGATCGGCGGAGCCGAGGCGAACGGCCTCGGCCAGAAGATCGGGACGCTCACGCCGGGGAAGGAGGCGGACATCGTCGTGCTCGACGCGACCCAGATCAACGTCGCGCCGTTCAACAGCGCGACCGGAGCGGTCGTCCTCGCGATGGACACGAGCAACGTCGAGTCGGTGCTCATCGCCGGGCAGTTCGTCAAGCGGAAGGGACGCCTGGTCGACGCCAACGTCGATCAGCTGTTGCGCCGGGCGCAGGGAGTGCACGATGCGCTCATGGCGAGAAGCGGACGGCCGCCCTTCGTGACGTAACGCGACGCCCGCAGCGAGCCTCGGCTCGCCCGGCTACGAGCGCTCGTCGAGCGGACACGAGCACGACGTCGTTCTCCACCGAGTACCACTCGCCCTCGACGCTCGGCGGCCGATCCGGGTCGTCGGCCGGCCGCCGGGCGAAATCCCGGACGAGGGACGGCTTCACCGCGAAGACGGCGTCCGAGTCGAGGTGCGGGCTGGCCGAGTCGAAGACGTGAGTCGCCACGGTCCGGTAGCCCGGCGCGCGGACGATCAGGTGGATGTGCGCCGGCCGCCAGGGATGCCGGCCGGTGCGGGCGAGCATTCCGCCGACCGGCCCGTCGTCGGGAATCGTGTACGGAACAGGCCGGACGGCGACGAAGCGCGTAGGAGCCGTCCGCCCGCGTGCGGAAGCGGCCGCGCAGGTGCGCCTCGGGCGCTTCCGGGTCCTGGACGGCGTAGAGCCGGTCGTCCCCGTTCTGCCAGACATCGAGCTCGGCGCCGGCGATCGGCCGTCCGTCCAGGTCGAGCACGCGCCCGTGGACCCACGCCGGGTCTCCGGCCGGCCGTTCCGCGAGCGCGGCGCCGTACTCCCGTCGCGGCGCGCCCGGCACGTAGAAGGGTCCGAGCACGGTCGACTCGGTGGCACCCGCGGGCGCGGGGTTCGCGAGGGCGTCGACGAGCATCGAGAGGCCGAGCGCATCCGACCAGAGGACGAACTCCTGGCGGCGCTCGTCGGTGATCCTGCCCGTCTCCGTCAGCAACCCGAGCCCGTCCTCCCACTCCTCCTGCGTCAGACCGACCTCGACCGCGAAGGCATGGAGGTGGTGGACGAAGCTCTGCGCGAGCGTGCGCAGCCGCTCGTCCTCGCAGCCGTCGAAGCTCGCAACCACGGCCGCCGTGATGTCCTCCGGTGCTGTCCGCCTGTCGCCCGTTGTGAACCTCGGCTGAACGAAACCACACAGAGCCTAGTCTGGTTGACGCACAGGCGACGGTTTGTGCAGAATCACTGCACACGTCGAGCCGCGGGAGGAAAACATGAGAATTGCGTCGCGCGGGGCGACCATGGCGGTCGATTGGGAGCAGCGGGTCGACTTCGACCGACTCCGTCGAGCGCGCCTCGAGAACACAAGGCGGGCGCTCGAGGCTTCCGACCTCGGCGCCCTGCTGCTCTTCGACCCGAACAACATCCGCTACGTCACGAGTACGGCGATCGGCACGTGGGAGCGGGACAAGAACATCCGCTTCGCGCTCGTCCCGCGCGGCGGCGACCCGATCCTCTGGGACTTCGGCTCCGCCGCACGCCACCACCAGCTGTACTGCCCCTGGCTTCCCGAGTCGAGCTGGCGCGCGTGGGTGTCGCCGATGCGCGGCGCGATGGGCAACGAGACCGGCATCCCGCAGGCGCTCGCCGCGCTGATCCACGGCGAGCTGTCCGAGCGGGGCCTGGCCGGCGAGCCGCTCGGCATCGACGTACCAGACACGACGACGCTGCTCGCGCTGCAGGCCGATGGCATCCACGTCGCCGACTCGCAGCCGGTGATGCTGAGCGCGAGGAAGATCAAGACGGAGGACGAGCTGGCACTCCTCGACCACGCCGCCGGGATCGTCGACGCGGTGTACGAAGTGATCTACCGGATGCTCCGGCCCGGGGTCAGGGAGAACGAGGTCGTCGCGGCCGCGATGAAGGTGCTCTTCGAGCTCGGCTCCGAGCACGTCGAGGCGATCAACGCGATCTCGGGCGACCGCTGCAACCCGCACCCCCACACGTTCGCCGACCGCCTGCTGCGGCCGGGCGACCAGGCGTTCTTCGACATCATCCACTCGTTCATGGGCTACCGGACGTGCTACTACCGCACGTTCAACATCAGCTACGCCACGCCGTCCCAGCTCGACGCCTACAAGCAGTGCCGTGAGTGGCTCGACGCCGCGATCGAGCTCGTCCGACCTGGTGTCACGACCGACCAGATCGCCGAGGTCTGGCCGGCCGCGGACGACTTCGGCATGAAGGACGAGCACGCGGCCTTCGGGCTGCAGTTCGGCCACGGGCTCGGCGTCGGGCTCTACGAGGCGCCGATGATCTCGCGGCTGCACTCGTTCGACGCGCCGGTGGAGCTCGAGGTCGGGATGGTCTTCGCGCTCGAGACGTACTGCCCAGCGAGCGACGGGCGCTCGGCCGCGCGGATCGAGGAGGAGGTCGTCGTGACGCCCACCGGCCCCGACGTGATCACCCGGTTCCCGGCCGACGAGCTGCTCGTCGCGGGGCGCAACTACGTGCGCGGCGCCGACTTCGTGCACGGCCGCGTCGCCGAGGAGCCGGTCGAGGTCGGGGGCTGAGGTGGCAACGAGCGACGTGCAGCGCGCCGGCGCGCGGACGAAGACGGACGCCCCGCTCGCCCACGAGCTCTACCGCCGGATGCTGCTAATCCGCGGCTTCGAGGACCTCGTGCAGAGCCTCTTCCTGCGCGGCGAGGTGTACGGCACGACACATCTCTACTCCGGCCAGGAGGCCGTGGCGGTCGGCTTCGCAAGCGTGCTCGAGGAAGGCGATCGTGTCGCCTGCACGTACCGCGGCCACGGCCACCTGCTGGCCATGGGCACCGACCCGGAGGCGCTGCTCGCCGAGCTCCTCGGCCGTGCGACCGGCGTCAACGGCGGCCGCGCCGGGTCGATGAACGTCGTCGATCCCGAGCACGGAGTAATGGGCTGCTACGGGATCGTCGGCGGAAGCATCGCGGCCGCCACGGGCGCCGCGCTGGCGCTGCGCGACTCCGGCGCCGTCGCGGTCGCGTACTTCGGCGACGGGGCGACGAACCAGGCGTACTTCTTCGAGTGCCTGAACTTCGCCAAGGTGCTGACGCTGCCCGTGGTCTTCGTCTGCGAGAACAACGGCTACGGCGAGTACACGCCGATGGCGGCGGTGACGGCGGGCAGCATCCTGGCGCGGGCCGAGGCGCTCGAGGTGCACGCCGCCCAGGTCGACGGCATGGACGTCCTCGCGGTCCGCGAGCTCGCCGCGGAGACGGTGGCGCGCGTGCGCGCCGGCGGCGGCCCCGAGCTCGTCGAGGCGCTCACATACCGCTTCGTCGGCCACTCGCGGAGCGACCCAGGGGCCTACCGGCCTCCCGGCGAGCTCGACCGCTGGAAGGAGCGCGATCCGCTCCCCGTCGCGGCCGGCAGGCTGCGCGACGAGCTGGGCGTCACCGGCCAGGAGCTCGACGCCGCCGGACGCGAGGTCGAGGCCCAGCTGGAGGAGATCGAGGAGGCGGCGCTCGCCGCCCCGTTCCCGGAGCCAGTCGAGCGCTCGGAGTTCGCTCCGGCTCGCTGACGTGGCGCAGTCGCCTTCCAGACCCGCCCGGAGCTCGATCGAGGGAACCGGCAGCGCGCTCGGCGGGCGCCTCCGCGAGCGGCGCTCCGAGCGCGGCCTGAGCCTCCGCGAGCTCGCCCGCCGCCTCGACGTATCCCCGAGCCTCGTCTCCCAGATCGAGACCGGCAAGATCCAGCCCTCCGTCCGGACGCTCTACGCCATGGCCAGCGAGCTCGGCGCGTCGCTTGACGACATCTTTGCCGGCGCGGCCGGAGCTCGACCCGGCGACGGCGGCCGTGCCGCACGGCGCACCGGTCGCATGGCGGGCACCGCACTCGTGCAGCGCGGAGACGAGCGCAGCGTCATCGACCTGCAGTCCGGCGTCCGCTGGGAGCGGCTGACGACGCACAGCGAGCGCGAGGTCGAGTTCCTCTACACCGTCTACCCGCCAGGCGGCGAGTCCGGGCCGGCGGACGAGCTCGTCCGCCACAGCGGGCGCGAGTTCGGCTTCGTGCTCAGCGGCCGGCTGGGCGTGACGGTCGGGTTCGAGGACGTCGTGCTCGCGCCGGGCGACTCGATCTTCTTCGACTCGACCACCCCCCACCGCCTGCACAACGACGGCGACGAGGTCGTGCGGGCGATCTGGGTCGTCCTGGGGAGGCGCTAGTGAGCGCGAGCCCCGCTGTCGAGCTGCTGGAGATCGGGATGCCGCGCCTGTCGGACTCGATGGAGGAGGCGACGGTGCTGCAGTGGCTCAAGCAGCCGGGTGAGCAGGTCGCGAAAGGGGAGCCGCTGGTCGAGGTCGAGACGGACAAGGCGACGATCGTCTACGAGGCCGAGACGGACGGCGTGCTCGAGGAGATCGTCGTCGAGGCGGGCGAGACGGCCGCGCTCGGCGAGCCGATCGCGCGGATCCGGAGCGCCGGTCGCGCGCGTCCGGCGCCGCGGCTCCAGGCGCCGGCCGGTGAGACCGAGGCCGCGCCGCGCGAGCCCCGGAAGGCTCGCTCCTCGAAGCCGGGTCGCGCCCGCGCCACGCCCTTCGCGCGGCGGCTCGCGGGCGAGCTCGGCGTCGGGCTCGCCGGGCTCGACGGCAGCGGCCCGAACGGCCGCATCGTCGCCTCCGACGTCCGCGCGGCGGCGGGCGAGGCGCCGGCCGCCGGCGGCGAGGGGAAAGGCGCCACCACGGAGGTACCGCACTCGGCCACGCAGCGGACGATCGCGCAGCGGATGGCAGAGTCCCGCGCCTCGATCCCCGAGTTCACCCTCGAGGCGGAGATCGACATGGAGGCGGCCGCGGCGCTGCGGGCCGAGCTCGAGGAAGAGGGCCGGCAGCCGGTCCCGTCCTTCAACGACCTGGTCGTCCGGGCGGTCGCCCTCGCCCTGCGCGACTTCCCGGCGCTGAACGCCTCCTACGAGCCGGGCCGGGCGCTCCGACACGGCCGCGTCAACGTCGGGATCGCGGTCGACGTCGAGGACGCGCTGCTCGTCCCCACGATCCGCGACGCGGACCGCAAGTCCGTCTTCGAGATCGCGACGGAGGCGCGGCGCCTGGCGGACCGCTCCCGCTCCCGGGCGATCACAGCCGACGAGCTCGCGGACGGGACCTTCACGGTCTCGAACCTCGGCATGTTCGGCGTCCGCCGCTTCCACGCCGTCATCAACCCGCCGCAGGCGGCGATCCTCACCGTCGGCGAGGTGGCGCCGCGCGCGGTCGTCGCGGAGTCGGGTGAGCTGGTCGTGCGCCGGACGATGGAGGTCGGGCTCTCGTGCGACCACCGGCTCGTCTACGGCGCCGAGGCGGCGCGGTTCTTGCAAAGAGTCCGTCATCTGTTGGAGCATCCCGTCCTACTGGTGGTCCCCTAGGAGTCGCATGGCCGAGATCGAGTTCAGGGAAGCCGTCCGCAGCGCGCTCGACGAGGAGCTCGAGCGCGACGAGCGCGTGATCTTCTTCGGCGAGGACGTCGCCGCCGCGGGCGGGGTCTTCGCCGTCACGCCCGGCCTCGCGGAGAAGTACGGCCCGACGCGCGTCTTCGACACGCCGATCTCCGAGCTCGCGCTCACCGGGGCCGCCTACGGCGCCGCGCTCAACGGCCTGCGGCCGGTGCTCGAGATCATGTTCGGCGACTTCCTGGCGCTGTCGATGGACAGCCTCATCAACCAGGCGACGAAGTACTGGTTCCTCTCCGGCGAGCGACAGAGCTGCCCGCTCGTGATCCGCTCGGTCGTCGGGGCGGGCGGACGCTTCGGCGCGATCCACTCGCAGATGCCCGTCTCGTGGGTGATGGGCGTGACCGGCCTGAAGATCGTCGCGCCGTCCACGCCGGCCGATGCCAAGGGGCTGCTGAAGGCCGCGATCCGCGACGACAACCCCGTGCTCTTCTTCGAGCACAAGCGGCTCTACTCGACGAAGGGCGAGGTGAACGGCTCGGAGCCGCTCGAGCTGAGCCGCGCGGTGGTCGTACGCGAGGGCGACGACGTGACGCTCGTCAGCGCGATGAACGGCGTGCACGACTGCCTCGCCGCGGCCGACCGGCTCGCCCAGGAGGGCGTGTCGGCCGAGGTCGTCGACCTCCGCACGCTGCGGCCGTTCGACCTCGAGACCGTCCTGGCGTCGGTGGCGAAGACGAACCGCGTGGCGGTCGTCGAGGAGGGACCGCTCACCGGCGGATGGGCCGGAGAGGTGCTCGCGCGCGTCACCGAAGAGGGGCTCGGCGACCTCGACGACGCCTGGCGGATCGCGACCGCCGACTCCCCGATCCCGTACAGCCCGCCGCTCGAGGACGCCTTCCTCCCGGGGGCGGAGCGCATCGCGGCCGAGGTGCTGGCGAGGCCGTGAAGGATTGGGTCTGTACAAGCTCTCTGAACAGGCGGGTCGCCGCAACCCGCTTGAACAGCCCGTTCTGCGGCCAATCACGTTGCTTGACAAGGGCAGATGTTTAGCAATACGGTACGGGTCGTCCCCGACCGCCTTCCCGAGGCAGGAGGCGAAGTCCGGGCGGGGAGAGGTCACGGCTTCGAGCGGTGATCCCGCTCGGGAGGTGATTGCATGCAGCGTCGCGTTCTCAACGGAAGGGGCGGTCGCAGGGTGGCCGTCATGCTGCTGGCGCTCGGCCTCGCCAGCATCGCGGGCAGCGTCCAGCAGGCATCGGCGAAGAAGGCCGCCCAGGATCCGATCGTCGTCGGCAGCACGCTCTCGTTGACCGGTTCGTTCGCCGCGACCGGGATCATCCACAAGGCCGCCGGCGAGGCGTACGTCCGGTACATCAACTCCAACGGCGGGCTGCTCGGCCGGCCCGTCCAGTGGAAGCTCTACGACGACGAGTCCGACCCGGCCAAGGTCACGGCGCTCTACGAGCGGCTGATCAGCCAGGACCAGGTCGACCTGATCATGGGCCCGTATGCGACGCCGAACATCGTGGCGGCGCAGGCGGTGGCCGAGCGGCACGGCTACGTCCTGCCGAACCACACCGCCGTCCTGACCTACGCCCTCACATACGGCTGCCAGTTCCCGACGTGGTCGACGGGCGGCAAGCCAAACCTCACGGTGCCGAGGACGGTCTTCACGGCGCTCAAGACGCAGCGGCGGCCGCCGAAGACGGTCGCCTTCGTCACGAACACCGGCGGCTCGACGAACTTCATCTCGTACGGACCGCCGAACTCGAACGAGGGCGGCGCGGTCGAGCAGGCCCGCAAGATGGGCCTCGAAGTCGTGCTCGACCTCAAGTACCCGCCCACCGTTTCGGACTGGGGCTCGATCGCCGCGCAGGTGCGGGCGGCGAACCCCGATCTCGTCTGGAACAGCGGGCTCGCGACCGATCCGGTCAGCCTGATCCAGGCGATGGACCAGCTCAACTACCAGCCGCCGCAGTTCTTCACGCTCTTCCCAGCGCCCGGGCCGCTCCTCGCGCTCGGCGACCGCAGCGACCGCGTGCTCTCGATCACGCTGTTCGAGCCGAACGGCAGGCTGCTGAAGCGCATGGGAACCAAGGCGCAGACCATCGTCAGCCGCTTCGCGCAGCGTGCGGCCGCGAACGGGCTCAACTACCGCGTGTTCGACTCGCAGGCAACGGCGTCGTGGACGGCGTGGGAGGTCCTCACGGCCGGCGTCCGCGGGGCGCGCAGCGTGGACAACCAGCGTGTCTGCAACTACCTAAAGGCGAACGGCGCCGACACGACGTTCGTCGGCAAGCTGAAGTTCAACCCCGCGCTGAACAACTTCTCCGTCGCGCGGAACCTCGTGAAGCAGATCCAGAACCGCCGCTGGGTCGTCGTGTGGCCGCCGAGCCTCAGGGTCGCGAGGCTGCAGGGCCCGCCGGCGGGATAGAACCGCGCCGAAGGGGTGGGAGCCGCCGCGCCTGCGGCGGCTCCCGCCCCGAGGCCAGAGGCGCTAGCGTCGCGTGATTCGACGATGACCACGTACGTGCAGGCCGGGGTTTCCGGAGTCATGATCGGAGGGCTCTACGCCGTGATGGCGCTGGGCCTCTCCTTGACGTGGGGCCTGCTGAGGGTCATCAATCTCGCCCACTTCGCGCTCATCCTGCTGGGCGCGTACGTCACCTACCAGGTCGCCACCTCCACCGGCGCCGACCCGTTGCTGGCCGCGTTCATCCTCGTACCGTCGATGTTCGTCCTCGGCGTCGCGATCCACTGGGTGATCGAGCGCTTCCAGGTCGACGAGTTCAACTCGCTGCTGCTCAGCTTCGGGCTCTTCATCATCGCGATCCGCCTCATCGACATCGTCTGGAGCGCCGACTTCCGGCAGATCGCGCGCGAGGACAACCGGTACGCGTCCGAGGCGATCTTCGTCGGCAGCATCGCCTTCCCGGTGCCGCAGCTGATGGCGCTCGGCGCGGCGCTCTTCTTCGCGGTCGCGAGCTTCGTCATCCTGCGCGCGACCTACTTCGGGAAGGCGCTGCGCGCACTCGCCTACGACCGCGAGATCGCAGCCGCGTTCGGCGTGAACCCGCGCCGCGTCGGGATGCTGGCCGCGGGCCTCGCCTCCGCGATGGCGGCCGTCGCCGGCGTCCTGATCGGCATCAACCAGGCCGTCTTCCCGCAGCTCGCGTTCGAGTGGGTCGGCCTCATCTTCGCCGTCGTCATCCTCGGCGGCATCGGCAACCTCCTGGGAGCGGTCGGCGCAGGGATCCTCATCGGCCTCGTCGCCGGCCTGGTCGGCGTCGCGTGGACGCCGCAGGGCGCGCCGCTCGTCGTCTTCCTGCTGCTCATCCTGGCGCTGCTCTTCCGGCCGAACGGGCTTTTCGGACGGCTCGGCGCGTCGTGAGGTGGGTTCAGCTCGCGGCGATCCTGGCCGTCGTGGCCGCGCTCGCCTTCGTGCCGAACCTGCAGGACGCGACCGGCTTCGCGTCCTTTTACCTGGTCTACGCCTACTTCGTCTTCTTCTGGATCGCGCAGGCGACCAGCTGGAACATCCTCTCGGGCTACACCGGCTACTTCAGCTTCGGACAGGGCGCTTTCTACGGCCTCGGCGTCTACACGGCCGGCGACCTCGTGACGCGCGAGGGCGTCAACTACTTCCTGACGATCCCGATCGCGGGCCTGATGGCGGCCGGGCTCGGCGCGGCCATCGGGGCGCTCGCGTTCCGGCTCGGCTCGCTGCGCGGCGAGATCTTCGCCCTGCTGACGCTCGCCGTGACGTTCACGCTCGCTTCGATCGCGGCCCTGAGCACGTGGGTGGACGGCGGCCAGGGGATCGCGATCACCATCCCGGACTACCCGGCGTTCCTCGGCGAGTTCCAGGACCTCATCTACCGCCTCGGCCTCGCGGTCGCCGCCCTGGCGGTCTTGACAGCGTTCCTGATCCAGAACTCGCGCTTCGGCTGGGGACTGTTCTCGATCCGCGACGAAGAGGACGTCGCCGAGGAGCTCGGCGTTCCGACCTTTCGCTACAAGATGTTCGCGATCACGATCACCGGCTTCCTGGGCGGCCTCGCGGGCGCGGTCGCCGCGCTGCAGATCGGCTATCTGACGCCCGAGGGTGTCTTCTCGCTGAACGTGCCGCTGCTCGTCGTCGTGATGTGCGTGCTGGGCGGGCGTCAGCACTGGCTCGGGCCGGTCATCGGCGCGCTCGTCATCTACAGCCTCCAGGAACGGCTGACGAACTCGGGCTTCGACGAGTGGGGGCAGGTGATCCTCGGCTCGATCCTCGTCGTCGTGATCCTCTTCGCGCCCGAGGGCCTCTATGCGCGTCTCCGGGACGACCCCCGGCGCGCCGGCGTGGCTGCCGTGACGCTCGTCGTGGCGACACTCGTCGCCGGCTTCGCCGGCTGGGGGATCGCGACGGACTGGCTGGCGACCGGGCTCGCCGCCGCGACGCTGGTGCTGCTCGTCGGCGGGTCGCGCGGCGGGCGCCACCGCATCGAGGAGCGGCGCGAGCTGGCGGCCTCGCCGACGGGGGACGCGGCGGTTCGATGAGCGCCTCGCTGCTCGAGGTCGTCGACGTCGAGAAGCGCTTCGGCGGCGTACGCGCGCTGGCGGGCGTCTCGCTCGTTGTCGAACGCGGCGAGATCGTCGGGCTCGTCGGGCCGAACGGCTCGGGGAAGTCGACCCTGATCGCCGTCCTCTCCGGTGTCCACCCCCCGACCGCGGGTCAAGTGCGGCTCGACGGGCGCAGGGTCGATCGCGTGGCGCCGCACGTGCGCTCCCACCTCGGCATCGCGCGGACGCACCAGATCCCGAAGCCGTTCGAGTCGATGACGGTCCGCGACAACATCGCGCTCGCCTGCATGTTCGGCCGTCGCAGCCAGGGCCTCGACGAGGCGCGCGGCCGCGCAGAGGAGTACCTCGAGGTCGTCGGGCTCTCGGCGCGCGCCGACGCTCGCCCGCGCGAGGTCAACCTGCACCAGCGCCAGCTGCTCGAGCTCGCACGTGCGCTCGCGACCCAGCCGACCCTGCTGCTGCTCGACGAGGTGCTCGCGGGCCTCAACCCCGCCGAGCTCGACGAGGCGCTCGGCGTCCTCCGCAGGATCCACGAGCGCGGCACCACGATCGTCCTCGTGGAGCACCTGATGCGCGTCGTCACCGGCATCGCGACGCGCATCGTCGTCCTCGACCGCGGTGCCAAGCTGGCGGACGGCGAGCCGCGCGCGGTGATGAGCGACCCGGCGGTCCGGCAGGCCTACCTGGGTCGTGAAGCCGTTGCTTGACGTCCGCAAGCTGAGCGCCTACTACGGCGAGGCCCGCGCGCTGCGCGACGTCGACCTGCAGATCGCTGACGGCGAGATCGCGAGCGTGGTCGGTCCGAACGGCGCGGGGAAAAGCACCCTGGTCAAGGCGATCGCCGGGCTGCTCCGAGACCGCAGCGGCGAGATCGAGCTCGACGGCGTCGACCTGATGAGGCCCGCAGGGCACGAGGTCTGCGAGCACGGGATCGCGATCGTGCCGGAAGGCCGGCGCGTTTTCGCCGGCATGACCGTCCGCGACAACCTCGTGCTCGGCGCGTACCGGAACGGCGCGCGGGCCGGGTGCGAAGAGCGGCTCGAGCGGGTCCACGCCCTGTTCCCGATCCTCTCCGAACGCAGCGCCCAGCGGGCCGGCACGCTGAGCGGCGGCGAGCAGCAGATGCTCGCGCTCGGCCGCGCCCTGATGGCGGGTCCAAGGCTGCTGCTCCTCGACGAGCCCTCGCTCGGGCTCGCGCCCGTCGTCGTCGACACGCTCTTCGACGCGCTGCAGGAGATCCACGCTTCCGGTGTGTCGATCCTCCTCGTGGAGCAGAACGTGACGCGTGCGCTCGCCATCTCGCAGCGGGGCCACCTCCTGAGCGACGGCACGATCGTGCTGTCGGGCGATGCCGACGACCTGCTGAACGACCCTGAGGTCCGGCGCATCTGCCTCGGCGTGTGACCTCCTAGCGACCGAACGAGCCGTCGTCGTGGACGACCCGTCCGTCCACTACCGTCAGGCTCGAGCGGATCTGCTTCAGCTCCTCGTCCGGCACGGTGAAGTAGTCCTTGTTGAGCACGACGAGGTCGGCGAGCTTGCCGGCCTCGATCGAGCCGAGCTTGTCCTCCTTGCGCAGGAACCAGCCGTTGGCGGCGGTGTAGAGCCGGAGCACCTCCTCGCGCGTGATCGGCTGCGCCGGGTTGATCGCCTGGCCGAGCGCGTTGCGCCCGGTGGTCGCGTAGTACATGTGGATCCACGGGTTCATCGGCGCGATCTGCATGCCGTCCGAGCTCATGCCGGTAGGGATGCCGTTGTCGACGATCATCCGGAAGGGCGGGCCATTGCTCGCCGCGCTGCCGGCCAGATAGCGCCAGCCGGTCAGCGACAGCCCGCCGCCGATCGCCTTCAGGCGGTTCACCCACTCTTCGGTGATGAACGGTACGTGCGCGATCACCCAGCGCAGGTCGCCGATCGGGAACTCGGCGTTGACGGCCTCGAAAGCCGAGATCTCGGCGACGAAGTCGGTCGTGCCGAGCGAGTGCACCTCTGCGCGCCAGCGCGCCTGGGCGACCACGCGTGCGGCCTCGGCGAACGTTGCGCCGGTGCCCTGGGCGACGAACTCGCCGATGCCGCCGGTGTTGAGCACGTCGTCGCCGAAGAACGGGAACTGGTTGCGAAGGCGGGCCTTGAGCTCGGGCAGCGCCGGATCGCTCTCCATGTGGAGGAAGTTGATCTGGACGCGGGCGTCGAGCCGGCCCTCGCGATGGAGCTCGAGGAAGGGGAGCTGCATCGTGAAGTTGTCCTCGTGGGCCGCACCGTCGGCCGGGGTGTTCGTCTTCTGGAAGGCGCCCTGGTCGATGTGCGTCGTGACGCCGAGTCCGAGCCCGTACGCGACGGCGTCGAGCGTGCCGCGCCGCCGCTGCTCGGGGTTCAGCAGCGTCTGGCGGAGCCGCAGCATGGCGAGCGCAGCCTGCTGTCCTGCAGTGGCGATCGCGCCGTTGTCGGCCACCGTCACGCCCTGGCTCTCGAAGAACGTCTTGCCAAGGCTGTTCGTCGTCGCCGGACCGGTGAAGCCTTGCAGGATGAACGCTGGGTTGGCCGGAACGGCCGCGTCCAGCTCCTGGCGCGTGGGCAGCCGCACCTCCGCGAAGTGGTTCACATGGAAGCCACCGATGGTCGTGATCCAGGCGCCGGCGGGGATGGCGGCGGCGCGAGCGGCATACGTTTGCTGGACGTCGGCGATCGAGTAGGCGTTCTCGAGCGGCGTGTGGTAGCCGGGCCGGTTGCCCATCAGGATGATGTGGTTGTGGTTGTCGATGATCCCGGGGACGACCGTGCGGCCCCGGAGGTCGATCGCGCGGCCGTGCCTGGGGGTGCCCTTGTCGACCTCGACGAAGCGGCCGTTGCGGATTACGACGCCGGAGACGACGCGGTTCTGGGCGTCCATTGTGTGGATGCGGCCGTTGTAGAGGACGATCTCCTCGTCGCCGCGCGGCGGCGGGTCGGGCGCGCTCGCCGTCTTGGGCGAGGCGAAGGCGGCGCCGGGTCCGCCCATTCCGAGGGCCGCGCCGGCGGCCGCGCCGCCGACGATGAACTGCTTCCTCGAGATTCTCTTCCGGCGTTCGTCCTTGTCTTGCTCAGCCATGTTCTCTCCCTTCGCTAGCGCACGACTCCCGCGTCGTGGACGACCCGGCCGCCGACGACCGTGAGGACCGGGCGGATCTGCTTCAGCTGCACGTCCGGAACGGTGAAGTAGTCGCGATCGAGCACGACGAGGTCGGCGAGCTTGCCGGTCTCGATCGAGCCGATCTTGTCCTCCATGCGCAGGAACCAACTGTTGCCGATCGTGAACAGCCGCAGCGCCTCCTGCCGGGTCAGGTGCTGGCCTGCGTTCACCTGCGCGCCGAACGAGTTGACGCCGGTCGTCACGTAGTAGATGTGGAGCCACGGGTTGAGCGGCGCGATGTGGACGCCGTCGCCGTGGATGCCGACCTGGACGCCGTGGTCGACGATCGTCCGGAACGGCGCGCCCACGCCGGAATCGTTCGGCCCCGAGGTCACCCACCGGAAGGCCGCCATCTGCACGGCCGCTCCCAGCGCCTGGAGCCGGCTGAGCAGCTGCGGCGTCACGAAGGGGACGTGGTGGACCATCCAGCGGAGGTCGGTGATGCCGAACTCGGCGTTGACCGCCTCGTAGGCGTTGACCACCTGCTCGAGCTGGGCGAGGCTGCCGACGCTGTTCTCGTTGCGCCAGCCGGCCTGTGCCACGAGCCGCTGCGCCTCCAGCCAGACGGCGCCGGCGCCGATGGGCGCCGCCCACTCGCCGATCGAGCCGGTCATCATCATGTCGTCGCCGAAGAACTGGAACTGGTTGCGGAGCCGTTCCTTCAGCTCGGGCAGCGCGGGGTCGCTCTGGTTGTGGAGGAAGTTCGTCTGCAGCCGGATGGTCGTCTTGCCCTCGCGGTGCAGCTCCAGCCAGGAGTCGTACATCCGGTAGTGGTCGAGGTTGGACAGGACCTGCGTCGGGGAGAGGGGGCCGGGGGTCGGGAAGAGCACCTGGTCGAGGTGCGCGGTCAGGCCGACCTGCGCCGAGTACGCCATCGCGTCGAGCGTGCTGCGCTTCTTGTCCTCGAAGGTCTGCAGGCGGCGGAGCAGGTAGAGCGCGGAGTTGGACGGGCCGCCGGCGAAGCCGCCCGCGGCGATCGAGCCGTCGGCGGCGGTGTTCACGGGGACGTACTGCGGGTGCGGGCTCGGGCCGGCGTCGGCGGCGTCGAAGAACGCCTTGCCGAGGGTGTTCGTCGCACACGGGCCCGTGAAGCGCGTGTAGAGCAACACCGGGTGGTCCGGCACGGCGGCGTCGAGCTCGGCGCGGGTGGGCATGCGGTGCTCGGCCCACTGGTTCGTGTGGAAGCCGCCCATCGACGTGATCCACTGCCCCGCCGGCACCGAGGGCCGCCTCGCGGCCAGCGCCGCCTGGATCTCGGCGATCGACGTCGTGTTCTCGAGGATCGTGTGGTAGCCGGGGCGGTTCGCCAGGCTCACGATGTGGACGTGCGGCTCGACGAGGCCGGGGACGACCGTACGGCCCCGCAGGTCGATGGCGCGTCCGTGCCTGGGTGTCGCCCTTGTCGACCTCGACGAAGCGCCCGTTGCGGATGACGACGCCGGAGACGACGCGGTTCTGGCCGTCCATCGTGTGGATCCGGCCGTTGTAGAGGACGAGCTCCTCGTCGTCGCGCGGCGGCGGATCGGGCGCGCCGGCCGCCTTCGGGGTCGCGAACCGCGCCGAGGCCGAGCGCGGCGCCGGCGGCGGCGCCGCCGACCACGAATCGCTTCCTGGAGATGCCTTTCCGGTCGGGAGCGGAGTCCTGCTCGGGATCCACGCTGAGTTCCTCCTCCCAGAGCGGAGCCGGCGCCGGGGCCGGGCGCCGGCTCGCTTGCGGCCCGCTACTTCACGGCGCCGGTGTCGTAGACGACGTTGCCGCCCACGATCGTCAGAACGGACTGGATCTTCTTGATGTCCTCGTCCGGGACGGTGAAGAAGTCCCGGTCGAGCACGGCGAGGTCGGCGTGGTTGCCGACCTCGATCGAGCCGACGTCCTCCTCCCAGATGAACCACTTGTTGGCCGCCGTGGCGAGCCACAGCGCCTCCCAGCGCGTCAGCGTCTGGTCGCCGAGGATGTGGTCGCCGCGCAGGTTCCTGCCCGTGATCGTCGTGTAGAGGTTGAGCCACGGGCTGATCACCGTGATGTCTCCGCCGTCGGAGTGCCAGCCGACCTGGATCGGGTGGTCGAAGACGAGCCGGTAGGGCGGCCCGACGTTCGTGCCCGTGCGCGTCGGGCCCCAGCCGACCAGCACGCCGCCGCCGAGCGCGTGGAAGCGGTTCGCCAGGTCCTCGTTGAAGCCGGGGATGTGCGAGATGACCCAGCGGAGCTGGTCGATCGGGATCTCAGCGTGAACCTGCTCGCGGAGCGCGATCAGGTTCGTGGCCGCGTTCAAGCTCAGCGCGTGGTCCTCGCCGCGCCAGCCGGCCCTGGCGATCGCCTTCAGCCCCTCGATTCCGCCGCCGGTGAACTCGCCGATGCCGCCGGTGCGCAGCCAGTCGTTCCCGAAGAACGGGAACGAGTTCCGCAGCCGCGGCGCGAGCGTCGGCAGCGTCGGGTCGCTCGCGGGATCCTGGTGCAGGAAGTCGATGCGCAGCCGGGCCGGCATCGACCCCTCGCGGTTCAGCGCGAGGAACGGGTTGTGCATCGTGTAGGTGTTCTCGCTCGCGATCCCGCCGCTCGGCAGCTCGGAGTGGAAGGCGCCCGCGTCGCGATGCGTCGTGATGCCGAGCCTGGTGAAGTACTGCAGCGCGTCGAGCGCGCTCCGCTTCCTCGTCTCGGGCGTCAGCAGCTGCTCGCGGAGCAGGCGCAGGGCGAGGGTCGAGCCGGTCGCGCCGCCCGCGATCACGCCGTCGGCGGCGACGGTGACGCCGCGGGCCTCGAGCCACGCCTTGCCGAGGCTGTTCGTCCTCGTGCCGCCCTGCGCGGCCTGGATGTACACCGGACGGTCGACGGCGTCGAGCTCCGTCAGGTTCGGCAGCCGCAGCTCGGCGAGCTGCATGGCGGCGATCGGGCCGATCGTCGTGATGAACTCGCCCGGCGGCACGTCCGCGGCTCGCTCCTGGTAGAGCGCGACGACGTCGGGGATCGTGAACACGTGCTCGAGCGCCGGTGCTCCAGCCGGGCCGGTTGCCGACGAGGACGATGTGGTTGTGGGCGTCGACGATCCCCGGGATGACCGTGCGGCCCTTCAGGTTGATCGCGCGGCCGTGCCTGGGGGCGCCCTTGTCGACCTCGGCGAAGCGCCCGTTCCGGATGACGACGCCCGAGACGACCCGGTTCTGGGCGTCCATCGTCCAGATCTTGCCGTTGTAGAGGACGATCTCCTCGTCGCCGCGCGGCGGCGGATCGGGCGCGCTCGCCGACTTCGGCGCGGCGAAGGCGGCGCCGCCGCCGCCGACGCTCAGGGCCGCGCCGGCGGCGGCGCCGGTGGCGAGGAACTTCTTGCGGGAGATCCGCGTCTCGGGCTTCGGGGCGCCTTGCTCTTCCTCCATCTCTCCTCCTCTCGCCTCAGCGCACGACGCCGGCGTCGTGGACGATGCGGCCGCCGACGACCGTGAGCACGGGGCGGATGCGCTTCAGCTCCTCGTCCGTGGCGGTGAAGTAGTCCTTGTCGAGGACGACGAGGTCGGCGAGCTTGCCGGTCTCGATCGTCCCGATCCGGTCCTCCATGTTCAGGTGCCAGGCGTTCTCGCGCGTGTACAGCCGGAGAGCCTCCCGGCGCGAGATCTGCTGGCCGTCGTTGATGAGCACGCCGAGCGCGTTGACGCCGGTCGTCGCGTAGTAGAGCGCGAACCACGGCGTCAGCGGCGCGATGTGCACGCCGTCCATGTGGATGCCGTTCTGGATCCCGCTCTCGGAGACCATCCGGAACGGCGACCCGTTGGCCGTCGGCGTGCCCGTGCCGTAGCGCCAGCAGCCGCACCTGGACGCCGACGTCGATCGCCTTGAGCCGTTCGAGCAGCTCCGGCGTCGCGACCTGGACGTGGTGGACCGTCCAGCGCAGGCCGGAGATGTCGAACTCGGCGTCGACGGCCTCGAGGCCGGCGACGACGTTCTCGAGCGCGGCGAGGCTGAGCGTGCGGTTCGTGTTCCGCCAGCGCGCCTGCGCGATCACGCGCTGCGCCTCGAGCCAGACGGGGCCGCTGCCGTCGCCCGGCGCGCCCCATTCGCCGATCGCGCCGGTCATCATCAGGTCGTTGCCGAAGAGCTGGAACTGGTTGCGCAGCCGCTCCTTCAGCTCCGGCAGGTTGATGTCGTTCTGGTTGTGCAGGAAGTTCGTCTGCAGCCGGATGAACGTCTTGCCCTCGCGGTGGAGCGCGAGCACGGGGTCGTACATCCGGAAGTGGTCGAGGTTCGGCAGGCCCTGCGTCGGCGTCAGCGGCCCGGGCGACGGCGGCAGCACCTGGTCGAGGTGCGCCGTCAACCCGACGCTCGCCGAGTACGCCATCGCGTCGAGCGTGCTGCGCTTCTTGTCCTCGAACGTCTGCCGGACGCGGAGGTGGTAGAGGGCGCGGTTCGACTGGTTCGGGTTGCCGGTGGCGATCGAGCCGTCGGCGCCGACCGTCACCGGCCCGGCCAGCGCGTCGGAGACGCTCTCGAAGAACGCCTTGCCGAGGCTGTTCGTGACCGACGGGCCGCCGCCGCCCTGGTAGAGGAACACCGGCCGGTCCGGAACGGCCTCGTCGAGCTCGGTGAGGTTCGGCAGGCGCCGCTCGGCGAAGAAGTTGGGGTGCCAGCCGCCCATGCCGGTGATGAACTCGCCGGCCGGCACGGACGGGCGGCGTGCCGCCAGCAGCTCCTGGATGTCGGCGATGTTGGTCGCGTTCTCGATCACGACGTGGTGGCCGGGCCGGTTGCAGAGGCTCACGAAGTGCACGTGGCCCTCGATCAGGCCGGGGACGACGGTGCGGCCCTTCAGGTCGATGGCGCGGCCGTGGCGCGGCGTGCCCTTGTCGACCTCGGCGAAGCGGCCGTTCCGGATGACGACGCCGGAGACGACGCGGTTGTCGCCGTCCATCGTGTGGATCCGGCCGTTGTAGAGGACGAGCTCCTCGTCGCCGCGCGGCGGCGGATCGGGCGCGCTCGCGGCCTTGGGCGTCGCGAACGCGGCGCCGGGACCGCCGATCCCGAGGGCTGCGCCCGCCGCAGCCCCCGTCGCGAGGAACTTCTTCCGTGTGACGCGCTGCTTGGGCTCCTCCTGCTCAGGTTCCATGCGTCCTCCCCTCTCAGCCGACGACGCCGGCGTCGTGCAGGACCCGGCCGCCGACGACGGTGAGCACCGGCTCGATCCGCCGCAGCTCGGCGTCGCTCACGGTGAAGTAGTCCTTGTCGAGCACGACGAGGTCGCCGAGCTTCCCGACCTCGATCGTGCCGAGGTCGTCCTCGCGGCTCATGTACCACGCGGCTCCACGCGTGAATGCCCTGAGCGCCTCGAGGCGGGTGATCGACTGGCCGGGGTTGGTCTGCTGGCCGGCGAAGTTGATCCCGGTGGTCGCGTAGTAGAGCGCGAACCAGGGGTTGAGGGGCGCGATGTGGACGCCGTCCTGGTGCAGCGCGTGCGGGATGCCGCTGTCGACGATCAGCCGGTAGGGCGCTCCTGCCGTGCCCGTCCAGCGATGGCCGGACATGGAGACGCCGCTGCCGAGGGCCTTGAGCCGTTCGAGCAGCGCAGGGGTCGCGGCATCGGCGTGCTGGATCCGCCAGCGCAGGTCCTTGATCCCGAACTCGGCGTCGACGGCCTCGTAGCCGGCGACCACGGTCTCGAGCGCGCCGAGGCTGCCCGCGGCGTTCTCGTTCCGCCAGCGCGCCTGCGCGATCAGCCGCTGCGCCTCCGTCCAGGCCGCGAAGGACGGCGCGGTCGGCGACGCGGGCACGGGCGCTCCCCACTCGCCGATCCCGCCGGTCATGAACCAGTCGTCGCCGAAGAGCTGGAACTGGTTCTTCAGGCGCTCCTTCAGCTCCGGCAGGTTGATGTCGTTCTGGTTGTGCAGGAAGTTCGTCTGCAGGCGGAGCAGCATCTCGCCGCGCCGGTGGATCGCAAGGAAGGGGTCGTACATGCGGTAGTGGTCGAGCCCCGACAGCGACTGTCCGGGATTGATCGGCCCGGGCGAGGGCGGTAGCACCTGGTCGAGGATCCCGGTCAGGCCCGTGCTGACCGAGTACGCCATCGCGTCATGCGCGCTCCGCTCCTTGTCCGCGGCGGTCTGGCGGACGCGAAGGTGGTAGAGGGCTGTGTTCGACGTCGCGCCCGCCGCGATCGAGCCGTCGGCGCCGACGGCGATCGGGCCGGCGAGCGGGCTCGTGACCGTCTCGAAGAACGCCTTGCCGAGGCTGTTCGTCGCCGATGGGCCGCTGCCCGTCATGTGCAGGTACACGGGCCGGTCCGAGACGGCCGCGTCCAGCTCCGCGAGCGTCGGCAGCCGGTTCTCCGCGAACATGTTCGCCCGCCAGCCGCCCATGGCCGTGATGAACTCGCCCTCCGGGACGGTCGGGCGCCGGGCGGCGAGCAGCTCCTGGATTCCGGCGATGTCCCGCGCCCGCTCGATGACGACGTGATGCCCTGGGCGGTTGCCCAGGCTCACGAAATGGATGTGGCTCTCGATGAGCCCGGGGACGACGGTGCGTCCCTTCAGGTCGAGCGCGCGGCCGTGGCGCGGCACGCCCTTGTCGACCTCGACGAAGCGCCCGTTGCGGATGACGGCGCCCGAGACGACGCGGTTCTCGTCGTCGAGCGTGTGGACGCGACCGTTGTAGAGGACGAGCTCGTCGTCCTGACGTGGCGGCGGCTCGGCCGCCCTACTCGACCGCGGCGACGCGAATGCCGCACCGGTCGATCCCAGGCCGAACGCCGCACCTGCGGCGGCTCCGCCCGCGATGAACTGCTTCCGCGAGACCCGCTTCCGGCCGGGATGCTCCTCCCCAGGCTCCATGGTGCCTCCCCTCGGCGAGGTCGTCCGGCACCCTTCCCGCCGTGCCGAACGTCAACGCTGCTTCACAACGTCGTTAGTGACACTCGACAGCGATTGCTACCTAATCAGGTTGCGCCGAATGTGTCAAACGGGCTTGGAATGGAAGAAAGCGCCGCCGTTTACGACCACTGGGCCCGGTGAGGGCCGGGACGGCTCGCCGGCCGCCGCTGTTCACTCACGATGTACGACGGTGCCGGCTAGCTGCGGAACGCGTCGGCGCGCGAGTCGCCGCGCCGGTTCACGACCGTCCACACCGCGACGGCCGGCTCGTTGCCGATCGTCCAGAGCCGGTGCGGCTTCGACGCATCGAAGCAGATCGAGTCGTTCGCCCGCACGACGTACTCGTCGAATCCGATCTGCACGCCGAGCGTGCCGCTCACGACGAAGCCGTACTCCTTGCCGCCGTGCCGCGTCAGGGCGTCCGGGGCGCAGGACTCCGCGCCCACGGGGTACACGAGGTAGACGAAGTCGACCTCGTCGTCGGAGCCGGGCGTGAGCCGCTCCCAGCGAACGCCGTCCGCCAGGGTGATGACCTTGCGCGTGTCGTGTCGTTGCACAGGAGACCAGGAGGTCGCCGCCGAGCCGGCCGGAGGCTCCGCGCCGTTGAAGAGCTCCCCGATCGGGATCCCCAGCTGCGTCGCGATCGCCCACAGCGTGGCGACGGAGGGCGTTGCTCGGCCCCGCTCGATCTGCGAGATCAGGCTCGGAGACACCTCGGTCTTGGCCGCGAGGCCCCGCACCGAGAAGCCGGCGGCTTGACGGGCCTGGCGAATGCTCGCGCCCAGCGTCTCCGAGACGTTGCCTTTCCCGTTCGTGCGCGTGCCGCGCTGAACGTCCTCCACGTCGTGTTCACTTCGTGCCACACAGTCACTATAACCCTGTATTTCGGCTATGCCCGTGACCGAAAGCCGCCTGTGCCGCATGCGGCAGCGTGAATCGCCGTGCGCGTCGTTGTAGAGTGAGATCGAACGGCCCCGGGTCTTTCGTGCAGTTTGGTTGGATGGCAGGTCGTATGGCGGCGATGCCGCCGGCGCGTCAGCCGAGACCGAGGAGGAGAGCGTGCACCACCTGAAGCGCCTTGAGGAGATCGTTCCGACCGTCGCCTACGAGTCGGGGAGCGCCGGCTTCACGCGCTGCTCCCTCGTCGACGGCTCGACCGGATCGGTGCACATGGGCCTGGGCCTCTGCCGGCTGGACGACGGGCACGTCGACACCCACCTCCACTCCTTCGAGGAGAGCTTCTTCGTGCTGGAGGGAGAGCCCGTCCTCTATCTCGACGGCCGGGGCGTCGAGCTCGGGCCCGGGGCGTGCGGGGTCGTGCCGGTCGGCGTGAAGCACGCCTGGCGCGCCGACGGGCCGGCGTCGTGGATCGACATGATGTCGCCGCGGCCGCGCCCGCCGGAGGAGCCGCCCGACACGTTCTTCGTCGCGCCCGCGCCGTCGTCGCCGGCAGCGCCGCTCGACGTGCGCGACCCGCGCAACCGCCACCTCTTCCGGCTCGCCGACTGGGAGATGGACGTCGACGAGCTCAAGGCCGGCGCGCCCGTCGACCAGCCGACGGTTTCCGCGAGCATGGCGACAGCGCTCCTCGCCTACAGCGGCATCGCGGTGAAGATGCTCGTCGACCAGCGGCTCGACGCGCACCTGCACACGATGTTCATGGTCCAGTACCAGCCGGGGGGCGTCGCGCAGCCTCACGACCACCCCTACGAGGAGGCGTACTACATGCTCGAGGGGGAGATAGAGGCGGTCGCCGACGGCGAGCGCTACACGCTGCGGCCCGGCGACGTGTTCTGGACCGGCGTCGGGTCGATCCACGCCTTCTCCAACACGAGCGGCAAGCGGGTGAAGTGGCTCGAGACCTCGGCTCCTGGGCCGCCGGACCGGCACTCCTACCGCTTCGACCGTGACTGGGACTACCTGGACGGGCAGCTCGCCGCCTCGCAGGAGCTCCACGCGCAGTCCGCTGCTCGGCCTCAGCCCGTCCGCCGGTGAACGCCGGCTTCGCCGGCCTCGGCCGGATGGGGTCGGCGATGGCCCGCCGGCTGCTCGACACCGGCCACTCGCTGACGGTCTGGAACCGCTCGCCGTCGCGCAGCAACGAGCTCGTCGCCGCCGGGGCCCGGCGTGCCGGGAGCCCGCGCGAGCTCGGCGAGTCGTCCGAGATCGTCGTGACGATGGTCTCCGACGGGGACGCGCTCCGGGAGGTGCTACACGGCGACGACGGGCTGCTGGCCGGCCTCGGCACCGGCTCGGTGCTCGTCGACATGAGCACCATCGGGCCGGCGGCCGCACGCGAGTTTGCGGCCGAGGTGACGGAGCGCGGCGCCGCCTGGCTGGACGCGCCGGTGTCCGGCAGCACGGCGCTCGCCGAGCGAGGCGCGCTGACGATCCTCGCAGGCGGCGACGCCGAGATTCTCGAGCGCGTGCGACCCGTCCTCGAGTCGATGGGCCAGACGATCTTCCACCTGGGCGGAACCGGCTCCGGCGCCGCGATGAAGGTCGTGTTGCAGGGTGTCCTCTCCGTCATCAACGAGTCGATCGCCGAAGGCCTTGTGCTCGCCGAGCGGTCCGGGATCGTGCGCGAAACGGCGTACGACGTCTTCGCCGGCGGCGCCGTCGCATCGCCCTACGTGCAGTACAAGCGCGGCGCGTTCCTTGATCCGGCGTCAACACCCGTCGCCTTCACAGTCGACCTCATGCGCAAGGACCTGCGGCTCACCTTCGACCTCGCTGACGACGCCGGCCTGCGGCTCCCCGCAGTCGGCGCCGCCGACGAGGTCCTGGCGCGAGCGGCAGCGAACGAGCTGGGCGCCGCGGATTTTGCCCGCGTCGCGGACGTGCTGCGCGAGTCGTCTGGGCACTCTGGATGAACGACGACAAGGAGGAGGCAATGGCCGAAGCTGGAGCAGTAATCGTCGTCGGTGGGACGGCCGGCATCGGGCGGGAGGTCGCGCGCCACTTCGCCGAGCGCGGCCGGCAGGTCGTCGTGACCGGGCGCGACGCCGCGCGGGCGGAGGGCGTCGCCGCCGAGCTCGGCGGCGACACGACGGGGCTCGGGTTCGACCTCGCGGCCCCGGAGGCGATCGGCGAGGCGCTCTCCGGCGTGGGCGCGGTCGACGACCTCGTCCTGGCGGCAATCGAGCGCGACAACAACCGCGCCCGCGAGTACGACATCGCGTCGGCGACGCGGCTCGTGACGCTGAAGCTCATCGGCTACACGGAAGTCGTGCACGCGCTGACGCCGCGGCTCGGCGACACGAGCTCGGTGGTCGTCTTCGGGGGCCTCGCGAAGGACCGGCCGTACCCGGGCTCGACGACCGTCACGACAGTCAACGGAGGCGTGACGGCGATGGTGCGGACGCTCGCGCTCGAGCTCGCGCCCGTTCGCTTCAACGCGCTGCACCCAGGGATCGTCGGCGACAGCCCCGAGTGGGCGCCGAAGCAGGAGCGGGTCGCCGACGTGCGCGCCCGGACGCCCACGGGGCGCAACGTCACGATGCAGGACGTCGTCGGCGCGGTCGTCTTCCTGCTCGAGAACCCGTCTGTGAACGGCGTCAACCTCGAGGTCGACGGCGGCTGGTTGCTCATGTGAGGAGGCTCACCCCTTGACCCCGCCGGCGTGCCTCGCACCATGCTGGCGCGCCGGTGGAGCCCGGAGGCGGCACCGTCGTAGGATTGGCGCAGAAACGCGCCCGTGAACGCCTCTTCCCGCAAGCCGCTGCTCGTGGTCGCCGACGACGACCCGGCCGACCGCGCCCGCATCGAAGCGGAGCTCGTGAGGCGCTACGGCGCCGACTACGCGGTCGGCGGCTGCGGCACGACCGAGCTGAAGGAGACGCTCGAGCACGCCCAGGCCGCCGGCGACGACGTGGCCGTGGTGCTCGCGGCCGGCCCCGCGGGAGCCGAGCTGCTCGCGGGCGTGCGCGGGCTCTTCCCCGCGGCTCGGCGCGGCCTCCTGATCCCGTGGCTCGGGTGGGCCGACCGCTCGCTCGCGGAGATCGTCCTGAAGGCGATGGCGCGCGGCTCGATCGACCTCTACGTGATCAAACCGACCACGTCTCCCGACGAGGTCTTCCACCGGACCGTCACCGAGCTCCTGCAGGAATCGGCGCGCCTGAAGGGCGTCGGCCCCGCCGGCGTGACCGTGATCGCCGATCCCCGTTCAGCGCGGGCCCACGAGCTGCGGAGCGCGCTGGACGGGCTCGGAACGCCACATCGGCTCCTCGACCCCGAGACGGATGCGCCGCCGGAGGTGACGCTCGCCGACGGGACCGTGCTCCAGGATCCCTCGCCGGCCGAGCTCGCCCGGGCGCTCGGCTTCCCGACCGAGCTCGAGGAGACCGTCGCCGACGTCGTCGTCCTCGGGGCGGGCCCCGCCGGTCTCGGCGCGGCCGTTTACGCGGCCTCCGAAGGCCTGCGGACGACCGTCCTCGACGCCGGCGCCGTCGGTGGCCAGGCGGGCTCGAGCTCGCTGATCCGCAACTACCTCGGCTTCCCGCGCGGGCTCGGCGGCGGCGAGCTCGCCCAGCGCGCCTACCAGCAGGCATGGCTCTTCGGGACGCGCTTCCAGCTGACAGAGCGCGTCGTCCGGCTCGAGCCTCGCGACGACGGCTTCGCCGTCGGCACGGCGGACGGGGGTGAGGTGACGGCCCGCGCAGTCGTGCTCGCACTCGGCGTCGAGTACCGCCGGCTCGACGCGCCCGGGCTCGCCGAGCTCGATGGCGTCGGCGTCTACTACGGCGCGTCGATGTCCGATGCCCAGGCGCTGACCGGCGAGGAGGTCTACGTCGTGGGGGGTGGCAACTCGGCCGGCCAGGCGGCGCTGCACGTCGCCCGCTACGCGGCCCGGGTGACGATCCTGGTCCGGGGCGAATCGCTCGCGTCGAGCATGTCCCGGTACCTGATCGACGCGATCGAAGAGACCCGCAACGTCGAAGTGCGCAACCACACCCTCGTCACGCGGGCGGCCGGGGAGGGAAGGCTCGAGCGGTTGGAGCTGCGCGACGCCGAGACGGGCGAGGTCGAGCAGGTGCCCGCGGCGGCGCTGCTCGTCCTGATCGGCGCGATTCCGAGGACGGAGTGGCTGCCGGCGAGCATCGCCCGCGACGACTGGGGCTACATCGTCACCGGGGCGGCCGCACGCGCGGGGCGGATGACCGAGACGACCGTGCCCGGCGTGTTCGCCGCCGGGGACGTCCGTGCAAGCTCGATCAAGCGTGTCGCCGCAGCCGTCGGGGACGGTGCGTTGGCCGTGAGTGAGGTGCACGCGCACCTCGCCGAGCAGGAAGCCAGCCGGTGGCCGGCCCGAGGCTGATCCTCTTCACAGCGGGCCTGGCGCTCCCGCTGATCGGGCTCGCCGTCGTCCTCGCGCAGCCGTCGGCGGACGTGCATTGGCAGCACCAGCCTTCGCACTTCTGGCTCGTCCTCATCACGGCGGGTATCAATGCGGCGCTCGCCTACGCCACCGGCGTTGCCGCGCGTCGGCGCGGCGACCGGCGCGTGTACCTCGTCTCGCTCGCGTTCCTGTCGGCGTCGGGCTTCCTCGCGCTCCACGCCCTCGCCACTCCCGGCGTGCTGCTCGATCGCACGAATCTCGGCTTCGTCATCGCGACGCCGATCGGGCTCGTGGTCGCGGGCGGCTTCGCGGCAGCCTCGGCGGCCGAGGGCGGCCGGTTGCGACCGGCATTGCTCCAGAACCTGCTGCTCGCCGCGCTCGCCGTCTGGCTCGTCGTCTCGCTGACGCTCTTCCCCGACCTCGACGACGACGCCGTGCCCGAGCGCCTGTCCTTCCCGCTCGTCGCCCTCTCCGTGCTCGGAGTCGTCCTGTTCGCGTTCGCGGTCGTCCGCTACATCGTCCTCTACCGCAAGCGGCACTCGACCCTCCTGCTGGCCTTCACGATCGCGTTCGTCCTCCTTGCGGAGTCGATGATCGCGATCGGCCTCTCCCGCAATTGGAAGGCCTCGTGGTGGGAGTGGCACGTGCTCATGCTCGCCGCGTTCGCCCTGATCGCGTGGGCGGCGCACCGGGAGTGGCACGAGGAACGCTTCAGCCCTCTCTACCGCGACGAGACCGCCGCCGCCACGCGCACGGTCTCGGTGCTCTTCGCCGACCTGATGGGATTCACGTCCTTCTCGGAGCAGCACGAGGCGAGTGCGGTCACGGAGATGCTCAACCGGTACTTCGACGTCGCGATCCCCGCCGTCGAGCGCCACGGCGGCGAGATCGACCGCTTGATCGGCGACGCCGTGTTCGCGACCTTCGACGGCGACGACCACGCGGAGCGTGCAGCCCGGGCGGCGCTCGACCTCCAGGACGCGTGCGGCGGGGTCTCGTCCACGAAACCGGACTGGCCGCGCTTCCGCGCGGGGGTGCACACGGGCGAGGCGACCGTCGGCGTGCTCGGCACGGGCTCGGGGCGCACCTACAGCGCGATCGGGGACACCGTCAACCTCGGAGCGCGGATCGAGGGCCTCGCGCCCGTCGGCGGCGTCGCGATCAGCGCCGAGACGGCGAAGCAGCTCTGGGGCGCGCAGACCGAGCCCCTCGGCACGGTCCAGGTCAAGGGACGGACCGAGCCGGTCGAGGTGCTGCGGCTCGTCTCGCTGCCGCCGCCCCGGACTACCTAGCGACCGGGCTTGCGGATCTGGACGCCGAGCACCTCCGGCGGGCGAATCTCGGCGCCGCACTCCTCGCACTCGATCGCAAACGCCGACGGAAACGGTGCTGCACATTCAGGGCAGCGGTGCCGCGTCTCGCCGCCGCACTGCAGGCACACAGCGGGGAGCTCTGCCTCGAGCTCCAGGAAGTAGCGCTGCACGGCGCCACAGCCGAGACAGAAGGAAACCCAGTCGCCGAGGGTCTTCCGACGCTCCTCCTGGATCCAGTTGCGCTTCTTGGGCGGCATACGGCAAACCGTACCGCCGGGCTCGCGCGCGGCTGATAGAAACCGCGTCTTGCCCACGAAGCACGTCAACCCGTGGCTCGTCCTCTCGGTCGTCTGCGTCGCGCAGTTCATGGTCATCCTGGACGCGACGATCGTGAACGTCGCCCTGCCGTCGATCCAGGCCGACCTGAACATGGCAGAGGGCGACCTGCAGTGGGTCGTGAACGCGTACACGCTGACCTTCGGCGGCTTCCTACTCCTCGGCGGCCGGGCCGGCGACCTGCTCGGGCGCAAGCGCGTGTTCCTCGCCGGCCTCGTCGTCTTCACGGTCGCGTCCCTGCTGAACGGGCTCGCCGACTCCTCGACGGTGCTCATCCTCTGCCGCGGGCTCCAGGGCCTCGGCGCCGCCCTGATCTCGCCCGCCGCCCTCTCGATCATCACCACGACGTTCGAGGAGGGCCCGGAGCGGAACAAGGCGATGGGAGTGTGGGCCGCGATCGCGACCGGCGGCGCCGCTGCCGGGTTGCTCGCAGGCGGGGTGCTCGTCGAGTTCTTCTCGTGGCCGTGGATCTTCTTCGTCAACGTCCCGGTCGGGATCGCCGCGGGCGCAGCGGCGATTCGCTACGTGCCGGAGTCGCGCGACGCGGGGCACGAGACCTACGACATCCCGGGAGCCGTGACCGTGACGGCCGGGCTGATCGCCCTCGTCTACGGGATCGTCTCGACGGAGCAGAACGGCTGGGGGTCGGCGGAGACGATCGGCTTTCTGGCGCTCGCCATCGTCCTACTGAGCGCGTTCGTCGTGATCGAGCGCCGCTCGCCCGAGCCGCTCGTCCGCCTCAGCATCTTCGGAGTGCGCACGCTGCGCGCCGCGAACGTCGTCATGCTCGTCGTCGCCGCGGGCCTCTTCGCGATGTTCTTCTTCAACACGCTGTACATCCAGCGCGTGCTCGGGTTCTCGCCGCTCGAGGCCGGGCTCGCGTTCTTGCCGTTCACGGTCGGCATCGCCATCGGGGCCGGGGTCTCGCAGGGGATGATGAGGTCGCTCGGCCTACGCACGACGGCCGCGATCGGCCTCGTGATCGCATCGGCCGGCATGCTCGCCCTGCTCACGATCGACCGCGACGGCTCCTACCTCGCAGACGTGCTGCCGATGATGATCCCCCTCTCGATCGGCATGGGCCTCACGTTCGTGCCGGTGACGCTGCTCGCGACCTCCGGCCTGCAGGCGGACGTGGCGGGGCTCGCGTCGGGCCTCTTCAACACGTCGCAGCAGATCGGCGGCGCGATCGGCCTGGCGGTGCTCTCGACGATCGCGGTGAACCGGTCCGACGACGAGCTCGCCGGCCTTCCGGGCGCGCCGAACCCGATCCAGCTCGGCGACGCGCTCGTGAGCGGCTTCAAGGGCGCGTTCTTCGCCGCCACCGTCCTCCTGCTCGCAGGCCTCGTCCTCCTGCTGACGATGCTGAAGAAGCGGGATCTCGCGCAGATCCCGACCGACGAGCCGCTCCGCGTCCCCGCCTAGATCAATCATCTAGCGCGACTGGAGCGCGTCGAGCCCGACCCCGAGCGCGATTCCCAAACGACGGTCGATTGTGCGCTCGCTGTCGGGCGAAAGGTCGAGGTCGTACGTGTCGCGCACTCCGATCCGGCGCGTGAAGTCGCCCAGGTGACGCTCGCCCTCGTCGATCGTGAAGTGGAAGATGATCGGCACGAACTCTCCGTACGGCACCGCGTCGATCACCCGGCGGATGACCGCCACCGGCGCTGAGCGCTCCTTGGCGATGCCGAGCTCCTCGTCGAGAGGGCCGATCACCCGCCACGTCGAACGGAAGAGCGACTTGGAGAACACTTTCTCGATCGCCCCGATCCGCTCACCCGCAGGGGTCGTCAGCTCGTAGCGGCCGCTGAGCTCCATCACCTTCCGAGCCTTGATCCGGAATAGCTCCTGCGCCTGCGCCTCGTCTGCGTAGAAGCGAATGTCCTCCTTGATCGCGAGCTTCTTCTGGCGCACGAACGCGATCGGCCGCCCCGACGCGGAGACGCGGTAGAGGTTCGCCACCGGCCTGATCACCTGGTCGATCACGAACCTGTCCTCGTGGAGCCAGTCGACCGCCGGCCCCTCGTCGGACAGGTGCGAGCCAACGCTCACGTGCGCTCGGCGACCGCCTGCAGCACGGCGTCGTAGACCGCGGGAAAGCGGCCCACGACAGTGCGGAAGTCCCGCGCCGGCAAGACGAGCACCCGGACCGGGCTGGTCGCCGTGATCGACGCGGTCCGCGGCGCGTGCGCGACGAGCGCCGTCTCGCCGAAGAAGTCGCCCGGCCCGAAGGTGCGTAGGTGGGCGCCGTCGCGCTCGACGTCCACTGTGCCCTCGACGACGGCGTAGAAGCAGTCGCCCCGATCCCCCTCCGTCACGATCCGTTCGCCCTCCGGGATGCGCTCCTCGCGTGCGTAGCGCGCCACGCGCTCGATCTCCCGCCGCGAGCAGCGTGCGAAGAGCGGCAGGCACGCGAGGCAGTCGGAAGCTTCGCTCATCGCGCCAGCGCCTCTGTCGCCCTGGGATCGTCGAAGCCCTGCAGGACGACGGTCGCCGTCCTGCGCACGAGCAGGTCGGAGTCGTCGAGCGCGCCGATCAGCGGCTCGACAGCTTCGGACGCCTTCGTCCGGCCGAGCGCTGAGGCGGCCATCGCCCGCACCCTGGGCTCCGAGTCGCTCAGCGCGTCGACGAGAGCGCCGCGAGACTTCAGCACCTCCCCGGCCGACTGTGGCCCGGTCAGCTCTCCAAGCGCGAGTGCGGAGTTCGTACGCACGAGCACGTCGTTGTCCTTGAGCCCCACCACGAGCACGTCGGTTGCGCGCGTGTCGGGAATCGCGATCAGCGCATTCGCGGCCGCGCGACGGGCGCGCACTCCGGCGCTCCGCAGCGCCTCCACGATCGCCGGCACGTCACGCCGGCGGCGGCTGCGGTCGACGCGGGGTGACCAGAACTCGAGCACCGGCCGATTCTCACACCACGCCCGCACAAATGGAAGCGGGCACCGTTCACCCTGACGACTCCGGCGCTCGTTAGAGTGCAGGCCGTCCCCAACCCCGACTGGAGTGGATACGCATGGCGGTACGCGAGGCGGAGCCGGTCGGCTCGCTGCACGAAGTGAGGGAGGCGGGCCTCGACCGCGAGGACCTGCTCGGCATCTACCGCAACCTCCTCGTCACACGCGGGATCGAGGAGCGAGGCCACATCCTCTACAAGCAGGGGAAGATCCCCGGCTCCTTCTACACCGGGCGCGGCAACGAAGGCGCCGCGGTCGGCGTCGCGACCGCGATGGGGCCGAACGACGTCGGCACGCCGCTCCACCGCGACATGGGCGTGCACGTCACCCGCGGCGTCGAGCCGTGGCGGATCCTCGCCCAGTACATGGGCCGTGAGGACGGCCCGACGCGCGGCCGCGACGGGAACGTGCACATGGCCGACGCGAAGCTCGGGATGATCGCGATGGTCAGCCACCTGCCGGCGATGCTCCCCGTCGCCGTCGGCTGCGCGCTCGCCTTCCGGATCCGGGAGGAGAAGCGGGTCGCCGTCGGCTGGTTCGGCGAGGGCGCCTCGGCGCGCGGCGACGCGCACGAGGCGATGAACTTCGCCGGCGTCCGTGGCCTTCCGGTCGTCTTCATCTGCGACAACAACCAGTGGGCGTACTCCACGCCGACGCATCTCGGCTACGCGGTCGAGCACCTCGCCGACCGCGCCGCGGCGTACGGCTTTGAGGGCGTCGTCGTCGACGGCACCGACGTGCTCGCCGTCTACCGTGAGGCGCGCCGCGCGATCGAGAAGGCGCGCGAGGGCGGCGGCCCCACGCTGCTCGAGCTCCAGACCCTGCGCATGGAGGGCCACGCCGTCCACGACGACGCCTTCTACGTGCCGAAGGAGCTCTTCGAGGAGTGGGCGAAGCACGATCCGATCGAGCGGTTCCGGAGCTGGCTGCGCGACAACGCCGAGCTCACCGACGAGGAGGAGGACGAGATCGCAGGGAGAGTCAAGAAGCTCCTCAACGATGCGCTCGCGCGGGCCGAGGAGTCGCCGCAGCCCGACCCGGCGACGCTGCTCGACGGCGTCTACGCCACGCCGGAGGACCTCGACACCCCCCACCACAAGTAATGGCCGAGAAGACGTACCTCCAGGCGATCAGCGACGGCCTCCGGCAGGAGATGCGGCGCGACAACCGCGTCTTCGTGATCGGCGAGGACGTCGGCGTCTACGGCGGCGCCTTCAAGGTGACGCTCGGCTTCCAGGAGGAGTTCGGCCCCTGGCGCGTGATCGACTCGCCGCTCGCCGAGACGGCGATCCTCGGCGCCGCCACCGGCGCCTCGATGATGGGGATGCGCCCCGTCGCCGAGATGCAGTTCGCCGACTTCATCTCCTGCGGCTGGGACCACCTCGTCACCGTCGCCGCGAAGCAGCGCTTCCGCGCGGGCACGCCGGTGCCGATCGTCGTCCGGCTCCCCTCCGGCGGCGGCTTCTCGGGCGGCCCCTTCCATTCGCAGAACCCGGAGAGCTCGTTCGCGCACATCCCCGGCTTGAAGTGCGTCTGCCCGGCGACCCCGGAGGACGCGAAGGGGCTCCTCGTCGCGGCGATCGAGGACCCGAACCCCGTCCTCTACTTCGAGCACAAGCACCTTTATCGCCGGATCAAGGGCGATGTGCCCGACGAGCGCTACGTGACGCCGATCGGCAAGGCGCGCCTCCACCGCGAGGGCGACGACGTCTCGGTGATCACCTGGGGCGCGATGGTCTACACGGCCGACGAGGCGGCGAAGACGCTCGAAGGCGACGGCGTCTCGGTCGAGATCGTCGACCTCCGCTCGGTGATGCCGTGGGACAAGGAAGCCGTGCTCGAGAGCGTGCGCAAGACCTCGAAGGTGGTCGTGCTGCACGAGGACAACCGCAGCGGCGGCTTCGGCGGCGAGATCGCGGCGACGATCGCCGAGGAGGCCTTCGAGGACCTCGACGCGCCGGTGAAGAGAATCGCGGCGCCCGACTGCCCGGTGCCGTTCTCGCCGGTGCTCGAGAAGGCGTTCATCCCGCAGGTCGACGACGTCGTGAAGGGACTTCGAGAGTTGGCGGAGTACTAAGTGTTCCGTCCCGCACACCAGTTGGTCTCTGCGGGCGTCCAACCGCGCCTGGCGGCACCCGGCACCCGCGCACGTGCTACCAGCACGCACGCGGGCACCGTGCGCCGCCAGATCACACCTGGCCACTCCCCAGAGTGGCAACCGACGTACGGGACGAAACACTAGGAGGGGCGATGGCCACCGGAACGCAGATCGACGTCGTCATGCCCCAGATGGGCGTGTCCGTCTCCGAGGGGACGATCACGAAGTGGCTCAAGTCGGAAGGCGAGAAGGTCGCCGCCGACGAGTCACTGCTCGAGATCTCGACCGACAAGGTCGACACCGAGGTGCCGAGCCCAGGCGACGGCGTCGTCGCGAAGATCATGGTGCAGGAGGGCGAGACGGTCGAGGTCGGGACGGTGCTCGCCGTGATCGCGCCCGAAGGAGCAGAGGTCGCCGAGCCGGCCCCGGCCGAGGCGCCTCCCGAGCCCGCCACCCAGGCCGCCGCCGATGCGTCCGAGGCCGCCGCGACCGAGACGGCCGAGCCCACGCCCTCGACTCCTCCCGCGCCGGCTCCGGCGGCCGCACAGGACGGGGGCAACGGGCGCACCTTCGTCTCGCCCGTCGTCGCCCGGATCGCTTCCGAGCACGGCGTCGACCCGAGCGCCGTGCAGGGCACCGGCACCGGCGGCCGCGTGACGAAGAAGGACATTCTGGCCTTTGTCGAGGCTGACGCCTCGACCAAGGCTACGCCGGCGGCAGAGCCCGCAGCAGCGCCCGCAGCCCCGGCACCTCCAGCGGCACCGACGCCGGAACCCGCGGCAGCCCCGCCTCCGGCGGCTGCACCCACGCCTATCGCGCAGGCGGAGCCTGCGCGACCCGCCGAGGAACCGGCTCCCGGCGAGACGTTGGAGCCGATGTCGGCAATGCGCAAAGGGATCGCGGAGCACATGCGCCGCTCGCTCGACACCTCCGCGCACGTAACGAGCGCGATCGAGGTCGACATGTCGCGCGTGGTCGCGATCCGCGCCAAGCTGAAGAAGGAGTACGAGGCCGCGTACGGCGTCAACCCGACCTACCTCTCCTTCATCGCGCGCGCGACCGTCGAAACGCTGCGCCAATACCCGTGGATCAACGGCGAGATCCGCGGCGACAAGATCGTCACGCGCAACTACGTCAACCTCGGCTTCGCGGTCGAGCTCGCGGACGGCAAGGGCCTGATCGTCCCCGTCGTCAAGCACACCGAGGGGCTGAACCTGCTCGGCATGGCCCGCTCGGTCGCCGAGATCGCGCAGCGGGCACGCGACAAGAAACTGATGCCGGACGACGTCCAGGGCGGCACGTTCACGATCACCAACCCGGGCGGTTACGGCACCTTCCACGGCACGCCCGTGATCAGCCAGCCGCAGGCCGGCATTCTCGGCACCTACGCGGTCGTGAAGCGGCCGTGGGTCGTCCAGGACGACCGGGGCCAGGACGTGATCGCGATCCGGCCGATGATGAACCTGACGCTGACGTACGACCACCGGCTCGTCGACGGCGCCCTCGCAGGCCGCTTCCTCCGCGACCTGCGCGAGAAGCTCGAGAGCTGGGGCGAATCGGACTACTGAGCCGCGCCGTGGCGCAGCGGATCGTCCCAATGATCGCGTACGAGAACGCGGGCGACGCGATCGATTGGCTGACGGCGGCCTTCGGCTTCCAGGAGCGAGAGGGAGCGCGCCACACGGGAGAGGACGGGACGGTGACGCACGCCGAGCTGGAGCTGGACGGCGAGGTCGTCATGCTCGCCACGCCGAGCCCCGAGTACCAGGGACCGAGGCGCCACCGCGAGAGCTGCGAGCCGGCGCGCCGCTGGCAGGACAACCCGTGGGTGATCGATGGCCTCTTCGTCGAGGTGGACGACGTGGAGGCCCATCACGCGCAGGCCGTCGCGGCGGGAGCGGCGGTCATCCGGCCGCTGGAGGACAACGAGCCAGTGGGCCTGCGCCTCTACACGGCCGAGGATCTCGAGGGTCACCGGTGGATGTTCGGCCAGAAGCTGTAGCGACACTCCCATGGGACGAGCCCGGCTGGCTCGACCAGGCGACTGCATGGATCGACCGGCACGTCGACCGCACGGGCGACGTCGAGGTCGTGCTCTCGCGGGCGTGGTCGGCCGTCGCGCGTGTGCCGACGCGCGACGGAGAGGCGTGGTTCAAGGAGGACCCGCCCTCGCTGGCCTTCGAGCCGGCGCTGACGGCGGCGCTCGCCCGGCGCCGGCCGGACCTGCTCCCCGAGGTGATCGCGTTCGATGGCCCGCGCCTGCTCACGCGCGACGCCGGTCGACGCCTCCGCACTCAACTCGACGAAGGCGGACCGGCGCCGTCCTGGGAGGAGCTGCTCGCCGGGTACGCCCAGCTGCAGATCGACGTGGCGCCCGACGCCGACGAGGCAGTCGCCCTCGGGACGCTCGATGCCCGGCCCGACCTCCTCGAGCAGCTGTCCGGGGAGCTGCCGGGGCACGAACGGCGGGGCGCCGCGATCCGGCGGGCTCTGGACGGGCTGGGGCGCATGGTCCCGGACACGGTTGTCCACACCGAGGCCCACGACGGCAACCTCTTCATCCGCGACGGCCACGTTCGCCTTCTCGACTGGGCCGAAGCGGTCGCATCCCATCCGTTCGTCGGCCCGGTACTGCCGATCCGGTTCGCCGCGGAGCGCGTCGGCGCGGCGCCGGGATCGCCGGAGGTCGAGCGGCTCCGGGACGCGTACCTCGAGCCGTTCACGCAGTTCGGCCCACCGGCCGCGCTCCGGAGGGCGTTCGAGGAGGGCTACCTGCTCGGGACGCTCGTTCGGGCACTCTCCTGGCACACGGTGCTCGCGCCGCACGACCACACCGTCGCGGTCGAGCTCGGCGATCCCGTCGCCGCCTGGCTGGAGCTGTTCGACGGCGTGGCAGCCGGCACGATTACCCTGGGAGGGGCATGAAGGGCGCCTATGTGATGAACCTCGGCCTCGTCCCTTACAGCGAGGCCTGGGAGCTGCAGCGCTCGATTGCGGGGGCGGTCTCGCAGGGGGCGATCCCCGACACGATCCTCCTGCTCGAGCACCCGCCGACCGTGACCACGGGCCGGCGGACGGAAGCGTCCGAGCTGCACATCCCGGAGGGGGCCGAGGTCGAGGTGGTCGAGACCGACCGTGGCGGCAAGTCGACCTACCACGGGCCGGGGCAGCTCGTCTGCTACCCGATCTTCGACCTGAACCGGCACGGGCTGGACGTGAAGCGCTATTGCCGCGACCTCGAGGAGGCGCTGGTCCAAACGCTCGCAGCGTTTGGACTTGAAGGGCAACGGATCGAAGGATTGACCGGCGTCTGGCTGACTCCGCCCGCCGCGCAAGATCGCGTCGATCGGGATCCACATCTCGAAATGGATCACGACCCACGGCTACGCGCTCAACGTCGATCTCGACCCGGCGCCGTTCACGCAGTGGATCACGGCGTGCGGGCTCGAGGACGCGGCGTTCACGACGATCGCGAAGGAGCTCGGCCGCCCGGTCACCGTCGACGAGGTGCGCGCGCCCGCGCTCGCGGCGCTCGCCGAGGTGTTCGAGCTCGAGCTGGAGGAGCTCCCCGCGGACGCCGGCCACGGGCTCTGGCCCCAGCCCGTGCACGGGCAGCTGGCGGCCCGCCGCTAGGGTGCGCGTGATGGAGACGTCGCTTCCCGTCGCCGAGCGGCCGCGCCGGCCCGAGTGGATGAAGGTTCGCGCGCCGAGCGCCGACTCACGCTACTTCGACGTCAAGAAGCTCCTGCACGGCCTCTCGCTGCACACGGTCTGCGAGGAGGCCCGCTGCCCCAACATCTCCGAGTGCTGGGGACGGGGTACGGCGACCTTCCAGATCCTCGGCGAGACGTGCACCCGCGCCTGCCGCTACTGCTACGTGCACTCCGGCAAGCCCGAGCACGCCCCCGACCCGCTGGAGCCGCTCCGCGTCGGCCAGGCGGCGGCCCAGATGCAGCTGAAGCACGTGGTTGTCACGTCGGTCGACCGGGACGACGTCCCCGACCGGGGTGCCGGCCACTTCGCGGCGACGATCCGGGCGATCAAGGCGAAGCTGCCCGAGTCGAGCGTCGAAGTGCTGACGCCCGACTTCCTCGGCGTCGAGGAGGAGGCGCTGCGCACCGTCCTCGCGGCGCGCCCCGAGGTCTTCAATCACAACATCGAGACGGTCCGCCGCCTGCACCCACGGATGCGGGGGGCCAAGGCGAGTTACGACAAGGCTCTCTGGCTGCTCAAGCGCGCCAAGGAGCTCGCGGCCTACGCTGAGCCGGCTTACCCCCTGCTCACGAAGTCCGGGATCATCGTCGGCCTCGGCGAGACGAACGACGAGGTCGTCGAGACCATGCGCGACCTCCGCGCGAACGGCGTTGACGTCGTCACGATCGGCCAGTATCTGCAGCCGAGCCCGAAGCACGCCCTCATCGACCGCTGGGTGCATCCGGACGAGTTCCAGTGGCTGCGCGAGCAGGGCGAGGCGCTGGGCTTCGGCTCCGTCTTCGCCGGGCCGCTCGTCCGCTCGAGCTACCGGGCCGATGAGCAGCGCCACGCGGCCGCCACCGGCCGCGGCACGATTTCCTACTGATTCCTACCAAAAACCCCCCTTTTGCGGGGCGCGCGGTGAGCACGACCGGTGGCTTGATGCTGGGTAGGAGAACGTATGCGCGCCGTACTTGCCGTTGGTCTCGTCATTTCGATCCTGGTCGCCGCACTGCCCGCGTGGGGAGCGAAGCCGCCTGCGGCGCTGAAGCTCGGCTCGGTCGCGCCGCTCCTCGTCAAGGGCAGCGGTTTCCGGCCGCGGGAGCCGGTGCTCCTGACCGCGACGATCGGCAACAGGCGGCGCTTCGCCGGCCCGATCGCCCTCGCGAACGGCACCTTCGTCGCGCGCTTCAACGTCCGGATCACGAGCTGCACGAACCTGCTGGTGCGCGCGATCGGAGGCCGTGGCAGCCGCGCGATCCTGAAGGCAAAGCCCGAGTGTCAGACGGTGCAGGCCAAGCCCGGGAAACCGGTAAAGCAGACGGAGCAGGGACCTGCGAAGGAACCCCCGCGCCGTCCGGACAAGCCGAAAACGACGGGCTAACTACCTGGGGAGTGCGGCTTCGCCATCTTGCGATAGTCGAGCGCTTCGTCGAGGACCGCGTCGTCCACGCCCTCGTCGCGCGCGACCTCGCGCAGCGAGCGGCCCGACGCGGCCGCCTTCTTCACGATCTCCGTCGCCTTGTCGTAGCCGATGTACGGGTTCAGGGCCGTCGCCGCCGAGAGCGTCAGCTCCGCGTAGCGCTCGTTCTGCTCCCGGTTCGCCTCGATCCCGTCGATGCACTTCTCCGCCAGGAGCCGCGACGCCGAGGCGAGCAGCTTGATCGAGCCGAGCAGGTTGCGGGCAATCATCGGGACGAAGACGTTGAGCTCGAAGTGGCCCTGCAGGCCGCCGACCGCGATCGCCTGGTCGTTCCCGATCACCTGAGCACTGACCTGGGTAACGACCTCGGGGATGACCGGGTTCACCTTGCCCGGCATGATCGAGCTGCCCTTCTGTAACTCCGGCAGGAAGATTTCGGACAGGCCGGCGCGAGGGCCCGAGCCCATCAGCCGCAGGTCATTCGCGATCTTGGTCAGGCTGACGGCGACGACCTTGAGCATGCCGGAGGCCTCGACAAGGCCGTCGCGGGCCGCCTGCGCCTCGAACGGGTCGGCGGGGGCAGAGATCTGGAGGTCCGTCTCCGCGGTGAGCAGGTCGCGCACTTTCGCGCCGAAGTCGGAGTGTGTGTTCAGGCCAGTCCCGACGGCCGTGCCGCCGAGCGGAATCTGGCCGAGCCGCTTGCGACTGTCCTGTACGCGCTCGATTCCCTGGCGAACCTGCGCAGCGTACCCGGCGAACTCCTGGCCGAGCGTCATCGGGACGGCATCCATCAGATGGGTGCGGCCGGACTTGACCACGTCGTCGAACTCCGTCGCCTTCGCCTCGAGCGAGCCGGCGAGCATCGCGAGCGCGGGCAATAGGTCGTGCTCGAGCTCGTCCAGTGCGGCAAGGTGGACGGCGGACGGGAAGACGTCGTTCGAGCTCTGGCCCATGTTGACGTCGTCGTTTGCGTGCACGTCATCGCCCGCGAGCGCCGCGATCACCTCATTCGCGTTCGTGTTCGAGCTCGTCCCCGACCCCGTCTGGAAGACGTCGATCGGGAACTGGTCGTCGTGCTCGCCGTTCGCGATCGCGTCGCCGGCTGCGGCGATCCGCTCCGCCTTGTCGGCGTCGAGAAGCCCGAGCTCGGCGTTCGCACGGGCCGCTGCAGCCTTGATCCGGCCGAGCCAGCGGGCGACCGGGACCGGGATCGGCTCGCCCGAGACGGGGAAGTTGGCAACCGCCTTGCGCGTCTCGCCGCCCCACAGCACCCGCGTCGTCTCCGTGCTCATCGCGGCGGAGTCTAGCCCTCGAATGCGGTCCGGAGCGCGTCCATCGAGGCGCCGGCGCGGGCGTACCGCGACGTCCCTTCGCCGAGCAGCTCGGTCGCGCCGGCGAGGAGCGCGCCGTACGCAGACCGCGCCAGCGAGCCGCCGGTGGAGACTCGCCGCACGCCGACCGAGGCGAGCTCGGACACGCTCGGCCCGTGTGGCAGCGCGAGCACGTTGACCGGTACCCCGACTGCCTCGACGACGGCCGAGATCGCCTCGAGCTGCGAGAGCCCCGGCGCGTAGACCACGTCCGCGCCGGCGTCGCGGTACGCACGGAGACGGGCGATCGTGTCCTCGAGATCGTCGACTCCGTGGAGGTGGTTCTCCGCCCGCGCGGTGAGGACGAGCGGCTCTGGCATGTCACGGGCCGCGGCGGCGGCGAGCGCAACTCGCTCGGCCGCTACCTCGACGCCGTCGATCCGGCCCGTCGCCGGGTCGTAGTCCTCGATCGAGCAGCCGGCCGCGCCGGCTTCGGCGAGCAGCCCAACGGTGGCGGCGACCCCGCCCGGGTCGTCCGGGAAGCAGCGCTCGCTGTCGACGTTCAGCGGCAGAGAGGTCGTGGCAGCGAGCAGCGTGACGTGCTCGACCAGCTCGTCACGCGTCACGTTCATGTCGAGCCTGCCAAGTGACCAGGCGAAGCCCGCGCTCGTCGTCGCGAGCGCCTCGAAGCCGCAGCGATGCGAGCAGCTTCGCGGAGCCGACGTCCCATGGATTGGGCATGACGAACAGCTCGTCGCGCTCGTGCAACGCGCGGAAGGTGGCGCGCGGCGTTCGGGAAGTCACGTCGCGGCAACGAGTGGCGAGGGCCGGACTTGAACCGGCGACACCACGGTTTTCAGCCGTGTGCTCTACCAACTGAGCTACCTCGCCTGAGGAGCGGTCCAGTCTAGCCAGTAGCCTTCGGCGTCGTGGACCGGGCGAAGCAGGTCGCGATCATCGGCGCGGCACTCGATCTCGGGGCCGGCCGACGCGGCGTCGACATGGGCCCGTCGGCGATCCGGTACGCGGGATTGCACGAGCGGCTGAGCCAGATCGGCTACGAGTGCCTCGACTGGGGCGACGTCGAGACCGCCGTGCTCGAGGCGACGGAGGAGACCGACGAGAGCGCCCGCTACCTGCCGGAGATCAAGGCCGCGGCCGGGCAGGTCGCGCGCCTCGTCGGGCAGGCGCTCGAGCATGGTGCGCTGCCGCTCGTGCTCGGCGGCGACCACTCGGTCGCGCTCGGCACGCTCGGCGGATTGGCCCGCGCGCGCGGCCTGGGCGGCGTCCTCTGGATCGACGCGCACGGAGACCTGAACACGCCCGAGACCTCGCCGAGCGGAAACGTGCACGGGATGCCGCTGGCGGCGGCGGTCGGGCTCGCCAACGGCCGCTTCGAGAGCGAGGCCTGGACGCTCCCGGCGGTCGAGCGGCAACGCGTGGCCCTCGTCGGGCTGCGCGCCGTGGATGCCCGCGAGCGCGCCGAGATCCGGGAGCTCGGAATCAGGGCGTACACGATGAGCGACATCGACCGGATCGGGATCGAGCGCGCGATCCGGGAGTCGCTGACGCACATCGCGGGCCCGGGCTTCGTGCACGTCTCGTTCGACATGGACGCGCTCGACCCGGAGGTCGCCCCCGGCGTGGGCACGCCGGTCCGCGGCGGCCTCTCCTACCGCGAGGCGCACCTTGCGCTCGAGCTCGTGGCCGAGTCGGGCCTGCTGACGTCGCTGGAGGTGGTCGAGGTGAACCCGATTCTCGACCGCGAGAACGCGACCGCGTCGCTCGCCGTAGAGCTCGTCGCGAGCGCCCTCGGCAAGACGATTCTCTAGCGCGGCGCTCGTCACGAGCGCGACACCCGGGAGGACGTAGCCCTCGTCTGAGTGGAACCGCTCGATCCGCCGCCGCGCCGCCTCGTCGACCTCGGCGCGAGTGTCGTCGTCGAGCGATTGGAGTGCCTGGCGCAGCGACGCGGCGAGCCCTGTGATGACGCGGCGGAACTCCTCCCAGCTGTCGAAGCGGAATTCGATCCCGACCTCCTGCACGGCGACCTGGTCGAAGCCGGCGGTCCGAACAAGGGACTCGATCCGCTCTGGCTCGCCCAGGGTGAACTGGCCCGGGTCGCCGGGCTTCGGCGGCTCCTGCAGTCCGCGCTCGATCAGAATCGGCCCGAACGCCGTCGCCCACGGGTTTCGCTTCGCCGGCGCCCAGGTCGCGAACGCAAGCCGCCCGCCCGGCCGGAGCACACGGCGCGTCTCGCGCAGCGCAAGAGCGAGGTCGGGGACGAGCATGTAGCCGAACCGGCAGACGACGGCGTCGACGCTCGAGTCGGGCAGATCGATCGCCTGCATGTCCATGACACGGTGCTCCGAGTTCGCGAGCCCGCGCCGGCGCGCGGCCTCCACCATCGCCGGCGAGAGGTCGGTCGAGATCACGTGCGCGACCCGTCCCGAGAGCGCCTCGGTGAGGTCGCCCGTCCCGGCGGCGAGGTCGAGCACGACGTCGGCCGGAGCCGGCTCGATCGCGGCGACGAGCGCCTCGGTCACGGGCGCGTTGACCGCCGCGACCGTCTCCCGGTGGGCCTCCCAGCCGGTCGCGGCCGCGTCCCAGCGGCGCTGCAGATCCTCCTGCGCCTCTACGCGGCGACCCCCGCGAAACCCGGGAGGATGTCGCCGCCGTACGCCTCGAGCGTCTCCTCCTGGCCCTTCGTCATCAGGTAGATGTTGAACTGGTCGACGCCGATCGACTCGAGCTCCTTCAGCTTGGCGGTCGCCTGCTCCGCGTTGCCGAGCACGCAGAAGCGGTCGCAGATCTCGTCCGTGACGAACTCGCCGTGCCGTGCGCCGACGCGCGAGTGCTCGTTGTAGTCGTAGAACTTGCGCGCCTCGACGTAGTCCGTGAGCGCCTGCGGGATCACCGAGCCGTCGGTGCCGTAGCGGTCGATCAGGTCCTGGACGTGGTTGGAGACCATCGCCGGGAACCAGCGCACCTGCTCGCGGGCGTCGGCGAGGTCGTCGGAGATGTGGCTGGGCGCGCTGACGATGCACTTCAGCGCGGCCGGGTCGCGGCCCGCCTCCTCGGCCGCGGCGCGGGCCGTCGCCATGATCCACTGGATGATGTCCGGGTCGGCGAGCTGGATGATGACGCCGTCGCCCTGCCGCCCCGCGACGGCGAGGGCTTTCGGGCCGTAGCCGGCGACGTGCATCTCGATCTCCGGCAGCTCCGGCCGCACCCACTTGAGCTGGAGCTGCTTGTCGTTCCAGGTCACCTCCTTGCCGTTCATGAACGGCTTCACCATCTGCAGCGCTTCCTCGAAGTCGGCCACCTTCATCGGCTTGCGGCCGACGTAGCGCACCGACGAGTCGCCGCGGCCGACGCCCATGATCATGCGGCCGTTCGAGATGTCCTGCAGCGTCGCGTACGCGCTCGCGAGCACGGTCGGGTCGCGGATCGCCGGGTTCGTGACCATGTGGCCGAGCTTGATCTTGGTCGTCTGGTCGGCGAGGAGGGCCATCACCGGCATCGACTCCTGCCAGAGCACGTGCGAGTCGTAGGTCCAGCCGTACTCGAAGCCCTGGTCCTCGGCCATCTTCGTGAGCTCGATCAGGCGCTGGTAGGGCGGATCTGGGAGGACGGTAACGCCGAAGCTGAGCATGGAACCCCCGGGGCTCGTGGCAGGGAAAGAGGCATTCTCGCGCGAATCCGGGCGCGTGGCAACGTGGCCTTACTACCTGTTCGCGATCGCGGCGGGCGCGATGCTGCCGATCCAGTTCGGGATCAACGCGCAGCTGGCGAGCTGGGTGGGGAGCCCGCTCCGGGCGACGCTCGTCTCCTTCGCGGTCGGCACGGTCGTGCTCGTCGTCGCCGTCCTGATCTTCGCCCGCGGGCTCATGGGGGAGCGCGAGCTCGTCGCGGCGCCGTGGTGGGTCTGGATCGGCGGCGCCCTCCATCCTCGCCGGCCAGGCCGTCGCGTCGCTCGCGGTCGACCACTTCGGCTGGGTCGGATTCGACGAGAACCCGATCACGCCCGGCCGCCTGCTCGGGATCGGACTGGTAGCCGCCGGCGTCGCGGCGGTCCGCTTCCTCTAGCCAAGCAACAGACTGTTACAAGGCTTCGTTGTCGCGTCGGGCCGCGGTCGGCGGTGTCAGAGACGAGTCTGGCACGGTGTCAGAGACGAGTCTGACACCGGTGTTCAGCGGGCAGCGACCCAGGACAGCGTCTTCGTCGCGAGGCGGTCGAGCGCCTGGACCGAGAGCTCGAGGTGCTCCGGCTTCGTGTCCTCGAGCTTCGTGTGGCTGAGCCCGCGCAGGCTCTGGACGAAGAGCATCACCGTCGGCACGCCGGCCCGGGAGACCTCGGCGGCGTCGTGGAGGGGGCCGCTCGGGAGCTTGTGGGACGTACCCGCGACCTCGCGGATCGCCTCGTCGGCGAAGCCGATCAGCGTCTCGTCGAACAGGATCGGCTCGATCGACCAGATCTTCTCGTACTCGACCTCGAGGTTCTCCTCCTGTGCGAAACGCTCGCACGCCTCGCGCACCTGCTCCCACATCGCGGCGAGCTTGCCCGCGTCGAGGTGGCGCATGTCGAGCAGCTGCTCGGCGGTCTCGACGACGGAGGTGACGATGCCCGGCTTGCAGGTGACATTGCCGCTCGTGAGCACGGCCCCTTCGCCGACGCTGGCGGCGATCTCGCGCAGCTCGAGCGCGAGCTTGGCGGCCCCGGCGAGCGCGTCGCGCCGCTCCGCCATCGGGGTCGAGCCGGCATGGGCGGCCTGGCCCCGCCAGGTGATGCGGTGCCGTTCGACGCCGTACGTGCCGAGGACCGCGCCGAGCGGCAGGTCGCGCGACTCGAGCACCGGGCCCTGCTCGATGTGCAGCTCGAGGTAGGCGGCGGCGCTCTCGAGCTGGGCCCGAGCCTCGATCGCACCGTTCAGATCGACGCCGTGCGCGTGCAGCGCCTCCGGAAGGCCGATCCCGTCGCGGTCCTCGAGCTCGCGAAGCTCGTCCTGGTCGGACATCGAGCCGGCGGCGGCCGAGGAGCCGAAGAGCGAGCGGCCGAAGCGCGCGCCCTCCTCGTCGGCCCAGCTCACGAGCCTGACCGTGACCGGCGGCGGCCCCTCTCCCGCGATCCGCCGCAGCACCTCCACCGCGGCCATCAGGTTGAGGCACCCGTCGAGCCAGCCGCCGTTCGGGACGGAATCGATGTGACCGCCGAGCAGGACGGCGCGATCGGACTCACCCCGGAGCGTCCACCACTGGTTCCCCGCCTCGTCGACGTCGTACTCGAGCGGCAGCCCCTCGAGCTTCGAGCCGAGCCACTCCCTCGCCGTCACCCAGGTGTCCGTCCAGGCCACCCGCTGCGCGCCGTTCTCGTCGCCCGTCAGCTCCTGCAGCTCGCGCAGCTCCGCGACGGTTCTGGCGGGATCCAGGGCCACGCGCGGAATCTAACTCCCGCCGACCGGGTGTGTGGTAAGCACTACGCAGTGACGGCTGCGACCGTAGCGGTGAACCGCCCGCCGAGAGAGAGCGGGGAGCAGATCCGCGCCGCCGCGACGCAGGTGGGCCTGTTTTTCGCCGTGCTCGGTGTGCTCTGGGCGCTCTGGGAGGGGTTCAAGTGGGTCGGGGAGACGACCGGCTTCCGGCTCGGGTCGTTCGAGGTCAACGACCGCACCCTGCCGCACCTGCACGACATTGTCTCGACCCTGTTCGAGCCCTCCCGGCGGAACGGGCCTCTCCTGATCGACGTGCTCCTCGACGCCGCGCTCTTCACGGCGAAGGAGGCGGCGGTCGGCTTCCTGCTCGGCGCGGCCTTCGGCTTCGCGATCGCGGTCCTGCTCGCACACTTCTCCGTGCTGGAGCGCGGCTTCCTGCCGTACATCGTCGCCTCGCAGACGATCCCGATCCTCGCCGTCGCGCCGATGGTCGTGGTCTGGGTGAACCCGAAGCTGCCCGCGGGCTTCCGCGACTGGGGCGCGGTCGCCGTGATCGCCGCCTTCCTCACCTTCTTCCCGGTCGCGATCAACTCGCTACGCGGGCTCAGGTCGGCCGATCCGCGCGCGCTCGAGCTGATGCGCTCCTACGCGGGGAGCACCTGGTCCGTGCTCTGGAAGGTGCGCGTGCCCGCCTCGCTGCCGTACCTGTTCGCGGCGCTCAAGGTGAGCGCGACCGCCTGCGTCGTCGGCGCGATCATCGGCGAGCTGCCGGCTTCGATCCAGGACGGGCTCGGCGGCGCGATCCTCAACTTCAACCAGTACTACGCGAGCGCGCCGACCCGGCTCTGGGCCACGAACCTCGTCGCGGCCGCACTCGGCATCCTCTTCTTCCTCGCCATCGCCGGCGTCGAGAAGCTCGTCGTCCGGAAAGCGCCGGAGCACGTCGCATGACCGAAGCAACGGCGGTCGTGCGGCTGGACGAGGTCACCAAGCAGTTCGGCAAGGGCGGCGTGACCGCGCTCCAGGAGGTCGACCTCGAGATCCGCCCCGGCGAGTTCGTGTCGCTGATCGGTCCTTCCGGCTGCGGCAAGTCGACGCTGCTCCGCATCGTCGGCGACCTGATCCAACCCTCGTCGGGCGCGGTCGAGGTGAACGGCAAGACCGCCGAGCGAGCCCGCGTCGACCGCGACTACGGCATCGTCTTCCAGGATTCCGTCCTCTTCGAATGGCGGACGGTCGCGAAGAACATCGGACTGCCGCTCGAGCTGGCGGGCTGGAGCCGCGAGCGCCGCCGCGAACGCGTCGCGGACATGGTCGAGTTGGTCGAGCTGACCGGCTTCGAGTCGCACCACCCGTGGCAGCTCTCCGGTGGCATGCAGCAGCGGGTGTCGATCGCCCGGGCGCTCTCGTTCTCGCCGGCGCTCCTGCTCATGGACGAGCCGTTCGGCGCGCTCGACGAGATGACGAGGGAACGGCTCAACATCGAGCTGCTGCGGATCTGGGAGGCGAGCGGCTCGACCGTGATCTTCGTCACTCACTCGATCTCCGAGGCCGTCTTCCTGTCGACGCGCATCGTCGTCATGTCACCGCGGCCGGGGCGGATCACCGGCATCGTCGACGTCGACCTGCAGCAGCCGCGGACCTCGAGGACGCGCGAGGAGCCGCGCTTTGCCGAGCTGATCCGCGACGTGCGCCGGCTGCTGCGCGCCGGCGGCGGCTTCGAGGTGGAGGAGGCTGTGGACGAGGAGCAGCTGATCGTCGCCGAGGAGGGCCTTTGACGGCCGCCTCGCCTGTGGTGCGCGGGCTCCGGGACTGGGGCCCGGCGGTCCTCGTCTTCCTGCTCGGGATCGCGCTCTGGGAGGGCTACACACGCGGGCTCGACGTCGAGCGCTTCCTGCTCCCGCCGCTCTCCGACATCCTCCGGACGCTCTGGGACGACCGCAACACCTTCTTCAGCGCCGGCTGGTTCACGTTCAAGGAGGCGCTCGGCGGATTCGTGATCGGGTCCTCGATCGCGATCCTGCTCGCCCTCCTGGTCGCCCGCTTCCGCACGCTCGGCCGGGCGATCATGCCCTACGCGATCGCGGCGAACGCGATTCCGATCATCGCCTTCGCGCCGATCACGAACAACTGGTTCGGCATCCTCAATCCGCTCTCGAAGATGGTGATCGCCGCCGTGCTCTGCTTCTTCCCCGTGTTCGTGAACACGCTGCGGGGACTGACGTCGGTGCGGCCGAGCTCGATCGAGCTGATGCGCTCCTATGCCTGCGGGGAGTGGGAGATCTTCCGCCGGGTCCGGATCCCGAACGCGCTGCCGTTCATCTTCGCGGCCTTGAAGATCGCGACCGTACTCGCGATGATCGGCGCGATCGTCGGTGACTACTTCGGAGGCTCACAGGAGGCGCTCGGGATCCTGATCAGGCGGTCGGCAGGCATCTTCGCCTTCGAGGAGGCCTGGGCGGCGATCGTCGTGGCGAGCGTGCTCGGAATCGGGTTCTACGCGGCGGTGGCGCTGGCGGAGCGCCTGACCATGACCTGGCATCCATCGGCACGGGTCGAATGACGGGGAACTAACGGGGAACTAAAGGAGGAGGATCGTTGGTGAGAGATCGCAGATTCTGGTGGCTGGCACTGCCAGTGGTCGTGCTCGCTTTGCTCGCGGCGGGCTGCGGCGGAGACGACGAGGAGGCAGGCGGGACGGCGGCAGCCGAGACGACTGCGGAAGCGGCCGCGGCCGACGTGACGCTGCAGCTGAAATGGGTCACGCAGGCGCAGTTCGCCGGCTACTACGCAGCGCTCGAGCAGGGGTACTACGACGACGAGAACCTGAACGTGACGATCAAGCCGGGCGGCCCGGACATCGTCCCCGAGCAGGTCGTGCTCGGCAACCAGGCCGAGTTCGGGATCAACTGGCTCGACAACACGCTCGCCACGCGCGACCAGGGCGGCGAGATCGTCAACATCGCGCAGGTGTTCGCGCGCTCCGGGATGACCGAGGTGACGTGGAAGGACACGGGCCTCGACTCGATCGAGAAGCTCGAGGGGAAGAAGGTCGGCGTCTGGCTCGGCGGAAACGAGCACAAGCTGTTCGCCGCATTGACGAAGAACGGGATCGACCCGCAGACCGACGCGGAGATCGTCGCCCAGCCGTTCGACATGAACCTCTTCCTGAACCGCGAGGTCGACGCCGCCGCGGCGATGACCTACAACGAGCTCGCCCAGGTGCTCGAGACGAAGAACCCCGACTCCGGGGAGCTCTACGCGCTCGACGAGCTGAACGTGATGAAGATGTCCGACCTCGGCACCGGCGCGCTCGAGGACGGGATCTTCGTCCGCGAAGACTGGATCGCGGACGAGGCCAACCAGGACATCGCGACGCGGTTCCTGAAGGCGTCCTTCAGAGGCTGGATCTACTGCCGCGACAATCCCGACGATTGCGTCCAGTACGTGCTCGACGAGGGCCCGACGCTCGGTGAGGGCCATCAGGCCTGGCAGATGAACGAGATCAACAAGCTGATCTGGCCGTTCGAGGGTGGAATCGGGATCATGAACGAGGCCGACTACGACACCACCGCCCAGATCGCTCAGGACTACAACATCGTCAAGAACGATCCAGGCGAAGGCGTCTACACGACAGAGTTCGCGGAGGCAGCGGTCGCCGCACTCGAGGACGACGGCGTCGACGTGAACGGCGCCGACTGGGAGGCGCCCGAGGTCGAGGTGACCGAAGGTGGCGAATAGCACAGCCGGCGAATAGAACGACGAACCGAGAAGGGAGATCTGCTCATGTCCGTTCTGATCAAGGGAGGCCGGGTGCTCACGGCCGCCGACGACTACGTCGCCGACATCTTCATCGAGAACGAGCGGATCTCCCTGATCGGGGAATCGCTCGACGTGTCCGCCGACAAGGTCGTCGAGGCAGCGGGGAAGTACGTCCTCCCCGGCGCGGTCGACCCGCACACCCACCTCGACATGCCGTTCGGCGGCACCGTCACGATCGACGACGTCGAGTCGGGCCAGCGTGCTGCTGCGCGCGGCGGCACCACCTGCCACGTCGACTTCTGCATCCAGCCGCACGGGTCGAGCTTCGCCGACGCGCTCGCCGACTGGAAGTCGAAGGCCGAAGGCAAGCAGGTGATCGACATGGGCTACCACATCGCGGTCACCGACCTCGAGGAGGGCGGCTCGCTGGAGGAGCTCGCGTCGCTGCCCGACCAGGGAGTCACGTCGTACAAGCTCTTCATGGCCTACAAGGGCGCGCTGATGGTCGACGACGAGACGCTCTTCAAGACGATGGAGGTCGCCGCCAAGACGAAGGCGCTCGTGATGGTGCACGCCGAGAACGGGGACGCGATCGACGTGCTCGTCAAGCAGGCGCTCGCAGAGGGAAAGACGGAGCCGAAGTACCACGCGCTGACGCGCCCGCCCGAGACCGAGGGGGAGGCGACGAACCGCGCCATCCAGCTCGCCCGCGTCGCCGGCTGTGCGCTCTACGTGGTCCACGTCTCCTGCAAGGAAGCGGTCGAGCCGATCCTGCTCGCGCGGGAGAAGGGCTGGGACGTCTGGGGCGAGACGTGCACGCAGTACTTCTTCGTCGACTACACCTTCCTCGAGCGGCCCGACTTCGAGGGCGCGAAGTTCGTCTACACGCCGCCGCCGCGAGACGCGGCGAATCAGGAAGTGCTCTGGGAGGCCGTGCGGCGCGACACGCTCAGTGCGATCTCGACCGACCACTGCGCCTTTCTCTGGGACGGCCAGAAGACGCTCGGCCGCGACGACTTCTCGAAGATCCCGAACGGCGGGCCGGGCCTGGAGAACCGGCTGCACATGATCCACCACTTCGGCGTGCGCGAGGGCCGGATCGGCCTGAACCGGATGGTCGAGCTGCTCTGCACGAATCCGGCCAAGCTCTTCGGCCTCTATCCGCGCAAGGGCACGATCGCCGTCGGCTCGGACGCCGACATCGTCGTCTTCGACCCCGAGAAGCCGCACCTGATCACCGCAGCCCGCCAGGAGTCGAAGACCGACTACAACCTCTACGAGGGAACCGAGGTCGTGGGCGACGTCGAGACCGTGCTGCTGCGCGGCAACGTGATCGTGGACGGCGGCGAGGTGGTCGGAAAGCCCGGGATCGGCCAGTTCGTCCCGCGGGCCCGCTTCGGCGAGCAGCTCCACGCGGCCGCGCCGGTCGAGGCGGCCTCGTAAGGAAGCTCGAGGCAGTCGCGGTCGCGGCGCTCGCGGCAGTCATCGCGGTCGCGGCAGTCGACGCGGTCCGCGGCGGCGGCGACGCACCTGATCCGGAGCCGGAGGCGCTCGCCGACCGCCAGGAGCTCGTCGCCCAGCTCTCGCAGCTCGGTGTCCGCGGCGAGCTCGTCCTCTCCAACGACCGCTGTCGGACGGAGCGGCTCGCGCTGCCCTCGCTCGAGCGCGTCGGGGTCGACGAGGCGTGCGTTCCTTCGGGTGCGCCTTCGCCGGATGGGCGTCTCACCGCACGCTGCGTCGGCGGCGGGATCGAGGTCGTCTCCACCGGGGACGGTGCGCTTGAGCGACTCACTCCCGGCTGCGAGCCGGCGTGGCGACCCGACGGCACGCTCACGGCCGCGCACGCGGGCTCGATCGTCCGCTTCCGCCAGTGCGCCGAGCCCGAGCCGTGCGCGGTGACGTTGATCTCACAGGCGGAGCTCGAGCGCGCGGCCCGGCGACACCCGAGAGTGCCGGACGGGCCCACGCGGCTGCGCGCCCTCATCGACGGAGTCGCCTGGCTCTCGCCGACACGGACGGCCGTGTCGCTCTCGATCCGGCTCGGCGGGCGCTTCGAGGGCCTCGGTCCGCTGGGCACGATCGCGTTCTTCGAGCAGGGGCGACTCTCGGACGCGCAGCCGTACTTCCGCATCACCGGCGGCACGATCGCCGCAAGCGTGCTCGGGACCTACGTGACGCAGACTCCCGACGTGATCCTGCGCCGCGACGGCAGCCAGGTGACCCTGCCGCAGCACCTCCGCGACGTCCTCGGGTTCGCCTGGTCTCCCGACGAACGCTTCCTCGCGCTCGCGACCCGCTTCGCGGTCGAGGTGGTCGACGTGGCGAGCCTCGAGAGCAACGACAGCACCGGCGCCACCCTCCGTTCGGTCACGCTGCCGGTCAGCGCCCAGGCCGTCGCCTGGCGCTGACCGGCGTGTCATGCGGTTACGACCCCGCCCCGGGGCCGCAGTCGACGCGCGGGTTCCAGGCGTAGAGCATCCCGCTCGGGTTCGGCTTCCAGATCCAGGCGTGCAGCGCCCAGGAGGCCGGGATGCCGTACCGGTTGTCGGCCTTGATCTCGTCGAAAGGCTGACCGAACAGGGACGGCCTGCCGTTCGACGCGGACTGGAAGATCAGGTACTCGAGCGCGACCAGCTTCATCGAGCCGTCGTTGCGCCGCTCGTAGACGAGCAGCTCCGGCTCGTCGGCGTCGATCGTGCCGTCGAGCAGCGACGGGTTGAGCATATGGATCCCCATCGCCCCCTCGCCAGGCTGGGCGATGCACTGGAGCCCCGCCTGGTCGAGGACCTTGACCGTGTAGCCGGCCTCCATCGCCTTGTCGATGTCGTGGAACCGTGCGGTCGAGCTCTTCGGGCCGTCGAACGCGCCGGCCGCGACCGCGGCACTCACCGCCGCGAGCACGGGCAGGACGGCGAGCAACAGGATCAGTGCGCGCTTCCTCATCTCGATCTCCTCTCTGCTCAGGCGGCCACGGGGGCCGGGTCGGGGCGGACGAGCACGGTGTCGACGACCTTGATCACCTCGGTCACGGGCAGGCCGGCGGCCGCCGCGTGAGCGTGCACCGCCTCCGGGCTCGAGGCCTGGTAGATGCAGACGGTGCCGAGACCCTGCCCCTCCTCGAGCACGTAGCTCCGGATCCAGGCGATGTCGTCGGGCATCTTCTCGCCCTCCGCAGTCGAGCGGGCCGCGGCTTCCTGGAGCTCCTCGGCGGAGCGCCAGCCGTCGCGGCGGAGAATCACGTACAGATCCATCTGCGCCTCCCCTGGCGGTCGTGGAACAGAACAGGCCCCATCCTCGGAAGACCGCGTCAGCGCTCCGTCACGGCGACCGTCAATGAAACGTCAATCGTCAGGTTGTACGCTTTGACGATGCTGCAGCTGCGACTCGTGGGAGAGGTCGCGGCGGACGTCGACGGCGAGAGCCGCGCGGTTCCGCCGGGTCGGCCGCGTGCGCTCCTGGCCTGGCTCGCGCTCCGTCCAGGCGTTCATCCCCGGACCGACGGTGGCGTCCGCCTTCTGGCCCGACGTGCTCGACGAGAGCGCCCGCGCGAGCCTGCGCAGCGCACTCTGGACGCTCCGACGCGCGCTCGGTGACGATGCCCTCCTCTCGACGCGGGAACGCGTCGGGCTGGCGCCGGACACGTGGGTCGACGTCCTCGAGGCCGAGCGACTGCGCGGGGAGGGACGCTACGACGAGGCGCTCGCCCTGTGCGAGGGCGCGCTGCTACCCGGCGTCGAGGACGAATGGGCGCTCGAGGCACAGGACGAACACCGCGAACGCGTCGTCTCGCTGCTCGAAGAGCTCGCCTCGGCCGCCGCGGAGTCAGGCGACCTTCGCCGCGCCGTCACGCTGACTCGCCGCCAGGCTGTGCTGGAGCCGCTCTCGGAGGAGATCCACCGCGCGCTGATGAGCCGGCTCGACGCGGCGGGGGACCGGAGCGCAGCGCTCGCCGAGTACGCCGAGCTGCGGAGCCGCCTTGTCACACGTCTCCACACCGGCCCGTCGCAGGAGACGCAGGCCCTGGCCGATGCCCTGCGCAGCGGACGCGCCACCACGCCGTCGCCGTTTCCGGTTCGACTGTTGCGTGCCGATCGAGCCGCGTTCGTCGGCCGCGAGGCCGAGCTGACGCGGATCAATACTGCTTGGGAACGCGTAGTCAGCGGCGGGGGCGCAGCCCAGGTCGTTCTGCTCGCAGGCGAGGCGGGAATCGGAAAGTCGCGGCTGGCGGCGCGGTTTGCCGCGGAGGCCGGCGCTGCCGGCGCGACGGTGCTCTACGGCGCCTGCGAGGAGCAGTCGCTGGTCCCGTACGAGCCCTTCTCCGAGGCGATCGAAGATCGGGCGTCCGAGCGGCACGAGATCGAGGAGCGACTGATCGCCGCAACCGCGATTGGGCCGCTCGTGCTCGTGCTCGACGACCTCCACCTGGCCGACCGCAACACGCTCGCGCTGCTCGCCCGCGTCGCGCGCGGTGCGGCCGGAGAGCGGCTGCTCGTGCTCGGCGCCTACCGTGACGCGGACGCGGTCGGCACGCCGCTCCTCGCGGCGATCGCCGATCTCCGCCGTGACTGCGATGTCGAGCGCGTCGCCCTCGAAGGGCTCTCCGTCGACGAGGTCGCCGCGCTGCTCGACGGTACCGCCGACGCTCGCCGGATCCACGACCGCACCGACGGGAACCCCTTCTTCGTCCGCGAGCTCGCGCGCCACCTCGCCGAGCAGCGCGACGCGGCCGCCGTACCCGAGAGCGTGAGCGAGGTCGTGCTCGCACGCGTCGCGAGACTCTCACCGCGAGGCGTCGAGGCACTGACACGCGCCTCCGTGCTCGGCGAGTCGTTCGACCTCGCGCCGCTCGAGCTGCTCGTTCCCCACGACGACCTGCTCGACGCGCTCGACGAGGCGGCTGCGGCAGGGCTGCTCGAGGACGGCGCCGGCGGCCGCTATCGCTTCTCGCACGCGCTCACGCGAGACGCGGTCTACGGCAGCATCGGCCCGGGCCGGCGCGCCGAACTGCACCGCAGAGCGGCGGCGGCGCTCGAGCGGGTTCACGGCCTCGAGTCCGGGCCGGAGCTCGGCGCGATCGCGCTCCACCTCTGCGAGGGCGCGAGTACAGAGGATCGGCCGAGGGCGGTCGAGCTCGCGGAGCGTGCCGCGACCTGGGCGGGCGAACGAGACGGATGGGAGCAGGTCGTGACGCTGCTCACCCGCGCCCTGGCGCTCCTCGAGGACAAGGACGTCGAGCGCCGACGGCGCCTGACCCGGACGCGCGCGATCGCCTACGCGCGCCTCACGCACGCGCTGGTCGACGTCTAGCGTCTAGGCGGCCGTTGCCGCTGCGCGCCGCCGGACCTCGGCGGGCGTCACATCGTCGACGAGCTCGTAGATCCGCGTGATCGTGTGCGACCCGAACGCGAGCGCATGCTCGCGGATCATTTCCTCGGTCGGGGCACCGTAGACGCAGAACGTCAGGATCTCGCCGTCGTCGCCGGCGACGATATGGCTGTGCTCCCAGACGATCTCTGGGAAGCGCTCCGAGGCAGTCGCGTCCGAGCGCACGGCAGCGGCGAGCATGTCGTCGTCGCTGATTGCCCCGAAGTTGCGCTCGATCACGAAACGTGGCATGCGCCGCATCCTAGGGGACCACCGGCTCGAATGGAAGCAGTTTCGCATAGGTTTCCGCGCGTGCCGCTGCGACGCGTCCGACTGGCCACACCCGACGCCGACGAAATCGCCGCGGCGCTCGATGCGCTCCGGGCCAGCCTCGACGTGCCGCTCGGGTTCCCGGACGACGTCCTCGCCGACGCGGAGGCGTCCGTCCGCTCACCCCGGCTCCCCGAGGCGGACGAGACGGCGATCCCGTTCGTGACGCTCGACCCGCCCGAGTCCATGGACCTCGATCAGGCGATGCACATCGAGCGCAACGGCACGGGCTACCGGGTGCGGTATGCGATCGCCGACGTTGCCGCGTTCGTCACGCCCGGCGGGCCGATGGACCGGGAGGCCCACGTGCGCGGGCAGACGTTCTATGCACCCGATCAAGACGCGCGCCTCTACCCGCCGCAGATCTCCGAGGGCGGCGGGAGCCTGCTGCCCGGCGAGACCCGACCGGCGCTCGTCTGGACGATGGAGGCCGACTCGAGCGGAGAGGGAACCGGCGTCACCGTGCGCCGGGCGCTCGTCCGCAGCCGCGCGCGCTTCGACTACACCGGGGTTCAGCTCGATCTCGACGAGGGCACGCCCGCCGAGACGTTCCGGCTCCTGCGCGAAGTCGGCCTGCTCCGCCAGGAGCGCGAGGCCGACCGCGACGGGATCAACCTGCCGATCCCCGAGCAGACCGTCGACCGTGGCCCCGACGGATACGAGCTCTCGTTCCGTGCGCCCCTCCCGGTGGAGGGCTGGAACGCGCAGATCTCGCTGATGACCGGCCAGGCGGCGGCGGAGCTGATGCTTGGGGCGAACGTCGGCGTCCTTCGAACGCTGCCGAAGGCCGACCCGAAGGCGCTGGCAAAGCTACGGCGGACGGCGCACGCGCTCGGCGTCGCCTGGCAGGACGGCGTCTCGTTCTCCGACTTCGTCCGCACACTCGACCCGAACGTGCCGGCCCACGCAGCCGTCCTCTCGGAATCCACCGTGCTGTTGCGTGGCTCCGGCTACCTGGCCTTCGACGGCAAGGTGCCGACACGAGCCCAACACTCCGGCGTCGGGGCCGAGTACGCACACGCGACTGCACCGCTGCGCCGGCTCGTCGACCGCTATTCCGGGGAGGTGTGTGCGGCGATCTCAGCGGGCGGCCCGATCCCGGAGTGGACGCACGATGCGCTGCCGGGCCTCCCCGAGACGATGGAGAAGTCGAACCGGCGGGCACAGCAGTACGAGGCTGGGGTCGTCTCGGCGGTCGAGGCGGCTGTCCTGGAGCGCAGCGTCGGCGACGTGTTCGAAGCGGTTGTGGTGGACGTCGACCACGACGGGGACGGCGGCAAGGTGCAGCTGAACGACCCGGCCGTCACCGCGCGGTGCGTCGGCGAGCATCTCCCGCTCGGGAAACGAGTTGACGTCCGCCTCGTGCTTGCGGACGTGATGCAGCGGCAGGTCCGCTTCGAGTTGGCCTAGGCGGTCGCAGGCGCGGCGGTGGCGGCGACTGCAGCCAGCACCGCCGCCGCCGCGAGCCTCACCGCGTCTGCGGGAAACCCAGGTCGACCTTCGAGGTAGCCGGGTCGGGCCAGCGCGAGGTGACGACCTTGCCGCGGGTGTAGAAGTTGATCCCTTCCGGACCGTAGATGTGCGTATCGCCGAAGAGCGACGCCTTCCAGCCGCCGAACGAGTAGTAGGCGACCGGGACCGGGATCGGCACGTTGATCCCGACCATCCCCGCCTGTACCTCGAACTGGAACTGGCGCGCGACCCCTCCGTCGCGGGTGAAGATCGCCGTGCCGTTCCCGTACGGGTTCTCGTTCACCAGCTGGACCGCCTCGTCGTAGGTCTCGACGCGCGTGACGCCGAGCACCGGTCCGAAGATCTCGTCCTTGTAGGCGTCCATCGACGGCGTGACGTCGTCCAACAGCGTCACGCCCAGGAAGAAGCCGTCGCCTTCCGGGGCCGTCTCGCGGCCGTCGACGACGACCGTCGCACCTTGCTCGGCGCCGCCGTCGATGTACGACGCGACCTTGTCGCGGTGCTCCCGCGTGACGAGCGGGCCCATCTCGACGCCCTCGTCGAGGCCGTTTCCGACCTTGATCTTCGGGAGGCGCTGCTTGATCGCTGCGACCAGCTCGTCCCCTGCGTCGCCGACTGCGACCACCTGCGAGATCGCCATGCAGCGCTCACCGGCCGAGCCGTAGGCCGCGCTGACCGCGGCGTCCGCGGCCATGTCGATGTCGGCGTCCGGCAGCACGACCATGTGGTTCTTGGCGCCGCCGAGCGCCTGTACGCGCTTGCCGTGCTTCGTCCCCGTCTCGTAGATATAGCGCGCGATCGGGGTCGAGCCGACGAAGCTGACCGCGGCCACGTCGGGGTGCTCGAGGAGCGCGTCGACTGCGACCTTGTCGCCGTGCACGACGTTGAAGACGCCGTCCGGGACGCCCGCCTCCTTGAGCAGCTCGGCCGTCCAGTTCGACGCGGACGGGTCCTTCTCGGACGGCTTGAGGACGAACGTGTTGCCGCAGGCGAGCGCCGGCGCCCACATCCACATCGGCACCATCGCAGGGAAGTTGAACGGCGTGATCCCGGCGACGACACCGAGCGGCTGCCGGATCGAGTAGACGTCGATCCCGGTCGAGGCCTGCTCGGACATGCCGCCCTTCAAGAGCGTCGGGATCCCACAGGCGAACTCGATCACCTCGAGACCGCGCGTGACCTCGCCGAGCGCGTCGGAGAGCACCTTCCCGTGCTCCGTCGTGAGAATTCGGGCGGCCTCCTCGCGGCGGTCGTGCACGAGCTCGCGGATCCGGAACATCAGCTCGGCGCGCTTCGCGAGCGAGGTGGCGCGCCACGCCGGGAAGGCGGCCTTGGCCGCGGCGACCGCGGCACCGACCTCCTCGGCCGTCGCGAGGTCGACCTCGCCGCTCTGCTGTCCGAGCGCCGGGTTGTAGACGGGCCCTGTCCGGCCGGACGTGCCTTCAACGGACGTGCCGCCGATCCAGTGGCTGATGCGGGTGAGTCCTTCACGCTGCGCGGTAGGCGGGGTCGCCAGCTCGGTCATGCTCTCCTCCTCGAAATCGTCCTAGGGAGCGTAGCGCGGCCTGCTAGGGGCAGACGACCAGCTTGCCCGGCCGATCCCAGGCCGAGGCCACGTCGTCGAGCGCGACCTGCTCGACGTCCAGCCTGATTTCACCGGCCACCGCGTGGCCGACGAGCCGGGGGTAGTGCTCGGCGAACACGTCCTGCGGCACTGCGAAGTCGGAGAATCCGTAGACGTCGAGCTGCTTGCCCCTGATCGCCGCCGAGGTCAGCGTGGCCGCGGGCCCCGCCGACTGGCCAAGCTGGAGGATGCGGGCACCGGGAGCCGCCGCCTCGACGGCCCGCTCGAGCGGCTCGCCGCAGAGCGGATCGAACACGTACGTCGGCTCACCGAAGTCCCCGTCGAGCCCGACGACGTCGTCGGCGCCCAGCTTACGCGCGCGGGCGAGGCCCGCTTCGTCCCGGCCGGCCGCGACCACGTGCTCGGCGCCGAGCAGCTTCGCCGCCTGCACCGCAACCTGTCCGACCGCTCCGGTCGCGCCGAGCACGAGCACGCGGTCGTCCGGACGGACGGGCGCACGCCACGCGAGCGGCAACCAGCCGGCGAGGCCGGCGATCCCCAGCGCCGCCGCGAGCGCCGGGTCGGCTCCCTCAGGCACCTCGACGACGACCGCGCCCGGCTGGGCCTGCTCGGCCATCGTCCCGTTCCGCGCCAGGCCGAGGCCGCCGCCGAACGTCCAGACGACCCGGCCGCTCGCCTCCCGGCCGACGCACTCGCAGCCCGGTACGTACGGGAGCGGCGGATGCCCGCCGTAGAAGCGGCCCGCCGCGACCGCACGATCGAGCGGGTTGACCGGTGCGGCGAGGACTTCGAGTGTCTCACCCGCGGGCTCGGGCGCCTCACCGACCTGCGGCGGGCGCCCGAGCTCCGCGATCAGCGCAGCTCTCACCTACGACCCGGCACTACACCTTGCCCAGGTTCCGCCACTTCTGGAAGATCCGCTTGAAGGAGCGGTCGTAGACCCTCGCCGCCTCCGCCGGCGTCCGCTTGCCCTGGGCCACCTCCGCGAACATCTGCGGGATCATGAACTTGTTGAAGATCTCGTCGATGGCCGCGGTCGTGTTACCCGGGTAGCCGGGGTTGAGGGTGTACTTGTCGGCGATCTCGGCGAGCACCCGGTACTTCCCGGGCGGCCTCGCCACCGGGTCGCGCGCCACCCGCCGGGCGATGTTCGGCACTGAGGCCGGCCAGGACGGGAAGTTGTAGAACTTCGAGTTCTCGAACGCCCCGATGTACTTCGTCTCGAGGTCGATCAGGAACTTCGACGCCGCCGCCTTGTTGCGGGCGAACTTCCAGATCACGTAGGCGCCCATCACGTGCTCGAGCCCGAGCCGGCCGTTCGGGCCCTCCGGGATCGGCAGCAACGAGATCCTCGACGCGAGGTCCGGGTTCGTCAGCTCGGCCGTGCGCGTGATCGAGATCGCGTTCATGGCCATCGAGAGCCTGCCTGCGACCATCGCCTGGTTGTTCGAGGCGGCGGTCCAGGCGAAGATCTCGTTCGACATCCCCTGCCGGAACAGGTCCCGGGCGAACGTGAGGACGTCGACCGTCGCCTTCGAGTTGAGGACGACGCGGTGCTCCCGGTTCTGGATGAAGGAGCCGAAGGTCATCATCATCGCCATCAGGGCCATGTTCGAGTCGATCTCGTTCGACATCCCGAGGCCGATCGGGTTCCCCATCGCCCGCAACCGCGGCGCCGCCTTGAGCACGTTGTCCCACGAGTCCGGCCGGAGCCCGACCTCGCCCCACAGGTCGGTCCGGTAGTTGACCGGGTCGGGGACGTAGTTGTCGGAGAAGGCGAAGTACTTCTTCGTCTTCGCGTTGTAGGTCGCCTTCAACGCGACCTGTTTCATCCGGCCGCGCTTCTTCGTCACCTCCTGGACGATGTTCGCGTGGTCGATCACCTGGTCCTCGTAGGCCGCCGGCGGCGAGAGGAAGAAGAAGAGGTCGTGGCCGCTCTGGGCGGCGACCTCGGCCGCCGCGCGCGCCGGGATGTCGGCCTGGTTGATGTGGTCGACGATCACCTCGGTGTCGTTCGCCTGCCCCCAGCGCTTGATGTAGATGTCATCGAACCACTTGTCGTACGCCGGCACGAAGTGGCTCCACTGGATGATCCGGAGCGTTCCCGCGAGCTCGCGGCCGCGGTACTTCGGTACCCCGGCGGCGGAGGTCTTGCGTGACCGCTCCGCCATAGACGACCAGGAGCGTTCCGGCGGCGCCCTTCTTGAGGATCTCCCGCCGAGTCGTACGCCCGCCCGCCACCTCCCCCTCGGGCCTCCGGGTGGTCGTGGTCTCGTCCGCCATCTGGATCTCCTTTCCTCGGTGCGGACTTGTCGTCAACGGAAAGCGCCGCCGGTAAATCCGGCGATGAAGCGGTCGAGGAACGTGTTGTAGAGCAGCGCGAGCGGAATCGCGGGGATCAGGGTCGCGGCCATCAGCGCGCCCCAGAAGAAGACGTCGCCGCGAATCAGCTCGGTGTAGATGCCGGTCGAGATCACCTTCGAGTCCGAGGCGGTGATGAACGCGAGCGCGTAGATGAACTCGTTGACGCAGAGCGAGAAGGTGAAGATCACAACCGTCAGGATGCCCGGCAAGGAGATCGGGAAAACGATCCGGACGAGCGTGCGCAGCCGGGAGGCGCCGTCGACGAGCGCGGCGTCCTCGAGCTCGCGCGGGATCGACTTGAAGAACCCCATCAGGAGCCAGGTCGCGAACGGGATCGTGAAGCCGGGGTAGACGAGGATCAGCGCTGCGAGCCGGTCCTGCAAACCGACCTCGGCGACGACGCGCGAGAGCGGCAGGAAGAGCAGTGTGGGCGGCACGAGATAGACGAGGAAGATGCCGACGCCGAGGCTCTGCCCCCAGCGGCCGGAGAGCCGCGCGAGCGCGTACCCCGCCGGCATCGCGACGAGGAGCGTGATCGCGACGACGGCGAGCCCGACGAGCACGGTGTTCAGGAGCCAGCGCGCGTACTGCGTGTCGCTGAAGAGGAAGCGGTAGTTGTCGAGCGTCGGCGAGCCGTCGCCGAAGCCGAAGGGGACGTTCTCGACGTTGTAGAGGTCGAGCTCTGTCTTCAGCGAGGTCTGAAGCATCCAGTAGAACGGGAACGCGAGCACGAGCGCGAATGGGCCGACGACGAGCCATGTGATCAGGTTGTCGCGGCGACGCGCAGGCACGGGTTATGTCACCTCCACCCGGCGCGCGAAGAGCAGCATCAGCACGGTCACGACCGCCAGCACGGGTAGGAGGAAGAGCGCGATCGCCGCACCCGGGCCGAGCGACCCAGCCTGGATCCCCGTCTGGAAGGCCCACATCGGCAGCATCTGCGTCGAGTTGAAGGGACCGCCGCGGGTGAGGATGTAGACGACGGCCATGTCCGTCGCGGTGAAGACGATCCCGAAGAGCACGGCGATCGTCGCGATCGGCAGCTGCAGCGGCAGGGTCACGAAGAAGAGCTTTCTGAGGCCCGTCGCCCCGTCGACCTTCGCCGCATCGTCGACTTCCTTCGGGATCGATGCGAGCCCGGCGATCATGATCACCGTCGCGAACGGCAGCAGCCGCCAGGCGTGAACGGTCGTGATCGCGGCGAGCGCCTTGTTGGGCTCGCCGAGCCACTGTGGCGGGTTGAACTCGTCGACGAGCGAGAGGTGGACGAGCGTCCAGTTCACGATCGAGAAGAGCGAGTCGAAGATCCAGAGGAACCCGATCGTCGAGAGCGCGACCGGCGCGGCCCAGGGCAGCAGGATCAGGAAGCGGGCGAACCATTTGCCGGGGAAGTCGCGGACGAGGAAGTGCGCGAGGATGGCGGCGCCGACAACCACGATCAAGTTCGCGAGCAGCGTGAAGACGATCGTGTTCCGGAAGGCGGTGCGGAAGTTCTCGTCTGACCACAGGTCGGTGTAGTTCTCGAAGCCGACGAAGTCGCCGCTGAGCGAGCCCTGCAGTCGCGTTGGTGAGGGAGAGGTACGCGGAGAGGACGAGCGGCGCGCCTACGAGCAGGCCGACGAAGAGCACGGCCGGCGCGATCAACGCGGGCGCGAGAAAACGACGCTCCTCGAGGAGGTCGCGTCTCCTGCGCCGGGGACGCGGCGCCACAGACTCCACTTGCCGATCCTAACGAGTCGGTTTGGTTAATGTCCCCGACGGCGTGGCCCGAATCGCCCTCGAGAACGTCTCGAAGGTCTATGCGGACGGTACGCGCGCGGTCCACGAGCTCGACCTCGCGATCGAGGACGGCGAGCTGATGGTCTTCGTCGGCCCGTCCGGCTGCGGCAAGACCTCGGCGCTGCGCATGATCGCGGGCCTCGAGGAGATCACGGAGGGAACGATCTGGATCGGCGACACGGCGGTCAACGAGCTGCCGCCGAAGGACCGCGACGTGGCGATGATCTTCCAGAACTACGCCCTCTACCCGCACATGAACGCCTACGACAACATGGCGTTCGCGCTCAAGATGCGCGGGATCGACAAGCCGGAGCGCGACCGGCGGGTGCGCAAGGCGGCGGCCGTGCTCGGGCTCGACGACGTGCTCGTCAAGAAGCCGAGGACGCTCTCCGGCGGCCAGCGCCAGCGGGTGGCGATGGGCCGCGCGATCGTGCGCGAGCCGCGGGCGTTCCTGATGGACGAGCCGCTCTCGAACCTCGACGCGAAGCTGCGCGTGCAGATGCGCGCCGAGATCGCGCGCATCCAGCGCGACCTGCGCGTGACCACGATCTACGTCACCCACGACCAGTCGGAGGCGATGACTCTCGGCGACCGGGTCGCCGTAATGCGCAAGGGCGAGCTCCAGCAGTTGGACACGCCGCCGAACCTCTACAACGCGCCGGTCAACCTGTTCGTCGCCGAGTTCATCGGGTCTCCCGCGATGAACCTCGTCGAGGCGGAAGTCTCAGAGGGACAGGTGCGCTTCGGCCCGCACACGCTGCCGCTCGACGGCCGCGGCGGTCTCGGTCCGTACGAAGGGCGCAAGGTCGCGCTGGGGATCAGGCCGGAGGATCTCGAGGACGCAGCCCTTTCGACGGCGCCCGAAGGGAGCCGGCTCCCCGTCACGGTCGAGCTGCGCGAGGACATGGGAGCGGAGATCTTCCTCCACTTCTCGGTCGACGCGGCACACGTCGCCACCGAGGACGTCAAGGACGCCGTCGAAGCGGCCGAGGCGGTCGCCGCGCTCGAGCAGCACGCAGTGGCGCGCGGGCACGCCGTTCGTCGCCCGCGTCGGGCGTGAGTCGCGGGTGCGCGAGGGGGAGCCGGCCGAGGTCGCCGTCGACCTGCGCCGGCTCCATTTCTTCGACCTCGAGACCGGAGCCGCGATCCGGGAGGGGTAGGCTTCGAGCATGGCGACGATCGAGACGAATCCGCAGCTGGGCGCGCAGGTCAAGGCCGACGCGAAGGAGTTCGTCCTCCACTCCTGGTCGGTGCAGAGCGCGATCGACCCGATCCCCGTCGCGGGCGCGGAGGGCCGTCACTTCTGGGACTACGAGGGCAAGCGCTACCTCGACTTCGCCTCGCAGCTCGTCAACGTCTCGATCGGCCACGGGCACCCGAAGGTGATCGCGGCGATCAAGGAGCAGGCGGAGAAGCTCTGCACGATCGGCCCGCCGATGGCCACCGAGCCGCGCTCGACGCTCGGGCGGATGCTGGCGGAGATCACGCCCGGCAACCTGAAGATGTCGTTTTTCACGAACGGCGGCGCCGAGGCGAACGAGAACGCGATCAAGGTCGCGCGCTGGGTCACGGGCCGCCACAAGATCATCGCCCGCTACCGTTCGTACCACGGCGCGACCGGCGGCGCGATCACGCTCACCGGCGACCCGCGCCGCTGGCACGCCGAACCAGGCCTGCCCGGCGTCGTCCGGATGCTCGACCCGTACAGCTACCGCTGTCCGGCCGGCCATCCCGACCCGTGCCCCGTCTGCTCGGGCGCGCCCCACCTCGAGGAGATCCTCCAGTACGAGGGCGCCCACACCGTCGCCGCAGTCATCCTCGAGACGGTCGTCGGCACGAACGGCGTGATCGTCCCGCCCGACGGCTACCTCCAATCGATCCGCGAGACGTGCGACCGGCACGGGATCCTGCTCATCTGCGACGAGGTGATGGCCGGCTTCGGCCGCACCGGCAAGTGGTTCGCCTGCGAGCACTGGGACGTCGTGCCCGACATCCTCACCGTCGCGAAGGGGATCAACTCGGGCTACGTCCCGCTCGGGGCGATGATCGTCTCGGAGCCGATCGCCGAGCAGTTGCGCGACCGCTTCCTCGCCGGGGGGCTCACATACTCAGGCCACCCGCTCGCCTGCGCCTCCGCCGTCGCGTCGATCGAGGCCTTCCAGGAGGAGGGGATCGTCGAGAACGCGGCCGAGCAGGGCGCCTACCTCGCCGAGGCGCTACCCGCTCTCGCGGAGAGGCACCCGTCGATCGGCGACGTGCGCGGGCTCGGTCTCTTCTGGGGGCTCGAGCTCGTCAAGAACCGCGAGACGAAGGAGATGCTCGTCCCCTTCAACGCCGGCGGCGAGGCTGCGGCCCCGGTGGCGCGGCTGCAGAAGGCGGCACTCGAGGCGGGGCTCTATCTGATGACGCACTGGAACGTGGTCATGGTCGTACCCGCCGCTCACGATCACCCGCGAGGAGCTCGACGAGGGCCTGGCCGTCCTCGACGACGCGCTCGCGATCGCCGACGAGTACGTGACTTAGCCGTTGCTCACGCAGGAGCCGCCGTCGACGCCGGGCAGGCGGCCCAAGAGCTCCGACAGCTGAGCGACCTCGTCCTCGCTCGAGCGCGCCGCGGAAGAGCGAGCGGAGCAGCTTGGCGTGCTCGACGCCGACGCACTCGAGCGTCGAGCGACCCTCGTCGGTCAGACGCCGCCCAGGTGACGCGGGCGTCGTCGTCGCATTGCCTGTTCTCGACGAGACCGGCCGCCTGGAGACCCTCCAGGAGCCGGGTCACGCCGGACGGCGTGAGCATGAGCAAGCTCGACGAGATCGATCCGCCGCAGCCGCTGCTCGTCAGCGCGGAAGAGGTGGTAGAGAGCCTCGAAGTCGTTCAGCGTCAGGCCGCGCGGGAGTTAGCACCTCCGCCTCCAGCTCATGCCGCAAGACGCTCTGCGCCCGCATCAGGCGGGCGAATGTCTCGATCTCGACGGTTCGTTCACTAATTACTTGACGACTCAATCTTTTTCCTCTACAGTTGCTTGCGCCCTCAAGAATACACCACGAACAAGGGGAGAGCAATGAGCACGACAGCAGCAGACCAGCACGCAGATTCCGGTCGGCACGTGGCGGGTCGACCCGATTCACTCGAGCATCGGCTTCGCCGTCAAGCACAACACCGTCATGACCTTCCGCGGTACGTTCGAGGAGTTCGACGCCACGCTCGCGGACGGCCGTCTCGAGGGCACCGCGAAGGTCGCGAGCATCAAGGTCGACGACGAGACCCTCGCCGGCCACCTCCAGAGCCCCGACTTCTTCGACGCCGAGCAGTTCCCCGAGCTGCGCTTCGTCTCGCACTCGATCGAGCGGGACGGCGAGCGCGTTTCGATCGCAGGCGAGCTGACGATCAAGGGCGTCGGCGCCGCGGTCGAGCTCGGCCGGCACGGTCTCCGGCCCGGTCACCGGACGGCTACGGGAACGAGCGGATCGGGCTCGACCTCGAGACCACGGTCAACCGCCACGACTTCGGCGTCAGCTGGAACGCCGACCTGCCGGGCGGCGGCTCGATGCTCGACGACGACGTCGTCATCACCGCCAACCTCGAGCTGGTGCAAGCGTAGCGCATGAAGATCCTCGCGATCAGCGGCAGCCTCCGCGCCGGCTCGCACAACACCGACCTGCTCCAGGCGGCTGCCGCGGTCGCGCCCGACGGCGTGGACGTCGAGCTCTTCGGCGGGCTGAAGGAGATCCCGCCGTACGACGCGGACGACGACTTCCCGGGCGCCCAGCCGGCCGCGGTCGACCGCCTCCGGGAGGCACTGGACGAGGCCGACGCCGTGCTCGTGGCGACGCCCGAGTACAACTCGTCGATTCCGGGCGTGCTCAAGAACGCGCTCGACTGGGTCTCGCGCCCGCTCGCCGAGTCGCCGGTCCGGAACAAGCCGGTCGCGGTGCTCTCGTCCAGCACGGGGATGTTCGGTGGCGTCTGGGCGGCGGCCGAGACACGAAAGGTGCTCGGCGCCCTCGGCGCCCGCACGCTCGAGGACACCGTGGCCGTGCCGAAGGCGCACGAACGGCTCGCCGACGGCGTCGACGCGACGCTGCTTCGACGAGCTTCGGACCGTCGTCGACGCACTCGCCGCGGCGGTCGAGGCTCGCGAGCGAGCCGCCGCCTAGCTCGAGAAAGCGCTCGACGGCGGCCACGGTGTCGTCGAGCGCGTCCCAGAGGACGGTGTGCCCGGCCGGGATGCGGGCGACCTCGAGCAGGTCGCCGAGCGCCCCGGCGTGCTCGGGCAGCAGGTGGTCGTACGGGAGGTAGGACGTCTCGCCGAGCACCAGCAGCGTCGGAATCCGGACGCGCTCGAAGGGCGGCTGCTCACGCGTCATCTCGCCGTAGGCGGCGACGACGGCGCTCTGCGAGTAGCGGTAGCGGAATCGGCCGTCGCCGTCCGCGATCAGGTGCCCGCGCAGTGACTCCTCGACGAGCTCGCGCGGGGCGGTCGTGAGCACGCTCTCCTGATAGCGGCGGTCGATGCCTTCCGAAAAGGACGAGTACGACCGGTCTGCCCGCGCGTTCTCGGCGGATGCGAGGCCGACGTGCGGCGGCAGCCGGATCGCCGGGTCGAGCAACACGAGCCGCTCCACGCGCTCCGGCGCGGCGGCCGCCGACTCGTAGGCGACCCGGCCTCCGAACGAGTGGCCGAGCCAGGCGCAGCGCTCCTGCGGAGCGGCCTCGAGCACGTCGGCGACGTGCTGCTCGAGATGCCACGGCGGCTCCCACGTCGAGTCCGCATGCCCGCGCAGGTCGAGCGCGACGACGTGGAAGCGACCCGCCAGCCGTTCCGCCAGCCGGGAGAAGTGCAGGCCGTGGCTCGTGACGCCGTGCAGGCAGACGAGCGCCGGCAGCCCCGCGTCGCCCCACTCGTGCTTGGCGAGCGTCAACCCGCGGTAACGCCGAGCGGGCCGGAGACGATCTCCTTGCGGCGCGTGTCGGCGTCGTTGACGAGGCTCCAGACGACGATGCCCTGCTTGTCGATCAGGAAGGTGCCGCGGACGGGCGCACCGCGCTTCTCGTCGAAGACCCCATACGCTTTCGCCGCCTCGCCGTGCGGCCAGAAGTCGGACGCGAGCGTGTACGTGAGGCCGAGCTTCTCCTTCCACGCCTGCCGGGCCGGTGGGGAGTCGCAGGAGACGAGCACGACGTCGGTGTCGGAGCTCTCGAAGGAGGGCAGATTCTCCTGCAAATCGCGTGCTTCCTCCTCGCAGACGGGCGTGAACGCGAACGGATGGAAGACGAGCAGAACGTTGCGGCGGCCGCGGTAGTCGGCGAGCCGGGCCCGGGTCGACCTGTCGACCTCGAGGTCGAAGTCCGGCGCCTCACTCCCGGTCTCGATCATCCCGTTCCTCCTCGCCGTTGCCCGAGGGCCGATAGTACCGTCGGCCCCGCAGCTCCTCCGGCAGGTAGTCGAGCTCGGAGCCGCGCGGATCGACGTGCGGGTCGACGTAGCCGACGCCGCGGCCGAGCTTCTTCGCGGCTGCGTAGCTCGCGTCGAGCAGCATCGGCGGCGGCCTGAGGTTGCCGCCCTTGCGGACGTCCTCGCGCGCCGACCAGATCGCATTGGCGCTCGCCTTCGACTTGGGGGCGTTGGCGAGGTAAATCGCGGCCTGGGCGAGGTTGAGCTGCGCCTCGGGGAGGCCGACGTGCTCGAGCGCATGCGCGGCGGCCACCGCGACCTGCAGCGCACGCGGGTCCGCGTTGCCGACGTCCTCCGAGGCGAAGATGGTCATCCGGCGGGCGATGAAGCGCGGATCCTCGCCCCCCTCGAGCATCGCAGCGAGGTAGTAGACGGCGGCGTCCGGATCGGAGCCGCGCATCGACTTGATGAACGCGGAGATGAAGTCGTAGTGCTGGTCCGCGCCCTTGTCGTACCGGAGCGGCCGCTTGCGGGCGGCGTCCTCGACGTGCCGCTCGGCCAGCGGGGCTCCCTCCGCCTGAGCGGTCTCCCACGCGAGCTCGACCGTCGAGAGGGCCGTGCGCGCGTCGCCGCCGGCGCGGCGCGCGACGAGGGCGACGAGCTCGTCGTCGAGCTCGGCTCCGATCGCGGCCGCGCCGCGACGGACGACCTCCGCGAGCTCCTCTTCCGAGAGCGCCTCGAGCTCGATCACCTGGCAGCGGGAGAGGAGCGCCGAGTTGACCTCGAAGTACGGGTTCTCGGTCGTCGCCCCGATCAGGGTGACGAGCCCCTCCTCGACCGCGGGGAGAAGCGTGTCCTGCTGGGCCTTGTTGAAGCGGTGGATCTCGTCGAGGAAGAGGATCGTCCGCTGCCCGGAGCCGCCGAGGCGGTCGCGGGCGCGCTGCATCACCGCGCGGACGTCGTCGACGCGGGCCGAGACCGCCGAGAGCTCCTCGAACGCCGCACCTGTCTCGGCAGCGACGATCCGGGCGAGCGTCGTCTTCCCAACGCCGGGCGGGCCGTAGAGGATCAGCGAGCGAAGCCTGTCCTCCTCGATCGCCGCGCGCAGCGCCGAGCCCTCGCCGAGCACGTGCTGCTGGCCCACGAGCTCGGCGAGCGAGCGCGGCCGCAGGCGGAGCGCGAGCGGGGCGAACTCGGCCGAACGCTCGCGGGCTGCGTCGGCGAAGAGGTCCTCCATGGCGCCAGTATGCTCCGCGCGTGGCGACGCACGAGGACTTCTCGGAGCCGATCCTCGCGGGCGACGCGCCCAGCGACTACGAGCGGTACCTCAACACGGAGGAGCTGCTCGCCCTCCAGAAGACCGCCGACGAGTGGGTGCACCGCGACGAGCTCCTCTTCCAGACCGTGCACCAGTCCTCGGAGCTCTGGCTGAAGCTCGCGTGGAACGACGTCGAGGCGGCGACCGAGCACCTGGTCGCGGGCGAGATCCCGCCGGCGCTGCGGCTCCTCCGCCGCAGCACGCTCTGCATGCGATACGCGACGGAGCAGCTCGACATGCTCGAGCAGATGTCCCCCTGGGAGTACCAGGAGATCCGCAAGGTGCTCGGCCACGGCAGCGGGTTCGACTCGCCGGGCTGGCGCGAGATCCGCCGCGTGACGCCGGCGCTCGGCCAGGCCTTCCACGCCCTCCGGGAGCAGGCCGGGCTGACGCTCGCGGACGTCTACGTGCAGGGGCGTGAGCACGAGGAGCTCTACCAGCTCGCGGAAGCGCTGATGGAGTGGGACGAGCGGATCAATCTCTGGCGGATCCGCCACTACAAGGTCGTCGCTCGGGTGATCGGCGACTCCGTCGTCGGGACGCAGGGAACGCCGGTGGAGGTGCTCGGCCGGCTCGTTCACCACGTCTTCTTCCCCGAGCTCTGGCGGGTGCGCAACGAGCTGACGGCGCTCTCCAAGGAACAGTGAGCGCCACCGAGGTCCGCGACGAGGCCGTGGAGCTGCTGCAGCGGCTGCTGCGGCTGAACACGGTCAATCCGCCGGGGAACGAGACGCTCGCGGCGGAGCTGCTGCGCGAGTACCTGGAGGCGAACGGCGTCGAGGTCGAGCTCTACGCGCGGACGCCCGAGCGGGCGAACCTCGTCGCACGCCTCCGCGGCGGCGACGGGCCGAGCCTCTGCTTCCTCTCGCACACGGACACCGTCCTCGCCGACCCGTCCGAGTGGACGCGCGACCCGTGGTCGGGCGACGTCGACGGCGACCATGTCTGGGGCCGCGGCGCGCTCGACATGAAGAATCAGGTCGCCGCGAGCGCGGTTGCGATCGCCTCGCTCGCCCGCGAGGGCTTCAGGCCCTCGGGTGACCTCGTCTTCGTCGCCGCGGCCGACGAGGAGGTCGGCAAGGCCTTCGGGCTGCAGTGGCTCTGCGAGGCGCACGCGGACGCGGTTCGGGTCGACTACGCGATCAACGAGGGCGGCGGCGAGCGGATCGTCGTCGGCGGGACGCCCGTCTACCTCTGTGCCAGCGCGGAGAAGATGTCGTCGCCGTTCCATCTGCGCGTGCACGGCCGCAGCGGGCACGCATCGATGCCGGGCATCGCCGACAACGCCCTCGTCAAGGCCGCGGCATTGATCCAGAAGCTCGCCGTCTACGAGCCGGAGCCGGCGATCGGGCCCGAGGTGGCCGGCTTCCTCGACGCGGTGCTCGGCGAGCAGCCACCACCCGCGGAGGTGCTCGAACGACTGCGCGCCGTCGATCCGCTGGCTGCGGAGACGATCGAGCCCCTGCTCGCGTTCACGCTCTCGCCGACGATGATCGACGCCTCGAAGCAGCGCAACGTCGTCCCCGGAACGTGTGAGGTGACGGTCGATCGGCGGCTGCTGCCGGGACAGACGCCCGAGGACGTCGAGCCGATCCTCCGCTCGCTCCTCGGCGAGGGCGACTACGAGCTCGAGACGATCGAGCGCTGGGGCGGCACTCGCTCACCGCTCGACACGCCGCTCTGGGACGCGATCGCGACGTGGGTGGAGGCGACCGAGCCGGGCGCGAAGCTCGCACCCCTCTGCTGCGCCGGCTTCACGGACTCGCACTGGCTGCGAGACGCGTTCGGCACCGTCGCCTACGGCTTCTTCCCGATGAACGTGATGGATCCCGAGCTCGCGGGCCGGCTGATCCACTCGGCCGACGAGCGCACGCACGTCGACGACCTCGGGCTCGGCGTCGGCTTCCTCCGTCACGCCGCCCGCTCGCTGCTCGGCTGATGCTCGAGCTCGACTCGGCGGAGGGCGCCTTCGAGCGGATCGAGGCCTACCTGCGGGAGCACGGCTTCTTCGCTCCCGGCGGAGAGACGCTGGAGGCGGACCTCTTCCTCGGCTACGGGCTCTCGGAGCCGCTACGCCGGACGGCCGTGTCCGCGCCGCCGGAGCCGTGTCCGCTCCCGCTCGCGGCCGTGTCCGTCCGCGACATGATGGGTCCTGGCTCCGTCATGTCCGCGAGGGACGTGTCCGAGGGACAGACCCCGGGACATGTCCGGATCGGCCCGTGGGAGCGGAGCTGGACGGATGACGAGTACGCCGCGGCTGTCGAGGACGTGCGCGCGGCGATCGGGCGCGGCGACGTCTACCAGGTCAACCTCGTCCAGCATCTGAGCGCCGAGCTCGAGGGCTCTCCGGCGGCCGTCGCGGAGCGGCTCGGCCGGTTCGGGCCTAGGACGATGGCCGGCGAGGGCTGGGCGATCGTCTCCGCCTCGCCGGAGCTCTTCCTCGCACGCCGCGGCCGGCGCGTCTGGACGTGCCCGATCAAGGGCACGCGCCCCCTCGGGGTGAGCGTCGAGGGAGAGAAGGACTCGGCGGAGCACGTGATGATCGTCGACCTGGAGCGCAATGACCTCTCGCGGGTCTGTGAGCCGGGCTCCGTGCGTTGGCCGGAGCTGATGGCGGAGCGTGAGCTGGCCGGCGTCACCCACCTCGTCTCGACCGTGGAGGGCACACTCCGCGCGGACGTCGGTCTCGCCGAGCTGCTCGCCGCGACGTTCCCGGGCGGATCGGTGACCGGCGCGCCGAAGATCGCCGCGCTCGACCTGATCGCCGCGCTCGAGCCGGTCGGCCGGGGCGCCTCGATGGGCGCGCTCGGCACCGTGCGCGGCAACGGCGACCTCGAGCTCGCGCTCACGATCCGCACCTTCGCAGCGACGGAGGGGCGCCTCCATCTCTGGGTGGGCGGCGGGATCGTCTGGGATTCCGACCCTGAGGCAGAGATCGAGGAGTCGTGGACGAAGGCGCGGCCGCTGCTCGCGGCGATCGGCGCGCCTGTGGAGGCGAACGCCCGATGAGCCTGCTCGCCGTCGCGGTGAGCGGGCGCGGGGTCGTCGACCCAGCCGAGCCCGTCCTCCGCGCCGACGACGAGGCGCTCCTACGCGGGCGCGGCGCCTTCGAGACGATCCGTGTCTACAAAGGAAGGCCGTTCCGGCTCTTCGCGCACCTGGAGCGCCTCGCGGGCTCCGCGGAGCGCATCGGCCTCCCGGCAGTCAACCGGCTCGAGCTCGAGGAGCTGGCTCGACAGGCGCTCGAGGCCGCCGGCGAGCCGGAAGCCGTGCTGCGTCTCTACTGGACGCCGACTCCGACTGCGCTCGCGCTCGTCAGCGAAATCCCCGCGCACCTCGACGAGCTCCGCGCCCGCGGCCAGCGGCTGATCACGCTGCGCGGGCTGCGGGCGGACGAGCCCTGGCTGCTGCCGGGCGTCAAATCGACGAGCTACGCGGTCAACATGGCCGCGGAGGCCGAGGCGAAGCGCCGCGGGAGCGACGACGCCGTCTTCGTCGACGCCGCCGGCATCGTCCTGGAAGGCCCGACGACGAACGTCTGGTGGCGTCGCGAGCGCAGGCTCTTCACGCCCTCACTCGACCTCGGCATTCTTGCCGGGATCACGCGCAACGTTCTGCTCGAGCTCGCGGAGAGCATCGGATACGAGGTCGAGGAGGGACAGTTCCCGCTCGACGACCTCAAAGGAGCAGACGAAGCGTTCACGTCGTCCTCCGTCCGCGAGGTGATGCCATCGACGGAGCTGGACGGCCGACCGGTTGGACGTGGGCCGGCCGCCGACGAGCTGCAGGCCGCGCTCAGGCGGGCCGCCGAGGCTACGCTGCCGGCATGACGAAGGAGCAGAAGGTACGCCTCGGCGGGATGGCGCTCTCAAACGGTGTGCTCGTCCACGGGCCGACCGCCTGGGCGTGCGCGGTGCGGACGGACGACGGCGAGATCAAGGTTGCCTCCGCGCGGAAGCGGCTGTTCGCGCCCGGGATCCAGCAGCCGTTCGTGCGCGGGCCGCTCAGGCTCGCGGAGTCGTTCGCGGTCATTCCCGAGGTCCGGCGACGGCTGCCGGAGGCGCGCCTGCCGTTCGAGCGGCCGTCCGTCATCGCCACCACGCTCGGAAGCGCCCTCACCGTCCAGATCGTGCGCCGCTCGACCCGGCTCGGCGGCGTTGCGCGCGAGCTCCTCGCCGGAGCGCTCGCGCTCGCGCCGGCCATCCTCGCGCTCCGCGGCGGCGAGCTGGCCGCCTACCACGGCGCGGAGCACGTCTCGATCGGGACGTACGAGCAGGGAGAGAAGCACGCCGAAGGAGCACGAGCGCTGCGGCTCGCACCTGATCGGGCCGCTGCTCGCCACGTCGGCGGCCGCGAACGCTCTCGCGGCGCGCGCCCCCGCCCAGTTTCGCGGCACGGCCCGGCTCGCGGGCTCGCTCGCCGCCGTCGGCACCGCGGTCGAGGTCTTCGCCTGGATGACGCGGCATCCCGGCCATCCGCTCGCCAAGGCCCTCGCGAAGCCCGGCCACGAGCTCCAGCACCGGCTCGCGACCGCCGAGCCGACCGCCGAGCAGCTGGAGGTGGCCGAGGCCGCTCTCGCGGCCTGCCTGCAGTTGGAGACCACAGGGCTCGAGGATGGCGACCCGGCAGAAGACTGAGCGTTGAGCCCCGAGGTGTTCGACCTCCCCGTCGAGAAGATGCGGGAGGGCTACTACACCGACGCGTATTTCAACCACACGCGTGAGACCCTTCTCCGCGACGGGCGCCGGCCGCGGGTCGTGATGCAGGTGTTCCAGCGCGGCCATGCGATGCTCGGCGGGGCGGACGAGGCGATCGCGATCCTCAAGCTGTGCTCGCACGACTGGGACGAGCTCACGGTGCACGCGCTCCACGACGGCGACCGGATCGAGCCGTGGGAGACGGTGATGACGATCGAGGGCGACTACACCCTGTTCGCGCACCTGGAGACCGTCTACCTCGGCGTGCTCACGCGGCGGACGCTGATCACGACGAACACGGCCCGGGTCGTCGAGGCGGCGAACGGCAAGCCGATCATCTTCATGCCGGCCCGCCACGACCACCATCGCGTCCAGACGGGCGACGGCTACGCGGCGTATGTCGCCGGCGCGATGGTCGGAGCGCGGATCGGCGTCACCTCCGACGCGCAGGCCTCCTGGTGGGGCGGCCGCGGCGTCGGCACCGTGCCCCACTCGCTGATCGCAGCCTACGGCGGCAACACCGCCCTCGCCGCGTCGAAGTTCGTCGAGTGGGCGGACGAGGACATGAACGTCGTCGTCCTCGTCGACTTCGAGAACGACTCCGTGGGCACTGCGCTCGAGGTCGCGCGTGCGCTCGGCCCACGCCTGTGGGGCGTCCGCCTCGATACATCGAGCCAGCTCGTCGACCGCTCACTCTGGGGCGAGCTGGGCGACTTCGACCCGCGCGGCGTGAACGAGCGGCTCGTCCGCAAGGTGCGCGACGCACTTGACGCCGACGGCTTCGAACGCGTCCGGATCGTCGCCTCGGGCGGCTTCACCGTCGAAAAAATCGAGGAGTTCGAGCGCAGGGGCGTCCCGGTCGACGCCTACGGGATCGGGTCATCGCTGATCCGGGGTGAGAACGACTTCACCGCCGACATCGTCCTCGCCGACGGCCACCCAGCCGCGAAGGTGGGCCGCCGCTTCCGCCCGAACCCGCGGCTCGAACTGGTCACGTAGTAGCCGTCGAGCTCTGTCGCAAAGCGTCGCCGACAGCGCCCGGCCAGTCGCGCATCGGTGTCTCCGAGCGAACGAGGTGCGCGCCCGCCGCGGCAAACCGCGCGAAGGCCTCGTCGGCACGATCGGTGTAGTCGACGGAGCCCGGGACGACGACGGAAGACGTGCAGTCCTCGAGCAGGTAGACCTTCGCCGCCAGACCGTGTGCCTGCACGTTCGGGTCGCCGAGGAGATCCTCGATCGTCCACGCGACGCAGTGGCTCTTCGCCTCCCCTGCGATCACGACCGCGTCGTAGCGGAGCAAGCGCTCGATCAGCGGCTGGTTGCGGCGCCCGAGGGGCTCGCCCTCGCGATCGAACTCGACCTCGGGACCGAGCATCGAGTAGTGCTCGGTGAGCGCATTGTCGCCCTTCGGCTGGAAGTCGAGCGGGGCCGACCGCGCGATCGAGTGGAAGAAGAGTGCCTCCTCGACCGCCGACACGAGCGCGTGGCCGATCCCGCCGAGCATGGCGTGGAACGGCCAGACGGTCAGCTCGTACTTCCCTCCCTCGGCGAGCGTGTTCGCGTAGTAGCGAAGGTGCTCCTCGGCGTAGTCCGGGTCGAGACCGAGCCCCTCCGCAGCGGCCCGGCTGATCCGCCAACGCCCGGCCTCGACGTCGTCGGCGGTCACGACCGTGAAGGGCTCCGGGTACTCCCCATCGCGGTCGACGAGCAGAACCCGGTGGAAGATCTGCAGCGCCTGGTGCGTGTCCAGGGTCGGCACGATCTGAGTGAGCCGGCGCAGGTTGCGATAGACGAACTCGCAAAGCCGGCGCGAGTCGTCGAGCGCGCCTGTACCTGTGCGGCCCGCGACGAAAAGCTCGAAGCCGGGCGTGCAGAACGTGTTCTGGACGTCGACGACGACGAGCGCAACGCGGAAGCGATCGGCGGCTGCCGGATCGAGCGCGTGTTGCTCGCGCCAGCGGCGCGCGTCGTCGAAGCGGGCCGCATAGTCCACGCGCCACACCTCGCCGACGCGGTCGGCGTCCCAGTGCGGCGGCAGCGGGAGCGGCTCGGCCACCGCAGTAGTGTAGGAACGTGGTTCCCCCACTCGTCGAGAGAGCGCTCGCCCTCGCCGAGTCGCAGGGGTTCGAACGTTCTTGCACACCCGAGGTCGGGCGCCTGCTGCACGTGCTCGCGGGCTCGCGCGGCCGCGAGCGAGTGGCCGAGATCGGAGCCGGCGCCGGTGTCGGCGCCGCGTGGATCGTCTCCGCGCTCCCGCCTCAAGTGCCGTTCTTCACCGTGGAGGTCGACGAGGAGCGCGCGGCGGCCGTCGCGGAGCTCTTCGTGCACGATCGGAACGTGCGCGTGCTCGCGGGCGACTGGCGCGAGTTGCTGCCGGCCGAGGCCCCGTTCGATCTCGTCTTCTTCGACGCGGCCAAGCAGCAGAGGCCCGTGGAGGACGGCGAGCTCGTCACGGGAATGCTGGCCCCAGGCGGGATCGCCGTGCTCGACGACCTCACGCCGGACCGCCCCGGCCCGGACCCCGTGCGGGAGTACTGGCTCGGGCGACCCGAGCTCGCGGCGGTCGAGATCTTGACGGCGCCCTCCGCCGCAGCCATCCTGGGAGTCCGGCGCTAGCGTTCAACCGGGCCGAGGGCGACCGAGGGGAGAGGGGATGCCGGACCTAGGAGGATGGCTGGACACGATCGCCGACTACGCGCTGACGTGGCTGCCGCTCGTCTTCTTCGGGCTGATCATCTACCTGCTCTGGCGGACGCTGCAGTACATGCCCCGCGTCAAGCCGGCCAAGCTGGAGGCGAGCGCGAGCTCGTCCATCTCCTGGGGCGACGTGGCGGGCGTGGAAGAGGCCAAGGCCGAGCTGCGCGAGGTGGCCGACTTCCTTCGCTATCCGAAGCGCTTCCAGAAGCTCGGCGCCCGCGTGCCGAAAGGGATCCTGCTCTACGGGCCGCCGGGGACCGGCAAGACGCTGCTCGCGAAGGCGGTCGCGAAGGAATCCGGGGCAAGGTTCTACTCGCAGAGCGCCTCCGCGTTCGTGGAGATGTTCGCCGGCCTTGGCGCCTCCCGGATCCGGAAGCTGTTCGAGGAAGCACGTCAGAACGCGCCCGCGATCGTCTTCATCGACGAGCTGGACGCGGTCGGAACGGCCCGCCAGGGCGGCGGCTTCCACCGCGAGCACGACCAGACGCTGAACCAGTTGCTCGTGGAGCTCGACGGCTTCGACGAGGCGGCCCAGGTCATCGTGATGGGCGCGTCGAACCGGCTCCAGGACCTCGACCCTGCGCTCTTGCGGCCCGGCCGCTTCGACAGGCAGGTGCTCGTTGCACCGCCCGACCTCGCCGGCCGCGAGGAGATCCTGCGCGTGCACACGCGCGGCAAGCCGCTCAACGACGATGTCGACCTGTCTCTGATCGCCCGGCAGACCTCGGGCCTCACCGGCGCCGATCTCGCCAACCTCTGCAACGAGGCGGCGATCTTCGCGGGCCGCCAGGAGCGGACGACGATCCTCGCGGAGGACTTCGACGGCGCGATGGAACGGGTCGTCGCCGGCCTGCAGCAGCGGCGCGTCGTCTCCGAGAAGGAGAAGCGGATCCTCGCCTACCACGAGGCCGGCCACGCGCTGATGAGCCACCTGATGGGCGACCTGTTCCCGGCCCAGAAGGTGACGATCATCTCCCGCGGCCACGCGCTCGGCTACACGCTGAACATGCCGACCGAGGATCGGTACCTGCACACCCGCGAGGAGTTCGTCGACCTGATGAAGGTCTTCCTCGCCGGTCGCGCCGCCGAGCAGACCGTGTTCGGCCGGATCACGAACGGGGCGGCGAACGACCTCGAGCGCGTGACCGAGCTCGCGCGCGCGATGGTGTTCGAGTACGGGATGTCCGAGGCATCCTCCTCGCGAACGATGCGGGCCGACAACTACGCGCTCTCGGAGGAGACGAAGCAGTTGCGCGACTCGGAGCAGACGCGCCTCACCGACGACGCGTACGAGGAGGCCCAGCGGCTGCTCGCGAAGCACCGCCCCGCCCTCGACCGCCTCGCCCAGGCGCTGCTCGAGAAGGAGACGCTCGTCCGCGAGGAGATGAACGCGCTGCTCGTCGACGTCGAGCCGGAATCCCGCGCCTCCGAGACGATTGGCACAGTTCGGGTGCTCCCGGCTGCCGAGCAGTAGTGCTTGGTTAGCATCGAGCCGTGGTGACCCGCGGCATCCATCATCTCGGCGTCGCCGTGACCGACCTCGACGAGGCGGTCGCGACCTACGAGCGCCTCTTCGGCGGAGAACTCGAGCACCGTTCCCGGATCGAGGACCAGGGCGTCGAGGCGGCCGCAGTGCACGTCGGATCCGGTCTGGTCGAGCTGCTGGCGCCGCTCGGAGGCGAGACGCCGGTGGGCAAGTTCCTGGCCAAGCGAGGACCCGGAATGCACCATGTCGCCTACGAGGTCGACGACGTCCGAACGGCGCTCGCCTCACTCGAGGCGGACGGCGCCGAGCTGATCGACCAGGAGCCGCGTCAGGGCTTGTTCGGGCTCCAGGTCGCCTTCGTCCATCCCGACGCCGTCCACGGCGTCCTCAGCGAGGTGGTGTCTCTTGGCAGGCGATGAAGCCGATTCCGTCCGCGTCGATCTCGCATTCGACGGTGGCACGATTCTCTCCGCGCTCGTCACCGTTCAGGGCGCCGACGAGCTGGAGCGCGCGCTCGCGACCGAGGCCGGCGGGACGGTGATGCTGGACTCGACGGACGGCCGCTACACGGTCGTGCTCTCACAGGTCGTCTACATGAAGCGCTACGCGCGGGAGTCGCGTGTCGGCTTCGGGATCTAGATTCGGGAAGCCTGCGGGCGGGCACGACGTTCCCGGATGACCGAGACGACGCAGAAAGGCCCTCCGGCAGCCGAGATCAGGAGGCTGGTCGAACTCGGGCAGCAGGGCGACCGCGCCGCGCTCGAGGAGCTCTACCTGATCCACTTCGACCGGATCTACAGCTACCTGCATCTGACGGTCGGCAACCGGCACGACGCGGAGGACCTGACGACGCAGACGTTCCTGCGCATGCTCGAGTCGATCGGCAAGTTCCGCTTCCACTCGGCGCCGTTCTCTGCCTGGCTCTTCCGGATCGCCCACAACCTGTCGATGGATCACTTCCGCGCGAACAAGCGCTGGCAGCCGGAGGAGGACGTGCCGGAGCCGCCGGGCTCGGAGGAGCGCTCCGCCGAGGACGAGGCGTTCCGCTCGATCGGACGCCAGTCGATGCTCGAGCTGATCGACTCGCTCTCGGACGAGCAGCAGCAGGTGCTGACGCTCAAGTTCGTGTTCGGCTTCTCGAACGCGGAGGCGGCCACGATCCTCGACAAGACCGAGGGCGCGGTGAAGTCGCTCCAGCACCGGGCGCTCGTCTCGCTCCAGAAGCAGCTCGCCGGCGACGCCGCGGCCGAGATCGGTCAGCATGCGCTCCGGTGAGACCAGACAGGCGCAGGGAGCCACCCTCGGCCTTGCTAGGCAGCCTGGCTGCGGCCGAGGCGGCCCCCTGCTTGGTCGGATCGCCCCCGCGGGCACGCCAACTACCGACCAACCATCTAAATGACTCGTCGAGCTCGGGCGCCGGCAAGACGACGCTGTTCACAGCGTTGACGCGGACCGGCGGAGCCGGCTTCGGCAAGGAGAACGTCGGCATCGCCCAGGTCGCGGACGAGCGGCTGGGCAAGCTGGCGGAGCTCGTGGGTGCGCGCAAGGTCACACCGGCGACGATCCGCGTCGTCGACGTGCCCGGGACGGGCCCGCAGCTGCTCGGCGGCCTGCGTCAGGTGGACGCGATCCTCGCGGTGGCGGACGGCTTCTCGCCCGGCGCCGACCCGGCCCGCGACCTCGAGACGCTCGACCTCGAGCTGCTGGTCGCCGACCGTGACCACGTCGAACGACGCCTCGAGCGGGTCGAGAAGCAGGCGAAGTCCGGTGACGCGGCCCTGCGCAAGGAGGTGGAGCAGCTGCGCGAGCTGCTCGCGCACCTCGAGACGGGCTCGACGCTCAGTGACTATTCCGGCGAGCTCCCGCCTGAGCTCGAGCCGCTGACGACGAAGCCGCTGCTCGCGATCGAGAACGGACCGGGGGGCATCGACCTGAAGCTCGAGGCGGAGCTCGCCGAGCTCGGTGACGAGGAGGCGGCGGCGTTCCGGGACGGACCCTCGGCGCTGGAGGAGGTGGTGCGCCGCCTCCGCGACTCGCTCGACCTGATCACGTTCTTCACCGCAGGCGACAAGGAGACGCGTGCGTGGACGCTCCGGCGAGGCCAGACGGCGCTCGAGGCGGCGGCGGCGGTCCACTCGGACATCGCGCGCGGCTTCATCCGCTGCGAGACGATCTCGACCGACGACCTGCTCGAAGCGGGCTCGCACGCCGAGGCCGCCCGCAGGGGGACGCAGCGGCTCGAGGGCAAGACCTACATCGTCCAGGACGGCGACGTCCTGAACATCCGCTTCAACGTGTGACCCGCCGCCACTGGCCGGTCGGCTGGTGCTACCGCAGCCGCTCGGCGAGGTAGCGAAGACCGAGCGGATAGCGGTACTCGATCGCCTGGTGAGTCGCGTCGAAGAGCTCGACGTGAAGGTCGGAGACGGAGAGGACGGTCAGGCGCCTTCGGAGCCATTCGGCGGTGAGGTCGTAGCCGCCGCTCGACTTCCCGGCCACGCCGCGCGGGCGAATAGGAGACCGGCGTGTAGACCCAGAGCGGCCGTCCGTTCCGGCGAGGGGTCGTGCGCGCCATCACGGCCTTCCCTGCACGGCGACGTGGCCGTTACGGACATGTGGGGTCCTGGCCCCGACATGGCTGTAACGGACAGCCGGGGAGCGGCGTCAGCCGGCGGTGATCAGCGCGGCGCCGGTGAGAGCTCCCGCGACGCCGACACGCTGCGCCGCGGCGATCCGCTCGTGGAGCAGGAGCGCTGCCAGGCCGACCGTCACGATCGGGTAGAGGGCCGCGAGCACCGAGACGACGCTGAGCAAGCCCCGCGTCGACGCCAGTCCGAAGAGGACGTTCGCGCCCACATCGCAAAGACCGACGGCGACGAGCACCGGCATGTGGGTCCGTCCCGGCCGCAGCGACGCGCCGACGACGAGCGCAGCGACGACGGCGAGCAGCGACGACGTGCCGCGGGCGGTCGCGACGGCCCACGGGACGCTCTCCTCGGCGGCGCGGTCGAGGAAGACGAAGTAGAGGCCAAAGCCGAGCGCCGCAACGAGCGCGAGGCCGACGCCCGCCGCCCGGCCGCCGCCCCGATCGGCGGGCTCGCGCGAGGCCAGAGCGACGCCCACCAGCGCCAGGAGGATCCCGAGCACCTGCAGCGCGCCTGGGCGCTCGCCCGAGGCGACGCCGACCGTGAAAGGGATGGCTGCCGAGACAGCGCTGACCGGCGCGACGATTCCCATCGCGCCGACGGCCATGCCGCGGTAGAGCGCCCCGAGCCCGAGGCAGCCGCCGACACCCGCCGCGGCGGCCCACGCCGCCGCCGGCCCGCCCGGGAACGCGTCGCCGGAGACTGTCAGCCAGACCAGCACCGCGGCGAAACCAACGACCTGCGAGATCGCCAGCACGGTGAGCACGTGCAGCGAGCGCGACTTCAGCCCGCCGAGAAAGTCGCCGAGCCCCCATGCGAGGCTCGCGCCGAGCGCCAGCGCGATCGCGGTCACTCGACGGGCTTGGTGGCGGCGACCGCGTCGAGCTGGTTGGCGTGGTAGAGCACCGCGGCTTCGGCGGTCCGCGCCGCGTTGCGGTCGTGGTGCGACGCGATCGCGTGCAACAGCTCGGCGCGTGCAGCCCCGTCGAGACCGTCCGAGCGCTCCTCGACCAGCCGCAGGCCGAGATGGACGTGCCCGAGGAGCCGCCCCTCCTCGGTCGGCCGAAAGGCAGGGCCGCGGCCCAGCTCGCGAACCCGGCCGACGTCGTGCACCAGCGCCGCCGCGAGCAGCAGGTCGCTCCGCAGGCGGGGATGCAGCTGCGCGGTCTCGCGCGCGAGCGTCGCGACCCCGACGGTGTGCTCGAGCAGGCCGCCCGCGTACGAGTGGTGCGTCTCCGCAGCGGGAAGCTCGCGCAGCGCCTTCCGGATCTCCGCATCGCCGCTGATCCGACCGACCACACTCGAGAGCCCCGGATGCGAGATCTCGCCGGCGAGGAACTCGAAGAAGCCGTCGAGCTCGTCGGCATCGCGGCGCAGCCTCGGTGCCAACCCAGCCGGATCGGCGTCCGCGGTCTCGACGGAGCGGATCTCGAGCTGGAGCCGATCGGCGAAGCGCTCGACACGGCCGAGCACGCGCACCGCGTCGCCCTCGGCAAAGCGGCCGTCGAGCAGTTCGACGTCGTTCCAGATCCGCCCCTCGATCCGCCCGGTCGGGTCGACGAGCTCGAGCGCGAGGTAGGGAGCGCCCTTCCGGGTCGTGCGCCGCTGTTTCCGTGCGACCGCGTACACGCCCTCGACTGTCCGGTCGGCCGTCAGCTCGGCGATCGTGCTCACGAGGCGGAGTCTAGGGCGTTGCTAGGCTCGCCCCGATGGCCGTCGTCAAGCCCTTCCGCGCCCTGCGGTACGACGAGGCCGAGGCGGGATCTCTGGAGGACCTCGTCGCGCCGCCGTACGACGTGATCTCTTCAGACCAGCGGGCCGAACTGGGCGCCCGAAGCCCACACAACGTCGTGCACCTGACGCTGCCGGACTCGGAGGAGGAGGCGGCCCGGCGGCTGGACGACTGGCGCGCGTCCGGTGTCCTGATCGAGGACCCCCCTGCCGTATGGGCGCTCGAGCAGGAGTACGTCGGCCCCGACGGGGTGGCCCGCACGCGCTTCGGAGTCGTCGCTTCGCTCAAGGTCGAGCCCTACGCGACGGGCACGGTCCTGCCCCACGAACGGACGCACGCCGGTCCGAAGGAGGGTCGCCTTCGCCTGCTCCGGGCCACCCGCGTCCAGCTGGAGCCGATCTTCCTCCTCTACGACGGCATGGCGCCGGTCGAGCGCCCGGAGCGGCGAGCCGGATCTCGAGGTCGAGGGAGCGAAGCTGTGGCGGGTCGACGATCCGACGGTCGTGCGCGCCTTCGACGACAAGCAGCTCCTGATCGCCGACGGCCACCACCGCTACGAGACCGCCCTCGCCTTCCACGAGGAGGAGGGCACGCCGGCCAGCGCCCAGATGCTCGTCGTGCTCGTCTCGACCGCCGATCCGGGCCTGGAGATCTTCCCCACCCATCGCGTCTTCGCGGAGCCAAGGCGCCTCGAGGGCGAGCGGAACGGCGGTCCGGGGATCGTCGAGGTCACGCCTGACCACGACGAGCTCGTGCGCGTCCCCGACGGGACGCTGGACGTCGAGGTCGTCGACACGCTCGGGCACGAGGGGATCTCGTACACGCCGGATGCGGACGAAGCACGACGTCGCGTCAGGGACGGCGAGGCGGCGGTCGCCTACCTCCTCCGCCCGACACGGATCGAAGATGTCTTCACCTATGCACGCCGTGGGGACGTGTTGCCGCCGAAGACGACGTACTTCTTCCCGAAGCTGATCTCCGGTCTCCTCTTCCATCCCTTGTGACCCCCTGGCTGGAGGTGTGCCGCGACTCGGTCGCGGAGATCAAGGCCGTCCTCGTCGAGTTGCCGACCCGCGTCGAGCGCGAGCCGGTGCTGGCAGCTGGCGTCGGCGGCGACGACACGACCGCGATCGACGCCGCCGCCGAGGCGGTGGTCGTCCGGCGGCTCGAGCAGCTCGACTTCGGCTTCACGCTCGTCTCGGAGGAGCTCGGCGAGCGCGAGTTCAACGGCGGCGGGCTCTGGCGGGTCGTCTGCGACCCGATCGACGGCTCGCTAAACGCGAAGCGCGACATCCCGTTCTTCTCCCTGTCGCTGGCCGTCGCGGACGGGGAGACGATGGGGGATGTCCGCTTCGGCTACGTCTACGACTTCGGCACGGGAGAGGAGTGGACGGCCGAGCGGGACGGCGGTGCCTTCCGCAACGGGACTCCGCTCGGAGCCGTCCGGCCGAAGGACCGGATCGAGATCCTCTCCTTCGAAGCGACCACGACCGCGCAGGTCGCCGACAAGGCGGCGCAGCTCGTCGGGAGCGCCTACCGGCTGCGGATCATGGGCTCGCTCGCGCTCTCCCTCTGCCACCTCGCGGCGGGCCGCGTCGACGCCGTCTGCTCGCTGAAGCCGGCGCGCTCGGTCGACATCGCGGCCGGCCAGCTGCTGGTGCGCGAGTGCGGGCTGGCGATCGAGCTGTTCGAGGATCCGCCGTTCGAGGCGGCGCCGCTCGACCTGGCCGGACGTTCGCGCGTCGTCGCCGCGGGAACACACGAGCTGTGCAGGACGCTGGAGTCCGCGCTTACCGCATAGGCTGCTCGAGCTGGGAAAGCCTCGCACCGAGGAACGCCCTGCGGCTCCGCGAACTCGTGAATTCCACGACTCGGGAATAGAATTCGGTACCTTCCTCCGCGCTTCACCCCGCCCGGTGACCCACGCAATGCCTCATCCCGATGCAGATGTCGCGACGATTCTCGTCTGCGACGACGACCCCAGCCTGCGCGAGCTCGTCCGAGCCGTGCTGGGGTCCGGCTACCGCTTCATCGAAGCCGCGGACGGGACCGAGGCGCTGACGGCAGCGCGCGAGCTCGACCCCGACCTGATCGTGCTCGACGTGATGCTGCCCGGACTGAGCGGGATCGAGGTGCTCGAGGAGATCAGGCGCGACGAGAAGCTCAAGGACATGCTCGTGGTCGTGATCACGGCCTGGAGCCACACCGAGATCGAGGCGCAGGTCGCCGGCGCCGATCGGTTCGTCTCGAAGCCGTTCGACCCCGACGAGCTGAGCAACGTCGTCGCGGAGCTCCTCGCGTGACGCTCGCGCGGCGCATGTTCTTCGCCAGCGTCGTGCTGGCGCTGATCGTCGCCGCCGCTTTCGGGGCGCTCATCTTCGCCGTATCCGCTCAGCGTGACGCGACGAAGCGCGAAACACGCTCCCGCGAGGTTACAGGCGAGGTTCTCCGCGTGGAGAAGCTCGTCGTCGACATGGAAACCGGCGTCCGCGGTCTGATCATCAGCAACAACAACCGTGCGTACCTGGATCCGTACCGCACCGCACAGCAGGAGATCCCGGCACATCTCAGAACACTCGATGCGCTCATCGCAGGCGACCCGGAGCAGCAGGATCGCGCCAGCACGCTGAGACAGAGGATCGACGAGTACAAGGAGTTCGTGGCGATCGTCATCGGCCTCGTGGAAGAGGAACCGGCGATCGCGCGGTCGGAGATCTACCTCGAGGCCGGAAAGGCGTACACCGACGAGATCCGCGGCGATCGTCGACGACTTCCTCACTGCCGAGAATGACCTTGCGATGACTGCGGCGGCAGACGCCGACCGCACGGCCAATCTCGCTGTTATCGTCGGAGCCGTAGGTCTCGGCGCCTCGACTGCCCTGATTGTCCTCTTCGGCGTTTACCTCGCCCGGGCTGTCGGGCGCCCTGTGCGCTCCGTCGCGCACGGCGCGAGCCGGCTCGCCGCAGGCGAGCTCACACTGCGCCTGCCGGAGGAAGGCCCGGGCGAGATCGGCGAGCTCACCCGCTCGTTCAACGAGATGGCCGAGCGGCTCGAGCGGAACCGCGCCGAGCTCGAGCAGCAGAACGAGGAGCTGCGCGAGAGTGAGCGGATGAAGACAGAGCTCGTGAACATCGTCTCGCACGAGCTGCGCACGCCGCTCGCTAGCGTCCTCGGCTTCACGGCACTCCTGTTGAAGCGCGAGTTCGACCCGGCTGCCCGGCGCCACTACCTCGGGATCATCGACGCGCAGGCACGCCGTCTCGCTGCGTTGCTCGAGGACTTCCTCGACGTCCAGCGGATCGAGCATCAGGGCCTCGAGCTCGCCGCGGAGAGCGTCGACCTCGCCTCGCTGCTCGACGAGCAGGCACAGCTCTACGCCGCGCAGAGCCCGAAGCACCGGCTGGAGGTGGCGCTCGCGGAGCGGCCGCTCCAGGTGCACGGCGATGCGAACCGGCTTGCTCAGGTTGTCGGCAATCTCCTCTCGAATGCGATCAAGTACTCGCCGGAGGGAGGGGTGGTCGAGCTGGCGGCGGAGCGACACGACGGCGAGGTCCGGGTCAGCGTCAGGGACGAGGGCCTCGGCATCCCGTCGGACCAGCAGGAGCGGATCTTCACAAAGTTCTTCCGCGGCGACGCCGGCGCGACCGGCATCACCGGCACCGGGCTCGGCCTTGCAGTCTCGCGCGAGATCGTCGAGGCGCACGGGGGGCGAATCGGATTCGACAGCGACCCCGGCATGGGCTCGACATTCTGGGTCGAGTTGCCCGAGGCTCGCGGGGAGAGAGACATGAAAACGATGAAGGAGGGGGCGGCATGATCACCAGGGTGGGATTCCTGCTCGCGGGGGTACTCGCAGGCGTACTCGTCGTGAGCCCATGGGAGCGCGGCTCCGAGGCGGCCACGGGGCCGGCCAAGATCACGATCACGCAAAGACAGATGAGTGTCGTCCCTGTCGACGTGGGCCGGCGGGGGAAGTCTCCCGGCGACATGGAGATCATCCACCAGCGGCTGGTCGACCGGCAAGGGCGCCGGATCGGACACGCGGAGCTCCTCTGCACGTTCGTTGACAGCCGGCGCTTGCGGATCTGCCGGGGGACCTACCACGCGCCGAAGGGGAAGCTCATCGTCGGCGGCTCGCTGAGCTTCCGCCAGTTCTACGACCTCGCGGTGACCGGCGGAACCGGTCTCTACGACAACGCACGCGGAACGGTCACCGTGACCCGCATGAGCAAGCGGCCCGTCCGCGACCTTGTCGTCTTCCGCCTCGTAGGCTGAGTGCGGAGAGCTACGCTGAAGCCATGAGCCCGGACCGCGATACGATCCTGCGCGCGCTCGAGCGCGTGATCGATCCCGAGCTGCGCAAGCCGGTCACCGAGCTCGACATGGTCCGCGACGTGACGATCGACGGCGGCGCCGTCTCGGTCACGATCGCCCTCACCGTCGCGGGCTGCCCGTTGCGGAATTCCTTCCAGGACCAGGTCGCTGAGCACGTCGGCTCTCTGCCGGGCGTGCAGCGAGTCGAGCTGCGCTTCGACGTGATGAGCCCCGACGAGAAGGCCGCGCTGACGTCCAAGCTGCGCGGCGGCCGGCCCGAGAAGTCGATCTCGCTCGATCCGCGCACCCGCGTGATCGCGATCGCGAGCGGCAAGGGCGGCGTCGGCAAGTCGTCGCTCACGGTCAACCTCGCCGCGGCTCTGGACGAGCTGGGCCAGGAGGTCGGGGTGATCGACGCCGACGTCTACGGGCACTCGATCCCGCACATGCTCGGCGTCCACCAGCGCCCGATCGTCGTCGACAAGATGATCGTCCCGCCCGTCCGCGGCCGACTGAAGCTGATCTCGATCGGCAACTTCCTCGACGAAAACGCGCCCGTGATGTGGCGCGGGCCGATGCTCCACCGCGCGCTGGAGCAGTTCCTCTCCGATGTCCACTGGGGTGAGCTGGACACGGTCGTCGTCGACATGCCGCCCGGGACGGGCGACATGGCGATCTCGCTCGGACAGCTGCTGCCACGCGCCGAGGTGCTCGTCGTGACGACCCCGCAGCCGCTGGCGCAGGAGGTCGCGGCCCGAGCGGCGATGATGGCGCAGAAGACTGGGCAGAAGCTCCTCGGCGTCGTCGAGAACATGAGCGGTGAGACGTTCGGCTCCGGAGGCGGCGCGCAGCTCGCGGACGAGCTCGGGGTGGCGCTGCTGGGGACGGTGCCGCTCGACACCGCGCTGCGCGAAGCCGGAGACGCAGGCGCCCCCGTGGTCGAGACGGATCCCGAGTCAGAGTCAGCCCGGGCCATCATCGCGATCGCCGAGGCCGTGCTGGCCGCACGCCCGGCGGCGATCCGCAAGCCGCTGACCGTCCTCTAGAACGCCGAAGGGCGCCCGTAGGCGCCCTTCGTGGATCTCTCTCCCCCTCGCGCTAGCCGCGGACGCGGACGAGCGTCCACGCGCCGGCAACCTGGACGCAGGTCATCTCGACGCGCTCGCCCTGCTCGACCCGCCTGACCTTGTCGGAGTCGGTCACGGAGCACGTCTGGTTGGCGGTGCCATCGTTCGGCTTGACCGTGATCGAGCTCGAGCTGACGGACTCGACCGTGCCGCGCACGACGAGGTGCACGCTCGGACGCGCCGGCTTCTGAGCCTTGCAGCTCGTGCGCTTCGAGATCAGCGCCGTGTTGGCGCTCGACCCCGAACCGAGGGTGCCGCTCGCGAGCCCACCGGTCTTCGAGAAGGCTCCTGCAAAGCTGCCGAAGACGGTGCCGTCCCCGCGACCGGCGCTCCCCCGCAGCCAGCCGTCGAGCGTGCCGTTGACGTTGACCGCCGAGAAGTGCGCATGCGTGCGGTCGTCGGCGGCCCGGATCGTGAGCCGGCCGTCGATCCAGCCGAGGTTCTTCGTCACGTTGTAGACGCTCTTCACACGCAGCTCGACGGGACCGCTGAGGTCGGCGGTGCTGCTCGTCGCGGTGCCGGAGTAGCGGCCTGTGGTGATCTCGATCGTCTGCCCCTCGCAGGTGAGGGTGCGGGTCTCGACGTTCGCCGCGGTCGGCGCCGACAGCGTCGCGCTGACCTGGCTCGCGTCACCCGACCTGAGATGGGCGACCGCGGCGCTCGTGACCGCGAGTGCGGCGAGCGCGGCCGCGCCGAGGATGACTCGCTTCATCGACACGTCTCCTTCCCTGGGTTGGTCCAGCGGACCAAGACGCCGGGAGCATCGCGCTTCCCTGGAAGGAGGCGGTTAGCAATCCGTGAGCATTGTGTTACGGCCGCCTGGCCGTACACTCGCCCCATGGCCGGCGCCGCGTTCTTCGATCTCGACCGCACGCTCTTGCGGCGCTCGAGCGCGCTCGCGCTGGCCGGCTCGTTCCGCGAGCACGGCGTGATCGGCCGCGGCCAGCTGGCGAAGGCCGCCGCCTGGCAGCTGCTCTTTGCGGCCCGCGGAGCCGGAGCCGAGACCGTCCGCAAAGCGGCCGAGGACGGATTGATGATCCTGAAGGGCTTCCGCGTCGACGAGCTGCGGACGCTGGTCGCAGGGGCGATGGAGCCGGTGCTGAAGCCGCTCGTCTACCGGGAGCCGCTCGACCTCGTCGAGCGCCACCGTGAGCGCGGCGAGCCCGTCTACATCGTCTCCGCGACGCTGCAGGAGATCGTCGACGAGCTGGCCCGCGAGCTCGGCTTCGACGGCGCGATCGGCTCGACCTGCGAGATCGTCGACGGCGCCTACACCGGGCGCTCGCTCCGCGCCTGCCACGGCGAGGGGAAGGCGGCCGCGCTCCGCGAGCTGGCGGACGAGCAGGGGCTCGACCTCGCCGCATCGACCGCGTACTCCGACAGTCACACCGACCTGGCGTTCCTCGAAGCGGTGGGAAATCCGGTCGCCGTCAATCCGGACCGGGCACTGCGCCGGATCGCGGCCGAGCGCGGCTGGCCGGTGCTCGAGTTCACGGAGCCGGCCTACCCAGCCGCGAAACGACTGCGGCCCGCCCTGGTCGGCATCCCGCTCGTGCTCGGTGCGGGCGCCGCCGTCTGGGCGGCCCGGCGCCGTGCGGCCTGAGCAGCGGATCGCCGCGCTCGGCTTCTCCAAGGCCGACACGGCGACGCTGACAGCCCACTTCCTCGACGCCGAAGCGCGAGGAAAGCTCGGGCACGGGCTGTCCCGGATCGACTGGCTCGAGACCCTGCCCGATCTCCGGCCCGAGGCCCAGCCGCGCCGGCTCCACGCCGAGCCTGGCTTCGAGCGCTGGGACGGGGCCGGCGCGCTCGGGTACCTGACGCTCGCGGCGATCGTCGACGCTCAGCTGGAGGCGCCGCCCGGCCACGCCCGGGTCGTCGTCGCGTCGAACTGCTTCCCGACCGGAATGCTGGGCTGGTACGCGCGCCGACTCGCCGAAGGCGGGCTCGCCGCAGCGCTCACCGCGACCTCGCCGGCGCGACTCGCGCATCCGGAGGGCGGCGAGCCGCTCGCCGGGACGAATCCGCTCGCGATCGCGATCCCGAGCTCGGACGGCGCGCCGCTCGTCACCGACGTCTCCATGGGCGCCGTCACCTACGGCGACGTCCTCCGCGGCGCCGCGACGCCCGAGGACCTTGTCCCTTTCGGCGGCGAGCAGTCGCACAAGGCATTCGCGCTCGCGCTCGCGCTCGAGCTGTTGGTCGGCGCGCTCGCGGGCGAGGGCTACGGCGCCGTGCTCGTCGTCGCCCGACCCGAGGCCGACCCCGTACCGGCGCTGCGCGCCCGCGCGGCCGGCCTGCGACTCCCCGGCGACGCGTAGCGGCGCCAGGTCCTCGTCCTCGTCGGCCCACGTCTGCAGCCCAGGGTCGAGCTCGAGGGCCCGATCGAGCGCGGTCCGCGCCTCGTCGAGCCTCCCGCCGCGCGAGAGGATGCAGGCCCGGTGGTAGTAGAGCGCCGGGTGCTCGGGCCGCTCCGCGAGCCCGGCGTCGATCTCTGCGAGGGCGCGGTCGGAGTCCCTCGTCGGCGACCGCGTAGGCGGCGAAGAAGTACTCCCAGGCGGAGACCTCATGCTGCCCCGGCTTGCCGCCGACCGCGAGCACGGTCGTGCCGGGCTCCTCGGCGCGGGCGTAGCGCTTCACCTTCGGGTCGCGCAGGAACACGGCGGAGCCGGCGGGCACCTCGGTCTCCTCGCCGTCGAGGACGAACGTCGCCCGGCCGGTCAGGACCACGTACATCTCCTCGTGGCCGAGCCGCTCCTCCGTGTGCTCCTCGACGACGTCCTGGCCGACCTCGGTGGCCGTGTAGGCGTTGACGCCGAAGGCCGTGATGCCGAAGTGCTTCCGCACCGGCGTCCAGCGCAGCGTCCCCGGGCCCTGCAACGACTCGAGCCCGGTCAGGCTCGCGATTTCGTATCCGCTCAACTCTTCCTCCTCAGCTCCTCCAGCACGACGGGGTCGATCGCCGCGTCGCCGTCGACCCGCTCCTCGAGGTTCTCGACTCCCGCCCAGTCCTCCAAACGGTCGTAGCCGAGCCGGCCCAGACGCTCGGTGAGCTCGGCGCGGAGCACATCGTCGACCGTCAGCCACTCACCGCGCGGCGTCCGGCCGAACAGCTGCTCATGCAGGCCGTGAAGCCGACGCAGCTCCTCGATCGGCGCTTCGTGGTCGTCCACGCGCAAGTCGAGCACGACATCCGAGAGACCCGCATAGCCGCCGTCCCGCTCTACGACGAGCAGCGAGGCCGACTGCTGGCCGCGCCGGTCGCCGCCCGCGGCCTGGGCGGCGGCGAGCGCCTCCAGCAGCCGCTCGGCCAGCGATCCCGAGGACGACGCGAACGTCTCGGCCAGCGCGTCGACCGTCTCGCCTGAGACGAGGATGTTCCCCTGGGCGGCGTAGCCGTCGCCGATGCGCCCGCCCGCCCAGTCGAGGCAGCCGGATCCGGTGAACGTGGCCGCTTTGCCCGCCGCGTCGACGACGCCGAGTTGCCGCTCGTCGCGGCCGTCGTCGGCGCCCGGTCAGACGGCTGCACGACCTCCTCGGCAGAGAGGCCCTGCCGCAGCAGCGCGAGCCCCTCGGGGCCGTAGCGCGGGTTCGCGTAGGCCTGCGTCGCGACCGCGCCCGCCTCCGGCTCCGCCCACGGCACGACGGAGCCGACCGCGAGGAACTTCGACTGGACGGCGACGCCCCACTGGCCCCGGTCCAGGTCGCAGGCGGCGATCGAGTACGTCGCCACGCTCGGAGCCGCCCTAGCCGTAGGTGAGCTCCGTCAGGTCGAGCGCGAGCAGATCCTCGCTCGGCACGAGCACGCTCGCGACCTCGGGCCGCGCAAGCGCGGCCTTGACCTTCTCGGGCGTGTCCGCCCGGACGACCACCGGCTGCCCGGTCAGGTGCGCGTGCGCCAGCAGCGCCCGGTCGCTCACCTCGTCGAGCACGAGTGCGCCCTCGAGATCCAGAGTCCCTTCGAGCGCGAGCTCGGGCACCTGGCGGCCCGTGCTCCCGAACCAGCGCTCCCTCACAGCTCGATCGACCCCCCGGGCTCGGGTGCGATCACCTCGACGCCCGGTGCGAGCTCTCGTAGCTGGTCCGGCGTCCCGGCGAGGATCGGGAAGGTGCCGTAGTGGCATGGGACGCAGCGCTTCACACCGAGCAGCTCGAGCGCGACGGCCGCCTCCTTCGGATCCATCGTGAAGTGACCGCCGATCGGAAGAATCGCGATGTCCGGCGCGTAGAGGCGCGCGATCAACGCCATGTCGCCGAAGACGTTCGTGTCGCCTGCGAAGTAGAGCTTCGGCCCCTCCCCGAAGTCGAACACGAGCCCGCACGGCTCTCCGGTGTAGACGATCTCCCACTGGCGCGAGGAGCCGGCCGGCGCCTCGGTCATGTAGCTGGACGAGTGCTGCGCGTGCACGAGCGTGACCTTGACCCCGTCGAGGTCGACCGTGCCGCCCTTGTTCGGGTCGTGCGGGCCCTCGGCCTCGCAGCCCATCATGCCGAGCAGGTCGCGGACCTCGACCGGGGCGATCACCGGGCACTGGAACTTCTTGAACAGGTCGAGCGTGTCGCCGACGTGGTCGTTGTGGCCGTGCGTGATGAAGATCGCGTCGACGCGCTCCGGCTCCTTCTCGTTCTCCGGGCACTTCGGATTACCGTTCAGGAACGGGTCGACGTAGATGCGCTTGCCGCCCACGCCGTTGCTGTCAGACGTGTCGATGCGGAAGGCCGCATGTCCGAACCAGGTGAGTGTCGTTGTCATGGGCTGGAGCGTAAAGGACCGTCCGACGGCGCGGCGAACATCCCGTCGTGAGCGTGCGTGTCGCCTCCGTCTCGCTCGTCGTCGGTGCGGCTCTCGCCGACGCGGCCGGTCGGCACTCGCTCGCCTACTGGGCGCTCGTCGCTGCCGTCCCCGTCGTCGCCGTCGCGGCGCTCTCGGCGTTGGGAGACGTCCTCGACGGCACGGCTGCGGCCCCACGCGACCGCGCCGTCGCGGTGCTCGGTGGCCTGGCGCTCCCGTTCGTCCTCCTCGCCGCAGCGGCACGCGCCCCGCTCCTCGACGGCGCAGCCCCGCCGGCGATCGGACTGACCGCCGTCGTGGCGGCGCTGGTGATCTTCGCTGCGCAAGCGCTCCTGACGGCCTGGACAGCTGTACCGCGCGAGCGCTTCCGCGCGGCGCTCCGGGCCAAGTAACAGACTGTTACGTGATCAGAGCGGCAGCGACGCGGCCGCGTCGCCGGCGAGGTCGATCAGCGGCTGGACGAAGAAGAACGAGCCGATCGTGACGCCGACCGCGCAGAGGACAGCGACCTGGAGCAGCGGGTCCCTAGGCGGCGAGCCGCCGGCCACGACGGGCCGAAGCTCGACACCCGGGCGCATGTAGAGCGCTCGGACGACGGCGAGGTAGTAGTAGAGCGAGATCGCCGTTGCGATCACTCCCGCCACGATCAGCCACCACCAGCCGGCCTCGTAGGCCGCGGCGAAGACGTAGAACTTCCCCACGAGGCCGCCCGTGAAGGGCATGCCCATGAAGCCGAGCATGAAGACCCACATCGAAGCCCCGAGAAACGGCCGCTCCCAGCCCATGCCGCCGAGGTTGTCGAGCGTCACGGGCACGCCCAGCTCACGCTCGCGAGCCGCGACCACCGCGAAGGCGCCGATCGACATCGCACCGTAGGGGATCAGGTAGTAGAGCAGGGCGCGTGCTCCCAGCTCGTTGTTCGCGGCGATCGCGATCAACATGAAGCCCGCGTGCGAGACCGAGGAGTACGCCAGCAGCCGCTTCACGTTCCGCTGCACGAGCGCAGCCAGGTTCCCCACGGCGAGCGAGACGATCGCGAGCACGGCGATTGCGACCGTCCACAGGTGCTCCTCCTGAGGGAAGGCGACGACGAGGAGCCGCAGCGTCACCACCAGCGCCGCCACTTTCGTCGCCGCGGACATGAACGCGGTCACCGAGGTTGGCGCGCCCTCGTAGACGTCCGGCGTCCACATGTGGAAGGGCGCAGCCGATGCCTTGAAGCCGAGGCCGGCGATCAGCATGGCGAGCCCGGCCAGCAGCAGATAGTCGTCGCCCGCGTTCGCAGCCGCGATCTCGGAGAACCCGAGCTCACCGGTGGCGCCGTAGACGAGCGCCGAGCCGTAGAGCAGGATGGCCGAGCCGAAGCCGCCGACGATCAGGTACTTGAGACCGGCCTCGAGCGAGGTCTCACGGTGCGTGTCGAGCGCACAGAGGACGTAGAGCGCGATCGAGAACCACTCGAGACCGAGGAAGAGGGTCATCAGGTTCCCGGCGGTGACGAAGAACGCCATTCCGGCTGCCGCGGCCGTGAGGAGCGCGTAGTACTCGCCCGCGTGATCGCGCCGCCGCTCGCCCCACGAGAGAAGCACGGTCAAAGCGCCGGCCCCCGTGATGATCACCGCCGCGAGAGCGCCGAGGCGGTCGCGCGTGAACGACTCCGCGATCAGCGCTTCGCCCTCGAGAGAGCGATCGAAGACGACGCCGGCGAAGACGCCCGCGGTGACGAACCCCGCGAAGGCGACGAAAGCCGTGAAGCCGCGTCGCGACCAGGCCGGCAGGATCACGCCCGCGAGCAGCGCCACGAACGAGGCCCCGAGCAGCGCCAGCGTCGGCGAGAGCGCGAGCCAGTCGACCTCCGGAGTCGGGATCACCCGCCGGCCTCCGTCACGTCGCTGCCAAGCGGGAACGACCGCTCTGAGATCGCCGCCGGCCAGGCTGACAGGAAGAGCAGGGCGGCGACGAGCGGCACGACGAGCGAGAGCTCGCCGACGCGAAGGTCAGGTGCGTCGTCGGTGACGTCGAAGCCGCGGGCGCGGTGCAGCACGGCCGAAATGAGCCTGAGCATGTACATGGCGGCGAGCACGATCGCGCCCGCACCGACAACGGCCCACCCCCAGCCGACGTCGTAGACGCCCGCGAGGATCAGGAACTCGCCTGCGAACGCAACCGAGCCGGGCACCGCGAGGGCGATGATCCCGGCCGTCATGAGCATGGTCGCGAGCGCCGGGCGCCCGCGCGCCATCCCGCCGAGCACGGCGAACCGGCTCGTGCCGGTCCGGGCCTCGACCATCCCTGCGAGCAGGAAGAGCGTCGCCGAGACGAGCCCGTGCGCGACCGACTGGAGGATCGCGCCGTTCACGCCGAGCTCGTTGAGTGAGAAGAGCCCGAGCACGATCAATCCCATCTGCGCCATCGACGAATAGGCGGTCACCGAGCGAATGTCGGGAGCACGGAACGCGAGCAGCGACCCGTAGACGAGCGTGACCGCGGCGAAGGCCAGAATCGTCACCTGGAAGTCCTCGACGGGCTCCGGAAACTTCGCGATCACGATCCGCAGCAGGCCGTAGACGGCTGCCTTCGAGACGACCCCGGAGAGGATCGCGGCCACCTCCGGAGGCGCCTCCCGGTACGACTCGACCAGCCAGCCGTGGAAGGGGAAGATCGGCGCCTTGACCGCGAACGCCACGAGGAAGCCGAGGAAGAGCCACTCGTTCGCGGACGTTCCCGAGTCGACCAGCGAGAAGGTTCCCTGCGAGAGCCCGAACGCGACGATCGCGGCCAGCATCAGCAGCGAGCCCGCCATCGTGTAGATGACGAACAGCGCCGTCGCACGGAGACGCCTCGGGCCGCCCCACACGCCGATCAGCACGTAGAGCGGGATCAGCATCGCCTCGAAGAAGACGTAGAAGAGCAGCAGATCCTGGGCCGCGAACACACCGACAATCGCACCGGTGAGGAAGAGCAGCAGCCCGTGGTAGGCGCGCCCGCGCTCCCGGCCGGCCCAGAGCGCGTAGCCGATCGCCGCCGACAGACGACGATCGCCAGGCCGGTGAGCCAGAGCGAGAAGCCGTAGAGGCCGACGTGGTAGGAGACGTCGAGGTCGCTGAACCAGCTCCGCTGGTTCTCGAGCTGCAGCCCCTGCTCGAAGTCGAAGCCGCCGAGCACGACCGCCCAGAGCGTCAGCTCCGCGAGCGCTGCAAGCAGCGCCAGGCCGCCGGCCGCCCGCCCCGGGAGCGGCAGCAGCCAGACGACGAGGGCGGCTGCGAGCGGGAGGACGATCAGCGCGGTCGTCATTGCACCGAGATGAAGACGACGACGAGGACAGCGACCGCAGCAGCGATCGCGAGCGCGTAGCTCCGCAGGTAGCCCGTCTGCGCGTCGCCGAGGGCGCCGGCGGCCTCGCGCGCCCCCAGTGTGACCCCCGAGATCGAGCCGCCGATCATCGGCTCCTCGACGCCTCTTCGCAGGAGCCGCGTGACGGAGACCGCGGGCTCGTAGAAGACCTTGTCGTAGAGCTCGTCGAACCAGAACTTGTGCTCGAGCGTCTCCTGGACGGAGGCCAAGCGGGGCACCGGCCGCCTACGCGCGCCGTAGAAGAACCACGCGATGCCGATCCCGAGCAGGCCGAGACCGACCGCGATCACGCTCGTGACGTAGTCCTGGGTGATCGTCGGCTCGACGAGACCGAAGTGCTCCCGGCCGACCGCGACGGGGTCGAGCCACTCGCCGAACGTCTCCCACAGCCCGGCGACCTGGAACCAGCCCCCGAAGGCGGTGAGCACCGTGAGCAGCACGACGGTCGACGTCATCGTCCACGGCCCTTCACCGTGACCGTGACCGTGCTCGTGCTCGCGGACGAGCGGCGACGGCTCGCCCAGGAAGACGACGAAGAGGAGTCGGAACGCGTAGATGCCGGTCAGCAACGCCCCGGCGAGACCGGCGACGTAGAGCAGTTGGCCGTAGCCTCCGCTCGCAAGCGCCGCCGCCAGGATCGAGTCCTTCGAGAAGAACCCCGAGAGTGGCGGGATGCCGACGAGCGCGAGCGAGCCGATCAGGAATGCGACGAAGGTCTTCGGCATCAGGTGGCGCACACCGCCCATCAGCCGGATGTCCTGCTCGTTCGCGAGCCGGTGGATGACGAGGCCGGCTGCGAGGAAGAGCAGCGCCTTGAAATAGGCGTGCGTCATCAGGTGGAACATCCCGCTCCCGTACGCCCCGAGTCCGGCGCCGAGGAACATGTAGCCGATCTGGGACATCGTCGAATAGGCAATGACGCGCTTGATGTCCGTTTGCACGAGCGCGACGAGCCCGGCGACGAGGAGCGTGATCGCGCCGAGGCCGGCGGCGAGATCGGAGACCCTCGGAGCCTGCTCGAAGATCGGGTGCGCCCGTGCGATCAGGTAGACGCCGGCGGTCACCATCGTCGCGGCGTGGATCAGCGCCGAGACCGGGGTGGGGCCCTCCATGGCGTCGGGGAGCCAGGTGTGGATCGGGATCTGCGCCGACTTCGCGACCGCGCCGCCGAGCAGACCCAGGGCTACGAGGTTGACGAGCGTCTGCGACATGCCGTCCACGTCCTCGAAGACGCCCGCGAAGTCGAGCGTGCCCGTCTGCCAGATCAACACGAAGAAGGCGAGCGCCATCGTCGCGTCGCCGAATGCGTTCATGACGAAGGCTTTCTTGGCGGCCGCGACGGCCTCGGGCCGCTCGTGCCAGAAGCCGATGAGCAGGTACGAGGCGAGGCCGACGAGGCCCCAGCCCGCGAGCAGGATCAGGAAGTTCCCCGCCTGGACGAGCAGCAGCATCGAGAAGACGAAGAGCGCCATGTAGGCGAAGTAGCGCCGCTCCTCGGGGTCGTCGTGCATGTAGCCGATCGAGTAGAGGACGATCAGGCCGCCGACGCCGGAGACGATCAGCATCATCGTGACCGCGAGCGGGTCGACGAGCAGCGTCAGCCCGACTTCGAAGTCGCCCGTGGCGAGCCAGGTCCACGCGGTCGTGAACGCCTCGCGCTCCTCCGGGTCGCGGCTCAGCAGGCCGATGAACGACGCGACCGCGCCGCCGAACGCCGTGAAGACCGAGAGCGTCGAGATCCAGCCTGCCGTCCGCCGGGAGATCGAGCCGCCGAGGAGCGTGATCGCGAGCGCTCCCGCCAGAGGCGCGACCAGGCAGAGCCAGGCGCCGGCGATCATCCGCGAAGTACCCGGAGCCGGTCGACGTCGAGGTCGAGCCGCCTGCGCGCGATCGCGACGATCAACCCGAGCCCGACGACGACCTCGGACGCCGCGACGGCCATCACCGCGAGCGCGAAGACCTGCCCGTCGTGGTCGCCGTGGAGACGAGCGAAGGCGATCAGGGCGAGGTTCGCAGCGTTGAGCATGATCTCGAGCGAGAGGAGGACGATCAGCGGGCTGCGACGCAGGAGCACGCCCGCGATCCCGATCCCGAAGAGGATCGCGCTGACGACGAGGTACCAGGCGAGATCAGGACCCTGCACGCGACAGCTCCTCTTCGTCCTCGGCCCGCGAGCGCGTCCCGAGCACGACGCCCCCGACCGCCGCGACGAGGAGCACAATCGAGGTGATCTCGAACGCGAGCAGATGATCGGTCAGGAAAAGGCGGCCGACCTCCTCCGGGCTCCCGAACGAACGCGTGATCTCCGCCTCCTCGGCGAGGCCGTTCCCGGCCTGCAGCCCGATCACGACCACGATCTCGACGAGCAGCGCCGCCGCCGCGACGAGCGCCCCGAACGACACCCACGACGGGCCGCCGGAGAACGGCCCCTCGGTGCGGTCGCCGAGGTAGGCGATCACGAACAGGAACATGACCATCACCGCGCCGGCGTAGACGAGCACCTGCGCCGCCGCGACGAACTCGGCCGACGCGAGCAGGAAGAGGACGGCGAGCGAGCCCAAGTTGCCGATCAGCGCGAGCGCCGAGAAGAAGGGGTTCGCGAACGAGACCACCGCGAGGCCGGAGCCGAGGCACCCGGCGGCGGCAACGAACCAGATCACCCAGACGAGGAAGTCACCCACGGCCTTACGAGCGGGCCCTGTACGCCGGGATCGGCGTGTCGTAGAGGTCACGGTCGGCGACCGGCGTCTTCTTCATCGGCTCCGCGAGCAGCATGTCCTTCGTGTAGATCAGGTCGTCGCGCGAGTACTCGGAGATCTCGTACTCGTTGCCGAGCGTGATCGCGTCGAACGGGCAGGCGAGCTCGCAGTAGCCGCAGAAGATGCAGCGGCTCATGTTGATCTCGTAGATGCGCGCGTAACGCTCGCCCGCCGAGACGCGGTTGTCGGGCGTGTTCTCGGCCGGGACGACGCGGATGCAGTCCGCCGGGCAGGCGGCGGCGCAGAGCGAGCAGCCGACGCACTTCTCGAGCCCGTTCTCGTGCGTGTGCAGCCGGTGGCGGCCGCGGAAGCGCGGGTAGACCGGCCGCTTGAACTCCGGGTACTCCTGCGTGATCGGGCGCTTGAAGATGTGCTTGAACGTGACCCCGAAGCCTCGTGCGGTTCCGATGGCCATTAGATCCAGACCACCAGGATCGCGGTGATCACCGCGTTGATCGTCGCCACCGGCAGCAGCACCTTCCAGCCGAAGCGCATCAGCTGGTCGTAGCGCAGGCGCGGCAGCGTCGTCCGCATCCAGATGAAGACGAACAGGAGCACGAGCAGCTTGAGCACGAACCAGAGCGGCGCGAGCCCCTCCCAGACGGGGAAGTGCCAGCCGCCGAGGAAGAGCGTCACGGCGAGCCCGGAGAGCGTGATCAGGTTGATGTACTCGCTCATCGTGAAGAGGCCGAAGCGCATGCCGCCGTACTCCGTGTGGTAGCCCGCCACCAGCTCCTGCTCGGCCTCGGGCAGGTCGAACGGCGCCCGGGCGGTCTCGGCGGTGCCCGCGAGCATGAAGACGACGAAGCCGACGATCTGCGGGACGATGTACCACCAGTCGTCCTGCGCCGCGACGATCTCGGTCAGCGAGAGCGTGTGCGCCATCAGGACGACGCCGAGCACGCTGAGTGCGAGCGAGACCTCGTAGCTGACGAGCTGCGCGCAGGTCCGCATCGAGCCGAGCAGCGCGTACTTCGAGTCCGAGGCCCACCCGCCGACGATGAAGCCGTAGATGCCGATCGAGCCGATCGCGAAGATGAGGATCAGCGCGATCGGGACGTCCGCGATCTGGCCGTCGACCTGCGTGCCGAAGATCTCCCAGCCCGGCCCGAACGGGATCACCGAGAAGGTGCAGAGGGCCGCGAAGGCGGCCACGAAGGGCGAGGAGATGTAGAGGACGTCGACGGCCGAGCCCGGGAAGAAGCTCTCCTTCCGGATCAGCTTCATCAGGTCTGCGATCGGCTGCAGCAGCCCGAACGGCCCGGCACGGTTCGGGCCGTAGCGGAGCTGCATCCGACCCATCACCTTCCGCTCGGCGAGCGTCAGGTAGGCGAACGCGCCCATGACGAGGTTGATCACGATCACGCTCTTGATCACCGAGACCCACCAGGGCTCGTTCATGCCCTGACCACCTCCACGTCGAGGTGGAGATCGCCGGCGTGCTCCTCGGCAATGCGAGCGGTTCCCGCGGCGAGCGCCCGGCTGACCTGGGCGCGCAGCTCGACCGACGTGCCGTTCGAGCGGACGCGGACCTGATCGCCGCTCGCGATCTGGCGGCGGTCGGCGTCGGCTGCAGATAGCTCGATCACGGGGGCCGGACGCTGGAAGGCGAGCTCCGGGACGCGCTCGACCGCGGGACCGGAGAAGAGCGGGCGATAGCGGCGGAGCTTCAGCGTGCCGAGGAAATGCTCCTCGGGCTCGGCGGCGGCAGGCGTGACCGGCGCGGCTGCAGCACGCTCGGGAGCCTCGTAAGGAGCTCGTTCCGGCAGCGGCGCCCGCTCGCCGACCTCGCCGAACGCGAGTCCCCGGTAGATCAGCTCGGAAAGCTCGGCGAAGACGACGGACGCATGCGGCGAGAGCTCGACGTCGAAGCGCTCTGCCAGCTTGGCGATCCAGGCGAGCTCGTCCGGTACGGGCGGGATTACAGCGCGGCGCAGACGCTGCACGCGGCCCTCGAGGTTGTAGTAGGACCCGTCCCGCTCGAGATAGCTCGTCCCGGGGAGCACAACATCCGCCCAGCCGACGGCGAGCCCCTGGAACATCGTGACCGCGAGCACGTGCTCGGCCCGCTCGGCGAGCACGCGGACGACCGGGTCGGCCGCCGCTTCGTCGCCGGAGACGATCAGGAGCCCGATCGGCTCCGGGTTCGCCTCCTCTTCGTCGGCGGCCGCGGCCCAGGCGTCGGCGACGCCACGGGCGTTCGGTGTCGATGGCAGGTGGAAGGCGGCGCAGCCGGGCTTGCCGTCGAGCCCTAGCTTGTGCGCGAGCTCCGCGAGCCGGGCGCCCCCGCCCCCGCCACGGCCCGACCAGATCAGGACAGCGCGGTCCGACGTCGACAAGCGCTCGGCGAGCTTCTTGCCCAGCTTCACATCCGGCCGGAGCACGACCTCGGCGCCGTTGCGGCGGGCCTGCTTGAGCCAGAGCTCGACGATCGGGGCGCGGTCGGCGACCTCGTCCTCGCCGACCACGACGACGATCTCGGCCGCCGCGATCGTCGACAGCGGCGCGCGAAAGGCGTCGAGCGCCCAGGACGTCGCCTCGGGCATGACGGCGGAGTGGGCGCCCAGCCCCTGGCGGAGCAGCTTCGCCAGCGCATAGGCCTGCTCGACCGTCTCGGAGCCCGACAGGGCCGTCACGATCCGCCCCTGCGCGCCGCGCAGGAGCTCTTCGACGCGGTCGAGCGCCTCGTCCCAGGAGAGCTCGCCGAAGCCGCGACGGCGCGTCCGCTCGAGCGGATCGACGATCCGGTCGTCGGCGTAGAGGTGCGGGAAGGCGAAGCGGCCCTTGTCGCAGAGCCAGCCCTGATCGACCTCCGGATGGTTCCGGGAGAGGACGCGCTTGACCTTCCCCTCGCGTGTGGTCGCAGTGATGTTGCAGCCGACCGGGCAGAGCCCGCAGACCGTAGGCACGTTCTGGATCTCCCACGGGCGGGCCTCGAAGCGGTACTGCGTCGACGTGAGGGCGCCGACGGGGCAGAGCTCGATTACGTTGCCGCTGAAGGGAGCCCGGTAGGCCTCGTCCTCGAACGTCGTGATCAGCGAGCGAGCTCCCCGGTTGCGCGCAACGAGCTGCCCGTCCTCGGCGACGTCGGAGGAGAAGCGCGTGCAGCGGTAGCACAGGATGCAGCGCTCGCGGTCGAGCGCGATCGTGGGCGAGATCGGGATCGGCTTGTCGAACGTCCGCTTCGGGAACGTCATCCGCGTTGAGCCGGGCCCGTACTTGAAGGTCAGGTCCTGGAGCGGGCACTCACCGCCCTTGTCACAGACGGGACAGTCGAGCGGGTGGTTGACGAGGATGAACTCGAGCGTCGCCTCCTGCCCCTCCGCAGCCTTCGCGGACGACTGCGCGGTGCGCACGACCATCCCGTCCTGTGCGGTCAGCGTGCAGCCCGCCTGGAGCTTCGGCATCCCCTCGATCTCGACCAGGCACATGCGGCAGGCGCCGACTGCCGGCCCGAGCCGCGGTTCGTAGCAGAAGACGGGAATCTCGATCCCGGCTGCGGCGGCGGTCTCGACGAGTCCCGTGCCCTTCGCGACCTCGACCTCGCGCCCGTCGACGCTGACCTTGACCGTCTCGACGGTGCTCACGCCGGCACCTCGGCGACCGTGTCGTGCGCGTGCTGGTCGACCGGCGCGAGGATTCCCTCGAGCGAGGACTCGCCGCGCATCGGGCAGCCGCTCTCGAGGTGCTCCTGGAACTCGGCCCGGAACTTGTCGACGTAGCTCGCAACCGGCATCGCGGCCGCGTCGCCGAGCGGGCAGAGGCACTTGCCGAGGATCCGGTCGCACACGTCGAGCAGCAGGTCGAGATCGCCGTGCGACGCCGTCCCCTCCTCGATCGAGCGCAGGATCTGCACCATCCAGCGCGTCCCCTCGCGGCAGGGCGTGCACTTGCCGCAGCTCTCGTGCATGTAGAACTGCGCCACCCGCAGCCCGAGCTGCACCATGCAGCAGCGGTCGTCCATGACGATGATCGCGCCCGAGCCGAGCATCGAGCCCGCCTCCGCCATCGAGGTGGCGTCGAGCGGAACGTCGATCTGGTCGGCGCTCAGCACCGGCACGGACGAGCCGCCCGGGATCACCGCCTTCAATTCGCGGCCGTTCGGAATGCCGCCCCCGAAGTCGTAGATGAGCTCGCGCAGCGTCACACCCATCGGCAGCTCGTAGTTGCCTCCGTTGACGACATTGCCGGAGAGGGAGAAGACCCGCGTGCCCGAAGAGTCGGGCGGGACACCGATCTTCGCGTACTCCTTGCCCCCCAGCTCGATGATCGGCGGCACGGTCGCGATCGTCTCGACGTTGTTGATCAGGCTCGGCGAGGCGTACAGGCCGGCCACCGCTGGGAACGGCGGCTTCGTCCGCGGCTGGCCGCGCTTGCCTTCGAGCGACTCGAGCAACGCCGTCTCCTCGCCGCAGATGTACGCGCCGGCGCCCCGGTGGAGGACGATCGTGACCCCGCCCAGGAGCTTCGCCGCGCGCACCTGCTCCAGCGCGTCGCGAAGGACCTCGAACTCGTGCAGGTACTCGCCGCGGATGTAGATGAAGACCCGGTCGCACCCGATCCCATGTGCTGTGATCAGGCACCCCTCGATGAGCCGGTGCGGAACCGTGAACATGATCTCGCGGTCCTTGAAGGTGCCCGGCTCCGACTCGTCGGCGTTGACGACGAGATAGGTCGGCTTGCCCGTTCCCTGCGCGAGGAAGCTCGCCTTCCGGCCGGTGGGGAAGAAGGCGCCGCCGCGCCCGCGCAGACCGGAGTCGAGGATCTCCTGAACGACCTGGGCCGGCTCCATCGCACGCGCTTTGGCCAGGGCCTCGAAGCCGCCGGCCGCGCGGTAGTCGGCGAGCTTGGTGAGCGGCCGCTCCTCCGCGCCGGCGAGGACGACGAACTGCTCAGCCGGCAATGTTGGCCTCACTGCTTCTGATCTCCTCCACGATCCCGGGGACGTCGGCGGCGGTGAGCCGCTCGCGGTAGCGGTGGTCGACCACGACGACCGTCCCCCAGCCGCAGCCGCCGGCGCACTCGACGGTGCGGAGCGTGACGTCGCCGTCCTCGGTCGTCTCCCCGGCGCGGACTCCGAGCTCGGACTCGAACGCCTCCAGCACCTGCTGGGCGCCGACGAGCGCGCAGGAGACGTTCGTGCACACCTCGACGAGGTGCTTCCCGACGGGCTCCAGGTGGTACATGTCGTAGAAGGACGCGACCGCCATGCAGTAGGCGGGCGTCTCCTCGAGGGCGTCCGCGACCTCGCGGAACGCCTCCGGCGGGAGCCAGCCGTAGCGCTCCTGCGCGAGCCGCAGCGCCGGCAGCGTCGCCGAGCGCGGCTCCGGGTAGAGCGCACGCACCTTCTGGATCTCGTCGTAGAGCGAGCTCACCGATCGACGTCCCCCATGACCGCGTCGAGCGAGCCGACGATTGCGATCAGGTCGGCGACGGCGGCGTCCGTCATGCAGGCGGCGGTCGCGTGCAGCGCGGCGAACGACGGCGCCCGGAACTTGACGCGCCACGGCTTCGGGCCGCCGTCCGAGACGAGGTAGCAGCCCGACTCGCCGCGCGGCGATTCGACCCCGACGTAGACCTCGCCCTCGGGCACGCGATAGCCCTCGGTGACGATCTTGAAGTGGTGGATCAGCGACTCCATCGAGGTGTGCAGCTCCTCGCGTGGCGGCAGCACGACCTTCCGGTCGTCCGCGATCCACGGCTCGCCCTGCATCTCCTCGAGCCGGTCGATGCACTGGGCGATGATGCGGGTCGACTCGCGCATCTCGTCGACGCGCACCCGGTAGCGGTCGTAGACGTCGCCGCCGCCGTAGACGGGCACGTCGAAGTCGACGTCGGCGTAGGCGAGATAGGGCTCGCGCCGGCGCAGATCCCAGTCCACCCCGGAGGCGCGCAGGTTCGGCCCCGTCTGGCCGAGCGCGATCGCGTCGTCGGCCGAGAGGAGGCCGACTCCGACCGTGCGCTCCAGCCAGATCTTGTTCGAGTTCAGGATCGACTCGTAGTCGTCGATCGCCTTCGGCATCCGCTCGCAGAAGGCGCGCGCCTCCTTGTAGAAGCCCTGGGGGATGTCCTCGGCGAGCCCACCCACCTGGAAGTAGCGCGTGTGCATGCGCACCCCGGCGACCATCTCGAACAGGTCGAGCACGAGGTCGCGCTCGCGGAAGCAGTACCAGAACATCGAGATCGCGCCGATCTCGAGCGCGGACGTGCCGAGGTAGACGAGGTGCGAGTGGATCCGGGCGAGCTCGCCGAGTGCCATCCGCATCCAGGTCGCCTTGCGCGGGACCTCGAGCTGGAGCAGCTTCTCGACCGCGAGCACGTAGACGAGCTCGTTGTACTGGAACGAGACGTAGTCCACGCGGGCCGGGTAGGTGACCCCCTTCCACCAGGTCTTCTGCTCCATCGTCTTCTCGAAGCCGGTGTGCAGGTAGCCGATCACGGCCGCGATGCCGACGACGTGCTCGCCGTGGAGGTCGACGATCAGCCGCAGGACGCCGTGCGTGGACGGATGGTTCGGCCCGAAGTTGACGGTGAGGACGTCGTCGAGGCCGGGGTCGGCCACGAGCACAGTCGGGGTCGGCTGCGGGATCCGCGAGCCCTCGTAGATCGGCGTCGCGGCGACGCTCGACGACAGCCACTACTCCTCCTCCGAGAAGCGGACCGGCTCGCCGCCGATGCGGGTAGTCCTTGCGGAGCGGGTGTCCTTCCCAGTCCTCGTCCATCAGGATCCGCGTCAGGTTCGGGTGGCCCTCGAAGACGATCCCGAACATGTCGAAGGCTTCACGCTCGTGCCAGTCCGCCGTCGGCCAGATCGGGACGACCGTCGCGACCGGATCGCCGTCGTCGAGCCTGACCTGGACGCGCACCCGCGCCACGTCGTCGTCCACCCGCACCAGGTGGTAGCTGACCGTGAACCGCGCCGGCTTCGGCTCCGGCGTGCGCGCGTAGCCCTGGGCGGCGGGATCGTTGAGGTCACGCCCGGCCGCAGTGCCGATGTACCCCGCAACGGGAGTCTCGCCCCAGCCGAGGTAGTCCGTCGCCGTGATGTCGGCGAGCAGGTTGAAGCCGAGCTCATCCCGGAGGTACGAGCACGCTTCGACGAGACGGGCGGGATCGACGACGAGCGTCGTCTCGCCGAATGCCTCCCTCGTCTCGACGAGACCCGGAACCCCCTCGTAGCTGCACTAGGACGCGACTCCGCGGATCTGGTACGCCGGCGGGATCCCGGCCAGCACCTTCTCGTGCAGCCGGACGATCCCCTCCATCAACGCCTCCGGCCGCGGCGGGCAGCCGGGCACGTGGATGTCGACCGGCACGATCTTGTCCACCCCCTGCAGGATCGTGTAGTTGTTGAACATCCCGCCCGAGCTCGCGCAGGCGCCCATCGCGATCACCCACTTCGGCTCGAGCATCTGGTCGTAGACCTGTCGCAGCGGCGCCGCCATCTTGTGCGCGACCCGACCGGAGACGATCAACAGGTCGGCCTGCCGCGGCGACGAGCTGAACTTCTCCATCCCGAAGCGGGCGATGTCGTAGCGGGAGGAGACGATCGACATCATCTCGATCGCGCAGCAGGCGAGCCCGAACGTCGCCGGCCACATCGACTTCGTCTGCGCCCACGCGACCGCCTTGTCGAGCGTCGTCAGCCCGAGCGCGTCCTCGAGGTTCTCGACCTCCTCCTCGAAGACGCCCTTCCCCTTCGTCGGCCAGAGCAGCCGCTCGGACTGAAGGCCCGCCTGCGCGAGCGGCCTGTTGGAGACGCGCTTGGGGTCGACCGACTTGTCTAGTGCCACTCGAGCGCGCCCTTCCGCCAGATGTAGACGTAGGCCACCGCGAGGATCGCGACGAAGACGAGCAGCTCCGTCACCCCGAACCAGCCCAGCCGCTCGAGCACGACGGCGAGCGGGTAGAGGAAGACGATCTCGATGTCGAAGAGGATGAAGAGCATCGCGGTCAGGTAGAAGCTGACGGTGAAGCGCTGCTGCGGCGGCGGCCCCTCGGACACACCCGACTCGAACGGCAGGAATCTCGCCTTCACGCGACGCTTGGGTTTCTGGGCGAAGAGGAACGAGAACGCGATCAGCGAGGCCGGAATCGCGGCGGCGAGGAAGGCGTAGACGAGGAAGGGAAAGTAGTCGTCCAGCATCCGAGTCGGGCGAACGCTACCAAGCTTGGGATGGACGCACGAAGAGAGGTGCAAGCGTTGGAGCCAAGCGTTACGAGGGTGTTACAAAGTCGGCCCTTCGGGGGTCGCCGGGGACGCTGCTACCATCCTCCGCATGGAGATCATCGAGCGCCCTGACACCCTCGTCTCGCTGACCCCGGTCGCCGCGGACAAGATCCGCGAGCTGATGGCCGAGGATCCCGAAGGCGAGACCTCGGTCCTGCGCGTCGCCATCCAGGGCGGCGGCTGCTCGGGGTTCCAGTACGGGCTCGGCTTCGACGCGGGCCCCGTCGACGACGACGAGACGCTCGAGCAGCACGGTGTCACGATCGTCATCGATCCCTACAGCGCGCCCTACCTGAAGGGTGCGACGATCGACTTCCTGAACGGCCTCGAGGAGTCCGGGTTCAAGATCGACAACCCGAACGCCGCCGCGTCCTGCGGTTGCGGCCACTCCTTCACGGTCGAGGACACCGCCGCCGAGGACGCCCACGCCGGCGGCTGCGGGTCGGGCTGCTCGCACTAGCCGAGTAGCATCGCCCGATGAGTCTCCGGGTCGTAGTGGTCGGCTCCGGCCCGGCCGGCTTCTACGCGGCCGCGGCGCTGCTCGCGAGCGACCTCGAGATCGAGGTCGACATGATCGAGCGGCTGCCGACGCCCTGGGGCCTCGTTCGGCTGGGCGTCGCCCCCGACCACCCGAACATCAAGGCCGTCTCGCGCGCGTTCGAGAAGACGGCGGCGCAGCCGGGCTTCCGCTTCTTCGGCAACGTCGAGGTCGGACGCGACATCGCACACGAAGACCTGGCGGCCCTGTATGACGCGGTCATCTATTCCGTCGGCGCCCAGACCGACCGGCAGCTCGGGATACCCGGTGAGGATCTGCCCGGCTCCTGGGCGGCGACCGAGTTCGTCGCCTGGTACAACGGCCATCCCGACTACCAGCATCTGACCTTCGACCTCTCCGGCGAGCGCGCTGTCGTGATCGGCAACGGCAACGTCGCGCTCGACGTCGCGCGGATGCTGGCGCTGACGCCGGAAGAGCTGGCGCCGACGGACACGACCGACGCCGCGATCGACGCGATCAACGAGGCGGGCGTCCGCGAGATCCTCGTTGTCGGGCGGCGCGGGCCGGTGCAGGCGGCGTGGACGCCGGTCGAGGTGGGCGAGCTCGGCGATCTCGAGGGAGCGGACGTGCTGGTCAATCCGGCTGAGCTCGAGCTCGACGAGGCGAGCGAGGCCGAGCTGGCGGCGGCGCCCCCGACGGTGCGCCGGAACGTCGACCACCTGCGCGAGTACGCGGCCCGCACGCCGGCGGGGAAGCCGCGCGCGATCCGACTGCGCTTCTTCGTCTCGCCGGTCGCGATCCTCGGCGAGGAGAAGGTGGAGGGCATCGAGCTCGTCCGCAACGAGCTCGTCGACGGGCGCGCGGTCGCCACCGACGAGCGCGAGACGATTTCGTGCGGCATCGTCTTCCGCAGCGTCGGCTACCAGGGCGTCGCGCTCCCGGGTGTGCCCTTCGACGAGCGCTCGCAGACGATTCCGAACGAGGGCGGCCGCGTCGAGCCGGGGCTCTACGCCGCGGGCTGGATCAAGCGCGGCCCGAGCGGCGTGATCGGCACGAACAAGAAGGACGCGACCGAGACGGTCGCGCTGCTACTCGAGGACGCGCGCGCCGGCCGCCTGCCTCCCCGGGCGGACGGCACGCTCGAGGCGCTCCTCGAGGAGCGCGGCGTCGAGGCCGTCCTCTACGCGGGCTGGGAGGCGATCGACGCCGCAGAGCGGGCCGCCGGCGACCCGCACGGACGGCCGCGCATCAAGCTCGCCACCTGGGACGACCTGTTGGCGGCCGCCAAAGCCGCAGCGACGTAGGACGGCTGGAGCACACCTCCGTCCGGCTCGCGGCTCATCCTCTCCGTCAGAGGGTCAACTCAGCGCAAGGAGACAGCCGCAATGGACGAGACCGCGCGGCGTGGGCCGCGGGGCGGGGAGAGCTTCCTCGAGCGTCGCTTCCGCTTCTCGGCGAACGGGACGACGCTCGCCCGCGACACGATCGCCGGCGTGACGACCTTCATCGTCATGTCGTACATCATCTTCGTGAACCCGCAGATCCTCAGCTTTGCGGGCATCGAGGGCCTGAGCGAGCTCGGGCTTCCGTTCAACCAGGTCCTCGCCGTGACCTGCCTTGTCGCGGGCGTCATGACGATCCTGATGGGGCTGTACACGAACCGGGCCTACGCGATCGCGCCCGGCCTCGGCCTGAACGCGGTGGTGGCGTTCAGCCTCGTCGCGGGCGAGGGCCTCTCGTTCCCCGCCGCGATGGGGCTCGTCGTGGTCGAGGGCATCGCGGTCACGATCCTCGTCCTCACGGGGATGCGGGAGAAGATCATGGACGCGATCCCGCTCGACCTGAAGAAGGCAATTGCGATCGGGATCGGCCTCTTCATCGCGTTCATCGGGCTCGTCAACTCGGGGATCGTCGTGCGGGGCACTCCGGTCGTCGACCTCGCTCGGCTGACGACGTGGCCCGCGTTCGTCACCTTTGTCGGGCTCATGTTGACGATCGCGCTGCGTGCGCGCGGGGTCCGCGGCGACCTATTGATCGGGATCATCGCGACGACAATCCTGGCCACGATCATCAACGAAGCCTCCGACAACGACGCCGGCTTCACGTCCGGCGCCTCCTGGCCCGGCGACGTCTACGAGTCGCCCGACCTGGCGTTGCTCGGCGAGTTCAACTTCGACGCGTTCACCGAGCTCGCGTTCATCTCCGCCATCGTCTGGGCGTTCTCGCTCTTCCTGGCCGACTTCTTCGACACGATGGGCACCCTCGTCGGCGTCGGCAAGCCGGCCGGATACCTGGACGAAGAGGGCCGTCTGCCGGAGATCCGCAAGCCGCTGCTCGTCGACTCGCTCGCCGCGGTCGCGGGCGGCGCGGCCTCCTCCTCCTCGGCCACGACGTACATCGAGTCCGCGTCCGGCGTCAGCGTCGGCGGACGCACCGGCTGGGTTGCAGTCGTGGCGGGAGCCCTCTTCTTCCCGTTCATGTTCTTCGCCCCGATCATCGGGATGGTGCCACCGCAGGCAACGGCGCCCGCGCTGATCATCGTCGGCTTCCTGATGATGACCGCGCTGACCGAGGCGGAGGAGGACGCCGAGGGCAGGCAGGACGGGCGCAAGTTGGCGGGGATCGACTTCACGGACGTCGGGATCGGCATCGCCGCGGCCCTGACGATCATGTTCATGCCGTTCACGTTCTCGATCACGGACGGCATCGGGATGGGATTCCTGGCCTTCGTGACCGCCCGCGCCGCCCAGGGCCGCGCGAGGGAGGTGCACCCGTTCATGTGGCTCGCGTCGGCCGCGTTCCTCCTCTACTTCCTCATCCCCTTCCTCCAGGACACATTCGACTGGATATAAAAGCGTGGGGGAACCCGTGGTTCCCCCACGAGCCCCCTCCTTCTCGCAGCCACCGGGCAGTTCTTGGCGAGGCTGCGCGGGAATGAATCCCGCTCCGCCTGCCGGCCGAAGCGACGCATCAACGCCCATCGGTGCTCTCGAGCCGTGGCCGTCGCACTAGGGTCCGGGTGTGGACGAGCTCGCGTTCCTCCCGGCGACCGAGCAGGCTCGGCTTGTCCGGGAGCGCGAGGTCTCCCCCGTCGAGCTCGTTGAGACCTATCTGGAGCGGATCGAACGGCTCGATCCGGAGCTCGGCTCGTACGTCACCGTGCGCGCCGAGGAGGCCTTGGCGGAGGCGAAACAGAAGCTAGATGTGCCGACGGAGGCACCGTTCCACGGCGTCCCGATCTCGCTCAAGGACCTCGACGCGACCGCGGGGATCCGCACGACGTACTCGTCGCGGGCGTTCGCCGAGAACGTGCCCGACTTCGACGTTGCCCACATCGCGAAGCTGCGGGAGGCGGGCTTCGTCGTCCTCGGGAAGACGAATGCGCCCGAGTTCGGCACCACGGCCTTCACCGACTCGCCGTTGAACGGCCCGTGCCGAAATCCCTGGGACCTCTCGCGGAACGCAGGCGGGTCGAGCGGCGGCGCGGGCGCCGCCCTGGCCGCAGGTCTCTGTCCGGTCGCCCAGGGCTCGGACGGCGGCGGCTCGATTCGGATCCCCGCTTCGTGCTGCGGCGTCTTCGGCATCAAGGCATCGCGCGGACGGATCTCGAATGCGCCGTTCGTGCCCGGCATCGGCCTCGGTACGAGCGGACCGCTCGCGCGCACGACCGCCGATGCGGCCGCATACCTCGACGCCGTCTCCGGCTACGAATGGGGCGACCCGTACTCGGCTCCGCCCCCGGAGCGTCCGTTCGCCGACGAGGTCGTCGCCGAGCCGGGACGCCTGCGGGTCGCGCTCACGACCTCCGCTCCCGACGAGACGCCCGTCGATGAGGCGTGCGTCGCCGCGACGCGCGCGGCGGGCGAGCTCCTTGCGTCCCTCGGCCACGACGTCGAAGAGGCCGCGCCCGACTGGGGCGGCGACGGATTGATGGCCGACTTCGTGCCCGTGTGGCAGGTCACGCCGACCGCCTTCCCAGTCTCCGATCCGAGCGTGCTCACTCCGCTCAACCAGGCTTTCGTCCGCGCCGCCGACGAGACGTCGAGCGTGACCTACACCGCGTCAGTCACCCGACTGCAGCTGCGCGCGCGCAAGATCGTCGCTCTGTGGGCGCAATACGACCTCCTGCTCACACCGACGCTCGCGATGCTGCCCGTGCCGCTCGGCTGGGACACCGAGCCCGACGACCCTTGGGAGCAGTTCGACCGAGCGGTTCGCTTCACGCCCTTCACGGCCGTCTTCAACGTCACCGGGCAGCCGGCGGTCTCAGTGCCGCTGCACTGGACAGACGACGGACTCCCGGTCGGCGTCCAGCTCGTCGGACCGCCGTTCGGGGAGGCACTCCTGCTCCGTGTCTCGGCGCAACTGGAAGCGGCGCGCCCCTGGGCCGACCGCCGACCGCCGCATTCGTGAGCCCAGTAAAAGGACGTCCGGGACGGTGATACCGCTCCGCGAACGTCCTTGTGCTGGGAAGACTTGCAAACCCACGCCCCGCCTGCAAGTCAGATCCGGCCGACGTTGATCCGGAGCGACTGCCCGGCGCGGGCGTGCAGCATGTCGGCAGCAGAGCCGTTCCTGATCGCGACCGACATGTTCCGGTAGCTGTCCTCGTAGAGCATGATGTCGCCCGGCCGCGCATCGGCGAACGTCCGCGTCGCGACGGCGTAGTAACGCTCCCCACCGAGCTCGAGCTCGACCTGTGTTCCCGGCACGATGCCCGTCTGGACGGCGTGCTCGCGCGTCACGTTCAGGGCGACGTTGCCGAAGGAGTCGACATAGAGGACGGTCGCAGCGATCCGGTCGGAGCGAAGCTCAGGCTGTGGCAGGTCGAGCCGGACGAGCGCGTCGACGGCAATGGGAGGGCCGAGCTCCTCGATCCCGACGCCGCGCGAGAGATGGGCAGCCGCAGGCGCGAACAGGTCGCGGCCGTGGAAGGTGCGCGAGATGGAGTCGAGCGCGTATTCGGGCTTCACGAGCTCGTGGGCGGCCTCGATCCCGGCACGCTCGGCGGCAGGAATGAGGAGCCCGTTGTCGGGGCCGACGAAGAACCGCCCATCCTTGTCGCGTAGCGCCAGCGCGCGACGGCTGCCGCCGACGCCCGGGTCGACGACGGCGAGATGGACGCCGATCGGCATGTACGGGAGCGTGTTCGCGAGCACGAGCGCTCCCTGCAGCACCTCCTGCGGCGGGATCCCGTGCGTCACGTCGAGGATCTCCGCGTCCGGCGCGATCCGCTTGATCACGCCGTGACAGGTGCCGACGAAGTCGTCCTGGAGCCCGAAGTCGCTCAGGAAGGTGACGAACACGCGCGAGAGGTTATCGCCGCAAGGAGTCCCTCGACGTCGTGGGTCGCCGCTTCCGCGACGACCTCGACTCCTAGCTCGCGCGCCGCCGCGGTCGTCTGTGGGCCGATGCTGACGGCCGGCAGAGAGAGGCCGAGCCGGCCGAAGGCCCGCGCCGCGGACGGGGAAGCGAGCACGACGAGGTCGCCGGCCGGGGGCTCGGGCGCCAGCTCGAGTGTCCGGTAGAGCGGCACGAACGCGGCGCCCAGCTCGTCCACGAGCAGCCGGCGTGCCCCCTCCGCGCCGGCGAACAACACGCGGCCGGCAGGCTGCGGCAGCTCCGCGAGCAAGCCCTCTTGCGTCGAGACCGCCGCGACGAGGTCGGCGCCCCCGAAAGCGTCGGCGGTGGCAGCTCCGATCGCCGCAACGCGTCGCGGCGAGCCCACCATGCGGCGCCGCAGCTCGTAGGCGCCGTTCACGCTCGTGACGATCACCCAGTCGTAGCCGGAGACGTCGATGGGGTCGTCGCCGATCGGCTCGACCTCGATCAGCGGACAGTGCACGACGTCATGGCCGAGCGCCTCCAGGCCGCGGGTGAGCTCTCCCTCCTGACCCCTCGGCCGCGTCACGACGACCCTCACCGAGACGAACGCGAGCAGCTCCCGCGCGACCGTCTCCGGGTCGTCTCCGCTCCTGCGCTCGATCCAGGCGCCGTCCTCGTCGGCGACGAGCGCAGTCAGGCGCGTCCCGTCGTGGTACGCGGCGACGGGCGCGAGGCAGCCGCCCCCGATGAGCGCGACGCAGCGCCGTTCGGCTTCGACGCGACGCCGTGTCTCGGCGTCGTCGGCGGCGGCGACGAGCGACTCCTCGCCGGCGCGAACCTGCAACGCGAGGGATCCCTGCCCCGCCTCGGGTAACAGCTCGGACGGGTCGAAGCGGCGACCGACCTCGTCGGCGAGACCGAGCCGGTCGAGCCCGCACGCCGCGAGCACGACCGCGTCGAGCCCTCGCTCGCCCCGCTTGCGCAACCGCGTGTCGATGTTGCCCCGCAGCGGCTCGATCGAAAGCGACGGCTCCAGTGCCAGCAGCTGGGCCCGCCTGCGGATGGAGGCCGTCCCGATTCGCATTCCCGGCCGAAGCTCTTCGGCACCGCAGAGCGCGTCGCGCGCGTCCTCGCGCGGCGGGTAGGCGCCGACGGCGAGGCCCTCCGTATCCGTCGAGGTCATGTCCTTCGCCGAGTGCACGGCAACATCGATCCGGCCCGCGAGGAGCGCTTCCTCGAGCTCCTTGACGAACACGCCGCGGGCGCCGATCTCACCGAACGGTCGCGTGCGGTCACGATCGCCCGCCGTCGTGATCGGGACGAGCGCGATCTCGTTCCCGGGCTCGCGCAGCCGCTCCGCGGCCTGCTCCGCCTGGGTGAGGGCGAGCCTACTGCCGCGGGAACCGACGCGGATGAGCACAGATTCGCCGCGAGACGGGCCTCGACTCGCCGCAGCCCCGTGCTCCGCTTGGGTGGGTGCTCGGCCGGATGCGCACGAACGCCGTCGGAACCTGCAGCGGCAGCGGCCGCGACGACGTGAACCGGGTCGTCATCGCCGCTGCTCCTCCTCCTCCAGGCCGAACAGGTACCTCACGACGTCAGCATAGATCACGCCGTCGGCTGCCGCGGCTGCCTCCTTCATGCGAATCGTGGGCAGATGCAGGAGCTTTGCCACGATCTGCGAGATCACTGACTCCACGTGCTCGCGCTCGCGCTCGGACAGGCGCCCGCCCGCCTTGGCGAGCTCGCGATCGCGGATCTCCTCTGCGAGCGCCCGGAGCGACGCGATCGTCGGAACGACGTCGAGCGAGGCCTGCCAGTCGCGGAACCGATCGGCCTCCTCGGCAACGAGCTGCTCGGCCCGCGCCGCCTCGCCGCGACGACCCGAGAGCGTCTCTGTCACCACGGCCTCGAGATCGTCGACGTCGTAGAGAAAGCAGCCGTCGAGCTCGTTGATCGCCGGATCGAGGTCGCGCGGCACCGCGAGGTCGACCAGGAGCAGGGGACGGCCCTTGCGGGAGCGAAGCGACGCGGCGACCGCGTCGCGGGAGAGGACGAGACCGGAGGCGCTCGTCGCGGAGACGACGACGTCGGCGTGCTCCAGCTCTGCAGCGATCGCGTCCAACGCGAGCGCCTGCGCGGCGAGGCGACCCGCAAGGTCCTCGCCGTGCGCGAGCGTCCGGTTCGCGACCGCAGCGATCTCCGCCCCGCGCGAGACGAGGTTGCGGGCGGCCGACTCGCTCGTCTTCCCGGCGCCGAGCAGGAGGACGCGGCGGCCGTCGAGCTCTCCGAACACCTGCTGTGCGAGCGCGGCCGCAGCCGCCGGCACGGAGGCGGGGCTCTCGGCGATTGCGGTCTCCCTGCGGACACGCCGTCCCGTGTGCAGAGCCTGGCGGAAGAGGCGGTCGAGAAACGGCCCAGCGGCTCCAACCTCGAACGCGGTCCGCACCTGCCCGAGGATCTCGCCCTCGCCAGGGACGAGCGAGTCGAGTCCCGCCGGCAACGCGGAAGAGATGCAGCGCCGCCGCCTCGTCGCGCAGGCGGTAGAGCGCCGGCGCGAGCTCCGCTGCGGCGTCTCCGGCGAGCTTCGTGAGCGTCTCCACCGCCAGCTCTTCGGCGTGCTCTTCCCCGGCGAGATAGAGCTCGGTGCGGTTGCACGTCGAGAGCACGACCGCTTCGCCCTCGAGCCGGCCGGCCAGCTCGCGGCAGGCGTCCAGGTCGAGGGCCACACGCTCGCGCAGCTCGATCGGAGCGCGATGGTGCGAGATGCCGGCGAGGGTGAGCTTCATGCGAAGTGGGTGATCGGAAGGACGACCGCGACCAGCGCGAAGCCCGCCAGGTTGAGCAGCGCGGCGCGCCGGCCGCGCCAGCCCTCGTGTCGAAGGACGAGCAGGGAGGCGTACGTGGCCCAGATTGCGAGCGTGACGGCCATCGCGGCGTCGAAGTCCCCGCGCTCGAAGCTCGCCGCGCCGACGCCGATCCCCACGGTGAGCACGACGAGCGAGCCGAGCACCGTCCGCGCCGCCAAGCGGTCGAGCGCGTCGAGCGCCGGCACGCGCACGCGGAGGACGCTGCGCTCGTGCCGCTTCAGCCGGCGCTCCTGCCAGAGATAGAGGACCGCCATCGCCGCGGCGAGCAGGAGACCCGCAAAGCCCGCGAGCATCAACCCGGCATGTACTGCGAGGACGGTGCCGGAGTGCTCGCCCTTCCCGACCGCCGTGCCCCCGCCCGCCCACGCGAGTAGGAGCAGGACGACGGCGACGGGCATCACGGCGAGGCCGAGCAGCCGGTACCTCGGCGTGCAGCCCCAGATCAGGTACGCGCCGACGACGAGCCACACGAAGAGGTTGAGCGCGCCCGCCCACGTCCCCCAGGGAAAGCCCTCGGCGGACGCGGCCTGGCCGATGAGGAGCGCCGTCTGCGCGAGCCAGCCCAGCCGGACGCCCCAGGTGGCGAGCCGGCCGGCCAGGCCCGGCCCACGCAGCTCACCCACGTAGGCGAACGCCGCCTCCCCGTAGGCGAGCAGGGCAGGGACGACGAGCAGCTCAGCCATGATCGCTATTCAACCGCGCGGCGGCGTGCTAGCTCGGCCAGCTCCGCCGTCTCCCGCTCGAGGCGCGAGAGCTTCGCCGCGATGATCACGACGTAGACGAGCACGGTCACGAATACGACGCCGTAGGCAGCAGCGACGTACTTCTCGCCCGAGCTCATGTGGTCAGCGCTTCCCGCAGCTCGCGTAGGTTCGCGTCGACCCGCTTGCCGGCGAGCTCGACGCGATAGAGCGCGTAGGCGAGCGTCGTCATCGCGAGCCAGGCAACGCAGAACGTGAAGAACATCGTCCCCGTCATCTGCGGCCCGTCGCGCGTGAAGGTCGTCGGGTGGATGAAGTCCTCGGCCAACCGGATCGCCAGGAAGCTGACCGGGATCAAGGCGACGCCGAAGAGCGCGTAGACGGCTGAGATGTTCGCCCGACGGGGCCCTTCCTCGATCGAGAAGCGAAGCATGAAGTAGGCCGAGTAGAAGAGGAAGAGAACGAGGAAGAGGACGAGCTGGTTGGAGTCCCAGACCCACCACTTGCCCCACGAGGCTTTGGCCCAGATCGAGCCGGTCGCGAGCGTCAACACGCCGAAGATCGTGCCCAGGTGGATCGCGACGTAGCTCTCGAGGTCGTACCGATCGTTCCCCTTCCAGAGCAGGAGCAGCGCCTTGTACGCGCCCCAGCCAAAACAGGCGTACGCGGTCAGCGCCACCGGAACGTGGAAGTAGAAGATCCGCTGCGAGATGCCCTGGTCGGCATCCTCCGGAGCGACGAAGAAGGCGAGGAAGATCGCAAGCCCGATGAGCCCCGCGGCGGCCGCCGCGAGCATCGGGACCGAGATCCTCGACGGCCTGCTATTCGGAGACGACGTACTCAAAGGACGCCCAGCACAGTAGCGCGAAGACCGCGTCGTACAGCCCCAGGAAGGTGAGGTAGCGGCCGGGCTCCTCTGAGACGCTCGCACCGACCCCACCGACGACGAGGGGGATCGCCAGGGGGAGGAAGAGGAGCGGCAGGATCAGCTCCCGCGTCCTGCTCGCGGCCGCCATCGCGGCGAGCAAGGTGCCCACGGCGCAGATACCGACGTTGGCGAGGAGGACGCCCAGAACTGCGGCGGGGTCGAGCGGTGAGAAGAAGAGCGCGAACGCCGGCAGCGCGACGAGCTCGATCAGGGTGAGGAAGACGAAGACCGCAGCCGCCTTGCCGAGCCAGATCGCGCTCCGATCCGACGGCGCGAGCACGAGCCCCTCGAGGGCCCCGCTCTCGCGCTCGGGCGCCCACGCACGTGCCAGGCCGAGCAGCGCGGTGAAGACGAGCGCGATCCAGAGCAGTCCGTGCGCGGCGATCTCGTCCGCTCCGGTCGGCAGGGCGAAGTGAAAGACGACGAGCGTCGAGAGGACGAAGAGGAGCATGGCCGGCAGCGTGTCGCGTGCGCGCAACTCGAGCCGGAGATCCTTGCGGGCGAGCGCCGCGACATCGGCGAAGTAGGTCATGCGAGCGCGAGCCGTGCAGTTGCGAACGGCTCGACCCGGGCCGGGTCGTGCGTCGACAGGAGGATCGTCGCAGAGCCGGTGAGCTCCGTCAGCTGCCGGTCGAGCAGCTCAGCGCCCTCGATGTCGAGCGCCGTGAACGGCTCGTCGAGCACGAGCAGCTCCGGCTGGTGCAGCAGCGCGCGGCAGAGCGCGAGACGTTGCGTCATGCCGCGGGAGTACGACGCGACGCGTTCGGAGCGAACCTCCCAGAGGCCGAATCGCTCGAGCAGCATCCCGATCCGCTCGCGCCGTTCGCGGACGCGGTAGAGACGCCCGTAGAGCTCGAGGTTCTCGACCGCGGTCAAGTCACGGTAGAGCAGCGTCTCGTGTCCGAGGAACCCGAGCTCCCCGCGGTCGGCGCCGACCGCGAGCTCACCTCCCGTCGGCGCCGCGAGCCCCGCGACGAGCCTGAGCAGCGTCGTCTTACCCGATCCGTTGGCACCCGTGACAACGAGAAAGCCTCCACGGTCAAGGTCGAGGTCGACCGGCCGCAGGGCTCGGCGCCGCCCATAGCGCTTCTCGAGCCCGCGAGCGCGGATCACGACCGAAGCCTCGGCGAAACCACCCCAACGTAGCCCCAGGGGCACCCCGGTGTCCCTACGGAAACGCTATCGAGGATCTCTGCGCGGATGGCTCTCGGCATCGTCACGGCAGTGTGACGGTTTCTCCCCAGCCGCACCCGCGGCGTTCCTCAGCGCGTGACGACGTCGAGGAGAACGAAGCCGAGGAAGACGATGCTGATCACCCCGTTGACGGTGAAGAAGGCCGCATCGAGCCGACGGAGGTCACCCGGCCGCACGAGCAGATGCTCGTAGGTGAGCAGCACCGCGACGACGCCGACGCCGAGCCAGTACCAGAGCCCGACGTCGAGTCCGAGACCGGCGACCGCGAGCAGCACAACGGTGCCCACGTGATGGAGCCGCGCCCCGCGGAAGACCCCGAGCTCGCCGAAGCGCACGGCCCACGAGTGAAGCCCCTCGGCACGATCGTGCTCGAGGTCGAAGAGCGAGTAGAAGAGGTCGAAGCCGGCGACCCAGAGCGCCACGGCTCCCCCGAGCGCCCACGCCTGCCAGGGCAGCTCGCCGGTCACGGCCGCCCACGCCCCGACCGGAGCGAGGCCGAGCGACACGCCGAGCCACTCGTGGCAGAGCCACGTCAGCCGCTTCAGGTACGGGTAGACGACGAAGAGAAGGACCGGTACCGGCCAGAGCCAACGCACGAGCGGGTCGAGCTGGAAGACGGCGACGAGGAAGACGGCGAACGCGACCGCGCAGAGCACGGCGACCTGGCCACCGGAGAGCGCGCCGGTCGGTAGCTCCCGGGACGCGGTGCGGGGGTTGCGGGCGTCGAGCTCGGCGTCGATCAGCCTGTTCAGCCCCATCGCGAGCGTGCGCGCGCCGACCATGGCCACGGTCACCCACAGCCAGTCTCCGGCCGCGGGAACCTCGCCGAGAGCGAGCAGCATGCCGACGTACGCGAACGGGAGCGCGAAGACGGTGTGCTCGAGCTTCACGAGCGACGCGAAGCGGCGCGGGAGCGAGACGGCGGCGTTACTCATCGGCAGAAGCGGAGCGAGCTCCTCACGTCTGCCGATGCGTGGTCTCGGAGCCCGCGAGCAGGTCGAGCGCGTGTCCGAGCGCCGGGCGGAGGACCGCGAAGCCGTCGCGGCAACCGCCGGGCGACCCGGGCAGGTTGACGACGAGCGTCCGCCCACGGACGCCGGCCACACCACGCGAAAGCAGCGCGTGCGGCGTTCTCGCGATCGAGTCGGCACGGATCGCCTCGGAGATGCCCGGAGCGTCGCGGTCGAGCACCGAGCGCGTCGCCTCAGGTGTCACGTCGCGCGGCGCCACCCCTGTGCCGCCGGTCGTGAGGACGAGCGCCGAACGCTCCGCGAGCTCGGTGATCGCGGCGGCGATCCGATCGGCCTCGTCGGCCACGACCTTCCGTTCGACCTCGTGGCCGTCCGCCTCCAACAGCCCTGACAACAGGTCGCCACTCGTGTCGTCCCTCGTCCCGGCGACGACGCCGTCCGACACCGTCAGCACCGCCGCCTTCACACCGGCTCCTTCGTCTTCTCGACCAGCGCCACGTCGGCGACAATCATCCCCTTGTCCACGGCCTTCGCCATGTCGTAGACGGTGAGGGCTGCGATAGACGCCGCCACGAGCGCCTCCATCTCGACACCGGTCTGGGCCGTCGTCTCCGCCGCGGCGGTGATCTCGACCCCGTCAGCGACGACGTCGAGCGACACCTCGACCAGCGACAGCGGCAGCGGATGGCAGAGCGGGATCAGGTCGCTCGTCCGCTTCGCTGCCATGATCCCGGCGAGCTGGGCGGCCGCGAGGGCGTCGCCCTTCGGCAGCTCGCCGAGCCGTCGCGCCGTCTCGGGCGCCATCCGGACGGCAGCGCGAGCGACGGCGCGCCGCTTCGACACCGGCTTCGCGCCGACGTCGACCATGCGCACGGAGCCCGACTCGTCGACGTGCGAGAGGTCCTTCATCGACGAGAGATCGTACTCGCGCGGTCGAGGTCGGCCAGCTGCTCGCCGATCCACGCCGTGAGATCGTGCCGCTTCACGTAGAGGCGGATCGCGTCGAGGCGTAGCTTGCGCTCGTCCTCAACGAGCCCGAGCGCCTCCTCGAGCGCGGCCGACTGGGCCTCGACGTCGAACGGATCGACCGAGACGACCCACTCGCCGATCTCCTCGTGCACGCCTGCGTTGACAGATAGGACAACTACGCCGGCGCGTGTATTGACGAGCGGCGCCTCCTTGGCGACGAGGTTGAGCCCGTCCATGACGGCATTCACGAGCAGGACGTCGAACTGTTTGTACGCCGCAATCGACTGGGGAAAGTCGTCCTCGAGTCGGACGCTGAGCGCCCCGGGAAAGCGCGCTTCGACTGCAGCGGCGGCGGCCTCGATCCGCAGCCGTTCCTCGGCGTATTCCGGGATCTCCTGCCGCGACGGATCGAGCAGCGCGAGCATGCCGACCCGGCCGTGGAGGTCAGGGCGCCGCTCGAGCAGAAGGCCGAACGCCTCGAGGCCCCGCGGGACGTTTTTCGAGGGGTCGGTCCGGTCGACCCGGAGGATCAACGTCTCTGGCCGCGACGAGAGGAGGTCGCGCTCGCGCGCGAGCACGCGATCGCTGTTGGCCAGCGCGCGGAACTCGGCCGGGTCGATCGAGATCGGGTGCGCGGTAACGAGCGTCGCGCCCGGGTCAAGCCCAAGCGCAGCACAGCTCGCCAGGAAGGCCGACTGCCAGCGACGGGTGTGGAAGCCGACCACGTCTGCAGACAGCAGACCACTGTGGATCGCCGTCACGATCTCGTCGGGCAGCACCGACCAGCCGTCCGCGTCCACCCAGGGAATGTGCGTGAAGTGGGCGATCGCGACGGCCGGGTTCCGCTCCCGCACGAGCCGTGGCGCGACGTAGAGGTGGTAGTCGTGGAAGAAGACGGCCGCGTCCGGCTGCAGCTCGAGCTCTGCGACGACGGCGTCTGCGAAGGCCTGGTTGACGGCGACGTAGCCCTCCTCCCACGCCGGAAGCAGGTCGCGCTCGGGATCGTGCTTGCGTTCCCAGAGGCCGTGCTGCACGAACCACAGGGCCGGATTCGCGACGACGTTGTAGTAGAGCTCGTACACCTCGGGTGGATGGGCAACGAGCCGCAGGCGATACCTCGATCCGTCCGCCGCAGTCTCCTCAACCGCGCCCTGAGTGGCGACCGCGTGGTCCTCGTCGGAAAGCGCGCTCGCGATCCAGGTGACCTCGTGGTGGGAGACGAGCGGCGCGAGGGCGGTGACGAGACCGCCCGGCGCCGCGGCGGGCGACACGCTCGCCGCCGTCGCGCGCGTAGCCGATCGGACCACGATTCGAGACGACGATCAGCTTCCGTCGCGACGGCACCCGCGGGAGACTAGACCAGGAGCTTCACGAAGCGGAGGCGAGAGCCGCGCCCGCCGGGGCCGTCCCCGAACTCGACCTGGTCGGCGATCGACCGGATGATCGCGATCCCCAGCCCGCCTTCGGAAAGCTCGCTCCCGTCCGACACCGGATCTGCGGCGTGAGGCCCGAAGCCGGCCCCGTCGTCGGCGACCTCGATGATCAGCCGGTCGTCATGCAGCACGAACTGGATGTCGACGTGGCCCACCCCGACCGTCGTACGCGTGGCGTACGGAATTGGAGCACGCCTCAGTCAGCGCAAGCTTGAGGTCCGCCAGCGTGTCGTCTGCAAGAGGCCGGACGCGTGAGAGGCCGGAGAGAGCGAGCCGCGACAGCGTGATGTACTCCGGCTTCGCCGGGATGGTCAGACGCACGGTCCTGCTCGCGTCGTCTGCAACGTCTGCGCGAGGTTCGCTCAATCCACCACCTGGTTGTTCTGGCGAAAAGTACTGAAGACTTGTGACTTCTACGCGCGTTCTTTCCCGCCCTCGGGCGCGGCTAAACCGGCAGAGGCTTGATGTGGAGTTGGCGCGCTGTGGGGGCGCCTCAGACCAAGTCAGGGCGGCTCGGCGTCCGCGGCGCAGGCTGGGTGTCCGCGTAAGGGCGCCGAGACGGTCTGGCGCCGTGTCTGAGGCGGTCACACAGCCCGCTCAGGTTCCATATCAAACCTCTACCCCGCGGGGTCGAGCGGACGCTCGTCCAGGCGGACTCGGACGATCGCCCGCTTTCCCGTGCCACTCCGGATGACCGTCACAGGCACCGTCTGGCCCGGCCGCAGCCGCTCCGTCACGATCCGCGAGATGTCGGCGGCACGCTCGACCGGCTTCCCTGCGAAAGCGACGATCAGGTCACCGCCGAGGTTGATCGGGATCCCGTTGAAGACCTCGCGGTCACCGCCGCCGCGCAGGCCGGCCCGCTCAGCCGGAGCCCCCTCGACAACGGACTGGATCAGCGCGCCTCGCCTGGCGCCGAGGTCGTAGCGCTTCGCGATCGTCGGAGTCACATCCTGCGTTGTGACGCCCACGTACGCGTAGGCGACCTTGCCCGTCGCAAGCAGCTGCTCCATCGAGCGGCGCGCGGAATTGATCGGGATCGCGAAGCCGACGCCCTCCGCGGTGCCCGAGTCGGAGCGGATCTGTGCGTTGATCCCGATCACGCGCCCGCGGGCATCGAGAAGCGGCCCGCCCGAGTTGCCGTGATTGATGGGCGCGTCGATCTGGATCGCGCCGGAGACGTCGTAGGCGGACGTCAGGGACTCGATCGAGCGCTCCGTGGCCGAGACGACTCCCACCGCGAGCGAGCTCTCCTGCCCGAACGGGCTACCGATCGCAGCGACCGGCTCGCCGACGACGACGCGGCTCGAGTCGCCGAGCGGCACCGGCGCGACCGCGTGATCCCGTGGATCGACCTTCACCAGCCCCGTGTCGTTGAAAAGATCCCAGCCTACGATCGACCCGGGGATACGGTCGCCGTCCGCGAACACGACGTAAACGCGCGACGCGCCCCGCACCCTGGAGCCGTTGCCCGCGTTCGTGACCACGTGCGAGTTCGTGAGCACGTGCCCGGCAGCCGAAACGACGAAGCCGGAGCCCTGCGAGCGCTGACCGTCCGAGAAGAAGGAGTAGATCGTGACGACGCCGCCGGAGCGGCTGGCGTAGATCTTGGCCGGATCGAAGGCGTTGCCAGGCAGCGGGACGGCGGCGGCGGTGGACGCGCCGCCGTTCGTGTCGGACGCGACCGTCGGGATGACGACCGTCTCGACTCCGCGCGAATCGCCGATCCAGCCCGCCAGTGAGCCGACGAGCAGGACCGAGGCGGCGCCGAGCCCGGCTGCGACGAGCGCAACCACGGCGAGGGCTCCGGGGCGCATGCGCACAGGGTAGCGGCGCTCGCCGTTTTCACGTGAAAACGCGCTCGGGTGCGTCCGGCGCCGGGAGAGACGTCGGAGCGGCGCCGAGCTCCACCCGCACGACCGTCCGGCCGGGGGCCGACTCGAGCGTGACGTTCCCGCCCATCACCGTCGCAAGCTCGCGCGCGATCGCAAGCCCGAGCCCGCTCCCCGAGGCAATCCCACCCTCGGCCCGGTAGAAGCGATCGAAGACATGCGGGGCATGCTCTACGGAGACACCCGGACCGTCGTCCTCCACCTCCAGGTACGCGTGCTCGCGGTCGGCGTACGCGCGCACGGTCACATTCGTGCCCGGGAGAGTGTGCACGAGCGCGTTGTCGACGAGCGCGCGAGCGACCTGGAGCACACGCAGCTCGTCGGCGCGCGCGACCGGGTGTCCGTCGACCGAGACGTCGAGGGCGTGGCCCTTCCGCTCCGCGAGCGCGGCGAACTCCTCCGCGACCAGCCGCGCGACAGCGCCGAGATCGACCGGCTCGTGCTCGACCCGGATCCGGCCCGCGTCCAGGCGCGAGAGGTCGAGCAGGTCCGTCGCCAGCTTCGCCAGCCGCTCGACCTGCTCCCGCATCGTTTCGAGAAACTCGCGGCGTGTCGCGTCGTCCAGGTCCTCGTCGGCCATCAGCTCGAGGAAGCCGCCGAGGGAGAAGAGCGGCGTCCGCAGCTCGTGCGACGCGTTGGCGATGAACTCGCTCCGAGCGCGGTCGAGCTTCTCGAGCCGGACGCGCATCCGCTCGAAGGCGTCGGCGAGCTCGCCCAGCTCGTCCTGGCCGCGATCGATGACCGGCTCGTCGAAGCGGCCTCCGGCAATCCGCTCGGCGGCGCGCTCGAGACGCCGGATCCGGCGAGCGTGGATCGTCGCGAGCGCCTGCCCGACCACGAGGGCGAACATGAGCCCGATCGCGCCTGCAAGCAAGAGCCGGCGTTGGATGAACTGGAGCGTCGAGAGCGGGTCGGCGAGCGAGTCGCTGAGCAGGATGACGGCGTCCAGCCCCCCGGCGCTGGCCGGCAACGCGACCTCTGCGAACCGGCGGCCGTCCCGCTCGAGCGTGTCTCGCTGGGGCTTTCGGGTGGCGGCGGCACGGCGCACGAGCGCGTTGCGCTCGACGTCGACCGAGGACGTCGTACGCGAGTCGCCGGTGATCAGGATGAGGTCCGGCGTGACGGCGCTGTAGACCACTACTCGGGCGTTGAAGAGCTCCGACGCGACCTCCGCGAACTGCTGCGGCTGGTCTGCTTGGCTCGAAAATCCCCTGATGGCCGTGTTTGCGTCCCGCTCGAGCCGGTCGAGCCGCTCGTTCACGAGCTGTGACTCGAGCGACGGGACGACAATCAGGTACACGAGCGCCAGCGTCCCGGCGACGACGAGGAGCAGAGCGAGCGTCAGCCGCAACCGGATGCCGCTGAGCAGGCGCCGTCTCATCACCGCTCGCGGAAACGGTAGCCCACGCCGCGCACGGTCAGAATCAGCTCCGGCTCGTGCGGATCGCGCTCGATCTTCTCGCGCAGGTGGCGAACGTGAACGTCAATCGTGCGGGGCTCGCGGTAGTCCGCGCCGCCGCGTAGGCGCTCGAGCAGCTGCCGTCGGGAGAAGACCCGCCCCGGCGCCGCTGCGAGCACACGCAGGAGCTCGAACTCGACAAACGTGAGCTGCACCTCCGCGCCACGCACCTCCACTGTCCGGCGCGGGACGTCGATCCGTACATCCGCGACCTCGATCACCTCGTTGTCATCGCGCTCGCCCGCACGCGGGGCGGACGCCCGTCGCAGCAGCGCCCGCACGCGACTGCGGAACTCGCGGATCGAGAACGGCTTCGTGATGTAGTCGTCGGCACCGAGCTCGAGGCCAAGCACCTTGTCGAGCTCGTCGTCGCGGGCGGTGAGCATGATGATCGGCACGGTGCTCTGCGCCCGCAGGCGCTTGCAGACCTCGAGCCCGTCCAGTCGCGGCAACATCAGGTCGAGCACGACGAGATCGACGTTCTCGGCCGCGAACGCGGCCAGTGCCTCCTCACCGTCCCACGCGTGGACGACCCGGAAGCCATCCCGCTCGAGCGGGTACGTGAGCAGCTTCTGCACCGACTCCTCGTCGTCGACGAGCAGGATGGTCGAGGCATCCGCCATGGGCGAATGCTAGAGGTGACCGGCTGTTCCCTACACTGATCCGGCCATGGCGCCGCGTAGACGAGTGCCCGCGCCCCGCGCGCGGCCACGCCGCGGGTCGGTGGAGCGGCCGATCAACGCGCGCCTTGTGCGCGGGACGTGGCTGCTCGTCGCACTGCCGTTGCTCCTGGCCGCGTTCACAGTCGGCCGGCCACAGCCGCTCCCGCCGCCGACGCTACCGCCCGGCTTCGACCGCTCCGCGGCGGAGCAGCTCGCGCGGGAGCTCGCCCGGGACTACCCCGACCGGTCTCCCGGCTCGGCCGGTGCGCTCGGAGCGGCGACCTGGGTAGCCGAGCAGCTCGCCCTGTACGGCTTCGAGCCGCGCGTGGACCGGTTCGAGGCGAGCATCCCCGGCCTGGGCCGGGTCGAGCTCCAAAACCTCGTCGCGGTCGTCCCAGGCGCCTCGCAGCGCACGATCGTGGTCACGGCGCACCGCGACAACAGCGGTCAGGGTCGCGGTGCAAACGACAACGCGTCTGGAACAGCAGCGCTGATCGAGCTCGCGCGGGCCTACGCTCCCGCCGCCGGGACCGCGACGCTGCAGACGCAGCCGTCGCACACCCTCGTCTTCGTGTCGACCGACGGCGGCGCGTTCGGAGCGCTCGGCGCGGCGCGGTTCGCCGAGAGCTCTCCGTACCGGGACGATGCGCTCGCCGTGATGAGCCTCGACGCGGTCGCTGGGCTCCGAGAGCCCCGGCTCGTGATCGCAGGCGACACCGCCCGCTCGCCGGCCGCCGCACTCGTCCGCACCGCGGCAGTGCGTATCCGGGAGCAGACCGGCAGCGAGCCGGGACGCGCGTCCGCGTTCGAGCAGCTCCTCCAGCTCGGCTTTCCCTTTACGCTCGGCGAGCAGGGCCCCTTCGTCGCCCGGGGCGTGCCGGCGCTCAGCGTGACCACGGTGCCGGACGCACCGCAGGGCTTCGCCGACGACCCGTTCTCCGGTCGTCGCCTCGGCGAGCTGGGCCGCGCCGCGCAGTCGACGATCGGCTCGCTCGACGCCGGCCTCGAGCTCGCACAGGGGACAACGAGCTACATCTACCTGGGTGGACGGATCATCCGGGGCTGGGCGATCCAGCTCGTTCTGCTCACGGCGCTGCTCCCGTTCGCGATCGGCGCGGTCGACCTCTTCGCGCGCTGTAGACGGAGGCGGATCAAGCTTGCCCCGGCTGCACGGAGCCTGCGCAACCGGCTCGCCTTCTGGGGGTACGGCGCGCTGCTCCTGTTCGTCGCGGCGCAGCTGGGCGCGTTCCCCGAAGGCGAGCCGCGGCCGTTGCCGCCGGAGGCGGATGTCTACCAGCCCTCGCCGGTGGTGCTGGGCGTGTTGGGCGCGCTGCTCTTGGTCGGCTGGCTCGTGGCACGCCAGCCGCTGATCCCCCACCGCCCGCTGCGACTCGAGGAGGCGCTCGCCGGCCACACCGTGGCGCTGCTCGCCCTCGGGCTGGTCGCGCTGGTCGTCGTCGCGACGAATCCGTTCTCGCTCGTGTACTTGCTTCCGTCCCTCTATGCGTGGCTCTGGCTGCCGCAGGTACATGCCGCCCCGCCGCCTGCCCGGGCGGCTCTCCTCGTGCTCGGGCTCGCCGGGCCCCTGCTCCTGCTGCTCTCCTTCGCGACCCGATTCGAGCTCGGGTTCGACACGCCGTGGTACCTCCTCTCACTCGTCGCGGTCGGCTACGTGCCGTGGATAGCGGTGCTCGTCGGCGTCGTCTGGCTCGCGGTCGGGGCCCAGCTGACGGCGCTCGCAGCAGGCCGCTATGCGCCCTATCCGAGCGCCAGGCGGCGGGGGCCCCGGAATCCTCTCCAGGCGCTCCTTTCCCGGCGCCGCGTCCGGCTCGAACAGGTCGACGCACTCGAGGGTTAGGTTAGGCGGCTTAGAGCGGCAGGTACCGCACGGCGGTGCCCGCGGCGAGCTCGCCCTCGCCGCGTGGGACGAAGACGAGGGCATCGGCGCCGGCGGCGCGCGCGATCATGTGGGACTCCTGGCCGGAGACCGGCTCGAGCACGGTCTCGTCGTCCTCACGAGAGCGACGCGCACGGGCGAGCTCGTCGCGCCGGCGGTTCTGCCGGAGCGGGGAGGCGAGGCGCCCGCGCTCGTAGTGCGGGCCCGGATGCTTCAGACCCTGGAGCGCAAGCAGCGCCGGCCGCACGAAGAGCTCAACGCCGACGAGAGCCGAGACGGGGTTTCCGGGCAACCCGAAGACGAGCGTCCCGTCGCGCGTGCCGAAGGCGAGCGGCTTGCCCGGTCGCACTGCGACGCCCCAGAAGTCCTCCTCCACGCCCAGGTCCGCCAGGATCCCGCGGACGAGGTCGTGTGGTCCCACCGAGACGCCGCCGGAAGTGACCAGGACGTCAGCCTCGAGGCCCTGTGCCAGTGCGCGCCGGTGCGCGTCCTCGTCGTCCAGCACCGAGGACATCGCCTCGACGCGCGCGCCCGCAGCTTCGAACGCCGCCGCGAGCATGGGCCCGTTCGACTCGTAGATCTGTCCCGGCCCGAGCGGCACGCCGGGCGGGCGCAGCTCGGTCCCGGTGCTGAGGACGGCCACGACCGGACGGCGCGCACAAGACACCTCGGTCGCACCCGCAGCTGCGAGAGCGCCGATCTGAGCAGCACCGAGCTGCGTGCCGGCGCGGAGCAGCACGTCGCCCGAGCGGACATCGCCACCCGGCGGCCGCACGTTCGCTCCCACGGACACCGGATCCGCGACCTCGATTTCGTTGTCTTTTTCGACAACAAGCTCGATTGGCACCACCGAATCCGCCCCCTTGGGGACAGCGCCGCCGGTCGAGATCTCCATCGCTTCGCCGGACCCGAGCGCTCGCTCGGCGGGGAGCCCTGCGGCGATCCGGTGGACGATCGGGAGGCGGCCCGGCACGTCCCCCGCCTTGATCGCGAACCCGTCCATCGCCGAGCTCGCGAACGGGGGGAGGTCGACGCCGGCGAAGACGTCCTCGACGAGGACACGGCCCGCGGCCTCGGCGACCGGAACGCGCTCCGGGCTGAGCGGGCGAGCCTGCGCCAGCACGCGCGCGAGCGCCTCGTCGATCGAGAGCAGGGGTGCCATCGCGCGCATACGCTAACGCGCGTGATCTCGGTGATCGTCCCGGTGCACGACGAGGAGCGCAGCGTCGCGCTTCTCCACGACGAGCTCACCGCGGCGCTCGAGCCGCTCGGCGAGGCGTGGGAGACGATCTTCGTCGACGACGGCTCGGGCGACGGCACGTTCGCTGCCCTCACACGGCTGCATGCGGCGAACGACAACGTGCTCGTCGTCCGGCTCCGGCGCAACTTCGGCAAGGCCGCGGCGCTCCAGGCCGGCTTCGAGGAGGCTCGAGGTGACGTCGTCGTCACCATCGACGGTGACCTGCAGGACGATCCGGCGGAGATCCCGCGCCTGCTCGCCAAGCTCGACGAAGGCTTCGATCTCGTCTCGGGTTGGAAGACGAAGCGCCGCGACCCGCTCACGCGGCGCATTCCATCTCGGATCTTCAACTCCGTCACGGGTCAGCTCTCCGGCCTCTCGCTGCACGATCTCAACTGCGGCCTGAAGGCCTACCGGGCCGAAGTTGTCCGGGGGATGCGCATCTACGGCGAGCTGCACCGGTTCATCCCGGTGCTCGCCCACTACCGCGGTTTTCGCGTCGCGGAGCTGCCCGTGAACCACCGCCCGCGCGAGCACGGCCGCTCCCGCTACGGAATGGAGCGGTACGTGCGCGGCTTTCTCGACCTGCTGACGGTGACGTTCATGGGCCGCTACCGGCACCGCCCGCTGCACCTCTTCGGCGGCGTCGGGCTGGTGCTCGGCGCCGTCGGAACAGTCGTGCTCGCCTACCTGACCGTGCTGAAGCTGACCGGCGAGGCGATCGGCCACCGGCCGCTGCTCACGCTCGGGGTGCTCCTCGTCGTGGTCGGTGTCCAGCTCGTCTCGCTCGGCCTCGTCAGCGAATTGGTTGCGAGCCACCACGAGGATCGAACGGGCGGCAGGACGGCCGAGCTCCACGTGGACGAGATCCTGCGCTGACACTGCGCGTCCTCTACTTCGGGACGTACGAGCGCGACTACCCGCGCAACGCGCAGGTGATCTCCTGCCTTCGGGGAGCCGGCGTCGACGTGGTCGAGCGCCACGTCGGCGTCTGGGAGGGAAAACGACGGAGCTGGACGGCCGGCGCCGCGACCGCGACGAAGCTGGCCGTGGCGGAAGCGCGCCTGCTTCTGCGCCGGCCGGGGGAGCGCTTCGACGCAATGATCGTCGGCTACCCGGGCCACCTCGACCTGCCGGCGGCGAAGCGAGCGGCACGCGGCAAACCAGTTCTTTTCAACCCGCTTGTGTCGCTCCACGAGACGCTGGTCGAGGACCGCCGCCGCTTCGCGCCGGGCTCTCCGGCGGCGCGCCTGCTGCGCCGGATCGACCGAACGGCCCTCCGCACTGCCGACCTCGTGGTCGCGGATACCGAGGAGAACGCGCGCCGTCTCGCCGAGCTCGGCTCGTTGCCACCCGACCGCATGGCTGTCTGCTTCGTCGGCGCGGAGGAGCGCATCTTCCGCCCGGGCTGGCGCAGACCCGACCGCTTCCGAGCGCTGTTCGTCGGGAAGTTGATCCCGCTGCACGGCCTCGAGACGATCCTGGCGGCCGCACGGCTCGCCCCAGAGATCCCGTTCCGCGTTGTCGGCAGCGGCCAGCTCGACGCGCTCCTGCAGGACGCATCCGGCGAACGTCGAATGGGTCGAGTGGGTCGACTACGAAGAGCTACCGGCCGAGCTCGCACGTGCGGGTTGCGCGCTCGGGATCTTCGGCACCTCGGCAAAGGCCCGCAGCGTGATCCCGAACAAAGCCTTCCAGGCGCTTGCGTGCGGTGTGCCCCTCGTCACCGCGGACACGCCGGCGGCCCGCGAGTTGCTGCGCGACGGCGAGAGCGCGCTCCTCGTCCCCCCGGGCGACGCAGAGGCGCTGGCCGCGACCCTTCAGAAGCTCGCCACGGCGGACGGCCTGGCCGAGCGGCTCTCCAGCGGCGGCCTCACCGCCTATCGCGAGCATGCGAGCGAACGCGTGCTCGGTGAACGCTGGCGCAGCCTCGTCGAGGGGCTCACCGGGCGTTGACGCCCACTGTCGTCGTCCGGCTCGCCGCCTCGGCGTTCGCGGCCGTGTTCGCCGTCGCGGCGATCCTGCGCCACCGAGCCTTCGGCAGCGGCCGCTTCGACCTCGGCAACATGACCCAGGCCGTCTGGTCGACCGCGAACGGCGACCTCCTCTCGATCACGGACGTGCGCGGCGAGCAGATCTCGCGCCTCGGCGCACACTTCGACCCGATCCTCGCCGCCTTCGCCCCGCTCTGGTGGCTCTGGCCCGAACCGGAGCTGCTGCTCGTCGTGCAGGCGGTTGCCGTGGCCTCCGGCGCCCTGCCGGTGTACTGGCTCGCCCGGAAGCATCTGCACGCGGAGTGGCCCGCTGCAGCGCTCGCACTTGCCTACCTCCTCTATCCGCCCACGCAGTGGCTGCCTGTGAGCGACTTCCATCCGGTTGCGCTCGCCTGCCCGCTCCTGCTCTTCGCGTGGTGGCACCTCGACGAAGGCAGGCTCTGGGCCTTCGCTCTCCTCGCCGGAGCGGCGATCCTCACCAAGGAGCACGTCGGTCTCGCGGTCGCCGCAATGGGCGTCTGGTACGGGCTCCGCCGCGGCGAGCGTAGGACCGGTCTCGCGATTGCGCTCGTCGCAGGTTCGGCCGCGCTCATCGCCGCGCTGGTCATCGTGCCGCACTTCGCTGCGGCGGGCTCGTCCGCGTTCGAGAGCCGTTACGACGCGCCGTCGCTCGACCGCCGCGACCTTACGTATCTGACCGACCTCCTCTTCCCGCTGCTCTTCCTGCCGCTCGCAGCGCCGCTGGCGGCGCTCGCGGCGGTGCCCGAGGTGGGGCTCAACCTGCTCTCCTCGACCGTGACCCAGACCTCGGTGAAGACCCACTACGCGGCAGTCGCGACCCCTGCGCTCCTTGCAGCCTCCGTCTTCGCGGTTGCACGACTCGGGCGGCGGCTCTCCTTCGCCGCCGTCGCCGCCGCGACGGCCGGGATGCTGCTTCTGGGCCCACTCGGCCGGATCGACGTCCAGGCGGACGACCGCAGAGCGGCGCAGCAACGCGCGCTGGAGCTCGTCCCCGACGGAGCGCCGGTCAGCGCCACGAACGCGCTGGGAGCGCATCTGTCCGAACGACACCGGATCTTCAGCTTCCCGGTGCTCGCGGAGGCAGAATGGGTAGTGGTCGACGAGCGCCGACTGACGTTTCTGGACAGCCTGCGGCCCGAGCGGGCGCGTCCGGCGCTCGCCGCACTGCACCGCGATCCGCAGTGGCGCCGTGTCTTCGCCGAAGACGGCGTCCTCGTCTTCCGGCGGCGTTAGAACATCTAGAGCGGGATCGTCTGCGGCAGCAGGTAGGCGCAGAAGCCGAGCGCGAGCAACTGCGCGCGGCGATCGTCCTCCGCGGCCGCGAAGGGCAGCGCCCAGATCACATACCACGGCGTCAACCAGGGCGTGGTCGCGAGCAGTAGGCAGCCCGCGAGCCCGAGCCGGACACGGCCGCGCGAAGCTTCCCGGGCGAGCCACGCGAGCCCGGCCGCGAGCCCGGCGACCGCAACGGCGAGGGTGAGGCCGTGCGGCATGCCGAGCTGCTCGAGCCGGTGCGGCAGCGCGTAGCTCGACTGCTCCGCGGCGTTCTCCGTCAACGGGCCCACCGCCCGCAGCCAGTCGAGGCCGTAGCGCCAGGTGGCGAGAGCGAGGACGACGATCGCGGCGGCGGCGAAACCGGCGTGACCTACGCGTCGACCCTCCTTTCGTGCTGCGATTGCGCGGAGAGCGAAGAAGACGAGCGGAATCCACTTGAGCAGGATCGCGACGGCCCACGCGGCACCGGCCAGGCCCCTTCGCCCGAGACCCGCGAGAACGATCGCAGCAAGGGTGAGCGCGACGAGGATGGAGTCGTTGTGCCCCCCTCCGGCGAAGTGGATCGCCAAGAGTGGGTTCCAGCCGACGAACGCCGCCGCGTACGGTCGCTCGCGCGCAAGCCTTGCAGCGAGCACCACGCATGCGACCACTCCGCCGGCAGCGAGCACCTTGAAGATCCAGGCGGCGGCGGCTGCGGACGAGCCCGAGACGAGCGCCACGGCCTCGGAGAAGAGCGTGAACGCCGGCCCGTAGACCGAGCTCGTGTCACGCCACGCCGCTCCCGCGTACGCGTAGGCGGGATCGTCCGGAAACTCGTCCGGCGTGTCGACGTAGGGATCGCCGCCGTGCACCGCCGCGATCCGCCCGTACGCCCAGTACGTCCAGGCATCGGTCGAGAGCAGGAGCGGCGCCGCAAGCGGGAGGAGCTGGATCACGATTGCGGCGGCGAGCACTGCCGGCAGCGCGGGTGCGCGCCTGCGGACGAGTGCCAAGGCACCGAGGTAGCACGCGAAGGCGGTGACGAGAAGCGCGAGGAAGATCGCGCCGCCGGCCCCGCCGTCGTCGGCCCGACCTGCGTCGGCGGGCACCAGAGGCGCATCCTCGAGCCAGGCGCAGGCGACGCAGCCCGCGACGAGGAGAGCGATCACGGCGGCCGCGAGCAGCGCGGCACGGCCCAGCGCGCGATCGGCCCGGGCGGTTATTCGGGCGGCGCGGTCGGTGGAGGTGTCGGCGCCGGCGGCGTCGGCGGAGCAGGGCGGCCCGCGGGCGGGGCGGGAGGCGTCACCGGATCCGTGGGTGTCGGAGTGGGCTGCGGTTCGGGCTCGGCCGGCGCCGAGTCGTCCTCGTCCGACTCCTCATCTTCTTCAGGCGTCGACGCCGGCGGCGCGTAGTAGTCGTCGTCGTCGTCCCCGTAGCCGAACGAGCGGTCCTCCGTGCCCCGCACGAAGTCCGACCACTCCGGCCAGTCCTGCGGCTGCGGGAAGGGGACCGACTCGAGCGCGCCGATCGCCGAGCTCATGAAGAGCCGCCAGATCTGCGCCGGGAACGTGCCACCGGCCACGCTGATCCCGTGCACGTTCTCCATCGGGATCTTCCCCTTCGGGTACCCGACCCAGACCGTCGTGCCGAGCCGCGGTGTGTACCCGCAGAACCAGGCGTCGGAGTGCTCCTCGGTCGTCCCGGTCTTACCGGCCGCCGAGTGTCCGAAGGAGGCGCCCGTGCCGGTGCCGTACCACATGTTCTCCTGAAGGATGCGCGTGACCTCGTACGCAACGCCGTCGGAGATGACTCGCTTCCGCTTCGGCTTGCCCCAGCCGGCCTTCGTGTCCTCGCCGGTGGGGCGGACCACCTTGCGGATCGCGAAGGGCTCGGAGCGGATGCCGCCCGCTGCGATCGTCGCGTACGCGACCGCCATGTCAAGGGGCGAGACGTCCATCGCCCCGAGCCCGATCGCGGGCACGTACGCCCCCTTGACGTCGAGCGGCGAACGAACGCCGAGCCTGCTCGCCATGTCGGCGACCGCGCGCGCGCCGACGTCGAGCGTCAGCTGCGCGTAGACGGTGTTGTCCGAGCGCAACGTGGCGCGCTCGATCGTCGTCATGCCGGTATAGCTGTGGTCGTACGTCTCCGGGCACCACCAGCCGCCGCTGCCGTCCTCACAGTCGCCCCAGTCGGTCGGCTTATAGAAGAACGGCGCCGAGAGGTAGGTCGACGTCGCCGGGTTGATCCCCTTCTCGACCGCCGCCGCGAGCACGAACGTCTTGAACGTCGAGCCGGATTGCCGCCGCGCCTGCGAGAGCAGGTTGAACTGGTTCTTCCTGTTTCCAGGCGTGACGGCGGTCATGGCGCGGATGGCGCCGTTCTTCGGGTTGATCGAGATGATCGCCGCCGCCGGGTCGTCCTTCTCGTACAACGTCTCCGAGATCGCCTTCCGCGCTGCCCGCTGGAAGCGCGGGTCGATCGTCGTGTAGACCTTGAGCCCACCGGAACGGACCGTCGCCACGCCGTACTCGGCGATCAGCTCGTCGCGGACGTAGCTGAAGAAGTACGGCTCGCGGATCGTCGTGTAGAGCTTCCCGGCCTTCAGCCCGAGCCCGCGCGAGGCCGCCCAGTCGTGCTGCTCGCGGTTGATGTAGCCCTCGTCGAGCATCGCGCGCAGCACCTGGTTGCGGCGGTTCGTCGCCACCTCGGTGCGGTTGAACGGGTCGTACGCGCTCGGGAGCTGCGGCAGCCCCGCGAGCAGCGCCGCTTCCGGCAACGTCAGGGACTTCGCGTTCTTGGAGAAGTAGGTCTGCGCGGCCGCCTCGATCCCGTAGGCGAGGTTGCCGTAGTAGACCTGGTTCATGTACGTGGCCAGGATCTTCCGCTTCGACCAGGCGTCGTTGAGCTTGATCGCGAGACAGGCCTCCTTCAGCTTCCGCTCGACCGTTCGCTCGCGCGAGACCGGATAGAGGTTGCGCACCAACTGCTGCGTGATCGTCGAGCCGCCCTCGACGACCTCGCCGGCGTTCACGTTCTTCCACAGCGCCCGGGCGATGCCCTCCGCGTCGATGCCGCCGTGCTCGTAGAAACGGCGGTCCTCGATCGCGACCGTCGCCTGCGGCATCCACGAGCTGATGCGGCGGAGCGGCACCGGTTGCCGGTTCCGCTCGGCCGGGATCGCGCCCAGGATCGAGTTGTCGGCGGCGTAGATGAACGAGTTCTGGCCGATCGACACCGGCCGCAGCGCCTTCAGATCGCAGTCGGCGCTGAAGGTGACGACCGTCGTGACCGCTGCGCCGGCCACGACGAAGAGGAGCGCGACCACCGCGGCCACGGCCAGCACGACGGCGCGACGGCGGCGCTGCTTGCGCTCGATGCGCTTCCGCTTGCGCCGGTGGCGTGCATAGATCTCGTTGTCGAGCCCGCGGCTCCGACGCGACCCGCTCACGCGAAGATCCCCTGCTCACGCAGGCGGTCGTGCACACGCAGGCGAAGGTCGTGCTCGAGCTTCTCCGCCGCCGGCTCGCTCTCGGTCCAGGCTCTGACGGTCAGAGTCGGCGACTCGTCGAGTGAGCTGACGAAGACCTCGTCGCGCTCACCGGGCACCTCGGAACGGAGGGCGTCGACGAGCGCGCGCAGGTCGGCTGAAGGCGGAACGTGGACGGTGACCTCGGCGTACTTCGCAGGGCTGCGAATCGTGGAGTTGCGGATGGTATCCGAGGCCAGCTTCTCGTTCGGGATCACGAATCGGGCGTTGTCGGCCGTCCGGATGTACGTGTACGTGAGCCCGATCTCCTCGACCGTGCCCCCGACGCCGGCGACTTCGACCCAGTCGCCGAGCCGGAGCGGCTGCGTGATCGCGATCATCACGCCGGCGACGAAGTTGCCGAGCGTTCGCTGGGAGGCGAAGCCGATGATCACGCCGATCACCGCCGAGGAGGCGAGCAAGCCGCCGGCGACCGCACGCACCTGCGGAACGACGAGCAAGGCCGAGAGCACGCCGACGAACACGGTCGCGGCGACGAGCGAGCGGCGCAAGAGGCGGTAGCGCGTCAACGCCTCGGGCGAGCGGTCGCCCATGAAACGCCGGTCGAGCCACGTCGCGGCAACCGCCGTCAGGCCGAGCACGATCCCGACCACGAGCAAGCGCCGCCATGTCTCCATGGGTCGGGGTTCGACGGCGACGCGTTCGTCCCTATCATCGGGAGCCTCGTGGAGGCGGAGCACGGAGAGCGTGGTACCGAGGGCTGGCGGCTCGCCGCCTGGTCCAGTCTCGTCCTCCTCCTGATCCTGCTCGGCTACGGCAGCAGGATCCAGGGGGGCGACCCTCCCGACGACGCCCTCTACCGCTACGAGACCGCGGTCGGCGGAGTCGTCGTCTACCTGATGCTGCTCGCGGTGCTGCTCTGGATCGCACGCGGGACGTCCCGGCGCGAGTTCTTCGCCCTGCGACGACCCGAATCCTGGCCCGATGCGCTCGGCCTCGCGGGGGCTGCCTACGTCGCCATCTTCATCGGCGCGGGTTTGATCCTGATCGCTTTCGACGCCGGCGACGAGCAGGGTCTGGCCCCGGAGGCGTGGGACTCGAGCAAGGCGGGGGCCTACGCGGCGAACTTCGTCTCGGTCGCCCTCGTCGGCCCGATCGTCGAGGAGCTCATGTACCGCGGCGCAGGCATGACGCTGCTCTTGCGCTTCGGGGCTCCCGTGGCCGTGCTCGTGACCGCGATCGGCTTCGGCCTCGGACACGGCCTCCTGCTCGCTCTCGCGGCGCTCGTCCTCTTCGGGATCATCACCGCGTTGCTCCGGTTACGGACGGACAGCGTCTACCCGTGCATGATCGTCCACTGCGCCTTCAATGCGACCAGTCTGATCGCAGCCGTGACGACCTGAGCGGTCCGGACGTTATCCTCGACCATGGCCGACGCCGACCCGCTCATCCGGCAACTGCGCGAGCAACTCTCCGACAACGACGTCCGGATCGTCGATGCCGTGAACGCGCGTCTGAAGCTCGTCGCCCGCCTGAAGCAGGTGAAGGAGGAGCGCGGGATCGCCTTCCTCGACCCGGCGCGGGAGGAGTGGATGCTCCAGTACCTGACGCGGGCGAACCGCGGGCCGCTCACGGTCGAGGGGCTGCGGGAGATCTACACCGAGCTGCTCGACCTCACGAAGCGCGAGATCGGCCGCAACGAGGAGGGTTAGAGGCTAGCTCTCGTCCGGGTCTGTCGCGAACTCGTCGGGCGAGACCGTGTCGAGGAAGGCGCGGAACTCGTCCGGATCGAGCTCGGAGAGCGGCGGTACGCCGGCGGCGGCGGCGAAGGCGTCCTCGGAGGCATCGCCCTCGAACTCCACGCCGGACTCCTCGATTACCTCGTCCGCGACGTAGATCTTGACCCCGGCGCGCACGGCCAGGGCGATCGCATCGGAGGGCCGCGAGTCGACCTCGATCACCGAGCCGTTCTGCTGCAGCGTGATCCGGGCGTAGTAGGTGTTCTCGCGCATCTCCGTCACGGCGATCGAGACGACCTCCGCGTCGAGGTGGCCGAGCACGTCTTTGAGCAGGTCGTGCGTCATCGGCCGCGCGGGCGCGGCGTTCTGCAGCTTGACGAGAATCGCAGCGGCCTCCGCGTGGCCGATCCAGATCGGGAGGAACTTGTTCCCGTCGGCCGTCTTCAGCAGCACGATCGGCTGCTTGCCGACCATGTCGAAGCTGACGCCGTAGATGACCATCTCTCGCATCGTCAGGGCCTCGGTCCCAGTGTAGCCCGACCCTGCGAGGGCGAATCCGAGTACGTCCGCCGCACGCAGCTCGGGCACTGAGACGGCGGCTACAATCGCCTTCCCGGGCGATTAGCTCAGCTGGTTAGAGCGCCGCTCTGATAAGGCGGAGGTCCCTGGTTCGAATCCAGGATCGCCCACTCATTGCGCAGGACGCGGAATCCGCGAAGCGGATCCCGCGTCGCGCGAACACCCCTAAAGGCGTCCGCTTCGCGGCCGCAAACCCAGATGAGCGCTCGTTGCTCGTCGAATGTCAGAGCGACTCGAGTACCTCGACGAGCTCCTCGAGCCGCACCTCCTCGCCGAAGTGGATCTCCAGCTTGCCGGCACTGACGCGGGTCGGAAGGCCGGTCAACCGTTCGGCGGCCGCGCGAGCTCGGGTCGCCAGCGCGGGATCGACCTTCGCCGCGGCGCGTGGCCTGCGCGTGGCCCCACCCTCCTGCGCCGCTCTCTCCGCCGCGCGCACCGAGAGGCCGTCGCGGGCGATCCGCTTCGCCAGCCGCTTACGGGCATCGTGATCCGGGAGCGAGAGCACCGCTCGGGCATGGCCCTCCGTCAGCTCGCCGCGCGCGACCATCCAGAGGACCTCCTCGGGGAGCTCCAGCAGCCGCAGCCGGTTCGAGACCGACGGCTTCGACCGGCCGACCCGTTCGGCCACCTCGCCGAGCGAGAGCTCGAACTCGTCCACGAGAGCGGCGTAGGCGCGCGCCTCTTCCACCGGAGAGAGCTGCTCGCGCGCAACGTTCTCGACCAGCGCGAGCAGGAGCGAGTCGCGATCGTCCGCCTCGCGCACGAGCGCCGGGAGCTTCTCAAGGCCTGCCTCCCTGGCGGCACGCCAGCGGCGCTCCCCCGCGATCAGCTCGTAGCCGCCTGCGGCCCGAGGTCGGACGACGACAGGCTGGAGCAGGCCTTGATGCGCGATCGAGCTCGCCAGGCCCGCCGTCGCCTCCGGCTCGAAACGCCGGCGCGGCTGGCGGGGGTTGACGTGAATCGCGTCGACGGGCAGCTCGGCGAGCTCCGCTCCGGCGGGCTCGCCGCCGCCGATCAGGACCTCGAGGCCGCGGCCGAGACCGCGGCGGGGGCTAGCTCCGCTCGACAAGCTCCATCGCCACCTTCCAGTACGCCTCCGCCCCGGCGGAGCGGCGGTCGTACGCGATCGCAGGGAGGCCGTGGCTCGGCGCCTCGGCGAGCCGCACCGAGCGCGGCACGGTCTGGGTGAACACGAGGTCGCCGAAGTGCCGCCGCACCTCGTCCTCGACCTCGTCGGCGAGCCGAGTGCGCCCGTCGACCATCGTCATATCGCCGACACCAGCAAACGGCTGCAAGAGATCCGCCGCGAGAGCGGCAAACGCGTGGCGGAGACGATGCAGCATTCGCACAGCGCGATGGCGCCCCACCTGACGCCGGAGCAGCGGCAAAAGCTCGACGAAATGAAGCTGCGCCATAAACGCATGCGCTTCCGTCGCGGCGGTCCGCCGCCTTCGCTCGGCGACGAGCCGTAGCGGCTTTCAGGGCGACGCTAAGTTTTCGCTGCTCGTCGTCGCTTTGGTCAGTAATCGCGGGTGATCGCCGCGATGTTCATGTCGAGCCATCCGCCATCGCGGCGTCCTCCTTCACGTTCTGCTGCAGGAGGGGCACGATCTCTTCCTCGCCTGCCGCATGGGCGCCCGCGATCAACGACTTGTAACAGGCGACCTCGAAATATTCGGACGCCGTAGGCGGCGAGGAAATCCTTCACCCGCTCGTCGCGCGCGAACTTCGTGGTCAGGCCCTTTGCCAAGCTCCATGACCTGGCCGGCAACCGTCTTAAGGGCGGAAGGGCTACCTGCCCCAGCATTTCGCAGGCAACGGGTCAGGCGGGTCGGCATGTTCGGCCGTTTCGTCGAGGTGAATGCGGGCGCGGTCGCGGACCGCGCGATGCACCTCCTCGTTCTCCGCCTGCTTCCGGAGCATGATCTCGATGCTGCGTTTCCATCGCATAGGCGTCGTTCAGCCAGTCGATCAACTTCGTCGCGTTTCGTCAGCGTACTCATTCTTAGAGAGGAACGCGCCCACACCTGCTCTTGAGCGGATGCAACGCCATTTAGCGGCGGGGAACCCTAGCGCCTCACGGTGAGAATTTGGAAGGAAGGCTCGGCTCCGAGCCCATTTTTTGAGCCATTCCAGGAAGCTGGCACGGCTGCTGCTATAGGAATCATAACTCCTATAACCCCATAAATAGCAGCACCCTATGAAAAAGCTTCTCCTCTCCGCTGTAGTCCTCAGCATCACCGCCAGTGCCTCGTTCGCCGACGCGCTGATGTTCACCGTAAATGCGACGCCTTACGACAAGCAAATGGCCCGCATCCGCCCAGTTCTCGAAAACACCGGCAGGCCAGGCTGCAAACAGCATATCCATGAGCACCGTCACACCAGTGGTGACCGACCTGCGCGACATCCCATCAGGCTACGCCCTACTTCTGGAAAACGCCGAACCCACGACCGTCTTGGGCGACCCCGCCGATTGCAAAGCCAAGTCGGTCGCGCTCTGTGCCCAGCACATGAAAGCGGCCGGCGCGACCAACGTCCGCCTCGTCATCGGCCGCCGCACGCCAACGAGCAAAATGACCCACGCCTGGCTCGCCTGGGAAACCGAAGGCGGCACGTTCGTCCTCGACCCGACTTTCAATTACACCGCGACCAAGTCCGAAAAAGTTGGCAGCCGCAACTACCAGCCGCTCTACGCCTACGCCGGAGCGAAGAAGTTCCGCGCAGGCTCAGCGCTGAGTCGCTTCGAACTAAGTTTAGATCATAGGGGGCAGGAGCGGCGTTCCTTCGGGATGCCGCTCTTGTTTTTGTACGGACGTCAAACGCGCGTTCGGCTTCGCGGTTCGCCATCGCGATGGGATAAAACATGCCAGGACGCCAGCTGACGCCTTTCGAGCGCTGCGGCAATCCGCGCGGCTCGACCCAAGCACTTTGTCAGCTGACGGACCTCCGCTTTTGATATACGGCTTGCATCCCCAACGCCGGCAATAACACGTCGAAAAGGCCCAGCGCGTACTCTGCGAGCAACTTCGGTCAATCCGTCGGTTCAATCCGCGGATCACAGGAAGGAATCATCATGTGGAATAAACTGAGTCTGATTGCATTGGCCGCTGTCGTGTTTGTGTTCGTCTCCGCTCCGCAGGCGTCTGCCGGGGTCGAGATGGTGGAACCGGATTACGCTCCAGCGCCGAGATACAACTATGTGCCGCCGCCGCCCGCGATCGTTTACTACGCGCCTCCGCCGCCGGTTGTCTTCTTTGAGCCCGGCTACGGGTATCACCGGCCTCGTATACCGCGCCTATGGTCATCACAGGTTCCATGGCCGCCGCGGTCATTGGCGCGGTGGTCATCGCCGCCGGTAACCACCGACATAAACTTCCATATCGTGTGCCATCCTGAATCCGGATGGCGATGAACGAAGATTAAACGCCAGGGCCCTCGATTCCCGTCGTTTTGTCGCTGATCCGCCGCGCCGCGCTTTGACGGTGTGCTAAGGTCGCCTGCATGACGCGCCCTAACGACCCGCGTTCGGCAGAAACCCGAACCAGCCCGAAGAGGCCGGATTCCTCGCGCGCTTCGCGCTGCGCATGACCGATTGGACGGAACGCTGGGTTCCCGATGCTTTCATCTTCGCACTGCTCGCGACGCTTATCGTCGTCGTTGCCGGCGTCGCGTTCACGCCATCGACTTTGCCCCAGGTCATCGACGCCTGGGGCAAAGGCTTCCGGGAATTGATCCCGTTCACGCTCCAGATGGCGCTCATCATCATCACAGGCACGTGCTCGCCAGCTCGGCCCGTCGGCCGCGTGATCCGCGGGATCGCGGCATGGCCGACAACGCCGCGCAACGCCGTCGCGCTCGTCGCGTTCTTTGCGATGACGAGCTCGTGGTTCAACTGGGGCTTCAGCCTCATCTTCAGCGCCGTGCTGGCGAAGGAAGTCGCGCGCCGCGTTGAAGGCGTCGACTACCGCGCGCTTGCCGCCGCCAGTTTTCTTGGGCTCGGCAGCATATGGCCGCAGGGCTTGAGTGGGTCAGCCGCACTGCAAATGGCGAGCCCGGGCGCGTTGCAGCCGCAGATCCGCGATATCGTCGCTGCGGCGGCCTCGTCCCGGCGGAATCATTCCATTCCGGACACGATCTTCCTTTGGCAAAGCTTTGTCTCGGTCATCGTTGAGATCGCCGTTGTGACGGCCGTGATGTGGCTGGTTACGCCGCCTGCCGGCCGGGGAAAGACAGCGCGCGATCTCGGGATTGACCTGGGGAAAGCCGAGATCGAACCGCCGGTCCACTCGTTAGGCCAACGCCCGGCCAGTGGCTCGAACATTCCGCCATCCTCAACTGGCTCATCGTCCTCATCGGCGGCACGTACCTCGTCCGCTACTTCATGGCCGCGCCCGAGCCGTTGAACGCGATCACCCTCAACATCGTCAATCTCACGTTCCTGCTGCTCGGCTTCCTCCTGCACAAACGCCTGCGCGGCTGATGCACGCGGTCCAGACGCGACCCCCGCGGTCTGGGGGGTCATGCTGCAGTTCCCCTTCTACGCCGGCATTGCGGCCTGATTACTCGACGGGGCTCAATCAGCGGATCGCGGGCTTTTGTCGGCATCTCGATCGCCGAGACCTTCCCGCTGTGGTGGCGATTTACTCTGCGGCGCTCGGGGTGTTCGTGCCATCGGCGGCTCGAAATGGGTGATTGAGGCGCCTTACCTGATGGAGGCCGCGCATGACTTAGAGGTCCACGTCGGCTGGGTCGTCGCCGGTTATGATCTTGGCGAAGCCCTCGCGGACTTTGTGCAACCGTTCTGGATGCTGCCGATCCTCGGCCTGTTCGGGCTCCGTGCGCGGGACGTGATGGGCTACACGTTTGTCGTCTTCCTGGTGCTGGTGCCTGTCGTGTTGCTGCTCGTGACGATCCTGGCGCAACGCTGTTTATCCGTTGTAGCAGGGCAATCGATGGCGCTGACCGTGCGGTCTCTTTACCGGAGATCACCGGTAACCAAACAGCGGCGGGAAAACGATGACCACCAGTGCGGCCCATCCTGAATACACCGGCAAATAGGCGACCTGCCAGCGTTCCCAGGGAAGCGAACGACCCCCGAAGACGAAGAAAGCGCGCATAGAGCCAGGCTGACCAGGCCAGGTTGATGAGCAGAATGATATTTTCCCCAGCGCCGCGACGCGGTTGGGAGTAAAGCCAAATTCAGAGATGCGCGCTGCGATCGCCGCGAGGGCGACGGCGTCGACCACCAGCGCACTGACGACGAGCAGCAGTTGCAGGCGATCGAACAAATTTGGCGGAGCCTGCGGATCACGCCGGAGGCTGCGTAGAGCACCAGCCCGACGACCGGGGGCCAGCAGCAGGTCGAGGCCGATGAGGACCTCCCTTTCCGCCGCAAGGGGCTGCGCGTCCAAGCCATGGTGGCCAGAAACACGAGAAGCAAAATTGTAAACAACGGGGTGAACGAGCCGGGTTGAGGAGCCGGCGCCATGTTCTCGATGACACTTTGCTTCGCCTCCACGAGCCAGGATCCAATGATGGCGAAGTTGCCCCCGCCACGCCACACGGGATCAGCCAGCCCTGAACGAACCACTCCGCGTCCATTTGGATCGCGCTGAACATCATCAGCGTGAAGCCGGTCAGGACGCCGCCTCCGAGCGCGATAAGGACGTCGTAAATGACCAGCTCGCCCGAGAAGCGCACGAAGCTCATCCGGCTGCCGTCAGCGAACCAGCTGTTGCCGACGTAGGCGAAGCCAACCGCCAGCCACAGGGCGATGGGCAGGTGGACCGCAGCCGGCAACAGCGTGTGGCTGTCGATGCGCAAGGGATAGACATTGGCGAAAATCGCGGCCGCCGAAGAGCAAGGCGAGCCACAGCCCGGTGGCCACGACTGCGCCGCGCTTCCAGAGGAAATAAACGGTGAGGAGCGGCAAGACGAACAAGCTGGCATTGCGGACGTAGAACGCTTCGTGCCCACCGTCGGCCAGCCGAAATCCGAACAGCTCCGGCACTTTGACCGCGAGCGCCGCTGCGATCGCAAGGCCGAGGACGACGAGCGGTTCCGCGCGCGTGGTATCTGCAGCGTCATCGGCTGGGGATGGCGCGATGACCAACTGCTTCCATAGCCGCTCCGAATGAGCCTGCGCGAAATCGCGGGAAAGCGCATCCCAGGTTGCCCATGCGCTTCACCGCGACGAGAAAAGCTTCGTCGCCTGCAGAACTTGCCGGCGTCGTGCAGCGCCCCCAGCTCGTCCCGGAGATGTCCTGGAGTTTCTCCACATCGGGGCGGTGAAGAACCTGGCGCCGGCGCACGTAGGCGCGCCATTGCGCGATTTGCTCCTCCAGCGGCGTATCGCTCGTCATGCCGGACATGCCTTCAGCCAGATACCGCGGAGCGTCTCGTCCACGACCTGCCATTGCCGCTGCTGCGCCGCGAGCTGCGCCCCGGCCGTCGGCCGTGATCCCGGTAATACTTACGCCTTCGGCCACTGTCCGCGTCGACCACGAGGCCTCGACGTGGCCATGGCGCTCGAGGCGGTGAAGCACGGGATAAAGCATCCCGTCGGTCCATTCGAGATGCCCGCCCGATAATTCGGCGACTCGCTTGATGATGGCGTAGCCGTCCCCGTCTCTGCGCCCTCCGTCAGAATAGCGAGGACAGCAGGGGTGGCGGAAGCCGCGACGAGATCTTTGCTCAGTTCCATACGTAGAAGCCAATTACATTGTGTGCTTCTATGTATGTCAATAGCGGTGCGCAGCTGGGTCCGAATCGGCGAAAACCGCTTTGCGCCGCACGCATTTCTGATCAGGCTCCAAACCGAGATGAAAGAATTTCCCCCTGACCTCGCCGCGCTCTGAGGAGGCTCGCCGGCTTGTCGGCGATGATCGGCGCGTGTGGTGCAGCGCTTCGGATACGTTTGAGTCACACATCGCGCAACGGCGCAGTACTGCTGCTGGGGGCGCGTATTCGCCGCACTTCCTGCGCGATACGAAGAACGCGATGTGGTGGGACGTCCCTTGGACGGTGCGGCTGGGCGTTACTGCCGTGTTCTCGTTTGCAGTCACGCCGCGCGGAACCGCTCGCGTCCTGGCTTCCACTTATGGAGGCCGTGGCCGCTACCGGCGAGTCGCTGCTGGTTATAACGGAGACGATCGGGACTGAGCTTCTGAACACGT
>CAWCDT010000009.1:0-18598 GCA_963794385.1 uncultured Gaiellaceae bacterium | reverse complement strand
GCGCGCCGGTGGCCTTAAAACACTGAACCGACGAACCCGAAGGCCCGTCGGTTCAGATGGCAGGACTCTAGTGTCGCGGCCGGCGGCCGTCAAGCCGGCCCCGCGCAAAAGTTCGCTCTTTGCGGGAATTCCGACGTCGTGTCGTGCAGGTCTCGAAGACCCGAAACGGACCACGAAAAATGCTGAACCGACAGACCCGAAGGCCCACCGGTTCAGCCCGGTGAATCTATCCATCCCGGCCGGCGTCTGCAAGTGCCGCGTCGAGCCGAAGCTCGCAAAGTGCGCGAAAAATCAGATCTCGCGCCTGCCGGCGAGCGCGCGCCCGAGCGTGACCTCGTCGGCGTACTCGAGGTCGCCGCCGACCGGAAGGCCGCTGGCGAGCCGCGTCACGGTGGCGCGGTCGCGCAGGCGGTCGGCGAGGTAGGCCGCCGTCGCCTCGCCGGTCATGTTCGGGTTCGTCGCGAGGACGACCTCGGTGATCCCGCCCTCGGCGACGCGGCGGAGCAGCTCGTCGATCCGCAGGTGCTCGGGCTCGACGCCGTCGAGCGGCGAGAGCGAGCCGCCGAGCACGTGGTAGAGGCCGCGGTACTCGTGCGTCCGCTCGAGCGAGACCACGTCGACGGGCTGCTCGACGACGCAGACGACCGTGCGGTCGCGACGCGGGTCGCTGCAGATCGCGCACAGCTCGTCCTCGGTCAGGTTGCCGCAGTCACGGCAGAAGCGGACGCGCTCCTTCACCTCCTTGATCGCGGATGCGAGCGCGAGCGCCTCGTCCCGCTGGGCCGAGAGGAGGTGGAAGGCGAGCCGCTGCGCCGTGCGCGAGCCGATTCCGGGGAGCCGCGTCAGCTGCGCGACGAGGTTGTCGACCGACGGGCTCAGCACAGGATTGAGCGTACCCGCCCGTTTCGGACGTTCGGGAGACTTGATACAGAAGTAAGGGTTTTGTGCGGATTTGCCGAGAATCGAGAATAAACCCGCCTCGGTGCCGTTCTTACCTAGTGAGCGACGCGGTAACCCGTGTCGGCTTCGACCCCCCACCTTCTTCGGAGGACTTGAGAAATGCGGACGGATGGTGCACTGGGCCTTGACGGCCTGAACATGAACACGGCCCTGGCCGACTTCCTACTGGACGCGGAGGCGCGCGGCGTCGTCGACGCCGCGGAGCTCGAGGCGCTCCAGCTCGACCACGACCTCGATGACGAGACCGTGGAGGAGCTGCGGGCGACGCTGGCGGCCGCCGACGTCGAGATCGAGGAGGGTGCTCCGGCCGCCGAGGATGCGTCCGCCGGGCTCGACCTGCGCCCCGTGGGCGTCGTCCGCGACAGCCTCCAGCTCTTCCTGAACGAGATCGGCAAGCACCCGCTCCTGACTGCGGCCGAGGAGGTCGCTCTCGCGAAGCGGATCGAGCGCGGCGACCTCGAGGCCAAGGAGCGCATGGTCAACTCCAACCTGCGCCTCGTCGTGTCGATCGCGAAGCGCTACCAGGGCCACGGCCTGCCGCTGCTCGACCTGATCCAGGACGGCACGATCGGGCTCAACCGCGCAGTCGAGAAGTTCGACTACCGCAAGGGCTTCAAGTTCTCGACCTACGCAACCTGGTGGATCCGCCAGTCGTGCCAGCGCGCGGTCGCGAATCAGTCCGACACGATCCGCATCCCGGTGCACGTGCAGGAGCGGCGCCTGAAGCTGAAGCGCGCCCGCCAGAAGCTCGAGGCGCTCCACGGACGCGTCCCGACGCTCGACGAGCTCGTCAAGGAGACGCAGCTGAAGCGCCATCACGTCGAGGAGGCCCTCGACGCGGTCGAGGCGTCGGTGTCGCTGAACCAGACGATCGGCGATGGCGACGGCGAGCTCGGTGATCTCTTCGCCGACCGCGGCGCAGAGGATCCGGTGGATCTCGTCGACGCTTCGCTGCAGCAGCAGCGCATCCGCGAGGCGATGGCCCGCCTGCCTGAGCGCGAGCGCCGGGTGCTGGAGCTTCGGTTCGGCTTCGACGACGGCGAGGGCGCGAGCCTCGAGCAGATCGGCCGCAAGCTCGACCTGACGCGCGAGCGGATCCGGCAGCTGGAGGCGAGCGCGCTGAGCGGGCTCGAGAAGCTGCTCCGGACGCAGCCGCTGCTGCCGGGCCAGTCGCTCGCCGCTGTCGCCTAGGTCTCGGCCTCGGCCCCCATTCCCGCGTAGAGGACGCCCTCGCCGAACTCGGCGAGGCGCCTCTCCGCGAGCTCGACGAAGGCTCGGGCCGCCGGTGAGACCGGCGCGTTGCGGCGGGCGATGAACGCGAACGTGTCGTAGAGCGGCTCCGCGAACGAGGCGGAGCCGAGCGAGCGGAAGCGGCGCCGGTGCGTGAGCGCGGCGCGGGGAGCGACCGTGTCGCCGAGCCCACTGGCGGCGAGCTCGAGCGCAGCCTCCATGTCCTCGATCTCGATGACGGGCTCGAGCTGGACGCCCGCTCGCTGCGCGCGCTCCTGCAGCTGGCGGCGGGTCGGGTCGTTCCAGCCGTAGTGGGCGTCGTAGAGGATCAGCGGCGCCGCGGCGACCCGCTCGATCGGCACCGGCTCGCGCACCCGCTCGCGATCGCTGCTGACGTAGACGACCTCCTCGCGCCGGGCAGGCCGTACCTCGAGCCCCTCGTCGTCGACGGGGAGCACCACCAGCGCCGCCTCGAGCCGGCCGCGCCGAACGTCCTCCGCGACCTCGGAGGAGTTCTGGCCCACGAGCCGGAGCGCGACGCCGGGGTGCCGGGAGCGGAAGTCGGCGACGAGACGCGAGAGGAGAAAGCCGGAGGCGGTGCCGAACATGCCGATGCTGAGCGTGCCGCCGCGCAGCTCACGGACCTCGACGACCGCCTCGCGGGCGGCTGTCAGGGCGGCGAGCACGCGCTCCGCTTCGGGCCGAAACGCGCGTCCTGCCTCCGTCAGGACGACGCCGCGCCCGGCGCGGGCAAAGAGCTCGACGCCGAGCTCGGCCTCGAGTGCGCGCACCTGCTCGGAGAGGGAGGGCTGGGCGAGGTAGAGCGCGCGCGCAGCACGGCTGAACGAGCCATGCTCGGCCGCGGCCAGGAAGTACGTGATCTGCTGCAGATTCATAGGCTATCCCTATCGTTAGTCAAGAAGACTGAGTCTACCCCTACCGCTCAAGCGTCCGTACCTTGCCCGTTATGGCTTTCGAGTGGACACGCGAACGCGCCGGCGTTGCCCTCTGCATCGTCGCCGGGGCGGCGTTTGCACTGCAGCCGCTCCTCGTCAAGGGCGCGTTCGCGGACGGCGCGAGCGTCGCCTCGATCGGCACGATCCGGTTCGCACTTGCAGCCTTGGTGCTCGCGGTGCTGAGCCGGCGCGCCCTCGCGTCGACTCCGCTCCGTGTGCTGCTGCCGCCGTTCCTGCTCGGACTGACGATCTACGGCGTGGAGACGGGCCTCTTCTTCGCTTCGCTCGAGCGGATCGACGTCTCGCTCGCGTCGCTCGTGATGTGCGGCTATCCGGCGCTCGTCGTCGCCGGGGCGGTGCTGCTGCGGCGCGAACGGGCCACGCGGCGGCGTCTGGCGGCTCTGGCCGTCGCGCTGAGCGGCGTTGCGCTCGTGCTCGCGGGCGGCGTCGGCGGAGCGCTCGACCCGGTGGGCGTCGGGCTCGCGGTCGCCGCGGCCGTCACCTACGCGGCGTACGTGCTCGTGTCGGACCGGCTCCTTGGCGAGACGCCGCCGCTCGTGTTGGCGACGATGCTGTGCACGGGCGCCGCGACGGCGTTCGCGCTGGGCGGGGCCGCCTCCGGCTCGCTCGCGGTCGGGCTGCCCGCCCGGACGCTGCTGACGCTCGCGGCGGTCGCGCTCGTCGCGACCGTGCTGCCGATCGGCGCCTTCCTCGCCGGCGTCCGGCGCGTAGGCCCGTCCCGCGCGACGATCCTCGGCACGGTCGAGCCGCCCCTGACGATCGGCCTCGCGGCGCTCGTCCTCGGCGAGCGGCTCGGCCCCGTGCAGTTGCTCGGCGCGGCCCTTGTCGTCTCGGCTGTCGTGATCCTGCAGGTTCGGCCCCGCCGGCGCCCGCGTCCGCAGGCGGCGCCGCGGCCGGTGCCGGCGGTCGAGCCCGAGCTGCTCGCTGCGTAGCCGGGGAGGGGCGGCGCGGCCGCCGCCCCTCCCCGAGCACCCCCTACCGGTCGGCCCAGTACGCCGAGGTGGCCACCGCCGGCCACTCGCGCTCCGGGTCGGCGCGGTAGAGCGGGTTCATCGCGAACACGATCAGCCGCGCGGTCGCGGCAGTGTTCGTCCCGTGGGCGATCACGGCCGAGCCCGGCGCGGTGGCCGACTCCGCATCGGGCGCCCACAGCCCCGCTGCGAAGAACCCGGTCAACGGCAGCCGCGCGTCCACGCTCATCGTTGCCGGCACGGTCGTGAACCACGTCGGCGGGTCGACGATCGCCGTGTCGCGGGCCGGATAGGCGCCGACGACGGGGCTCGACGCGCCGCCGACGTTGTCCCACCAGATGATGCCGCTCCGCCCCACCCCGTCACCGCCCCGGGAGAGCGCCGTGAGGCCCGTCACCTGCGCGCCGACGGTGAGGAAGTTGGCGCCGCCGGTGCCGGCCCCGAGGTACCCGCCGCCGCGGGCAAAGAACTCGGTCAGCCTCGTCCGTGCGACCGGGTTGGCCGCGGACGGCCAGTTACCGGTGTTGTAGACGAGGTCGTACTCGAGCAGCGGATCCGCGGGGGCGGAGTTGATCGTCCCGATCGAGACCGGGTTGGCGGTGAAGCCGAGGTTGCGGAGCACCCAGATGTTCTGGTCGAGCGCACCAACGAGCACCGCGATTCGCGGCACCCCCTCGACCGGCTCCAGCGACGGCAGACTCCCGGTCTGCACGCGCTTGACCACGAGCTCCGCGTCGCGGACGGCGTCCCTGAGCGCCCGCCTCGTCGCCTCGTCTCCCGCGAAGATCGCGCTCCCGGCAGGGAGGGTCTCCCCGTCCAGCGTCGTGAACGACGAGAGCGCCAGCTGCGCCGAGGTCCCGGCTGCGAGCAGGCCGTTGAGCGTGCGCACGGCCGTCGGCGAGTCGAGCTCGAGGGCGTACGCGTCCGCGCGTCCGGAGTCGACCTCGCCGCGGGCCCGCGCCAGCCTCCTGATCTCGTTCGTCCGGGGCGAGAACGCGGCGTCGCGCGGGATCGTGACGACCGTCGCGCCCCACAGGTAGCCGTGACTCCATGCCCCGGGCGGTGCGTAGAGGATGCTGATCCGGCTCGAGATGTCGACGCCGATGCCGAGTGCCGTGTCGGCGAGCCCGCGCCGCGCCTGGTTCATCCAGACCACGTACGAGCCTCGCTCGAACGTCTGGCCCTCGAAGGTGGCGTCCTGCCGCAGCTCCTCGACGACGATCTGGTTGTCGAGCAGCCACTGGGCGAGGCGAGTTGCCTCGGGCGCGCTCCGCTGGCCCGTACCCCGCGGGATCACGTACGCGCGCGGGTACTCGGTCATCCAGTTGTTGTCGACGTCGAACGGCGGCGGGCAGCACGCCGGCCTCGGCGCGTTCTCGACGCCGCGTCGATAGATCTCGAGCTCGTCCGTGCAGCATGGCCTCACGGTTCTCGACGACGTACTCGAACGTCGACCAGCTCGTCACGTACTGCACCCTGCGGGAGCCGGCGCGACCGCCGCACTGCTCGTGCCCTGGCACATCTCGACCGTCGAGGAGTCGAGCCCGATGTGCTGCGCGTACATCGCGGTGTAGAACGGGCCCCAGTCGTCCCAGCCCTCGGCGACGCCGGGACCGGGCGGGTCGCCGTCCGCGCAGATGCCCGACGGCGGCGGCAGGTCGGCGTCGACGCACCAGTCGTTGATCGGCCGCTGCACCGCGAAGCCCTCCGCGTTCAGCGCCGCCTCGTTGGCGTCGATCCGCGGCTGGTTCCACTTCAGCCAGAGGTCGTACTCGATGCTCGGGTTGTGCGGCTTCGTCGTCGCCTCGATCAGCGTCGGCGTGACGTACCCGTGCAGGTCGAGCATCTCGGGCGGCAGCCAGTCGAGCATCATCTGCGCCGACGCCTTCGTCTCCGACTGCGACTGCGTCAGGTAGTCGCGGTTGAGGTCGAAGCCGTTCCCGTTCGCACGAGTGCCGGCGACGCGCCCGTCGGGGTTCTGGATCGGGTTGAAGACGACGACGGCGTGGTCGAGGATCGCGTCGACCTCGGCGTCGGCGCCTGCAGGCGTGGTCGCGAGCTTCTCGATCAGCTGCATCGCCGCGTCGACGCCCTCGTACTCGTTGCCGTGGATGCCGCCCTGGATGAAGATCGGCACCTTCACCGCGCCGTCCGCCCGCTCGAGCCGCTCCTGGGCGCGAGCCGGGTCGGTCAGGGCGATCCGCCGGATCTGCTCCCAGTTGCGAAACGCCTCTCGCCGGTCGTTCGTGTCGAGCGCGTTGATCGTGACGCGGTACATCGCGCGGCCGAGTGCGGACGTACCCGCCGGCTCGACGGTCATGCGCCCGCCGCTCTGAGCGGCGATCGACTCGAGCGTGCAGCCGATCGCGTAATAGGGGATGTGAGGGAAGCTCCCGACGGGATGCGCCGGGTCGCTGCCGTCCGGCAGTGCGGCGGCGGCGTCGGGCTCCGGCGTCCCGCACCACGGCGGCGCGATCGCCGCCTGTCCGGAGCCGAGGCCGAGCGTCGCCGCGAGCGTTGCGGCCGCGAGCAGGAAGCCGATCCTGTGAGTGACTGCCACGGGTCCTCCTTGCTGTCTGGATGCTCAGCCGCAGGGATGAACCTTGAGCGTGGTCTGCTTGCAGCTGGATCCTGACAAACCCGAACCATTGGTGCGAAACCTGGACTTTCGGCCATTACGCGCGCGACACGGTCACGCCATTGTGCGTTCAGGCACGTGGTGATGACTCCGGGAGAGAGGATCGCCAGATGAAGGTGCGGGTGAGCAATCCCGCGCTCGTGAAGGACCTGATCGAGTTTCTCGGGCGGGCGCGGTGCAAGACGGCGGGAGTGCACGGGAGTGTGCTGGACGTGGAGCTGCCGGGCGTCTACGACACCGCGGTCGCGCGACGCGACTTGAACCTCTATCTCGCCGCCTGGCGCGGCCTCCATCCGCCGGCCGAGGCGCGGATCATCGACAGCGACTAACGTCCGCGCGCGTCAGTCGTCGAGCTTCGCGAGCGCGCGCTCGGCAAGGATCCCCGCGATCGCCAGCGCGGACGTCGCGCCCGGCGAAGGCGCGTTCTGCACGTGGAGCACGCGTGCCGTCTCGGAGAACAGGAAGTCGTCCGCCAGGCTTCCGTCGCGCGCGAGCGCCTGTGCGCGGATGCCCGCTGTGCCCGACACGAGGTGCTCGCGCTCGATTCCCGGCAGGAATCGCGACACGGCGCGTGCCACGAGCCTTGGGACGAGGTCGCGAGTGACCTCCACGGCGCCTGCGCGCCAGTGCCGTCGCGCCATGCGCCAGAACGACCGCGAAGTCAAGATCTCGCGGAAGTCCTGGGCATCCACCTCGCGCCTTCGATAACCCTCGCGCGCCAGAGCGAGCACTGCGTTTGGCCCAACCCAGACAGCGCCGTCCGGGCGGCGGTTGACGTGAACTCCGAGAAAGGGGAGGCGCGGATCGGGAACGGGGTAGATCAACCCACGGCACCGCGCGGCCACATCCGGCGTCAGCACGAAGTAGCTGCCGCGAAACGGAACGATTGCCACGCCATCCGCATCGGCGCCCGAGGCCCGCGCCAGGCGGTCTGAATGGACACCGGCGCACGTGACTGCGAGGCTTGCTCGCACGTCGCCGCGGCTCGTGCGTACGTCGATCCCGTGCTTCGTCTCGCGAAGGCTGTGGACGGCCGTCGAGAGCGCGACGCCGCCGCCGACAGCCTCGAGCTTGGCCTGTAGCGCAGAGGCGACGAGGCGAAAGTCGACAATCCCGCTCTCCGGGACGTGTAGGCCCGCCTCGCCCGTCACGCCTGGCTCCACTTCGGCCAATGAGCCGCGATCGAGCAGGCGTATTCCCGCGAGGCCGTTCGCGCGCGCCCGCTGCTCCAGTTCGTTGAGCCTTCCGAGCTCGCTCCGGTTGACAGCCACGACGAGCTTGCCGGTGATCTCGTAGGGGATGTGGTGCTCGTCGCAGAAGTCGAGGAGCAGCCGCCGGCCTTGCGTGCAGAGCCGGGCCTTCAGCGAGCCCGGGGCGTAGTACACGCCTGCGTGGAGGACGCAGCTGTTCCGGCCTGTTTGATGGAGCGCCGGCGCAGGCTCCTTCTCCAGCACGAGCACGTGCCAGTCCGGACGTTGACGCGACAGCTCGCAGGCCGTCGCAAGACCGAGAATGCCCGCCCCGACGACGACCGCGTCCGCCTGCTCGGGGAGGGCGGGTGAGCTCAAAGGCCGGGGAGCCCGAGGCCGCCGAGGCCACCGGGCAGCATGCCCTGCATCTTCGATTCCATCAGCGCTCGCCCCGAGCGGAGAGCCTCGTTGACGGCGGCGAGCACGAGGTCGGCGAGCATCTCCGGGTCGTCGGGGTCGATCGCCTTCGGGTCGATCGTGATTGCGACGATCTCGCCGCCGCCGGTCGCCTTCACGGTGACCATGCCTCCGCCGGCCGAGGCCTCGACGATCTCGTTCGCAGCCTCCTCCTGGGCCTCCTGGAGTTGCGATTGCATCTGCTGGGCCTGCTGCATCAGCTTGTTCATGTCGAACTTGCTCATACGGGTCTCAATTTCATCGTGACTCCTCCACTTCCTTAGCGTCGAACGTGTCCTTGAACATCGAGATTAGGTCGTCCTCGCTCAACTGCTCGTCGGCTTCGTCGGCGGGCTCTGTCGGCGCGCCGAGCGCGAGCGTGACGCCGAGCCGGTGCCCGGTCACCTCGTAGAGCGCGTCGCGGATCACGCCGACAGCCTTCGGCTCCTCCGCCTGGCGGCGGTGGAAGTCGGCGCTGGCGGGAAACTCCAGCGTCAGCGTCTCGGCCTCGAGGGCAGCAGGGCGGGCCTCGCCGAGCAGCGAGGCGACCGGAATCGAGCGCGACTGGACGGCGGGCAGGACGGTTCGCTGCCAGGCGTCCTGGAGCTGCTCGAGAGCGAGCGGCGGCGCCTGGGCCTCAGCCGGCTCCTCAGTCGCTTGCTCTGAGTCCTCGCGCTCCGGAGCCGGCTGAGGCCTAGCCGGCTCGGCGGAGCCGAGCAGGCGAGTCTCGAGCTGCTCGACACGGAAGGCGAGCGATTCGCGTGACAGATCGGAGCCCGGGCTCGTCACCTTTACGAGGGCGAGCTCGAGCGGCAGCCGTGCGTCGGCGCCCTGGCGCGCGTCCTCGACGGCGACGGCGAGCAGGTCGCAGAGCCGGAGGACGGTCGGCGCCGGGAGCTGATTCGCCTGCTCGCGCAGCCGCTCCCGGGTCTCGTCCGTCACGGGCAGCGAGTCCGGGACGTGGCCGACGTGCTGGACGAGGAGGAGATGGCGCAGGTGCTCGAGCAGGTCGGTCACGAGCCGGGCGAGGTCCTGACCCTGCTCGGCGAGCTCCTCGACCAGGACGAGCGCACCCGCCGTGTCGCGGTCGACGACCGTGTCGCAGAGGCGGAAGAGCGCGTCCTCCTCGACGGCGCCGAGCAGCTGCAGCACGGCCTGGACGTCGATCGCGTTGCCGGTCGCAGAAGCGAGCTGGTCGAGTGTCGAGACCGCGTCGCGGAACGAGCCGCGGCCACCGCGTGCGATCAGGGCGAGCGCCGCGTCGGGCACTTCGATCTTCTCCGCGTCCGCGATCCGCCGCAGCACGCGCACGAGCTCGGGCAGCCTCGGCCGCGCGAAGACGAACGTCTGGCAGCGTGAGCGGACCGTGGGCAGGACCTTGGCGAGGTCGGTCGTGCAGAAGACGAAGACGAGGTGCGGCGGCGGCTCCTCGATCAGCTTCAGGAGCGCATTCCAGGCGGCGTCGGTGAGCTGGTGCGCCTCGTCGAGGATGTAGACCTTGTACCGGCCCTCGGCGGGCTGGAGGATGACCCGCTCCCGGATCTCGCGGATGTCGTCGATGCCGCGCTGCGAGGCGGCGTCCATCTCGATCACGTCGAGCGAGGTGCCGTTCGCGATCGAGACGCAGGCGTGGCAGACCTTGTCCGGGGTCGCCGTCGGGCCCGCCGCGCAGTTGAGCGCCTTGGCCAGGATCCGCGCCATCGACGTCTTGCCCGTGCCGCGCGGCCCGGCGAAGAGGTACGCCTGGCGCAGCTGGTCGAGCTCGATTGCGTTACGCAGTGTCCGGACGACCGCGTCCTGCCCGACCACGTCCTCGAAGTCGAGCGGGCGGTACTTGCGGTAGAGCGCCGTCACGCCACCGATTCAAGCAGGAATCGCTCGGCGTACGTGCGCGGCGCTCGCCGCAGTTTTCCGCTCTATGCGCGAAAGCGTCCGCGCCCGAAATAGCCGATCACGAGCAGCACCAGCAGGACGATGACCAGGATCCAGAACCAACTCATGGGGGCTCCTTGTCGAGGGGTGGTCGCAACATCCCCGCTTCGCTGCGGCTCTAATCTCTCCTGCTGGTAGCGTCGCCGGGTGGCGACGGCCGAGCGGGTCCTCACGCGGCGCGAGCTGAACCGGGCGTTGCTGAGCAGGCAGCTGCTGCTCGAGCGGCATCGGCTGACGGCCGTGAAGGCGGTCGAGCGGCTCGGCGGCCTCCAGGCGCAGTCCACCCCGAGCCCGTATCTCTCCCTCTGGACGCGGCTCGAAGGGTTCGAGCGCGATGAGCTCACCCAGGCGCTGACGAGGCGCCGACTCGTCAAGGCGCTGCTGCAGCGCGGGACGCTGCACATCGTCACACCGCGCGACTTCTGGGCGATCGCGACCGCGAGGCGCGAGCTCGGCGGCATCCTCTGGCCGCCGGCCTACGAGGCGCTCGTTCCCAAGTCCGTGCTCGGGAAGCTGGCAAGGCTCGTCGTCGCCGAGCTCGACACCGGCGAGCGCACGTTCAAGGAGATGCGCGCCCTGCTCGAGCCGTATGCGAAGGGAGCGGCGACGCCGACGTTCCTCTGGCGGCGCGTCCAGGGTCAGGCGTACATCGTGCACGTGCCGCCGTCGGGCATCTGGGGCTACGGCGGCCAGGGCGTGTACGCCGCCGCTGACCGGCGGCTGCGGGGTGGGCCGCCTCCTCCCGTGGAGGCGTTCGACCGGCTCGTGCGCTCGTATCTCTCTGCCTACGGGCCGGCCACGAAGCACGACGTCGGCCAGTGGGCGGGGGTTCCGCGCCTCACGCCGATCGCCGAGTCGCTCGAACGGCAGCGGCTGCGGACGTTCCGCGACGAGCGAGGTCGGGTGCTCTACGACTTGCCGCGTGCGCCGCTACCCGACCCCGAGACGCCGGCGCCGCCGCGCCTCGTGCCCCGCTTCGACAACCTGATCCTCTCGCACGCCGACCGCACTCGCATTCTCGGCGACGTTCCGCCTTCGCGCCTCGTCACGAAGAACGGGATCGTGCACGCGACGATCCTCGTCGACGGCTTCGTCGCCGGCACCTGGCAGCTGGAGAAGGGCCGCGTCGTCCTCGAGCCGTTCGGCAAGCTCGACGCGGGAGTGAGACGGACCTTGAAGGAGGAGGCAGCGCGGCTCGAGGCCTTCGTTGCCTGACGACGCGCCGGCCGGGAAATGGTTACGGTGCTGGCCTCGATCGGGGTCGGCTGTCCCCGTGGTCGGTGCCGCCGCCGAGGAACAAGGAGGATCCATGCTGCGCGTTCGATCGACGACGATTCCCTCTCTTGCCCTGCTTCTGATCGCGCTCGCGCTGGGCGCAGCCAATAGTGGATCCGCCGCCGGCGCAGCCCCTCTGGTCAACGCGTCGGCATTCGGTCCGAACGTGACCATCTTCGACCCGAGCATGCCGGTCAGCGAAATCCAGGCGACACTCGACGCGCTCCACGCCCAGCAGGTCGACGCCGAGATGAGCACGAACCGCTACGCGCTCCTGTTCAAGCCGGGTGTCTACGGCACATCCACGCAGCCGTTGCAGCTGAAGGTCGGCTACTACACCGAGGTCGCCGGCCTGGGCGCCTCCCCGACCGACGTGAGGATCAACGGCAAGATCGAGGTCTACAACCGCTGCCTCGCACCGGACAACTGCATCGCCCTGGTCAACTTCTGGCGCACGCTGTCCAACCTGTCGCTGAGCGTCAACGCCCTCGGCCAGGACGGCTGTCGCGCCTCTGCGAACTTCTGGGCGGTCTCCCAGGCGGTCTCGATGCGCCGCCTCGACATCAGCGGCAACACCCTCTCGCTGATGGACTACTGCACCGCCGGGCCGCAGTTCGCCAGCGGCGGCTTCATCGCCGATTCGAACCTGCCGAATGTCCTCAACGGCTCGCAGCAGCAATGGCTGATCCGCAACAGCGAGATCGACGGCTGGACGAACGGCGTGTGGAACCAGGTCTTCGCAGGGGTCGCGGGCGCGCCGTCGGACGCGACTTTCCCGAGTCCGCCGTACACGACGTTCGAGACGACACCTGTCAGCCGTGAGAAGCCGTACCTCTTCGTCGACGCGCAGGGCAGCTACAACGTCCGCGTGCCGTCGGCGCAGACGAACACCCGCGGCATCACTTGGGCCGACGGCATGACGGCGGGACGGACGATCCCGCTCCGCGACTTCTTCGTCGCGAAGCCGTCGGACTCGGTGCAGACGATCAACAGCCAACTGGCCCGCGGCATGAATCTGCTGCTCACCCCGGGCGTCTACGAGGTCGGGAAGAGCATCTCCGTGAAGCGCGCCAACACGGTGGTCCTCGGCCTGGGGCATGCGACGCTCACCGCGGTCGACGGGGCGATCCCGCTGACGGTCGCCGATGACCCCGGCATCATCATCGCCGGCGTCACGATCGACGCAGGCACCGTCGAGTCGCCGATCCTCCTGCAGGTCGGCAAGAAGGCCAAGCAGAACTCCAAGGGCGACCCGTCCAACCCGACCACGCTCTCGGACGTGTACTTCCGCGTTGGCGGGCCGCACATCGGCAAGGCCGACGTCGCGCTCGAGGTCAACAGCGACGACGTCCTGATCGACCACACGTGGGTGTGGCGGGCCGACCACGGCGTCGAGGGCTTCACCGACACGGAGCGCTGGAACACCAACATCGGCCGCAACGGCGTCATCGTCAACGGTGACAACGTGACCGCGACCGGCCTGTTCGTCGAGCACTTCCAGGAGTACAACACCATCTGGAACGGCGAGAACGGCGTCACGATCCTGTACCAGAACGAGCTGCCGTACGATCCCCCGACCCAGGCGGACTGGATGCACGACGGGGTCGAGGGCTGGGCCGGCTACAAGGTCGGCGATCAGGTGCGGACGCACAAGCTCTTCGGTGGCGGTGTCTACGTCTTCAACCGGAACAACCCGACGATCCACACCGAGAACGGCTTCGAGGTCCCCGAAACCCCGGGTGTCCAGCTGCATCACGTCATGACGGTGAACCTCAGCGCCGGCACGATCGACCACGTGGTCAACGGAGTCGGCGGCCCGGCCGACACCACCAGAATCGGCGCGCCTGTCTACATCGTCGACTACCCCCTGCCAACGTGACCGCGCCAGCGGGAAGCCGACTTACGGATGAGAGCGGCTAGCTCAGAATGCGTTCGCGGCCGACTTCCACTCCCGGAGGCGCTGCGCGATGAGCTCGGCCCGCTCCTCCTCGCTCCCGCCGTCCAGCACCTGGAGGTCTGAGGGGTCGGCTCGAAGGTAGACGCCGGCGGTTCGGGCATTCAGCCCGGGGTCGCGATCCGACCGTGTCGTCCAGTACCCGGTGGCGCGGTCGGCGGTCTCCACCCTGATCTCGCCGGTGCCCTCGAGCTGCGGGGCGTTCGGGTGCCGAGGGCGCTCGCCCTTCCAGTAGTAGAAGATGCCGGCCGGATCCCTGTGCTCCTTCGCCGCCTCGCTCCAGTAGCGGGCCGACAGGGTGCCGTCCTCCTGCCAGGACCGGCCGTTCACGTTCAGGCCACCGTCGCGGTCCCGCGAGATGCGCAGGAGGCTCACCGCCGACGGTTCTTCCTCGCTCCGCATGGTGAGCGAGAGCTGCCACCACAGCCCCTCGACCGGGCCGCGGCGACCCTCGGTCTCGATCGCCTTGCGGAGCTTCTGGTTGATCGCGCGAACCTCCGCCGGGCTGGTGGCCGGGTCGTAGCGGACGGAGGTCAGCCCGAGCAGGTCGCTCGGCAGCTTCGAACCGTTCGCGTGGAGGATGAACGTGCGCCGGATGCCGAGCGCGCCGCCGAACAGCCCGGCCTCGAACACGACGTTGTCGCGCGGCGACGCCTGGCCGGACTGGGACGCATCCGTCGTGGTCCAGTCGTCCTGGGCGAACACGAACGCGGCGAAATCGACCTCCTGGGAGAGCTCGACGAGCCGGTCGAGGGTGGACCGCCCCGGGTTGAACGTGGTCGTCCAGGGCTCGACGTCGGCGACGTCCTCGAGCCCGCGCGTGATCGCCTGGAGCAGTTTGGCCTGCTTGCCCGACGACCCGAGAAAGATGCGCGGCTTGTTCATGCGCGACTCACCTTTTCGGTCAAGAGACGAGGCCAGCGTACTCGACTTGATCACGTAACCCACTGCGTCCGGTCAGCTACCGAGCAGCCAGCCCTCGCCCGATCGGCGGGCGTGGACCTGAGCCCGACCCTCAGCGGGTCCGTCGCGCCGCGCGCGCGGGCGGCTCCGGCCGGCGAGCGCGGCGAGAGCCTCGGCGGTCGACAGAGACGCCTCCCAGCGCCTAACTCTCGACGACGCTTTCGCTCGTTCGGTGACGGTGATGTCTCTAGCTCCTTCCACTTCCGTGCCTCACCGAATAGACGAACGAGACGTCCTCAAAGAGACACCGCATCTGGCTGACCGCGACGACGCGGTGAGGCCGGCCTCACCAAGCCCAATGCAAAGCACGCGAGATCCTGCGGCCGGCCGTCACCATCGCGCGTTTGCAGGTGCTTTCGAGTGGGCGCACCTGGGATTGAACCAGGGACCTCTCGCGTGTGAAGCGAGCGCTCTCCCGCTGAGCTATGCGCCCGGGAGGAACCACAGGATAGCGATGCTGCTACCCTCCTCTGGCCCGGTCGCGCTAGGTGGGGAGTTAGCGGTTCCCTGAACCCGACATCCGCTCCAGCGGGACCGAATGCCGTCCGAGGGCGGCTTCAACGGGATCAGGTCTCGCGCACGTGGCGTCGATGGTCGGGTTCCGCGCACTGGGAGCATCCGAACCGCGTCAGGTCCGGAAGGAAGCAGCGCTAAGGATTCCCTCCCAGGTGCCGCGGCCTCGCCTGACCGGAGCCGGCGACGCGAGGAGCCCCCCGGGGAAGCGGTTCGAAGACGGAACGCGTGACCGGGCGTTTGTCTCAGCCGAGCTGCCAGGCCTCCCCGCGGAGGATCGGCACGGCTGTGCCGCCCGGCTCGATGCCGTCGACCTCGACGTCGGGCCCGCCGATCATGAAGTCGGTGTGGACCGAAGACTCGTTGAAGCCGAGCGCCGCGAGCTCCTCCTTGCTCTTGTCCTCGCCGTCCGGGATCGCCTCGAGGATCCCGGAGCCGTAGGCGATGTGGCAGGTCGCGTTCTCGTCGAAAAGCGTGTTCAGGAAGACGAGGCCGCTGCGCCCGACCGGCGACTCGCCGTCGACGAGAGAGACCTCGCCGAGCATGGAGGCCCCGTCGTCCTGGCGTAACTGCTCGCGGATGACCTCCGCACCGGCGCTCGCCTTCACTTCGACCGCCTGCCCGCCCTCGAAGCGGAGCTCGAGATCGCGCACGATGTTGCCGGCGAGCGCGAGCGGCATCGTCGACCTGACCGTGCCCTCCGTCCGCTGCCGGTCCGGGCTCGTGAAGACCTCCTCGGTAGGCATGTTGGCGACAAAGCGCCGGCCGTCGACCGTCTCGCCGCCGCCGCTCACCCAGGTCGAGCCGGGGATCAAGCCGACGGTGAGGTCGGTGCCGGGCCCGCGGAAGCGGAGGTGGTCGAAGCGCCGCTCGTTGAGCTCTGCCGCGCGGGCGGCGAGCTTGTCGAGATGCGCGTTCCATGCCTGGACCGGGTCGGGATCGTCCAGGCGGGTTGCGGTGGCGACGGCACTCCAGAGCCGCTCCACGTCCGGCTCGCCGAAGACCGTGTTCGCCCAGCCCTCGTTCGGATAGGCGAGGATCGACCAGTTGAGCAGGCGCCGGTTGATTGCGTCCAGGTAGCGCTCCATCAGCTCTCGCATCCGCGTCTTCGCGACGCGGCCGCCGTCGAGGTCGGCGAGCAGCTCCGGCTCGGGGTCGCCGGCGATGCTGATCAGCGCACCGCGTTCCCGAGCGAGGAAGTCGATCTTCTCGAGCATCCACGGCGCCGTCCAGTCGAGCGTCTCCTCGGCCGCGTGCTCGATCCGGGCGCGGCGCACGTGCTGATCGTTGTAGTCCACGTCGACGTATCGGGCGCCTCGCTCGTAGGCGCAGCGGGCGATCGCACGTGCGAGCGGCGCGTGCTCCGGGAACGCGATCAGCCAGAGAACCTGGCCCTCGCCGACGTTTGCACCGACCTCTACCGCGAGGCGCGCGTAGCGTTCGAGACGTTCCTCCGGCGACATTCGCGCAGCCTAACCGGCGTTGCTAGCGTGCCCGCCGATGAGCACCATCGAGACACCTGTTCGCAAGCCGAAGACCGGCGAGCCGGGCGGCGGAATCGACGCGCCCTGGCAGGTGATCGTCCTGAACGACAACCACAACACGTTTGACGGCGTGGCGTACGCGCTCGCCGCCGTCCTGCCGGGGATCGGCTTCGACCAGGGGATGAGCTACGCGAATCGGATCCACACGGCCGGCCGCGCAGTCGTCTGGTCGGGCCACAAGGAGCGGGCCGAGCTCTACTGGGAGCAGCTCAAGGATTTCGGCCTCACGATGGCCCCGCTCGACCGGTTGTGAGTTGTTAGGTTCAGGCGCGTGCTCGTCGCGATCACGACCGCCGGCAAGCTCGGGCTCGGCCTCGTCGCGGGCGCATTCATCGTCTTCGCGCTCCTCTCGTCCTTCTACTTCCCGCGGCGCGACCCGAACTTCCCGGGGAACCGGCTCGGCCTGTTCTCGCTGATCACGGTTCTCCTCTTCATCGTGACGATGGCCGGGGTGATCGTCTTCGCGAAGGAGGAAGAGGAGGCGCACGGCGCCGAGGCCGCCGAGACCCAGCCCGCGGAGACCGGCGAGGAGCCGGCTACGACGGGGAGGAGCCGGCCACCACCGGCGAGGAGCCGGCCGCGACGGGAGAGGAGCCGGCCGAGACCGGGGAGGAGCCCGCGGAGACCGGTGAGGAGCCGGCCGAGGAGCCGGCGGGCGACGCTGCCGCCGGGGAGGCGGTCTTCTCGTCGGCGGGCTGCGGGAGCTGCCACGCGCTCGAGGCGGCGGGGGCGTCGGGAACGGTTGGGCCGAACCTCGATGAATCGCAGCCCGATGCAGCGCTCGTCGTCGACCGGGTCACGAACGGCATGGGCGCGATGCCGGCGTTCGCGAATCAGCTGGACGAGCAGCAGATCCAGGACGTGGCCGCTTATGTCGTCGCGTCCACCCAGGGGTAGAGCCGACTCCGGCTCGGATACGCTGTCGCTCGCCCGGAGAGGTGTCCGAGCGGCCGAAGGAGCGCGACTGGAAATCGCGTACGCGTCGAAAGGCGTGTCGCGGGTTCAAATCCCGCCCTCTCCGCTGTTTTTTGCCGTCGCATGCCTTGGCATCCGCAGGAGCGGATGCCAAGGCGCGCAAGTCCTGAAGGCGGCCGCGTTCGCGGCCGCACGCGCCAGTACGCGCGAGCGGTTCGGAGCGGTTCTCTCGGATTTTGAGTCGGGCTCGGCTGCTCCTCTCCTCTCTCTTACCCTGCCGCAGCCGCCTGTCTTGCTTCCTGGGCGGGCAGCCAGCGCAAGGCCGCGAACGAGAGAACAGCGAACCCGATGCCAGCGATGATCAGCGCGATCGAGACTACGATGCTGAAGGTCGAGACCGTCTCGGCGAAGAAGCCCATGTAGAGGGCGGTCGCGAGCGCGGTCTCGGTGACCCAGATGTCGCGCGCCTGGTTCGAGACCGGCGTGCCGTTCTCCTGGGCGGCTTCGGCCGGATCGTTCGTTTCCTCGCCGTCTTCGGTCAGGTAGCGCCCCATCTCCGCGTAGACCTTGCCGCCCGTCGCCTCGAGTGCGTGCACCCGCATGTAGTCGGCGAAGCACTTCGCCTCGCTGCCGGTGTCGACCAACTCGCCGGCGACGCTGCAGTCGGGGAGATCGGACTCGTCGAGACCTGCCGCCTGTGCGCCCTCCTGGATCCCTTCCGGCGTCATGTCCGGCGATCCCTCGATCTGCTCGCGGGCGAGATTGTCCTGCACCTCGTTTCGACCTACGACACCGAGCACGAGCGCGGCGATGCCGAACACGATCAGGATCAGCGCCGCGGCGTAGCCACCGAACTCGAACAGCTTTCTCACTGGGCCCTCCTTCTCGACGGGTGTAGCCGCCGGGCCGGTGCGAGGCGGCCGGCTCGAATCTAAATCCTCCCGCGCTCCCGTGATGATCGACGTGCCGGACAGGAGACCAACGGCAGGACGACGAGCCTGCCGTCGCGAAGCGGACGCCTTGCGCGCCTTGGCAACCGCTCCCGCGGATGCCAAGGCATGCGACGGCAGATAACAGCGG